>NZ_CM147851.1:0-1497500 GCF_055808085.1 Bartonella sp. bp_1 | reverse complement strand
TCTAAGGTCCCCAAGTTATGGCTAAGTGGGAAAGGATGTGAGGATCCCAAAACAACCAGGATGTTGGCTTAGAAGCAGCCATCATTTAAAGAAAGCGTAACAGCTCACTGGTCTAAATAAGGGTCTTTGCGCCGAAAATGTAACGGGGCTAAAGCCATACACCGAAGCTGTGGATTTACTCTTATGAGTAAGTGGTAGCGGAGCGTTCCGTAAGCCTGTGAAGGCGGACCCGTGAGGGCCGCTGGAGGTATCGGAAGTGAGAATGCTGACATGAGTAACGATAAAGGGAGTGAGAGACTCCCTCGCCGAAAGTCCAAGGGTTCCTGCTTAAAGTTAATCTGAGCAGGGTTAGTCGGCCCCTAAGGCGAGGCCGAAAGGCGTAGTCGATGGGAACCACGTTAATATTCGTGGACCTGTGGGAAGTGACGGATCGCGTAAATTGTAATGTCTTATTGGATTGATGTTGCAGTGAAGCGGTTCCAGGAAATAGCTCCCACATATAGACCGTACCCGAAACCGACACAGGTGGACCGGTAGAGAATACCAAGGCGCTTGAGAGAACTACGTTGAAGGAACTCGGCAAATTGCACGCGTAACTTCGGAAGAAGCGTGACCCTTATTCGGGCAACCGGATGGGGGTGGCACAGACCAGGGGGTAGCGACTGTTTACCAAAAACACAGGGCTCTGCGAAGTCGCAAGACGACGTATAGGGTCTGACGCCTGCCCGGTGCTGGAAGGTTAAGAGGAGATGTGCAAGCATTGAATTGAAGCCCCAGTAAACGGCGGCCGTAACTATAACGGTCCTAAGGTAGCGAAATTCCTTGTCGGGTAAGTTCCGACCTGCACGAATGGCGTAACGACTTCCCCGCTGTCTCCAACGTAGACTCAGTGAAATTGAATTCCCCGTGAAGATGCGGGGTTCCTGCGGTTAGACGGAAAGACCCCGTGCACCTTTACTATAGCTTTACACTGGCATTCGTGTCGGCATGTGTAGGATAGGTGGTAGACTTTGAAGCAGTGGCGCCAGCCATTGTGGAGTCATCCTTGAAATACCACCCTTATCGACATGGATGTCTAACTGCGGTCCGTTATCCGGATCCAGGACAGTGTATGGTGGGTAGTTTGACTGGGGCGGTCGCCTCCTAAAGAGTAACGGAGGCGCGCGATGGTGGGCTCAGAACGGTCGGAAATCGTTCGTCGAGTGCAATGGCATAAGCCTGCCTGACTGTGAGACTGACAAGTCGAGCAGAGTCGAAAGACGGTCATAGTGATCCGGTGGTCCCGCGTGGAAGGGCCATCGCTCAACGGATAAAAGGTACGCCGGGGATAACAGGCTGATGACCCCCAAGAGTCCATATCGACGGGGTTGTTTGGCACCTCGATGTCGACTCATCGCATCCTGGGGCTGGAGCAGGTCCCAAGGGTATGGCTGTTCGCCATTTAAAGCGGTACGTGAGTTGGGTTCAGAACGTCGTGAGACAGTTCGGTCCCTATCTGCCGTGGGTGTAGGAATATTGACAGGATCTGTCCCTAGTACGAGAGGACCGGGATGGACGTATCTCTGGTGGACCTGTTGTGGCGCCAGCCGCATAGCAGGGTAGCTATATACGGACGGGATAACCGCTGAAGGCATCTAAGCGGGAAACCCACCTGGAAACGAGTATTCCCTGAGAACCGTGGAAGACGACCACGTTGATAGGTCAGGTGTGGAAGTGTGGCAACACATGAAGCTTACTGATACTAATCGTTCGATCGACTTGATCGTTCCCATTACCCATATTTATTCAAAAAATATTATCTCAAATAAATCCAGCTTCTTGAAACTTTGATGAGCTTCGCCGACCTGGTGGTTATGGCGGAGCGGCTGCACCCGATCCCATTCCGAACTCGGCCGTGAAACGCTCCAGCGCTGATGGTACTTTGTCTTAAGGCACGGGAGAGTAAGTCGCTGCCAGGTCTGCAAAACTCATCAAATATTAAATTCTCTCACGACAATGGCAGTCAATGCCAAATTATTAATTTAAAAACAGGCTCATTCCTTACAGCCCAAAATATTTGACGCGGGGTGGAGCAGCCCGGTAGCTCGTCAGGCTCATAACCTGAAGGCCGCAGGTTCAAATCCTGCCCCCGCAACCAAATCCCTATATATGATCATGTAACATTATCGCTGGCGCGAAGACTTCATCTTCGCTGGCGATGGGAGCTCGTCGTTCGTAACCTCACCATAACCTGAAGGCCGCAGGTTCAAATCCTGCCAACGTAACCAAACATTAAAAAAAGCCCCTAACTATCAAATGGTTAGGGGCTTTTTGCATTCTTAAATCTCCTTATAAAAAGAAATTAGGGCAGGGCAGACCGCCAACAGTCAAATCATCTCACAGGCGCACCGGTAAGGAAGCCATACAGAAATATCATTTTAAATCAGGTTTTACTTCTAGAAACTCAGCAATATCGTTCATTGGGCCAAGCTCAATGTCAAAATATTCTAGTTTATCTGTACTGTTGGCTTTCCATACAAATCGATATTCTTTTTGGTAGAGATATCGAAAGTGCTTATAAAAATATGGATTAAAATTTTGAGGATTTGCAAAATATGGATCATAATAAGTTACGTTGCCTGTTTGAACCTCAGCATGAGGCAATTGTTTTTTTACAGCATCCATAAATCTGGTGCTAAATTTCTTTATGTCTTTAATTATTAAGGCTGCATTAGCTTCGAAGTCTTTAAAGAGCCTTGCATCATATTCCTCAGCACAGCTGGACTTGCCCGTATTTATTAGAGAGCCAATTCTTTCATTTTTTGTTTTTCGGTTTCGAATTGAATAGGTGATTTATATCCAAGAGCGGAATGTTTTCTGATTGGATTATAAAACCCGTTTATATATTCGCCAATAGCTTTTATGGCCTGTTTGCGTGTCTGGAAGACCGTCATCCAGATGAGTTCCGATTTGATTGTCTTGAAGACCGTCTCAACCATGGCATTGTCATAGCAGTTTCCCTTGCCGCTCATTGATGCCACAATAGCGTTATCTTCAAGCACCTTGCGATAATCATGGCTGGCATATTGGCTGCCCCTGTCACTGTGATGGATAAGATCCAAAGCCGGATTGCGCAGAGCAATAGCTTTCTTCAAAGCCCGAATTGGCAATTCCTTTGTCATTCGTTCCCCTATATCCCAGCCGATAATCCGGCGTGAATATAAGTCAACAACAATAGCAAGATATAACCAGCCCTCAGTCGTCCAGATATAACTGATATCAGCACCCCATTTCTGGTCTGGCCCCTCGCATGTGAAGTCTTGATCCAGAAGATTGGGGGCAATCGGATGATCGTGATGACTATCCGTCGTCCGTTTGAAGCGTGTTTTCTGGCGTGCCTTCAAGCCATTTTCCCGCATCAATCGTGCTACGCGATGGCGACAGACAACGATGCCATCATCGCATAGTTGAGCATATATACGCGGGCTGCCATAGCTTTGACGCGAGAGTGAAAAACAATCGCGAATATGCGCCAACACAATCATATCATCAAATTGCCGGCGGCTGGGAACGCGGTGTTTCCATGCATAATAACCGCTGACACTGACACCGGCCAGTCGACATAAACGCGGCAGAGACATAACGGCCTTCTCGCGATCAATAAAGGCAAACTTCATCGATTTGTCTCCCGTGCAAAGAAGGCCGTTGCTTTTTTTAAAAGATCGCGTTCCTGTCGCAGGATTTCATTTTCTTTACGCAAACGCGCAAGTTCTAACCCCATATCTTCGTGCGGGCCAGCAAGAAGGCTTTCCTCCCTGAAAACACGACGCCAGCGTTCAAGGGTTGATTTGCCTATTCCTAGCTCATCTGCAACAACACAAACACTGCGACCACTGGTCGAAACAATCCTTATGGCCTCGCGTTTGAAATCTTCACTAAATGCTCGTCGTTTCAATGCTCTTACTCCTGTCGCTATATTTTAACAGAAGCTCTCCACTTTTACAGGGCAAGTCCAGGTCTTAACTTCGTAGTTTTATAGAGCTCGTTGGGTCCTGCTTGTTCTATAAGTTCCATGTGTTCCACATGATCCGCCGCCTTGTTCTGGCGGTAGAGGCGCAAGCGCAATTGGTAGAACCGTAACTAAGTAAGACAATAGGCCATCTTTTATCTTTATCTCTCTATACACATGGCAATGCCCATGCCGCCGCCGATGCAGAGGGTTGCCAGTCCTTTATGGACGTCACGGCGCTTCATTTCGAATAATAGTGTATTGAGAATACGCGCGCCTGATGCGCCGATCGGATGGCCGATGGCGATGGCGCCACCATTGACGTTGACTTTTTCCGGATTAAGTTTCAGCGTATTGCATACAGCCAAGGCTTGTGCGGCAAAAGCTTCATTGGCTTCAATAAGGTCAAGATCGGCAATTGACCAACCTGCTTTCTCCAAGGCTTTTCTGGTCGCAGGGATAGGGCCTGTTCCCATGATTTCAGGTGCAACACCGGCGGTTGCCCATGAGGTAATGCGGGCAAGGGGAGTAAGTCCGCGTTTGAGGGCATCCTCTTCACGCATCAACATAACGGCGGCAGCGCCATCATTAATGCCGGAAGCATTGCCTGCAGTAACGGTTCCCTCTTTGTCAAAAGCCGGACGCAGCTTTTCCATTTGTTCAAGGGTGGCACCGTGGCGGATATATTCGTCTTCTGATACGACAATGTCACCTTTGCGCGTTTTGACTGTTACAGGAACAATCTCGTCTTTGAAATGACCGGCTTTTTGTGCTGCCTCAGCCCTGTTTTGGGATTGTACGGCGAAATGGTCCTGATCAGCGCGGCTAATAGAAAATTCGCGCGCAACATTTTCAGCTGTAATTCCCATATGGTATTTGTTGAAAGCATCGGTGAGACCATCCTTGATCATGGTATCTACCATAGCGCAATCACCCATTTTGATGCCTGTCCGCAAAAGTGCGGCATGTGGTGCTTGTGACATGGATTCTTGGCCACCGGCAACGATAATATCGGCATCACCCGATTGTAGTTGCTGCATACCAAGTGCAATAGAGCGTAAACCCGATCCACAAACCTGATTGATACTGATGGCCGTACTTTCCTGCCGGCAGCCGGCTGCGATTGCAGCTTGGCGAACCGGATTTTGTCCGGCAGCAGCTGTCAGAACATGGCCGAAGATAACTTCGTCAATTTCATCAGGCCGGATGCCGGCACGTTCCGCAACAGCGCTGATAACGGCAGCACCAAGCTGATGGGCGGATAATGTCGATAGGGCGCCATTGAATGAGCCGACAGGCGTGCGGGCAGCCGATACGATGACAACGGCGTTTTTATGGTCTTTTGTCATATGAATATCCTTGGAAAGAAAATCGGCTTGGGGAAGTCCCCAAGCTTTAAAAGGGTAAGGCGTGTCGTACGGTATTCAATTACAAGGCAATGCTAAACGCAGCTTGCGTTTTGGCTTTGATTTCCTCGACAGAGACACCATCGGCCAGCTCGATCAGCGACATGGATGTTTTTCCACCTGATTTCTCGAAAGAAAAGACGCCCAGATCTGTGATGACAATATCAACGCAGTTTTGACCGGTCAGTGGAAGGTCGCATTTTTTTAACAGCTTCGGCTGCCCTTTGGCTTCATGCTCCATGACCACGACAACGCGCTTGACACCGGCTACCAGATCCATGGCGCCCCCCATGCCTTTGACCATTTTTCCCGGAATCATCCAGTTGGCGATATCGCCTTGTTCGGATACCTGCATGGCACCGAGAATGGATAGATCGATATGTCCGCCACGGATCATGGCAAAACTGTCAGCGCTTGAAAAATAGCTGGTCGTTGGTAACTCTGTAATGGTTTGTTTGCCAGCATTGATAAGATCAGCATCTTCTTCGCCTTCATAAGGGAAGGGGCCCATGCCGAGCATACCGTTTTCACTTTGCAATGATACATCCATGCCCGCGGGTATGTAGTTGGAAACGAGAGTGGGAATACCAATGCCCAGATTTACATAAAAGCCGTCGCGCAGTTCTTTGGCCGCCCGTTTGGCCATATCATCTCTTGTCCAAGCCATAATTATTGTCCTCCCCCGTTGCGGGCGCGTATTGTGCGTTGCTCAATGTGTTTGACAGGATTTGGTTCGTGCACAATACGGGATACATAGATGCCCGGTGTATGGATATGATCAGGGTCGATTTCGCCCGGTTTTACCAAGTGCTCGACTTCGGCAATGGTTGTTTTGGCCGCAGTTGCCATAACCGGATTGAAGTTACGGGCTGTCTTGCGATAGACCAGATTGCCTTCAAGGTCGCCTTTCCATGCATGGACAAGGGCGATATCGGCAAAAAGACCAGTTTCCATTACATAGGTTTCACCTTTGAACTCTTTCAGTTCCTTGCCATCGGCAATGATGGTGCCAACGCCTGTCTTAGTGTAAAAGGCAGGGATGCCCGCACCACCTGCACGAATACGCTCAGCCAGTGTGCCTTGTGGATTGAATTCAAGCTCCAGTTCGCCGGAAAGGAATTGTTCGGCAAAGAGCTTGTTTTCCCCGACATAGGAAGAAATCATTTTCTTGATCTGGCGTGTTTCCAGCAAAATACCAAGACCGATTCCATCAACCCCTGCATTATTCGATACGACAGTCAGGTTTTTAACGCCTGAAAGTTTAACAGCTTCAATCAATGTTTCCGGTATGCCGCATAATCCGAAGCCCCCACACATGATCGTTTGACCATCTGCCAGTAAGCCCGATAACGCTTCAACCGCATTTGCATATTGTTTTTGCAATTCAGCCTCCCTGCTCGTGATGCATTCAGTTAAATTACGCTTGAAAAATGGCCCTCATAAGTAGTATTTATACGTAATATTTGTTATTCTCGAATAAGACCGTATTGTCTAAATGCATAAGCCTTTGACGTTTTACATGGATGAAATTCCGGTTCCGGTTGTTTATGCGGTGCATCGCATCATCCGTGATTGTAATGCGCAATTTGCCAATCTTTTCGGTTATGAGCGTAATGAGATTGTTGGTGGCAGCTTTGCCCGCCTTTATCCGGCGATTGCCGATTTTATCCGGGTCGGCAAAGTATGGAGCAAGCATTTTGCCGGTGCGATGATCTATTATGATGAACGTATTATGGCCAATGCAGCAGGGGAAAAATTCTGGTGTCAGGTCAATGGCCGTTCCTATCATCAGGCTGATCCATTTGCCGAGGCGCTTTATTGTTTTCAAGCGATGAGCCGCCCAGTGGCGCAGGCGCAGGACAGGTTGACTGAACGCCAATTGCAGATTCTTACCCTTGTCGCCCAGGGGAAAACATCCGCCGATATTGCGCTTGAGTTAGGCTTGTCGAAACGCACGGTGGAGACGCATAGGTTACGCATTGCCCGCTTGACCGGCGCCAGAAATACAGCCGAACTGATTGCACATTTTTCACGATAAAATTGACTTTATCCGGATATGAGACATCGCCCAGTAGCTGCATTGCTCACATGGTCAGCAGATCAATCTTTCATATTGGAAATTCGGATAACGGCATAGGCATAGCGCCTGAGGAAAGAGGGGGTACTTTTCTACCCTTTGTATGTTTCAAATCGGGGAACGATAAACCCGGCACCGGTATAGGACTATCACTTGTGCAAATGATTATCGATATATAGGATGGGTCAATCACAGTCATGGACAATGATATGGGCGGGACTACATTTCAAATAAGCCTGCCTCAATAAACATTTTGATTGATCGTGGACATTCTTACAATTTTGAAAGCAGGTTCTGACTTGCTCATCCCTCAAAATATCATGCTACCGCCAAACGCAAAATTATTCTGATAGTGCCATAAATATGATGTCAGTCATATGAACGATGTAGGTATTTATCAATGGGATAATCAACTCTTAATATAAATTGGTGGCTTACTAATAATGCACTTTCTAATCGATTTCGCATATTGGTTGTATATTCATTAGTTAAAGGTAAACTTAGTCCATAAACAGCCTCATTCAGAAATTGATGCAATTTAATAACATCTGAACGAGGCACTTTAAATTCAAGGCCGATTGTATTTGGTCCATTTGATAGATCATTCATAGCATTATATCTATTTGAAAAATCCAATCCATCATCCCAATTAAACCCTGTTATAATAGGAAACTCCCATTTTTCGATGCGCTTCAACACTTCTTTTGTTATATAACTTATCCCTTCAAGTTCTTTTTTTGAAAAGAACATTATGACCTGATCATCATTGATATTGTATATTTTCATAATCACCTGTTACGCTGTTTTTTATAACTATTGTACGTATTCTAACATACAAATAGCAGTTCTCCCTTGCCCTAAATCTCGTACAGCTGATGGATTATTCATAATACGTTCTGCAAAATTAGCATACTGTTCATTTGTGGGTGTTCCGATGTTTTTAAGTTTTTGAATATGTTATTGATATTAAAGACCACTTTCAATCTTTTTAGAATCATTTTTAGCATTATTATTAGATTTATTAGAATTACTATTTGAATCATTCCCATCACCATCAGGACTTATAGGTTTTGTATTTCCTGAATCAGAATTTGTTATCGACGGTGGCGTTTTATTATCATTATCTTTTGAGTTATCCGTAGGTTTAATAGGCTTGTTATGATAAACAATTGTTGTGTTTACCATGACAGCCGTATTTTCCAGCTGTTGTATAAACGTTTCTTGTGCTTTTCTTTCTAATACACTGGCATCATTGAAATGCGTTGTCTTTCTATTTCTTACTTGATGACAACGGAATAAAACCAATGAATCATAAATCAACCGAAATAGGAATCCTCAAAATTAACAGACCCTGAACCTAGTCAAAATATAAATTAAAAACATTATTTATATAGAATATATAATATATTATTATAATATATCTATTTCATTTATATACTGAATTAATATATTTGACATTTTCATGTATTTAGCAGATTCAACGAGAAGTAATTTACTTTTTTATTTATTTTACCGTTATATTCATTCAGCGGGGCTATTAATAATTCTAAGGCTATACCCGGTTCACCAGCATGTACCAACTCGCTAACATTTTTTTGTATCATCTGGAAATTCAAAATGTAGATTTTTTAGCACATTTAATATCTTTATTGACACGTCCATTATCAATTATCCTTTTGGATAAGCTGTAATTATTCCTTCACCGTATGGTTCAACTATTACTTTAATGTTTATACTACCCACCAAAGGCAAAGTTATTTTGACAATGTCACTGACAATGATATTTTCTTTGAAATCGTTGATCGTATCGGCATGAATGTCCAAATTGCCGCGCGTGTTTATCACGTTCAAATCAAAACCATAAAGATATCCAGCTGTTAGGGGGCAATTCCCCCTCCTGTTATTTCTACACAATTTAAAAAATCATTTCAATAGTTCATTTAATTCCTCATAGTATGAAAGCAAATATTCCAGTTTCGTTTTCCATGTGGAAATTGTATCACCATATTCATTTCTAAAAAACAATTCACTTAATTCAATATTAAACATTAAAACATCATTTAAATTAAATTTTTCTGAAAAAAACATCATGTTTTGTAAATATACATATTCATTTACTAAATATACAGACCAAGATGAATACCAGTTTGAATTATCTGGATTGCCAACATTAACGAGAAAGTAACTTTTTTTTCTCTTCAATAGCAATTCTATAGTCCTCTTCCATGATTTATAATAATCATGCTCTTTGTAGAAGGTAGAGCTGGCTGTAAACGATTCTTTAAAATCATTAATAATTATAGTGCCATCTAAATACTTTTTTTTATTATCTTTTAAGGATAATCTAAACATTTTCAATCACCTCCCCTAATAGTTAAATCGCTATTATTAGTTCCTAATCTCTTTCCATTTCTGTCAAACATTTTCCAGTCATCCGTTACTTTATGTCTATCAGAATCTCTAGTTATAAAGTTTCTTCCATTTGTAAATATCTGTTGCTTATGAGAATCAAATGGTACTTTTTGCGCTGGAATTCTTCTACCATAACCAAGGTCATTGGCTCGTTGTCTATCTTGCTTGTTTTATTCACCGCGACTAACATTGTTATTATCATCTTGATCATCGGGATCAGGACTTGCAGGCGTTGTTTTTCAACCGTCACTTGATAACAAACGGAATAAAACTGTCATGCTGACTGATATAGAGACGGTCATGTGCTGCCGGACAGCACAAGAAGAATACACATTATGAAGAGGTTATTTTCAATAATATTGTTGACTAGTTACACTTAACGAATACTGCACATAAACCATCACCGCCAAGCGGATGATTTCGGGCGACGTTTTGTAATATTTGAAAGGATCTGACTTGCTCATCCTCTAAAAATATCAAACCACCTGCAAAATACAAAATTATTCTGACTAGGCCATCTATATTAATTCTTCTTTCTTCTGAGGTTGTCCAACCACTCTTTTTGTCATTCATTTCGGGTTGCTTTTTTGTTTGGGTTCAACCGGTTTATTGTTATATACGATCTGGACGCATTGCCTCTTTGGTTGGCAAATTGCTGTGTAACGGTGGCGAAAAGGTTGCATTTTAAGAGGAGAAAATTGTAATGGCTATTCAATATATCAAACGCGGTAAGTCTGAAACAGAACGCGGCAGTGATGATCTTAAGGTGCGTGAGATTGTTGAAGCCGGATTGCGCGATATTGCCGAAAATGGTGATAAGGCCGTGCGCGCGATGAGCGAGAAATTTGATAAATATTCGCCAGCTTCGTTTAAGCTCAGCCAGAAAGAAATCGATGACCTAATTACGCAGGTTTCTCCCGCCGATATT
Source organism: Bartonella sp. bp_1 (assembly GCF_055808085.1). NCBI lineage: Bacteria > Pseudomonadati > Pseudomonadota > Alphaproteobacteria > Hyphomicrobiales > Bartonellaceae > Bartonella > Bartonella sp. bp_1. The sequence continues at coordinate 1,486,689 of NZ_CM147851.1, read as the reverse complement.
GAAGATATCAAATTTGCCCAAGCACAGGTGCGTCGTTTTGCAGAAGCGCAACGTGCCAGTATGTTGGATGTCGAGGTTGAGACATTGCCCGGTGTCATTCTTGGCCATAAGCATATTCCTGTTCAATCGGTCGGCTGTTATGTGCCGGGTGGCAAATATCCTATGGTTGCTTCGGCCCATATGTCGGTGCTGACGGCTTCTGTTGCCGGTGTGCCGCGTATCATTGCCGCTACGCCTCCTTTCCATGGTGCGCCCAATCCGGCTGTTATTGCGGCGCTTCATATGGCCGGCGCCCATGAGATTTATGTCATGGGGGGAATACAGGCTATTGGTGCTATGGCTCTTGGTACAGAAACAATTGATCCGGTTACGATGTTGGTTGGCCCGGGTAATGCTTTTGTCGCAGAAGCCAAGCGTCAGCTTTATGGCCGTGTGGGTATTGATCTTTTTGCCGGTCCGACAGAGACGATGGTGATCGCCGACGATACTGTGGATGGTGAAATGGTTGCGACAGATTTGTTGGGGCAGGCTGAGCATGGTTTGAATTCTCCGGCAGTACTTGTTACCAATTCGCGTAAGCTGGTTGATAGTACCTTGGCGGAAATAGATCGTCTTTTGAAAATCCTGCCAACCGCAGAATTGGCATCTGCCAGCTGGCGTGATTATGGCGAGATTGTTCTTTGTGACAGTTATGAAGAAATGTTGCAGGTTTCGGAAGATATTGTTTCGGAACATGTGCAGGTCATGACTGATCGCGATGACTGGTTCCTGAACAATATGACACAATATGGTGCTTTGTTCTTGGGGCCTAGAACCAATGTTGCCAATGGTGATAAGGTGATTGGTACCAACCATACATTGCCGACCAAAAAGGCCGGTCGTTATACAGGTGGTCTTTGGGTGGGCAAGTTTTTGAAAACCCATTCCTATCAACGGATCATGACAGATGAAGCGGCTGCCAATATTGGGCGTTATTGTTCACGGCTTTGTTTGCTTGAAGGCTTTGTTGGACATGCCGAGCAGGCTAATGTGCGGGTGCGTCGTTACGGCGGTGATAATGTCGAATATGGAAAGGCGGCCCGATGATCGCCATACTGGACTTTTCGAAAGTCTCAATCAAGGACTTCGTATTGTCTTCGTGTGGTGACGATAGATATGGTTATTCCTAAAATAGATGGATCTATATAAGTTTTTATCGGTTTTCTGAATGGATATACAGGTTAATCTGTAGAGATCGTTTTATTGCTTATTTTAGGAAAACAACAATGCCAATCAAGCTCTCTGCCCGTGTCACAAAGCTTAAACCCTCTGCCAGTATTGCAGCGAAAGCCCGTGTCAGGGAGCTTGAGGCTCAAGGACGCCATATTGTTGATTTTACGATTGGCGAACCGGATTTTTCTACGCCTGATGCGATTACGGCAAAAGCTATCGATGCATTGAAGGCGCATGATACACATTACACGGCAACAGCCGGTACAGATGCCTTGCGTGAAGCGATCTGTCGTAAATTTCAACGTGAAAACGGCGTATCTTTCGACAAGAATAATATTGTTGTCGGCATTGGTGCCAAACAGCTTATTTTTGAAGCGTTTGCGGCTACCCTTGATGAAGGTGATGAAGTTATTATTCCAGCTCCTTATTGGGTTTCCTATCCTGATATTGTTGAAGTCAATGGCGGCGTGCCGGTCATTGCTGTCTGTGGTGAAAACAATCATTTCAAACTTTTGCCCGATCAGCTGGAAAAGCTTATTACGCCACGTACAAAATGGCTGGTTCTTAATTCACCGTCCAATCCAACCGGTGCTGTTTATTCCGAGGCCGAGTTGAAGGCTTTGCTGGATGTTTTGCGCCGGTATCCCGATGTTGCCATTATGACAGATGATATCTATGAGCATCTAACCTATGATGGTATTCGTCATGTTACGCCGTTGAAAGTCGATCCATCCTTTGCCGATCGGTGCTTGCTGATTAATGGTGTCTCCAAAGCCTATGCCATGACTGGCTGGCGTATCGGTTATGCAGGTGGCCCCAAGGCGCTGGTTGCAGCCATTGTCAAGTTATTGGGACAGAGCACGACCTGTGCAGCGGCTATGTGTCAGGCAGCTGCGGCAGCTGCTCTTGACGGCGATTTCAAGCCGGTTGAGGCAATGCGCGCTGTCTATAAACAACGGCGTGATTTGATTGTAAAGTTGTTGAATGATGTCGATGGCATTTCATGTCTTACACCTGAAGGTGCTTTCTATGTCTATCCCAATGTTGCAGGATTGATTGGTAAAAAGACACCGTTAGGACAGATATTGGCCAATGATCTTGATGTGACAATGTATTTTCTGGATGTGGCCAATGTTGCTGTTATGGATGGCACTTCTTACGGCTTGTCGCCTTATCTTCGCTTGTCTTTTGCAACATCGCTGGAAACAATTGAAGAGGGTTGCAAGCGTATCAAGGCGGCTTGCGAGAAGCTTTCGTCCTGATCATTCTAAAAAGACAAAGGCCCTGAATGGGCCTTTTATATTTTTTAAAGACCGGCTTCTTTTTTGAGCGCGATCAGTCCCAGCAGAACTTTGTTGCGTTGTTCTTCAAGGTCTTTAATCGTTCTTTTTCCGGCTTCTTCATGGACACCGGCAATGACCTTTTGGCGTAAATTTGCATCCAGCTCCGGATTTTTCATTTTTATGAATTCCTCATTCCATAGATCACCAAATTGATCAAGGAAATGAGCAAGCCCGCCGGTGCCGCCGCCAAGGTGATAAAGCAGGTTAGGGCCCATAACACCCCAGCGTAGACCGGGGCCGGATTCTACAACGGCATCGACATCGGAAACACTGATAACATCTTCCTGTATTAGCCAAAGCACTTCTTTCCAGAGCGCCCATGCAATACGGTTGGCGACATGGCCGGGAAGCTCTTTTTTGATCAGGACGGCGCGTTTGCCCAGATCATTATAAAAAGTGGTCATGCGTTCAAGGATGGCGGGCGTTGTTTTGCTACCACCGACTATTTCAACCAGCGGCATGATATGGGGAGGATTAAACGGATGGGCGATCAGAAACCGTTCGGGATGGTTGTGGATGGCTTTTTGCATATCGCTCATCGGGATGCCGGATGTACTGGAAGCAATCGGTGTACTGGGATCAACCAGATCATCGATCTGGGCAAATAGCTGTTGTTTGAAAGAGAGGTTTTCAGGCCCGTTTTCATGAACAAAATCTGCGTTTTCCAATGCCGTTTCAATATTGTTTGAAAATTGGAAATGTGCCAATGCCTCTTCTTGTTTAACTGTAGATTGGGGTAGGCTTTTCCAGTTTTCTTTAATGAAGCTGACAATCTTTTCATCGGCCTGTTTGTCAACATCATAGGCAGTAACATGAAAGCCGTTAGCCAGATAAAAAAGTATCCAGCTTTTACCGATGGTCCCTGTGCCGATGACTGTAATGTTTTTAATAGCCATTTTGTTTTCCTATTATTATTGACGGTTCAAAGTAATCAGGTGGCTGTCCAGCCGCCATCAATAGAAATATGGGTACCGGTGATCGAACCCGAAGTTTCTTGTGCCAGAAATACGGCTGTTGCCGCGACTTCTTCGATTGTGACGAACTTTTTTGTCGGCTGCACTGCTAGCATGACATCATTGATGACCTGCTCGCGGGTCATGTTGCGGGCTTTCATTGTGGCGGGAATCTGGTCTCTGACCAAAGGCGTCAATACATAACCGGGGCAGATCGCGTTGACAGTAATATTATCTTGCGCCACTTCCAGTGCCGCTGTTTTTGTCAGGCCGATCACGCCATGCTTTGCCGATACATAGGCCGATTTGAAGGGAGAGGCGATCAGTCCATGGGCGGATGCTGTATTGATGATACGGCCGAATTTTCTTTTTTTCATACCTGGCAGCGCACAACGCATTGTATGAAAAACAGATGATAACATAATGGCGATGATCATATTCCATTTATCAACTGGAAATTCATCGATTGGAGCAACATGCTGGATACCGCCATTATTGATGAGGATGTCGATACTGCCCAGCGTAGCTTCTGCTTCCGCAACCATTTTTTCGATTTCGTCAGGTTTCGTCAGGTCAGCGGGTGAATAAAGCGCTTTGACACCATAGTCCTGTTCGAGCATCTTGCGCTCTTCTTCGATTTGCGCGGGTTCACCGAAACCGTTGATGACAATATTGACACCTTCTTTGGCAAAGGCTTTTGCGTAGCCAAGGCCGATACCACTGGTGGAACCTGTAATAAGAGCATTCTTACCTTTGAGCATTTTTCCCTCCTTGATGCGTTTCATTATAATATCATCGCAACATAGATCATTGGAAAGATAAAGTCTGGTATATTTTAAGTGATAATTGTTGTTTGCTATGGACGGGCGATGGCTGAGATATCCGTGTCAAGGCCATGCCTACAGAGTGTGTCAGCCGGGGGAGGAGGGTTCTATATAAAACGGCCTATGCGATATTGCTGACTTTACAGTTTAACGAAGCAAAACACATGAAATGCGTTTTGGTTGCATAAATAAATAATTTTTTTTGTGCAACCAAATGGGTGGCTTGGCGTTTTCCCTTCATTGCAAGCGGGGAAATTATTATGCCTTTTACAACTAAAAACACCACTCGAATTGTGCCTTCTTTTATAGTTTTGGCGCTGTCATCAACCTTTATTCCAATGGTCGCTTCAGCTTCCGAAAACCTTGGAAAGCAAGATTGGACAAGTGGTCAACATATTTATGACAATACAAGATTTGAGGCATCCGACGGATACACGCTGAGGTTTAGTAAGGACGGAACGTCATTTTCTGGTCACTCGGTTAATATTAGCGGTCAGATCGGGCTTGCCGTTGAAGATAAAGCACGGGCAACAATATCAGGAAATAGTCTTATAAGCGGCAGTTATATCGGTCTTCATGTTTATGGCGGCATGGTCGTTGTCGGGGGGGGCAGTGTCATTCAATCATCGGGCGATACAGCTGTATATGTTGGCGGTGGCGGTTCGCTATTTTTTGACGGTGAAAGCGGGCGGGTTATAGTAGAAGGTCAGCAGATTGGTTTGGGAACTAATTCTGGTGGCTCAATGGTTACGCCAACGACTATAGAAGGCAGTAATGTCGAGATCATTGGATATGGAACAGGTCTTCAAGTCATAAACGGTATCAATCGTGTTAATTTGAGCAACGTTAAAATTCAGGGAGGGAGTATCGGATTACATGTCAGCGGTAGAGGCCTCAAAGCAGGTAGCCAGGTTGAACTGAATAATTTCAAGATTAATGCGGTGGGTGTAGGGGTTCAGAGCGAGCTTGGCGGTATTGTCCATCTTCAAAATGGAATTATTGAAACATCGAGTGATGCTGGTTATGGTATATATTCACAATTAAAGGATTCACAAGTCTATATTGATAATGTAAGCGTCAAGACGATAGGCAATGGTGCGCGTGGGCTTTTAACCAATAGTGATGGTATCAATGGCGGTTATATCTATGCCCGTAACTCCAGTGTTTCGACGCTAGGTAAAAGTGCCCATGGCGTACAAAGTAATGCCGGTGGCTCGCTTATTGATCTTGAGAAGGTTAATATCAAGACCGAAGGGGAAGCTTCGTTTGGTCTTTTTGCTGCAATCGGTTCCATCAATATGACCGGTGGTACTGTAACGACCACAGGTCAAAACTCATCTGCTGTCTATGCCCAAAAAACCGGAAATATCAAGTTGGATGGAACTATCGTAAAAACCGATGGTGTCGGTTCGCATGGTATAGTTGTTTCACAAGGTGGACAAGTTACTCTGAAAGACGTTTTTGTTGCCTCCAATGGTGCTGATGCAAACGGAATTGTTTTTGTCAAACCTCAACTTGAGGATGAGGGAACAATCTATCAGGGTACTGTTTCTTTAAACAATAGTTTTATTACCGCAGAAGATGGCTATGCAATCAGTTCGAAAAATGGCGGGATTGCCAGTTTGTCAATATCAGGCGGCATGATGGCAGGAAAAAAGGGCCTTTATGAATTGATATCTTCAGAAAATATGCAGGATTTTAATGCCGGTCTTGATCTTGTCGCAGATAATGGCGCTGTTGTTTTCGGGCGGGGGCTTGTTAAACATAATGCTATCAATACAGCAAAGCCTGTGGTCAATATTAGTCTTTCGGGTGGTTCGGTATGGATGATTGATGGTAATACATCGCTCAGCAATTTGTTACTTGATACATCCAGCCTGACTTTTGTTCAAAATAATTTTGAAACCGATCAGGATAGTTTTGTTTATCTTGATATTACTGGTGACTACCGTGCCAATAAAGCATCTATGTTTTTTAATGTCGGTAAATCGGCCCAAAATACTTTGCAGACTGATCGTATTATAATTCATGGAAATGTTTATGGGCAGACGAAGATTTACGTAAAAAATCGTGGAACCCTCGATCATCTAGAGAAAAATAATAATATGAATATTATTTCGGTTACAGGAAGTACCGAATATGGCTCTGATAGTTTTTCTTTGGCTGGTGATTATCGTTATAAGGGCGAAGATGTAATCGCTGGTGGTGCTTATATATACCGCATGAGCTATACCGCAGACGATGGCCAACGCTGGTATCTTCAAATGGTAACACTGGGAGAATCAGGCAGTAAGGAAAGCGGAGCTATTGAATCCGGGTCGGGCTCAGTAACGGTTTATGGCGCCGCCACCCCGCTTTATGAGACATATCCGCAAATCCTTTTGGCTCTGAACCAGACCGGTAGTATGCATCAGCGTATTGCTGCACGCCAGTGGATAGATACGGCTCTTGATGGGGCTGCAGCACAGCAGACCGGATTCTGGATACAAATGGATGGTTCGACGGCTAAATTTTCACCCGGTAGTACAACCGGAGCCGGCTATGATGTTGATATGGTGCGTACAAAAATGGGCCTTGATTTTGGTCTTGCTGAAAATGACCAAGGTTCATTGATTGGTGGTTTGTATGTCCAATATGGTCATGCCCGTGCCGATATATCTTCGTCTTTCGGGCAGGGTTCCATTAAAACAGACGGCTATGGTTTAGGCGGAACGCTGACATGGTATGGAAATAACGGGTTTTATGTTGACGCAGTGGCACAGGCCATGTGGTTTGATAGTTCTATTTATTCGCGCAGTCGTCATGGTGAAAACGGGTTTGACCGCTATATGGCCGGCGGTAATCAGGGATTTGGTTATCTCTTGAGTCTTGAGACAGGCAAGCGCTTTGAAATATCGCAATCATGGTCGGTGACGCCACAGATACAGTTGACCTATAACAAGGCTGATTTTGATCGCTTTGAGGATTTTGTTGGTGGTGATGTCCGTTTGAAGAATGCCGAAAGTCTAGTCGGGCGTGCCGGACTGCGGTTCGAGCATGATCAGGATTGGATTGGTGATGACGGCAAGGCGCGTCATTTAAAGCTCTCAATTAGTAGTAATCTTTATTATGATTTTATGGATGGTACCAAGGTGAGTGTCTCTAATGTTGATTTTCATAGCAAAAATAAAAAAGCGCAAGGGGGCGTCGCTGCTGGCATCGACTATAGTTGGCATAATGGTACTTATGCGCTCTATGGCGAGTTAGAAGCCCGTTCGTCCTTTAATGATGCCGTTGATAATTACCAGCTGGCCGGTACTGTCGGGTTTCGTGCCAAATTTTAAAGGATATTGATAAGATTGGATGAAAGGATGGCATGATGCCATCCTTTTGTTTTTAGGCACTGGCCTGATCAAGTATATCCAGATCTTCTGCCGACAGTTTGATCTCAGTTGCTTTGACGAGGCTTTTAAGCTGCTCGAGTTTGGTGGCGCTGGCGATTGGTGCTGTCACCCCCTTGGCAGCCATAATCCATGCCAGAGCAATTTCTGCCGGGGTTGCATGATGGGCACGACTGACGGTGTCCAGAGCTTCTAGAATGCGCCAGCCGCGTGGATTGAGATATTTTTCGACACGGCTGCCACGGGCGCGGTCGGCAAGATCGTCTTTTGTGCGGTATTTGCCGGAGAGAAAACCGGATGCCAAACTATAATAGGTAATGACACCAAGGCCGTTTTTAATCGCAATATCCTGAAGTGCCCCATCAAAACTTGTTCGATCATAAAGATTATATTCCGGTTGCAGGGTCTGATAGGCGGGAAAATTATTTTTTTTGGCTGCCTCTAGAGCAGCGCTTAACTGTTCGGCGTCAAGATTTGAACAACCGATGGCACGTACCTTGCCTGTTTTGAGTAGTTTTTCATAAGCGGCCAATGTTTCTTCATAAGGCGTGTCGGGATCAAACCAGTGTGATTGATAGAGATCTATAACATCGACTTGCAAACGGCATAATGATGCTTCGACCTCCTGTTCGATCCAACGGGCCGACAGGCTTTTTTTCTCGGAACTGTCCATGGCTGAACCGACTTTGGTAAAAATCAGGACCTTGTCACGTTTGGCAGGGTTGGCTTTTAGCCAGTTGCCGATAATGGTTTCCGATTCACCGCCCTGATTGCCCTCAACCCATCGGGAATATGAATCGGCTGTGTCGATTGCATTGATGCCGAGGTCGACAAGAGCATCGAGTAATTGATGGGAGGTTTTTTCGTCAGCTGTCCACCCAAAAACATTGCCGCCAAAAACAAGCGGTGCAATTTCTAGTCCGGTGTTGCCAAGTTTACGTTTTTTCATGGATCAAACCTTTTATACGATAAAGCGATGTCATTATCAGGCTGATAATTATAAAAACAGGATTGCCGGATTTGAAAGTCAATTTTAGGCAAAAAATATTTTACTGTTCGTGAGTGGGGATGCTGGGCCTAGGTGAGGTGCAAGGTTTCGCGTTGTTTACGGGTCAGCTTGGCGCAGACAAGCTGGTAAGACTGACGGATATAGGCGCGCAGCTCATCGTCATTGAGATCGCTGTCGCGATGCACAGCAACCCATGTCGAACTTGTATAGGGTGCGCGCGTAATGCCGGGCTGCGTGCACATGATTTCATAGCTTTCAGCTGTCGTCTTAAAAATAATGGCATGTTTCCATAGACCGTCATGATCACCAAGAGCAGCAAAAAACTTCGGACCAATCTTGGCTATACGTGCATGCCACTGATCTGTAAGTGTTACAGACGGTAGCGATATGGCATATTGATTGAAATGATCGCGAAGATAAAGGGACATTGATTCTTACATTTTGGAGAATGGTAGCAGAGGAGGGATTCGAACCCCCGACACAAGGATTATGATTCCTCTGCTCTAACCTACTGAGCTACTCTGCCATCGGGACTTGAAACGGTTATTCCTTTTCAAGATCAAGCGCGGGTATAAGCGTTCATATGTAGCGCTGTCAAGCATCCTTTTCATCGCTTTAGCTCTTGTCATTGCACACTATCGCAATTAAGGAACTATAGAAGCCGTTGAGAGCGCGGCCCTTATAGGGATGACGCTCTTTGACAGTAGGCAAATGGAAATGATTTGATTTACTGTGATGAGCTTATATAAACGGAAGATACCCATATAGATGGGGCTTTTGATAAAAGGCAGAAAGTGAATGGCGTCACGCGTTGCAGTATTAGGATGTGGTTACTGGGGAAGCAACCATATACGCACCTTGAAAAGTCTGGGGGCGCTGGCTGGCGTTGCCGATGCCAATCCGCATCGTGCAGAAGGCTTTGCTGCCGATCATGAAGTTGAGGCCATAGCTGTTGATGATCTGTTTACGCGTCCTGATATTGATGCAATCGTGCTGGCTTTACCGCCGCAATTCCATGCTGAAAATGCTATTCGTGCCATGGAAAACGGCAAGGATGTCTTGGTCGAGAAGCCGATTGCGCTAAATGTGCCGGATGCCGAGCGGGAAGTTCAGGTTGCCAAAGATAAGAACCGTATTTTTATGGTTGGCCATGTGTTACGCTTCCATCCTGCTTTTGAAAAATTGCTTGAGCTTGTTAAAAGTGGCGAACTGGGTGAGGTGCGCTATATTCATTCGCATCGTTTGGGGCTTGGAAAGTTTCATACGGAAAGTGATGCTTTGTGGGACCTTGCCCCGCATGATCTGTCGATGATTTTAGCCATTACCGGTTGTGAGCCTTTGGAAGTGCGCGGCGAGGGGGCTGCTATTATTGATCAGCTTTCCGATTTTGCCCATGTCCATATGAATTTTCCTAGCGGCGTGCGTAGTCATTTGTTTGCCTCCCGCCTTAATCCATATCGTGAACGCCGTTTGACTGTTGTTGGTCGAAAGGCGATGGCGGTATTTGATGATGTTGAGCCATGGAACCGTAAATTGGCCATATATCGCTTCGATGTCTGGCAGGATAATAATCAATGGGCTTTTACTGCCGATGAACCTGAATATATTGCAATATCTGAAGGTTTGCCGTTAACGCGCGAGCTGCAGCATTTTCTTGATTGTATCGAGACACGTCAGGAGCCACGCACGAATGGTGATGAAGCTGTCGCTGTTTTGCGAATTTTGACGGCTGGTAGTGTTGATCACACCATGAAAAATAAATAGTCTTTACAATTGCTGTTACACTGGTAATCGATCTGTGATCATCCGCTAGTGGCGTGGTGTCTTTAAAATCGTTACAATATCATCAGCGATTCTCAATCTATGACAAAAATTGGAGCCGACATGCAATTTATCGACCTTGGTGCCCAGCGTGAACGTATCAGCAATAAGATTGATACTGCGGTGTTAAATGTCATTAAAAGTGGCAAATTCATTCTTGGGCCGGAAGTGGCGACATTGGAAAAACAGCTTGCCGAATATGTCGGTGTCAAGCATGTAATCGGTTGTGCCAACGGGACAGATGCGCTGATGATGCCGCTTATGGCCCGTGAAATTGGTCCGGGTGATGCTGTTTTTGTACCAAGTTTTACTTTTGCCGCAACGGCCGAAGTTGTTGCGCTGGTTGGCGCAGAACCGGTTTTTGTCGATGTTCTGCCTGATACCTATAATATGGATCCTGAAAGCTTGCTCAACGCTATTGATATGATCAAAAAGGAAGGTCGCCTCATACCCAAGGCGATTATTCCGGTTGATCTTTTCGGCTTGCCTGCCGATTATAATGCGATTTCGGCTATTGCTGTTAAGGAAAACCTTTTTGTCATTGAAGATGCAGCGCAGTCTATTGGCGGCAAACGGGATAATGCTATGTGCGGTGCGTTCGGCAATGTGGCGGCAACCAGTTTCTATCCGGCCAAGCCTTTGGGATGCTATGGCGATGGCGGTGCCATGTTCACCGATGATGATGATCTGGCTGACGCACTGCGTTCGGTACTTTTCCATGGCAAGGGCGAAACACAATATGACAATGTGCGTATTGGTCTTAATTCGCGTCTTGATACGATACAGGCAGCTATTCTGATTGAAAAACTGGCTATTCTTGAAGATGAGATGGAAGTGCGTGCGAAAATTGCGGCGCGCTATAATGATGCGTTACGTGATATTGTCAAAGTGCCGGAAATTCCGGCGAGTAGCCGTTCGGCTTTTGCCCAATATACAATTGAGGTTGAGGCGCGTGATACTTTGAAAGTACATTTGCAGGCTGCTTCCATTCCCACCATGATCTATTATATCAAGCCGCTTCATGCGCAGACGGCCTATAAAAAATATCCACAGACACCGAGCGGCTTGAAGGTTTCGACCTATGCAGCCGATCATGTGCTGAGTCTGCCTTTCTCGCCCTATCTGAGCGAGAGCGATCAGACATTGGTTATTGATTCAATCCGCCAATTTTATAAAAAATAAAATTCCTATCAAGGAATCCTATCGGGCTGACGTCTAAGCCATAAACAGGAGAAAACTGTTGGATGTGTTAGAGGCAGCCATACAAGGCGATAAAGGGGCGTTCACTGCCCTTTTGGCGCAGCATTATGACTTTATTTTTTCTGTCGCTTGGCGCTGGTGCGCTAATCGCGAAGATGCTGAAGATGTAACACAGGATGTCTGTATGCGTCTGGCACGTTGTGTTTCGTCTTTTCGCAAAACCGCCCAGTTTCGTACATGGCTTTATACAATAACACTCAATGCTGTACGGGATTTAAAACGTCGTCAGTTACGTGAACATACAAAACGTGCCGAATGGGCGCGGGAAAGGCCGCTTCATGAACAGGCAGATGATGGGGCGGTAGACGAATTATGGGCATTGGTGCGTCAATTGCCGGAAAATTTGAGTGATGCTGTATTGCTGGTCCATGGCGAAGGTTTAAATCATGCTCAGGCTGCAAAAGTGTTGGGATGCAAGGAATCGACCATTTCATGGCGGTTAATGGAAGCGCGCAAAATGCTGAAAACTTTTGCATTAACAGAGGTGGCGTGATGGTGAAAGATAAGTTTGAAGAATTTGATCTGGATGCCTTGTCCCGTTTGAATACGCCACAGGCCGATCATAAACGGCGTGACGATATTATTGCGCAGGCGGTATCGGCTTTTGAGAAAGAAAGACAAAAAAATATAAAGTCATCCCAAGGAATGGTCATGGGAGAACGTCTCAATGTTGTATTGAAACAACTGTGGAGACAGACAATGAACCATAAATTTGCAAGCGGAACAGCTTTGGCGTCTATGCTAGTGTTGGGGTTTGGCGGCTATTATGGCTATCAACATTTTATTAAAAGAGAATCGTCTCAGCTATTAGCACAGGCCGGTGTAACAGTGATGTGGAACTCACCGTTTGGCCCTCTTGGGACTGAATATCCAGATTCAGTAAGAAAAGGGAATAGTGATCAGTCGCCAATATTAGGTTCTGACATGTCGACAGAACACGCCAAGGAGGCCGTTGTAAATATGCCGGACTCTCAGCAGACTGCAAAAGTAGAATCGACATCAAAGATAGTAAGATATTCTACTTCGCGCTCCGCCGACTGGGGGGGCGACTTTTCTACTTCTGGTGACGTTCCCTTTAATGAGGCTGTGCCACCGTTTAAGTGGGAGGGACATTATGTTGGCGGACAAGTAAGGGCGGACGCAAAAACGGACGGTGAGCCTTATTCTCTAGAACAAAAATATGCCCGTATTGATGCGCGTGGGAATGAAGATGATATACGACAATATCCTTCTCAATCTAGTGGTGACCGTTTTCCTAAAGCGAATGAATATCCGCTGACTCAGGTCAAGGAGCAGCCGGTTTCAACCTTCTCGATTGATGTCGATACTGCTTCCTATGCCTATGTGCGCAGAAGCCTTGAAGGTGGGAAGTTGCCTGATCCGCAATCGGTGCGGGTCGAGGAAATGGTCAATTATTTTCCTTATAATTGGCCGAAGCCTGAAGATAAATCAGTTCCATTCCGTACCACGGTCACACTCATGCCGACTCCATGGAAAGCAGGGACAGAGTTGATGCATGTTGCTATTCAGGGGTATGATGTGGACAAGAAGCTAACACCGAATGCTAATCTGGTGTTTTTGATTGATATTTCCGGTTCTATGTATTCGGCTGACCGCCTACCACTTCTGAAAACGTCGCTTAAAATGCTGCTGAATCAGCTCAAACCGACAGACAAGGTTTCTATCGTCACCTATGCGGGCGATGCTTCGACTGCGCTGGAATCGACGTCTGTTGCCAATAAACAGAAAATTATTGATGTATTGGATCGGCTTGAAGCCGGTGGAGGTACAGCAGGTGGTGACGGTTTGAAGCTTGCCTATGACCAAGCACGTAAGGGCTTTATCAAAGATGGCGTCAACCGTATTTTTCTGGCATCAGATGGTGACTTCAACGTAGGTGCCTCCAGTGATGACGAAATGAAAACGCTGGTTGAAAAAGAGCGCAAGGATGGTATTTTTCTATCGGTGCTGGGTTTCGGCATGGGCAACTATCAAGATGCCATGATGCAGACATTGGCACAGAACGGCAATGGCGTTGCCGCCTATATTGATAACCTTTCAGAAGCACGCAAGGTGCTGGTTGAAGGTGCAGGCAGCAATCTCTTTACCATTGCCAAGGATGTGAAAATTCAGGTCGAGTTCAATCCTGATAAAATTGCCGAATATCGCCTGATCGGTTATGAGACCCGTGCGCTTGCACGTGAGGATTTTAACAATGACAAGGTGGATGCTGGTGATATTGGATCCGGTCATAAGGTGACGGCTATCTATGAAATAACACCGGTAGATAGTCCTGCACGTTTACGTGACGATTTACGTTATCAGCCTACAGAAAAGTCTGACAATAACAATCAGGAACTTGCTTTCCTGCGGATACGCTACAAACAGCCGGATAGTGATAAAAGCCAGTTGATTGAGACACCGGTAACAAAGGCGCAAATGGTGCAGAGCTTTGATGTAGCCCCACAGGATGTGCGTTTCTCGGTTTCAGTTGCCGCTTTTGCACAAAAGCTGCGCGGTATCGATCAGTTGCAGGATTATAGCTATGACGCGATTAGGGATATGGCCGTGAAGGCACGTGGTGATGATCCATCCGGTTATCGTTCAGGTTTTATATCGCTGGTTGATCTTGCTAAAAGTCTTAATCATTAAGAAAACCACATAGCAATACCGTTGTAGATTGTTGAAAGTTTATCGGCTTTGTCGAGGAAATGGATGACAAAAAGGGCGGCAATTACCCAAGTGGCAGGATGGACTTCCCGCCACTTGCCACTGAAACTTTTCAATAGGGCATAGCTGATGAAGCCGAAAGCCAGCCCATTGGCGATGGAGTAGGTTAACGGCATCATTAATGCTGTAAGTGCTGCGGGTACACTGTCAGTAAAATTATCCCACTTGATATCGACAAATTCACGCATCATCAAGCTGGCAACAAAGATCAGTGCCGGTGCTGTGGCATAGGCCGGAATGGATGTAAAAACAGGAGCAAAGAACAAGGCCAGAGCAAAGAAAAAAGCAATGGCTAGCGCCGTTAGTCCGGTGCGTCCGCCTGCTGCTGCACCGGCTGCACTTTCGACATAGGCGGTTGTCGAGCTGGTACCAATAAGAGAGCCTGCCAGAATGGCTCCGCTATCGGCAAAGAGCGCCCGTCCCAATGTGTTGGGCTTTCCTTCTTCAATTAATCCGGCTCGCTTGCCGACACCGATCAATGTGCCTGTGGCATCAAAAATTTCGACCAGCACAAAGACCAGCAAGACATGGAACAGACCCGTGTGAAGAACGCCTTTTATATCCAGCTGCAAAAAGGTTGGAGCAATGGATGGGGGAAGGGATACAGGTCCGCTTTCGATTATCTTTGCCAGGCTATCAGGATTGGTCACGAAAGAAATAATGGTGACGACCAGTATGCCTATAAGAATAGAACCACGAATTTTAAAGGATTCAAGCAGCACAATGATCAGTAGACCGAGGCCGGCTAAAAGCGGAGCTGTTTGAGTGACATCGTCAAGTGCAACCATTGTGTGCGGGTCGGCTTTTATAACGCCAGCACTTTTCAGGGCGACAATCGCTAGAAACATGCCGATACCTGCTGCAATTGCACTGCGCAAGGATTGTGGAACCCCTTCGATGAGCCATTTACGTACACCGGTGGCTGTCAGAATAAAAAATATAATACCCGAAATGAAAACAGCCCCTAAAGCTTGCTGCCATGTGTAATCCATTTCCGGTGACAGAACGATTGTTGCAAAAAATACATTCAGTCCCATACCGGGTGCCATACCAACCGGCCAATTGGCAACAAAGGCCATGATCAGTGTGCCGATAATAGCGGCGGTGCATGTTGCAACAAAAACGGCATTCTTATCCATGCCGGTTTCGCTAAGGATGATAGGATTGACAGCCAGAATATAGGACATGGTCAAAAAGGTTGTCAGTCCGGCAGTCACTTCGGTGCCAACACTGGTCTTTTTTTCCTGTAACCGAAACAGCTTTTCCAACATGCTCAATAAACCTTCTTGTCGATAATCACGCGAAGATTAAGGGAGATTGGTTTTAATCGTTAGAGGTGGAGTGAAAATATAGCGCGTCGGCCTTAGATGATTCACAGATATTTGACACGCTCAGGCGGATTTATCCAGTGCTGCAGCGGATTTTTTGATGCGAGCGGCAAGGCTCGATGAGCCTGTTGCGGATTGTGTCAGGGCAATAATCGGCGATGTTTTGCCTTCTGCCTGCATTGTTTGGGCCACAATGTTGGCTGCAAGCGTTTTAATATCTTCACGTAATGCGTCCAACATATCCTTGTCAGGATTTTCGCCATTGGAAGATATTGCGTTTTGTAATTGTTGGCGCAATTTTTCATTTTCTTCATGCAAGGCATTGATTTGTGCTTCGTTGTTTGCAATGTCGGCGCGGTCTAGATGGTTTTGCATGATCTGGCTGCGGAGCTCTTCAATGCTTGTTCCCTGTATATTTTCAATATGGGCGTTCAGTTCTTTTTCTGTGGCAAGCTCTTCACGAGCTTCCTGCAACAGGTCTTGAAGTTCTGCATTTTTTAGCTCTAGTTCGCCCAGATGATAGGCTTGTTCTTTGGCAAGGCTGAGGCGGACTTTCTGTTCACCATTCTGCTTTTCAACGGCCAGACGCATTTCGCGTTCGCGCACCAGTGCAATTGCGTGTTTTGCACGAAGAAAGTCGCGGTCTGCTTCTACTTCACGTAAGGAAATTGGTACATTTGTTTCGACAATTTTGCGGGCCAAATAAAGCGCACGACGCCAGAGAATAGGGGCACAAAGTGTCAATAGAAAGACTGTAACGACAACACCGAGAATGAAGAAAAGTACGGATTGGATGATCATTAAAATGCCCTGTCGGATATGTCATTTAAAAAAACATTTCGATCTTTTAGCAAAAAGTAGCTTTTTTTTAAATGGGCATTGCCTTTTAAAAGCAATGCCTCATTCTTTATTTAGCGGATGATATGTTTAGAACGGATTCCATGTTGCGCTGGGTGTCAGCTTGAGATAGCCGATATTGACGCCGAGGCGGGCGCCGACACCGGTGCGAACAGGAACAAGCAGTACGTTTTTGCGTTTGAGAACATTAAAACCGACACCGGCTACCAGATAGGCAGAGCCTGAAACACCGGCAAAACGTCCCCAAAGGCTATTCAAATTATCAAGATCATAAACAAGAATCATCAGGCGTGAGCCCTGTCCGCCAAAGTCCCAACCAATCGAGGGGCCTTGCCAAAAGGTTTTATGATCACCGATATTCTTGGTGTAGAGAGTGCCCTCGCCGTAGGTCAGGCCACCAACAAAGGCGCCGGATCCTTCTTCTCCCAGGATATAACCGTTGGGCAATCCGTATTTTGAAAAGATGTTTTCAATGGCTGTGGCTAGGCCACCGGATGTCTCACCAAAGAACCGGTGACCGGAATCAACGATTTCCTGTGAGCTGTATTGATTATTCTGGTTCTGCGCTGCGGCTGTGCCGACGGATATAAATACCAGCGATAGGATGACAGCCGCAATACGTAGCGACATTGACAGGGGTGAAATGGTCATATCTTTACCTTTCTGCTGCCAGAATTGGTTTCTTTATGGGTAAATACCCGACTCATCTTCCAGTTTAAGGAGCAAAGCTATTTAAAGTCTTAATGTATGTTACGGATTATTGAATTCATGCAATATGCTGTTCAAATATTTGTTTGCTGCATTATTTGTCTTGAAAGCGGCTTCCTATTTTTTGATAGGCGTTAAACCCACAAGAAAAATTATCTTCTCCTTGCGGCATAGATGCGGCGGCATTGAAACTTCGATCATTTCCAGTTCTTATGGGATAAACGAATCATCGGAGTTTTCTATGCCTCTTTCAGTCACTCTTTCTGCAGCCGATCTTGCCGCTTTGCTCGCAAGTCGTATCTGCCATGATCTTATTTCACCGGTTGGTGCCATTGCCAACGCGATGGAGCTTTATGACGAGGGGGGCGCGGAAGAAGATGCATTGCAACTAATCCGCATGTCAGCAGCTAATGCTTCGGCACGTTTGCAGTTGGCGCGTATTGCATTTGGGGCTGCGGGTTCTGCCGGTAGCGAGATCGATACAGGCGATGCCGAGAATGTTGCACAGAACTTTATAGCCAATGAAAAATCCAATCTTGCCTGGCATGGGCCACGGCTTTTGCTGCCTAAGAATAAGGTCAAATTGCTACTTAATCTTGTACTTTTGGCCAACGCTTCTATTCCGCGTGGTGGTGATATCGGTTTGACGATTGCGGGAGAGGGCGAAAATGTTAGTTTTACATTGGTGGTCAGCGGTAAGATGTTACGTGTACCACCGAAGTTTTTGGAACTTCATTCTGGTGCCATTCCTGAAGAACCGGTCGATGCTCATTCAATCCAGTTTTATTATACGCAGTTGCTGGCTGATATGAGTAATATGGCGATCAAGATAGAAGTGAAGGCAGAAGAAATTATTTTTCGTGTTGGATAAAAATGGCAATAAAAAACCCGCCATAATGGCGGGTTTTTTATTGAAGCATATTATAAATTACGCAGTTTCGCGCAATGTCTCGCCCATTGGTTCACGCAGTACATAACCGCGTCCCCAAACGGTTTCTATATAATTGATTCCGCCCGAGACCGAATCTAGTTTTTTGCGCAGTTTGCAGATGAAAACGTCGATAATTTTCAGTTCCGGTTCGTCCATGCCGCCATAAAGATGGTTTAGGAACATTTCCTTAGTCAATGTTGTGCCTTTGCGTAGCGACAACAATTCGAGCATCTGGTATTCTTTGCCTGTAAGATGAACCGGATGGCCAGCAATCTCAACAGTTTTGGCGTCAAGGTTGACAACCAGATCACCGGTTGTGATGACAGATTGTGCATGCCCTTTGGAACGGCGTACAATGGCGTGAATACGGGCGACAAGCTCGTCTTTATGGAAGGGTTTTGTCATATAGTCATCGGCACCGAAACCGAGACCACGCACTTTATCTTCAATGCCGCCCATGCCGGACAGGATAAGAATAGGTGTCTTGATTTTTGATAGACGTAATGTGCGCAATACTTCATAGCCGGACATGTCAGGCAAGTTAAGATCCAGCAGAATGATGTCATAATCATAAAGTTTGCCCAGATCGACACCTTCTTCGCCGAGATCTGTTGTATATACGTTAAAGCTTTCAGACTTGAGCATCAGTTCGATGCTTTGTGCGGTTGCACTGTCGTCCTCGATTAATAATACGCGCATTGGTAATCCCCTTTCCGCCACCCGATGGGTGTTCATAATAAAACTGCCGGTTGATTACGGACCGGCCAGCTCAAACCTAAAATGATTGCTTTCTATCTATCCCTTGCAGATAAAAACCAATTTTCGGCAGCACGCGGAACAGTCGTTGCCTTTGAAATTGAGAATGCACGGAAATGGTTAACAAAATATGATTCTTTTTGGCAAGAGGTTAATAAAAATAAATATAAAAGAATCAGTGTACCTTATTGATTCATGAGTGAATCTACCGCTTATAGAGGTATTAATTTTACATTAAGAAATTAACTTAAGTGATTCATCAGACTCATGCTTTTTCGCATATAAAAAATATTTTTTCTGTTTACCGAGCCTTAAGTCTCGTCATGTAGATTATCGTCAGACCGTTAAAATTAGGTTCGTTCAAGAGGGGATAAAAGTCTCTTTTGACGTATCTGAACCATATTGAAATGGAAAAAAACGGATAAAGGCCGAATCACTTGTGTCAAAAATAGATAGATGTGAGGTGGTGTTTTTTGTCCGGTATGAGTTTGCGTAAACATGTTTAACATGTGTGAGGGAGTAAAGTGTATGAAGCCGCGTGATAGTGTTGTTCGGTTGAAGTTGTTTCAGGTACGTGAAAAACGTCGGCAATTGGCTCAGCTTGATATGATGATAGCCGAGTTTGAGCGTATGTCCGGCGAACTTGAATTGCAGATTGCGCAGGAAGAAAAAAAGGCGGGCATTACAGATATAAATCATTTTGCCTATCCGACTTTTGCCGCCGCAGCTCGCAATCGTCGTGAAAATTTGATCAATTCCATCCGTGATTTGCATATCCAAAAAGCCAGTGCCGAAATTGCGTTGCATGAAGCAGAAGCAGAATTGGAACGCGCTCAAGCTCTTGAGGAGCGCGATGGCCGTGCTCTAAGTGAAGACGAGATTGTTTTTGTCCAGCGCCGTTCGATGATTGGCTAATCAGGACTAAAGAATATAGGTTGAAGGCTGTATAGGGGGACTATGCAGCCTTTTTCTTTTCGTTTTTAAGTAGGTGATTGTTGTAATACTGCCCATTAAATATCCGAAGTATGTAAAAGCTTTCGATATATTTTGTTGCCGCTTGATAAGCGGCTTTTTGATGAAAAAGAGAATATCTTAAAAAAACAGCCGGATGATTAATCCGGCCGTTTTTATGGATATGGTATCGTGTTTTTGATTTAATGGCGGTATTGCTGAATACGCGTGGTACGTAATCCAGCAAGGCCATGTTCATCAATTGAACTTTGCCATGATAGAAACTCCTCAACTGTCAACGTGTAACGCTGACATGCCTCATCAAGGCTCAAGAGGCCGCCTCTGACTGCTGCCACTACTTCTGCCTTGCGGCGGATAACCCAACGCCTGGTACTCGTAGGCGGAAGATCAGTAATGGTCAGTGGACTTCCGTCCGGGCCGATAACATATTTTACTCGCGGTCTTAAAAGATCGGTCATTGTACTCTCTACTTTTACTCAAGGAACCAATCGCACAATGACGACATTAGCAGCTGAGCTTTAAAAAAGCGCTAAACTGATGATAAGATTTGCTTAATATTTGAGCCTTTTAAAAAGAAGACTAATTTTAAATAAGTTAAATTAAATCAATGGGTTATATTGTTTTTGTTGTTATTTTGTTTGTAGGCCAAAATTTCATTGCTTTCTTTTTTTTATTTTTTTTTTTAAGTTGGGGGCAGGAATGTATGCTGCCATATGCAAAATATGAAGGCATATATTGCTATCAGCTCTTGAACTGATTGATAAAGGTAAAATTATGTCATTAAATAGTCTGGATTTGCCCAAGGCACCAGAAGCGACGCGTGTTGTTGTCGCTATGTCAGGCGGCGTAGATTCTTCCGTTGTTGCAGGTTTGTTGAAAAAACAAGGGTATGACGTTGTCGGCATTACTTTGCAGCTATACGATCATGGCGCTGCAACCCATCGTGTTGGTTCATGCTGTGCAGGGCAGGATATTGATGATGCCCGACGTGTCAGTGAGACTTTGGGTATTCCCCATTATGTTCTTGATTATGAAGCGCGCTTTCGTGAGGCTGTCATTAATCCTTTTGCTGAAAGTTATGTTCATGGTGAGACGCCTATTCCTTGTGTCGCCTGTAACCAGACTGTAAAATTTGCGGATCTTTTGGAAACTGCGCGGGAACTGGGAGCTGATGCATTGGCTACCGGCCATTATATACGCAGTCTTGCCAATGGCCCGCATCGCGCTCTTTATCGTCCTGTTGATGCAGACCGCGATCAGAGTTATTTTTTGTTTGCGACAACACAGGAACAGATCGATTATCTGCGTTTTCCTCTTGGAGAGCTGCCTAAGCCGCGGGTGCGTGAACTGGCTGCTGAAATGGGATTGGTCGTTGCCGATAAGCATGACAGTCAGGATATCTGTTTCGTGCCGCAGGGAAAATATAGCGATATAATTGCTAAATTACGCCCTGAAGCAGCGCAAGAAGGAGATATTGTCCATATTGACGGTCGTGTATTGGGCCGTCATAGCGGCATCGTCCATTATACAATCGGCCAGCGCCGCGGTATTGGCATAGCAACAGGTGAGGCACTTTATGTGGTGCATCTGGATGCCGCTAATGGCCGTGTTATTGTTGGTCCGCGTGAGGCACTTGAAACCCATAAGATTGTGCTGCGGGATTGCAACTGGTTGGGTGATAAAGCACTTGAAACTTTGGGTGTCAAAGGCGAACCGGTTTTTGCCAAGGTTCGTTCGACTCGCCCACCGCGTCCTGCGATTATTCGCTGGCAGGATGATGCACTGACGGTTGAACTACTCGAGGGGGAAAGCGGCGTTGCGCCCGGTCAGGCTTGCGTGCTTTATACAGATGATAGCAATGAGGCCCGTGTATTGGGAGGTGGTTTTATCGCGCATTGTGAGCGCGAGAAGCATGCTGAAGTTTTATTGAAAAAACTGCTTTCATCTTTTGAGCTGGATAATGCCATCTAATTTCATTTAGATGGTTGATTAGTTCAGGCGATTGGGATCGGCAAAGTGTGACAGCGCAATGCCGGTTGCTGTTGCAACATTAAGACTATCAAAATCATAGGCAATCGGTATTCGCAAAGTTCTGGCCTGTTTTAGAATTTGTTTGGGTAGACCATCGCCTTCTGTCCCGAAAAGTAGGGCGGCACGCTTGGCGCGTCTCGCTTCATTGAGATAGGAGGGGGCCGCCGGGCTGAGGGCGAAAATCTCGAATCCTGAATCTGTAAGCTTGCTCATGATTGTTTCGATTGTTTCGCCTTGGGTATAAGGTACTTTTAAGGCTGCGCCGACCGAGACACGTATGGATTTGCGATAAAGCGGATCACAACATGTTTTGTCGAGGATTACGCAATCGGCAGAAAAGGCTGCACTGTTACGGAAAATTGCGCCCATATTGTCATGATTGGATATACCGCAAAGGACTGGTACTAAAGCTTCTTCTGGTAGTGTGGCCAAGGTCTCGTCCAGCGAGGGGGGCATGATACGTTCACCTAGTCCCAGCATGCCGCGATGAACAGGAAAGCCTGCAATTTCATTCATCACTTTTTGCGGGACGCAATAGATCGGACAGCTTGGCGTGTACTTTTCCAGCAATGGCATAAGGCTCAGTAATTTGGCGGCAACAACAACCAATGATAAAGGCTTGAGGCGTTTGGATTGTAGTAATACCTGTAAGACAACTTTACCTTCGGCAATAAAGTGATGTTCACGACCAACCAGATCCTTTTCGCGAATATTACGAAAAGGCAAAAGGCAGGGATCGTCTGCATCATTGATCGTTTGTATATTCAGAGCCATAAGCGAATATCTACCATCGTTTGTTATAATCTGCCAGAGCAGGAATGACATACTTTGTAAAGTTGGCTTTTTAAGATTTCGCCAAGCTTATAGCATAATCGATTTGGTTATAATGTGACATTGCAAAAAATAGACATTTAGGGGGGAAAGTGAAATAAGGCATAAAACAAGGTGAATAGAGATGCAGCTTCCCATTGAATTACGCAGTCTTGTTGATCAATTGCTGGCAGGTGCTGCCGTGGGCGAATTGGCGATAGCTTCTGCTCGCTTGACAACACGCTATCGTGGTGAGGTGGTGGATGGGCACATGCATCTGGATACAGATGCAGCTGCCAAGGCCTATATTGCTGCGCGTTTTCCTGCAACCTATGCGGCTATCCATACTGCTTTGGAGCAGATTGTTAATATATATCCGGATTTTTCTCCTGAAACCATGTTGGATGCTGGGGCCGGCCCGGCAACTGCGGTTTTAGCTGCAAGCAATGTTTTTGATAGTCTCGTTCGTGCCGATCTTTATGAGCAAAGTGCTGCAATCCGCAATATTGGTGAAGCATTATCCGCTTCGCTTTCTGATTGCCGCCCCCATTGGCATCAGGCTGATCTGTCTACCCCCGATGCGTGCGGGTTTGCAGCCGCTGATCTGACTAGTCTGTGCTACGTTCTGGATGAATTGTCGTCTCTTGATCAGGATCGGCTGGTTGAGGCGCTTTGGCAAAAAACAAACGGGGTCATGCTGCTTGTAGAACCGGGAACTCCACAGGGATGGCTGCGTCTGATGCATCAGCGTCAACGGTTGCTGGATATGGGCGGTTATCTTATTGCTCCTTGTCCACATCAAGGACAATGCCCGTTGAAAGTACCTGATTGGTGTCATTTTAGTGTCCGGCTGGACCGATCAAAAATGCATATGAGAACAAAAGGCGCTGAACGATCCTATGAAGATGAGAAGTTCATCTATCTGGCTTTTTCTAAAGTTGCCGTGGGCAGGCAGCCTTATGCATTTGACCGTATTATTGCCCCGGTTAGGAAAAGCAGTAACAAGATCGAGTTAAAATTGTGCCAACATAGTGGTAAAATGTATAATCACCTCGTAACAAAGTCGATGAAAGAAACCTATCGTTTGGCTCGACGCAGTATGTGGGGGGATATTATAGAAGTGCCAAAAGTTGAAAATAAATAGGGATGAGATGCTGGATTGATGGGAGGAGGCTATTTTTTTAGTTGCATATAAGAGGTAGGCTGGGTAAAAGTTCGGATATGAATAGATTGACTAAACAAAACAATATCTGGTGGTGGGGTTGCTGATAGCGGCCCGCTTCAATGCGTTTGTATAGTATAATCAATGGCCGCAACGGATTTCCGGGCGGCCTTTTTTAATCGTGGTCTGGATTGTTGTCGGTAAGGATAAGTGACAGGTCGGGAGAAAATCGACAATGGATACAGTAATGAAAAACGAAGCTTCTGTTTTGAGCTATGTGACGCAAGGTGGCATAGGCGTTAAACGACAGCGGGATAGTGTGCCTTATGCGGGTGCAATTGACGGGCTGGTCGATGCGCTGGATAACCGTTGTGGTGCGATTTTTTCTTCCAATTATGAATATCCCGGTCGCTATACACGTTGGGATACCGGCATTATTGATCCGCCGATCGCGATCACAGCCCGTCACCGTCATATGAAAATAGAAGCCTTGAATAAACGAGGTGAAATATTATTACCGGCAATCTGCAAGGTGGTTTCCCTATTGGATGATGTGAGCGTCAATAGGGTGCAAGTACATGGCTTTGATGTGGATATCGCCGAGCCGAGGCGGATTTTTACTGAAGAAGAGCGTTCCCGTATGCCTTCTGTTTTTACTGTATTGCGTGCGATTGTCGGCTTGTTTTTTTCAAGTGAGGATCAAAGTCTCGGACTTTATGGTGCCTTCGGTTATGATCTTGCTTTCCAGTTCGAACCGATTGAATTCAAGATCAAACGTCCGGATGACCAGCGTGATCTGGTTTTGTATCTGCCGGATTCTATCCTTGTGGTCGATCATTATTCTGCCAAGTCATGGATTGACCATTATGATTTCGAGGTTGAGGGCCATTCGACGGAAGGTTTGGCTCGTGAAACGGCAAGTCAAAGTTTCAAGGCGTCAGATCAGGCGCCAGAGCGCGGTGATCACGTGCCAGGGGAATATGCGGAATTGGTTAAGGCTGCCAAGGATAGCTTCAAGCGGGGTGATCTTTTTGAGGTGGTGCCGGGGCAGACTTTCTTTGAGCGATGCATAACCACTCCGGCAACGATTTCACGACAGCTCAAAAAAACAAATCCGTCTCCTTATTCCTTTTTTATCAATCTGGGCGAGAATGAATATCTGGTTGGCGCTTCTCCTGAAATGTTTGTGCGTGTATCTGGCCGCCGTGTCGAAACATGCCCGATTTCGGGTACGATCAAACGCGGTGAAGATGCGATTGCCGATGCCGAACAGATTATAAAATTGCTCAATTCCAAAAAGGATGAATCCGAGCTTACGATGTGTTCGGATGTCGATCGCAATGATAAGAGCCGCGTATGCGAGCCGGGATCGGTTCGTGTTATCGGGCGCCGCCAGATAGAAATGTATTCACGCCTGATTCATACGGTTGACCATATTGAGGGACGTCTGCGTGAAGGAATGGACGCATTTGATGCATTTCTTTCGCATGCATGGGCGGTGACAGTGACAGGTGCGCCAAAGCTTTGGGCCCTGCGCTTTATTGAAAATCACGAAAAATCGGCGCGTAGCTGGTATGGCGGCGCGGTCGGCATGGTGCATTTCAATGGCGATATGAATACCGGCCTTACATTGCGTACCGTACGCATCAAGGATGGCATTGCGGCGGTGCGTGCAGGCGCAACCTTGCTATTTGATTCCAATCCGGAAGAAGAAGAGGCCGAAACAGAATTGAAAGCATCGGCTATGCTGGCTGCCATTCGCGAAAGCGGTAAAAGCAACCATGAAAAGGTCGAGGCTGTTTCTCATCAGGTTGGACAGGGATATTCTATTCTTTTGGTGGACCATGAAGATTCCTTCGTGCATACATTGGCCAATTATTTCCGTCAAACAGGTGCCAAGGTGACGACGGTACGTACACCTGTTGCCGAACAAGTTTTTGATGCGTTAAAACCGGATCTGGTTGTTCTGTCCCCTGGTCCCGGTATGCCGAAGGACTTTGATTGCAAGGCAACAATTACTAAGGCCCGGGCTCGTAATCTGCCGATATTTGGTGTCTGTCTCGGATTGCAGGCGTTAGTCGAAACCTATGGTGGCGGGCTGCGCCAATTAGAGCTACCCATGCATGGTAAACCATCCCGTATCAGCATTAATCAGCCGGGCATTGTTTTTTCCGGTTTGCCAAAAGAAATAACAGTTGGTCGTTATCATTCGATTTTTGCCGATCCGTCATGTTTGCCGGATGTGTTTGATGTAACTGCCGAGACAGCGGATGGTATTGTTATGGGCATTGAGCATAAGTCGGAGCCGGTGGCCGCGGTCCAGTTTCATCCTGAATCGATTATGACTTTGGGCGGTGAGGCCGGTATGCGGATGATTGCCAATGTGGTGGCTCATTTTTGTCGGAAGGGCACACGCTGATATGGTACCCAAGGCACGTATAAAGGCTCTGGCGGGATTATCTATTCCTGTTGCTTTGATTGTGTTCGGGCTCAAATATTGGTCTTATGCCTTGACTGGTTCTGTTGCTCTTTATTCGGATGCATTGGAATCGATTGTTAATGTTATTGCGGCTATTGCGGCATGGTGGGCTATTCGCATCAGTATGAAACCGGCTGATCATGACCATCCTTTCGGTCATCATAAGGCTGAATATTTTTCAGCTGTTATTGAAGGCGCATTGATCATTGTTGCGGCTATTCTTATTCTTAATGAGGCTTGGGGCGCACTCGGTAGGCCCCATATGTTGGAAGAGTCGACAACCGGATTGTTTATTAATGGTGTCGCAAGTATTCTTAATGCGGCGTGGGCTTTTTTGTTGATTAATCAAGGTAATTATTATCGCTCGCCGGCATTGAAAGCCGATGGCATCCATCTTATGACCGATGTGGTAACATCTGTCGGTGTGCTTGTCGGCCTTGTTGCCGCTTTGCTAACAGGCTGGGCCATTCTCGATCCGGTTTTGGCGATTATTGTCGCGCTTAATATTCTGTGGCAGGGATGGAAGGTTATTAATGCGTCTGTTCAGGGACTGATGGATGTCGGTGTTGAATTGGAAGAAAATGTGCGCATTAAAAATATTATTTCAGCTAATGCCGAAGGAGCAATTGAAGCTCATGATTTGAAAACCCGTATTGCCGGTCGCGCAACTTTTATCGAATTTCATCTGGTGGTGCCGTCAGAAATGACTGTCGGTACGTCACATAAGATATGTGATCGGATTGAAGATGCATTGCGTGATGAAATCCAGAGTGCGCGCATTGTGATACATGTTGAGCCTGAAGATGAGGCAAAACTGCCGCCGGGGACAACGGCTGTTCCCTTTGCCTGAAAATATGGGATAATAGAATGATGCTTATTCGTAATCTTCATGAAAAAAATCTGGTTTCCGGTTGGAGTGAATTCAGTGAGTATTCATATGATTACCAGCGTCGTGATGGCCGATGGATTAAACAGACACGCGAGGTTTTAAAACGAGGGCCGGCTGTTGCTGTATTACCCTTTGATAAACAGCGCGGTACGGTTTTACTGGTGCGCCAATTTCGGATGCCTGCTTTTGTTGCAACGCAAGAGGGGGATATGATTGAGGCTTGTGCCGGTGTAATCGATCGTCAAGATCAGCCTGAAGAGACAGCTTTGCGTGAGGCGCGTGAAGAGCTTGGCTATGACATTAGGCTGGAAGAAAAAGTCTTTGAAGGCTTTTGTAGTCCCGGCAACTCCAGTGAAATCAGTTATCTTTATCTGGCTGCTTATCGGCAAGGTGATAAAATTAATAGCGGCGGTGGTCTGGAAGAAGAAGGCGAAGATATTGAAATAATTGAAATGGCGTTTGATCAGGCTTGGGACTTAATGGTCAAAGGTTCCATTCGCGATATGAAGACGGCTTTGCTTTTATGGGCTTTATCAAAAAAACTTGAAGGATGACGTCGCTATTTTGCATTGTAATCTTTTGATTAAAGGATTGCATGACAAAAATTACTGTGCCATATTTTTGCTATGAAGACAGACAATGTAAAAATTTGTTATAAGAAAAGCGCCGCGTTAGCGGGCGCAGGTCTTTGCCTTTTCAGCTCTCTTCTTCTTGACCTTATCGGCGGTTGCCGGGTCCGCTGAGGAGCGCCCGGCGGCCGTAAGCCTGTCGGGTCAATGCTCCTCTTTTCTTTAAATGATTTTTCCAATAGAAACCTTTTGTAGGTTGAAGATAGAAGAGTAAGAATATGACAATTTCTACTGCGACAAATGCGACTGTAAAAGGCATGCCCGATGCGGCTGTCAAATACCAACCCTATCCGCAAATTGATATAAAAGACCGGACATGGCCGGATAAACGTATCGAAAAGGCGCCAATCTGGTGCTCGGTCGATTTACGTGATGGCAATCAGGCTTTGATTGATCCGATGGGGCAGGATCGCAAAGAGCGTATGTTCCGCCTGTTGGTTGATATGGGCTTTCCTGAAATCGAAGTTGGCTTTCCCTCCGCTTCGCAAACTGATTTCGACTTTGCCCGCTGGTGTATCGAAAAAGGCAATGTTCCTGATTATCTGAGTTTGCAGGTCTTGGTGCAATGCCGTCCTGAATTGATTACTCGTACATTCGAGGCATTGGAAGGCGCCCATCATCCGATTATCCATTTTTATAATTCGACCAGTGAATTGCAGCGTCGTGTCGTTTTTGGAAAGGATGTCGCCGGTATCAAGCAGATTGCGACCGATGCGGCTAAAATGATTAGCGATATGGCAGCGAAAGCCGGCGGCGGGTATCGTTTCCAATATTCGCCGGAAAGTTTCACTGGAACCGAACTTGAAGTGGCATTGGAAATTTCCAACGCAGTGATCGAGATTATCAATCCGACTCCGGATAACAAGATGATCCTTAATTTGCCATCAACAGTCGAAATGTCGACCCCTAATATTTATGCCGATCAGATTGAATGGATGTGTCGCCATATAGATCGCCGTGACAGCATTATTATTTCGTTGCATCCGCATAATGATCGTGGCTGCGGTATTGCTGCAACCGAATTAGGATTGATGGCCGGTGCTGACCGTGTAGAGGGCACACTTTTTGGGAACGGTGAGCGGACAGGCAATGTCGATGTTGTGACCTTGGCACTGAATATGTTCACACAAGGCGTAGATCCGCAGATCGATTGCTCCGACATTGAAAAGATGAAGGAAGTTTACGAATACTCCAACCAGTTGAAAATTGGTGAGCGTCATCCTTATGTGGGTGAATTGGTTTATACGGCTTTTTCAGGTTCCCATCAGGATGCTATTAACAAAGGCATGAAGGCTATCAAGACAGCGAACAAGCCAATATGGGAAGTTCCTTATCTGCCAATTGACCCGCAGGATGTTGGACGCTCTTATGAGGCGATTATCCGTATTAACTCACAATCGGGCAAAGGTGGCATCGCCTATATTTTGCAGCAGGATTATGGTTTGAACCTGCCGCGTGCATTGCAGGTAGAATTTCGTGATGTGATTCAAAAAATTACCGATGAAGAAGGTAAAGAATTGCAATCGCAACGCATCTATGACGAGTTTATTAAAACCTATGTCAGTGGTCCGCAATCACGCTTTATCTTTGTAGATCATACAAGTACGACTGATTCATCGGATCGTAACAAGCGTATCTGTACAGCCGAAATTACTGATAATGGTGTTGTCAAATCGATCGAGGGCCGCGGTACTGGTGTTGTTGACAGTTTTATCGATGCTTTGTCCAAATATTTGGGGCAAAGTTTGTCGGTTGTCGATTATTCCGAGCATTCGTTGCAGCAGGGATCGGATGCAACAGCAATTTGCTATATGGAAATTGCTCATGCCAAAGGTAAGACATTCGGTGTTGCTATTGATGATAACATTGCAACGGCATCACTTGCAGCAATTGTTGCCGCAGCTAACCGGATATCGCTTTAATTCAAAAAGAGGCGG
The DNA here is from genome assembly GCF_055808085.1 of Bartonella sp. bp_1. Lineage (NCBI taxonomy): Bacteria > Pseudomonadati > Pseudomonadota > Alphaproteobacteria > Hyphomicrobiales > Bartonellaceae > Bartonella > Bartonella sp. bp_1. Next base: position 1,456,667 of record NZ_CM147851.1, on the reverse strand, counting down.
GATGTTTTCATCCCGCCTTATATCTTAAATGCCTTTCTTGGGTGTTTTAGAATATCCGGCACCATAAGCAGAAAAAGATTTGGGGTTGAGGCATCGGGCATTGATGACAACTAGTGGTCAAAAGGTTGGATGAACTCTATCTGCTCGCTTAGTGCGATTGTATTGTTTTTATCTGTGACGGTGTAGCGCTCCAGTTTGACGTACCAATCGGTATCCTTGTTTTCGATATGAAACAGGTTGTAGTTGGCCGGTGGCTTTTTACCGCCAAAGGCTTGGCTTGCCGATGCAACACCGACAACCGGTATTTTGTTTGTTTTTCCCTGCATAAAGTTCAATGTTGGCAGATGGGTGTGTCCATGTAGGACCAGTTCGGCGCCATAACGATGGATAATGTCCTGAAAGCGGCCGATTCCGATCAGTTTTTTATGGAAATATGTTGCATGATAAAGGGGAGGGTGGTGAATCATGATGACGCGAAAGAGGTTTTGTGCTTTGGCTGCATCCAGCAATCTGCCTAAATGGATGGCCTGTTGTCGATCAAAATAGCCTGCAGCGCAAAATGGTGGTGTGGCAATGGCTGATGAGCAGCCAATAATAGCAACCTGATCATGTACCTGCATATAGGGAAAGGTAGAGGATTTTTCGTTTATCCTGTCGGACTTTATCCATGGTGAGAAAATATGACAGGCTTTATTGAAGGCTCCAGGTATATAGGCATCATGATTGCCGAATATGGTAGAGATATTACAGTGTACGCTCTGTTCTTCTATCCACCGACGAGCATTGGAAAACTCGCGATCCAGTGACAGATTGACAAGGTCACCGGAAATGACGAGGTGGTCTGGATTTTGTCCATGCAAATGTTTCATCAGGGTGGGAAGCGTATGGTTGTCCATGGCGCTTTGGCGGTGTTTTTTCCAGTTGAGATAACCGGTTATACGTTTGTTACATAATTCACCCCAGCTCGGTTCAGGCAGCGGAGCAAGGTGGATATCAGAAATATGGGCAAGATGAAACATGGCTTAAAACTAGACGAAATGGCTGAAAAATCAAAAGCCTATTTTAGATACAAAAAAGGACGCTGCAAAAGCGTCCTTTTATTGAAAACAGATCAACCCCTCGATCTGTAAGAAGGCCCCCGCCAGAGGCGGGATAAGGCCTGATTAGAAGCGGTATGTAACACCGGCGCCGATCAACCAAGGATCAAGTTTGGCTTTACCGCTGACATGTTCGTCCATCTTAAGAGCACCTGCAGTTGCTGCATTCAGCTTGCCATCGAAGTTAGGACGCAGATAGAGCTTCTTGACATCGAAGTTGAAGCCCCAATGTTCGTCGAGCATATAGTCGAAACCAACCTGAAGAGCACCGCCCCATGTGTTGTCAATGTCAAGATCTTTAAGACCTACACCGGCACCATTGTGGTCGCCATCGGTTTTGTAGAAGATGGTGTAGTTAACACCAGCACCGACATAAGGCTTGAAAGCGCCGAACTGTGTGAAGTGGTACTGCAAGGTAAGGGTCGGAGGCAAAATCCATGTATCGCCAAGGACGCCTGCACCAGCTTTATGCAAAGAGCCTTTTCCGTCAATTGATGAACGGGTTGTGCCCAAGATCAATTCAGCAGCGATATTGTCGGTGAAGAAATAGGAAATGTCGAGCTCAGGAATGACAGTTGAAGAAAAATCCAACTCGCTTCGGTCAATCTGACGGACATGGCCTTTGTCACGCGGAACAACGCCCAAGGCGCGAACGCGGATCTGCCAAGGGCTCTTAGCCTGAACAACAGGTGAACCCTGGATGTCGGCAGCTGAGGAAGAGCCAGTGAAAGAAAGCGAGGCAGCGATAGCGAGTAGGCTGCAACCGATCAATTTTTTCATATTTCATCTCCTTGAGTGCAATAGGTTTTCACATATCAGTGATTAAATCCCTTGAACCCTATAACCACATAAATATCCATTGATTTGAATCAATTTCCCTATGATTAGTATCTTCATGGTTTGTTTAGACGAGGTGTGTTGCAAATTTGCATCAAAAATTTAATCGGGATGTGGATAATTGGATAAGGGTTTACGTTTTTTCATTATTTTTTACCCTGCAACAACGAATCAAATGTGAATGATGATTCGCATCTTATGATGTAAAATAGCAATTTACGCTGAAAATAATTGATGCTAAGAGCGTGAGGCAGTTTATGTGGAAGATGTTTTTGGCATGATACATACGATTTTAGACCGACGATGAACAGAAAACTGACAGGTTGTTTGCACTTTGTTGCATCGATCGCCTGTTTTCGTCCGTTTTAAAAAATCATTTTCCGGAAACATCTCATGACCTCACCCGATTTAAGCTTCATAAGCGAAATGCCTGCGCATGATGCACAGATAGAACATTTGAATGAAATAGCTTTTGGGCCGGGGCGGTTTTCTCGTGCAGCGCATCTCATACGTGAAGGTGGACCGCATGACTATCAGTGTTCTTTTGTTGTGATGAAAGATGATACATTGATTGGTTCGGTGCGTATGACCCGTATTCGTATCGGTGCTGTTGCTGCCTATCTTTTGGGGCCGATTGTGATTGAAGACCACTATAAGAACAGTGGTATTGGTGGCCAGTTAATGAAACTTGCTTTGGAGGCAGCACAAAAAACTGATGCGGCTCTTGTCCTGCTGGTTGGGGATGAGCCCTATTATAGGCGTTTTGGTTTTAGTCCGGTGGCATACCAATCCATGCAGATGCCCGCACCTGTCAATCCGAACCGCTTGCTTGCCCTTGAGTTAAAAAAAGGGGGCTTGAAAGAAGCATGCGGCGTGGTTTTACATGAAAAACGCTGGCGGGGATTATAATCGTCAGCGTCCTTCGCGATACCACATGGCGCAGAATAGCAGCAGAATGGATAGGAGAGCCAGTGCACCATTGAAAATGGGCAGTGATGATGTGCTGATGAGCCGTGTTTCACTCGCCGGTTTTAACATAATGGCATCATTGCTCTTCTGATTGCTGATCCGGATATCAGGCACTGAAAGGGGGGAGGCCGCTTTTGAATGAAGCCGCATGATATTACCACCCGTGGCCTTGGCGATAGGTTCCAGTTTCTCTGTCGTCGAAATCATGTCATTGAATTCGGGTGCATTGACGGGGCCGATATGGATAAGGGTTTTCAAGTCACCATTACTGATATGGAAAAGACCGATTTCGTCGGTCTTTATGGTTGCGGTAAAGACGCCTTCTTCCGATTTGACAAGCGGTAATGACTGTGTCTGGCCGGAAGGTGTGGTAACAATAGCATTCTCTGCCTTGTCCGCCATAGTTTGGCGACGAATACTCAATGTATTGTTTACGCTTGTTGCGGTCAGCGCTTCTTCTTCCAGTTCCGGTTCTTTCATCAGCCAATGGGCCATACGTCGATAAAGGGCAGCATAGGGACCACCGCCTTCAAATCCACGTGCCCATAGCCAGCCTTCATCTGACAACAGCATGCCGACACGCCCTTTGCCGACATGGTCAAGCAGCATTAACGGTTTGTTGTCTGCACCTTTCATGAGGACGGTTTTATTGTCAGCCGACTGGATATCGATTTGGCGCAGCCAGCGTCCCCAATGCGGCGGAGTGCTTTGTGCGCCTTCCAATCCGCGTGTCACAGGATGGCGTTTGCCTTTCATGGTCAGCTCGGGTGTATAGGCTTTTTCGATGACTTTGCCCGTTGGTAGGACTGGCAGGGCGCTGATCAGCGGTGTGCGGGCCAAAGAGGTCTGGCCGGCAAATTCAGGGCCGGTCGCCATGAGAAGTGCACCGCCGTTTTGTATATATTGGGCGATATAATCATAATAGATCAGCGGCAGCACATCATAATGCTGATAGCGATCGAAAATCACAAGATCGAAGTCGTTGATTTTTTCGACAAACAGTTCGGTTGTCGGAAAGACAATCAGTGACATCTGGTTAAGCGGCGTGTTGTCAGCTTTTTCAGGCGGACGCAAAATTGTAAAGTGGACCAGATCGACACTGGTATCGCTTTTCAGTAGATCGCGCCATATCCGCTCGCCATTATGTGGTTCACCGGAAACCAGCAATACGCGCAAATTTTCACGTACGGCATCAACAATGGCAACGGTTTCGTTGTTGGTTGATGTCAGTTCCCCGTCTTCGACAGGAATAGCCGCTTCAATAATATTCTTTCCTGCATGGGGCAGGGTGAGCGTTATCTTTTGCGGTGTGCCGGCCAACAAGTTTTCAACTTTTTCAGGTTTTCCATCAATCGAAATGGTTACCGGTATCAAGGATGTATTCGAGGCGCGGCCTTTTTCTTCGACCAGAAGGGTCAGGGTCAGTTCTTTACCAGCAAGCCCGAAACGTGGCGGGTCGATAAATTGAACAGACATGTCGAATTCATTGCTATGGCCGGTTATCAGTGCATTGATCGGGGCATCAAAACCCAGTTTTTTGACTGTATCGGGAATGTCATGAACTTCGCCGTCGGTAATTAGAACCGCGCCAGCAATACGGGCGGGCGGGACATCGTCCATACTTTTTGACAGGGTTTCAAAAAGCCTTGTCGATGTTTGTGCCGCATCCGTATCCCTTCTGCTTTCAATATAGCGTGGTTTGATATCGGGATATTGCGCCAATTTATTTTTAAGGGCTGCCAGTGCTGCATCGGTATCATGGGTACGCCCGTTCAATTTTTGGCTTGGGCTGCGGTCTATAATGACAGCCAGTGTTGTTGGTAGTGTCTCACGTTTTTCTTCAATCCATGATGGATTGGCAAGCGCCAGTAATAGGGATACGAGCGCTAGAAAGCGCAGCATCATACCGCGGCGACGCAAAATAAGTCCCGCAATAATCAATATGAGTGAGATCGTGCCGATAACGGTCAACCAGAACGGAGGAACAAGCGGGAAAAATGCCATAGATTGTGTCATCTAGGGTTCCTTTCCCAAACGTTCTAGTAGTGCAGGTACATGTACCTGATCCGCTTTGTAATTACCGGTCAGCATATACATAATGATATTGAGACCACCGCGAAAAGCCCATATGCGCTGCATCTGGTCATCGGGGATCAGGGTATATTTCCATCCACCCTTATTATTATGTGCCCAAGCACCGGCAAGATCATTGCCGGTAATGAGAATGGAACTGACACCATCACCGGCATGGATCGGGCGTGTGGATTGCCCTGCCGTGTCGGATTGTTCGATCCATAGCGGCGATCCACGATAACGACCGGGAAAGTCAGGCATAATATAGAAAGAGCGTGCAATGACATGATCGGTCGGGGCCGGTTCCAGTGGCGGTATATTGAGGGTCGCAAGAATATCGCGTAGACGCTGGGTTTGTGGAGTTACGCTGTTGTGTAGATCCATGCCTGCATTCAACTGGTCTCTTGTATCGAATAATATGGTGCCGCCATTCTGCATGAAGGCATTTATTTTACGTATGGCAAGATCGGATGGCATCGGGCTGGTTTCATCAATTGGCCAATAGATCAGAGGATAGAAGGCCAGCTCATCCTTCTCTAGATCAAGTCCGATGACTTTACCCGGTGATATGGTTGTGCGCGACTGGATGAATAGGCTCAGTGATTCAAGTCCCGATTGGCTGGTTTCATCAATTTCGCGATTGCCGGTTTTGACATAGGCAAGGTGGGTGGTGGCAGCCGCTTCGATAAGGGATTTTCCATCGGCAGCCTGTCCATGCGCTGATTGTGCATAAGCGGATAATGTGTCGAGAGGATTGATCGCTGGGCCGAATAGACCAAGTCCGGCGCTGAGCAGGATCAGGCATATCAAACGACGGCGCAGCAGAATGCCTGAAAGCAGCAAGGTAACAAGGCAATCAAACGCAAACAACATCAATGCTGCTGTCAAGAGAGGACCAGCCAATTCCATGGTCTTGTCATTTTCATAGCTGGCATTTTCAATCCGGTGGCCGGGAACTGCCATGACAAGCGGCTCGAGCATTGTATTTTTTTCAAGCAGATTAAGTGCGGAAAGATTATCTTCCATGCCATAAAGGCCAGGCAGTTGATTGAATGCAGGATGCGGTGGTTCTTGGGGTGTAAATGCGACCGGTGTTACATAAGCGGGCGGGGATTCAAGTTCTCCCTTTGCCGATAAAGTACGCCAGGGTGATAATTTTATCGGACCGCTTGTAAGCTGATGATCAGGTGCTGTCATGCCAGCACTGGCAATAAGGCGATGCATCATTTCGACGAAGAATCCGCTAACCGGCAGATTGGACCAAGTCATGTCTGCTGCTGTATGGATGAAGATCAGACGTCCTTGACCGCGTTTCTGGCTCGTGACCAAAGGCGTGCCATCCTCAAGGCTGATCCATGTCCGGTCAAAAAGATCACTGCTCGGCTGGGCCAATATCTGGCGGCTGATCGTTACATCGTCGGGTATAGAAAGGTCGGAAAAAGGGCTGTTGGCTGCAAATGTACCGATTTTTTGGGGGGCTGCCCATGACATGGCCCCGCCTAGTGAGCGTTCGCCACGGCGTAATTGCACAGGTAACAGACTATCGTCAGAGGCTGCAGCCGCTAGATTGGGGCCGGCAAAACGGATCAGTGTGCCGCCTTTCAGCATAAATTCATTAAGGGCATTTTCACTCGGCTTTGGTAGATTGACAACATCGCCCATAATAAAGACCGAAGGGTTTTGTGCGAGTAGCCGTAGCAATGTTTCATTGAGTTCACCATTACCCCCTAGGACGAGATCGCTATTGTTTTCTAGCGATTTAGCCACGTAATAAAGCGGATTAAGCAGGGGCTGGGTCATTTCTGCTGCCGATATCGATAAGAGGGCGACACGTTTGCGCCGGTTAGATGAATCGACAAGATAGGTAGCGCCGGCATGGTTCTGGTTGTCAATGCGGATATAGGCGATATCGTTGCGCAGTTCCAAGGGCAGTGACAAGGTGATGTCCTGCCTTGTTTCTCCGGCTTGCCATTTTATATCGGTTTCACCAAGCCGATGGTTGCGGATATCATAAGCTGCAATATGGCTGCTTGCTTCATGGCCATCGGCAGGACGTATCGCTGAAATGGTCAGACTGTCTGCATCGCTGGATAGGCCGTCAAGCGCGGCAAGTGTCGAAAGATCACTGTTTATAAGCAGAATTCTATTGAGTTTAAGATTGGCTATATCGGTGAAAACACGATCATCATTGTGGCTTTTTAAGCCATCGCTGAAATAGGCGAGATCAAAGACTATGTTGCTTTTTTCGAATGTATGCTCAAGCAATCCAAATGCCGTTTGACGATCAACCGGCAGTGCTCGTGGTGTCAATGCCGACAGCCGGTCGGCTATGACCTTTGCACTTTCAGGGCCTATATTTTGGTTTTGTGGTTCTGCTGTGGCAATGAGATAGACTGGGCGATTATCATCGGCCGATTGGCGTAGAAGTGTCTGTGCCTGTTCTATCCGCTTTGTCCAGTCTGACGCCGATGCCCAGTCATTATCAATCATAATGACGAGAGGGCCTTTAGCATCCAGTATGGTTTTTTGTGGTTGCCAGACGGGATGGGCCAGCGCGATGATAACAAGAGCGGCTATTAACAGGCGCAAGAGTAAGAGCCACCACGGCGTGCGGTTGGGGGTCTCTTTTTTCAGTCTGAGCTTTTTTAACAGGATGAAGGGCGGAAATCTTTCCTGCCGCGGACGTGGTGGTATAGCGCGTAATAGCCACCAGATTAATGGTAGTGCAACAAGTGCAAGCAACAAGAAGGGGGAACCGAATGTTAAAAAGTTCATATGCCCTCCCGCCGATAGCCGTGCACGGCATTCATGACATTGGCAAGATGGAATATGGTTTCAGTCAACGGCTTGTCGGTCATGCTGATTGTATAACTCCAACCATGTCTACCGGCAAAAGCTTCTATTTCATCGCGGCGTTCCTTGTAAATACGCTGATAATCGTCGCGTAGGCTTTGGGCTTGACCTGCAAGATAACGTTCACCCGATTCTGGGTCGTTAAATTCGATCCGTCCCTGATAGGGGAATTGGGCTTCTGCCGGATCGGCGATTTCAATGAGATGGGCACGGATATTGAGTTGTGCTAACAGGCCGAGCTTTTTTTTGATCTGCCCGGGTTCATCAAGGAAATCGCTAATCAGGATAACTTCGCTATAGCGGGTCAGGAGTGCCGCATCGGGTAGTGCTGGTCGGTTATCTTTTACTAGGGACATGGCCATGCGTTCCGCTGCATCACGTGTGTGGGTCGGCTGCATGGTTGCAGGTATACCGACACGCTCGCCAGCGCGCGAAAACAAATCGCCAAGGGCCAATGACAGTAATAAGGCATGATCGATTTTGGAGCGTTGTGCAAAGCGTGAACGATAGGCCATGGATTGTGTCTGGTCCGGCCATATCCAGATTGTCTGGGCGGCTTCCCATTCGCGGTCGCGCAGATAGGTATGGTCATCACGCGCCGAGCGACGCCAGTCAATACGTGCAACCGATTCACCTTCGACATAGGGCCGAAACTGCCAGAAGCTTTCACCCGTGCCTCGGCGTCGGCGGCCATGCCAGCCTAGAAGGACATGGTTGGCAATGCGGGCAGCTTCGATGAGTAGATCGGGCATGCGGGCAGCCTGCTCGCGTGCCGATGCTGCAAGATTGTTAAGATCAGAACGGATCGCTTGCGCGCCGATGGCCATTAGAGGGTCTCTTTCACCAGGTCGTCAATAATGTCACTCATGCGCAAACCTTCGGCACGTGCGGTAAAATTGAGCGCCATGCGGTGCTGTAAGACTGGTTCGGCTAATGCAGCAATGTCATCGAGCGATGGGGCCAGGCGTCCCTGATAAAGGGCGCGGGCACGTACGCAAAGGGAAAGTGCCTGTGAGGCGCGCGGCCCTGGTCCCCATGCAATATGGGATCGGGCGTGTCGGTTATCGGCACCCGGGCGCGCGGCGTGTACAAGTTTCAAAATGGCATCAATGACTTTTTCAGAAACCGGCATATGACGGATAAGCTGTTGGATCTCTATCAATCGGGCCGGGGTAATCACGACTTTGATGTCTCCGGTTTTTGCTCCTGTGGTTTCCAAGATAATACGTCGCTCGGTTTCCATATCGGGATAGGTGATGTTGATTTGCATTAAAAAACGGTCAAGCTGGGCTTCCGGCAAAGGATAGGTGCCTTCCTGTTCCAGCGGATTTTGTGTGGCCAATACATGGAAAGGCTGTGGCAAGGCATAGGTCTCGCCAGCAACGGTAACATGGTATTCCTGCATGGCCTGAAGTAATGCGGACTGGGTACGGGGTGATGCCCTATTGATTTCGTCAGCCATTAGCAATTGGGCAAAAACCGGTCCTTTAATATAGCGGAATGAGCGCTTGCCGGCTTTTTCATCCAATACTTCGGAACCGATAATATCGGAAGGCATTAGATCGGGCGTAAACTGGATACGCTTCTGGTCAAGGCCGAGAACCTGCCCCAATGTTTCGACAAGCCGTGTCTTGGCGAGACCGGGTACGCCAACAAGCAATGCATGTCCACCGGCAAAAATGGCACTTAAGGCATATTCAATCACGTCTTCCTGTCCAAAGATTACTTTATCAATGCCTGTTTTCAGTTGGCTGATTTCTTCATGGACGGCATCAGCATCCTTGATTATGTCCTGCGCGGAGGAATGGATTATTTTTTTCTGACCGCGTTTTGTCGGGGTTGCTGCTGCTCGGCTCATTCGTCTTCTCTAACCTGTTTGTAATGAAACATTTTATAGGGCGTCATTTTATCGTTACATTTTGTAGTACATTTTGTCATTGAAAGAATGACCATTTCATGGCTTGTAACAGAAAACCAACAAAAATGATCAATTGTCACAAGAAACCTGAAACGGATATACGCTTGAGCGATTTTCCTCTTTATTCACTTGATGATGTACGCCAACGTCTGGCGCAGCGTCCGGCATCTGTAAATGAAACGGGTGATCTATTGCCGCCTGTCGGGCGTACACGCGATGAGCGACAGAGCTGGAAAAAAGCAGCTGTACTCATAGCTTTACGCGCACATGAAGAGGGTGCATCGCTTATTTTGACACGGCGATCAACCCGTCTTAGCAAACATTCCGGACAGATTGCCTTCCCAGGTGGCAAGATTGATCCTGTAGATAAAGATGCACATGCGGCTGCCTTGCGCGAGGCCGATGAGGAGATTGGATTGCATAGGGGGCATGTTGAAATTATTGGTGAACAGCCGCCTTATTTTACCGGTACTGGTTATGAGGTGACGCCGGTTGTTGCTATTGTTGCGACTGAAGCATCTTTACAGATCAACCGTGATGAGGTTGACGAGGTCTTCGAAGTTCCTTTTGGTTTTGTTATGGAACCTAAAAACTATCAGCGTATTGCCATGGACATTCAAGGCGAGCGACGCAAGTTTTTCGCTATTTCCTATCATGATTATTATATATGGGGGGCTACGGCGGGTATGCTGCGTGCGCTTTATGAAAGGCTTTATGCGTAATGAAGAAGACAAGTGATTTTGGCTGGATCAACGAGCCGCATCTGCAAACCCTGCTTTCAGCGCTTTGTGTGGATGGTGATGAGGCGCGTGTGGTTGGTGGTGCGGTGCGCAATAGTTTGATGCAGCATCCTATATCCGATATTGATATTGCAACGACAAGTCTGCCGGATGTCACGATATTACGGGCGCAAAGTGCCGGTTTCAAGGTTGTTCCGACGGGTATTGATTTTGGTACGGTAACCGCAGTCAAGGATGGCCTGTCTTTTGAGGTTACGACATTGCGCGCCGATATCGAGACGGATGGCCGTCATGCCAAAGTGGTTTTCGGACGTGATTGGGTGCTGGATGCCGAGCGACGTGATTTTACCATCAATGCCCTTTACATGGACGGACAGGGCAAAATTTACGATTTTTTCAACGGTTTGGATGATCTGGAAAAAAGGCTTTTACGGTTTATCGGTGATGCCGACCGTCGCATAGAAGAAGATTATTTGCGTATTTTGCGGTTTTTCCGCTTTTTTGCTTGGTATGGCAATGGGCGGCCCGATGCCGAAGGGCTTAAGGCTTGTGCCCGCCATAAAAGCGGACTGACCGGTTTGTCGGCAGAACGTATATGGTCCGAGCTTTATAAAACGCTTGCGGCCCCAGACCCTTCACGTGCTTTGTTATGGATGCGTCAGAGCGGTGTCTTGAGTGTCATCCTGCCGGAAAGTGAGAAATGGGGTATTGATACAATCCATCCATTGGTTGCAATCGAGCGTGAACGGCATTGGCCTCATGATCCCCTGTTGCGATTGGAAGCGATTGTTCCGGTGGATGCCATGCGTATGAAGGCGCTATCCGAGCGGTTGAAATTATCCAATGTCCAATCCTGTCGCCTTATCGATTGGGCTAAAATTAGCACCATTGGTGCCGATATTTCAGATATGGCATTGCGTGGCATAATCTATAGGGAGGGGCAGGCGCCTGTTTTGGATCATTTGAAACTGGCGTTGGCCCGCTATCATGCCAAAGCTATGCAGGATGACAAGGCATTGATTGATCTTGCCCGCTATGCCCATTTGATTGATGTGGCTGAAAACCCTGATATACCGGTTTTTCCGCTTAAAGGGCAGGATCTGATCGAACGGGGTTACGAGAAGGGGCCCGTCTTGGGCGAGCAGCTTAAAAAGTTGGAGCAGACATGGCTGGAGTCCGGCTTTATATTGAGCCGTGAAGAACTGCTTGCAATGATTTAGCTGTGTAGTCATGACGCAATTGGACGGCCTTGTGGTTTGCAAGGCTGTATATGTCATGATAGTCGAAAAATATTGTAAAGTTTTTAAGGCCACCTTACGGCGGGCGGCATTGATGACAGGATTGATTCAATATTGCCGCCAGTTTTAAGGCCGAAAATCGTTCCGCGATCATAAAGAAGGTTGAATTCGGCATAACGGCCGCGCTGGATCAATTGTTCGTCGCGTTCTGCTGCATTCCACGGTTTATTGAAATTTTGCCGGACGATATGAGGATAGACAACTGCAAAGGTGCGCCCGATATCGCGGGTAAAATTGAAATCGGCTTCCCATCCTCCTTTTTCCATGGGTGAATGTAACCAGTCATAAAATACACCGCCAACGCCGCGCGGTTCATTGCGGTGTTTGAGAAAAAAATAGTCGTCACACCAGTTTTTCAGTTGGTCATAATCGACAATGTCTACGTGTTTGTTGCAAACAAAGCGGAAGGCTTTGTGGAAGGTCTGGGTGTCGGGGTCATTTTGTGTGCGACGGCTGCCGAGCATCGGTGTGAGATCGGCACCACCGCCAAACCATTGGCGGCTTGTTACCATCATACGTGTATTCATATGAACGGTTGGGACATGGGGGCTTTGAGGATGGGCGATCAATGATATGCCGGATGCCCAATAGCGTGGGTCCTCTTCGGCACCGGGTATCTGGCTTCGAAATTCTGGTGAGAATTCGCCATAAACGGTCGAGGTATGGATGCCGACCTTTTCAAAAACACGACCATGCATGATACTCATGACTCCGCCGCCATTCAGTCCATCAGGCTTCGTCCATGGTGTACGCTGAAAACGGCCCGCCGGAAATTCGCTCAATTGTCCTGACATTTCTCGTTCGAGGTCTTCAAAGCTTTGGCATATCCGGTCGCGCAGATTCTGAAACCAGATTTCAGCGCGGTGTTTCTTTTCATCAATATTTTCCGGTATATCAACCGGTATATCTTGCGCTTTCATGGTCATGATTTCATCTTTCATGTTTTGAATTTTAGATGAATTCTAAAAAGGCGCAAGTTTGAAAGAATGTTATTGCAAGCTTTTTATTTGTCTGAGGGCCTCGCCAGCAACCATGGCAACAGAGAGGGCCAGATTGATTGAGCGGGCTTGGGGCTGCATGACAATGGTCAGCTTTTCATCCATATGTGGCAGGATATAATCGGGAACGCCTGCGGATTCACGACCAAACAGCATAACATCGCCATCACGATATTGGCATTGTGTATAGGGTTTGTCGGCTTTCGTGGACAACAACAGCAGCCGTTGATTGTTTTGCTGGATGTAATCAAGAAAACTTTGCCAGTCAATATGGCGGGTAAGATTGACAAGTTCGAGATAATCAAGACCGGCACGTTTGAGATTGCGATCCGATACATCGAAACCTGCCGGTTCGATGATATGGATGTGGATGCCGAGACAGGCACCCAGACGTAAGATCGTACCGGTGTTACCGGGAATGTCAGGTTGGAAAAGGGCAATGTGAAGACTCATACAAAACGAATAGTCGTGTCATGCCTTGTTTGTAAAGTCCGACATTCCGGTTTTAATAGCTGTATTGTCAAAAACGCATAGATCATGGGTGGAATTCTGGAAAGAGTTCGCTTATAAGGAGCCAACTTGAAACGAGAGAAAGGAGGTTGGTATCATGATTATTCATTATAGTGTCATTGATCGCATGGGCCGCCTTTTTTCGGGTGTCAAAGCTTGAGACACCTTTAAAAAAGCGGGTTCGCCAGATCGTTATTTATGATCTTGTTTTTATTTCAATGTTCATTTTGGTATTAAATTCATAACAGCTATGAATTAAAACCTTATCGCTTTACCGGTTTTTTCCGGTATTCTTGCCTATTCACTCAGGCTTAGTCAGTTGCCTGTTTTTACAGGTCATATTCAAAATTTGTCTGTTTGTAACATTTGCACGCGTCATCTGTTCCAGCAGATAGATCAGGAGATCAGCCATGTTTTCTTGGTTTGAACGACGTATCAATGCTTTTCCTGCCGAGGCGCCATCACGGCCGCCGCGTGGATTGGTTGCTTTTTGTCTACATTATACCAAAGGTGTCTGGCTATGGCTTGGTGTTATGGCACTTTTGACAGCGGCAATTGCTATTATGGAAGTTTCGCTTTTCGGTTTTCTTGGTTCAATTGTCGATTGGCTTAAAGAAGATAACCGTACTACATTCTGGCAGGAGCAGAAGCTGACATTGCTTGGTATTGGCGCTATGGTGCTGATCGTATTGCCAATTGTTTCTGCTTTGCATAATTTTGTCATGCATCAGACATTGCTTGGTAATTATCCGATGCGTATCCGCTGGCAGATGCACCGTTATCTGCTCGGTCAATCTATGTCCTATTTCCAGAATGAGTTTTCAGGGCGTATCTCGGCCAAAGTGATGCAAACAGCTTTATCTGTACGCGAAACAGTGATGAAGCTTTGCGATGTTCTAGTTTATGTGCTTGTCTATTTTGCCGGTACATTGTTAATTGCGGCTATGTCTGACTGGCGGCTTACTTTGCCGTTTGTGACGTGGTTTGCTGTCTATATCGGATTGCTGGCGTATTTTATTCCGAAGGTACAGAAGGCTTCTGAAAAACAGGCGGATGCCCGTTCAGATATGACTGGTCGCATTGTGGATTCCTATACCAATATCGCAACGGTCAAACTTTTTTCGCATAATGCACGTGAAGAAGGTTTTGCACGAGAAGGTTTTGAAGGTTTTCAGCATACTGTTTATGTGCAGATGCGATTGATTTCGATGTTTTCGGCCAGTGTCTATTTTGTGAATTGTTTGCTGCTTTTCGGTCTTGGCGGTCTTGGTATTTTTTTGTGGTCTCAGGGAGTAATTGCGGCTGGTGCCGTTGCCGCCGGTATTGGTCTTGTTTTGCGCTTGAATGGTATGGCTCAATGGATCATGTGGGAAATGTCGGCCTTATTTGAAAATATCGGCGTTGTTGAAGATGGCATGAATTCAATTGCACAGGATCGTATGGTTGAGGACAAGGTAGATGCCAAAGAACTGATTGTCCGCCAAGGTAATGTCCGGTTTGAGAATGTGGTTTTCCATTATGGCAAAGGGAATGGCGTTTTGGAAAATTTGAATCTTGATATAAAGCCGGGGCAAAAGGTCGGTATTGTTGGGCGTTCGGGCGCTGGTAAATCGACTTTGGTTAATCTGTTGCTACGGTTCCATGACGTTGAAGAAGGCCGTATTCTGATTGACGGATATAATATTGCGGATGTGACACAGGAATCTTTGCGTGCCAATATCGGTATGGTAACGCAGGATACCGCACTTTTACATCGCTCGTTAAAGGACAACGTGCTTTATGGGCGTCCTGATGCATCCGATGAAGATTTGTTCAAGGCTGTGCAGGAATCGCAAGCAGCAGATTTTATCAGCGGATTGCGCGACCATAAGGGCAATACAGGATATGAAGCCTATGTGGGTGAGCGTGGTGCACGTCTTTCTGGCGGTCAGCGGCAGCGTATTGCTATTGCTCGTGTTATGCTGAAAGACGCACCAATCCTTATTCTGGATGAAGCAACATCGGCACTGGATTCAGAGGTGGAGGCCGTTATTCAGGAAAATCTGACCCGTTTGATGCAGAGAAAGACTGTGCTGGCTATTGCCCATCGTCTGTCAACCATTGCTGAAATGGACCGGTTGATTGTTATGGACAAAGGCAAGATTGTTGAAGATGGCACCCATGAGGAATTACTTGCTAAAGCTGGTATCTATGCCTCTTTGTGGAAACGTCAGGTTGGCGGTCATCTCGATCTTGATGGTGAAACGGCATAAAACGATATAAAAGCCCTTACAAAGGGCTTTTATTGGTTGGTGATGTCATCAATAGATGCGGCTTTTAAATCCTGATGGAAAATTTAAAGGCTGGTATAGGCCGGAGTCCGTATCATGTAAAATCTGCATGTCGCGTAATAATGTATCGACACGGGTTGAATCATTTGCTGCCATTTTTTCGAAAACACTATTGACCTTTTTTGCTTCATGGGAATTGGGATCCGTGAAAGATTTGACAAAGTCGTCCAGAGATATTCCCAATTTGTCCAGTCCAAGCGTTTCCTCAAGCGATTTTTTTATACTCTCATATTCGCCTTTGTCGCTGCCATATTTAAAGCGCATCAAAATTTCATGTATTGCTTTGCCGATATCCTTCGTGTCTTTTTCATATGTCTCAACGCCTATTGTATCGGCAGATTGTAACAAGAGATTTAGCTTATCCTGACTTGCCTGATCAGATGCTTCGTTTAACAAAGCGCGATTGATTATATTGCTATCCGTTGTTATATCCTGCTTTTTAGCGGGCTGTAACTTGTTTTTCTCTTCGGTGTTTGGAGCAGATAGAAAAGGTGAAGGAGCATAAATGCCGATATCCTGTTCGGTTTCAGTATGTAAGGCATGAAGGTCTTTATAGGCAGTGAATGCATAATCTATAGCTGCTTTTTCAAAGACAGCATTTATGCTTTGCGCTTCTTTTGAATCTGGGTTGGTGAAGGACTTTATAAAGTCGCCAAGCGATATGCCCATTCTATCAAGCCCGAGGTTTTTCTCGAGCTTTTTGATTGTGTTCTGATATTCGTCATCACCAGCATTATCATGGATTTTCTGTAAGGCATTGGTAATCGACTTTCCGATATCCGCGTCGCTTTTTTCTCGTGTGTTGACGCCAAGTTCTTCAGCCAGTTGCATGAGCATCTGGGCTTTTATTTCGGTTGCATTCAGACGGCTATGATCAAAGGCGGCCGGACCGGTAAATTTTTCGGTGGCTTTATCGAGAGTATTTTGAGCTGATTTGCTGTCTTTGGTTTTTTGTGCCGGCGTTTTGTTTTCTATGCCGATAATTTTTTTGACAGTGCTTTTTTCTTTTTGTCTTGTTTCCATGCGCTCGGACAATTCCTGCATGCTGGCAAGTGATACTTTTTGCATTGTGGTAAGAGGTGTTCTCAACATAACGAGACCTCGTGGCTTATACAGCCCACTCAGCTAGCCATCATGTCTATCAAGCGGAAAAATATCTAAACATGCATAGAGAACATTGCATGCGGTTTCCACAGATTGTATCATGAAAATTGCGAAGATCAATAATTATCTAATCCCATTGAAAAGGGATATATCGTCAGTCTAACGATAAGGATAGTTTTTAGGTTGATAAGTACCGATGACGGGGTCCTGAATGACGCTATCTTGTGCGGCCGTGTCTGTTGTCGTTTGATCTTGGTTGGGCTTATCCGCAAGATGGGCTAGGTTTTCTTTTACTTGTCGCGCTTCTTCGGATTCGGGATCAATAAATGCCTTGATTGAATCGTCAAGAGATATACCGGCCTTGTCGAGGCCAAATTCTTTTTCTGTCTCGCTCATCCAGACCGAATACCCATCGGGCAGGGTTTCTTTCATATGTAATAGAATATCTTCAACCGCCTTGCCGATTTCATCGGTATTTTTGCCGCTGGTGTCGACGCCGGTTTTTTCAGCCAATTTATTAAGCAACTGTTTTTGCAGTTTTTCAGCTTCACTCGGTGGTTCGCTCTTTTGGGCTGTTTTTACTTTGGGCGCGGCTTGCTTTGCTGTAGAAGCTGTCTTTGCCGACATTGAAGGTTTGTCATCGGCTGCAACGGCTTCTTTGAATTTGCGTTTGGCTTCAACCAGATTGATGACATCTTGTACGCTGGGAGCCTGACCTTTTTGCCATGATGTGGGTGAGCCTACCATATTCATCCTCGGTATAATCCATTTTGTCCGGTAAAATTTCCATTGATCCAGACGTTTGGGTAAAGCCTAGCAAGCAAACTTTAAGGAAGGTTTATTTTAAATAGTAAATATTTTATGATTATATTTGTTAAAGATGCTGATACCTGCATATCACGGCATAAGCTTTACGCTTACCTTGCGACATAGATAGGCATTGGATAAAGAAGAGACGCATGTTAAAGACAGATATTCTCTTCTACACAATGACGGCATTATGACTGAGACAAACCGACGTGATTTTCTTTTTTTGGCAAGTGGTGCTGCCGGTGCCGTCGGTGTTGCGGCACTTGGATGGCCGTTTATCGATCAATTGCGTCCTGATGCTGCTGTGTATGCTGACGCCGCACTTGAAGTGGATTTATCATCAATTGTTGAAGGCATGTCGGTAACGGTAAAATGGCGAGGACAACCGGTGGTTATCCGCAATCGCACAAAAGAAGAAATCGAAGCGGCAAAAGCCGTAACGCTTGACCAATTGAACGATAAAAAAGCGCGCAATGCCAATCTTGATGACAATGCGACAGCTAATGACCTGTTCCGTTCTGCGGGTGAGGGGCGCGAAAACTGGTTGATCGTGATCAATCTTTGTACGCATCTGGGCTGTGTACCGTTGGGCCAGAAGGGCGAATATAAGGGTTGGTTCTGTCCGTGCCATGGTTCGCTTTATGATACAGCCGGACGGGTGCGTAAAGGGCCGGCAAATGAAAATCTGGCTATTCCGCCTTATGAGTTCTTGTCCGATACATTGTTGAGGATCGGATAGATGGCTGCAAATTATCACCCGAAGAGTCGGCTTGCGCGCTGGTTTGACAAGCGTCTTCCCTTGCCGCGCCTATTGCATGGCCTGGTTGTTGATTTTCCGGTGCCGCGCAATCTCAATTATTTTTATACATTTGGCGGCATATTAACTTTGATGCTGCTTAGTCAGGTTCTGACCGGCATTGTCATGGCTATGCATTATGTGCCCGATAGCGTATTGGCATTTGCATCGCGTGAGCGTTTTGTGCGTGATGGTCAGTTTGGCTGGCTATTTGCGCCTTGGCATGCGGTTGGTTCGTCCTTTTTCTTCATTGCTGCTTATATTCATTTAGCCCGTGGTCTTTATTATGGTTCGCA
Source organism: Bartonella sp. bp_1 (assembly GCF_055808085.1). Classification (NCBI taxonomy): domain Bacteria; kingdom Pseudomonadati; phylum Pseudomonadota; class Alphaproteobacteria; order Hyphomicrobiales; family Bartonellaceae; genus Bartonella; species Bartonella sp. bp_1. Next base: position 1,438,038 of record NZ_CM147851.1, on the reverse strand, counting down.
CAAGCGTCCACGCGAGCTGGTCTGGATTATTGGCATTCTGATTTATCTTACCATGATGGCAACAGCTTTTTTAGGTTATGTGCTGGTCTGGGGTATGATGTCTACATCCGGCGCAGCTGTTATTTCCAGTCTCTTTAAGGCCGTCCCCTTGATCGGCTCCTGGCTGCATGAAACATTGTTGGGGGGCTATAATGTTGGACAGCCGACGCTGAACCGTTTTTTTGCCTTGCATTATCTATTGCCTTTTGTTCTGGCTTTTCTGGTTGTTTTACATATATGGGCGGTACATCAGGTGGGACAGAATAATCCCACTGGTCTTGATGTGCGTGATAAGAGCGAGACGGTGCCTTTTACACCTTATGCAATGGTCAAGGATATTTTTGCGATCTCGGTCTTTTTGATCTTTTTTGCATGGTTTCTGTTCTATATGCCTGATTATATGGGCCATCCTGACAACTTCATTGAAGGTGATCCATTCAAGACATCTGCCCATATTGTGCCGGAATGGTATTTCCTGCCCTTTTATGCCATGCTACGGGCGATTAATTTTGATATGGGGCCAATTTCTTCGACACTGGGTGGTGTCATTGTTCTTGCTCTTGCGGTTTTGGTCTGGTTGTTTGTGCCGTGGTTAGATCGCTCGCAAGTACGTTCGGCGCGGTATCGCACAAGCTATAAAATCTTTTTTTGGGCCTTTATCGGCGATGTGGTCTTGCTTGGTTGGCTGGGTAGTCAGCCGGTAGACGGAACAAGTGTATTTTGGGCGCAGATAGCGACGCTTTATTATTTTTGTTTCTTTTTTATTGTTATGCCGCTTTTACCGCGGTTTGAAAAAATACGTGGCGTTCCAGCTTCGATTAGTGCCGATTTGGCCCAACGCAAAAAAATGCAGGGGCGGTTATGGTAAAGCGTCTCGTTCTTTTTATTATCATATTGCTTACGGCAGTTCCTGCTCTTGCGCAGGATCAGGTCAATGATGCGCAAATTCTGCCTGAAAAGCGTGTCTGGTCTTTTTCAGGGCCTTTCGGCACCTATGACAAGGCCCAGTTGCAGCGTGGTTTGCAAGTTTATCGCGAAGTATGTGCAGCCTGTCACTCTCTTAAATATGTTGCGTTTCGTGATCTTTCGGCTTTGGGATACACGCAGGAGGATATCAAAAACTTTGCTGCGCAGTTCGAGGTTTTGAAAGGTCCCGATCAGGATGGTGAAATGACCATGAAGCCTGCGCTGCCGAGTGATTATTTTCCATCACCTTATACTAATGACAAACAGGCAGAACTTGCTAATAATGGTGCAATCCCCGCCGATTTGTCCTTGATGGCACGCGCACGGGCTGTCCCTTCGCCATTTCCCGGCTTTATAGGTGATATGCTGACCAATTATACAACCGCCGGGCCGGATTATATAGCTGCTTTGCTGACCGGCTATGGAGAGGCTCCTGAAGGGGGCACGGTTGCCGAGGGTAATTATTATAATCCTTATTTTGCATCGGGAAATATACTGGCCATGATGCCGCCACTTAGCGATGGGCTGGTTCAGTATAGTGATGGTACGGCGATGGATGTCGAACATTACGCGCAGGATGTTGCCGCTTTTTTGATGTGGACTTCCGACCCGCATATGGAAACACGTAAAAAAACCGGTTTGCAAGTTATGATATTTCTTTTTTTATTGGCGGGATTGTCCTATTTCGTTCAAAGGCAGATCTGGCGCGATGTACAAGGACAAGATGATGAATGAGATTGATCAAAATTGTTTGAAGCAGTCAATCCGTACCATTGCAGATTATCCCAAGTCGGGGATTACCTTTCGTGATATTACGACAATGTTGGGTGATGCTGCGGCTTTTCATCTTGCTATTGAATCGCTTGTGGCGCCTTATCGAAACGAAAAGATAGATAAAGTAGCAGGGATTGAGGCTCGTGGTTTTATCCTTGGCGGCGCGGTTGCACAGCAATTGGGAGCAGGTTTTGTCCCGATTCGTAAAAAAGGTAAGCTTCCTTATGATACGGTGCGCATTGCCTATAGTCTTGAATATGGCATTGATGAAATGGAAATGCATCGCGATGCAATTGCACCTAATGAGCGTATTCTGCTGATTGACGATCTGATTGCAACCGGCGGTACTGCAGTTGCTGCGGCAGAACTTTTACAACAAATGCACGCTGATATTGTCAGTGCCTGTTTTGTGATCAATCTTCAAGGATTGGGTGGTCGTGAAAAGCTTGAAAAGCTTGGTGTCGATGTGCGTACGCTACTAACCTATGAAGAGCATATATAATAATTCTTCTTCTTATATGGAACTATCATTCTATTTGATCATTTAGCCTTCGATATTAATGGAGGTACTTATGAAAAAACTTATTCTCTCGACATTTATTGCAACCATGATGGCCGGCAGTGCCTATGCCCAGTCTGCAATCATGGCTAATGATCCGGCTCATAAAGCGGGTGATACAATGCATAATGCGATTAACGGTGCAAAAAATGCCGTTAATTCAGCTACCAAAAAGATCAATGGTGCGATGGATCGTGCAGTTCAATATGTCACGCCTGCCCAGACAGACTTTGTGGCTTCAAGCCTGATCAATTCAAATGTCCAGAATATGCAGGGTGAGACAATCGGTGAGATTAAGGATGTTGTTATCCGTGATAATCAGGTGGAAGGCATTGTGATCGGAGTCGGTGGTTTTTTGGGCATGGGTGAGCGCTATGTCGTGATTGATCCCGAAACAATCCAGATGACCAATGAGAACGACACATGGAAAATCGTTACTAATGCTACCAAGGATAGTCTGAAAGCGGCACCTGAGTTTAAATATGAAGGTCGCTGGGCGTTATAATTTATCGCGATAGGACGAATAAAAAGGCATAGAAAATATATCTCTATGCCTTTTTTATTGGTATTGAATAGCCTAGCAGACTTAATCTTCTGTGGTTCGGTTTCATAACAAAACCATCATTTGTTTTGCTGAAGATGTGCAAGATGAACGCTGTGTAAATACTCTTATGTATTATGACGAAACAGCATGATATCGCCGTCTTGTACAACATATTCCTTGCCTTCATCGCGTGCTTTGCCGGCTTCTTTGGCGGCTACTTCACCGCCCAATGTAACATAGTCATCAAAACCGATGGTCTGGGCGCGGATAAAGCCGCGTTCAAAGTCGGAATGGATAACACCGGCGGCCTGTGGGGCCTTGGTGCCGCGTTTGATAGTCCATGCACGGGTTTCTTTGGGGCCGCAGGTAAAATAGGTGATAAGGTCAAGCAGATGGTAGCCGGCACGGATCAAACGATCAAGGCCGGGTTCGTGCAGGCCCATCGCTTCCAGATATTCAGCGGCTTCTTCATCCGGTAATTGCGCAACTTCGGCTTCGATGGCAGCAGAAATAATAACTGTTTCGGCGCCTTGGTCGGCTGCCATCTTATCGACGGCCTTGGTGAAGTCGTTCCCGTTTGCTGAATCGCCTTCTGCGACATTGCAGACATAGAGGACCGGTTTTGAAGTTAGAAGATTGAGCCCATCAAGAATGATGCGGTCTTCAGCCGCAATGTCTTTTAATAGAAGGCGTACTGGCTTACCATCTTGCAAGAGTTTCAAGGCAGCTTCCATCATTGGCAGTACGCTTAAAGCTTCCTTGTCCTTGCCGGTGGCACGTTTGCGGATTTGTACAATACGCCGTTCAAGACTTTCCAGATCGGAAAGCATCAGCTCTGTTTCAACAGTGGCGGCATCCGAAACCGGATCGATCTTGCCTTCGACATGGGTGATGTCTTCATCTTCAAAACAACGAAGAACATGCACAATGGCATCGACTTCGCGGATGTTGGCTAAAAACTGGTTCCCCAGCCCTTCACCTTTCGAAGCACCCCGCACAAGGCCGGCAATATCGACAAAAGATATGCGGGTCGGGATAATCTCTTTCGAGCCTGCAATGGCGGCAATCTTTTTCATGCGCGGGTCCGGAACGGCGACTTCTCCGGTGTTGGGTTCAATGGTACAAAACGGATAATTGGCCGCTTGTGCTGCCGCTGTTTTGGTCAAAGCGTTGAAAAGGGTGGATTTACCGACATTTGGTAATCCGACGATACCACATTTAAAACCCATGGGGTCTCTCTTTTTCTGTTCAATTTACGTTGCTCGAGTTTGGTCTCTCATAGCATGTTTCTGTTCGATTGCCAGTCTGCAAGCATAAAATCTATGGTAAAAAGGCAACAGCGCGGCAGTGAAAATATATCAAGTCTGTGCATGTCGTAAAAATACCCTATTTACTGTTAACTCAAACTCAAGCTTTAGATTATAGCAAAGACTGGAATATCTTACTTCGGAGTTGAAATGTCTTATTTGTCGCGACGCGCTTTTTTAATAGGAGCTCCACTCGCTCTTGCAGGTTGTGTGCAGAATCAGCACAATAGGCCGCTTAAACCTATGTCGGCTCCAACGCCAAGCTGGCAGGTGCCTGCCGATGTGCGCGCCATGTATGGTACGGTAACAAACGAACCTTATGTTATTCCAGCGGCCGATATGAGTAAGATCAATCCCAAATATTGGCGTCAGATTGTGCCTTATGATGGTGGGTATCCAGTTGGGACACTGGTTGTTGATACGCAAAATCGTTTTCTTTATCTTGTGCTGCCGGGCGGCCAGGCTATGCGTTATGGTATTGGTGTTGGCAAGGCTGGTTTGGCGCTTGAAGGCGAGGCTGTGGTACAATTCAAACGGCAGTGGCCGCGCTGGACACCAACACCCGATATGATGGCACGTGATCCGGAACGTTATGGCCATTTGGGGCAGGGAATGGCGCCGGGAATAGATAATCCTTTAGGTGCGCGCGCTCTTTACCTTTTCCGCAATGGTCGCGATACGCTCTATCGTATCCATGGCTCACATGAAACATGGTCGATCGGCCGTGCCGTTTCGTCCGGCTGTGTTCGTATGCTCAATCAGGATGTTATTGATTTATATGGTCGTGTTCCTAACGAGACACGTGTTGTCGTGTTGCAGCATGGTGGCGGTGCAAGTGAAGGTTATGCTGAAAATGCTTCTGCACCGTCGACGCCTCCCTCTTCGGGTGGCCGCGGCAGCGGTTTGTATTGATATTCATACATCATTATTCTACAGTCCCTGCGGGGGCTGTTTTTACTTAGAGGGGCTGGATAAATGTATATGAGAATTGCATTTTTGATTATCCTGACATTCTTTGCAACCGCTGCTATAGCAGATGATGCAGCTTATCCGTGGCCTGATTTACGAAAGTCTGGCAAGAGCGTTGAAGATTTTTTGCCTAAAGGCTGGCGTATTGAAATGAAAGCCGAAGGTGACTTGGATGGGGATGGCAAAGCAGATGTTTTTGTTGTTTTCAGGGATCAAGATCCGCAAGCTTTTATCAAGAATGAGGGATGTGATGAATGCACGATCTTTGATAACAATGAGCGTATTCTTGCCTATCTTATTGCTGATGCTAACGGGTATCACCTTGGTGGCAGCAATCATGAAATGATTCCGGCAAAAGGTGAAGATGCCAATGATGCCTTTGACGGTGTTGTCGCTGGTGGCATTGAGATCATTGAAGGACAGGCGGTGATTACCGCCGGTAACTTCGGATCGTCATTAGAGCAAATTTATGCCAATTTTGCCTGGGTAAAGGATGGACTTTATTTGGTTGGCATCAGTTATTCATCACTTCACCGTATGACCCATGAAAGCCGTGAAGATTATTACGATTATCTTGAGGGAAAAGCCCGCTATTTAGAAATGGATAGTGATGAAAAAATCACATCGAAAAGCGAAGAAACCCTTGAGAAAAAACCGCTTATCCGTTTTGATGATATGGGCATGCTCTATGAGTTTGACGGTAAGACCCAAAAACAGTATTGACCAGCAGGGTTACTCTTTACTGAATAGCTTTTTCAGCATGTCGGCCATTGGGCCGGATTGCGGCAAGTCAGGTTTACTTGAAGGGCGAGCCTGACGGATATGGCTTTGTGCCTTGGGGGCTTTGACTTTGCGTGGGTCGCCGCCGCTAAGCGCCAGTGTTACTTTATTCATGAATTTGCTATCATCTGTGCCTGTCAGTATGGCTGCATTGTCCGCAATGGCGCCAAGCAGAGGCGTTAGCCAATCGGTGTCTGCCTTGGCAAAATTGCCGAGCACATAGTTGTGGACCAGTTCTTTCGAGCCGGGATGGCCTATACCGATGCGGATGCGCCGATAGTCCTTGCCGCAATGGGCATCAATGGATTTGATTCCATTATGGCCACCGGAGCCACCACCGGTTTTTACCTTGAGTTTACCAGCAGGCAGGTCAAGTTCATCATAAATCACAACAAGCTGTTCAAGCGGAATTTTATAAAAGCGCATGGCTTCGCCAATCGCCTGACCGGAAAGATTCATGTAGGTTTGCGGTTTGATTAGAATGGTCTTTTCACCATTCAACTGTCCGTCGGCAATATGCGCTTGAAATTTTTTAGTCCAGAGGGAAAAGGAGTGGCGACGGTGGATTTCATCGACAGCCATAAAGCCGATATTGTGGCGGTTGTTGAGGTATTCCTGTCCGGGATTACCAAGACCGGCAATAAGCAGCATGGTTTTGCCTCCGGTAAATAAAGGCGGAAAAAATCTTTCCCGCCTTGTTGTCTGTTTTATTCAGACTTTTCTTCAGTTACTTCTTCGCTAGCAGCTTCTTCATTGTCTTCTGAACGTAGAGATGCAGGCGCTGCAATAGTTGCAATTGTAAAGTCACGATCCTGAATGACAGGCTTCACACCTTCCGGCAACTTGACGGATGAAACATGAATTGAATCACCGATTTCATAACCTGTGAGATCCACTTCAATGGCATCCGGAATGGCTGTAGCCGGTGCGGTAAATTCGACTTCGTGACGGACAACGTTCAATACGCCACCGCGCTTGATACCGGGAGCGGCTTCTTCATTGAGGAAGTGGACCGGAATATTGACGTGAACAACCGATTTGGCTGTAACGCGTAAAAAGTCGACATGCATTGGGAAGTCACGAACTGGATCAAGCTGATAATCCTTAGGCAATACCTGAATTTTTTCAGAGCCGAGTTCGATCGTTGCTACAGTGGTACGGAAACCGCCACCGTGAATCTTATAGTAAACGTCCTTATAGGAAAGGGCGATAGCAAGGGGAGTCTGCTTGTCACCATAGATGACGGCAGGAATGAGACCGTTGCGGCGAAGTTCACGGGAGGACCCCTTACCAACCCGTTCGCGTGCTTCGGCCTTGAGTGTGTATGTTTTACTCATGGCTTTAAATCCTTAAAATTATTGGAGATCCACCATCTTTGGCTTGATGCTTGAATGATGAATATGAAAGGCTGTTTAAAGCCTTTCACCCCATGTTGCCTCCAAGGGTGTCTACACGGGACGGGTTTTCATAATGGAAATGATGTCAAGATGCAAGAGTTGTGGGAATTAAACATCATTTTCCCAAGAGCTGCCTTTGAAATGCTATGCAATGGCTTACAAGAATCAGCAAGGGGGTTTTATGAAGGTCGAGATCAATATGGGGACGGGTTCTGAAGGAGGCTTGGGCGCTGGTGCGCTTGGCCGTTCAGTGCCGGCTGTGCTTGATCTTGAGGAATTGCTGGCAACCCGCCTTCTTGTGCAGGGTAATTCCGGTTCTGGAAAATCACATCTTTTGCGCCGTTTGTTGGAACAGAGTGCCCAATGGGTACAGCAGTGCATTATCGATCCGGAGGGAGATTTTGTCACATTGGCTGACCGGTTCGGCCATATTGTGGTTGAAGCTCAGCGCACTGAGCAGGAATTGACCCGTATCGCCGGTCGTATCCGCCAGCACCGTGTTTCGGTTGTGCTCAATCTTGAAGGGCTTGATACCGAACAGCAGATGCGTGCTGCAGCTGCTTTTCTTGGTGGATTATTTGATGCTGAACGTGATTACTGGTATCCGATGCTGGTCGTGGTTGACGAGGCGCAGCTTTTTGCGCCGGCCGCAGCCGGTGAAGTTTCGGATGAAGCGCGCAAGGTTTCTCTTGGTGCCATGACCAATTTGATGTGCCGTGGCCGTAAACGTGGTCTTGCTGGCGTGATTGCTACCCAGCGTTTGGCCAAGCTTGCCAAGAATGTGGCGGCTGAAGCGTCGAATTTTTTAATGGGACGCACCTTTCTTGATATTGATATGGCGCGTGCAGCAGATCTGTTAGGGATGGAAAGACGTCAGGCGGAAATGTTCCGTGATCTGGAGCGTGGCCATTTTATTGCTTTGGGACCGGCTCTTTCACGCCGTCCTTTGCCGATTGTTATTGGCGATGTCGAGACCTCGGCACGTTCGACCAGTCCCAAATTGATGCCGTTACCACAAGCGCCGATTGATGCGGATGAGTTGATCTTCACACCGTCGGCAACAGAAATCTTAACTCCGATGCGCCGTAATCCACCGCCTCCACCTCCTAAGCCGACCAATGAAATCTTGGAAGAGATGGTGAATCAGAAGCGTGATGCACCGGAAGAAGAACAATCACTTTTTCAGCAATTTTCAACTGAAGAACGTGATGCACAGCTTGATCGGGTTATGCGTGAGATTGTCGAAGATCCGGAAGCGGCTTATCGTTCGGTTGCTGTACTCTATCAAGATTTTTTAGTGCGCTGCCGTATTCATCGTGTTGTCGGGGAGCCGCTGGATCTAAGTGCTTTTCGTCGCAAATTGGCAGTTGCGCAGGCAGCGGTTGACGAAGATACGGCTGCCGGTGAAGTCTGGCAGCAAGCATTGCAATTGTCGGAAAGTCTGACGGATGATGTGCAAGGGGTTTTTCTCAATATCGCGCAAGCCGCGGTAACTGGTAAGCCATGCCCGTCCGACGCAACGCTGGCACGACTTTATGGCACCCATTCGCTCGGCCGCGCGCGCCGTCTTCTGACCTATTTTGAAGAGCGTGGCTTACTTGTTATCCGTACCGATTTTGCCGGCAAGCGTATTGCTGTTTTTCCTGATCTTGGATTGGAAACAGCGCCCGGCAATCCTGATGCGCCGGATGAGATTGAGATTACCCATGATGCAGCGGAATAGATTATTATGTTTAGGCTTGGCATTCTATGCCAGCTTGTCTTTCGCTTTAGCGCAGGACGTACAAAGAAGCGCTCTCGAAATATGTCAACATTCGTCTTATGATTATGCGCAGGCAGCTCAGTTATGGGCCAATGAAACCGTTGGCAGATTGGGAACGGCAGCCAGCTATTATAAGGCTGAAATGAACAAGGCTGATAAGGATCGGTCCGGTGTAAAAAGCTTTGGGGTTTTTTATTATGATGAGCGCTCATTGCAACGTATGAAGTCTGTAGCCGAAGAAACACTTGCCTATATAGAAACGCTGCCAATAGAAGAGCGTAATATTTTATGGCTTCTTTTTTTGGAGAGAGAGCTAATCGGAAACAACGGCATTATCAGTTTCATTAATTCTGATGATTTCTATTTTGCCGATCATGTTAGTGAGGCACTTCATAATAGCGGGATGGATGAAAAGGCCCAAATATTTGATAGGATTGTCAAGATCATCAGAAATCCCCCTGCGGTCAGAGAAACTACAACAGATGATGTTTTTGCTTCTTTATCACCGCGACAGCCAAAAGAAGATGATTATTTACCAGAGCAATTCGGTACAGCAAAAGATCTATTACAGGCTATTTCTGATGTGATTGCAAATACGCCGGAACTGAATGATTTCAAACTAAGAACAAGCAAAGAGCTTAAGGCGTTTTGCGGTGATTAAGAAGCGATGCCTTTAATGTCGCGAACGTAATTGTGATTATTTGCAGTCACGGGGCGCCTGATTTTAGTTATTTTTTACTTTTATATTCCTAAAAGTGATATCAATTCATCGCTAAATATCGTTTTGTTGCAATCAGGACTTGTCGATAAATTATTTTCCTATGTGTGAGCGATTAAGGGAACCGCTTTTTGAGGAGGGAAATATGAATATTCAACAGCCGGTTAAAAAGACCCATTTCCGATGGGTTGTTGCAGGCATGATTTTTGTACTTTATGCCATTGCATGTTCCGACCGAGCCAATATCGGGTTTGCAATGCCGTTCATTCGTAAAGAATTTGAAATGAGCAATGCCGAGGCTGGTGCTATTTTGAGCCTGTTTATGTGGGGCTATGCTATTATGCAGATACCATCGGGATTTGCGATGAGCAAATTCAGTGTTCGTAAAATGATGGCGGGTTCAATGTTCCTGACATCAATATGTACCGTATTTGTTGGGTTGAGCAATTCTCCTTTGGGACTTAAATTATCCCGTTTCGGGCTTGGTCTGGCAGAAGGACCGTTGCCTATCGGGATTAGTACAACGATCAATAACTGGTTTGCACCGAATGAAAAGGGGACGGTTAGCGGATTATATCTGGCCGCGGTCAAGTTCGGTCCGGTTATTGTTCCGCCTATTTGTGCTGTTCTTGTTTCTATATGGGGATGGCGTGAAATTTTTTATTTTTTTGCTATACCCGGAATTATCATTGCGATTGTATGGTTTGTTCTTGTTCCCAGTACCCCGTCCGAAAGCAAATTTGTGTCGCACGCTGAGCTTGATAGGATCAATCAAGAACAGATCAAGGCGGTTAATAGCAATACTGGTATAGCAGAAGAGAAGTCTTTTGGTCTTCTTGATAAGCTCATTCGTGTGCGTAAACCGAATGTGGTGCGTACTAAGAAAGGGGTTTTTGCATCATGGAATATTTGGGGCTGTGCATTGGGCTATGCTTTCCAGCTTTCGATTAGCAATGTGCTTTTGGCCTGGATTCCTACTTATCTGATTACAGTCAAGAAGTTTTCGATTATGGGTACGGGGCTGGTTGCTTCCGCGCCATGGATTGGGGCGGTGATTGGTAATATTGTAGGTGGCTGGATTTCTGATCGCGTGTTTAAAAAACGTCGTAAACCCGGTATGCTGTTTTCGGCTTTGGCAACAGCGGGTATGATGTATGCGTTGATTAATTCACCTGCTGATCCGACCCTGTATGCATTATTATTACTGGCAACAGGGATTTGCTTAAGTATCGGCTTTTCTGCTTATATGGCGTATCCTATGGGCATTGCCACAAAGAAAACCTTCCCGCTGGCTGTATCCTTGGTTAATACAGGTGGGCAGATTGGCGGTGCTGCAGCGCCTATGATTGTCGGTTTTCTATTGGATAGTTATGGTTGGAGCCATGTTTTTATGGCCCTTGCGATCGGATCGTTGATCAGTTTCATTTTGGTTGCCAGTGTTGATGAGCCGATAGGGGTTGTGCTGGAAGATGAAGACATGGAAAAAGCAAAAGCTTGATTCATAAAAGGGCGCTATTCAGGCGCCCTTTTCATAGCGTATTGGCAATGACTATTTGACAAAAGCCGTGTTGTTTTTTGGATTTATCGTAGCCACACAGCCTCCTTGCTGCGGCCAGTGAGGACCTATCAGCAAGTTGGTACTTTTTCCATCCTCATATTGATTAGAGGGTGAGGCCTCAATCTAGTCGAAGAGACTTGAAACAGACTGTTCTGCAGCTGTACGGGAAATAGCCTCACCGATCAGGTCGGAGATTGATAGGACGCGGATATTGTGTGCCTGTTCGATTGCCGGTGTCGGCTGGATAGAATCAGTAATAACCAGCTCTTTCAGTTTTGATCCGGTAATGCGTGAAACGGCCCCGCCAGAAAGTACGCCGTGTGTAATATAGGCTGTGACACTTTTGGCGCCCATATTCAATAGGGCTTCCGCCGCATTACATAATGTTCCGCCTGAATCGACAATATCATCCAGTAATAGGCAGTCTTTACCGGTTACATCACCGATCACATTCATGACTTCCGATTCACCGGGGCGGTCACGACGTTTGTCAACAATGGCGAGTAGAGAATCAAGCCGTTTAGCCAATGAGCGTGCGCGTACAACGCCACCAACATCGGGTGATACAACCATGACATTATCAAGGGAATAATTAGCCTTGACGTCACGGGCGATCACCGGAACGGCATAGAGATTATCTGTTGGAATGTCGAAAAAGCCCTGTATCTGACCGGCGTGAAGATCAAGTGTCAAAACACGATGTGCACCGGCTTCGGTAATCAGGTTGGCGACCAGTTTAGCAGAAATTGGTGTGCGTGGGCCGGGCTTTCTGTCTTGGCGCGCATAACCGAAATAGGGAATAACGGCAGTGATGCGGCGCGCTGAAGAACGGCGCAATGCATCACACATGATCAGTAATTCCATCAGATGGTCATTAGCCGGATAGGACGTTGATTGTAAGACAAATACATCCTTGCCGCGTACATTTTCCTGAATTTCGACAAATATTTCCTGATCGGCAAATCGCCTTACAGTTGCGCTACCCAACGGGATATTAAGATAATTCGCCACATCTTGAGCGAGCTTGGGATTGGCGTTACCACAGAAAAGTTTCATGCTGGTCCTCGGGCTGATCGTCATCGGGTATGAAAAGCGTTTTAACTTTTTGTTAACAGATTGCAAGGAAACAATCGTCGCAGCAGTCAATTTTTTGTGGTGTTTATCTTTTTAGCTGTCTGGCAAGCTTTGTTAGAATATTATCCGCAAGCTGCTCATATTGTGGAAATGATATATTTTGCCACGGATCTGAACTTTTCATTCTTGTATCAAGGCGGCCATTAAGACGTGCGATGCGTTGGTTTTTTTTATTGAAAACATCAACAACATAGAAAACATCAAGCTGGACACCATCATCGCTTTCTGTTGAAAAATATCCTTTGAGTTCGATAGAGGCCGTGTTAGCAGAAAACTGTAAGGCATAATCGGGCGCTTTACGTTGTAATGCTTGACGCAGTGCCGTAGCAGAAGCAGACGGTATATTATCGAAAGCACGGATAGAAAATTCAGTGTGCTGCGTATTGGAGAGCTGATTTGTAATACCCGTGTTGGCATGTTTGCTACACGCTGTCATAAAGACAGGGAAGATTACCATGAGAAGAACAAACAATATCCGCATAGTCAGCTCTATTTTATAATAAGGTCAAGGGGGTGGCGGGAAAGAGGTTCATTGCTAGTATCAGTCACCAGATAGCTTCGTGCAAGGGTCATGGCTGTCGATGTTTCTGAATCAAAGATCATCACATGGGCAAAAAGCGTCATATTGGCTTGAATTTTAAGTGTGTTTCCAGCATGGAATTGTTGTATCTCCATCCATGACGGGGTAAATCGTGCCCCGACTGAATAGCCACAAGCATTCAAGCGGTGACGTGTCAGTTCATGGGCTTCCATGACAGTGGCATTGGCATCAAAAACATCACCGAAAGTCGCTCCCGGTTTCATCGTGTTTTCCATGGCCTCCAAGGCTTCACGGGCACCATCATAAAGCGCGTGATGGCGCTTTGTCGGTTGGCCGATAATAATGGTACGCATCATCGGTGCATGGTAATGGCGATAGACACCCGACCATTCCAGCGTCAGCTGATCGGTATCACTTAAATTGCGGCGGCCAGATTTGTAACGACACAACAAAGCATCATTGCCAGAGCCGATAACATATTCATTGGCTGGAAAGTCACCGTCGCCTGCAAAATTGGCTTTCATCATCGTGGCGAGAATATCAGCTTCGTTGGTGCCAGCACGGATGATTTTAAGCGCCTTGTCCAATGCATTGTCGGAAAGCTCTGCTGCCTTGCGTACACAAGCGATTTCGCTATCGCTTTTGACCAGACGCAAATGATCGACAAGGCCGGATATATCGAAAATTTTGCCAAAGCTTGTCAATTGCTCGTCCACGAGACGGCCATTTGCTGCAGTTAGACCGTGCGCTTGATATTCAACGCCGATACGGCAACCGAGCAGGCCCATTTCATTGAGTAGATTACGCAGATCAAGTGCCGGATTGGCTTGGGCCCGATCCCGCCATAAAATAATTTCTTCGATATTGGAGGTTGCCTTGGCCTGCCTTAGATCGGGCAGACGGGTCAACAGGACTTTACGGCCATCGGCCTTAACAACAAGACATTGAAAAAAGCAGAAGCCAAATGTGTCGTAGCCGGTGAGCCAATAAAGGCTTTCTTGCGCAAAGAGTAAAACGGCATCAAGCTTTTCCTCTGCCATGCGGGAAAGCAGCTTGGTTTGACGTTGGCTAAACTCTTCATTTGAAAAATATAACATTATTTTTCCTCGATGACGATGGCCGATATCTGCCTTCCATAGTCTGGTTCTGAGCGATGAGTTTTACGTCGATAGGAGAAGAAGCGTTCTTCGTCTTGATAGGTGCATAATCCCAATATTTCAGCTTCAACCCCGCTTTGTTCCAGTTTCATAAGGGTAAAGGACCATAGATCGAAAAGGACATGTTCTTTGTTAGGGGAGGGCTTAAAAAATGTTTTGAAGGTAACATTTTGTTGGATAAATGTTGCGATAAATTCAGGGCCTACCTCGTAATGTTTCGGGCCAATAGAAGGCCCTATTGCAGCCTTGATGTCATGGCGATTGGCACCGATCTGTTCCATTTTTTTGATAGTACTTTCGATGATGCCTGAAAAAGCACCTCGCCAGCCAGCGTGGGCAGCGCCGATAACACGTGCATTTTTATCTGCCAAAAGAATAGGGCCGCAGTCAGCTGTCAATACACTGATGGCCAAGCCTGGTGTTGCGGTTACAAGACCATCTATTTCCGGACGCTTGTTCGTGAAGGGCTGTGTAATAATGGCAGCTTCAGCAGAATGCACTTGATAGGCTGTGATAAGGTGTGTGGGTTTTACTGCAAGGTAATTGGCAACGCGGCGCCGGTTTTCAATGACATTCTCGGCTTTGTCATCTGATCCCAGCCCGACATTGAGACTTTGATAGATGCCTTGTGAGACGCCGCCTTGGCGCGTAAAAAAAGCATGTTTGATGCCGTTCTCTTCCATGGGGGAAAGAAGCGAAGATAGAACAGGGGTAATTGCATTGGTCATGGTTTGTACCGTCATGATGATAGGGGATCGTGGCTGAGGCTTGATTTAATGTCAATCCGTGTTTGGTCCTTGTATGGAAAAAGGTGTGAAGCGTGAAACAGCGCGCCCTATGCACATGACTTTGAATAATCTGCCCATGGCCCTGTCGCCTGCCAGTCGTTCAACTTCAGACTGTATGCGGTTTTGTGTGTCTATGTTTTGGTTGTGGCCAAGTTGTCCGGCACGTTCCAGCAGTCCCAGCTTCAGAAGAAAGTCCCCTTGGGTCATCGAGTGGCTTTCAATGCCATAATGGCGGGCTGTTTTGGCAAGGGTATAGAAGTCGACATGTGATGTCAGGTCATCTTTTCCTGGATTGGTAAAGACATCGCTATAGGCATGTTTTGACATGGCTTGCAGTGTATCGCCGGTCGCAGGCTCGGTTTCGCCGTAATCGATGATCAGTGCTGTACCATTATGTTCTTTGATATGATCGCTCATCTCCTGCATCAAAGCATCACGTGCAGGTGAAAGCTCGATCACTGTTCCATTTGCCAATTGATCGGCCGCGACAGGTAAAAAGGTCTTGTCCAGACAGGCTGGTCCCTTGATAAAGCACAGTTCGTCATTGTTATCGAGTGCGATCATGCGCTCGAAAAGACAATCGTTTTTCCATATATATTGGTGTATCGGCAATGCATCGAAAAGCTCGTTGGCAACCAGTATCAGCGGCAGTGATGGTAGCGTGTTGAATTGTGTCTGCCAGGTGATGGGCAAAGAATATTTTTCTAGACGGCTTTTCTGGATTTCAGCCAGCTTAGGGCTGGTCTCAATCATTCGAATTTGGGCGGCAGCTATCATATCGGGGGCAAGTCGTAACAGGCTGCGTAGCATGTCATCCATCAAGATACCGCGTCCGGGGCCCATCTCTGTGAGAAGAAAGGGGGTCGGTGATCCGATGGTTTGCCATGCTTGAAAGGTCCATATGGCAATGAGTTCTCCAAACATCTGGCTTATTTCGGGTGCCGTAATAAAATCACCGCTTCGCCCAAAAGGAGACTGGCTTTGATAATAGCCATAATGGGGATCAGAGAGGCAGAGTGTCATATATTGGCTGACACTGATTGGCCCCTGATGGGCAATCAAAAGCTTGATTTTTCGTTCAAGAGGATTGATATCTTTCACGCAGAAGGCCGCCCTTTATAGAGCGCGCGGATAATGGCAAAACAACCAAAGGCCAGCATTGGTGTGGAGTAGGCCATGCCCAATGTGAACCAGTCGGTGATATAATAGGACGGATCAGAAGGTAGGCGAAAAAACTCGACGAAAATACGTGCGATACCGTAACCGGTTACGAAAACACCGGCAACAAGGCCTGGTTTTTTCAAGCCCTTGCAGACAAAGACAAGAAGGGTAAGAATAATGAAAAGACCGACACCTTCAAGGGCTGCTTCATAAAGTTGGCTCGGATGGCGCGGTAGATAATCGGGGTCATTTGGGAAACAGACGGCCCATGCCACATTTGTTGGGTGTCCCCAAAGTTCCTGATTGATAAAATTGGCAACGCGTACCAATCCAAGTCCTACCGGTACACCCGCGGCAATCAGATCGAACATCGACCAGATGGCAATGCGGTTTTTAAGTGCAAAAAACATCATAGCTATTACCATGGCGAGAAAGCCGCCATGAAATGACATGCCGCCATCGGTAACAGCAAGAATTTTTGAGGGATGGGAAAAATAATAAGCCGGTTGATAGAATAGAACCTCGCCAAGACGTCCGCCGATAACAACTGCAATGACGGACCAGATAACAAAATCATCCAGTTTGATAGCGGCCATGGGTGGAGTCGCATTAGGCCATAAAGTATTTTTTTTCAGTAGGAGACGTCCATACCACCAGGAAAAAAGAATGCCGACAACATAACCAAGCCCATACCAGCGAATGGAGAGTCCGAAGCCGATATCCACGATAACCGGTGAAAGTCCCGGAGGGAAAGCGATGGCACTGCAGATGTCGGCAGGATTCATGGAGCGATAGCCTCTTTTTCCATTGTGTTGTGGCGAACATGGCTGAGCAATAAAAATAGGTCAAGTTTTTCAAGCATATTCATTGCTCCTTCCACAGACGAAGCATTTTGGTCTCTGGTGCTTCACATTGAACTATTGCTCCCTTATATAGGAAGGAGATAGATTTTGAATAAAGGAAAAAATCATGAGCTCCGGTCCTAACCGCATATTGGATGAATTGGCAAAATTGATGACCGATGCCGCCGGTGCGGCGCAAGGGGTGCGGCGTGAGGCTGAGACAGCTTTTCGTGCGCAGGCAGAAAAAGCATTGAACAAGCTTGATCTGGTTCAGCGTGAAGAATTCGAGGCGGTTAAGGCCATGGCTGTCAAAGCGTTGGATGAAAATGCTGCCTTGAAAAGGCGTCTTGATGCTATGGATAAGGGGAAATCGTCTTCTGTTTCTGCGGCATCGACTAAATCCAAGTCGACTTCTAAAAAATAATCCCAAGAAAAATCTGCCCTGTGTAAAACTGCGAAAAGTGCTTTTCGCAGAGTCGTTTATGCGTGTGTGTGAATCCCGTTTCGATCTCTTTTTTTTGAAAAAAAAACTTTTTTTTGAATCAGGGGGCTAGCGCTCTGATTCTGGATCAATAGACTGAAATTATTCGATGATTCGTTTTTCGGTTCCATCGAGTCGGTGGCAGGTTGACTTGTTTTGTTTGTCTTAATCGTTCTGCCCAGTCGTGTTTTTTACAAGTGTTTGTTGTTGTGGGTGAATGGGTTGCGGTTCTGCGTGACCTTTGGATTGATGTGCCTTTGCTTGGAGCTGAGGGCAGACTTGCAAGATTGAGGGATTAAAATGAGACTGGCCATTGCCAACAAACAGCGTGACGCCCATCCGGTTGACCTGGTGGAGCAGATTGCCCATATCCATGATTGGTCGTTTGAACGCACAGCAGAAGATGAAATTACGGTGTGTGTTGCCGGTGAGTGGGCCGATTATCATGTGTCTTTCTCATGGCTTGAAGAGGTCGAAGCCCTGCATTTGGCGTGTGGATTCGATATGCGCGTACCGGAAAATCGCAAGGCTGAAACCGGACGTCTGGTGTCGGATGTCAATGGCAAGTTGCTGATTGGCCATTTCGATTTTTGGGAAAATTCCGGTTCGCTGGTCTATCGACAGGCTTTGCTGCTTGCTGGCGGTATCCATCCTTCCGATATGCAGGTCGAGACATTGCTGCTGAATGCGGTCGAAGCTTGCGAGAATTATTATTCGGCTTTCCAGATGGTCGCCTGGTCCAGTTTACCTGCAGATCAGGCCTTAAAGATTACATTGTTTGAAACCGTTGGTAATGCATAAGAAACAGTCAGTGGCATGAGCGACATAATTTCTTTTGATAATTTTTTGAAAGTTGATATTCGTGTCGGTACTATAATTGCCGCTGAAGTTTTTCCGCAAGCCCGTAAGCCTGCTTATAAATTACAGATTGATTTTGGTGAGGCAATCGGCGTTAAAAAGTCATCGGCTCAAATTACGGTTCATTATCAGGTTGAAGCGCTTATTGGAAAACAGGTTGTGGCGGTAGTTAATTTTCCTCCGCGCCAGATAGGCCCCTTTATGTCGGAAGTGTTGACATTAGGCCTTCCTGATGAAAAAGGTGAGGTTGTTTTATTGTCACCTTCAATGGATATTCCCAATGGGGGCAGGCTATTCTGACTATTGGATGGAGCAATGGATTCAATATTGGTAAGATCTGATTTTCGATCTGTTTGCTATCGTGCTGAAATATTGAAGTGGTATCAACGGCGTATTTTACGCAAGACCTTTGGTATCTGGACTGAAAAAGTACCTTTCCGTATTCCTGTTCTGGATGATTCTTCTGCATTAGATAAGATAGATTATTTTATGACAGGCGATAAGCCTGCCATGATGTGCCGTTGGGGTTCAACGGAGCTTGACGTTGTTTATGAAAGCCTGAAAATTGCCAATGGCTTGAAGAAAACAATGGGCAAAAAGTTTATGTCAAAAGCAAGTTTTGAATCCGGTTTTTTTCCAGAAACGCAAGATGTATATATGCGGTTTTCACAGCGGATATTAAGTGATTTCAAAGGTGCCGATATATTAGGTGTGTGGGGAAACAAACGGACATATCCGATAGAAGAATATGTCATGAAGGCCTATAATTGTAGTGTTGTTCCGGTACCTTTTGAATATGTTTCTCCTTTGGGGAAATCTCGTCCATGGTCACGTTTTCTAAAAGATAAAAAGGTTGTTGTAATTCATCCTTTTGTAGGCAGTATTCAGCGCCAATATGAAAAACGACATTTGTTGTTTCGTAATCCTGAAACGCTTCCTGATTTTGATCTTATTCTAATCAAGGCGGTTTTAAGCAATGTTTCGGAACAAGTCGATTATACAGATTGGTTTGCTGCGTTGAAATCTATGGAAAATCAATTGGCCCAAATAGATTTTGATTATTTGATTGTCGGTGCTGGTGCTTATGGCCTGTGTCTGGCAGCATATGCCAAGTCTCTGGGTAAAAAAGCGATTCATTTGGGAGGCGCGACACAGCTGCTTTTTGGCATTCGAGGTAACCGTTGGGATGAAAGGCACGGTTTTTATGACCAGATTGGTGCCAATCTGGAGTATTGGGTCAGGCCGAATGACGCAGAACGACCCAAAATGCATTATAAACTTGAAAATTCAAATTACTGGTAACTGTTAGCGATAGTTCAGGAAGAAGACTAAACCGGTATTTCAATAGTCGCTTGTAATCCGCCAAGCGGGCTGTCCGAGAGTGTGATGTTTCCGCCATGGGTACGTGCAATATCGAGGGCAATGGAGAGGCCGAGGCCGGTGCCGCTGGCGTCCTGATTGCGGGCTTCATCAAGACGGAAAAACGGTTTAAAAACTTCCTCTCGCATATCATGTGGAATACCCGGACCATCATCATCAATGGTGATGATAAGGTTCTCGGCGTTGCGATGAATATTAACGGTCACATTCTGGGCATAGCGGAAAGCATTGGAAACCAGATTGGTGACAAGGCGGGTGAAAGCACGTGGGCGCACATCGATTACCGCGTCACCATCAAGGTGATATGAGAAGCCGCGTTGGCGTAAGGCACCATCTTCGGCAAGCTTTTCCATAACGCTGATAAGGTCAAGCTGACTTACAGGTTCTGTTCCTTCTCCTCGTGCGAATGCCAGATAGCCTTCCAGCATGTTTTGCATATCGGTAATATCCTGCTCAAGCGGTGCTGTATCGAATTTTTGTCCTGCTAGGGCCAGTTGCAGCTTGAAGCGGGTTAAAATTGTTCGCAAATCATGGCTGACACCGGAAAGCATAGTGGTGCGTTGTTCGATCTGGCGCTCAATACGTTCGCGCATCCGTAAAAAGGCAATGCCTGCACGCCGGACTTCATCGGCTCCGCGTGGATGGAAGCCTTCCGGCAGGGGCCTTCCGCGACCAAAACTTTCAGCGGCAGCAGCCAATTGTTGGATAGGCTTGATCTGGTTGCGCAAAAAGAAAATTGCAATAATCAGCAAGACAAGCGCTGTACCGATCATCCAGCTGAGGAAAATACCGGTATTAGAAGCATAGGTTTGAGAGCGGGTGGCAAAAACGCGCAATACATTACGGTCGAGACGGATACGGATTTCAACAAAGTTGGAATCGCCTACCGTATCAATCCAGAAAGGGCGATTAATTTGACGGGTAATTTCTTCACTCAGAAAATAATCAAGAATGGCAAAGAACGGCTTGGGTCCCGGTGGTGGCAAAGGTTCAGGCGGTAGAATAGAAATATTGAGTCCGAGACGCTGTTGGGCGATACGGATGATATTATTGTAGTTGTCATCCTGAGGATAGGTTTCAAGAATGTCAATAATGGCTGAAATATCGGCAACAACAGCCGTGGATAGACGTTCTGTTACCATTTGCCAATGGCGTTCCATAAAAACATAGGCAATGACCGATTGTAACAATACCATTGGCGCAATAATAATGATCAGCGAGCGCGCATAAAGCCTTTTGGGCATGCGCCGCGCAATCCATCGACCAATTGTATTCAAGGGCCCTGCCATCAACAACAATCCCCGCTGCGCTCTATTCAAGTGACAGTTTATAGCCGATGCCGCGCACGGTCTGTAGCCAGACCGGATTGGCGGGATCATTTTCTATTTTACGGCGCAATCTGTTGATCTGTACGTCAATTGTACGCTCGCCAACATCGCCTTCGCCATTGGCCAGTTCATGACGGGGAATTACCTCACCGGCTTTTTCGGCAAAGATGATCATGATTTCTTGTTCGCGATCTGTCAGGCGGATAGTTTCCCCTTCTTTTTTCAATTCTTTGCGCGGGATAGAGAAAGTATAAGGGCCGAAAACAACCTGTTCTATTTTTAGCTGTCCAGGAGTTGAGCCGCGGCGCAATATGGCATTGACGCGCAACAGCAGCTCGCGTGGATCAAAGGGTTTGGGTAGATAATCATCAGCACCGGCTTCCAGCCCATCAATACGGCTTTCGATTTCCGATAGGGCTGTGAGCATTAAGATCGGAACGTCTTTGGTTTGGCGCAACGCGCGTGTTAATTCAACGCCGGTTTCACCGGGCATCATGACATCGACAATCAGCAAATCAAAATCTAGCCCCTCAAGTTTGCGGCGTGCTTCGGTAGCGCTGGCTGCTTCCGAAACACGGAAACCGTTTTGGCAAAGAAATTGAGACAATAGATTTCGGATACGCGTATCATCGTCAATCACAAGAATATGGGCTGCATCATCGGAAAGTGAAGGAGGCGTCTCTGTCATGCAAATGTCCTGATTGTTAATTAAGTTGATCATATTGCCTTTGCAAAGTTTTGTCGATGTGACAAATATCCAGCAACACTAATTTTTAGGGTATTTTAAATGGGTAATCTCAATGCACATATTGTGCCAGTGACAGCTTTCCAGCAGAATTGCACGATTATGTTTGATGATGAGCGCAAAAAGGGTGTTCTGGTTGATCCTGGTGGCGATTGGCCGCGTATTGAAGAGGCGATTAGACAATTGGGCGTTACAATTGAAGCAATATGGATCACGCATGGCCATATCGACCATGCTGGAGCCGCTATGGATGCAAAAGAAGCGCTTGATGTTGAGATTATCGGTTCGCACAAGGACGATAAGCCGATTATGGATGATCTGGAAGAAAGGGCTGTTGCTTATCGCATGCAGAATGTACGCAATTGTGTACCTGATCGCTGGCTTAACGATGGCGATATTGTTTCTTGTGCTGGGCATGATTTTAAAGTGCTGCATACACCGGGGCATGCTCCCGGGCATGTTATCTATTATAATGAAAAAGCCCGGTTTGTACTGATGGGTGATGTACTTTTTCATGGTTCGATTGGACGCACGGATTTTCCGCTATGCAGCCATGAGGATTTGATGCGTTCGATCAGGGAGAAGGTTCTACCTTTAGGTGATGATGTTGGCTTTATTTGCGGCCATGGCCCGGGTAGCCGTATTGGCGATGAGCGTAGGACTAATCCGTTTTTGCAGGGCATTTGATTTTCTTGATAGAGATGGGGGCACAATAGAATGCTGGCCCCCGATTAAAGTCTGCGGATTTTACTCCACGCGGCTGAATGGGCTGTTTTCATTTTGATATTCTGAAATGGAACACCCTGCATAAGCAGGGTGCTTGTTTAATTGGCATTACAGAAATGATCTAATCCGTCATAGCCGCGATATGTGCCGGTGCGCGGGTTGAAGGAACGGTATTTACTGGCGCAGACTTGATACCAGCCTTGGCTCCATGGCTCATAGACCGGACGATAGGCAATCGGTGCAGATGGATAATAGACGGGTGGTGGCGCCGGATAATAAGCTGGAGGCGGTGGTGGTGGCGGTGTTTGATATATCACGCGCGGTGGTTCTGGTTGGGATGTGGCACTGCCAATAATAGCGCCAGCAGCTAGTCCGATAATGCCGGCAGCCGCGATAGCGCCACCATTGTTACGATGGTGACGATGATGGCGTTCATAATAGCGAGGTGGCGGTCCACCCCAGCCACCATGATGATGACTGCGTGCTGATGCTTCCATGACTGGCGCAATGAACACGGTCATAGCCAAAGTCGATAATAATGTAGTTTTTGCCAAGCGGTTCACGTTAAAACTCCTTGCAATCTTGCTCATTGCTCAAACTTAAAAGATTTAAGCTGAACCTAATCTGAACGGTTATTCAGGCAGCAAAAGGATTGAGAAGCGAAAGAGAACGAAATTCCCGTCACTTTATATTTCAGTTGAAATATATCTAGATATAAAAAATCGGGTACAGGACCCGATTTTTAAAGCGCATAATTATGGATTCGTTGAATATCCAACGATTCTAATATTTGATTACCCGATAATGCTGATATTGACAGCCTTGGGCCCTTTGCCCCGACGATCCGGTTCTGTGTCAAACGAGACCTTCTGGGCATCGTTGAGGCCGGTAAGGCCAGAAGCTTGAACTGCTGAGATGTGAACAAAAATATCAGCGCTGCCATCGTCAGGTTTGATGAAGCCGAAGCCTTTGTCATTGTTGAAAAATTTTACTTCGCCGGTCTGGGCCATAGAATGTTTCCTTAAAAATGTCCCGCTCTGCCACGGGCTTATATGGTTAAACTGCCATGCCATATGTGTATGTGTATGACAGCACGATACAGGCAGTTTTTGAAGTCTGGAAAGCATTCAATTTATTAGTCAAATATAAACCCGACTAATCCGAGACTAATGCGGCTCAGTACGCTTGTTGTCGTCTTCCAATGTTCGTAAAGTGCCCGAACACTACAAGATTGCGCAGAAATCAATGGTTTTGGCAAGTATTTTTTATCGAAACCATTATGATGATGTTAATTTTAATCTTTATGGAATTGATTATCTATATCCGACGAACAGTGTAGCAGATGCTATAATGAATGAAGGAATAGTCGGAGATGTATCATGAAATATCTCTTAAAGGGCATAGCCGTCACGATTTAATGTTTGCATGATGAAAATGTTGTCTGTCTGGAGATCTTTGAATATTGTCGCAGAGTTTAATGGAACGCTGTTGAAAGGTATTAGCGTCCGGGCCGGCCTGTCTTGCCCGGGCGTCGTCGTTGTCTGCTCATGTCAGAGGGCGTTTCATAAGAACCGATACCGCTGCGCTCCCTTTGGATCGGCTTGGCGTTATTGAGCAAAACACCCGAATCCATATTGGGACCCATGTGGTCAAGGTCTGGTTTGGCAAAAAGCCCCTGTTTTTTTGGACTTTCATAGCGTCTATTTTCTTCACGGGCCATCGGGTCATCGGCGATAGCAAGCTCCGTTTCACGCAACCGCTTGATCTCGTCACGCAGGCGTGCAGCCTCTTCAAAGTCGAGATCGCCTGCTGCTTCCTTCATGCGTTTTTCAAGATGCTCGATATGAGACGCCAAATTATGGCCCATCATTGCGCCTTCTTCGGCAAAGCCAGAGATATCGGCACGCACATGGTCGCGTTCATAGACAGAATCGAGAATATCATTGATATTCTTCTTGACGCTTGCCGGTGTGATATGATGTTCCTCATTATAGGCAATCTGTTTTTCTCGGCGTCTTGCTGTTTCGCTCAAGGCCCGCTCCATTGAGCCGGTTTTTTTGTCTGCATAGAGTATGACATGACCATCGACGTTACGCGCTGCACGGCCAATTGTCTGGATCAGCGAGGTTTCGGAGCGCAGGAAACCTTCCTTGTCTGCATCAAGAATGGCAACAAAGCCACATTCTGGAATATCAAGCCCCTCACGCAGCAAATTGATGCCGATCAATACATCAAAGGCGCCAAGACGAAGGTCACGGATAATCTCAATACGTTCCAGTGTGTCAATGTCGGAATGCATATAGCGCACACGAATACCCTGTTCATGAAGATATTCGGTCAGGTCTTCCGCCATGCGCTTGGTCAATACTGTAACCAGTGAGCGATAGCCTTTTTTGGCTGTCTCACGGATTTCGCCCAAGACATCATCAACCTGATTACGGGCTGGACGAATTTCGACCGGCGGGTCAATGAGGCCGGTAGGGCGGATAACCTGTTCGGCAAAGACACCGCCTGCCTGCTCCATTTCCCATCGACCAGGTGTAGCTGATACAGCTACTGTTTGCGGACGCATCGCGTCCCACTCTTCAAATCGTAGAGGGCGGTTGTCCATGCAGGAAGGCAAACGGAAGCCATATTCGGCTAATGTGGCTTTACGGCGGAAGTCGCCGCGATACATGCCGCCGATTTGCGGGATGGTCACATGGCTTTCGTCAATAAAGATTAGCGCATTGTCGGGAATATATTCAAACAATGTTGGCGGCGGTTCGCCGGGTTTACGCCCCGTCAGATAGCGTGAATAATTCTCAATGCCGGCACAAGCGCCGGTGGCTTCCATCATTTCTAGGTCAAATGTTGTGCGCTGTTCCAGTCTTTGCGCTTCTAGAAGTCGTCCTGCGCGGTTTAATTCATCTAGACGATGTCGTAGTTCTTCCTTGATCGACTTGATGGCCTGATTGAGCGTTGGACGCGGTGTGACATAGTGCGAGTTGGCGTAAATCTTGACGGATTGAAGATCGCCGGTTTTTTGGCCAGTCAGGGGGTCGAATTCGGTAATTATATCAATTTCGTCGCCAAAAAGAGAAATGCGCCATGCACGGTCTTCAAGGTGGGCTGGAAAAATCTCGATTGTATCACCACGGACACGGAAAGAACCGCGTACGAAATTAATGTCCTGACGTTTATATTGCTGGGCTACGAGATCCGCTAAAAGTTGACGTTGATCGAGACGGTCACCGATCGCCATCTCAAAAGTCATGGCCGTATAGGTTTCAACTGATCCGATACCGTAAATGCATGAAACCGAGGCGACAATAATGACATCGTCACGTTCCAGCACGGCGCGCGTGGCAGCATGGCGCATCCGGTCAATTTGTTCGTTGACCGAGGATTCTTTCTCGATAAAGGTATCGGAGCGCGGCACATAGGCTTCCGGTTGATAATAGTCGTAATAGGAGACGAAATACTCGACCGCATTATTGGGAAAGAAGCTTTTGAATTCGCCATAAAGTTGTGCGGCCAGCGTTTTGTTAGGAGCTAGAATGAGGGCAGGGCGCTGTGTTTTTTCAATCACCTTGGCCATAGTAAAGGTTTTACCGGAACCGGTCACGCCAAGCAGAACTTGCGTGCGATCATCATCATGGATACCATTAACCAGATCCTGGATGGCCGTCGGTTGGTCACCAGAGGGTTCGAAGGGCGTTTGCATCTGGAATGAAATGCCACCTTCTGATTTTTGAGGCCTTTCAGGGCGATGCGGCGTCCACAATTTACCATTTTTGAAGAGCGGATTGCCTGATGAAATCAGGGCGGATAGTGCTTCTACAGTGGCTGTTGCGCCGCTATTGTTAACGCCGGAAGCCTCTTCAAGCGAAACATCAAGACCTGACACCGGATTGAGGCCTGCTGCAGCCCTCTGTTTTGCTGTTGCTTTCCCGCCAATCGATGTGCCGCGTGCTGTGCGGGCTGTTTGTTTTGTTTTTGTTTTCTTTGGCGCTTTATCAGTAGTGCGGGTGATCTCGTCTGCCCATTCAGCAATAGAGCCATGTAAAGGGGTGCCTTGAAAAGGAGTCTGTGGTCCTTCGCCAAAGCCTGTCTTGTCTGATGGTGTTTTATTTTTTGATGCCATCGTTTTTATATGGATGATCTACCGATGATTGAAAAGGGCCATGAGGCCCTTCTTTATGGTTTTTTATTGGTTCCTGCATACTATTTCCTGTTTCTGGAGCAGGACTATTATTTTGGATTATAAATTACCCATTGGCTTGGGACCACTGCTTGAAGGTAGCGATGGTGGCGGTGACGATGGTGGTGGGGATGGTGGTATTAAATCATCCATTGGCTTGGGACCGCTGCTTGAAGGCGGTGATGGTGGCGGTGATGACGGTGGTGGTGACTTTATTAAGTCATCCATTGGTCTACGATCGTTATCTGAAGGTCTTGACTCCGGTGACGGTGAGGGACGTGAAGGTGGAGGAGACCATGAAGAGGTATTATTATCGTCACGATCATGGTCTTTATGGTGACGGTGGTGATGATTATACCTATCATCATCATAATAACGATTGCGATCATAATAATCGTCATCGTAATAGTCATCATTATAGGATTTATATCTGCTTCTTGTTGTAGCAGGGGCGGCTATTACACCGAACATAGGGCCTAAATAGGTATTGTAGTTCGGGCTGCCTATTTTAAGTGCTATATATTTAAATGAGACCCAGCCCATTTTTTGTTTGAAATTTATATAACACCAGTTGGCTGTACATTTTTGAACATCAATATTTGCCATGGCCGGTAGTTTTGCAATAATTTTATCACGAACACTGGGGCCTGCTCGCATATTCAAGGCTTTGGTGACAATGGCATCGCCAGCCGAGGCCAATGATGGTGTCATCAATAGGGAAGCACAAAAAAAGCTATAGGCTGATAGTTTCTGAATCATAGTCTCACTCCATTGTGACTATTACCTATCAGTTTTTCATTTAGCTATGAAAACAAGATAAATATCGCAGCGATAAGAATCGAGAGTGTTATTATTGTTTTATGTTGCTCTGGTTGTGACAGGATAAAAATAATAGGTTGAACATATAATAAACATGAATAAGACCGGCTTAACCGGCCTTATTTATTATTATCGACCACCATGGCCTGGGTGATATCCTGTTGGAGGATAGTTGCCTGCAGGCCTTCCATTGGGTCTCATGCCAGAATGCCCCTCTGACGGCGGGCGCATTGTCGGGCCGGGTCTTTCTGGATGGCCACTGGTCCAATGTGGTGGACGGCCGATTTCCGGTGGCCGTACACCGGAACCGGGGAGTGGTGGACGCCAACCGGGATGAGGAGGCCTTGGGGGATGCCCGTTTCCCCAGTGAGGGGGGGGCGGCCGGTGGCTGTTCCAATGTGGTGGGCGGTGTGGATGATTCCAATAATAGTCATTATCCCAATACCCCCCATCAATAATGACATTGAAAGATGGAGAGGGAGAAGCATAGTTATTATAGCTGTTATAGGTTTCCTGGCCAGTGGCAAAGGCTAGATAATTGACGGATGCCCAACCGGTCCGTGGCCCATAATTGATCTGGCACCAGTTGTCTGAACATGTGCGTACCGTTACAGTTTGTCCTGCCGGAATGGATCCACGCAGGGCATAATTTGTTCCGGGCCCAGCGCGAAAATTCAGATTAGCTGTTGTGATGGCATCGGTAGCCCATGCTCCGGTTATCGAGCTTCCAACAACTACGGTTCCAAATATTATTGAGCGTATAAGATTTTTCATTATCCGCCTTTCCTTTGTCTCTTTCTTTATAAGATAAGCGATTTTTATGAGAAAACCAGTTTTATCATGTTTTCTTCCTATCGGCCTATTGCGCAATTGAAGACAGGATACGTCCAGGGGTGTAAAGAATGAGCGATGTTGCACCGCGAACAACAGATCCACTATCAGCTAGTACAGAATCACCGGGCTTTTGGCC
Source organism: Bartonella sp. bp_1 (assembly GCF_055808085.1). NCBI lineage: Bacteria > Pseudomonadati > Pseudomonadota > Alphaproteobacteria > Hyphomicrobiales > Bartonellaceae > Bartonella > Bartonella sp. bp_1. The sequence goes on along the minus strand of NZ_CM147851.1, from coordinate 1,409,552 downwards.
TTCACCGGCCAGAACATTGCGCGATAGCGAACCGTCTTGAACAAGTGCCATAAGGGTTGGAGAAGAGGCAAAAACACCGTGTGAGCCGCCATCAACATTGGACATATCAATAACAGTAATGCCATTGCTTTGTAAGAGTGCAATGCTTGATCCGTCTCCTATTCGTGAATGTCCGCCGGTAATTGTGCCGGAAATACTTAGTGCTTTGTCATTGCTGGATACAAGCACGGCGGTGAGTCTTGGCATTTTCTTGATGTCTTTGAGCTGACGTTCGAATACATCGACATCAATATCGGGCGAAGCCAGCAAAAGGCTGGATATACGGTCAATCGGTTTGCGATGTCCGGTTAAGGCAAGTGTTCTAAGAGCTTCCATTATGACATAGTTGCCCATGGAATGGGCGACAACAGTAATCGTATCGGCATTGCTATTTGCCAATAAGGTTAGCAGTTCAGCCAGACCGTCACTGCCATAATCGGCACTGTCGCGATCATAGACATAGAGCGGTAAGGAACCGCCAGATGGCCATGCATAATGAACGCTGACAGAGTTTAGCTTGAAGTCATAGGCAAACTGGGCGGCACGGAAGGTGCTGTCGGCAAAATTATTGTTGTAGCCGTGGATGAATAGAAAAATTTCTCGTTTACCTTTCGGCTTTGTTTCGAGTGCCTTGTTGATCTGGCGTAGAAATTCATTTTGGTTTTGATAGTTTTGCATGGCTGTTGCAGCAAAATGTTTAGCCGGATCCGGTTTGTTGCCATTAGCTTCGACAGATCCTTTCTTATGGGCTTGCGGTATACCGACATCAACACGGACAAATGATAGCTCTTTTGCGCGCTTTGAGCCAAAGGGTTGAGCCAGATCATCCTGTCTTTTGCGGCTGGTGGCAACATAGACTGGGACGACTGCCTTTGGTGGGGCCGGTTGGTTTATCGCGGCTTTTTGTGCGGCAATAGAAGACGCGGTTGCTTTGGCATCGTTCCATAAAATGGCGCGCGGGCTGGAACAGCCACTTAAGCACAATACTGCTAGCAGCATGAAAAGGGAGGATGTTTGGGTCATTCAAAAATAAGAGAGGATCCTGTTAGGCGATTTTCAAAAGGCTAAGGTATAAATATAATAGAGCTAAATGTGGAAAAGGAAAGGCAGCTATGTCAGAAATTCAAAAACCGAAAGGTTCTCTTACTTTGAAAGTGCCGGCTATGCCGAAGGATGCCAATGCCGCAGGCGATATTTTCGGGGGGTGGGTTATGGCACAAATGGATTCGGCGGCAGGTTTATGTTCATCCGAGGTTGCCCATGGTCGTACAGTGACCGCCGCTGTGAAAGAGATGGCATTTGAGCGTCCGGTCAAAGTCGGGGATACACTTGCTATTTATACCGATGATATTCGTATTGGCCATACATCCATCCGGTTTCGCGTTGAGGCTTGGGCCATCCGTTATTTGACACACGAAATGGAAAAAGTGACCCATGCGGAATTTGTTATGGTTGCATTAGACGAACATGGTCGACCACGACTTGTTCAAGGCTCATGATAGAGTATCTATAAGGTGTTGGGTGAAATCTGTTTCATCGGAACGATATTTGGTTTTTGCAAAAAAAAAGCCGGAACTTGATGTCCGGCTAAGTGTGAAGGTGCATATGTAGCTAACCTTCAGAGGGGAACACTCAAGAAAACGCAATGGGAGGAGACGAATTCCTGAGATGTTCTGACTATGCTTTGTTTCTATGTCATCTGCAATAAAATAAACTGCAGATCAGCTATGCAAATATGCATAGCTTGTTGTTGATGATGTGGTTAGAAACTCCAGTTTCGGGATTTGGAAAATATGAAATCACGAAAAGCATGTAACTTTGCAGAGCTTTTCAAAGCTTCTGGATAGCAGAAAAAGGTATCAAAGGAAGGAATATCTGTCATTTCTGGAAAAAGTTTGATCAGGCGTTCGTCTTTTCCGGCAATATAGTCGGGCAATACTGCAATGCCGATCGAGCGGCTGACTGCGCGGCGAATAGATATGGTATTATTGATTTGCAGTGTCGGGATACGGGGAGGGCGATCACCGCGACCGGCAATTTCCAACCAATTCAGGCCAGCCAAATAGGCAGGAACCGGCTCACCAAAGGAAATGATTTTATGGTTGTCGAGTTCTTCCAAAGATTCTGGCTTGCCAAAATTTGCAATATAGGTAGCCGAAGCATAGACATGCATATGTACTGTAAACAGACGACGCTGAATAAGGTCCGGTTGTTGGGGTTGGCGTAAGCGTATGGCGCAGTCGGCGTGACGCATGGTCAAGTCGAGCTCTTCGTCATCAAGGCGCAATTGCAAATGGATATCGGGGTAGAGGGTGAGAAATTCTGCCATACGCTCTACCAACCAGCCGGAACCCATGCCGAATGTTGTTGTAACACGCAGATTACCACTTGGTTTTTCACGGCTTTCTGATAGACGCGAGCGGACATTTTCAAGCTGCATCAACACTTCATGTGCAGTGCGATAGAGGATTTCTCCTTGTTCAGTCAAAATCAGGCCGCGTGCATGGCGTTGGAACAGCGGTACACCAACGTCCAGTTCGAGTGCGCTGACCTGTCTGGAAATGGCAGATTGAGAAAGATGCAATGTCTGAGCGGCATGGGTAAAGGAACCTGCCTCGGCCGCGGCATGGAAAATGCGCAATTTATCCCAATCTAACGGTGTTGCCATAAAACGTTTTCCTTCATCCAGTCTTTTTATTTATTCGGCTGTTTCTCGATTTATGCTTTCTATGTCAAGAAAACGTTCTGCTTCCAATGCTGCCATACAACCACGGCCAGCCGCCGTTACAGCCTGACGGAAGATATCATCAGCAACATCGCCGGCAGCAAAGACGCCTTTGATGCTTGTGGCCGTTGAATCCGGTGCTGTCCATAAATAGCCCCCCGGTTTTTGTTTAAGCTGTCCTTCAAATAGGCTGACAGCCGGCGCATGGCCGATAGCAATAAAAACCCCATGAGCAGAAAGGGTCTGCTCTTCTCCGGTCAGGGTGTTTTTTAGTCTTGCTCCTGTTACTGTAGCGCCCATAGGCGGTTTGGCCTCTTCGCCAATAATCTCTTCAACAATGTGGTTCCATACAACGCGTACATTGTCACGCGCCATAAGCCGATCTTGCATGATTTTTTCCGCGCGAAATCCATCACGGCGATGGACAATCGTAACGGATTTGGCCAGATGCGAAAGATAGAGGGCCTCTTCAACAGCCGTATTGCCGCCGCCAACAACAATGACATCCTTGTCGCGGTAGAAAAATCCATCGCATGTGGCACAGGCAGAAACACCGCCACCCATAAATTTCTGTTCGCTTTCCAAACCAAGCCATTTGGCCTGGGCACCGGTTGCAATGATCAGTGCATCACAGGAATATTGGTCGCCGCTGTCGCATTTCAGTACGAAAGGACGTTTGGAAAGATCGGCTTCTATGATTGTATCATAGACCATTTCAGTGCCGACATGTTCTGCCTGCGCTGCCATTTGCTCGACCAGCCATGGGCCTTCGATCGGTTTTGCAAAGCCGGGATAGTTTTCCACATCTGTCGTAATAGTAAGCTGACCGCCTTGTTGTAGGCCGGTGATTAGTAAAGGTTTAAGCATAGCGCGTGCAGCATAAATAGCGGCGGTATAACCCGCCGGCCCCGAGCCGACAATAAGCACAGGAACGTGACGTTCAGACATGGTTGGCCTTTCTTGGTAACAGCATGAAAAGTACGGCTGCAGTACATATCGGATTTTATCATTAAACTATGGCGATATAACGCCGATTGCAAGGCGTAGAGCATCAAGTCACCCCATTTATCACAGGTTGGATCATAGGATTGTTCAATTTCTTTGATCATAGCCTCCAATTGGATTATGAAGAGCGTAAAGTTCCTGTCAGCCAAGAAAGAATTGACCATTTATCGTTTTGTTTTCAATATTTGTGCGCGTTTTGCATTTATTATGGGCGTTGCAATGTTACTGCCGGCACTGGTTGATCTGCGTGATGGCAATCCCGACTGGCTGGTTTTTATTCGTGCTTCATTTATTACCTTGATGTTTGCTACATTGTTTTTGTTGGCGACATGGGGTGAGACGCAGCGTTTTTCCACACGTCTGGGATTTTTACTGACAATCTGTTTATGGCTAACTGCGACAGTGCTCGGGGCCTTGCCAATTTATTTCTCGCATCTGGAAATTTCGTTTGCCGGTGCCGTGTTTGAATCCATGTCCGGTATTACCACTACCGGTGCTACGGTTCTGACAGAGTTAGACAAGCTGCCGCGTGGGGTTCTTTTGTGGCGTTCGTTGCTTTGTTGGATAGGTGGTATCGGCTTTATTGGTTTGGCACTTTTATTGTTGCCGTCATTGCGTGTCGGTGGGGTGCAGCTTTTCCATATGGAATCATCGGATAAATCGGACAAGGTGTTGCCGCGTGTTAATCAGATCGCCAATAGCATCATCATTGCTTATTTGGGTATGACTCTGCTTTGTATGATTAGCTATTTTTCGGCAGGTATGACGATCTTCGATGCGCTTAATCATGCGATGACAACGATTGCAACAGCTGGTTTTTCAACCCATGACCAGTCGTTGGGGTTTTTCAATTCGCCATTGATCATGATTATTGCAACGATTTTCATGTTTCTCGCGGCATTGCCCTTTGTACTTTATGTCAAGTTGGTTTTGCCTGGGCGGATGCGCCGTCTGGCCGACCCACAGGTGATTTTCTTTGCCGTATTGGTTTTGCTGATGAGCTTTGCATTGGCTGTCTGGTTACGGTTCGACAAAAACCTTGCTTTTCATAAGGCATTTCTCGATGCCATTTTCCATCTTGTATCGGTCATCACCACAACCGGTTATGCGGTTGAGGATTATTCTGAATGGGGGCCTTTGGCCCTTGGCATTTTCTTTTTTGTTTCGTTTATCGGGGGCTGCTCGGGTTCGACATCCGGGGGTATCAAGATTAACCGTATTATCATTTTATGGCGTTTGACTTTGGCCAGTCTTACCCGGCTGATTTCACCTCATACAGTTGTTAAAATTCGTTATGCGGGTTCGGAAATTTCCGGTGATATTGCTCAGACTGTTTTATTGTTTCTGTGTCTTTATATGGTATCGCTGATTGTCGGGGCTATCTGTCTTGTGATGACCGGCCTTGATTTTATCTCGGCCTTTACGGGTGCTTTGACGGCGCTTTCCAATGTAGGGCCGGGTTTTGGCGATACAATCGGTCCGGTCGGTAATTTCTCGACAATCCATGATCCGGCTCTTTGGATATTAAGTTTTTTGATGCTGGCGGGGCGATTGGAAATTGTCACTGTGTTTATTCTATTCACACCTATTTTCTGGAAACGATGATGCGAAACAGTCAAATATATTAATGTTGTGATGCATATTTTTATATCGTGACCTTTTGCGATAACTCTGTTAGATCAGGGCGCAATTTTTATTTCAGAGTATTGATAATGCCGATTAAAGCCGATCTTGATGCCATTGATTGGAAAATTCTCAAAGAGCTTCAAAATGACGGTCGTATGACTAATGTCGAACTGGCATCCAAGGTCGGAATTTCAGCGCCACCTTGCCTGCGCCGTGTTAAAAAACTTGAAAAAGACGGTGTGATCAAAGGTTATATGGCTTTGTTGAATGGTGCAATGATTGGGCAGGAGCTGGTGGCTTTTTGTTCTGTCGGTCTACATAAACAGTCAGAAGCAGATTTGCGTGGCTTTGCAGCACAGGCCTATCAATGGCCCTATGTGCGCAAGGCTTGGATGCTGTCGGGGGAATCGGATTTTCTACTGTATTGCGTCGCGCCGGATTTGAAAAGTTTCCAGAACTTTGTTGTCGAGAAACTCACCGCTGCATCCAATGTCGGCTCGGTGCGTACATCGCTTTCCATCCGTGTTGTCAAGGATGAACCTTTTTTTGCTTTATAAAAGGTTTTATCGGTTTATACGGTATTGAACATTTCGCCATAAACCTTCGCGATGCCTTCAGCCTCTTTTTTCAGCGGAAAATTTTGCCTTGTATGTTCAAGCGCTGTCTTCCCCATAGCGATGGTTTTGGCAGGATCCATGAGATAAAGTTCAATAGCTTTTGTCAATGCTTCGCCATTATCGGCAGGCACAACGCTTCCTGTACCTTCAGGTACCAGTTCTTCATAGGCCCCTGCATCGCTGGCAACAACAGCCGTTTGTGATGCCATCGCTTCTAGAGGCGTAAGGCCAAAACCCTCGTTGCGTGATGGTGCTACATAAAGTGTAGCACGGCGATACCATACGCGCACATCCGGCACTTCGCCAAGGATAAGGATACGGTCACTTAGATCGGCTTTGGCAATTTTTTCACGTAATTCTTTTTCAAAGTCGGAAAATTCTGCTGTTGTGCGACCAGTAATGATGGCTGTCCAATCCGGATATTTGGGTAATAGCGCAATCATGGCATCAACAAAAAGATCAGTTCCTTTGGAGGGGCGTACACGGCCACTGCATGTAATGGCGTATTTCCCCGGAAGTTTGGCAGCGGCATATTCATCATCCGTGGTTTGTGGTGGTGTGAAACGCTCCAGATCTATACCATGCATGATGGTTTCATAAGGCACCTCAAGATAAGAGCCAGAGCGGCGGCTGGCTGCAATAACCTTATCCATGCGGCGGATCAGCCATTTGGTAAAAGGTTTATGATGGCGCTGTGCAACAGAGGTAAAAAGTAGCTTGATACGCATGCGCAAAAGATCACGCAGGATAATGCCAAACGCCATTTCAATATTGCGTCGGGCATGCCAGATACGGAAAGGTTTGTTTTTCGGTTTTTTCCATAGGCCGAAAAGTGAAAACCAGCTTAAGGAAGGCAGACTGTCAGGAAGGCCGGGGCCGAGTGTGGTGATATGGACGCCATGACGGCGCTGTAAAGGTACCAACTGTATGATTGTGGATGTCACCCCCGAAAGACGTTTTTTGAAATTCGGGGCGATAATATCCGTATCGTCAAGCGATGTATTCATTAGATAAACAAAATCTCGATGATTTCATAACCACGCGCACCGCCCGGTGCGTTGACTTCAATCGTATCGCCTTCCATTTTGCCGATTAAAGCTCGTGCAATGGGGGAAGAGATTGAAATTTTGCCATCTTTAACATCGGCTTCTTGATCACCGACAATCTGATAGACTTTTTCTTCTTCGGTATCTTCATCAATCAGCTTCACAGTGGCGCCAAAAACAACCTTGTCGCCTGAAAGCGAAGAAATCTCAATGACCTGAGCGCGGGCAACATAGCCTTCCAGTTCATTGATACGGCCTTCATTCAGACTCTGTGCTTCTTTGGCTGCATGATATTCGGCATTTTCAGACAGATCGCCATGGGCGCGCGCTTCTGAAATGGCTTCGATAATACGCGGACGTTCGTCCTGTTGACGCCAGCGGAGCTCTTCCTTAAGGCGCTCGAAACCTGTTTTTGTCATTGGAACCGTTTCCATCTAAGTCCCCTTTCTTGTTTTGCCTTGTGGCCAGTATAAAAAGAAACGGCTTCCAGAATTTCTTCTGGAACCCGTTACATTTGATCAATCTGATATCTAATATAGCGTAAAATTTTTAATTTGCAAAAATTAAACTAATGTTGGTGCTTATCCTGATGCTGATTATGTTCAGGTGTTTGTGCTCCCATAGCTTCAACAGCAAACTCAACATCTACTGTACCGGCTTTTTCAAAGACCAGCTTGCCTTTGAACTTTGTCTCGGCCTTAACCGGTGCTGTGATATTCATGAACATGATATGATAGGCACCGGGCTTGAATTCTATGGTTTTGCCGGCAGGAATTTCAACGCCATCCATCAGATGGCGCATTTTCATGACACCATTTTCAACTGACATGGTATGAATTTCGGCCTTTCCTGAAAGCTCGGATGAAACAGAAACCAAACGGTCGGCTTCATTGCCATGATTGATAATTTTAAGGTATCCGCCGGCAACCTTGGCTCCATTGGGGGTGGCACGTGACCATGGATGATCTATTTCGAGTGATCCGGCTTTATATTCATGGGCATGGGCAAAATTTGTCAAGCCAAGCAGAGCTGTCATAAGAAGCAGAGCAAAAGCACGTCTATTGAGACGTTGGAAAAAAGAATGAAACATGGATATCTCCTGAGAATTTTTAAAATCTGTTTATGATTGGAAAAGGATGTTGTTAAAATCTTTGGAGAGGAGGGGGCCGGGCGCGGAAGGGGCCTCGGTAAAGAACATGTTTCTCGTCTTGAGGATGTGACAGGGCAAGTCTTTCACCATCACGCATATTCAGGTTTAAAATAGCGTCATGCTGGCCGAAGTCTTGTGTTGTGATGCCATTGAGGATGCATCCCGTCCCGCAACAGGTCGCGATAGGATGATTGGATGCATTATGGCTGTGGTTTTGTGTACCGCAAATAATACTGCCAAAGGCATCATATTGGGTTAGGGGTGACGCATCCGCCGGCCCAGCCATGGCCATACCCATGGACTGTACAAAAAGGGCAAAGGCCAGAAAAAGTCTGAACATCTTTTTTTTAGAATGAGCTTTGGCGGTTGCGTCACGCATTATCGTATTGCGTTCCTTAAGGATTTTTTCTTAGCTGGCAGATTGATAGAGGCGTTGTTGCACAAGGCCGCTGTTTTCAATCTTGTCAAAAGCTTTAGCTATGGCAAGGACGCCAAGATCAACCAATGGCTCAACCAGAATGACACTCATATAAGCAATGCCGAAAGTCGATACATTGGCCAAAGTGCCAACGCTTAGACCTTCGCCGTAAAAGGCCCAGAATGCGACCCATGCGACAATGCCGGCCTGATAGCTGGTTGAGAGTGCTAGCGCCTGTGAATATTTGACATCCTTATACGCGACTTTATTGGGGATGAGACGCTTGGCTAACAGACTCATGCCATAGAGCGGCACCAGCAGAGTTGTAACATTCATGCCATATTGAGGCAGGTCAAAGGGGGCGAAAAAAAGACCTTGGACAAGTAGTCCCAATGCCAGACCAATTGCTGCTGGCCCAGCGCCGAAGATCAGAAACAGGGTCGAGCCCAATATCAGATGGACTTCGGATACACCAACCGCATGATGGGGTAAAACTTCGAAAAAACAAAAAACAAGTGCGGTTGTGATCAGGCTACGTGCAGCCAGTGATAGAACACCGCCATCTTTTCTGATCGTATCCCATGCCATTTTGCCAGCAATGGAAAAAGCGGTTGCTGCTGTTGCGTAACTGAGAACAAGTTTTGCGCCTGTGACAACGCCTGGTTCAATATGCATATTTTATCTCCTTTGGCACCCACCGTGCCTTTTAATCGGATTCGTAACAATAATGACGGCAGGTTTCCTGACTCATGACCGAAACAGCTTATACAAACCTTCCCATTTACATAGTGGCCGAGCTTTCACCCGATTGTATAAGCCCGTTCATATACAGTTGCGGGGGCAGTCACGGCTTTGATCCCTCGTTTGGTCAATCTTACCGTTTTCCCTTTTATATTCCGCCAGACGTCTGTCTTTTGGAAAACCGTCAAAATATCCATAAAACGGATCAGATATCAACGCAATGCAATGAATAAAAAACCGCCCCTTAAAGGGCGGTTTTTTTATGGTGCGCGTTGTTATTTAATACGTTCTATTCGTATGCGATTAACGCAGACTTGCGCAGAAACGCTGAATTCGTGAACAGGCTTCTTCAAGCAGTTTTTCCGATGTTGCATAGGAAATACGGAATGCGGGCCCCAGACCGAAAGCGCTGCCATGGACAACGGCAACGGCCTCTGTTTCAAGAAGTTCAGTCACGAAATCCTCGTCTGTTTCGATTACTTTGCCGGATGGTGTCTTTTTACCGATGAGGCCTGCACAGGAAGGATAGACGTAAAAGGCACCTTCCGGCACAGGGCATTTGATTCCATTGGCTTGATTGAGCATGGAGACAACCAAATCACGGCGGGCTTGGAAAATCGCCTTGTTTTTGTTGACAAAATCCTGTGGTCCGTTGAGAGCCTCAACAGCGGCCCATTGTGAAATAGAAGATGTACCGGATGTCTGCTGGCTTTGAATCGTATCCATAGCCTTGATCAAAGGTAGCGGTCCACCGGCATAGCCGATACGCCAGCCGGTCATGGCATAGGCTTTTGACACGCCGTTCATGGTCAATGTACGTTCATAAAGTTTAGGCTCTACCTCGACGGGGGTGACAAATTTGAAATCGCCGTAGGTCAGGTGTTCATACATATCATCGGTCAGGATATGGACCTGCGGATATTTAAGCAGAACATCGGTCAGCTTTTTAAGTTCATCATGGGTATAGGCTGCGCCAGATGGATTAGAAGGGGAGTTGAAGATAAACCATTTGGTTTTATCGGTAATGACACTCTCTAGCTCATCCGGCTGTAACTTGTAATCATGCGCTTCTTTGGTTTCGATAAAAACAGGGGTGCCGTTCATCAACGAGACCATTTCTGGATAGCTTACCCAATAAGGCGCCGGGATAATGACTTCATCGCCGGGATTGAGGGTTGCCATGAATGCATTGAACAATATCTGTTTGCCGCCTGTGCCGACAATAATCTGTTCAGGCTTATAATCGAGATTGTTTTCACGTTTGAATTTTTTGACGATGGCTTCACGCAATTCCGGAATACCTGAAACAGGTGTATATTTGGTTTTACCGGCATGGATGGCAGCAATAGCTGCCTGTTTGACATTGTCAGGTGTGTCAAAATCAGGCTCGCCAGCGCTCAATGCAATGACGTCACGACCTTTAGCCTGCAGCTCACGGGCCTTTTGTGAAACAGCGATGGTTGCAGAAGGTTTGATGCGGGAAAGGGCATCAGCAATAAAAGCCATGATTTCGTCTCCTCAAAATCGGCAAATGGACCATGATTGGTTAAATGACATTGCTGTGTATATTCCAATATTGCAAAATACCGTTCAATGGCAGAAAACCAGATGTCGCAATCTATGTCGCAAGATGAGGCAAAGTGCAAGAAAACATTGATCAAAAAACTGTATAGGAAAAAATTTTATTTTCTGCTTTGAATGTTTTTTTTAAGAAAGTGGTAGCATAGTATAATTTTATGATCGAAGGCTTTTATTTCCATGCACATTTACAATGTCTGCCTTTATGCGACTCTCGCATTCCTGCCGTTATTGCCGGTTAAGAGAACGGCCTGATAAGGAAGAACTGTATGGTGGACAAGAAAAAAAGACAGGCAGGCAAAGCGGGATATGATGATGCTGCTGTGACACCCGGTCTGTTGCGGGAAGGCGAAGTCGCCAATACAGGTTTTTTACATCAGGCGCGTTTGATGTTTATTGCTTTTTGGCAATCGCATACGCGTAATGCGCTGTTGATTACCGCTTTCGGTATTTTTGTACTGATCATATTGATCGGTCGTGGACAGTTGCAGATTGTTACGTGGACAGAAGATTTTTTCAATGCGCTAAGCCGTCGTGACTTCAACGGCTTTATTTTTCAATTGGGGGTTTTCTTTGCGATTGCCAGTGTGCTGCTGGTATTCAATGTGACGCAGACATTTCTCAACCAATATCTTAAACTCAAGCTACGTGAAGGGCTGACAGATGATCTCATCAGCCAGTGGATGCAACCGCGTCGGGCATTTCGGCTTTCCATGGCCGGTGAAGTCGGTGTCAATCCGGATCAGCGGTTGCATGAAGACGCCCGCCATTTGGCAGAAGCGACGGCTGATTTGGGGATCAATCTTTTGCAAGCGTCAGTAACATTGATGATGTTTGTACCAAAACTGTGGTCGATGACTGCCGGTTTTGTCTTTACTATTGCCGGTTATAGTTTTCCGCTGCCCGGTTATATGATCTGGGCGGTTATCCTTTATGTCGGCTTTGCTTCATTCCTGACCTGGTTTGTGGCCCGTAATCTGGTAACAATCAATGCTAATCGCTATGCACGCGAAGCTGATTTGCGTGCCGCTTTGATGCATACAAACCGGTCAATTGATTCCGTGACGCTGATGGGCAGTGAAGCGGATGAAAAACGCTATCTTGATGGGCGGGTCAATAATGTCTTGGCAGCTATATGGCGTATTGTCATTGCAACAACCAAATTGACCGGCATTACGGCCGGTTATGGCTGGGTAAGTAATGTTGCGCCCTATATTATTGCGGCTCCTATCTATTTTGGTGGCGGTATTGATTTTGGCCGGTTACAGGCTGCCGTTCAAGCGTTCAATCAGGCGCATCAATCCTTGCGGTGGTTTGTGGATAATTATGGTGCCTTGGCCGATTGGCGCGCCACGATGCTGCGTACGGCGACTTTCCGTCAGGCTGTACAACAGATGGATCATGTCGATGATGGCCGTATTGAACATATAAGCATGGAAAACGGGCAGTCAGATGAACTGGCTTTTTCGGATTTCAGTGTGCGGGCAGTGAATGGCACACTGACATTGACGCTTGATAATGCTGTTATCAAACGCGGCCAAAATACATTGATTTATGCAGGGCAGGATATTGATAAGACTGTGCTTTATCATGCTATAGCTGGCTTGTGGCCATGGGGAAAAGGCAAGGTTGTCCTGCCTGCTCATGCCAAAATCTGCTATATTCCGGATCAACCTTATATCCCGCCAGGAAGTTTGCGTACGGTTCTTCTTTATCCGCGTCATGATATCGAACCGGATCAGCAGCATATCGAGGCGGTTTTGCGCTTAAGCGGACTTGGTGAATATTTGGAAAGCCTTGACGAGGATATTGATTGGGAAAAGCGTTTGAATGATACCGAACGCCGCGCATTGGCTTTTGCCCGTTTGTTATTGTCCAAGCCTGATTGGATTATTGCCAATCAGGTGCTGGATGGCATTGATGAAGAAGTCCGCAGTCGAATTACGATGTTAATCAAAGACCATTTGAAAGAAACGACAATGGTTTATATCAGTCGTCGCCGCGATAGGATTGATTTGTTTGAACATATTATTGATGTGGAATTTTCGCCGAGTGAAACACCGCTTACCAACCCCAGAACATAAGCCACCATGCGGTCAGAATAGGCAATATGGTAATGCCATAGAGGGTTGAAATGGCAAAAGAGCGATGCAGCGAATTGTGGCTGTTCCAGATAATCCGAAAACCGAGATAAAAGCTCCAGATTGTAGCGCCTATAAGCAATAAAGCTCTTGCCGTGCTTAACCAAGGCAGAAAGAAGCCGTCAAACTGTAATAGTTTGACAGTTGTTGCGCTTAGTCCCAGAAAAAGGCCACATGCTGCCAGTGGTAGTAATGCCAATGCCAGATGATGGCCAAAGGTTTCACGGTTAGCCAGTTTGCCGGTGATCCAGAAGATCACCGAGAGAAAGCTACCATAAAGAATACCACTGCCGAGAATATAGGTTGTGACACAGAAGCCGTAGGCCAGTGTGAATGTATCATTATTGGCGGGATGATTAGTTAGTATCCACCATGGCGCGCTATTATTAAGCGGCCAAAGAATATCGTGCTGGACCAGCCATGTGGTCACGGTCTGATAAAAGTAGATAAACCATGGGCTGACAGTCCATGTAAAAGCGCCTATAGCCACCCCGATCATGCCGTAAAGCAGCAGAATATGCTCCCATATATTATGTTTGTCACTGCCATATAGAAGAACTTCTTCATTGACGGAGCGGGGAGTAAGAGCAACCGCGTTTCGGTAGCCCGCGCATTGTGCGCACATGTGACAGGCCGAAACACCGTGTAGCTGGTGTATATTGATCATAGGCGGACAATGAGGATTGGTCGCAGGCTTTTCTGGATAGTTTGCCCAACGTTTTTGATCTGTTTTGAAGGTAATGGGACTTAGTCGTGAAAGCAGATTGAAAACACCGTTGACCGGGCAGAGATAACGGCACCAAACTCTTGTGCCGCGGCCATAGAGATAGCCGATAATAATAGCCCCAATTGTCGAGCCTCCAAGAATGAGAAGAGTGGCTTGCGCATAATCATAGACGCTGATTAGCTGGCCATAGAGCGTTGTCAGAACAAAGGCGACCGCTGGCCAGCCACGCCATTTGATCCAGCGTGGGATGGTCAAGTTGCGGCCAAATGAATGGCTTGTCCATTCAGTCAGTGTGCCTTCGGGACAAAAGACACCGCACCACATGCGCCCCATCACCAACATGGAAATAATGACAAAGGGCCACCAGATACCCCAAAAGATAAATTGGGCAAAAAAAACCAGGTTGTCGAGAATATGAGCCCCGCGTGGCGGCAAGGACAAAAAGGCTGGAATAATAAGCAATATCAGATAAATAGAAACGACAAGCCATTGGATTGATTGAATCAGTCGGCGGTGGCGCTGCATGGCCATGCCGAAAGATTGTATAATCTGGGCTGTCCTTGACATTACTTTATTCCATCAGGCCGTTTTAATTCTAGGATGATGCCTATTGGCATTCCCGATGCAACAAAGCAAGATTGCACTGCCCCAATAGAGCAGCAATATGCCGAATTGGATGATAGACGGTTCAGCATGATAGCCGGTTAGGCTTGTTAATGTACTGTTGTCGCTGATTAGCCAATCGGTTGACCAAAGTGTAGTTTCAAAAAGCGTATATACAAATTCCGGTACATCATAATTGGGAATGATCTGATATAGCCGATCTATGGCTCCGACCATCATTGCGCCGCCCAATAACAGTAGGGCAAATTCTGAAATATGGAAGAACCATTTCCATGAAATAGCGTTGCGGAAAAGTTGTAAGAGATAGAATGTCAAAAATCCGGCGGCAAAACCGGCAAATGTGCCAAGGATGAAAATGAGACTTGATGTAGCCCGTTCGTTGACTGCCTGACCATAAAGAAAAATGACAATTTCGCTTCCCTCACGGGCAATGGCTGCCAATGCGATAAAGGCAATGCCCCAATTGCCTGATTTGTGTAGACTGTTGGCCGCTTCGGTTTCAAGATGGGCTTTCATAGTTCTGCCATGACGATGCATCCACACAACCATCTGTAGAATAAGTAAACCGGCAATGGCCATCATTATGGAAAAGAACCAGTCGCCTGCAACACCGGAAAGCCAGTTTCCTGCAAACCAGAAAACGAACGCTAGAAGAATGGCAAGGGCTGCACCGCCTGCCGTTCCGATCCATAACTTATTTTTCGCATCCTTTAGATCATTGTTGTTAACCCAGGCATATAGGATACCAATGACAAGAAGGGCCTCGACGCTTTCCCGCCAGACGATCAGAAAAGGCCCTGTACCATAGATAAGGAATCGAACACTGTCATGATAAAATAGATAAAGTGATGATGTGATCATTGTGCGGTCTCTTTGGCATTAATATCAAAGCCGGGTAGTTCTATATGGAACTCGTCAATGAAATGGTAGCGTCCTTCTTTGAGTGGATGGATCACAACAAAAGATTGGACACCAGGACCAAGCACTTTCTCGACACGCAATGAAAGATTTTCGAATTCTGCCGGACCGCTGCCGGTGTTGGTCACGATTATTTTAAAGCGTTGCCCAGTTGGTACATCAATGGAAGGTGGATCAAAAACACCGTCCTTGATTGAAATTTCATAGGAAGGAAGAGGGGCTGCTTTTGCGGCAAACGGGAAAAGCATTAGCATAAAAACAAGGATAAAGCGCATTATAGACCTTTAAATTCTGCCAGATCGGAAAATAGGCATTACCGATCTGGCATGTGTACTGTTTTTAATTGGGATGCTGTAAAACAGTCCGAAATTATGAGCATAATTTTAGAACGCCGATTGTATAAAAATCAGGTTCTTTTTTTAGTAGCCGCCTTTTTTACCGGTTCCGGCATAGGTGAAATCATATTCCACTACACATTTATCAAACCATGGAGCAACACCGGTTTCCTTGTCGACATGTCGGCCGAACATGGAGTCCTTTGAGGGAGGGGTTACGGTAAAGGTCAGATGATATTTGCCGGGACCGTCCATTTTTATGTTTTCACCATAATGGGGGCCGTCATTGGCAACCATACCATGAAAGGCGCCTTCGAGAGTCTTGTTGCTGCCTTCTTTTTTTAATGTATAGGAAACGCCGAGATAGGGCACCCAGCTTCCTTCCTGAAAACCATTCTTATTATCTTCTGTGGCATGAATGTCGGCTTCCAGATGAATATCGGATTCTGACGTTGGCAGCATCATTCCTTCTGGTTCCATTTCAATAGGCTGAAGATAGACGGCTGCAATTTCCATGCCACCACACATTTGTGGTTCGCCAATGGGAAATTCGGCAGCAAAAGCCGATGATGCAAAAACCAGAGAAGTGCCTGCCAGAAGAAGAGTTTTTAAATGCATGTTTTTATGCCTTTCCGTTAAAACATGAGTTTTTATATCATGTTTATTCGGGGTGTCCAATCATAGTTGATGATAAAATCTATGTTTTTGTTCACATAATTATCAGGAGTATCAAAGGGCGCCTATAATCTTCGTGGCTTCATATAAGGCAAAAAATACTTCTTCAGATGCTATAATGGCACTTATGTTAAATATTTGGCAGTAAGATGAGTGTTATAGGTGTTATTTGAAATAACCAGAACACTATTTTGAATGTAAAAATGTGTATTTTCCGGTGCTTTGAAGGAGCATTCCATGGCTTTAAAAATCAAGAAACAGAAAATAAAATCAAAGGCAATGCAGGCATTGCAGCAGGAAAAATTTGAAAAAGCCATTGAATTATGCAAAAAGGAAATTCTGCAGTCTCCTAAAAAAATAGAACTTTATGTGCTGGCAGCTTACGCATGCCGACGGCTTAAGGACTATGCACAAGAAGAAAGTTTTTATCATCAAGGGCTGGCTGTCGAGAAAAATCTAAATCTCTATAAAGACCTTATCGATTTTTATGTTCGCACAAATCGCAATTCGATGGCTTTGGAATTATGCGATACGCTTGTTGATCTTTTCCCCGATGATGCTGAAGCTTATCATTTGGTTGCAAAGCAAAAAGAAAAGCAAGGTGAGCATAGTGAGGCTTTCAGGCTTGCAAAAAAGGCAGTTTCTATTGAGCCTCAAAATGCCAATTTATTAAGTAACTTGTCTGAATTGGCTATTGGAAAAAAAGAAAAAAAAGAGGTTGAAGACCTCATGCTGGCGGCCTGCCAGCAAGACCCCGATTCATTGATGCTGTATGCGTGTTTGGGCTTTTTCTATTATGATAACAAACGATATCTGCAAGCTTTCGAGGCCATGAAAAAAGCACATAATTTCGGCTTTGCTCAATATATGCAGCTTTACGGTGCCTATTGGGATGGTTTTGATGAAACTGGGCAGAAGCTTGTTGAGCACATGGAAAAGGGCAAGGTGGAATTGTTCAATTGTGTCACGCCTTTTGCCAGTTGTCACTTGCCGCAATTGGATGGCTTGCAGCAGCTCAAATATAACCGTCGTTTTGCCGAGCTGGATATCAATTGGGTACTTGATGTAAAACCCTATAAAACCAAGGTCGCGGATTCAAAACGTCTTCGTATTGGTTACTTGTCGGCTGATTTTGTCCTGCACGCAACAATGCGTCTTTTTTCCGGTGTTCTCAATCTTCATGATCAGGAAAATTTCGATATCCATCTCCTTTCCCATTCACCAGTGCGCTACGATGAATATACGGATCGTATTAAAGCCTATCCGGTAACATTTCATGATCTCAATCATATGAATGATGAAGAAGCCGCTCGTTATATAGCGGATCTTGATTTGCATATTATAGTAGAAATGAAAGGATATACCCAAGACAACCGGTTGAAAATTGTAGCCCGCCGTCCGGCGCCGGTTATTGCCAGCTGGTTGGGATTTCCTGGGACTTTAGGGGTTCCCGGTTTGGCTGATTATATTATTGGCGATCCACTGGTCACGCCGCTTGAACATGAAGCGCATTTTTGTGAGAAAATTGCCCAAATGCCGCATAGCTATCAGAGCAATGATAATACCAATGCCATTCCGCATCCTCCAACACGTGCCACAGTGGGGTTACCAGAAGACGCTTTCGTATTCTGTTCTTTTAATACATTTCGTAAATTGATACCCGATGTCTTCAAAATGTGGTGCAAGTTGTTGAATAATGTGCCTGACAGTATTTTATGGATGCTTGAGCCGGATGAAGAGGAAGCAAAAAATAATATCTATAAAGAGGCGGCCAAATTCGGTATTCCTCAAGATCGTATTATCTTTGCAAATATGCTTTCTCTTGACGCTCATACAGCTCGTCTTCAACTAGCGGATCTGGCTTTGGATAGTTTTCCATATAATTCACATACAACGGGTAGTGATACTTTATGGGCCGGTGTGCCGTTTGTCGCTATCACTGGCAAGACTTTTGCCTCACGCGTTGCGGCAAGTCTGCTGACAGCAATGGAATGTCCCGAGCTTATTGCCCATAGTATTGATGAAGCCTATGAGATGACTCTTGCTTTGGCTCAAGATAGAAAACGTCTTGCCGATGTGCGGGCCAAGCTTGTAGAGAAGCGTAAAACTGCACCTCTTTTTGATACACAGCGTTTTACACGAAATATGGAACGTCTATTCCGGCAGATGTGGCAAAACCATCTGGATGGCAAGCATGACCATATTATCTTGCCGTCGGAAGATGAAACGATACTTCATTCGCAGGTATCGGATAGCTCTAATACCCATCTTACCTATGAAGATGCTTTAAAAAGTTATGAGACTTTTGCTTACGGTAAAGCCAAGGTAGAGTGTGAAACGATTTTGCAATCCGACCCGGATAATATCCGTGTTAAGCACCTTCTTGCGCAGACGTTGAAGCTTTTGAACTTCAAGACTGAGGCAATGGATTTATGGCATGATTTATTGAAGCAAGATCAGCTTGATCATGAGGAGAGAGAGGATGCTTTCTTCAATCTCGGACAGCTTTATCTTGGTGAAGAGCGTCATGAAGAAGCTGAAAAACTTTATCATGATTTCATAAAAGCCTTTCCAGAAAATGCCCATGCTTTATGCGGTATGGGGCTTGTTATGCAACGTACGGCAAAACTTGATAAGGCTGAGGAGTATTTCAAACGGGCGCTTGAACTGAACCCGACACATATGGCAGCTACGATTGCATTGGCATTCAATTATATTGAGACGGGCAAATTGGGATCGGCTGAGATATTATTGAAAAATGCCATAGAAACGCAACCAGAAGGCTATGTCTACACTAAAATTCTGGCGGAGCTATATGAAAAAACAGGTAGTCTGGAACCTGCTTTGTTCAACTATTCGGAAGCAAAAAATTGGGCTAAAACCCAAGAATTGATGCGTCGTTTGGGTGTTTGGGATTCGCTTTCAAAAACGGATGAACTCTTTATCGATAATATTGAACAAGAAGAACTCAATAAAGATAATATCGGCAATCCGTTCAGTGCATTGAATATACGCCGGATTAATAATAAACAATTTCTTGAATATTCACATCGCTATGTGAGCTTGTTGCATGGCGCAGCGATGGAGAATAAACCGCTCTATCAAGAAAATCATTCAAGAGATAAGTTGCGTATCGGTTATTTGGCTGCGGATTTTCATTATGATACGCAGCATAACCAATTGAAGAATATTTTGTCACTGCATGATAATAATATGTTTGACATCCATCTTCTATCTGGTTTTTCGCATGATGATGGCACAAATGCTGCCAGTGGTTCTAGTCATCTTCCTATTCATGAGCTGTATAAGATGAGCGATAGCAAGGCGGCTGAATTTATTGCCAGCAAGAACTTTGACATTCTTGTCAATTTGGATGGTAATGATACAATATCGCGGGGCGGTATTATGGCACTTCGTCCCGCTCCGGTTCTGGTTAATGGTTTTGGTTATGCCGGTACGGTTGGTCATCCGAATATTGCACATTATATTATCGGTGATCCGGTTGTAACACCGATTGATGCTGGTCATGATTTTAGTGAGACACTGGCTCTGATGCCGCATTGTTTTATGCCAGTTTCTCCATTTGCCTTACAACCAACGCCACCAAGCCGCAGTCAGGCAGGGTTGCCTGAAGGTGTTGTCGTGTTCGCCTGTTTCAGTGATTTGGCCAAGATTGATCCGGATCAGTTTGATCTATGGGCCAGATTATTGTTGAGTGTCGATGATAGTGTTTTGTGGATGCTTGATCCTGTGCGTGAATTTGCACGGGGCAATATCAAGAAAGAACTTGCCAACCGTGGCATTGATGAAAAGCGTTTGATATTGGCTCCGCGTCTTGCTTACGAACAACATTTGGCACGGTTGCAATTGGCTGATATTATGTTGGATACTTTTCCTCATACGGCAAGTCATACAGCAGCTGAAGCCATTTATGCCGGTATTCCATTGGTATCACTTAAGGGAAAAACATTTGCTTCGCGCATGTCATCTAGTGTGCTTATGGCTAATAATTGTCCGGTTCTGGTTGCCGATACGGCAGATGAATGGTTTAGTCTCAATTTCCATCTGGCAACGAATGATGAACTTCGTGCAACATTGAAGCAGGAGTTGAAAGTCAACAGCCAGAATTCACCACTCTTTGATAATAAGCGTTATATTCGTGACTTGGAACGTCTTTATCAGAATATGTGGGAACAGCATCAGTTAGGCAAACGTGAAGCCATTGTGCTTGATCCGCAATAGAATAAGATAACCGCTATGGCATTAAATATTGCCATAGCGGTTATAGTTTCAAGAAAAATAGGCCTGTAATGGGCGGACGTCCAATGTGCCTGCTTTGAGCGCTTCAATAGCTTCTGCTACGGCTTCAGCCCCGGCAATGGTAGTGTAATAGGGTACTTTCTGCATCAAGGTCGCGCGGCGCAAGGATTTTGAATCTGAAACCGAGCTTGCTGTATCGGTTGTATTGAAGACGATATGGACCTGACGGTTGCGGATTGCATCTTCAATATGCGGACGGCCTTCGAGCACTTTGTTGATTTTTTTCGCTTCAACGCCGTTTTCAGCAAGATAGCGCTGGGTGCCCCCGGTTGCCAGAATATTGAAGCCAAGTTTGGCCAGCCTTTTGACCGGTTCTAGAACACGGGCTTTGTCTCCATCTTTGACTGAAACGAATAATGTGCCTTCTCGTGGCAAATCGACACCGGCGCCAAGTTGTGCTTTTGCAAAAGCAAGGGCAAAATCGTAATCAAGGCCCATAACCTCACCGGTTGAACGCATTTCCGGCCCGAGCAGTGTATCTACGCCAAGGAAACGGGCAAAAGGAAAGACGGCTTCCTTAACCGCAATATGCGGTTTTTTAGGTTCTTGTGGTTTGCCGCCATAATTGTTGATAGCCTGATCCAGCGTTTCTCCTGACATGATGCGTGCAGCAACTTTTGCAACCGGACGACCGACTGTTTTGGCAACAAAAGGCACGGTACGCGAGGCACGTGGATTGACTTCCAGCACATAGACGGTGTCATTTTTGATGGCGTATTGTACATTCATTAGGCCGCCGACATGAAGTGCCTTCGCCAGAGCTTTGGTTTGGCGTTCGAGTTCGGTGACGATCTCTTTTGACAAAGTGTGTACGGGTAGCGAACAGGCCGAGTCACCGGAATGGATGCCAGCTTCTTCGATATGCTCCATAATACCGGCGATCATTGTATTCTCGCCGTCACATAGACAGTCAACATCGACTTCGATTGCTTCGGTTAGATAGGTGTCAAACAAAAGCGGATTTTTGCCGAGTAGCGTGTTGATCTGTCCGGTCTTGTCATTGGGATAGCGTGCTTTTATATCTTCTGGCACCAGTTCTGGCACGGTATCAAGCAGATAGGTCTGTAATTCACGTTCATGGTTGATGATCTGCATGGCCCGGCCGCCCAAAACATAGGAAGGGCGCACAACCAACGGAAAGCCCAGTTCATTGGCAATGAGACGGGCCTGTTCAACGGAATAGGCAATACCGTTTTTCGGCTGTGTCAGATTGAGTTTGATCAAGAGCTTCTGGAAACGGTCGCGATCTTCTGCCAAATCGATGGCATCAGGCGAGGTGCCCAGAATAGGAATACCGGCTTTCTCCAAGGATTCAGCCAGTTTTAGCGGGGTTTGTCCACCAAATTGGACAATGACGCCGACAAGCTCGCCTTTTTCTTTTTCCGCTTCCAGAATAGCTAATACATCCTCGGCTGTTAGCGGCTCGAAATAGAGGCGGTCAGATGTATCA
Source organism: Bartonella sp. bp_1 (assembly GCF_055808085.1). NCBI lineage: Bacteria > Pseudomonadati > Pseudomonadota > Alphaproteobacteria > Hyphomicrobiales > Bartonellaceae > Bartonella > Bartonella sp. bp_1. The sequence continues at coordinate 1,387,417 of NZ_CM147851.1, read as the reverse complement.
TAGTCGGTTGAGACAGTCTCAGGGTTACAATTGACCATGATCGCTTCGAAGCCGGCATCTTGAAGCGCAAATGCGGCATGACAGCAGCAATAGTCGAATTCAATACCCTGACCGATACGGTTGGGCCCACCACCTAGAATGACAACTTTCTTGCGGTTTGAAACGCCGATTTCGGAGCGTAAGGCACCGGCAAAGGGCTGCTCATAGGTTGAATACATATAGGCTGTGGGTGATGCAAACTCTGCAGCACAGGTGTCGATACGTTTGAAGACTGGTTTAACATCGAGTTTCTTGCGCAAGGCAGCAATATCATCGGCGGATTGACCGGTCAGGCTGCCCAACCGTGCATCCGAAAAACCCATGGCTTTCAACATACGCAAATTTTCTGTATCCTGTGGTACACCATGTTCGCGGATGCGTGTTTCCATGTTAATAATGTCGCTAATCTGGTCCAGAAACCATGGATCAATTTTGGAAATCTGATGGATTTCATTCAATGGCATCCCCATGCGCATGGCTTGGGCAACAAAACGCAGACGGTCCGGTGTCGGTGTGCCGATCGCGGCACGGATGGCATTTTTTTCGTCCCCTTCTTCATGATCGGGAACGGTGATTTCATCAAGCCCTGTGAGGCCTGTTTCCAGACCACGCAATGCTTTTTGCAAGGATTCTTGAAATGTCCGGCCAATGGCCATGACTTCGCCAACGGATTTCATCGCTGTCGTGAGTACAGGTGATGCTCCGGGGAATTTTTCAAAGGCAAAACGTGGAATTTTGGTAACGACATAGTCGATGGATGGTTCAAAAGAAGCCGGTGTGGCACCGCCGGTAATATCATTTTCCAACTCGTCCAGCGTGTAGCCGACAGCGAGTTTTGCGGCAACCTTGGCAATTGGAAATCCTGTAGCTTTGGAGGCAAGCGCTGAAGAACGTGAAACGCGCGGGTTCATTTCAATAACGATCAGACGACCATTTTCCGGATTAACGGCAAATTGAACATTGGAGCCGCCAGTTTCAACACCAATCTCGCGCAATACCGCAATCGAGGCATTACGCATGATCTGATATTCCTTGTCTGTCAGCGTCAAGGCCGGGGCTACGGTAATCGAGTCACCAGTATGGACGCCCATCGGGTCGATATTTTCAATCGAGCAGATGATAATGCAATTGTCCTTTTTGTCACGGACAACTTCCATCTCGTATTCTTTCCACCCCAGAACACTTTCTTCAATCAGCACTTCTGTTGTGGGGGAGGCATCAAGGCCGCGCTCGATGATTTCATAAAACTCCGAGCGGTTATAGGCAATCCCGCCGCCTGTGCCGCCAAGCGTAAAAGACGGACGTATAATGGCTGGCAGGCCGACATAGTCAAGCGCCTGACCGGCTTTGCCGATGGCGTGGGCCATATAACGCTGTTTGCGATCGGATTCGCCCAATTGCCATTCGGTTTCCAGCTTGTCGAGGGCCTTGTCGAGTGCATCGCCTGAAAGCTCGGCTTTGAGCTTGCTGCGTGCCTCTTCATGACGTTTCCGGTCTTCTTCCTTGATTTCTGTAGCATTGGCTAACATTGAACGCGGTGTTTCAAGACCGATCTTAGCCATGGCTTCGCGGAAAAGGGCACGATCTTCTGCTTTGTCAATCGCTTCGGCATTGGCACCGATCATCTCGACATTATAGCGATCCAATACTCCCATACGTTTAAGGGATAGTGCGGTGTTAAGCGCTGTTTGTCCGCCCATGGTGGGCAAAAGCGCATCCGGCTTTTCTTTTGAAATGATTTTGGCAACAACTTCCGGTGTGATCGGCTCTATATAGGTTGCATCGGCCAGATCGGGATCCGTCATGATTGTCGCAGGGTTGGAGTTGACCAGAATGATCCGGTAGCCTTCTGCTTTTAAGGCTTTACATGCCTGCGTGCCGGAATAATCAAACTCACATGCTTGTCCAATAACAATGGGGCCTGCACCGATAATCAGGATGGATTTTATATCTGTGCGTTTGGGCATTGTTTTTCCTCATGGCAAGCACCTGCACGGTAATACCGGCAGGGTAAAAGTGTGAACTGTTAAGGCTAAGCTTGCTTTATAGGTAAATGCGCAAAAAAAGTAACCCCCAAAATGCCTTTTTAGGAACTTTTTATATCTTTAACCACAGTTCAATCGACATGGATTGTGTTATGAGGCTTTTAAACTTGGCGTTTTTGGGCTTTTTCTATTTATATCTGCCGCTGTGGCTTCTTTTTTTACAAGGCTTTTCTATATATTTGTTTCTATGACAGTTATATGGAGAAGGCTATGCGTTGGAAAGGCCGCCGAGAAAGCAGGAATATCGAAGATCGTCGCGGTCAAAAGAGCGGACGCATCCTAGATACAGGTTTGCGCGGTGTTGGGTTTGGCCTTTTGAGGCGTGGTGGCGGTAAAGGTATTTTCATACTGATATTGCTATTTATTGGCCTTTCTGTTTTTGGATTTGATCCGACGCGCTTCTTATTTGGTGATGGTGCACTGGAATCAACACGTGTTGAGCAAAATACAGCTCTTGATAATCGTGATGAACGCAGTCGTTTTATTGCGACAGTTATGGCTGAAACGGAAGATACTTGGACAACTATCTTTAAAAACCACAATGAAGTATACCGCAAACCGGTTCTCGTGCGTTATAGTGGTGTTGTTCATTCAGCTTGTGGAAGGGCTAGTGCGGCTGTTGGGCCGTTTTATTGCCCGGGTGATGAAAAGCTTTATTTGGATGATCGTTTTTTTGATCAACTCGCACGCCAGTTTAATGCGCCGGGCGAGTTTGCGCAGGCTTATGTCATCGCGCATGAAATTGGACATCATGTACAAAATTTGGCTGGTATATTGAATGCAGCTGATATGCAAAAAAGACGTTTGAGTACCCGCGATGCAAATGCCGTTTCTGTACGTATTGAATTGCAGGCCGATTGCTACGCCGGTATCTGGGCCCATTTCACCGATCAAAAAGGATTGCTGGAGGACGGTGATATTGATGCCGCATTGAATGCGGCCCATCAGATTGGTGATGATACATTGCAAAAACAGGGCCAAGGCTATGTCGTTTCAGATAGCTTTACGCATGGTACTTCTGCACAACGTGCCGACTGGTTCAAGAGGGGATATGAAAATGGCGATATAGAAGCTTGTAACACCTTTAATGGTAATCTTTAAAAAATGGCGGTAAACTGGAAACATATAATAAAGGGAACTTAATATTTGGCTAGAATGCTAACTTCGAGAGACACCGACACAAAAAAATTAAGGATTTGATAATGATATAAATTGACGTTATTTTAGGAACAATAGTACTAGGAATAAGCGGGCGAGATTTTATAAAAAAATGCAGAGATGAATTTGGTATATGGTAATGGTTTGGGCGGCTTGATCTCTCGCTTTGCGTTAAGCGGCGTACTTGTTGTTTCGGTGATTGGTGGTGTGGGTGTTTCATTTGCTTTGGCAGGTGAGACCATTCGCTATGATGATACGGCAGAATCGGCAGAGCTTCGACAAGCACCTTCATTTGTTCCTTTTCCAGGTGTTCTTGATGACCTTTATGTCGGGACACCAACAGCGCCTTCATCATCTGATAATACTGTGATTGTTGATTATACAAAACTAGGGTTGCCTGACCCTTCTAGTGTATATGGTGGGCTGGTTGAAAATGGAAACTCTCTGAACAACAAGGTTTTTATTAAAAACGGCAATGTGGTTATAGCAGTTTGGGGTGGTTATGTAAAAAACACCAGCAACAGCAATGTTATGAATAGTGATAATGTTGTGACGGTAAGTGGTGGTCGTGTCGGTCTTGGTATTTATGGTGGCTTGGTTGATGATAACAATAATGGCAGCAACATTAAGGTTAATAATAATGTTGTGACAATGAGCGGTGGCAGTTCTGACGTTGGTGCTTATGGTGGCTGGGTTAATACCAACAATAACAACAGCACTATTATGGTCAGTAATAATGTTGTGATAATCAATAATAGCAGTGTTGGTTTTATTGTTTATGGTGGAACTGTTAATAATAACGCCAACAACAATAAAATTACGCTCAGTGATAATATTGTGATGATACATAATGGCAGTGTTGGCGTGCTTGTTGTGGGTGGTGCAGGCGGTGATAACAGCAGTGCTCGTGCCGATTCCATAAATGTGACTGGGAACCGTGTTGAGATCAGCGGCAGCAGTGTTGCCTATAATATTTCGGGCGGTGCTGTTACTGCCAATGATGGTTTGGTTATTAACAATACAGTCTCATTGATCGGTGATCAGATTACGCTGACTAGAGATGATGGCGGTGTGACCACTTATGGTTCGATCTGGGGTGGTTTTATAGGGAGGGATGTTTCTCTTGGTACAGAACTCGTCACCGATTTTGATAAGGTTATTAAAGGCAATACGTTAAACCTTGAAGGTTATCGCGGTACGGTCTCGGGCATTCATAATTTCGAGAACTATAATTGGATATTGCCTAAGAATGTGGCCAATGGTGAGACACTGGTCACGATTGCCGATGGTGGTAAAGCGGTTGATCTGACACGCACCAAGCATACAGTGAGTGTTTATGCTGGCGGCAACCGTTTGAAGGCTGGCGATAAGATTACAATGATTAGCAAGACCATCAGTGGTTCTTATGGGCCTTCGTCCAATCTGTCGGTGAAGGAAGGCCAGTTCATTATTTATGATTCAACGCTTTCACAACAACAAAATGGCAGTGATACAGGGCTCGTTCTGGCTATTGATAAGGTGCGTAGCAATTCGCAATCGAAGAGCTATTCGGAAGGTCGTGCAGCAGCACTGGGTTTTCTCAATCAGGGAAATGATCTGATTGCCAATGCCGGTATTAGTAATATCCGGTATATGGTGTTATCCCATGAGAACGATGTCAATCGTCCAGCCTTGATCCCTTTTGTTATCGCCAATGGTTCATCGCAACGTTACAAAACAGGCAGCCATATTGATGTCAGAGGCTTCAATACGGCTATGGGTTTTGCCACAGGTTTCGAGTTTGCATCCGGCCACAAGGCAACATTGGGGGCTTTCTTTGAATATGGCCGTGGTACCTATGATACCTATAACAGCTTTGCTGATTATGCTTCGGTGCATGGTGATGGCGATACTGATTATAAGGGCGGCGGCATCTTTGGTCGTATTGAATTTGCCGGTACAGGCCTTGGCCGTGTTAACAATCTCCCCCCTTATCAGGCGGATGGGCTTTATGTTGAAGCTTCGTTGCGTGCCGGTCGTGCCAAGAGCAAGTTTAGTGTCGGTTCAGCGATAAGTGATTATCAGGGATCTTATGACAGCAAGGCAACCTATTATGGTGGTCATGCTGCTGGTGGTTATGTGTTTAACTTTGATGACAAGCAGTCATTGGATGTCTATGGGCGTTATCTTTGGACATATATGGACAGTGATACAGTGACTGTCGCCAATGAGAAGCTTCGCTTTGACAATGCCAATAGTTCCCGTATTCAGTTGGGTGGTCGTTATGCTTATGCCTATAGTGATCAGTTCCAGCCTTATATTGGTGCAGCCTATGAATATGAGTTTGAAGGCGAGGTCAAGGCCAAGGCCTATGAGCTTGACCTTGAACGTCCATCATTAAAGGGCAGCACGGGCGTATTCGAGACAGGCTTCAGCTTCCAGCCGCTAGCGACCAACAAGGCGCTTAACATTGATGTCAATGGTCAGGCTTATGGCGGGCAACGCCAAGGTGGTGGTGGTGGCATCAAGCTCAAATACCAGTTCTAGGTTCAGATAGTATTTTGAGGAAACAGAGCTATTCTTATTCGTTTCCAATGAAGCGGGGTAGCCAATTTTATTCTAGCGGCCTTGATTAAACATGTTTTAGTTAATTTGAAATATTAGTTGTTTGATCCTCTCAATCTGATAGAGCATGCGTATAATAAGGAAGACGTGTACCGTCTTTTAGCCGCACATCCGCTTGCCAGCGGCGTCCATACTTACGGGCCATCTCCTTTTTTCTCCATCAATATTCGTGTTATTCGGTCGGCCAACTGTCGTCCGTCAAAGGTCAGATAAAGTTCTTTTGCACGGGCGTCCCGTGGGGACGGCTTTTGAATGATTAAGCCATGCCCCGGTAATGGGTTCCCTTGGGCGTCTTTGCGGTAACTCAAGGGGGATAATGCGAGGATATTACGGGAGACAATTTGCTTTAGCAAACCCGTAGACTCCCTAATTTCTATGGCCTCAGCCCCTTCGTTTCGGGCGATAGCCAAGAACACCAAAACTTGGTTGAGCTCCATTTTGATGTCTACCTCACGGAAAACCTCAACAACATCTATCAGTTTTCCTATGTTTTCTTTTATAATTTGGTTATAGGATTGCACGTCTGTTTCCTTCCAGAGTAAGTCAAAGCTTTAGAGCAAATTCCTAAACTACTGGGAGAAAGATATCCATATTAGCGCTGTGAATAACCCATTTCATTTATTTGTCTTATTGATGCACGTTGTTTCTTAAGGTGACTATTGAGCCTGCTGGAACAATAGGTTGACCGATTTGAAATTATCAGAGCAGCGATGTGGATGCCGATCATGTGTTTATATGTCAATATGAGCGTTTTAGAAATATTGTATGAAGGATTTTAAAGGCGCTGAATAACTGTTGTTTTTTTGATATCTTGTCGATGCGTTTCGGTCAGCTTGTTCTTGCGACTTCGCATGATGAAAAATGCAATAATACCGCTCATGGCAATGATAAAGCCTAAGCCGCCAAAAAATAGAGCGCCCCCCCACAGTTCCATAAATGAATTGATCTGTGCCTGCTCTGGTCGTGTAGGATCATAGAGAATATTGACTTGTTCACCTACACTGTAGGAGGGAGGATTGCTGCTGGAATTGGTTGTAAATTCGATTTCGCGGTTTGTTTGGTCATGAAAAATGATGACCGGTGCATAGGTTGCGCCGCCTTTATCGTTTTTTACGCGTATAAGTTCGGTGACGGTTCCTTCTGCTTTGGCTGCTTTTTGGATGAAAGAATTTGTATAGATATATAAGCCAACTCCGGCGCCAAGCCAGAGTAGGCCGAAGACGAATAGATAGATAGGAGCAAACCTTAAAAGGCCTTTAGAGCTGGGCGTATTTCTTACTTCGAAATTATGTTGCATTAATATCTATTCGCCTTAGCTTATATCCAATAAAATCCTTTATTGAACATCTTTTTGTTATTCAAGTTGAAATCTTGTTTTCTTGGCGTTCACAATCGGATAAAGCCGAATAGTACAATAAGGATTCTTCCATGCGTGCCATTGATCCTAAGTTTGCTCGTCGCGGGCTAATCCTCGTCTTTATCACCTTGCTGCTCGATATTATTGGCATTGCCATTATTGTGCCGATAATGCCTGAATATTTAAGCCAGCTGACGGGGGATGACATTGCCCGGGCTTCTGTCGATGGCGGTATATTACTAACTGTTTATTCAGCCATGCAGTTTCTGTTTGCCCCTCTGATTGGCAATTTGTCTGATCGTTATGGCCGTCGCCCTATCTTGTTGGTGTCGATTATCACTTTTGCTCTCGACAATCTGATCTGTGCTGTTGCGTGGAGTTATTCGATCCTCTTTATCGGCCGTATACTTGCCGGTATCAGTGGGGCCAGTTTTTCAACTTGCTCAGCCTATCTGGCGGACTTGTCCGATGATAAGAACCGCACACGTAATTTTGGTCTGATAGGTATTGCTTTTGGAGCCGGATTTATGCTGGGCCCATTAATTGGCGGGTTGTTAGGTGAAATTGGGCCACGTGTTCCTTTTTATGTCGCGGCCGCTCTTTCTTTCATCAATTTTATCTTCGCATGGTTCATGCTGCCGGAAACCCTGCATAAACGTTTACGCCGCCGTTTCGATATCAAGCGTGCCAATCCGGTTGGTGCATTGCTGCAGCTTAAACAATATCGCGCTGTGCTCTGGGTTTGTCTAGCTTTCTTCCTTTATTGGCTGGCTATTGCAGTCTGGCCGGCGGCAGGTCCGTTTGTATTCAAGGAACGTTATCAATGGAGCGAGCTACAGATCGGCGTGCTTTATGGCACGTTTGGTCTAGGGCAGATTATCATCATGGGTGTGGTATTGCCTCATGTTGCCAAGCGCTGGACAGATTGGCGCATTTCAATAACAGGACTCATTTTTGCTGTTATTGGTATGATCGGCTATACGCTGGCCTATCAGGGGTGGCTGGTCTATGTGGTGTTTGCCTGCACTATGCTTGAATATCTAGCGCATGCACCGATGCGTTCGATTGCTGCGGCTCAAGTGCCACAAAATGCGCAAGGCGAGTTGCAAGGCGCTTTGACATCCATCACATCAATTACTTCGATGATCGGGCCTATTTTTTATACAACCATATTCCAGCATTATGCCGGTCGTGAAGCGGTTAATGTTTTTTATGGCGCCCCTTTTGTTGCTGCGTTCTTTGCGCTTGTTGCCGCTCTTATGGTTATGGGGCTGTTTGTGCGCCCGCCTAAGCCTCATCCGGTTATGGTTGTTGTTGACGATTTGGTAGAGCCGCCCAAAGATCCTAAAGATGTTCAGACGAAATCTTAGTTTGTAAAAGAAACATTATTCGTTTGAGATTTTGTAATTTATCTGCTTTTCCAAGAGAAATATTTTACATATAAAATAAATTCGATTGTTTTTATTTCAACGCTGTGAAATATCAAGCCTCATTATTGATGATAGGCGCTGATGTTATATCTAAAAAATTGATCAATTCAATTGCAACGATAATATTGGTGGCTTGTAATAGCGACAAAAAATATGACATCAGGAACCAATCTTTTGAACCTTCGATTTTGACGTCAAAGGCAGGTGCCGCGCTTGCTTTTCGTGTGACGCTTGATAAAGCCCTTTGTGATTATGGCACGATCAAACTGCGAAAAATCCAAGAGGGTGTGATTGATAAGGACCATGTTGAAACGTTGGCTGTAACAAAAACAAATTATGTTTTTGTGGGTATGTCCAATGATATGAAAAAGCCGTTGAATATATTTCATCCGCTTACTATTGAAAGCGCAGCTAAAAATCTGTCTTATAATGATATTAAAGGTGCATTTAATTCTATTGCGCTGGGGGATTATATTCTTACTGAAGTACGTTGTGAAATGAAGGACGGCTATAAAGCGATTGTTGGTGAAACCCGTCTTTCAACATTTCTGAAAAATGAAATACAGCAAGATCCAAGACCTCTTTTGGGTAGCAATTTCATCCACATCAATACAGGTGAAATGATTGATATGGGTGTTTTAAATCTGACTCCAATTGATAATCATATTTTTCGTAATAAGAAAGTAATGGTTGTTGGTGTTAAGGCATCAGGCCTGTTGCAAAATACAATTGCTCAGAGATTTGCTGATTTGAATGGCCGTATCCGGTTTACAACGATGAGTTTTGACCCAACAATTATGCAGCAATATATACAAAAGGCTCTATAGGATCAAAAAAGTGTTCCTATAGAGCCTGCTATTCATGCTGCTTTTTTATGGGCGATGATCAAATCTTTAAAACGCTGGAAGAGATAATGGCTGTCTTGTGGGCCGGGAGAAGCTTCAGGGTGATGTTGCACGGAAAAGACTGGTTTACCTGTTAACTGGATGCCGCAATTGGAGCCATCAAATAACGAGATATGGGTTTCTTCAACGCCTGCTGGAAGACTAGCTGTGTCGACAGCAAAGCCGTGATTCATCGAGACAATTTCAACCTTGCCGGTTGTGTTATCCTTGACCGGATGATTGGCACCATGATGGCCTTGATGCATTTTGACGGTCTTGGCACCGGTAGCAAGCGCCAACATCTGATGCCCCAGACAGATGCCAAAAAGCGGAATGCCACTTTCTACGAGCTTTTGAATGGCGGGAACAGCATATTCACCGGTTGCTGCCGGATCACCGGGGCCGTTGGAAAGAAAAATACCATCCGGATTCATGGATAGAATATCTTCAGCTGCTGTTTTTGCGGGAACAATTGTAACCTTGGCTCCAAGGCCGGCAAGCAGACGTAGAATATTGCGCTTGATGCCATAATCAACGGCGACAATATGGAACGCATTTTCTTTTTCGTGACTATAGCCTTCATTCCATACCCATGGTGTCTCACTCCATATGGCGGATTGGCCGGATGTAACGTCTTTCGCCAAATCAAGACCAACAAGACCGGACCATTTTTGGGCCCGTTCTTTTAAAGCATCAATATCGAATTTTCCCTGTTGATCATGGGCGATGACGGCATTGGGCGCACCTTTTTCACGGATGAGTGCGGTTAAGGCCCGTGTATCGATGCCACAAAGGGCAATAATGCCACGTGTTTTTAACCATTGATCCAGCCCTTGGGCCGAACGATAGTTGGAAGGATGGGTGATGTCAGCTTTGAAAATTGCGCCTACAGCCCCATGACGGTTGGCAGGGCTGAGGTCTTCAATATCTTCTTCGTTGGTGCCGACATTACCGATATGGGGAAAGGTAAAGGTAACAATCTGTCCGCTATAGGACGGGTCGGTCAGAATTTCTTCATAGCCGGTGAGCGCTGTGTTAAAACATACTTCGGCTTCGATGGCACCTGTTGCACCTAGCCCCATGCCTTCAACGACTGTACCATCGGCCAGCACCAATACGGCAGTTGGTTTGGTTGTAGTCCATGATGGTGTCTTGGGCGTAGCGTTGGTCATTGTTTTCATCTCTCGGTTTTAGTGTGCTGCAGATCCATATCAGGCTTGTCTAGACCGGATATAATTTCTTGCGGCATGACTATCGGGGATTAGCGGCTTGCCTCTAATCCTGCAAAAGTGCTCTATGTTCAGCTAAGTTTTGATATATAACGCCGTTATACGAGGAGGTAAAGGGCCGACATGTTCTTTTTGCCGCTTATGCAGATAAATTCATAGGCGCTTATTGCAAGCCGTGACGCGATTGCGTAGAGAAGCGTTTCATAGCTTTAACTATCGGATGAAATATCATGTTGCGTGAAACGATCAATGAGGCGCTTAAAAGCGCAATGAAAAATCAGGACAAGACCCGTTTGTCGACATTGAGATTGATCAATGCGGCTTTGAAAGATCGTGATATTGCCAATCGGGGTGAAGGTAAGGCAGCAGTTGATGACAGTGAGCTACAGGCCATTATGGCACGTATGATTAAGCAACGCGAAGAATCTGCCAAGATTTATGAAGAAGGCGGACGTCATGAACTGGCTGAAGCAGAGCGTGCAGAGATTGCTATTATTCGTGAGTTTCTGCCTCGGCAGCTTGATGAGCATGAAGTGGCTGAAGCTATTGATAAGGCTATTGCCGAGACTGCAGCTGAAAGCTTGCGTGATATGGGCAAAGTGATGGCTTATTTGAAAGAGCGTTATACCGGTTCCATGGATTTTTCAAAGGCCAGTGGGGCAATCCGTTCCCGTCTTCAATAAGCGCTCCCGCTAAAGTTGGAGACTTTTGCGATAAGGCAGCGCGTTAAAGGGGTATAAAGCACTCCCGCTAAAGTTGGAGACTTTTGCGATGGGTTGTATGCTAGAAAATTCAGGTCAAAAAATACTATACTCTTATGATGGAAGAGGAATGGGATAATTTTTGACCTTGCAGGTCGGGTCCCGATATTTATTCGCTGGGGTGTTTTATCGGATGGCGCGACCAATGGTGATCAATAGGCATGCACCAATAAAACCGGCGATGAGATAACCGAACCAGCCGGCAAAGCTAACGCCAAAAAAGCCCAAAATAAAGCTTGCCAATGAAGCGCCTACAATGCCGAGAATGATATTGAGAATCATACCGGTATTGCTTTTCATAAAGTTCTGGGCAAGCCAACCAGCCAATCCTCCAATAATAATGGCTGCAATCCAGCCTACACCTGCTGTACCCATTTGTAAGTCTCCTTCAAATTGTTATTGAATACAGACATAGGGTACCGTGGTTTATAAGCAAGGCCAATGCTGCAAATAATGAATGGTTTAGGTTTTGAGGCGTGATTTTTTCAATAGGCCCTGTTCTTCCAATATCGGATAAACAATCGATGTCAGCAGGGAATTGATCTGTTTAAGATCGCGTATCGTATCAAGGTGAAGGCTGGAGGACTCGATGCTTTTTTCATCGCCTTCACGCAGCCGCTGGAAGTGACGTAAACTGCTTTCTTTTTCAAGTTCACGCAGATTATCTTTTTCTTGAACGAGAATTTGTGCGGTACGTGTATCGCGTGAGACAAGCACGTTGAAGGCCATATGCGCATTGGCCAGAACGATAGAATGAAAGTGAGAAAGCTCCTGCCAGCCGGTTTCGGTGAACTCAAGGTTTGACTGCGCTTTTTTCTTTACCTGCGCCAGCATATTATGAGTGATAATATCGCCGGTCTGATCGAGCTTAATACAGGCGCCGAGGAGTTCTTGTGTGTGTAGGGCTTCTTCGTCACTGAGCTTGTTGGCAGCCAACCGTGCCAGATAAAGTTTGACTGCAGCATGTTTTTTATCCAGTACATCATCTAGCATGTAGAGCTCGTTAATGATGTTTTTATCCGGCTGCTCATAGAGCTTCATAATCTTTTCCAGCATCATATCGACCAGATCGCATATACGGACGACTTCCCGCATTGTATTGGCGAGTGCCAGTGCAGGTTGTTTGATGACGGCGTCATCCAGTGCGCTTTGTGCCATGACATCGAGTGTTTCTGCGGATTCAGGTATGGTCTTTTTTAAGCGTACGATTTTATCGGTAAACTTCAAGACGATTGATGAAAGCGGAATTCCGGCAAGTAGGATAATGATATTGAAAACAATATGGGCGTTGACAACTTGGCTGACAGGATCGGAACCAAGCAGGGATACAGGCGGTTTGCATATCAAAAACAGGGCGAGCATGATGAGGGAACCGGCACCGCGCATCAACAGATTGCCCATAGGGACGATGCGCGTTTCTGCATCGCTATTGCGGGTAAGCAGCGGTGCGATCACGGAAGAACCCAGATTGACACCTAATACCATAATAACGCACAGCTCGGCATGGATGAGGCCATGTGAAGCAAAACTTACGAGCAAAATGATGCCGGCAATAGAAGAATGGAAAAGATAGGTGAGGATAGCCGCGAGCAGGAAGGATGAAAGCGGATCCGTGGAAAGATAGGCGATGATATTAGGTAGAATTGCACTATCGCGTAAGGGGGCGGTCGCTTCTCCAGTCATTTCCAGTGATAGGATTAGTAGGCCAATGCCGACAATGATACGCCCGATTTGGCGCCAATCGCGTCGCTGCGTGGTCATAAAAATGAATGTACCGATAAGGATGCATAGCGGTACAAGCGCTGTCAGATTGTAGGACAGGATCTTGACAACCAGCGCCGAACCTAGTTCGCCGCCGCGTACGGCCATCAGGCCGGCTATGCCGGAGACAAAACCCGAGCCTACAAAAGAGCCGACCAGAAGAGTGACCGCTGTGGAGCTTTGTAGTACGACGGCCATGAACAAACCAAAGCCGACAGCAAATAGCGGATTTTTCATGACATTGCGTAATTTACGCTTCAGGCGATCACCATATGCGCGTTCAACGCCGGTACGGATCATGCGTGTTGCCCATAAAAGCAGTGCTACGCTGCCCGCAAGATGAAGAAGAACCAGCAATCCAGCCACTGGAGCTCCTCCTTTGTTGATTGCATTATGCCTTTTTATTAGACTATAGGGGGAGGGTGATCTTTGTCCAGAGTAGTCAATGTGTTATGAAAGTATTTTCATCATAATCATGTTACCATCTCTGTTGTTGTATTGTATGTTATGGGCGCAGAGGAACAAATTTGCTTATATTCGCCTGTTGGCATATGGCATTAAAATGCTTAAGTAGAGGCAAGCTCTTTTTCAGGATTTGGTTATTTTATGCGTTTCGGCCCAGATTTTCTTGATGAAATTCGCGCCCGTCTGCCCATCTCAACGGTGGTTGGCAAACGTGTGACTTTTGATAAGAAAAAGAGTAATCCTTCACGCGGTGATTTTTGGGGCTGTTGCCCTTTCCATGGTGAGAAGACCCCGAGTTTTCATTGCGAGGATCCCAAAGGGCGTTATCATTGTTTCGGCTGCGGGGTTAGCGGTGATATTTTCCGCTTTGTCAGCGAACTTGACGGTTTGAGTTTTCCTGAGACGGTGGAAAGGCTGGCATCAGAAGCTGGTGTTGCCATGCCGGCGCGTGATGTGCAATCGATTGAAAAAGAAAAGCAGAAGACTGATCTTTATCAGGTGATGGAACTGGCGGCACAATTTTTCACACATAACTATGAAAACAATGCGGGTAGTCAGGCACGGCAATATTTGTCCACACGCGGTCTTTCGGCACAGACAATCAAAAAATTCAGGCTTGGTTATGCGCCAGACAGTTCTAATGCTTTGAAAGAATATCTGGTATCGAAAAATATTTCGGCTGATTTGTTGAATGCGTCCGGTCTGCTGGTGACCGGTGATGATATTGCGGTGCCCTATGATCGGTTTCGCAACCGTGTGATGTTTCCTATCCTTGATATGCGTGAGCGTGTGATTGGGTTTGGTGGACGTGCGCTTGCCCATAATGCCCGTGCCAAATATCTCAATTCGCCTGAAACAGATTTATTCCATAAGGGGCTTTTGCTTTATAACGGTGCCAATGCCCGTCGTGCTTGCCAGCCGCAACAAGGGCGCCCGGCCCAACCGATGATTGTGGTGGAAGGTTATATGGATGTGATTGCCCTTGATCAGGCGGGTATCCATCAGGCTGTTGCTCCGTTGGGAACGGCCTTGACCGAAGAACAGATCAATCTGTTGTGGCGTTGTTCGCCTCATCCGGTCTTGTGTTTTGACGGAGACGAAGCCGGTTTGAAGGCTGCCTATCGGGCGCTTGATCGTGTTTTACCGCTTTTACGCAGTGAAGTGTCGCTCCGTTTTACGCTTTTGCCCAGTGGTAAAGATCCTGATGATCTGGTGCGTGAAGAAGGGCGTGAAGCTTTTGTCAAGCGTATTGAAGAGGCAAAACCTTTGGCAGAAATGTTATGGTTGCGGGAGACTGCGGGTAAAATATTCGATACGCCGGAACAGCGTGCGGGGTTAGAAAAAGTTCTGTTCCAGACGATTTATGCGATCAAGGACGATACATTACGTGGTTATTATCAACGTGATATGCGCGAAAAATTGCGCCAGTTCTTTCAGACACCGTTTAAAAATGAATGGAAAAGGCGTGGTAATCAGAAGCGTGACGGGGGCATTGTTAGCGATCCATCGGTATTGAATAGTCTTGCCAATTCGCCCCTTATCCGTACCTCGAAAACGGTTCTACCTTTACGGGAGGCGGCTATTTTACTTACTCTCATCAATCATCCTACCTTATGGGATGAAGATTTTGAGCGCCTGGCAGCGTTGGAATTTGACCACCTCGGTTTGAAACAGCTTCATCGCACAGCTCTTGATGTGTTGGCGGTCTGGCAGCCGGATGATGCTGCTGCCATGCGTGATCTCTTATTGAAAAAGGGGGAAGGCGATATTCTGGCCCAGATGGATGGAATAATTAAGAAAGCGGGTATGCGTTGTGCTTTTACAACCGCGCCTTTCGAGGATGCAAAGGCAGCTCTTAATCAGGCGGTACACTTGCATCTTCGCGCACATAACCTAAATAAACGTTTGATGATTATCGAAGACAAGCTTCTGGAATCTCCCGATGAAGCCACATTTGCCAGTCTGCAAGCGCTGAAACGGGAGCTTTCCGATACGGATGATACGCAGGCTTTGATTGAAGGTTTTGGTACGTGGAATGAAGATGGGGCGTAAGAAATAGGCGAATCATATAGGCGAATCAGCAAAATGATTCGCTTTTTTAACGCGAATCAGCGACGAAAGCTTGACGGATGATTCGCTTTGGTGGATTAAACACATCCGGTTTTAAGGATGTAGGTTGTTATAACGCAGCTGTCGGGAATGTGTATGTTTCCATATCAGTTGTCTGGAGTTGAGATAGAATGGCTGTTAAGAGCAAGAAAAATGAAAATGAGGATACCGAGCGCGAGCCTAACGCCGACGGTCCCCTTCTTGACCTTTCGGATGATGCCGTAAAGAAACTCATCAAGCTTGCCAAGAAACGCGGCTATGTGACGATGGACGAGATCAATGCGGTCTTACCGTCTGAAGAAGTGACATCTGAACAGATTGAAGACACTATGTCCATGTTTTCGGATATGGGCATCAATGTTGTCGAGGATGATGAAGAAGTCGAAGCCGAAGGTGAGGAAGAAGTCGGCGGCGAACTTGTTGAAGCCGGGACAACCGCTGTTGCCACAACTACCAAGCGTGAGCCGACAGACCGCACGGATGATCCCGTGCGAATGTATTTGCGCGAAATGGGGGCTGTAGAGCTTTTATCGCGCGAAGGTGAAATTGCTATTGCCAAGCGTATAGAAGCTGGCCGTGAAACCATGATCGCCGGTTTGTGTGAAAGCCCGTTGACATTTCAGGCTTTGATTATCTGGCGTGAAGAATTGAATGAACAACGCATTCTGCTGCGTGAAATTATTGATCTTGAAACGACCTATGCAGGACCGGAAGCCAAGCAGGCACCGGCTATTGAACGCGTAGAAGAGATCAAACCTAAGGAAGAAGCGCCTCGTCGGGCTTCGCGCTCGGACGATGACGATATTACCAATGTCGGCGGTGAAGGACAGGTCGAAGAAGACGAGGATGACGAAGACGAGGCTAACTTGTCTTTGGCTGCAATGGAAGCAGAACTACGTCCTCAGGTCATGGAAACACTCGACTTTATTGCTAGCACTTATATGAATTTGCGCAAGTTGCAGGATCAGCAGGTTGAAAGCAGTCTGGCAACCCATGATGATGGTGCACTCTCTCCGGCTCAGAAGAAAAAATACAAGGAATTGAAAGATCAGCTGATCAATGCGGTCAAATCCTTGTCGCTGAACCAGAATCGTATCGAATCTCTTGTTGAACAACTCTATGATATCAACAAGCGTTTGGTGCAAAACGAGGGCAAATTGAAGCGTCTCGCCGATTCCTATGGCGTTCGTCATGAGGAGTTTTTGCAGGAATATCAGGGGCGAGAGCTGGATGCGGATTGGATTAATTATATAGCAACCCTACCGGGCAAAGGCTGGAAGGAGTTTTCAACGCGCGAGGCCAAGGCTATTGGCGAATTGCGCAGCGAAATCCAGAATTTGGCACAGGAGACAGCGATTACAATTGGCGAATTCCGTCGCATCGTCAATCAGGTACAAAAAGGCGAACGTGAAGCCACCATTGCCAAAAAGGAAATGGTTGAGGCCAATCTACGTCTGGTGATTTCGATTGCTAAAAAATATACCAATCGTGGTTTGCAATTCCTTGATCTCATTCAGGAAGGCAATATCGGTTTGATGAAGGCGGTTGATAAGTTTGAATATCGCCGTGGTTATAAATTTTCGACCTATGCGACATGGTGGATTCGTCAGGCTATTACCCGTTCGATTGCTGATCAGGCCCGTACAATCCGTATTCCAGTTCATATGATTGAAACGATCAATAAGATTGTGCGCACATCACGCCAGATGCTGCATGAAATTGGACGTGAACCAACGCCGGAAGAGCTGTCTGAAAAGCTGGCTATGCCGCTGGAAAAAGTCCGTAAAGTCTTGAAAATTGCCAAGGAGCCGATTTCACTTGAAACACCCGTGGGTGATGAAGAAGATTCACATTTGGGTGATTTTATCGAAGATAAAAATGCACTGTTGCCGATTGATGCAGCCATCCAGGCCAATTTGCGTGATACGACGACCCGTGTACTAGCATCGCTTACGCCGCGTGAAGAGCGTGTTTTGCGTATGCGTTTTGGTATTGGAATGAATACCGACCATACGCTGGAAGAGGTCGGACAGCAGTTTTCTGTGACACGCGAACGTATCCGTCAAATTGAAGCCAAGGCATTGCGCAAACTCAAACACCCGAGTCGTTCACGCAAGCTGCGTTCGTTCCTTGATTCATAATATTATTATATAAGGGATGACATGTCGTTTTTGAAAAAGCTTTTTGGTGGCAATCACAATAAGCAGGCTGAGCCTGAAAATTTTGCTGGTGAAGAGATCGAGTATCAGGGGTTTGTCATCCGCCCGACACCATTCAAATCTGAAGGCCAATTTCAGAGCTGCGGTGTTATTATAAAAATGATTGATGGTGAACTGCAAGAATATCGGTTTATTCGTGCAGATAGGTTTTCTTCTTTTGAATCGGCTGTTGAGATGATTTATCTCAAAGGACGACAGATTATTGATGAACAAGGACAGAGCATTTTTAAATAAATGCCTGCATGCCACATTTCTTTTTGGTCTTATTTTTGAGTTCTCATGTGTCTTTGTTCAAAGCAAGATGGCTGCTCTTGGAATTTTCTCTGATTAGCTGATTGAGACAGTTCAGTTTTATTGTTGTAATCGCAGTCACTGTTATTCCAATGCGCACAATACTCGCATTCTTTATAAGATGTTTGCTGTATTAATTGTTCAGCATGATGTTTGGATGCATTGACGCGATCGGTAATCGCCAGAAATATGCCGGATGCAATGAATGTAATGTGTAAAATAGTGTACCAGAATACTTCCTTGTTGATGAGCAAATTAGGATCAAGCTCTGAAGCATAAACGGTTGTCATATGTTGGGGCAAATTAAGAAAAATTTGCAAAAGATGAATAGACGAAATAGCAATGATGGTCATTGCTACTTTAACTTTGAGTGAATCTGAATCAATGGAGCCAATCCAGCGGACATCAAGGCGATCGAAGTCAAAGCGGTTAACAAAGCTTTCATAGCTGGAGATAATAACCATAATGACGAGGCTAGCAATCAGTGCTGCATCTATAAGCCCTAATACGCCCAAGATCGCACCGTTAGAGTCAGTATCTATGATGTGGATAGCGAAATTCCATAATTTAAATAGAAAATAAACAGCATATATAGCGAGGCCGGTTGCAAGTCCGCCATAGAATATAACCAGTAGCCAACGCGACGTAACCATTGATTTTTCAATGAAATTTTCTAGAAATTTAATGGGTTTACGTTTCATGTTGCTATGTTCTTTTTTGGAATTATATTTGTATATCAGATTATTGTATAAATTTCAACTATCTAATTAATAATGTTGAGAAAATGAGATTATCTAGCTTACCGTTTTGGCAATGCAAAAAGCTGAATGAGATGACTGTTGCTGAATGGGAAAGCCTTTGTGATGGCTGTGGCCGCTGTTGTATGCATAAATTGGAAGACGAGGATACGGGTGATATCTATGTGACCAGTGTCGGCTGTCAATTGCTTGATAAAGAGACTTGTCAGTGTCGCAATTATGAACAGCGAAAATCAATCGTTCATGACTGCATCCAGTTGGATCTCAGTACAGTCCGAACAGCGCGATGGTTGCCGAAAAGCTGCGCTTATCGTCAGATTGATGAGGGGCGTGATCTTGAATGGTGGCATCCTCTTGTTTCAGGTTATGCGGAAAGCGTACACGAAGCAGGTATTTCTATTCGTGGAAAAATTTGTGCCTTGGAAACCGATATGAGCTGTGACGAGGATTATCTTGAATATATTATCGGCCCGCTTGATGAGGGCCGATAATAGAAGTCATTCATCAATCGCAAAAGTGGCTGTAACAGTGACTTTATAGTTGAGTTCGCCGCTGGCGAATGCGCTGTCTGAAAAATCGGCGGAACGAACCATGCTTGCCATTGGCTGACGTATGATGGGGCCGGTTTCATTTTCAGAAATTTTGATGATGCGACCGAGTTTTACATTGGCTGCACGTGCTAGCGTTGCTGCCTTTTCCAGAGCTTCATTAACCGCATTTTCACGCGCCTTGGTAAGGTAAGGTTTGGGATCGGCGTTGGTGAAATTTAATCCGTTGACGTTGTTGACCCCAAGATTCATGGCGGTATCGAAGAGTTGGCCGGCTGTATCCAGCTTGCGGATACGAATAGTCAGCGCATTACTGACTTGATAGGGTTGCTCTGATCTTTTGGCGTTTTTTTCTTCTGTGTGTATCTGATAGATGGATAGGCCCGATGTCTGTAGATCCTTTTTATCAATTCCGTTTTTGCGGAAATTTTCAATGACTTTATTCATGGCTTCATTGTTGGCTGTTAGGGCAGCCTGCGCTGTTTTATCGTGTGTGACGATAGCGAGATTTAAAATAGCCATGTCGGGTTCGGCTTGTGTTTCTCCGGTAGCGCTTACCATAATCGTCGGGGCGGGTACTATATTATCTTCCGCATAGCTATAGCTTGGTGCGATGAGCAACGTTGTTAATAATAAAGCCGATTTTATTTTCATAAGAATTCCTTCACATTTGTTGGTCGGTCCAGATTAGTCGCTGAATCGGGTTAAATTAAGATATCTTCTGCATTGTTTATATTTGATATATGGAAAAGATTATCGATATGGCGATAGTAGGCTTGTACATAATGTTAATATAGGTTAGAGCGAACATCGTGTGGGGCCTTTAGCTCAATTGGTTAGAGCTGGCGGCTCATAACCGCTCGGTTGGGGGTTCGAGTCCCTCAGGGCCCACCAACCTTTTCTATCTATCTATTTATCGATTGAAGCATAAAATATCAAGGATGCGAGCAAGCCTGAAAAGATGCGGACAAAACAGTTATTGTTCGCCTTGTTGGGCTTTTGGCTTTTATTCTTGCAATAGGGATGAAAAATTACAGCTTTGACGCAAGAGGGAGATGACAGAGCGTAATATTTCAGACGGCTGCTCACCCCGATATATGGCGGCATAGGGAACCGGCGGCAAAACAGGATCAGTTGGTATGACAGTCAATTTGCCAATTTTAATCAGCATTTTGAGGCATTCATGGGGGAGATAGGATATACCGACGCCTGCAATAGTAAGGCCAGCGATTGCCAGCATGCTGTTTGTAGATATTTTTTTATTAAAGTGTATGCCTTCCGCATTCATCCATTGATGATAGAAAAGCCCCGTACCGGATTCCATCCCCTGAGAGAGGATAGAATATTGGGCAAGGTCTTCTGCGGTTAGCACTTTTCCTTCTTCGACGAGACCGGGCCTTCCCATCCAGACATTTTGGACTTCGGCAATGCGCACACTGGTTAAATTTATTTGCGGCATGACATCGGGCATAATTGCTAGGTCAATGTCCCCTTCAACGAGTTGTTCATGCAGCCGTCTTGCACTTTCAACTTGTGGTTCGATAATAAGGGTCGGGTAGGTATGAGAGACAAGTGAAACGAATTTTGGTAGCCATGTCAGCAATGAAAGTTCTGTTACTCCGATACGCATTTTTCGTACAATGGCATGATCATCATTTCTGATTGATGCAATTTTGTCGATCATCTCGATGGCTTCACGTGCTGTTTCTAGCAGGAGTTCGCCTTTTTCAGTCAGTTGTGCCTGTCTGTTGTTGCGGATAAAAATGGTAATACCTGTTACAGTTTCAAGCTCTTGTATTCTTTTGGATATAGCTGATTGTGTTGTGTTGAGGCGGACTGCCGCTTTTTCAAACGTGCCAAGTTCACAGATCCAGTAAAGAGCTTGAAGTTGTTTGAAAGATACCAATGTTTATTCCTTCATGTCGTCTATATAAGATGGGAATCTGATCTAGCTATTACAAAAAGGCATTACCAGTTTGAGTGTAGCTATGTAAAGCGCTGATATAAAATGAACTTACTTGTGGTCCAATTGTTTTCTTTAAAAGAAAATGGTTTTTATTATTCTTTAAAGGAATATTTTGTGATGCATAAATATCGTTATGCGGGCCTTTGGGTTTTACCTATCATAACGCGAAAGTAATAATAAATGGTGGTGTTATGACAGACCAACAATCCCATGATTTTGATAGTCTTATTGACGGTTTTCGTACGGCAGCAACGGCTGTCATCAGTGATAATCTTGATCGTTTGCCTGGTGCTGTGGGTATACGTGCCTATCATAAAAACGACCATGTTATGGTTGGCCGCGCTTTTACAGTGCGTACTTGTGCCGGTGATAATCTTTATATCCATAAGGCGCTTGACCAATTCAAGCCGGGTGATGTGATTGTTGTCGATGGTGGCGGTGAAACCAGCCGTGCACTTATTGGTGAAATCATGATGACGATTGCATCGACACGGGGTGCTGCCGGTATGGTTATTGATGGGGCAATCCGTGATAGCGACGCGATTGCATGTTCATCATTTCCTGTTTTCGCACGTGATGTTATCCATCGCGGTCCTTATAAGAACGGTCCCGGTCAAATCGGTGTACCTGTTACGATTGGCGGTTTTGTCGTTAATCCCGGTGATATTGTGGTGGGGGACTGCGATGGTGTTGTTGCTTTTTCACCCGATATTGCTGCAGACCTATTGCAGAAAGTGCGCGCACAGGAACAGCGCGAACAGGACATTATTACAAGTATTGTCGAAGGCCGTTATCAGGGTGCCTATGCAAAATAAAAGACCGATTTTTCAGTAGATAACAACCCAAGGGGAATAGTATGAAGATATTGATGAAAACACTATTGGCGACAGCTTTCGTAGCTACAGCGTTAAGTGGTGCCCGCGCGGATCAGCTTGATGATATAAAGAGCCGTGGTTCTCTTGTCTGTGCGACAATGGGTACAATGCAGCCGTTCAGTTTTCAGGATCCTAAAACACGTCAAATCGTCGGTTATGAAGTTGATCTATGTAAAGCGATTGCCGATGATATGGGCGTGAAGTTAGAAATCAAAACTGTCTCAACGGAAGCACGTATTCCCGAGCTGACCCAGGGACGTGTTGATATTCTTTCTGCTGCTCTGGGCTATACTGATGAACGTGCTACCCAGATCAATTATAGTCAGACTTCTTTTGTCAGTCGCCAGATGGTTATGGTCAAGAAAGATAGCGGTCTTAAGACTTTGGATGATTTGAGCGGTAAGCGTGTTAGCGCACCGAAAGGTACGTCTTCGGAGGCGCTTTCGACCAAGGTTCTTTCCAATGCGACTATTTTGACCTTTCAGGATCCGCCAAGTGCGTTTCTGGCTCTTCAACAATCCAAGGTCAATGCGATGGCTCTATCGGAATTGGGCATGATGCCGCTGATTGCCAAGACAGGAAATAAATATGAAATCGTCGCCCAACCACTGGCGATTGAGTTCTGGGGACTCGGAGTTCGTAAGGACGAAGATCGCTTTTTGTCTGAAGTGAATAAAGTTTTGACTAAGCTTGAAGAAACCGGTGAAGGTGAAAAGATTTTTGCCCGCTGGTTTGGTGAGCCGCCATTCAATATCAAGAAGAACTTCAAGTTCACGTCTAAGGCTGGCAATCCGGAATTGCGTCCAGCGCAATATTGATTGCCATGATCAAATAATGAAAGTAAAGGCTTCGGCCTTTGCTTTCATTCGTCTATGTTTTCTATTGTTTGAAGCGTTTTCCATTATGACATTCGATTTTTCGAAAATCATGACCAGCAGCAATATTGGTCTTTTAAGTGATGGCCTTATGGTCACGCTCAAGATGTCGGTTGTCGCGTGGATACTTGCTTTTGTTCTGGCTATTGTATGGACCTTGATGCGTGCTAGCGGTTTCAAACCGTTTGAGTGGTTTGTGGCTCTTTTTGTTGAGATTCAACAGAATGTACCTCTTCTTGTCCATGTGCTTTTTTGGTATTTTGCCGTTCCACCGCTCTTGCCGGAGCCAGTAACCGACTGGCTCAACCAGAATAATAGTGAATTTATACTAGCCTTTCTGGCTCTTTCTGTCTGTTTCAGTGCCTATATGTCTGAAGCTTTGCGAGGTGGTCTTCGTGCTATTTCCAAAACGCAGTATGAGGCGGGTCGTGCGCTTGGTTTTGGCTATCTCGCGACAATGCGCTTTATTATCGTGCCGCAAGCATTGCGCCTTTCTGTGCCGCCTTTGACCAATTATTCTCTGCTTTTGTTCAAAAATACTACTATTGCTATGGCTATTGGTGTTCATGAACTGATTTATCAGACACGCAAGATAGAAAATGATACGTTCCAGACATTCGAGATTTTTGCTGTGGCCACGCTCATTTATCTGGTTATTTCCTTTATTATTATGACAGCAGGAACGTTGATGGAACGCTGGCTTGCCATGAAAACGCGATAGGGGCCACGATGTTTGAGGTTATCCAAGACAACTGGTTGCTTTTTCTGATTGGTTCGTATCCTTACGGACCATTGGGTGGATTAGTGGCAACAGGTATTTTGGCACTTGTCAGTGTTATTCTGTCTTTTGTTCTGGCTATGCTTTTGGCTTTGGGACGTATCAACCCCTATCGTCCGATTAATTACGTGGCGACAATGGTTGTGCAGATCATGCGGGGCACACCTTTCCTCATGGTGATTTTTTGGAGCTATTTTGCCCTGCCTAAAATGATCGGCGTTACGATAGATGGATTTTATACGCTGATTGGTGCATTGGTGGTATATGAATCAGCCTATATGGCTGAAGTCATCCGCTCAGGGATCAATGCCTTGCCAAAAGGGCAGATGGAAGCTGCACGATCACTTGGTTTGGGCTATTGGCGCACCATGTTTTATGTCGTTCTTCCGCAAGCCTTGTTTAATGCGATGCCCAATATGCTGACGCAATTTGTGTCGACGATCAAGGAAACATCGCTTGGCTATGTCATCGGCGTTAATGAGTTCACTTTTGCTGCGACGCAGGTCAATAATCAACTTCTCGATAAACCCGTTGAGGTTTTTTCCATTCTGGCGCTGACCTATTTTGTGCTTTGTTTTGCTTTGACTCAGACAGCACGGTTTTTTGAGCGCTATATTAATAATAAGCGTAATCGGCATCATCGTTTGCCGGACGTTCCTCTTTCTTCCGATGAAACGGTGAAGGCATCAACATGATAAGATTTGAGCATGTGAACAAATGGTATGGAAATCATCAATGTCTGACGGATGTCAGTGCTAGTGTTCCTGCCGGTAAGGTTGTTGTTGTCTGTGGTCCGTCAGGCTCTGGTAAGACAACGTTGATTAGAACGGTCAATCAACTGGAGCCGATACAGGGAGGGGCAATATGGGTCAATAATATCAATGTGAATGATAAGGGCGTCAATATCAACCGGTTGCGTAGCAAGATCGGTTTTGTCTTCCAACAGTTCAATCTGTTTCCACATATGTCGGTTATTGATAATATAACGCTTGCACCGCGTAAGCTTGTTAAGCTGTCGCGCGAAGAAGCCAATGAAAAAGCCAAGGCCTTGCTTGAACGCGTCGGGCTTGCGCATAAGGCTGATGCCTATCCGGGACAGCTTTCAGGCGGACAAAGTCAGCGGGTTGCCATAGCACGCGCCATTGCAATGGATCCAGAAATTGTGTTGTTTGACGAACCGACAAGTGCTCTTGATCCGGAAATGGTCAATGAGGTTTTAGCGGTCATGAAGGATTTGGCGCGTTCCGGCATGACAATGATGTGCGTGACACACGAAATGGGATTTGCCCGCGAGGTTGCCGACGAAATTTGGTTTATGGATCAAGGTGTCTTACTCGAAGAAGCTAAGCCTGAAGATTTTTTTCAAAATCCTCAGCATGAGCGTGCCAAAAAGTTTCTTGCCGATTTGAAACACTAGGAATTGCGATATATTTTAGGGTTGATATCCCAGTAGTTTTGAAAGCTGCAGGGCTGTTTGGCTTGTTTTCTGACCGATTACATTGATTTTTTCCTCCGTGGCCTCTGTTTCCATTAGACTAACGGCGATGCCGGCAACAGCTTGACCTGTGTGGTTTTTTATGGCTCCGCCCAAGCAGATCATACCATCTCTGATCTGGCAGTCATCGATAGAAAAGCCCCGTTCCCGTGCTGCTTTTAATTCATCCATCAATTTGGGTAGTGTCATCGTGCTACGACTGGTCAATGGTTTATGCCAAGGATAGGTGTTGGCAAGCTGTTCTATATCGGTGTCTGACCATGTTGCCATCATGGCTTTTCCGGTTGCTGTAAAAATAATTGGCAGCCGCATGCCGATCTTGAATGTAAAACCTAAAGGCGCTGTACTGTTTCTACAGGCTATGTAGACGACCTCATTTTTTTCCGGCACTGATAATGTCAATGTATAGGGAAGCAGATCCTTGCGCTCGACAGAAATTCGATTGAAGGCTTCAAGTAGGTCAACATTGGATAGAAAGCCGCTGCCCCATTTTGATAGACGTGGACCTAGTGTAAATGTCCCGTCGGTATGGCGCTGGATCATTTCCAGTTCGACCATGACATGGATCAGGCCGTGTCCTGTACTTTTGGGTATTTTCACTTTCTTGACAATGTCGGCGGCATTTAAGCCCGTCTGGTTCTCTTGAAGTAAATCAAGAATGGCAACAGCCCGTCGTAAAGCGGGAATATTATAGGGTGTGTCGTTTTTATCCACTGTTCTACCTTTATATTGACAAAACACTTTTATTGGCACATTGTACACAATGTAGAACTAAGTTCAATATAATGAACTAATTTATTTGTTTTTATTGTGTGAACGTGATGGGAGGCGATTTAAGTGCTTAAAAGTTTTTCTTTCTCGACTGTTCCTTCTCTCGTTAGTGAATGGGGCGGCGCTCGTCGTCTTGGCGAGTTTCTGAGCGAACGTGAAGATGGTCGCCGTATTTTGTTGGTTACGGATAAAGGGTTGAATGATGCCGGTGTGCTCGAGCCCGCCAAAGAGTCTTTGAAAAAAGCCGGTTTTGAATTTATTGTTTTTGATAAAGTTGTTGCTGATCCGCCAGAGCATGTGTTGTTTGAATGTCTGGAAATGGCGCGTGAAAGCAAGGTCGAGATCGTTGTCGGTCTTGGTGGTGGTTCATCGCTTGATGTTGCCAAGCTTGCTGCTGTTCTTGTGGCATCTGACCAGAAACTCGAGGATATATACGGTATTGGCAAGGTTAAGGGAAAGCGTCTGCCGCTTATCCAGTTGCCGACAACAGCAGGTACGGGATCGGAAGTTACCAATATATCAATCTTGACGACAGCCCAGTCTGCCAAAATGGGTGTTGTTGCCCCACAGCTTTATGCAGATCATGTTTTGCTGGATGCTGAATTGACGATTGGATTGCCGCGTCTTCATACGGCTGCAACCGGTATTGATGCCATGGTTCATGCTATTGAGGCCTATACGACCAAGCACAAGAAAAACCCGATTTCGGATGCTTTGGGGCGTGAGGCATTGCGCCTTTTGTCTTCCAATATTGTTGCTGCATGTGAAGATGGGAAAAATCGTGAGGCACGCGAGGCGATGTTGCTGGGGGCGACGCTGGCAGGTCAGGCTTTTGCCAATGCGCCGGTTGCCGCGGTTCACGCGCTGGCCTATCCGCTTGGTGGTCATTATCATATTCCGCATGGTCTTTCCAATGCCCTGATGTTGGAGCCAGTTCTGCAGTTTAATTCAGCGGCAGCCGCCCCTCTATATGCTGAGCTGGCCGATGTTGTCGGGGTTGGGGAAGCGCAAGGCGTGCAAGGACGTTCATCGGCCTTTGTTAGCTTTATGGTTGATTTGATGAACAAGACGGGTGCGCCGCGGCGTCTGCGCGATGTTGATGTTACCGAAGATAGTCTGCCTATCTTGGCGCGTGATGCAATGGATCAGCAGCGTCTGTTAATCAATAATCCTATCGATGTGAGCGAAGCTGATGCTTTGGCACTTTATCGCGCGGCATTCTAATTCTTGATTGATGTAGAACCGTTAGGCTTTGTGTTTTTATATCCATTTACTCTAGGGGAGGTCATTACCTATGCAGAAAACATTGAAACGACGTATTTTAACGGCATTGGCCGGCGTGGCCATGGCAGCCATTGCATCGGTTGGACATGCGCAGCAGAAAGATGCGATTAAAATCGCGTTTCCTGTTTTTCTTTCGACTGCTTCGGCAGGGCCTTTCGGCGAACCCGAAAAACAGGCCGCTGAGCTTTTGATCGAAGCCTTGAACAGCGGAAAAATGCCTGCACCTTATACAACGATAGGTATTAATGGCCGTACTATTGAACCGGTCTTTATTGATGAGGCTGCTGATGCGGTAACTGAATATCGCAACGCTGTCGAGCGTGATAAGGTTGAAGCGGTGGTGGGTTATACATCATCAGCCAATTGTAAGGCGATTGCACCGGTTGTTGAAGAGATGAAAACACCGACAGTTATGGTTGATTGCGGTACCAATCAGATATTTGAGCAGGTTGTTGAAAATCCTAAATATCTTTTTCGTACCGGTCCGATCCAAACCAGTGATGCAATCGGTGCTGCCCGCTATTTAAAAGATATGGGTGTCGATGCAAGTCGTGTTGCCGGTATCAATCAGAATTATGCTTTTGGTCAGGATAATTGGGAAAATTTCACGCAATCGATGAAATCTCTTTTTCCGGATTCAAAAATTGCGACAGAGCAGTTCCCTAAATTGGGTGCCGGTCAATATGGTGCAGAAATTTCGGCTTTGATGACATCGCGCCCGACACTGGTTTTTACCAGCTTCTGGGGCGGTGATCAGGATGCTTTTGTGTTGCAATCGGCACCGCGTGGCATTTTTGCTCGTACGCCTGTTCTGATGACCTGTGGTGAAGCAGCCGTTTTGAGTATCGGTAAAAACTTCCCTGAAGGTGCGATTATCGGCGCCCGTGGTCCTTATAGTTTCTTTGCACCGGATACCGATCTTGCTAAGTGGTTCTCGACAGCATTCAAGGAAAAATACGGTAAGGAACCTTCTTATCCGGCATGGAAAATGGCTCAGGCTATTCTCGGATTGAAAGCTGCTTGGGAAAAAGCAGGGCCGGATGCAGATAAGGATAGTGCTGTTGCTGCTTTTGAGCATCTTGAGTTTGACTCGCCATCGGGTACAGTCAAAATGGCAATAAATAAAGGCCATCAGGCTATACAGAGCATTGCTTATGGCAAAACAGTCAAGGACGATAAGGGTAATATCGTTTTGAAGGATGTTCGCAGTTATCCAGCAACTTGTGTCAATCCGCCTGAGGGTACGACTGCCTCGCAGTGGATCAAAGACGGTTTCCCCGGCGCACAATGTGAATAAGGTTTTAGAATACGGCGGTATTTGCCGTCGTATTTTTTGTCTTTCTAAAAGAATGAAAATCATATGCTTATTGTAACAGCAATTTTTTTGGACGGGTTGAACTATGCGGCATGGCTTTTTCTTGTCGCCGTTGGTTTGACACTGATATTTGGGGTGATGCGCATCCTTAATATTGCGCATGGCGCTTTCTATACGATTGGGGCTTATTCCTGTGTGACTGCATTGGCGGTCTATTATCGAAGTGGTTTGCCGGGGGCGGGTGCCTTTCTTATAATGGGGGTTGCCGCTATAGTAGCGGGTTTTGTTGTCGGTTTGATTGTTGAGCGTGGCATCTTGCGCTGGCTCTACGGACGCAATGAAGTCTTAATGGTTCTGGTTACTTATTCGCTTTTTCTTATTTTGTCCGATGTGGTCAAGCTTGTATGGGGCGTGCAGGGCTATTATGCGATGGAGCCTTATGCCTATCTTGGCTATTCCGATGTTAATGGCATGTTCTATCAGAATTATGATTTTCTGGTTGTTGTCATGGCCGCATTTGTTGGTATTGGTCTTTATTGGTGGATCAATCATACGCGCACTGGAAAGATGATGGTGGCCGTGGTGGCCGATCGTGAAATCAGTGCGGCTATGGGCATTAACGTGACACGAATTTTTGCGCTGACTTTTGCGATTGGCACGATATTGGCGATGATCGGTGGTGCATTAACTGCACCTAAAATATCGGTAACGCCCGATATTGGGGTTGAGGTAATTATTCTTGCCTTTGCCGTTGTCGTTATTGGCGGGCTTGGCTCTATTTCGGGTGCGGGTGTTGGCGCATTGCTTGCGGGCTTTGCGCGTGCAGCGAGTGTGCATTTGGCACCTGAATTCGAGCTTTTTGCTATTTACGCTATTATGGCAATTGTATTGGCAGTACGTCCCCATGGTCTTTTTGCAAAACAGACGGTACGAAAAATATGATGACAATTGATTTCAGGAAAGACGGATATCGCGTCGTTATACTGGCTGTTTTATTGATTGCTGGTTTCTTTTTGCCCGCATGGATGCGCTATCAGCTGCAAACTTCTTTGGCGGGTGGTCTGGTTGCGCTCGGTGTGATGATCCAAATGCGTGCGGGGCTGGTTTCCTTTGGTCAAGGACTGTTCTATTGTCTAGGGGCTTATGCTGTTGGTATGCTGGCAGCTGTTTATGGCATCCATGATATTGCCATTCTTTTGCCTGTCTCTGCGCTTGTCGCACTTGTGTTTAGTTTAGTCTTGGGTGTTTTGTTGTCTCGCTATCGCGAGATTTTCTTTGCTATGCTGTCAATGGCACTTTCGATGATCCTTTATGGTGTACTCGTCAAATCGGCAACTTTGGGATCCACCGACGGTTTTAATATTCCGGCGGTCAGCTATTTCGGGTTTAAGCCTACAGCGGAATTGCGTGATGCCTATGCCTATGGTTTTTCGGCGATTGTTGTTGTCATCCTCGGTTTTGTTGTTGCTCGTTATCTTGCATCCAATGCAGGTGCCATGCTGGATGCATTGGCGGAAAATGAAGTACGCCTTAATTATCTTGGTGCATCCCCCCGTGTTGTGGCTTTTTGTTGTTATGTGACAGCTGCAGTTCTTTCGGGTATCGGTGGTTGTTTGATTGCTATTTCAACCGGCCATATTGATCCAGAGCTGACAAACTGGACCACATCGGGCAGTTTTGTTTTTGTGGCGTTGCTGGCTGGCCGCGGCAGTGTCATTGCCCCGATTATCGGTTACTTCCTGCTTGAGATTGTACGTACCTACGCGCTAGGCTATGTGCCGAATGCATGGCAGCTCATTCTCGGCCTTGTCATGTTGGCAGTCATCTTGCTGTTGCCTAA
The DNA here is from genome assembly GCF_055808085.1 of Bartonella sp. bp_1. Taxonomy (NCBI): domain Bacteria; kingdom Pseudomonadati; phylum Pseudomonadota; class Alphaproteobacteria; order Hyphomicrobiales; family Bartonellaceae; genus Bartonella; species Bartonella sp. bp_1. The sequence continues at coordinate 1,356,560 of NZ_CM147851.1, read as the reverse complement.
TGGCTTGTGGTCACTTGTTCAAGGGAGGCGTAGATGAGCGATCAATCTATTCTTGTTGTTGAAGGTCTTGAGAAAAAATTTGGCGGTGTTATTGCCGCTAAGGATATTTCATTACAGGTAAGCCAGCGTGAGCATATTGCGATTATCGGTTCTAATGGAGCCGGTAAAACTACCTTCGTCAATATGGTGACGGGCTATCTGAAGCCATCAGCCGGAACAATTATGTTTAAAGGACGCGATATTACCGGCCTTGATCCCAAACGTACCGCGCAGACAGGTATACGGCGTTCTTTCCAGATTGCACAGGTCTTTCCTGAGTTAACGGCTTTGGAAAATATGATTATTGCCGATGCCGCCATGGAATCAGCCATATCATTGTGGGCGAGTAGTTTGACTGAAAAGCGCCTTGATGAAGCACTTAGAATGCTTGAATATTTTGGGTTGCGGGATATTGCCGGTGAAATTGCAGGTACTTTGCCGCAGGGAACCCGCAAAAAACTGGACATTGCTATGGCTTCTGTGGGGAATCCGGCAATAATGTTGCTGGATGAACCGACTTCAGGTGTCAGTGTCGATGAAAAAATGGATATGATGGAAAAGGTCATTGCGCCGTTACAGGAAATAGATGCCACCATTTTGTTTATTGAACATGATGTTGATATTGTCCGCCGTTTTGCTACGCGTGTTATTGCTTTTTATGAAGGTACAATACTCGCCGATGGAGAAACGGATAGTGTGTTGGATAATGAAAAAGTCCGTGATTACGTGATTGGGAAGTCACATGCTTAAAACAAATTCACTAGATGCTGCCATTGCCGGTACACCTATTCTTCGTTCTGTTAGTGTCTCTATGGCAGCCAAGACTACGGTTGGTCTTATTGGACGTAACGGTGCCGGTAAAACCACCTTTATGCGTGCCATTATGGGAATTCTTCCTATCTCTGCAGGATCTATTGCCATTGAAGGCCGCGATGTGACCAAGGAGCCTGCACATTTACGAGCCAAGTTGGGTGTCGGTTATATGCCGGAAGATCGTCGTTTGATCCCAGAGTTTAGCGTGGAAGAAAACATTTTGCTCCCTTTGGAAGCGACTGGTGCAAAGAAGGATATGACACGCTTACAATGGATTTATGAGCTTATGCCGGAGATCGCCCGTTTTGCCGAGCGCAAAGCGGTTACTTTATCCGGAGGGCAACAAAAATTAGTGGCATTAGGCCGTGCGTTGATTATTGGTCGTTCTCTATTGTTGCTCGATGAACCTTTTGAAGGTGTTGCACCTGCATTGGCGCAGCGCCTGATTGAGGTAATTGCTGCACTCCGTAGTGAAGGGCTGACAATCTTGTTATCAGAGTCTGATCATGTCCATTCCAAAAGCCTGTTAGATGATCTTTATGTCATTGAGCGGGGAACTGTAGAAAAACAACCTCTTTAAGCTATCGATGTGTTTTGTGTTTCGCGTTAAAGCGATCAATGTTTCGGGAAGGCAAGGGTAAAAAATGATGTTAAAACATGAGAAATTATTACGCCAAGCTGCCTATGTCGCGGGTCAATGGGTGGAAGCCGATGTAAAAAACGGTATTGCTGTTACCAATCCTGCAACCGGGGAAATTATCGGATATGTGCCCAAATGCACGGCTGAGATGACTGAAAAAGCTATTGTCGAAGCACAAAAAGCACAAAAAATATGGGCGCGCCGTACAGCTAAGGAACGTTCAAGCATTTTGCGCAAGTGGTTCAACTTGATGATTGCCAATAAGGACGATCTTGGCAGGATATTGACGCTGGAGCAGGGCAAGCCGCTCGCTGAAGCAATCGGTGAAATCGAATATGGTGCAAGTTTCATTGAGTGGTTTGCGGAAGAAGCACGCCGTATTTATGGTGAAACTATTCCCGGACACCAACCTGACAAGCGTATTCTGGTGATGAAGCAGCCCATTGGTGTTGTCGCAGCAATTACACCGTGGAATTTTCCAAATGCGATGATTACGCGCAAGGCTGGTCCCGCTTTGGCTGCCGGTTGTGCTATGGTTTTAAAACCGGCGGCGCAAACACCCTTTTCGGCTATCGCACTTGCTGTTTTGGCGGAAGAGGCTGGTATACCGGCAGGCCTGTTCAGTGTGCTGACGGGCAGTGCTTCGGAAATCGGCGGGGTCATGACAGCAAGTCCGATTGTGCGAAAGCTCACTTTTACTGGTTCAACCGAAGTCGGGGCGAAGCTCTATACACAATGTGCCCCCACGATCAAAAAGCTTGGCCTTGAACTGGGCGGCAATGCACCGTTTATCGTTTTTGATGATGCCGATATTGATGCCGCTGTACAGGGGGCGATTATTGCCAAGTTCAGAAACAATGGCCAAACCTGTGTGTGTGCCAACCGTATCTATGTCCAGGATAAGGTCTATGATGCTTTTGCCGAGAAACTCGCGGAAGCTGTCAAGAAACTCAAAATCGGCAATGGCATGGAAAAAGATGTTGTTTTGGGGCCTCTGATCGATGCTAATGCGGTCAAAAAGGTTGAAGAGCATATTGCGGATGCAACCAAAAAGGGTGGACGCATTCTTCTTGGTGGTAAACGTCATGCGCTTGGCGGTACTTTTTTTGAACCGACCATTATTGCGGATGTTACATCCGATATGGTGGTTGCACGGGATGAGACATTTGGGCCAGTGGCCCCACTTTTCCGCTTCAAGGATGAAGATGATGTGATTGCTCAAGCCAATGATACGGAATTCGGTCTTGCTTCGTATTTTTATGCCAAGGATATGGCTCGTGTTTTCCGTGTTTCCGAAGCACTGGAATACGGTATGGTTGGTGTTAATACCGGTCTGATTTCAACGGCTGAAGTTCCTTTTGGTGGTGTCAAGCTTTCAGGGCTTGGTCGTGAGGGATCGCATTTCGGCATGGACGATTTTATCGAGCTTAAATATGTCTGCATTGGTGAAGTGAAATAATCGGTATATGCGTGTCCGGCCATCCTGTCGGGCACGCATCTTATTGACCGCACCCTCCTTTTGTTTCAAGCGCTTGCGGTTTGGCTTGCTCAAATCCATATACCTATTTTCTATTGGCAGGTGGTGGATGATAGCGACTGGATGCACACATCTGGTTCAAGGAAAGTCTCAGAAACCCAATAAATCGGTGCATGTATTAATTTGCCTATATAGGCTTATAATAGAAACAGCTCCCGGAGGAGCTTCCTTATTTGGTGCTATCTAGCTTGTTAACGGCCAGACCGCGTTTTCTGATTAGCTATTCGTTCAAGATATCAAACCATCCATGCTTATTCATGCTGTGTTCAGGTCTCTTAATTTATAGGTAAAAAGAGGAGGTATAAAATGCGTACACTTTTATCGTTCTTGGCGTTGTTACTGACTGTTTCCTTCGCACATGCGGGGAAAATATCGAAGGACTGTACCTATAAGGGCATTCCGCTTCATGGAACAGTTTATATAGAGAAGTCTGGAGGAGCAGATTTTGAGATCTATGTTGAAAAAAGTGGAACAGCTGATTTAAGTGTTTATAAAACAACAAGCACAGCAAGCAGCTGTGGCGAGTGGAAATTCACAAATCATCCAGGTTGGGCTGATTTTTCCATTAAATTCACAGATCATCCAGGTTGGAGAGGTCTTCATTAGTCTTTTTAAAAAAATGCTTTTAAGCTTATTCTAGGATGTTAATGTGTTCCCCAGATACGGACAACAGGCCTTGATTGCGGCTGTGGTAAATCGGGCAAGATGATGATGATGCCGGCTGGTAGCTTCTCACCGACATCAGCGAGTCGATTGTTAGCTTTATAAACCTGCTCTACAATGAAACGGAGGATTGACTATGCGGATTTTTTTAACACTTGCCCTGTCGCTTTCGGCCCTATGCTCTGCCCATGCCGGCAAGGTCTCGAAAAACTGCACCTTTAACGGTGTGCCTTTATATGGATCTGTCAGGATAGTTTCCGGAGCAGCGGATTTCGACGTGCGGCTGGTGCGAGGAGCTGCGGATCTGAATGTCCTCAAAACATCTACTTCCGGAAGAAGGTGTGGATTGTGGCAGATTGTCAATTCTCCCGGTATGGAAGATTTCACAGTGCGGTATGTCAATTCTCCCGGTATGGAAGATTTTACGGTTCGGTATGTCAATTCTCCCGGTATGGAAGGACTATAGATAAAAGGGGAGTGGGATTTTATCCATTTGCCCATCTCGTCATTCATTTCATTATCCATTCATTTGCATTTCTTTTAAATCTCATCCCGACTCACCCCCAAATCCGTATCACCGGCCTCGCCTCCGGTTGCGGCAGTTCAGGAAGCTCGATTACCAAACCCGCCGGTAATTTGTCGCCGACATCAGCGAGTCGATTGTTAGCTTTATAAACCTGCTCTACAGCGAGCGCCTGTTGCCCTTGATCGTAATAGCGCCAGCAGATTTCATCCACCATATCGTCATCTTTGGTTAAATAATGGTCCGCCATTAGATTGCCCCCCAAAAATCACGACCATATTCTTGCAATGAGAGTTTAAATGTTTGTTTTTGCGGATCGCCATTTGGTTTTAAAAATGTGCCAGTTTCCGTTATTGAAAGTATTACATACTCACCGTAAACATGCCCATCACCGCCAACGAGTGTTAAAGGCTGTTTTTTTGTTGCCATATCACGCATGGCTTTAAGTTGGTTTTTGCCACCACGCCAGTCAGGATAAATCGTGCCATCCAAGTCTATTTTTGTTGAATCTTCGTTTGGTAATTGCATGGCCGGCTTACGCCCAAGGCGTTTTTGTTCGACCCAAGGATAGTTATCAGTGCGCGAATATGTACCAAACGCCGCCGTATCAATTTTAAAACGAAATTTCCCAAGTCCCATTAACATTGGCTTTAATCCACCAATGCCGATGTAAATTATAGCAGATCAGAAAACGCGGTCAAACCGCAACTTCCTGCTCCTGCGGCATCGCAAGTGAGATATTATAGCAGGTTAGAATAGGTTTTATTTACGTATTTCGGCCAGTTTGAAGCCGTTTCGTATTTTTTCAATCGGTAGGTTGCGGCCGATGATGACAAGACGCGAGCATTTTTCTTCATCGTTTGACCATGGTGAGCCATAATCAAAGCCGACAACTTTATGAACGCCTTGTACAATGAGGCGGCGATTGTCACCAGCGACGGCGAGAACGCCCTTGTAACGCAACATATCATTGCCGTGGTTTTCAATCAGTTGCTCCATAAAGGTGCCGATCTTTTCAATATCCATTGTTTTTCCTTCAAACAGGAAGCTCTGGATATTATCATTCCATGATTGCTCAAAAACGGCTTGTGCGGTTCCAAATTGGCGAAAAACCGGCTTTTTATTGTTGTCTATTCGATAGCTGCCTGATGCAATGCCGATAGGGTCACTCAGCTCAAAGGCATGTAGATCAAGCCAGATATCGGCATCACAAATGCCGTGGTTGATTTCATAGATATCGGCTTTATTGTTGATTTGGTGCAAGCGTTGTAAAACATGTGTTCTAAGGACAGTATCAATTCTGTCGCCTTTGGTCAGAATGATACGGTCGGCAAACCCGATTTGCGCACCGGCAACAGGGTGTTCATCCAGTTGTTTGAGAATATGTTCGCTGTCGGCAAGACAAATACAAGCATCAAGACGCATCATTTCGCGTAGGTTTTCATCAACAAAGAAAGCCTGAGTAATGGGTGATGGATCGGCCAGACCGGTTGTCTCGATAATAATGCGCTCGAATGCCAATTCACCGTGTTGTCGGCGCTGTAAGAGGTCAAGCATTGCATCGGTAAATTCGCCACGTACCGAACAGCATACACAGCCATTGGTCAGTTCTACCAGACTGATGTCTTCATTGCTTTCGAGTAGGGCGCCATCAATATTGGCCGGACCGAATTCATTTTCGACAATGGCAATGCGTTGACCATGATTATTCTTGAGTAGCTGATTGATCAGCGTTGTCTTGCCGGAACCCAAAAAACCGGTCAAAAGTGTTACAGGAACTACATTATTTACAGTCATTTTTTTAGATTGTTTAGCAGCAACGGAAGCCGCCGCCTTTGCCACCATAACGGGCATCTTGGCGTTCACGGAAAAATTCGGCGTAGGTCATAGGCTCCTGATCGGGATGGGTCAGGCGGATATGCTGGACATAATTGTCATAGTCTGGGACACCGATCATAAGTTTGGCTGCTTGGCCAAGATATTTGCCTGCTTGCGCAACTTTTGAAAACATAATGCATCTCCTTATTCAAGGAAGGATGGCAGATAGACTGCCATCCTTATAGGGCAGAATTAGTGACCGCCGCTGACCATTTTTTCCCAATTGGCAGGGAGTGGTTCATAAGGTGTTTCCGCGGTGGTCGGCTTTTCGCTTTTCAAAGCTTTGAGGCAGGTCTTGATGGCGAACAAGGCCAGCAACACAACACAGAGCATGAAAAAGATTGTCAAAATGCCATTGATCTGGTTTCCCAATTTCAGCTGCGCTTTGGTTGCTTTGGCAGCAGCGGCAAAGAAACTGAGTTTGGCATCAAACACTTTTTGCCAGCCAGCCGTCATGGTGCATGCGAAAAGCCATATGGCAGGCAGAATGGCAACCCAGGCAAAGCGCTGTTGTTTCATTTTGAAGAGAACAACTGTGCAGAGCAGAAGTGCCATGCCCGCCAGCATCTGGTTGGCAATGCCGAATAGAGGCCACAATGAATAGATGCCGCCTTGTGGATCAATGGCGCCTTGATAGACGAAGTAACCCCAGAAAATGACGACAAGTGCTGTTGCCAGCAGGTTGGCGAAAAGATTGTGGGTTTTTTTCAGATTTGGATGAATGAGACCAAGCAAATCCTGCAACATGAAGCGTGCTGAACGGGTACCTGCATCCACTGCCGTAAGAATGAAGAGGGCTTCAAACAAAATGGCAAAGTGATACCAGAAGGACATATTCATCCATCCACCTAGGGCGTGATGGAGAATATGGGCCATGCCGACAGCCAATGTTGGTGCGCCACCGGTTTTGGCAATAACCGATGCTTCACCGACTTGCGAGGCAATCAATTGTAGATCGGCAGGTGTCACCAGTGTATCGCGGATGATCGGCAAGGCATTGACTGTATCCGAGACCGCTTGCAAAAAGCCGGGATCAGTTGCCGTCATGCCAGCAGGTACAAGGGATGCTAACGGCATATTCATGGCAAAATAGATATGTGGATTGATCACGCATGCGGCAATCAAAGCCATGATAGCCACAAAGGATTCCATCAACATACCGCCATAACCGATGAAGACAGCCTGTTTTTCATTGGCGAGCATTTTGGGGGTTGTACCCGATGAGATGAGGGCATGAAAACCCGAGACTGCACCGCAGGCAATGGTGATGAAGAGGAATGGAAATAAACCGCCACCCCAGACAGGGCCGGTGCCGTCGACATATTTCGTCAAGGCTGGCATTTCCAATGTCGGACGTAGAACAACAATGCCAATTGCAAGTGCAATAATTGTGCCGACCTTCAAAAAGGTTGACAGATAGTCACGTGGTGCAAGCAACAGCCAGACAGGCAGAACAGCGGCAATAAAGCCGTATATGATGATGAGCCATGTCAGCTGGACAGCATCAAAAGTGAACCATGAGGCATAAGCGCTGTCCTTGATCCAGCCACCGGAAATAATGGCAAAGAGCAAAAAGAAAAGGCCGATGATTGAGATTTCACCAATACGGCCCGGACGGATATAACGCAGATAAACACCCATAAAGAGTGCCAGTGGAATAGTGAAGGCAACAGTGTAAGTGCCCCAAGGACTGCCAGCAAGAGCCTTGACCACAACCATGGCAAGAACGCCGAGGATTATGATCATGATCATGAAACAACCGATCAGCGCGATAACACCTGGAATGGTTCCCATTTCTTCACGGACCAGTTCTCCTAATGAGCGACCGTCACGGCGTGTAGAAATAAAGAGGACCATGAAGTCCTGAACCGCACCGGCGAGTACACAACCGGCCAAAATCCACAACATACCGGGAAGATAGCCCATTTGTGCGGCAAGAACGGGACCGACCAGAGGACCGGCACCGGCAATGGCTGCAAAATGGTGTCCGTAAAGAATGTTCTTATCGGTTGGCACATAATCAAGGCCATCATTATGCCTGATGGCCGGCGTCATACGGGTTGGATCGGCCTGAAGCACCTTGCTTGAAATGAAAACACCATAAATACGGTAAGCGACGAGATAGACACAGACTGCGGCAACCACAATCCACATTGCATTGATCTGTTCACCGTGTTGCAACGCAATATAGCCAAGTGCAAATGCACCGATAATGGCCAGAAGAATGATAATTATATATTGTATGGGGGTCATGGGTTTGTGTGCAGTTTGCAGCATTGACCTCTCCTCCTCTTGAATGATCTTGAATGCTCAATTCCGACTTTTTATCATGTTACCAAAACGGACAGGAGTACCTCGAATTATCCGGTCGCTTTGAAATAAAATCACATGTTGTGAAAGCAGAATCAACTCAATTCTAACAGATCATGCTTTGGGTCTCTAATCAATAAGGTTACGACAGATTGACGAACGGTTTGAAACGATCAATAAATAATGATGCAGCTATGCCATTTGGCATTGTCTCAATGAATAGCTTGTGGTCTTATGCCGACTGGATTTTATTGCAGAGAGGTGACGTCGTGTCGAAAAGACTTCTTGTATTGGGTGCCGGTGGTGTCGGCGGTTATTTTGGCGGTCGGTTGCAGCAGGCTGGCGGCGATGTCACTTTTCTTGTGCGTGAGAAACGCCAGAAACTGATGCAGGAAAAAGGTTTGCGGATTGAAAGCCCATTAGGGGATGCAACCTTGAATGTCAAAACGGTTCTTTCAAGTGTATTGGAGCCGGAATATGATTATATCCTGATTGCTTCTAAAGCCTATGATCTTGAGAGTGCGATTGAATCGATCCGCCCGGCGGTTGGCCCTGAAACGGTAATTATACCTTTTCTCAATGGCATGGCGCATATGGAACGTTTGAGCGAGATATTCGGTGAGAAGAATGTATTTGGCGGTACGGTGATTATTCAGGCAACCTTGACTGATGAGGGAGTTGTCAAACATTTTAATGATGGGGCCTTGATGTTTGTCGGCTCGCAAGCTGGCGGACATGATCCACGGGCTGAGGCATTTCAAGCGATGTTTGAAAATGCCAAGGGTCTCAAAGTACGTGCTGATGATAATATTATGCAGCGTATGTGGGATAAATGGGTGCGCCTATCGGTTCTTGCTGGTATGACATGCCTGATGCGTGCCAATGTCGGTGAAATCAACCGTGCTGTAGGCGGTCGCGAGGCGATGGAAGCATTTTTGACCGCTAATGAGGCCATTGCTTCGCATTATGGTTTTCCGGTTAATCATGCGACCAATGATGATACAGCTTCATTCCTTTATGGGGAACAATCAACCGCAACGGCATCTATGCTGCGCGATCTTGAAAATGGTGCGCGTGTCGAGGGTGAACAGATCCTTGGAGATCTTATTAAAAGGGCAGAAGCGGCAGGTATTGCTCATCCGATTGCAAAATTGGCCTATACCCATGTGAAAGCTTATGAAGAACGCATAAAATCAGGGCGTGACAAGGTTTGATTTTTATAAAGGATAGCGACTTCAGGCTTTTGTTTTTCGATGCCATTTGATGATCAGTGTTTCACGAAAGGCAAAGCGCTCGATGTGGCTGTCAAAGACTCCTTCGATTTTCAGCGCTGTTTCCTCGTCTGGTGTTATCAATTCAACAGCCAGTTCTGGACCTTGGGCAAACATACGAAGATCAACATCTTCGCGAAACGGAATATGGGCTTCTGTTTCACTATAGGTGAGCGTCGTGAATTTATGGATCCAGTGTTTTGATAATTGTTGCAGATATTTGCTGGCGTTTTCTGTTTTGATAAGCGCACGTGATTCAATCATCTGCTTGTCCTTTTCTTGAGTGTTTTTCTCATATATAAAGTGTGCCGTTGCAGAGTACAATATTCATGCCATTCACTTTTATTTTGTCGTGAGTGTGACAGTTGATGTCGAGCAATATGGTTTTATCGAGCTCTTGCCTATTGCAATCATTTTGTTGATAGGCATCAAAATCAAGACGCGGTTTATGGTGGTTTTTTTGGAAAGAAGGCCCGCTCATTGAGCGGGCCTATCGATTTATTTTGCTGGTGCAAATTCTGTTTCTATAATGAGATTAACATCGTCGGAAACTGGGCCGACCAATGTATCGACACCGAAGTCACTGCGCTTGATGGTGGTGGTTGCTGAAAAACCGATAGCAGGTTGTTTTGACATCGGATGTGATTTCATAGCTGCGTTGAGTGTAACATCTAAAACAACAGGTTTGGTAACGCCGTGGAATGTAAGATCGCCGGTTACTTTTCCGGTTTTGTCACCGGTTAGTTCGATTTTTGTCGAATTAAAGGTAATGGCATTGAACTTGGCAGCATCGAAAAATTTTTCACCAGCAATTTCTTCATTAAAAGTATTGGGAGACGCGGGGAAATTTGTATCGACGGATTTGGGATCAATGGTCACGTTGAGTTTGGATTTTGAGACATCGGCGGAGTCCAGCTCAAGTGTTGCTTTGATATTATCGAAACGGCCATAATAGTTTGATAGGCCGAAATGTGAAACATGCCACAAAAGATTGGAGTGGGCCGGGTCATTCTGGTATTGGCCTGCCGGAATATCAATGCTGGCCGCTGAAGCTGCGGAAATACCTAGTAAAAAGGCGCTGCCGGCAATGATTGATTTAATGGTAGACATGAAACTTCCTCTCGAAAAGATAAAATTGCGTTTAATTTCAGGCAGGAATATAACGGGATTGATTGTATTTAAAATACCTACAAAAACGACAGAATGTTTTCACTATGTTGACAATAAAAATATCTCGACTGCCTCTTGTGTTTGTGATTGCTCAAATCCATATAGGACAAAGATGCGCAATTTTATCCAGATGGCGATTTTGATTGTCTGGAACTGTTCCAGCAGCTTTGTGACTGCGTTATAAATGAGGATAAATATGGGCGTTTTGCGCTATTTTACATGGGCTTTCGCATTTACAATTATCGGTCTTCTGCTTGGTTCGTGGCTGGGGTGGATTGAAACCGGTACCATGTCAGGTATGTTTTCTTTCTTTTTTATCTGTTGCGTTCTGGGTGTTCTGGAAATTTCGCTTTCATTTGATAATTCCATTGTTAATGCGCGTATTTTGCGTGACATGACGCCGGAATGGCAGCACCGCTTTTTGACATGGGGCATTATCATCGCCGTTTTCGGCATGCGCATTATCTTTCCTCTTGCCATTGTTGCTTTTGCTGCATGGGTAAGTCCGTTGAAGGCCTTGGAAATGGCCATATGGGATCCGCAGGGTTATGCCTTGAAAATTCAAGAGGCTCATGTTGGCATTGCAGCTTTTGGCGGTACCTTTTTGTTGATGGTTGGCATGAAATATTTTTTCGATGCCGAAAAAGATGTTCACTGGATTCGCGCTATTGAATCGCGCGCACAGAAATTTGCCTCCGTTCAGGGAATAGAAGTGTCGGTTGCGCTTATTCTCATTCTTTTATTTTCTTCTTTGGTCAAAGATAGTGACGAACATACTTTTCTGATTGCTGCAATATGGGGTTTATTGACCTTTTTGCTGGTTGAGGGTGTTGGTGCTTTGCTGGATACCAAGAAGCCTAATGTTGATGCGATCCATAAAGGTGCTGCCGGCGCATTTATCTATCTGGAAGTATTGGACGCAAGTTTCTCTTTCGATGGGGTTATTGGCGCATTTGCCTTGTCCAAGAATCTGTTTGTTATTGCCATAGGACTTGGTATTGGGGCTTTTTATGTACGTTCGATGACTATTATGCTGGTCGAGAAAGGAACGCTTGGCCAATATCGTTATCTCGAGCACGGTGCTTTCTATGCTATTCTGGTGTTGGCCGTGATTATGTATGTGCAGACACTCGTCCATATACCGGAAGTGATTACCGGATTAATCGGTATGTGTTTTATTTTGACTGCGCTCTATTCATCCATTCGCTATAATCGCAATCATCCGGATTGGCACTTGAAAGTGCCCGATGAATAAGTCAGGCTTTCAAGAGTAGTTCGACACCGGCTTCGCGCATGGCATCAAGGGCCATATCAAGCGAGCCATTGAGGTCAATAGCGCGGCAGGCTTCTAAAATGACACGGGATTTGAAGCCCAGTTTTGCTGCATCAATTGCAGAATAGGCCACACAGAAGTCCGTTGCCAGACCGCAAAAGGTAAGATTCTGGATGTTGCGCTCTTTTAGGTATCCACCAAGGCCTGTTGGGGTCTCGTGGTCGTTTTCAAAAAAAGCAGAATAACTGTCGATGTTAGGATGGTAACCTTTACGGATAATCAGTTCAGCCTTTGCTATGCGTAAATCGGGGTGGAGGGCCGCCCCTTTTGTGCCTTGTACGCAATGGTTGGGCCATAATGTCTGGCTGCCATAGTCCATCGTAATTGTATCATAGGGGGAAAGGCCTTCATGATTGCTGGCAAAACTTGAGTGATTGAGCGGATGCCAGTCCTGGGTGATGATGACATGATTGCTATTGGCAATCAGATGGTTGACAACCTGTATGATTTCATCACCTTCTTCAACCGCTAATGCGCCACCGGGGCAAAAATCATTCTGGATATCAATGACAATCAATGCGTCATTACTGTGCATGTTAGGCTTCTTTGGTTGATCGGGCTTGCAGTCACTGTAAAACAGTCTTATCAAAAGGCAAGTTTGTTACGCAAGGATTGAGATAGATGAAAATCACCATGATCGGAACAGGATATGTTGGTCTTGTTTCGGGTGTCTGTTTTGCTGAATTCGGATTTGATGTGACTTGCGTTGATGCAAATCCTTCTATCATCGGGCGTCTTCAGGCAGGAGAGGTCACGATTTTCGAGCCTGGGCTTGATGAATTGATGGCGCGCAATGTCAAAGCGGGTAGGCTTTCTTTTACGACGGATCTTGCTACAAGTGTGGCTGAGGCCGATGTCGTGTTTCTGGCTGTTGGTACCCCGTCTCGTCGTGGCGATGGCGAGGCCGATCTGCAATATATCGAAGCGGCTGCCGATCAGGTAGCCGATGCCATGCGTGATGGCGCGGTTATCGTGATAAAATCGACAGTGGTTGTTGGTACCAATGCGCGTATCCGTGACCAGATTGCCAAGCGTCGTCCTGGTGTGTCCTTTTCTATGGCATCCAATCCCGAGTTTCTACGCGAAGGTTCTGCGATTGAAGATTTTTTGCGGCCTGACCGTGTTGTGGTTGGTGTTGAGGATAAGCATGCTGATGCGGTCATGCGCAAGCTTTATCGTCCGCTTAATCTGCGTGAAACGCCTCTTGTCGTTACATCTTTGGAAAATGCTGAATTGATCAAATATGCAGCCAATGCATTTTTGGCCATGAAGGTTTCTTTCATCAATCAGGTGGCCGATCTTTGTGAGAAGGTGGGCGGTAATGTGCAGGAAGTCGCCAAGGCCTTAGGGATGGACAAGCGTGTGGGCTCGAAATTCCTTCATGCCGGACCCGGATTTGGCGGTTCCTGTTTTCCCAAAGATACACGTGCTTTTGCTGCAACGGGTAAGAAATACGGGGCACCACAACAGTTGATTGAAACAGTGATTGAAATCAATGAGGCGCGTAAACTCGATATGGCGAAGCGCATCATTGCGGCTGCACGCAAAGAAAATTCGGATGTCGTGGCTGTTCTCGGGGTGGCATTTAAGCCCAATACAGATGATGTTAGAGAATCTCCCGCCCTTGATATTGTCAAGGCGTTGCAGGAAGCTGGATTGACCGTCAGGGCACATGATCCCGAGGCTATGGATCAGGCTAAGATTATATTGGGTGATGTGGTCTGGTGTTCGTCACCTTATGAAGCTGTGCAGGGAGCAGGTGTGTGCACAATTTTGACTGAATGGAATGCTTATCGTGCGCTTGATCTCGATGCGATTGCCAAAACCATGACAGGCCATCAATTCATAGATTTACGTAATATCTATAAGACTGAGGATTTTGTCGGCACGGGGCTTCAATACCAATCAATCGGACGTTGAATTTGAAAATGTATAATAAGCCTGCATCTAAAAATGATAGAGGATTGTGGGCTGTTGCCTTTATTCTGGGCTATTTTATTTTCGAGGCTTTTTATGTCAGTGCGATATCGCAAGGGGCAGGACTTGACGATGCGGAGCTGATCTCAAATATTAGTTTCTTCCGTTTTGGCTATGGGGGGTCGCAGCCACCGCTTTATACATGGATATCCTATTTCGCCTGTCAGCTTTTTGGATTACATTTCTGGTTGTTGCAAATTATCAAGGATATGCTGCTGGCTAGTACTTTTCTAGCTGTTTATGCTGCGTTGCGGATGTTGGGAACAACAAGGCTGACAGCAGCCAGTGCCATGTTGGGCATATTCTTGTTGCCGCAGATTGGATGGGAATCACAGCGAGCGCTGACCCATTCTATCATGGGGACGGCCGGTTCAGCATGGAGTTTTGCTGCTTTTATCTTCTTTGTGCGAAGACGTTCTTTGTTGTCGGCTGTAATTATGGGGCTTGCTTTTGCTTGTGCGCTGTTGGGCAAGTTCAATGGTGGTCTGTTCCTTGTCGCGCTTCTGATCGGCGGCCTTTGTATGCCAATGATGCGGCATTACTTTAAAAGTCTCTATTTCTATATCGGCCTTATTGTGATGGCTGGGGCTATTGCACCGGTTGTCGGTTTTATTGTTATGCATCCTCAGGCTTTGTCGGACCGGACTTCAAAGCTTGCTATTGCAGAATCAGGCAATTTTATTCTTGATCGTTTGACCGGTCTTTTTGATTTTGCTTTTGCGGGGTTGAGTTTCAGTGCTGTGGCGCTGGTGACGGCTCTTGTCGGTTTTATCCATTTTCGGCTTTGGAAACGGGAAAGATCGAATGAAAATGCCGAAGCCTTCCATTTTGTTGGCAGTGTCTTGTTGTCGGGTATCCTGTTGGTTGCCATTCTGGTGGCCATTATGGGAATAACCAATGTCAAAGACCGCTGGTTGCAACCGGTTCTTTTTCTCGTGCCGGCCTATCTGGTGTTGGTGCTGTCGCGGTTTGAATTATCAACGCGCATTGTCAAGTATTATGGTTTTATCGGTATGGTAGCGGCCCTCATTGTACCTGTTGTGCTTTATATCAATATTGCCAGCAACTGGCGTAATGAACCGCCTATTCAGTTACTTGATTATGCGCCGTTGGATAAAGCCTTGAAGGCGCAGGGCGACTATAAGATGATTTTGGCTGATCGCCCGACGATTGCTGGTAATTTAAGATTGCGTAATCCCGATATAAAGACAGTGCATGAAGAAACACCGGATGCTTCAACAAAGCTTCAATTACCGCTTGTCATTATGTGGGAAAATAGTGAAACCATACCGGATAAGCTTGCTAAAATTGCTCATGATGGCGGTATTAGACTGCCAAATTATCCTATTCTCGGGAAATTTCCAGTGCATGAAGTAGAGCTTGGCTATGAAGGCATGTCTAATTTCAAACGCCATATCTATTATATTTATGTCGGCAGGTTTTGATCGTCGGCTTGTTTGGATTTTTTGCCGTGTTTTCCGTAGATAAGGAATAGATTGCGTAGATAGACGATGAGGCCCAAGCCCTGACCGGCAATAAAGACAGGGTCTTTTTGTTTGAGCGCATAGATAAAGAGCAGAAAACCGCCGCCTAATGAAAAGAACCAGAAGGCAACCGGCATGACGCTTTCTTTGGCTTTTTCCGATGCTAGCCATTGGATAACAAAACGCATCATGAATAATGCTTGTGCTACAAAACCCAGAATAACCCATGCGTCCCACTGGGCGACAAAAACATCATGCAGCCATTGTGTGAATTGTGAAAAAATATCAGCCATTTTTCTTATCCGGTTTGATTTCGCTGATTTGCGGTACAACCTTGCGGCGGCGGCGTAGCCACCAGACACCATAGAGATCGAGGATGCCGCGGGCAGCGCGGTCAAAAATACCATAATTGGATTTGCCGTGTACACGTGTACGATCAATAACATCGATATGGGCAACCTGATAGCCTTCGCGCATTACAAGGGCAGGTAGATAACGGTGCCAGCCGTCAAAAAATGGCAAGGTCCGGAAAATATGAGTGTAAACAGCTTTTAATCCACAACCAGAATCACGTGTATTGTCATGTAAAATACATTGACGTAGTTTGTTGGCCATTTTGGATGAAAATTGCTTCATTTTTGTATCGGTACGTTTAAGTCGTTGTCCGGCGGCAATACCGTAATTGTCACCCGCAGCCACAAGCGCATCGGCTAATTGTGGCAAATAGCTCGGATCATTCTGTCCGTCGCCATCCATAGTGATGATAATATCTCCTGCAGCCGCAAAGACGCCAGAGCGTACTGCTGCACTCTGCCCTGCCGAGCGGTCATGGCGGATGTGACGTAAAGGTTTTTTTTCCTTCATACGTTGAGCCAGTACCGTGGCTGTCCCGTCTGTTGAGCCATCATCGACAACAAGCACTTCATAATCACGTCCGCTCATGGCGGCATCAACTTCGTCAAGCAAAAAGGCAAGGTTGTCTGCTTCATTGCGGCAGGGAATGACGATGGAAAGTTTCATGGATACTTACGGCTCATTTTTCTTAGGTTACCGCTCATAGCATTGAAACTATGCGGCGTCCATGGCGAAACGACAGATAGGGCGGGAGAGCATATTTATTTAAAGAAATGCTCTATCCGGGTATTTGCACTTTTGGAGTCAAGATTGAATAAAGAGCAGGAAAGACGTTGTATGTTCTTGGGAAAAGCCTCCAGTATCATGATCCATTCCCCAATTGTCAGTGTAAAATGTTCGGCAATTTCGACATGTCGACGTAATGCGCGCATCATCATCGGGCTTAGAACATCCGACCCCATCAGACGACGTTCGTTGAAGAGCCGCCATCGGGTGACAAATAACCAGAAACTTGATGAAATCTGGCTGTAATTGATCACAAGGCCAGCAAAATGTTGTGGTTCTTTTTCTGCGGCATAGACAGCCCAAAGGCCGAGGACAGAAGGGGCGTAGAGATAAATGCCGGATAATGGGGGGCTGGGGTCTATGTGTTTTTTTCGAGACAGAAGATAGTTTTTCCGGTCAAGATTTGTTTTTTCAAGAAGGAGAGGTGTCTCACGTAGGCTGAGCGGCAAGGCAAGACAGCGAGGCGACGTACCGGTGGTGTTCACTTCACCGGACATCGTGATGATAATTGTGTCTTTCAATGTTTGTTTTGAAGGCATTTTCATTCAATATGATTAAAATTCAAGCAACGCATGTAAAATATTCATTTTTGCTTGCAAAAGAAAAAATCTGCGATCATTATATGCTTGATCTGGTGATATTGCCAAGTCGGTATATAGGCCAAAAGTCGATATGCGGCTAGTGTGAAGTGGTGGTGGATGCATTCATTACCGAACCTGTTTGCCAGAGGGGAAAAAGGCCGGGTGATGGAAATATCCACGCCCGGTCAATTGTTTCTGTTTTCTGAAAAGTCTTTGTCTTTTGTGTTCTGCCGCTATGGAGCATTGCGGTTCTGGTTATTTTTCTGATAAAGAAACGCAAAATTTGTCGATCTTGGAAAGAAACGAATATGGCGCGTCAATTCATTTATCATATGTCCGGTCTCAATAAGGCTTACGGCAACAAGAAGATTCTGGAAAATATCCATTTATCTTTTTATCCTGATGCCAAGATTGGTATTTTGGGGCCAAATGGCGCCGGTAAATCGACAGTTCTCAAAATCATGGCAGGCCTTGATAAGGAATTTACAGGCGAGGCATGGCTCGCGGAAGGTGCAACCTGTGGTTATCTTCCTCAAGAACCACAGTTGGATGAATCCAAGGATGTGCGTGGTAATGTGATGGAAGGGGTTGCCGACAAGCAGGCAATTCTCGACCGTTATAATGAATTGATGATGAATTATTCCGATGAAACAGCAGAAGAAGGCGCAAAACTTCAAGATTTGATCGATAGCCAGAATCTTTGGGATCTGGAATCTCAGGTTGAAATGGCGATGGATGCACTACGCTGTCCGCCGGCTGATGCCGATGTTTCTAAATTATCAGGTGGTGAAAAGCGTCGTGTTGCCTTGTGTAAATTGCTACTATCCAAACCTGATTTGTTGCTGCTTGATGAACCGACGAACCATCTGGATGCTGAAACAACTGCATGGCTTGAAAAGCATTTGCGTGAATATCCTGGTGCTGTCATGATTATTACCCACGATCGTTACTTCCTTGACAATGTAACCGGTTGGATTCTGGAACTTGATCGTGGCCATGGCATTCCCTATGAAGGAAACTATTCAGCCTATCTGCAAGCCAAGGCCAAGCGTATGGCCCAGGAGGGCCGCGAAGAAGCAGCCCGCCAGAAGGCTTTGTCCCGCGAACAGGAATGGATGGCTTCAAGCCCGAAAGCCCGTCAGGCCAAGTCGAAAGCTCGTATCAAGGCTTATGACGAATTGGTCAATGCGGCTAATGATCGGCGTCCAGGTGATGCACAGATTATTATTCCCGTGGGTGAGCGCCTTGGGCAGGTGGTTATTGAGGTCGAAAACCTGACTAAAGCTTATGGCGAACGTGTTCTGATTGATAATCTTTCTTTCAAATTGCCTGCCGGTGGCATTGTCGGTGTGATCGGGCCCAATGGTGCCGGTAAATCGACTCTGTTTAAAATGCTGACAGGACAAGAACAGCCGGATTCTGGTTCGGTGCGTATTGGTGAGACAGTTGATATGAGTTATGTTGACCAAAGCCGTGATGCGCTGGAGGGTGACAAGACTGTTTGGGAAGAAATTTCCGGCGGCAATGATATTATCAAGCTTGGAAAGTTTGAAATGAACAGCCGCGCCTATTGTGGTGCCTTCAATTTTAAAGGGGGCGACCAGCAGCAGAAAGTCGGCAATCTTTCCGGCGGTCAGCGCAACCGTGTGCATCTTGCCAAGCTCTTGAAAGAGGGAGGCAATGTGTTGCTTCTTGATGAACCGACCAATGACCTTGATACGGAAACGCTGGCAGCCCTTGAAGATGCGTTGGAAAATTTTGCCGGTTGCGCTGTGGTTATCAGCCATGATCGTATGTTCCTTGACCGCTTGGCTACTCATATGCTGGCCTTTGAAGGTGATAGCCATGTAGAATGGTTTGAAGGCAATTTTGAAGAATATGAAGCTGACAAGGTGCGCCGTCTCGGCCCTGACTCGATCAATCCCAAACGTGTGACATACAAGCGCCTGACACGCTAAGGGGGCTGTAATGGGCGAGGGGGCAAAACCACAAGATTACCAGCTCTATGGCTGGCGGCGGGTTTTTGCGAGGTTCATTGACTTTACATTATGGAGCCTGATCCTATCGTTTCTGTTTGGCGTGGTATTCGGGATCATTTCCGCCTTAATACCGGCCGACTTTCTTCTTCACAATGGGCCTTTTGAGATTTATCATATGTTGACGGAAAGTAACCGCCGTCTTTCATATTACGCGCCTGAACCACCGTCCGATTTACTTTACCTTGTAATCATGATGATCTTTGAGCATTGGGTGGTTGTCTTTATTATACTTCTATTGTTTGTGAGCTGCCTGATGAATGGACTTGCATCATCAATTTTTGGCAATAGTTTAGGCAAGAAAATATGGAATCTTGAACTTATCACGCCTGAAGGAAAAAGCCGCTTTTGCTTTTATATGGGCCGCGAGATTCGTTATGCTCTTCTAATTCTCATCTTTCCAGTAGGACTTTATTTTTGGATAAAAAGATGGAGCCAAAAAGATAGACCAGCTACGCTTTTCCTTCCTCTTGTCCAGACGCATCATTTAACACAAAAACGCATTATTATATCTGCAACATTGACGCTTGTTGCCGCTTTTCTTAATCTGGCTTTGTGGTGAATGCATCTTGAAGAAGATAAGACATGAAAGACTGGTCAGCCAAGCAATATTTAAAATTCGAAGATGAACGCACCCGCCCGTCGCATGATCTTTGTCAGGCGATTCCTTTGCCTGATGCCAAGAAGATTGTTGATATCGGTTGCGGGCCGGCCAATTCGACAGAAGTCATCGCGCAGCATTGGCCGCAAGCGCAAATTTCCGGTTTTGACATATCGCCCGATATGATCGAAAAGGCAAAAACCCGTCTGCCGCAATATGATTTTAGCGTTGCTGATGTTTACAAATGGACTCCAGACCAAGACACCGATCTTGTCTTTTCCAATGCGGTTTTTCAATGGCTGCCTGATCATATCCAGCAAATGCAGCGTATTTTGAATGCAATGAAAACAGGTGCTGTTCTGGCCGTTCAAATGCCGGATAATCTTCATGAGCCGACCCATCGTGCGATGATCGAGGTGGCCCAGGACAAGCGCTGGGTTGCGTGTATCGGCCATGTCCATCGTGATAAATTGCCTGATGTCTCGCTCTATTATGATGCCTTTATCGACCAATGTGACAAGATCGATATTTGGCATACCCGTTATAATCATGTCATGGCCGATCATCCGGCGATTGTCGAATGGGTCAAAGGTACCGGCTTGCGGCCTTTTATCGATTCTTTGAGTGAGGATGAACGCGCGGATTATTTGGCGCTTTATCTGGATAAAATCAAAGCCTGTTATCCGGCGCAAAAAGATGGGCGCGTTTTACTGCCTTTTCCGCGCATATTCATGATACTGGTTAAAAAATAGAATGTTGATCTAGTGTGGCGTAGTCAAAGCTAAAAGTTGTATTTTCAATGGATGTATTGGCTATAATGGGATTGTCATAGTCAAAATCGGCAAGCTCGGCGAAATAGCTGTAAAGGACATCGCTGGCAGGGTTGTTTATTGGTAGCGTTGGTGCTTTTTGTTGTAAAGCCGTATTCAGAAATCATCATTAAGCGGCTTCTCATACATCGTTTCAGTGCTGATAGCATAAATGTTCTTTTTGAGTGCTGTTTACGGCCAGAACAGAAACTGTCGAATAACAAGTTTGTCCGATTGGAGTGTGATTCGCACTTTTTTTATGGTTTCGGCTTCGTTGGTAATATCGGGTGTATTTATAGGAACCATAATGTGACATTTTTGTCCTAATTGGTATTAAAAATAATCATCACGCTTATGTTTATGGGTAAAAAACCTTTTTGCGGGGTGCAGTCCTTTTCATTTTGTTCTCCTTCTATTAACCAAAGTTTTATTTTGGAAACTGGAGTGGGGTTTAACCTCGCCATAACTGAAGGCTCAGTATTGCTATGGAAAAATCGTTGGCGAAAAATATCGCGACAGCGTTGTTTGTTGGTCTGCTTGGAATGACCGCGGCGGCATGTACAACAACCGGTACAGGCACTGGAACGGGCGTATCGACAAAAGGTTCGTCACTTGTCGATATTAAACCTTTGGAAGAACGTATCGGACAGTCCGATGATGAGCCATTTAAGATTGCGCCGGTCACTTCGGTAAAGATTCCTGAAAAATTCCAGCGTACGGTTGTTTCTTATCCAAGCCGTGAAGCGCCGGGTACAATTATTGTCGAGCCGCATAACAACTATCTGTATCTGATTGCCGGGCATGGCAAAGCCATCCGCTATGGTGTTGGTGTTGGCGCTGCCGGTCTTGGTTTCGAGGGTGAGGCCAATTTGCAATGGAAACAGAAGTGGCCAAGATGGATCCCGACTAAGGATATGATTGCACGTAAGCCGGCTCAATATAAACGTTATGAAAAAGGTGTCGCATCGGGTTTGAGTAACCCTCTTGGCGCACGTGCATTGTATCTGTTCCAGAATAATGTCGATACCTATTATCGTATTCATGGCACCAATCAGCCATCAAGCATTGGTAAAAATGTTTCTGCCGGCTGCATCCGTATGCTCAATAATGATGTGGTTGATCTTTATGAACGTGTCAAACCGGGTGCAAAGGTCATTGTACGCTAATTAGATATGTACCCAGCATATGAATGAAGGGCGGCTTTTAGCCGCCCTTTTGTTTTATATCGTTTCATCTATTTCCAGATGTCGGGTTGCCAGCCATTGATCAAGTTTGTCATTGATGCTGTCGCGCACGAAAAAATGGGCTGAATCCTTATCGTAGCCTTCATCGCGCAGGGTGTCATATTCTGTATATTGGTGGCGTATATGGGCAATGGTTGCCAGCCAGACAGCAATTGTTGGCGGAAGTTTTTTCATATGTGGCGCATTAGCGGCTGTGCGTATATATTCGCAATCCGCAAAGGGTGCAGCAGGCAGTAAGGCGGTCAAGGCTTTGGCAATAGCGCGTTTACGATGGATCATATCTTTTTTTAGCACAAAATATATCAAGTGGCATCTTATAGCTTGACATTATCCTTAGATATAAACATATCTTTATGTCTAATTTAAAGGAAAGCTATGACCGGTAATTTATCTTTGGATGAGATGATCGAGATTTTAAAAGGCGTAGGCGAGCCGAGCCGTCTGCGTATTCTGGCACTTTTAAATCTGGGTGACTTAACCGTTTCTGATCTGACAACGATTTTGGGACAATCCCAGCCGCGTGTATCGCGTCATCTCAAATTGTTGTTGGAAGCCCAGCTTATCGAACGCTATCAGGAAGGGGCGTGGGCTTATTTTCGTTTGAGTGACCGGTCTGTACACCGTGCCATAATTAATCATATTCTGGCTCCACTTAGAAAAGATGATCATTTGATTTCTCTTGATCTAGAGCGTTTGGCGCAGGTGAAAGCTGCGCGTCAGTCAAAGGCGGCGGCTTATTTTAGTGCCAATGCGGCTAGCTGGGATAAAATTCGTCTGCTTCATGCTCCTGATAATGCTATTGAAAAAGCCATGCAGGATGTTATCGGTCCGCAGCCTTTTCAGTCCATGCTGGACATTGGTACTGGTACAGGATCCTTGTTGAAATTATTTGCGCCTCTTTATGACCGTGGATTAGGGGTTGATATTAATCGTGACATGTTGGCGGTTGCCCGTGTCAATCTTGATAATGCCGGCATTACTCATGCACAGGTGCGCCAAGGTGATGTTGCTACTTTGCCGGTTGAACGGGAAAGTTTCGATCTCGTTACCATCTATCAGGTTTTGCACTTCCTAGATGAGCCGCAATTGGCCATCCGCGAGGCTGCCCGTGTCATGCGGGCAGGTGGGCGGTTGCTCATTGTCGACTTTGCGCCACATAATCTTGATTATCTGCGGGATGAGCATGCCCACTTGCGATTGGGGTTTTCCGATTTGCAAATTAGTGAATGGTTGTCTGATGCCGGACTGGTTCTGGATCAAACACTTGAATTCAAACCACAAGACAATGGGCGCACGACACCCGGATTGACAGTAAAACTATGGTTATGCCGCGATCTGCGTATGTTGATGGCCGATCATACAACAACGGAGAAAGCCTAATGGCTGCGCTTAAATTATCCCGCCGTTCCGATCTTGGCGACAATCTCAATGTATCTTTTGAATTTTTTCCGCCTAAAACAGAAAAGATGGAAGATATGTTGTGGTCGACTGTCAAACGGCTCGAACCACTGCGGCCAAAGTTTGTATCTGTTACCTATGGTGCGGGTGGCTCAACGCGCGAACGTACGGGGCGTACGGTCGAACGTATTTTGAAAGAAACAACTATTCCGGCCGCAGCACATCTGACATGTGTCGATGCAACGCGTGAAGAGGTCGACGAGGTTGTGCGCCAGTTCTCAGCGATGGGCATTCGCCATTTCGTTGCCTTGCGTGGTGATCCAAGCAATGGCATTGGGGGGAAATATGAGCCGACTCCTGGTGGTTATGCCAATGCCATTGAACTGGTTGCCGGTATCAAGGCGATTGATCCCGCTTTTGAAGTGACTGTTTCAGCTTATCCGGAAAAACATCCTGAAAGTCCCGACTTTGCGACTGATATCGATTTTCTTAAGCGTAAAATCGATAATGGAGCGACCAAGGCTATCACACAGTGTTTTTTTGATAATAATGTTTATGAGGACTTTGTCGAAAAAGTAAGACGCGCTGGTATTTATATTCCAATTTTACCGGGGATTCTGCCGATTCATAATTTTTGGCAGGTCAAAAATTTTTGTGGTCGTAACGGTACTCATGTTCCTGACTGGCTGGCAGGTCGCTTTGAAGGACTGGAAGAAGATCCCAATACTCATGCATTGGTATCCGCGGCTGTTGCCGCTGAACAGGTTTTGGATCTTGTCGAGCGCGGTGTGACCGATTTCCACTTTTATACATTGAATCGGGCTGATCTTGTTTATGCTATGTGTCATCTGATTGGCATCAGACCCTAACATTTATGACACTCACATGAAGAGGGGCGCGATAAGTTTTGTTCTGTCATTATCGTCCCTTTTATTTGCCTCGATCGTCGATAGCCGGGATCAAAGCTTATCCAGAAGTTCTTTTGTCGGCCATGAATCTGCTGGCATATTAAGACGTTGCTGTTCGCTGCGAACGGCGTCGCGTGTCAAGACGCCGTAAATACCGTCAATCTTGCCCATTTCATAACCACGTTTGGCAAGCTTTTCCTGAAGTTGTTTTAATTCGTCTGTTGATAGGCCGGGTTCGGGATTGCCGAGATCGAAGGGTGGGGCATCGGCCAGACGTGAGGCAAAATAGGCAACGGTTGTTGCATAAACGATGGATTTGTTCCATTCGACAAAAATGTCGAAATTTTCATAGGCCAGAAAGGCAGGGCCTTTGCGGCCCATCGGCAGCATCAAGGATGCATCGCCATCATCGGGGCCAAGCGGGCCGTTCATGCCGGTAACACCCCATTGAGCCCATTGTGAATGCGGCTTGCGATTGGTACGGATAGCTTCCTGCCACGGTAAGTCATCACGTGTAATACGTACTTCTTCCAGCCATGGTTGTCCGCGTTTCCAGCCAAGATCACTAATCATGCAGGCTGCTGTCATAATGGCATCAGGAACAGAATTTTTAAGATCAATTTTTCCATCGCCGTCGCCATCGACACCACGCTCAAGATAATCTTTGGGTAAAAGTTGCATCTGGCCAATTTCACCGGCCCATGCCCCTGTTGTATTGGCATTGACAACACCTTGGTCGAATAATTTAAGTAGTGCAATTAACTGCGGACGGAACAATTCGGGGCGGCGGCAGTCATGAGAAAGCGAGACCAATGCATTTAATGTGTCAAAGTCGCCTTGTACGGCACCATAATCGGTTTCTAGCCCCCAAAAGGCAGCAATAACCGGCCCGGGAACGCCATAGGTATCTTCAGCCTTGGCAAAAATATGGGCGTATTTTTGTAAATTTTCCTTGCCTTTTTTCAAGCGGGATTCCGGTATGACACGCTTAGAAAAATCGGCAAAGGTCAGATTGAAAAAACCTTGCGCACGGTCACGGCCCAGAACTTTTTGGTCAAGGGTGGCGTGTTCGAGTTGTTTGATCGAGGCTTCGCTGACACCGGCTTGTCGGGCTTCTTGCGCTACACCTTCAATCCAGGGTGTTAGATCGCCGCCGCAGGCCGGTTTGGTCATTGCAGCATCTTCTGTCGCGGGGCTTTGATCGCCGAAGGCGGGGGCTAAAGCTGTCGTTGCATAAAGAAATGCCAAAAGGGTGACCAAGCGTTTTTTCATAGCGCACTTCCATTCCAGTCAATATTGATAGAACTGTCATGCACTATTTTGGTCGGAAAATGAAGGGGTTGCGGCAATTTGACTGTTTATATCACTATATCGGCGCAAGAATAAGCCGGTAAGGGTAATGACAAGGGCGGGTAATCCATATTGCCATGCAGCATAATTGGTAAATGAAAATGTCGCGTTTCAATATCATGCAGATGATACAGCCGGAACAGGCTATAAATCTGCATTATCAATATTGTTTTTTATTATTGGCTCCAGTTTTGCCATTCGGCCCTACTGCCTGAGAAGACGTTAATATCCGCATCTCCCTTGATGCCGGGGATACGCCCTGTGCCGGTATATTGCCAGAATGTCCATGGATGGGAACCATATTTTTCATTTGGATGACCGGCCACCGAACGTAGCCAGAAAGTATAGCCAGTGATTTGTTTCAAGTCATTGCGGTCGAAAAAGTCGACCGTGGTGTAGATGATTGGATTTTTGCCATAGTGTTTCTCAATCATGGAGAGGAAAATTTTCATTTCGCTGCGCACGGTTGCTGCGGGCGGGCGTATTTTGCAGGTCGGTGAAAGATGGTTCCACTCCATGTCCAGAACCGGCGGTAGGGCGCTTGGGTCTTTCGGGACATTGCGGATGAACCATTTGGCCTGATCTTTGGCCGAGCGGCAGTAATAATAGAAGTGATAGGCACCGTGTTTGATATTGAGCTGTTTTGTACTATTCCAGTTGCGGGTAAAATAGTCATCGATACGATCACCGCCTTCGGTGGCTTTGATGAAGGCAAAGGAAATGCCGGCAGTTTTTACCGCAGACCAATCGATGGTTCCTTGATATTTGGAAACGTCAGTGCCGTGGATAGGATAATGCCATGGAGCAATTTTATTCCATTCATGTGGCTTGCGGTCATCGAATTTTAGTAAAAGGGAAGACCTATCGGGCAGCTGTGTGTTGTCGGCAACAGATGTTGTCGCTGGTGTCGGTTCTGGTGGGGTGGGGCGAATATCCCCCAGATCATATGTGGTTGAAGCGCAGGCGCTCAGGAAAAGCAGGGACATGATGCCAAGTGAGGTAGGATGGAAGCGTTTCATGTGTCTTGCCTTTGCCATTATTGATTTGTAACAATTTTGTTCTCTTCATAATGAATAGCATTGTAATAAAGAGTAAAAAAATGGCATATAAATTGAATATATTGGATGATCGTATTTGAAAAAACTCAATCATAAAAAAATAGTTGTTTTGTTTGTGTTTTTGATTGCGCTATTGACTGTTGCCAATATTGTATTGCGCATGAATGGTGCCGATACACCGTTGAATAGTCAGGTACAGGACAAAAACTGATATGCATTCAATCTGGAAAAAACTATCCGATCTTATTACCCAGACGGGGGCACAGCTTTTTACAACTGTTATTGAACAGATACGGACTGTTTTTTCTGGGGATCCAGAAACACGCCGTCAGGTAGCGTTTTCTGTTTCGATGATTGCACTATCGGCTAAAATGGCCAAGGCCGATGGTATTGTGACAGATGCGGAGACTCGTGCCTTTTATGAGATTTTTTCTGTGCCGGTTGAAGAGGCGCGCCATGTTGAGCGTCTTTATAATCTTGCAAAGCAGGATGTTGCCGGTTTTGACTATTATGCGCGACGTCTTTTTAAACTTTGCCGTGACAGTGATTGCGATGGCCTGTTGCTGGAAGATGTTTTGGATGGGCTTTTCCATATTGCCAAGGCTGATGGAGCATTACATGAAAATGAATTGCTTTTCTTGCAAAATGTCAGTTCTGTTTTTCAGTTTTCTAAGGCCCGTTTCGAGGCCGTTGCAATGCGTCATATGACAGGGCGGAAAAACCCATGGGCCGTTTTGGGGCTTACGCCTGATGTCAGCTATCAACAGGCAAAAAAACGCTATCATGCCTTGGTGCGTGAACATCATCCTGACCATGTTATTGCGCGTGGCTTGCCAAAAGAATTCATTACGATTGCTAATGAAAGGCTGGCGGCCATTAATGAGGCCTGGGCCTATATTCGTGAGGAGCTGTCTGTGCCATGCTGACGCGTGTTGATTATCAAAATGCTTTGTTGCGTCCATCGCCCAATTGTGAACCGCGCAAGGATGGTGTGCAGCCAACAATCATTGTCTTGCATTATACGGGTATGGAAAATGCCGAAGCGGCTGAGCTGCGTCTGGCCGACCCGCAGGCCAAGGTGTCTGCCCATTATGTTGTGCGCGAGGACGGTGTTGTCGTACAAATGGTGGCAGAAAAAGAACGTGCATGGCATGCTGGCCAGAGTTATTGGCGGGGGATTGAAGATGTTAATTCACACTCAATCGGCATTGAAATTGTAAATGCCGGTCCTTTGCAGGATTTTCCTGAATTTTCCGAGAAACAGATTGAATCTGTGATTGCTTTATGTGCCGATATCAAGATGCGTTTTGATATAGAGGATCGCAATATTATAGGTCATAGTGATATAGCGCCGGATCGCAAGATTGATCCGGGTGAAAAATTCCCGTGGGATATTTTGTCCAAGATCGGCATTGGCCACTGGGTTGTGCCGGAAGCTGTTTCCGGTGGGCGTTTTATGAGTATGGGAGAAAACGGACAACCGGTTGCCGCCCTACAATCCATGCTGGCACTTTATGGTTATGGTTTGCCGATTACGGGTATGTATGACGACCAGACAAGGCTGGTTGTCGAGGCCTTTCAACGTCATTTTCGTCCTGCAAAGATTGATGGTGTGGCTGACCAGTCGACAATCAAGACTTTGCATCAATTATTAGGAACACTGAAGTCGTTGTCATAATTATGTCTCGCCATAGATTTGCCGCTGGCTGTTTTCTAGTTCTTCTGCATAGCGTTTGCGCACATGGCTTTCGGATAAAATACCCAATACATGCCGATCATTATCGATGACAGCAAGTTGGTCGGTTGCGGCTTTATCAAACCGCTCCATAACCACATTGGCATCCATATCTGCAGTGAGTGTATAGGTTTTTGTTGTTGCCAGGCTTGAAATGGGAGCCTCACTCTCCAGCCCTTCAACATAGGCTGTAGCCGGTTCGATGATACCGGCATAGTGGTTTTCATCATCAATTAATACGACGCGGCTTGTAGAGCCGAGCGGGAAACGTTGACGAAAGGCTCTTATTGTTAGCGTATTCGGTGTAGCATGGGTTTCCCGTCGCATCATTTTTCCTGCCGTCAGGGTCTTTATCCAGCCAACATCACGTGCGCTTTTTATTGTTTCTCCACGCAGGTGTAATCGCCATGTTGAAAATGAGTAGCCGAAGTGATCACGAACAACTGTAGATGCAACTAAAGCAGCAATGAGAACGCCGCCTGTCAGACTAAGATTTTGTGTTGTCTCCAAGACGAGCATTGTCATCGTAAAGGGGCCGCCGATAACCGATACAGCAAAGGCGGCCATGCCGACGAGGGCAGTGATCTTGCTATCAAGCAGTGTATCAAAAAAGAGGTAGTCAATGCTATCGGCATAAAGTCGTCCGATCAGTGTTCCTAAAAATAGGGATGCGAAGAAGAGACCACCGCGAAAACCAAACCCAAGCGAGATGATCGATGCCGATGCTTTGGTGAATAATATGATGACGATAAAACCGAAGGAGGCTGCTGATACAAAGTCTATATGTAATGCGCCATGTCCGCCTGAAAGTGCTTGTGAGGTGATGGCCGCAATGGGAACAAGCAAGATGCCGCCGATGAAAGGTCGGGCAAGTTGGGGGATTTTTATACCGCGCACACATGCCTCTACGAAACTTACGGCCCGCATGAGAAAAATGCCGAGCAAGGCGCATATGAGGCCTAGAATGGCATAAAGGACATAGTGGAGAAAATCGATCTGGTTGTTATTGATAACAGTGATGATATAGGGGTGAGACCCCATTAAATCGGCAACTAGAACGGCGGTGAGTGCAGCAGCGACAACTGGTGCCAATGCCGATAATGTGTAAGCGCCGATGACAATTTCGAAAGCATAAAAAGCACCGGCCAGAGGAGCGCTAAAGGATGCAGCTATTGCAGCTCCGGCGCCGGCCCCGACCAGAATGCGCATATCCGAGCGGCGGAGATTGACAAGTTGACCAAGCTTTGAGCCAGCCGCACCGCCCATTTGGGCGTAGGCGGCTTCTAGCCCAACGGAGGCCCCAAAACCGTTGGATATTAAAGTTTGGCCAGAAATGATCAGACTGTCACGGATGGATAGTCTGCCACCATGCAATGCATTGGCCTCTACAACGTCGGTCAAAGGGCGACCTTTGGCGTGGACGAGATATGTGAAGAGGCCGAGAACAATACCGCCTAATGGCAATACGGCCAATTGTGATAATGTGAGTGGATGGGTGCTAAGGCGTTCATTGTTAACGAGATTAAAAAATATGCCCTGCATAAAATGTGCGATTGTCGTCAATGCGACAGCAAAGACACCAGCCAACGCACCGATTATAATGGCAAGAATGATAAACCATCCTTCACTGGCACGGAACTTGTGGCGTAGCCAGTTCAAACCTCTCAGGCCTTGATAGCGGTATCGCATGGCATTTTCCTATGTTTCAGTCATATATATTCTTGATGGAACGCTTCATCTTCTGATGCAATGCACAATCAGTTGTAAAAAAGATGATGCGTTTGTTTCATTGTGACACGCTATCATAAAATGACCTTGGAATAACCATACCCTTGTCGTCTTTTGGTTTCTTTTGGTTGGCAGAAAGCTGTGTCTGAAGCGGATGTTTTTGTCTGCATTCATATGATTATATCAAGAGAGTATAGAATATGCATAATCAAAAACGACCACGCGCGGTTGTGGTAGAACTTGGCAAGATACGATATATCGCGACTTTAGTCCTTTTTTTCGTTTCAATAATGCTTCTTTCGTTGACGTCTTCCAATGCAGCACCAAAAGTTGCTTCACCGATGAAAGATCAGCGGCCTTATGAGAAGCTGATAAGAGAGATTGCAGCACGTCATCAATTGCCGGCCGATCTTGTCCATGCTGTTGTAAAAACCGAGAGTAGTTATAACCCTGATGCCAAAGGGGCAGCAGGCGAGGTTGGGTTGATGCAGATTAAGCCGTCAACAGCGCGTGCACTTGGCTATTCAGGTTCGGTTAAAAACCTTTACGAACCACATAATAATTTGGAATATGGCATGAAGTATTTGGCACAAGCCCATCGCCTCAGCGGTGGTGATACCTGTAAAACAATTTTAAAATATAATGCCGGTCATGCTGCCTGGAAGATGAATCCCGCTTCGGCCCGTTATTGTAGCAAGGTGAAAATCTATCTGGCCTCGCTTAAATAATGATGGTTGTAGGTTCTGCGCTTTTTCTTTTGGCTTTTGAGGAAAGCGGGTTATAAGCATTTTCGTCAGTTGGCCGGGCAGCCGCGCCTTTTCAATGCCGAAAGGTGAAGGGTGAGGAAAGTCCGGGCTTCGTGGAAAAACGGTGCCGGGTAACGCCCGGCGAGGGTGACCTTAGGGAGAGTGCCACAGAAAGCAAACCGCCTGTATTTTCAGAGATGAAAACTCAGGTAAGGGTGAAAGGGTGGGGTAAGAGCCCACCGCATAGCCAGTAATGGTTATGGCAAGGTAAACCCCACTGGAAGCAAGACCGAATAGGGATGACGTGCGAAATTTGGTTCGCAGCTTTTTCCAGGCTAGTCATCCGGGTGGGTTGCATGAGGCGTCTGGTAACAGGCGTCCCAGATGAATGGCTGCCACGTAAAGCGAAAGCTTTGCCATACAGAACCCGGCTTACAGGCCAACTGACGCTTTCTTTTCGTTTATATATTGAGTTTCAAGTTAATACATATATTTTTGGCAAAGATTCCTTCATCAGGATTATGCCAAGACCTACTGAATAATTTTTCGATAAAATCATGGCGATTAGACTCGAAATGTTTAATGTCATCGGGTGTGTTTTCATCTTCAAAGTAGTAGTCAATAAGCCAAAGACTTATTTCATGAATATGATTATCCAGACAGAACTGTATAATGTTGTCATGGAGCATTTGAATGGATTCTGGAGGGGTCTTCAATTCTACCCAGTCATCAAATTCGCCAAGATAGCATTGATTAAATAGCTCAATTTGAAAGTCATCATCCTTGTGTTTACAAACAGATTTTTTAAGTTTGCGCATGCAATTGTCAAAGAGGACAATGAAACCCTGATTGATCAATCCATCTATGTGGAATGTTAGATTATTGTTCTTTTCTGTGAGGTAGGTCCTTGGAAAAGATAGAATTTGTGCACAATCGAAATCCTTATAGTTATCTTCGTCTATTGTGCCTGTAATATAGCTGTACATTTCACTTCATGATAAAATTATGCTTATAACAGCTTATGTTATTTGACCTTTCCATGAATATTTCATAATTGCAAATGAAGTGCAATTGTGATTGTGAGTCATGGCAAAAAAGTCAAAGAAAATAGGTTTGAGCGAAAGGACAACAGCCGGTATATCGGCGCTTTTGGCAGGTAAGCATTCCGGTGGACGTTCGATTTTTCTTATGTTCGGGCCTGCGGTAATTGCTTCTATTGCCTATATGGATCCGGGTAATTTTGCGACCAATATCCAGGCTGGTTCGGGTTATGGATATGCGCTTTTATGGGTTGTGCTGACAGCTAACTTGATTGCCATGCTGTTTCAGGCGCTTTCTGCCAAGCTTGGCATTGTTACAGGTAAAAATCTTGCCGAACTTTGTCGTGATGAGTTTCCCAAGCCCGTTGTCTATATGATGTGGGTGGTGAGTGAGATTGCCGCTATGGCGACTGATTTAGCTGAGTTTTTAGGCGGCGCTATCGGTTTGGCGCTGCTGTTCAATATGTCTTTAATGACCGGCATGATTGTAACGGCTATTGTTACCTATATGTTGTTGATAATTGACCGGCATGGTTTTCGGCCAATGGAAATATTAATCGGCATACTCGTTTCAATTATCGGTATCTGTTATTTGCTGGAAATGATTATTGCGCCTGTCGATTGGACGCAAGCTGGCTTGCATCTTATCAAGCCTGAAATGCCGGATGCCAATGCATTGATGATTTCGGTCGGTATTATCGGTGCAACCGTGATGCCGCATGCACTCTATTTGCATTCGGGTCTTACGCAACATCGCGTCAAGGTGGAAGGTGAAGAGGATCGGCGCAAGTTGGTGCATTACTCCAATCGAGAGGTTGTTATTGCTCTGGCGGTCGCAGGTATGGTCAATATGGCCATGGTGATTATGGCGGCCAGTACATTTCATGGTAGCCATAGCGATATCGCCGAAATTGAGGATGCCTATCATACTTTGACACCGTTGTTGGGTATGGGAGCTGCCGGTATTTTTTTGGTTTCGCTTATTGTTTCGGGTATATCAAGTTCAGTCGTCGGCACTATGGCAGGCCAGATGATATGCCAAGGCTTTGTCAATTTTCAGATACCGATTTGGCTGCGCCGCCTTATAACCATGGTTCCGGCTTTTGCCGTAGTCGCAATGGGGGTCAATG
The DNA here is from genome assembly GCF_055808085.1 of Bartonella sp. bp_1. NCBI lineage: Bacteria > Pseudomonadati > Pseudomonadota > Alphaproteobacteria > Hyphomicrobiales > Bartonellaceae > Bartonella > Bartonella sp. bp_1. The sequence continues at coordinate 1,323,418 of NZ_CM147851.1, read as the reverse complement.
CAACCAAGGCACTGGTGATCAGTCAGGTGATCTTGAGTATTTCTCTGCCGGTGCCGATGATTGCATTGTTGATTTTTACCGGTCGCCAAAAGATTATGGGGTCTTTTGCCAATAGCAGATTGACGCAATGGATTGCTATTTTATGTGCGGTGATTGTTTTGGTATTGAATTTCGTTCTGCTTTATCTGACATTCTCAATCTGAAAATGGATCATGCTTTTTCACGGTTGCGCAATAATAGGCAAAAAACAAGGGCGATCAACAGCAGTGAGAGTGTAAAGATAACGACCCAGTTCCAGCCGCCATGGAACCAAAACCAGCCACTAAAGGCGCCGATAAAGCTTGACCCCATGTAATAGAAGAGCAGATAGAGAGCCGAGGCATGCCCTTTGGCACCCATGGCAATGCGTCCGACCCATGAGCTGGCTACTGAGTGGGCGGTAAAGAAACCTATTGTGAGCAGAATAATACCAAAGATAAAAATAGCAAGATGATCTGATAGTGTTGTTATGATGCCCAGTGCGTACATGGCAAGGGCAAAGAGGAGCAATGTGCTGTGGGCATATTTTCCTGTCAGGCTACCAGCAATTGGCGAGACAATCATACCGGCAATATAGCTGATAAAGATAAAGCCGATGGCTGTCGGGCTAAGATAGAAAGGTGCGCCGATTAGCCGGAAACTGGTGTAATTGAGAATGGCGACAAAGACACCGAAGGCTAGAAAGATAAAGCAGAAAATATAGACAAGACGGATTGAGCCGATATGGCCGATCCATGCCCGCATATGATAGTGGATATCAAAGCCACCATGACGAATGAAGTTTTTAGATGGCGGTAAGAGCAGCAAAAATGCGATGGCTGCAGCAAGGTCGATGATGCCGATGATGACAAGGGCGTCTTTCCAAGTTAGCCATTCAATCAGGATACCCATACCGACACGTCCCATCATGCCGCCAAAGGCCGTGCCGCCAATATAGAGTCCCATAATTTTGCCCAATCCCTTAGGGCTTATTTCTTCCGCCAGATAGGCCATGGCCACAGCAGGAACGCCGCCAAGGAGGAAACCTTCCAGTGCACGTGCAGCCAGCAACCAATGCCAATTGGGCGCAATGGCGGCAATGATGTTGCAGATAGAAGCCAGCGCCATGGATATCCCTATAAGGCCACGTCGGCCCAAGGCTTCTGAAAAGGCACTTGAAAGCAGGATTGAAATAGCCAGCATAGCTGTGGAGGTTGATAATGCCAAGGCGCTTTGTGCCGGAGTAATCTGATAATAGTCGGCAAAGGATGGAAATAGGGGCTGAACGCAATAAAGAAGGGAAAAGGTAGCAAAGCCTGCGAAGAACATGGCGTAACATATACGCCTATAGGCATTTGTGCCGCTTCTTACACCATCTTCTGTATCAGGTGTATATTGCGCATTCATTTTCTTTTCCTTTGCTTGTTTATAGCCATGCAACTTTTATTGCAGATAGGCAAAGAAAAAAAATGTGAAGAGGCAATCCTAACACTTCCTTAAGCATAATATGTCACTATTTGCCCAGAATAGTGACAGATTGAAATGTGGATTCATGCTCTTTTTTTGCTCGGGCGAGGTAAAAAGAGCAAGTGTGGATCCCAGGGATTATCAAAAGAATATGCTTTCAGCAGAGCGACATATTCCGGTTCTTATCCATGAGGTACTGGAGAGTCTGGGTGATGTTAAAGGTCAGTTGATTGTCGACGGTACATTTGGTGCCGGCGGATATTCGCGTGTTTTTTTGGAAAAGGGTGGCAATGTGATCGCGCTTGATCGTGATCCCAATGCGATCCGGGATGGTCAAGCTATGTTGGATTGTTTTCCCGGACGCCTTACTTTGATACAGCAGCAGTTTTCGCGTCTGGATGATGCTGTCTGTGGGATGGTAGATGCTGTTGTCCTTGATATCGGTGTGTCATCTATGCAGCTTGATGAAGCAGAGCGCGGGTTTTCTTTCCAGAAAGATGGGCCTCTTGATATGCGTATGGCGCAGGCGGGTAAAAGTGCTGCCGATGTTGTCAATCAGATGAAAGCCAATGATCTGTCGCGCATATTCCATATTCTTGGTGAAGAGCGCCATGCCGGACGTATTGCGCGCATGATCGAGCAGAAGCGGGCGCAAAAACCGTTTGAGCGCACCCTTGATCTTGCCAATGCTATTGAGGCGCTTGTCGGGCGCAAGCCGGGGGATCATATTCATCCGGCAACCCGGGTTTTTCAAGCTTTGCGCATTTACGTCAATAATGAGTTGGGTGAATTGGCGCGCGCACTTTTTGCAGCCGAACGTGTTTTGAAAAAGGACGGTAGGCTTGCGGTGGTAACATTCCATTCTCTTGAAGATCGTATGGTCAAACGATTTTTTAACGCCCGATCAGGTAAAGTCAATGCATCGCGCCATTTACCGGACCGGCATGAGCAGCAGGCGGTTTTTATTCCTTTGTTTAAAGGTGCAAAAACAGCAAGCGAGGAAGAAATCAGTTTCAATCCGCGCGCGCGCTCTGCCAAACTTCGTGTCGGAGTGCGTACACAATATCCGGTCCAGAAAGAGGATATGTCGATTTTCGGCGTTCCTGATCTGGCCATAGAAGACGGGATTTGAGTTATGACGCTTTTTCGTACTTTTGATATGGTTCTGGTGGTGCTGATGATTGCAGTCGCCGGTGTAACCTACAAGGTCAAATATGATGCGCAAAAGCGTATTGATGAAGTACGTCATATCGAGCGCCAGATCGAGGCCGAACAGAACACAATCCGTCTATTGCAAGCCGATTGGGCTTTGATGACGCAGCCAATCCGTATGCAACAATTGGTAGAGCGTTATGCTGTGCAGCTGGACTTACAAACCATAGAGCCGCGCCAGATTGTAAGTTTCAAGGATGTGCCTGAACGGTTGCCGGATCAGATCGAAAATCTCATTAAGGACAGCGATATAGACGAAGGAAGTGAATTGCTGGCTGCTGCCCGACGTAAGGGCGCGGCGGTTGATACAATAATGACAGGCAGTGTACGGCCATGATAAATTTTATGAAAAATAAAAAAACGCTTGGTGCTGGTCATGATAAAGGTTCAAAAACATCATCGACGAAAAAGCCGGTCGACCGTTTGGTAAGCAGCCGCCGTCGTTTGGGTTTGATTGCAACCTGTTTTATCGGGGTTTATGCTGTTATCGGTGCCCGCCTTGTCTATTACGGTATTGAAAGCGAAAAACAGGTCGAAACGCAGGGACCTGAAGTTCATATTTCGGCTTCACGGCCTGATATTGTCGACCGTAATGGCGAGCTGTTGGCAACCGATATCAAGACGTTCTCACTTTATGCGGAACCGAGAAAAATTGTAGAGCCCAATGAAACTATCGAGCTTTTATCCAAGGTGCTGCCTGACCTTAATTGGCGCAGTACCTATAAAAAGCTGAAAAGCAATGCGGCTTTTGCGTGGGTCCAGCGCGGTCTGACACCGACTCAGAAAGCGCAAATCATGGCGTTGGGTATTCCCGGCATCGGTTTTCGTACTGAAATCAAACGTTTTTACCCGGGCGGGCCAACTGCGTCGCATATATTGGGTCTGGTTAATATCGACAATCAGGGGATTGCCGGTATGGAAAAATATATCGATCAGGCTGGTCTGAGCGATTTGCGTGCAGCCGGTCTTGTGAATGAATCGGCATTGCAGCCTGTTAAACTGTCCATTGATGTGCGGGTGCAGGCGATTATGCGCGATGAAATGGCGAAAGCCATGGAACGCTATCAGGCGATAGCTGCTGGTGCGGTTGTCCTCAATATCAAAACTGGTGAAGTTATTGCAATGGTATCCATGCCGGATTTTGATCCCAATAATCCATATAACGCTTTGGAAAAAGACCGGCTTAACCGAATGAGTGCGGGTACTTACGAGATGGGGTCGACAATTAAGACTTTTACGACCGCTATGGCATTGGATTCAGGCAAGTTCCATCTCAATAGCGTTATTGATGCTTCCAAGCCCCTTGCGGCTGGACGTGGTCGTTTTATTAAGGATTTCCATGGTAAATATCGTCCGCTTACTGCTTGGGAAATTTTTATCTATTCTTCCAATATTGGCTCTGCCAAGGAAGCATTGGAAGTCGGGATTGACGGCCATCGTGAGTTTATCAAGCGGATGGGGCTTTTGGATCGTATGAAGACAGAGCTGCCTGAAGTTGCTCGGCCGGTTGAGCCGCATCCTTGGAAAACAGTTAATTCGATGACGATTTCATTTGGTCACGGTATGATGACGACACCTTTGCAGACAGCCGTAGGAGCCGCTGCATTGATGAATGGCGGGCATCTTTTCGAACCGACTTTTCTCAAGCGCAGTGTGGCGGATGCTATGGCCCATTCAACACGTGTTGTTTCGGACGAAACGAGTCGTGACATGCGTTATCTCTATAAGCTGAATGCCGATATTGGTTCAGGGCGGCGTGCGCGTGTTGATGGCTATCGGGTTGGTGGTAAGACGGGGACCGCTGAAAAGGTAATTAATGGCAAATATGCCAATAATGTGCGCTTTAATGCGTTTTTGGCATCTTTCCCGATTGAAAACCCGCAATATGTGGTTTTGACCATCATTGATGAGCCTAAACCGGAGGAAGGCAAATTTAGCGCAACGGCTGGCCTTAATGCTGCCCCGATGGTTGCTAATATTATTCGTCGATCAGCGACCTTTTTGGGCGTGAGACCGGACTTTAACGAGGAATATAAGCCGATTTTGACGGCTGGTCAGAATTTGCCTGAAACATCAAATAATGATTAGTGGGAAGAGGAATGAAACTCGAGCGATTAATTGAAGCTAAAGGGATAGAAGGTAGGATTCCCGATGTAGATGTTTCGGATATTACCGCCGATTCACGTCAGGTGCATAAAGGCTCGTTGTTTTTTGCAGCCAAAGGTAGTCATGCCGATGGAACGAATTATGTTGACGATGCGATCAAGAGGGGCGTGGCCGCAATCATTTGTGACCATCAGGTCGAGATATCCGATAAGTCTGTGCCGATTATAAAGGCTGATAATATCCGTCACCGTTTGGCGATTGCCGCAGCGCGTTTTTATGGTGCCCAGCCCGAGGCTGTTGCCGCTGTTACCGGTACAAGCGGCAAGACTTCTGTGGCTTCCTTTTTACGTCAGATATGGATGGGTACGGGTTTTTCTGCCGCTAGTATTGGTACAGTCGGGGTTAAGTCTGATAAATATACACAATATGGTTCCTTGACTACGCCTGACCCTGTTACGCTGCAGGCTTTGTTGAAGAGATTGTCTGATGATGGCGTTACCCATGTTGCGCTTGAGGCGTCCTCCCATGGTATCGATCAATGCCGTATGGATGGCGTGCGTCTGGCCTCAGCCGCTTTCACTAATCTTGGCCGTGATCATATGGATTATCACGCTACGGTCGATGATTATTTCAAGGCTAAAATGCGGTTGTTTGATACGCTTTTGCCGCGTGATGCGCCAGCTGTTATTTTTGCGGATGATGTATTTAGCGAGCGTGCTATTGCCCATGTTAAAAAAGCTAGTCGTCAGGTGTTGAGTGTGGGACGACGGGGCAATTTCATCAAGCTTAAACGAGTTGAACAGGAACAATTACGTCAATATGTCGAAATCGAGATTGATGGCCGGACATATGAATTCATGTTGCCGTTGGCTGGTTGTTTTCAGGTTTCGAATGCACTTGTTGCTGCTGGCCTTGCTATTACCACAGGAGTTGTCGAAGAAGCTGTCGTTAAAATGTTGGAGCGTCTCCATGGCGCACCGGGACGGCTGCAAATGATTGGCGCTACGCCTGCAGGTGCACGGGTCTATGTTGATTATGCCCATAAGCCGGAGGCGCTGGAAAATGTACTTTCATCCTTGCGTGCTTTTACCCGCGGTCGTTTGATCGTTGTGTTTGGCTGTGGCGGAGATCGTGACAAGGGCAAGCGTCCTATTATGGGTAAGATTGCCACGGATAAAGCTGATATTGTTATTGTGACGGATGATAATCCACGCAGTGAAGATGCCAAAGTTATTCGTCGTGAAATATTAGATGCGGCTCCTGACGCGATGGAAATTGCGGATCGTCGTGAGGCGATCCAGTATGCGGTTGGCATGCTGCGCGAGGGTGATACGCTGGTTGTGGCTGGCAAGGGGCATGAGAATGGCCAGATTATCGGTTCTCAAACTTTTCCTTTTTCGGATGAACAAGAAGCTCTTTATGCTCTGGATTCAATAAAATCATGACCTATTTATGGACTGCTCAAGATGTTGAAAAAGCACTGAATAGTAAAATTCGGCAACCGGTTGCTGATGGGTTTTCAGGTGTATCTATCGATAGTCGTACGGTTGAAAAAGGTGATATTTTCTTCTGTATCAAGGGTGACCAGTTCGATGGTCATGATTTTGGTCTCAAGGCTTTTGAGAATGGTGCGTCTTTATTGGTTATCGATAAGGCGCATGAAGCGGATTTTGCTAAGTCTGCGGCTGCGATTATTGTTGTCGATGATGCCTTGGTGGCGTTGGAGCAGCTTGGACGTGCCGCTCGGGCCCGGTCACAGGCAAAAATTATTGCGATAACCGGTTCTGTCGGTAAGACAACAACCAAGGAGGCATTGCGTCATTGTCTTGAAGGGCAGGGCAAGGTTCATGCCAATCCGGCATCGTTCAATAATCATTGGGGCGTGCCGTTGACGTTGGCGCGTATGCCTGCAGATAGCAATTATGGTATTTTTGAAATCGGTATGAACCATGCTGGGGAAATCCGCCATTTGGTGGGCATGGTTAAGCCCGATCTTGCCATTATTACCCGCATTGCCGCCGTCCATATGGGATATTTTAAAAGTCTTGAAGAGATCGCCGATGCTAAGGCCGAGATTTTTGAGACGATGAGTGAAAGTTCTATCGCCTTGTTGAACCATGATGATGAATTTTTCAGTTATCTTTCTCAAAAAGCGAAAAAATGCAGGGTTAAGACCATCGCTTCTTTTGGTGAGGCCAAGGGCGCTGATTATTGCCTGCTTGACTATCGTTTGATGCCGGAATGTTCGTGTATAAAAATGTCTCTCAAAGGAGAAGAAGCACTGATCAAGATTGGTGCTCCCGGACGTCATATGGTGCAAAATGCATTGGCTGTTATTGGTGCGGGTGTTTTGCTCGGTGCTGATCCGGCTATGATGGCGTTGGATTTGGCCAACTTCAGTGCGGAAAAAGGCCGTGGTGCACGTTATCGGCTTGGTTTGCCCAATGGCGGTAGTTTTACCTTGATTGATGAAAGCTATAATGCCAACCCGACTTCCATGGTGGCCGTTTTGGATTTGTTGAACAATACCGAAGTTCATAAACGTGGCCGGCGTATTGCTGTTCTGGGCGACATGCTGGAATTGGGCTCTTTCTCGAAAGATTTACATCGTTCTTTAAAGGAGCCCGTTGTAAAGGCGGCTATTGATCAGCTTTATCTGATTGGCCACGAGATGCAGGCTTTGCAGCGGGATGTTGACGATGAGCTTTCCACAGTTTGGAAAGCCGATGCGAAAGCGCTGATTGAGCCTATTTGCCATGATATTCGTGATGGTGATGTGATCATGATCAAATCATCCAATTCTATCCGCTCTTCGGCTATTGTCGCCGCCTTACTTGAGCGCTATAAGCCGTTGGCTGCATAAGATACTAAACGGACCGGAGAACCGCGCAGATGTTGATGTTATTGTCCCTTTTAAACGACTATCTGCCGGGCGTTGCGTTTTTTCGTTATATCGCGTCTCTGCCGGGAGTCGGGGTTTTTCGTTATATTACGTTTAGAACGGCTGCCGCGATGATTACATCTGCTTTGATCGTCTTTTTATTCGGCCCTAGTATTATTGCTTCTTTAAAAGTACGACAGGGTAAAGGGCAGCCGATCCGTGCCGATGGGCCGCAAACCCATTTTAAAAAAGCCGGTACGCCGACGATGGGCGGCCTTATGATTTTGTGTGGGACAACTGTTTCGGCACTCCTTTGGGGTAATCTTATCAATGTCTATTTCTGGGTTGTTTTGATTGTCATGCTGGCTTTCGGGGCAATCGGTTTTTATGATGATTATCTCAAGGTAACTAAACAGAGTGACAAGGGATTTTCAGGCAAGGCACGTTTGGGGCTTGAATTTATTATCGCGGCCATTGCGGGGCTGGTTATTATGCTTGCCGGATCTTCTGATCTGGGGCTGCCTTTTTTCAAGGAATATGTTCTTAATCTCGGTGTCTTCTTTATTCCTTTTGCTGCGGTTGTTATGGTTGGATCCGGTAATGCGGTCAACTTCACTGATGGGCTTGATGGTCTTGCCATCGTGCCGGTTATGGTGGCTGCCGCTTCTTTTGCGGTAATCGCTTATCTTTCCGGTAATATTGTTTTTGCTGATTATCTGCAAATCCCCTATGTCAAGGGTACAGGCGAACTTGCCGTCATTCTAGGTGCAGTCATTGGTGCCGGATTGGGATTTTTATGGTTTAATGCACCACCTGCCGCCATTTTTATGGGAGATACCGGCTCATTGGCGTTGGGCGGTATGTTGGGTGCGGTGGCTGTGGCCACCAAACACGAGATTGTTCTGGCTATTATAGGCGGTCTTTTTGTGATGGAAGCGCTTTCGGTTATTATTCAGGTTGGCTGGTTCAAGATGACCGGTAAGCGTGTTTTCCTCATGGCGCCTATCCATCATCATTTTGAAAAGAAGGGATGGACAGAAAGTCAGGTTGTTATCCGTTTCTGGATTATATCCATTATTCTGGCCTTGATTGGTCTTTCCACCCTGAAACTGCGTTGATGTTATGATTGTTGTTGATTGCTTTAAAGGACAAAACATTGCCTTGTTCGGGCTTGGTGGCTCGGGGTTGGCAACAGCCAAGGCACTGGTTGAAGGTGGAGCGCAGTTATCGGCATGGGATGATAATGAACAGGCGCGTGAAAATGCGCGTGAACATGATGTGCCTGTTATCGATCTTAATCAGGTGGATTGGTCGGTGTTCAGTGCTCTGGTTTTGGCACCGGGTGTTCCATTAACCCATCCCAAGCCGCATTGGACCGTTGAAGAAGCTAAGCGCTATAATGTTGAAATCATCGGTGATGTCGAACTTTTTATCCGCCAGCGCAATCATTATCTTGAAGCTAATGGGCAGGATGGTCATGATTGTCCCTTTGTGGCGATTACAGGTACCAATGGGAAGTCGACGACAACAGCGCTGATTGACCATGTTTTGCGTGAGGCGGGTTGTGATGCCCAGATGGGCGGTAATATCGGTACGCCTATTTTGGCGCTTGCGCCTTTCGCAAAAGACAGAATTTATATCATTGAATGTTCATCTTTCCAGATTGATCTGACGCCTTCTATGAATCCCAGTGTCGGGATATTGCTCAATCTGACACCTGACCATATTGATCGTCATGGTAGTTTTGCGCATTATTGTGCAATCAAGGAAAGATTGGTAAAACAGGCTGAAACAGCGTTGGTTGCGGTCGATGATGTGCATTGTCAGGCCATTTTTGAAAAATTGCAAAAAGCAGGTCATAAAGTTTATCCGGTTTCCAAGGAAAAGGTTCTGGTGCAAGACGGTTATTTTGCTGAAGGAACACAGCTTTATTCGGTCAAAAATGGGGTGCGTCAGCAGCGTTTGTCATTGGAAGGCATTGCATCGTTGCGGGGGGGGCATAATGCACAAAATGCCCTGATGGCTTTGGCGACCATTGATAGATTCGATATTGGGATTAACGATCTGTATGGCGCTTTTGCAAGCTATCCCGGTCTACCGCATCGTATGCAACAGGTGCGTAAAATAGGGCACACGCTTTTTATCAATGACAGCAAGGCAACTAATGCGGAAGCCAGTGCGCCAGCCTTGGCGACGTTTGATCATATATACTGGATTATCGGGGGGCTTGCCAAGGAAGGTGGGATTGAAGCCTTGAAGTCCTTTTTCCCAAAAATACGCAAAGCCTATCTCATCGGCGATGCTGCTGAAAGTTTTGCCCGTACAATTGATGGCGCATTTGAAATTTCAATGGCGGGTACACTTGAGGTTGCTGTGCGTCAGGCTGCATATGACGCTGCTCATGCCGGTGATGATGAATGTGCTGTCTTATTGTCGCCAGCCTGCGCTAGCTATGACCAGTTTAAGAATTACGGTGCCAGAGGGGCTGCCTTTGTCAGCCTTGTCAATGCATTATAAAAACTTCTTATAATCGCGTTAACCATCCGGTATCTGTTTCGTTTTATAATCGGGTTTTGACTGCGCTTTGTCGCAAGGTTTCTTGATTATGAGAGGATAGAACATGATCTCACGTGCGGATCGTGGCCCGATTGCCGATTGGTGGTGGACAATAGACCGTGCCATATTGGCGGCCTGTCTTATGTTGATGGGGCTTGGTATTCTTCTTTCATTTGCAACCAGTCCTGCAATTACCGCACGTATCAATATCGCTGACAGTTTTCATTTTGCGCGCCAGCAGATCGTGTTTGCCATTCCTGCTCTTGTTGTGATGATTATGGTGTCGTTTTTTTCACCACAAAATATCAGACGTTTTTGTACATTGCTTTTTATCTGTGCTTTTTTGTTGATGATTGGTGCCTTGCTGTTTGGTATGGAGATCAAGGGGGCTCGTCGCTGGATTGATTTGGGGTTCACCAGCTTGCAGCCCTCAGAATTTGTCAAACCGGCCTTTATTGTTTTGACGGCATGGTTTTTTGCTCAGCAGTCAAAGGCTGGGAACCTCAAGAATATTATTTTGTCCGCCATACTTTTCTTGGCTTGTGCAGCGGTGCTCGTGTTGCAGCGTGATATCGGACAGACCATGTTGATCAGTGCGACATGGGGCGGTGTTTTCTTTCTTGCCGGTATGCCGGTTATTGTTGTGGTATTGTTTATCGCGCTGGCTGTTGTCGGTGGATTTGGTGCTTACATGACATTCCACCATGTACATGAGCGTGTGAATGATTTTCTTGGTGGAGAAAAAGCGTTTCAGACAGCTGTAGGTGAAAAGGCTATTCTCAACGGTAGTTGGCTTGGGCAGGGGCCGGGTGAGGGGACCGTCAAACGGTTTATCCCTGATAGCCATACCGATTTTGTCTTTTCTGTCGCAGCAGAAGAATACGGCATTATCCTATGTATTATTATCGTGCTTCTTTTTGCCTTTATTGTAGTGCATTCGATGCGTGTTGCCGCCAAAGAGCGTGATCTTTTTAAACGTTATGCAATTACGGGTATTGCGATGATTTTCGGGCTTCAGTCTATTATCAATATGGCGGTTAATCTGCATTTGATGCCTCCCAAGGGCATGACGCTTCCTTTCATTTCTTATGGGGGATCTTCTTTTGTTGCGATTGCAATTAGTATGGGTGTTCTTCTCAGTTTGACACGGCGTCGTCCAGAGGCCCGATTGTCGGCATCAATGCCCACCATGATGGCACAGCAGGGGTAGCATGATGACGGATCGCGGTACAATTATTGTCTGTGCTGGTGGAACCGGCGGCCATCTTTTTCCAGCGCAAGCTTGCGCCGATGAGTTGTCAAAACGCGGCTACAATGTCCATCTGGCGACAGATCAACGGGCCAAGCGCTTTGCTAAGGGCTTTGCCAACGGGCATGTCCATGTCATTCCTTCAGCAACCATCACTGGCAAGAACCCTTTTTCATTAGCAAAAACATTATGGCAGCTATTGTCGGGTGTTAGAAAGTCCCGTGCCCTTTATCGCCAGCTGAAACCAAAATTGGTGATCGGTTTTGGCGGTTATCCAACATTGCCGCCACTTTATGCTGCAAGTTCTGCCGGTATTAAAACACTGATTCATGAGCAGAATGGTGTTATGGGGCGGGCTAATAAGGCGCTTGCCGCACGGGTTGATGCCATTGCCGGCGGTTTTTTAAGTCCGGAAGGGGCATATGCCGACAAAATTATTGTAACGGGTAATCCAGTACGGGAAAGTGTTGTTGATGCGGCCAAAAAAGATTATCGGCCTGCTGAAGATGAGGGACGGTTCAATCTGTTGGTTTTTGGTGGAAGTCAAGGGGCAAGTTTCTTTGATGAAATCATGCCGCAGGCTTTGAAGCACCTTGATCATAAAAGTCTCAAGCGTCTTGATCTGGTTCAGCAGTCACGTCATGATGAGGCTGCTTTGAATGAAATGTATCAGCAACTGGAAATTCATGTCGAGATCGCTCCGTTTTTTGATAATATGGCTGAGCGTATAGCGAAAGCACATTTCATTATAGCGCGTTCCGGTGCTTCTACTGTTTCTGAAATTGCCGCTATCGGACGTCCGGCCTTGCTTGTGCCGTATCCCTATGCACTGGACCATGATCAGGCTGCTAATGCTGCTGCTTTGGCGCAATGTGGTGGTGTAAAAGTTGTTGAACAGGCTGAACTTACCCCCCAGCGTATGTGTGATGTGATAAAAGCGGCAATGAGAATGCCAGACTTTTTGATGACACAAGCCGAGGCTGCTAAAAAGGTCGGGCGACTGGATGCTGCTGTACTTTTAGCGGATCTGGCAGAAGGATTGATAGCGGATAAACCGCTTGCAGAGATAAAGGATCAACTGACATGAAAATGCCGCTAAACATCGGTCTCGTCCATTTTATCGGTATTGGTGGTATCGGTATGAGCGGTATTGCCGAAGTGTTGCACAATCTAGGCTATAAGGTGCAAGGTTCTGATCAGGCTGATAATGCCAATGTCGAGCGGTTGCGCGCTAAAGGGATCGAAACTTTTATCGGTCATAAGGCTGAAAATCTCGGTAAAGCGGAAGTGGTCGTTGTTTCTACAGCTATCAAGAAGAATAATCCTGAATATGCTGCAGCCAAAGAGCGTCACTTGCCAATTGTGCGCCGAGCCGAAATGCTTGCAGAGTTGATGCGGTTCCGTCAGGCTGTCGCCATTGGTGGAACGCATGGTAAGACAACGACGACATCCATGGTTGCGACCTTGTTGGAGGCTGGTAGTTTTGATCCTACCGTTATAAATGGTGGTATCATCAATGCTTACGGCACCAATGCCCGTATGGGAGGAGGTGACTGGATGGTGGTTGAGGCTGATGAAAGTGATGGTACTTTTCTCAAGCTTCCTGCCGATATTGCTGTCGTAACTAATATTGATCCTGAACATTTGGATCATTACGGCAGTTTCGATGCTGTGCGTGAGGCCTTTCGCCAATTTGTCGAAAATGTTCCGTTTTATGGTTTTGGCGTGATGTGTCTTGATCATCCTGAAGTGCAGAATATGGTGGGACGCATTGATGATCGCCGTATTGTCACTTATGGCGCCAATCCGCAGGCAGACGTACGCTTTTCAAATCATCATACGGAAGGTGCCCATTCCCATTTTGATGTTACAATCCGCAGTCGCAAGACAGGGGCGATCGTCGAGATGAAGAACCTTGTTTTACCAATGCCCGGTCGCCATAATGTTTCCAATGCAACCGCAGCAATTGCTGTTGCCCATGAATTGGGAATTTCAGATGAGGCGATTATAAAGGGACTCGCTTCGTTTGGTGGCGTCAAGCGCCGCTTTACCTATACGGGCAGTTGGAACGGTGTCGATATTTTTGATGATTATGGCCATCATCCGGTTGAAATAAAGGCTGTTCTTAAAGCCGCGCGCGATAGTGTCAAGGGACGTGTTATTGCGATTGCACAACCCCATCGCTATACCCGTCTACATGATTTGATGGATGATTTTGCCGCTTGTTTCAATGATGCTGACACGGTCATGATCGCACCAGTTTATACAGCCGGTGAGGATCCGATAGAAGGTACCAATTCAAAGACTTTGGTCGAACGCCTTAAGACTGGCGGACATCGTGATGCGCGTCTGATCGAAGGGCCGCAGGATATAGCGCCAATTGTCCACGATATTGCCAAGCCGGGTGATTATGTTGTTTTTCTGGGGGCGGGCAATATTACCCAATGGGCCTATGCTTTGCCGCAAGAGTTGGCTAAACTGGATAGCTGATGGCACAATATCCGCTCATTGATGGTGAGGCTTTATTGGCGCAATTGCAACCTTTATTAGTGCAATTGCGTGGGCGGATTGCTGCCAATGTCGATATGGGCAAGGTAACATGGTTTCGTACAGGTGGTCTGGCCGAAATTTTCTTTCAACCTGCCGATGAAGATGATCTCGTTTATTTTTTACAGCAGATACCTGCGGAGGTGCCTGTCACCGTTGTTGGTATTGGTTCCAATCTGTTGATCCGTGATGGCGGTATCAAGGGTGTTGTTATACGATTGTCGGCCAAAGGTTTTGGTCATGTCGAGCAGATGGATGATCGGCATTTGTGTGCGGGTGCCGCAACGCCAGACAAAAAGCTGGCCATGGCTGCATTGGAAGCATCGATTGCCGGATTTCATTTCTATCATGGTATTCCCGGCAATCTGGGTGGTGCTTTGAAAATGAATGGCGGTGCTAATGGTGTTGAAACCTGCGAGCGCGTTGTCGAGGTTCATGCTCTTGACCGGCACGGCAAGCGTCATGTGCTTGATGTCAATGATATGCATTATGCTTATCGTCATTCGCAGACACCGGATGGATTTATTTTTGTTTCGGCCCTGATGCAAGGTGAGGTGGGGCGCCGTGAGGATATCCAGAAAGCGATGGATGAGGTTGCCCATCATCGGGAAATGGTGCAACCTATTCGGGAAAAAACCGGTGGTTCAACCTTCCGCAATCCTGAAGGAATATCTGCGTGGAAGGTAATTGATGCAGCGGGATGCCGTGGTTTTATGGTCGGTGATGCGCAGATGAGCGAGATGCATTGTAATTTTATGATCAACCGCGGTGCAGCGACGGCTTATGATCTTGAACTTTTAGGTGAGACAGTGCGCCAGAGGGTTTATGAACATTCCGGTCATGACCTGCATTGGGAAATCCAGCGTATCGGTCTGTTTGAGGCAGACCGTATTGTTAAGCCCTTTGTTGTTTCATGAATGTAATTATACGCCTTATGACCGTTGCTGACATTGCTGCTGTTATACGCATTCGTACATCCGTTAAAGAAAACCATATGAGCATTGAGGAAATGGCCGCACTCGGTATTACGCCGCAGTCGATTGCCGATATGATCGTGGCCGAGCCTAGCGCATGGGTGGCCGATATGGGTGGACGTATTGTTGGCTTTTCGATGGCGGATCGGCAGGATGCCTGCCTTTTTGCGGTTTTCATGGATTGCGCTTTTGAGGGGCTGGGAATCGGACGTCAGCTATTAAAAAAGGCCGAAGACTATCTTTTTGGCTATCATTCAATGATCTGGCTTGAAACAGAGCCCAGTTCAAGGGCGCAATTCTTTTATTTAAGTCAAGGTTGGTGCGAGGCGGGCCACAATCAAAAAGGCGATCTGCGTTTGGTGAAAAACCGTGTTGTTGTCTCGGATGCTATTTGAGCGCTGTGCTTGTTAAAAAAATATGAAATTTTTTTTGAGTCATTTCAAGGGGATGAATCGTATGAATAGCGATTTGCCGTTGCATGTGGCTTTGTAGGGCTTGTCATGGAATCAACTCTCTGATTCACTGAGATCAAACGCTACCTTATTGATTCGCAAGGATGAATCGTAATTCATCTAGGGATGGTGATGTTAAGAGTGGTGGGGACTATATGTGGTGTTTGAGGGATTCTTATGGCCAAGCATGTCGCTGTGTTGATGGGTGGTTTTTCGTCGGAGCGTCCGGTTAGTCTGTCGTCAGGCAAGGCTTGTGCGGCGGCGCTGGAAGCACTTGGTTATCGCGTTAGTTCGGTTGATGTCGGACGTGATGTGGCGGCGGTGCTTTCTCATTTGCGTCCGGATATTGCTTTTAATGCGCTTCATGGGCCATTTGGTGAGGATGGGATGATTCAGGGTGTTCTTGAATATCTGCAGATTCCCTATACGCATTCCGGTGTTATGGCGTCGGCTTTGGCGATGGATAAGGGGCGGGCTAAAATTGTTGCGGCATCTGCTGGCGTTAGTGTGGCGTCATCAAGGGTGATGAGCCGTTTTGATATTGGTCAGGATCATCCTATTGCTCTGCCTTATGTTGTTAAGCCGGTTAGTGAAGGTTCGAGCTTCGGTGTGGTGATTGTGCGTGAGGGGCAGTCAGCGCCGCCGCAGATTTTGCGTGGGTCCGAGTGGCGCTATGGCGATATTGTCATGGTGGAGAAATATGTGGCCGGTCGTGAATTTACCTGTCCTGTGATTGGTGATATGGTGATGGATGTCTGTGAAATTGTGCCTGAAGAAGGGTTTCAATTTTATGATTATGATTCAAAGTATAAGCCGGGCGGCTCAAAACATATTTGTCCGGCTGCGCTTTCATCAAATATTTACCAAGATGTGCAAAGGATGGCGTTGAGTGCGCATCAGGCTATTGGCTGTCGCGGCGTTAGTCGTTCGGATTTTCGTTATGATGAAGATCGGGGCGAACTTGTTTGGTTGGAGATTAATACCCAGCCGGGCATGACGCCGACATCGCTTGTGCCTGATGTTGCGAAGGTTGCAGGGCAGTCTTTTGAGGATATTGTCCGGTGGATGGTAGAGGACGCGTCATGCATGCGTTGAATGATCGGAATGATTGGGGTGGACGGGTGGTAGGTGCGTCGGTTTTGACGCGTCTTTATCGTCGGTTGCGTCATTCATTCCATCGTTTTGTTCTTACCGATATGCGTCTTCCACGTTTTGCCGGGACGATGGGCGTTGTTGCGATTTTTTCGGCGGCTTCTGTGTATGGTATTGTTGCTGGTGGGCATACCGATGATGTTGTTAATGCAGCAACGTCGACAGCCGGTTTTGCTGTTGAAGATATCGATGTGGTTGGTAATCATCGTCTTTCTGAAATCGATATTCTCGGTGCTTTGGGGCTTGATGGTCAGACCTCGATGATCGGTTTTGATGTGGCGCATGCGCGGGATGTCTTGTCGCAGCTTGCGTGGGTTCAAAGTGTCGATGTGCAAAAGGTCTATCCTGGCCGCGTGCGGATTTCCTTGGTGGAGCGTGTGCCCTTTGCGGTTTGGCAGCATGATGGCGAGATGGATATTGTTGATGGGCAGGGACGGGTGATTGTACCATTCCGTGCAGGATTGGCCGATGGTCTGCCTTTGCTGGTTGGGCGTGGTGCTGAGGACAAGGCAAGAGGTTTTATGGAGCAGATGGCTTCGTTTCCTGCGATCTATGATCATGCGCGCGCTTATATCCGTGTTGGTGGTCGTCGCTGGGATGTGCTTCTCGATAATGGTGTTCGGGTCAAGTTGCCCGAGTTTGCCGTTGAAGAACGATTGAAGGCGTTTTTTGCCGATGCCGATGCGGCGGGTGTGTTGTCGCGTGATGTGTCCAGCGTTGATCTTCGCCTTGATGATCGGGTGACTGTGGCGTTGACACCGGGGGCTATGGAGCGTCGTGCGCAAACAGTCAAAGAATTGGAACGTCAGGAAAAGGCGAAGAAAGCAGGTCGGGCATGAATATTCTTGGTTCATCGCATGGGGGCTCCCGTAAAACACGTTTCTTGACGGTTCTTGATATTGGTTCGACCAAGGTTGTTTGTATTATTGCCAAGCTGCGCCCGCTCGATGGTGGCAAATATTTGCATGGCCGCACCCACGCAATGGAAGTGCTCGGTTTCGGCGTGCAACGCTCGCGTGGTATCAAGTCAGGTGTTGTCGTTGATATGTCGGCTGTAGAACAGTCGGTACGTCTGGCTGTGGATGCAGCAGAGCGTATGTCGGGTCTGATTGTTGACTCGCTTATTGTTAATTTCTCGTCTGGCCGTCTGAAAAGCGAGATGGTCAGTGGCTCTGTTGTGTTGGAAAATGGTCAGGCAAGGTCACGTGATATTCGTATGGCGCTTGCCGAGGTGTCGCGCAAGGCTTTTGCCGTTGATCGTCATATTGTCCATTCTTTGCCGATATCATTTTCTCTTGATGGTGAGACAGGTGTTGATGATCCCTTGGGAATGATGGGGGAAAATCTCGGTGTTGATGTGCATGTTTTAAGTGCTGATTCAGCGTTGTTGCGTAATCTTGAGCTTTGTGTCAATCGCGCCCATCTTTCTGTTGAAGCTATGGTAGCAACGCCATTTGCAAGCGGTCTTGCCGCTTTGGTCGAGGATGAGGCGCGTATCGGTGCGGCTTGTATTGATCTTGGCGGTGGGGCAACCAGTGTTTCTGTCTTTATGGATGGTAAATTTGTCCATGCCGATGCGATTGCTGTCGGCGGTAATCATGTGACGCTGGATATCGCGCGTGGTTTTTCAACGCCGGTTGAAGCGGCTGAGCGGCTTAAGGTGATGCATGGCTCGGCGCTTGCGGGTGGTGTTGAAGACAATCATATGATTGAAATTGCACCGATTGCCGGTGAGCAGCATGAGACGCAATTCCCTCGTCGTGTGTTGAGCCGGATTATCGCTGCCCGTATCGAAGAGACGTTGGAAATGGTACGGGATCGTCTTAACCGTTCGGGATATGGCCATGTGGTCGGTAAACGTATTGTGCTGACCGGTGGCGCCAGTCAATTGACGGGGTTGCCGGAAGTTGCACGTAAGATATTGGGGCGCAATGTGCGTATCGGACGACCACTTGGGGTGTCCGGTTTGCCCAGTACGGCCAAGGGGGCCGCATTTTCAGCGGCTGTCGGGCTTTTGATTTATCCGCAATCTGCGGGTTTTGCAGAAACATCAATTCGTGTCGCACAAAATCGTATGACGGGCACGGGGGGGCGTTTTCAACGTGTCGGCCAATGGCTGCGCGATAGTTTTTGAGTCCTAACGATTTTTTAGTGCTTTGAGTTTAAGACAAACAATGAACCGCTATGGGCTTGCGGTATACTTGAGAAGGAATTGAATTATGACTATTAATCTGCATCGGCCGGACATTACCGAATTGAAGCCGCGTATCACCGTTTTTGGTGTCGGTGGTGGTGGCGGTAATGCTGTCAATAATATGATCAATGCCGGTTTGCAGGGTGTTGACTTCGTTGTGGCCAATACAGATGCGCAGGCTTTGACCATGTCAAAGGCTGAACGAGTGATCCAGCTGGGTGAGGCTGTTACCGAAGGGCTAGGCGCTGGAGCGCTTCCCGAAGTTGGCCGTGCTGCTGCTGAAGAATGCCTTGATGAAATTATTGATCAGCTTTCTAATTCACATATGGCATTTATCACGGCCGGCATGGGCGGTGGTACAGGTACAGGCGCTGCGCCTGTTGTTGCTCGTGCTGCACGTGAAAAAGGTATTCTGACGGTTGGTGTGGTAACCAAGCCTTTTCATTTTGAAGGTGCGCGCCGTATGAAAACGGCTGAAGCCGGCATTGAGGAATTGCAGCAATGTGTTGATACGCTGATTGTTATTCCAAATCAGAATCTTTTCCGTATTGCCAATGAAAAAACAACGTTTGCTGATGCTTTTGCCATGGCTGATCAGGTGCTTTATTCGGGTGTTGCCTCGATCACCGATCTGATGATCAAAGAAGGCTTGATCAATCTTGATTTTGCCGATGTGCGTTCGGTGATGCATGAAATGGGTCGTGCGATGATGGGGACAGGCGAAGCTTCCGGCGAAGGTCGTGCATTGGCTGCTGCTGAAGCTGCAATTGCCAATCCGTTGTTGGATGAAACATCTATGCGCGGTGCCCGCGGTCTGTTGATATCCATCACTGGTGGTCGTGATATGACCTTGTTCGAGGTTGATGAAGCCGCCAATCGTATTCGTGAAGAAGTTGATTCGGATGCCAATGTTATTTTTGGTGCGATTGATGATGAATCACTTGAAGGCGTTATCCGGGTATCGGTTGTTGCAACGGGTATTGATCGTGCTAATGGTGAAAATGCTTTGCCAACTGATTTTTCAACCCATCGGGCTCCTGCTGCACCGGTAAAAAAGGCTGAAATTCCAGCCGCTGCTCCAGAAGCTCCCAAAAGCCGTCCCGAGGCCATGGTTGAAGTGATGGAAGCTTTGGAAGTTGAAATGGCACAGCCTGCTGAAGAGCCTTTTAAACCTCAAAGCCAGCTATTTAAGGCACCTGAAGCCTCTGCCGTTTCGCGTATGCCGCAAACACCGCGTAGCAATCTGCGTCCGGTTGTTGCTCAGCCGATTGCCAATGCTGTCTCAATGGAGGCAACAGCCCGTGTTCTTGATGAAATGACCGAGCTGCCGCCGGTTAATATGGCAATTGCTTCGCAATCGGCAGTACAGCAACCTGTTGTCAACCATGCACCGGCTCAACAGATGGAACGTCCTGTCAGCCAGCGTATGCCGGCACTGGATGATTTTCCGCCGGTTGCTCGCCAGCAGGTTGGTGCAAGCCGCTCATCGCAGACGCAAAGCCAGCCGCAAGGTCAGCGCAGCTTGTGGCAGAAATTGACGCAAAGTCTGATGCATCGTGATGAGGAAAATGAGACAGCCCGTCTTGAGCCTGTTGCCCAGCCGCAGCGTACAGTCCAGCCACAGACACAGCGTGGTATTTCACCTGATGCGGCTGTCTATGCACCACGCAAGGCACAGGAAGCCCAGATGCGCACACAGTCTCGCGCCATGACAGAAGAAGACCAGTTGGAAATTCCAGCTTTCCTTCGTCGTCAGGCCAACTGATAAATTATAATCCCTTCGCCTCTGGCGAAGGGCTGTTTTTCCATAATAAGAGGCTTGTCAGCGTAACAGCTAGAAAAAGCACTTTAAAGCCCTCAACCTTCTCGTTGCCCTGTGGTCTTATGATTGCAGGGCTTTTTTATATATACGCATCTAAGTTTGAATAAGTGTCGTTTTTGATGTTTTAAGGCTTGATATCGATATTATTTTTCATAGCTATTTATTGAAATTATTATAAGCTGACCTCTTTCGACAGTAAGGGAAATAATGTGAAAAAAAATCAGGCGACATTGGCTGAGCCAGTCGAGTTTTTCGGCTATGGTGTACATAGTGCCATTCCATGTACAGTACGTGTTGAGCCTGCGCCTGCCGGGCATGGTATCGTATTTGTTCGTCATGATGGGCAAGATAATGTCGTGGAACTTCCAGCTGTATCTGCCAATACCGGTAGAACAGATCTTTGTACGGTTTTAGGACATGGTAACGTTCGCGTTGAGACGATTGAGCATATTATGGCCGCAATATATGCAAGCCACTTTGATAATCTCAGAATTGATGTTTCAGCTAATGAAATACCAATCCTTGATGGTTCCAGCTTGTGTTTTATGCAGAAATTTTCCAAAGCAGGACATTTTGAACAAGATCAGCCGCGGTTTTATATCAAGGTCAAGGAGATGGTGCGGGTCGAGACACAAAATGGATATGCACAATTTGAACCGCATACAGGTTGTGTTTTTGATGTAACAATCGACTTTCCATCTCCGCTTATCGGACGCCAGCATATTGTTTTTGACCTATATCATGATGATTTTTCTGCCGAGATTGCATCCGCGCGCACTTTTGGCTTTCTCAAAGATGTTGAAACCCTGTGGGCAAGTGGTCTGGCTTTGGGGTCTTCTCTGGATAATTCTGTTGTTATCGGTTTTGATCAGAAGATTATCAATCGTAGCGGCTTGCATTTCGAGAATGAGTTTGTTCGCCATAAATTACTTGATTCTATCGGTGATATGGCCCTTTTAGGCTATCCTTTTATTGGCCGTTTTTCTTCTTATAAGGGCGGGCATCGCTTGAATGCCGAATTGGTTAAGGCTCTTTTGTCTCGTCCGCAGAGTTATGAAATTGGCGTTTTATCCTCATTTATCGCTTGAAATCATTTGAAAAGCTGTAGGTTGTCATAATTCAGTCGCGATAGAATGATTGACCAAGCTTTGTAAAATCTGTAATTCACGTGCATGAAACCTGTAAAACAGTTGCCGCTGTAGGACGCTTGTGATTAAAGGTTTTGGCAGAAACTTATTTTTAGTATAACAAGCGGGTTGATCTTATTGTTATTGATGTATGCCGGAAGGCTGGAGAACGAATGACCAAGTCCATTTCATCGAAATTCGAATGTACCGCAATGCGCGGGAAATTCCTTGTTGCCGCTTTATTAAGCGGTGCCTGTCTTTTGGCTGGATGTTCCAACAAAGATAAAGAGATTGATCTTGCGTCTTATGTCGAAACAATTGATCCGCCAGACGTTCTCTATAATCAGGCGCTTGCAAATTTGCAGGATGGTCGTTTGAGTGAAGCCTCGAAAAAATTCGAAGCGGTCGATCGTCAGCATCCTTATACCGAATGGGCGCGTAAGTCCTTGGTTATGGGCGCGTTCACCAATTATCGTCAAGGAAAGAATGATGAGGCCATTAATATGGCCAAGCGTTATATTTCTCTCTACCCGACATCGGAAGAAACGGCATATGCCTATTATATTATCGGGCTTTCCTATTTCCGTCAGATTCCCGATATTACGCGTGACCAGAAAGATACAAAGCGCGCGATTGCTGCCATGCAGGAAGTTGTCGACCGTTTTCCCGATTCGGAATATGTCGCAGATGCCAATACGAAGATTCGTTTTGCGCGTGAGCAGTTGGCCGGTAAAGAAATGCAGGTTGGCCGTTATTATCAGGAACGCAAGCAATATCTTGCGGCAATTAAACGCTTCCGTACTGTGGTGGAAGATTATTCCAATACCAACCAGATTGAAGAGGCCTTGTATCGTTTGGTTGAAACCAATTATGCCATGGGTTTGACAACCGAGGCACAGACAGCGGCTGCTGTTTTGGGGCAGAACTATCCGGATAGTAAATGGTATAAGGATGCCTATAGCTTGCTGCAAAAGGGTGGTTTGTCGCCTGAAGAAAACAAAGGTTCGTGGATTTCACGTGCATTTGGAGGTAGCAAAAAGGCTGAAACGGCTGTTGGTCCGTCTCCAACGAAAATGTCATCTGATACACCGCCGCCAAGCAGCGTTGCAAAACCGACAAAAAAAGCCAAGAATAAAGCCTCTTAATCGTCCATGCTGCAGCAGCTTTCGATCCGCGACATTGTACTGATCGAAAGGCTCGATATCAGCTTCGGTTCGGGCCTGTCGGTTTTGACGGGCGAAACCGGCGCAGGAAAGTCTATTCTGCTGGATAGTCTGTCTCTGGCTCTTGGTGGACGGGGTGATGCTTCGCTTGTGCGTCATGGTCAGTCACAAGGGCAGGTGAGTGCCGTTTTTGATGTGCCGTTTGATCATCCTGCGCGCCAATTGATCAAAGATAATGGCCTGGATGATGAAGGTGATTTGATTCTGCGGCGTATCCAGTCGGCGGATGGACGCTCGCGCGTTTTTATCAATGATCAGCCAACCAGTGTTGCTTTGATGCGCGAAGTGGGTAGTAAGCTTGTTGAAATCCACGGACAGCATGATGAGCGCGCTCTTGTCGATCTTGATGCGCATCGTCGTTTGCTCGATGCCTTCGGTGGTCTTGAAGCAGATGTGGAAGCTTTAAAAGTACTTTATAAGAACTGGCATGATCTGGTGGTTCGCCTTGATGAATATCAAAAGCGTGTTGCCGAAGCTGCCCGCGAGGCTGATTATCTGAGGAGCAGCGTTGATGAACTGACAATTCTTGATCCGCAGCCGGGTGAAGAGGAAGTCTTGGCGGAACGTCGCAGCACGATGATGAAGGCAGAAAAAATTGCCACCGACATCAATGAAGCGGGAGAAATACTCAACGGAACTCAGTCGCCGGTACCAGTATTGGCCAATCTGGCCCGTCGGTTGGAACGTAAGGTTGCACAGGCCGAGGAGCTGGTTGTGCCGGTTGTCAAGGCAATTGATGAAGCGTTGAATGCCTTGGCGCAGGCTCAGGACAATATTGATAATGCTATGCGGGCACTAGATTATGAACCGCATGAACTTGAACGCGTTGAAGAGCGACTTTTTGCCTTACGTGGCGCGGCCCGAAAATTCAATGTGCCGGTTGAGGATTTAAGTAATTTACGTGACAAGATGGACGCCGAGCTCATTGACCTTGATGCCGGAGAGGCGACACTGAAAAAGCTTGAAGATGAGCTGGTTGTCGTACGCCAGACTTATGATAAGGCAGCCTTGGTGCTTTCGGAACGCCGTCATGCGGCGGCACAACAATTGCGTGAAGCCGTTATGGCCGAATTGCCGGCCCTGAAGCTTGAACATGCAGAATTTATCGTTGATATGCATCGCGATGATGAACGACGCAGTGCTGACGGGATTGACCGTGTGGAATATTGGGTGCGCACCAATCCGGGTACCAAGCCGGGGCCGATGATGAAGGTGGCATCCGGCGGCGAACTGTCCCGTTTTCTGTTGGCGCTTAAAGTTGCGCTTGCCGATCGTGGTTCGGCGCCGACCCTTGTTTTTGACGAGATTGATACCGGTGTTGGTGGTGCTGTTGCTGATGCGATCGGTCAGCGCCTAGCCAGATTGTCAAAAACGGTGCAGGTCCTGTCTGTTACCCATGCACCGCAGGTAGCGGCCAAGGCCGATGCGCATTATCTTATTTCTAAGGCGGCTGTGGGTGAGGGGCGTCTGGCAACAAAGGTTAAGCCGATGAATCGTGAAGAGCGTGCCGAAGAAATTGCCCGTATGTTGGCGGGTGAGCATTTGACTGATGAAGCGCGTGCGGCAGCCAAAAGACTGCTTGATGCTTCATCGGGACAGTCATCCCTGCTTTTATAGGGAGTATATAAAAAGCTGTCCGCTTTTATGGATACAACAAATTTTACCTTTGCGCCTTTTATCAATGCACGGCATGTTGGCTGAAACGAATATTGAAAGACAATTATGACTACAACCCCTGTCGATAATATGACGGATTTGGAAGCTGTAAGCGAACTGGAATTTCTTGCAAAAGAGATTGCCCGTCATGATATGCTTTATAACACCGAGGATGCACCGGAAATATCGGATGCTGAATATGATGCGTTGCGGCGGCGCAATAGCGCGATTGAATTGCGCTTTCCCCATCTTGTGCGACCCGATTCACCATCGAAAAAAGTCGGTGCTGCGGTTTCGGAAAAATTTGAAAAAATAACCCATAAAGTCCCGATGCTCTCTTTGGATAATGCTTTTGTGGATAGCGATGTTGTTGACTTTATTGATCGTATACGACGGTTTTTACGCCTTGGTGATGATGAATGCCTGCAGATTACGGCCGAACCTAAAATAGATGGGCTTTCACTTAACCTGCGTTATGTAAAGGGAAAGCTTGTTTCTGCTGCAACGCGTGGTGATGGCACTGTGGGCGAAAATGTTACGCTTAATGCACTCACGATTGCCGATATTCCGCATATACTTACCGGACCGGTCCCTGATATTCTGGAGGTGCGTGGCGAGGTTTATATGGGGCGTACCGATTTCCAAGCTTTGAATGCCCGCCATGAAGCCGAAGGCAAGCCGACATTTGCCAATCCGCGTAATGCTGCAGCGGGTTCCCTGCGGCAACTTGATTCAAGCATTACGGCTAGCCGTGCATTGAAATTTTTTGCCTATGCATGGGGTGAAGTCAGTGAAATGCCTGCATCAACTCAAATGGATATGGTGGAAAAGTTTCGTGAATATGGCTTTGTTGTCAATCCATTGATGAAGGTTTTTGACAGTGCGAAAAAGCTGGTTGAGCATTATCATTTGATTGAAGAACAACGTGCTGCACTCGATTATGATATTGATGGCGTTGTTTACAAGGTCAACCGGCTTGATCTGCAGGCCCGCCTGGGTTTTGTTTCACGCTCTCCGCGCTGGGCTATTGCGCATAAATTTCCGGCAGAAAAAGCTTATACGTTGTTACGCGGTATTGATATACAGGTAGGACGTACCGGTGCTTTGACGCCAGTGGCGCGGCTTGAACCAATCACGGTAGGCGGTGTTGTCGTTACCAATGCGACATTGCATAATGAAGATTACATCAAGGGGATTGGCAATAAGGGCGAACCAATCCGTGAAGGACGCGATATACGCATTGGTGATACAGTGATTGTCCAGCGTGCCGGTGATGTTATTCCACAAATCGTCGATATTGTACCGGAAAAGCGGCCTGATAATACGGCTCCTTTCAAGTTTCCGCATATTTGTCCGGTTTGTGGTTCGCATGCAGTGCGTGAGGAGGGGGAGGCGGTCCGCCGCTGCACCGGCGGTCTGATCTGTCAAGCACAGGCCATGGAGCGGCTTCGCCATTTTGTCTCGCGCAATGCTTTTGATATCGAAGGGCTTGGCGAGAAGCAGGTTGAGTTTTTCTTTGGTGCTGTCGATCCTGCACTTATGATACGTACGCCTGCCGATATTTTTACACTTGAAAAACGCCAACAGATATCATTGGCAAAGCTTGAAAATATTGAAGGATTTGGCACCACAAGCGTGCGCAAATTATATGATGCTATCAATGCGCGTCGTACGATTGCATTGAGCCGGTTTATCTATGCGCTTGGCATCCGCCATATTGGCGAGGTAAATGCGCGGCGATTGGCACGTGCTTATGAGCGTTATGAATCTTTTGAAAAGGCTGCGTGTACGGCTGAAATTCCACAAGATAAAAAAGACAAGGGCAATGATAGTTGGCAAGAGCTGATCAATATCGAAGGTGTAGGTGCTGTTGTTGCCGAGGCGGTAGTCGATTTTTATAGCGAGCCGCATAATCGTGATGTTTTATCCGCTTTGTTGGCTGAAATAACCCCTCTTGATGAGGAGTTGCCGAAGACTGGCGGATCGCCAGTCGCCAATAAGATAATCGTATTTACAGGCAGTCTTGAGCGTATGTCGCGTGATGAGGCTAAAGCCATGGCAGAGCGATTGGGCGCCAAGACCGCCGGCTCTGTCTCTAAAAAGACCGATCTTGTCGTCGCTGGGCCAGGAGCAGGCTCCAAGCTTGCCAAAGCACAAGAATTGGGAATAGAAGTCATCAGCGAAGATCAATGGTTTGATCTTGTAGAAGGGGCATCATCGTGAAAAAGCCTGTTGCTGTTGCTGCAACGAAAATCGTTCCGTCGATACCTGATAATGGCAATCGCACCTGGATTGGTATTGTCCTTGTTGTTTTGGCAACACTGATTTTTTCGATGCAGGATGCAATGACCAAAACGCTTGTCGTGAATTATCCGGTTACATTTATCATTATGGTACGTTATTGGGCGTTTTTGCTGGCTGGCCTATTCATGGTGATGAAGGCGAGCGGCGGTTTTAAAGCCAATATAAAATCGAAGCGTCCAGTGGTTCAGTGCCTGCGCGGGCTTCTTTTGATGTCCGAACTGATTCTGTTAGGGATGGCTTTCAAGATGATGGGGTTGGCCGAAGCTACGGCGATCTTTGAAGCCTATCCTTTGTTTGGTACATTATTTGCTATTTTTTTATTGAAAGAACAGGTTGGCTGGCGGCGTTTGTCGGCATTGGTTATCGGCTTTGCCGGTATTTTGATTATACTGCGTCCGGGAATGGGGGTCGCATCTTCCGGTGCGCCTTATGCGGTGGCGGGATGTATTTGTTTTGCGCTTTATATGGCTTTGACCCGAATGGTCGGCGGCGTTGATAAACCGGCAACCTCCTTTTTCTACGTCGGGATTGTTGGCATGGTCATTATGACATCAGGTCTGCCGTTTTTCTGGGTGTCAATGGATGCTTCCCATATCTGGATGCTGGTTTCGGTATGTTGTACATCCATTCTTGGCCATTTCTTGATGATCAAGGCGCTGACCTATGCGCCATTGACGATTATCCAGCCATTCAATTATCTACAACTCGTCTGGTCGGTGATTGTCGGCTATATTGTCTTTAAAGGCATTCCGGATTTTTGGACCTTTGTCGGTGCAATTATTGTTGTCGGCAGCGGTCTTTTTGTTTTCTTCCGTGAGCAGATTCGCGCGCGGCAGGTCAAGAGGATAAAAACAAGGTAATTTGTTCACCAGTACGTTAAAGGTCAAATGTCATAGCGTCTTCAAGAAAGCGCATGTTTTTTTTAAGGATTATTGGGATAGGTACCTATATGGAGATTTTTATATCTCTGCCGTTGCCGCTTTCAGCCACGCTTTATCATCTTCGTTAAGATGCGGGCTAATTTCAGCGCAGACACGCTGGTGGTAGGCATTCAACCAGCTTAGCTCTTCACGTGTGAGCAGTTCCACGGCAATCAGCCGCCGGTCGATGGGGCATAAGGTTAGAGTTTCAAAGGAGCGCATTTTAATTTCGCCACCTTGCAAAGGCTGTTCTTTTTTTACGATTAATAGATTTTCAATGCGGATGCCAAAAGCGTCTTCGCGATAATAACCCGGCTCGTTGGAGATAATCATACCGGGAAGAAGTTCCTGTGTGCCACGCTTTGAAAGGTTTTGCGGCCCTTCGTGTACAGATAGATAGGAACCAATACCGTGGCCTGTGCCATGACCATAATCAAGCCCGGCCTTCCATAGGTTGATACGGGCGAGCACATCAATGTCCTGTCCGCGTGTGCCAACAGGAAAATGCGCCATCGACATGGCAATCATGCCTTTGAGGACGAGCGTAAAACAGCGTTTTTCTTGGCCTCCCACTTCGCCGATAGCAACGGTTCGGGTGACATCGGTGGTGCCGTCACGGTATTGCGCACCGGAATCGACAAGATAAAGTTCGCCCTCATTTAAGGGACGGTCGGTTTGCGTAGTAACACGGTAATGGATGATGGCACCATTCGGTCCGCTGCCTGAAATTGTGTCAAAGGAGAGGTCTTCCAGCTTTGACCCCATCTCCGTGGCCGTTTCTGCGCGGAGTGTTTCAAGTTTTTGCGCTGTGCTGATTTCTGTCATTGTGCCGCTTTTTTGTCGGTCAAGCCATGCAAAAAAACGAACCAGTGCGACACCGTCACGCTTATGCGCATGGCGTGATCCTGCAAGTTCTGCTGTGTTTTTGACAGCGCGGGGCAGCCTTGCAGGATCAGACATTTCAATGATCTTGCCATTTTGGCTGATAATCTGGCGGATTTTTTCCGCCGTCAATAAAGGATCAAGCGCAATATGGAGTTTTTTATTGGACAATTCTTCCAGATGGGGGACAAAGTTTTCTGGCGGCAGAATTGCACACGAGGCTTCAAGATAGGTGCGAACCTGTTGGTCTAACTTGGCAGGTTCAATGAAAAGCTCTGCCTTGCCATCAGCATAGATGATCGTAAAAGAAAGCGTAAAAGGCGTGTTGGAAACATCCTTTCCGCGAATATTGAATGTCCATGCAATGGATGATGGATCAGTCAGAACAACGGCATCAACCTTTTTGTTCTTAAGGGTTTGACAGAGTGTTGCAAGCTTGGTCTTTGCCTCAATACCTGCAAATTCAAGCGGTTGAATGGATACCGGTGTGATGGGAGCGGCAGGCTGGTCATCCCAGATCACATCAACCGGATTTTCCTCAACCGCAATTAGTTTGCCGTTTGCTGCTTTCAAGGCATCTTTCAAATTTGCAACATCGGCGATTGTGTGCAGCCATGGATCAAATCCGATTTTGAGACCGCTGCCATTTTCTCGTAACCACTGTGCAGGAGGATGGTTGACAAGATCATCATATTGGAAAATGGCCGGATCGGTTTGGCTTTTAACCTGCAATGTATAACGGCCATCAACAAAGATAATTGCTGTTGTTTTCATAATCAAAGCCATGCCAGCAGAGCCGGTAAAACCGGTTGTATAGCTAAGCCTTTTAGAGCGCGGTGCAACATATTCGCCTTGATATTCATCCGCACGCGGCACAAGAAAACCGTCAAGTCCCAGTCGATCTATTTCCGCACGCAATCTTTGTACACGGACAGCAGATTTTGTCGGGTCGCTTTTGACGTCGAATGACTGGAACATGAAAATCTCTTTGCTCTTGTAACGCATTTATGGGGTTCGTATATAGTTGTTATATCAGTAAATTATTCTGGCCAACAAGGAAGAATTCATGAAGAAATATGCGCCTCTTATCAATTTATTATTGTTGTCGATTTTGCCTCTTTCATCGAGCGCTTTGGCGCAGGAAGATGGTCGCTTGATTCTTGAATACTATCTTCCGGTTCCGCAAACAATCAGTCAACAAGCACAAAAATTGATAAAGCAACCGCCTGATCCCGCGTTTTTGGAACGTCCCCAAACGGCTGAAGAATGGAAAAGCTGGGTTGCAAAAAATGCTGCGGCGGTAGAACAGTCCTTGCCGGCTTTAGAGTAAGCTTTAAAAGTTAAGGTTGAAAAACAGATCATTGATAATGTACCGGTCTATATTGTTACGCCCGAGATACTTGCACCCCAAAACAAAAATCGTATCATTCTCAATTTTCATGGTGGCGGCTACGTGTTAAATCCGGGCAAAGCCAGTGCTTATGAAGCCATGATGATGGCTGGGTATAACCATATTAAAGTGATTGCGGTTGATTATCGTATGCCACCCGATCATCCCTATCCAGCAGCGCTGGATGATGTGATGAGTGTCTATAAAAAAGTTATAAAAGATTATAAGCCGGAATATGTAGGATTGGACGGTGCTTCAACTGATGGTGGCTTGGTACTGGCATCGGTTTTACGTGCCAAGGCAGAAGGGTTACCGCTGCCAGCAGCCATTGCACCGGGAACGCCATGGTCGGATTTAACGAAAACGGGTGATAGCTATTTTGTTAATGATACAGTTGATAATTTACTCAATCGTTATGAAAGTTGGATTGAGGATGCAGCCAAGCTTTATGCTAATGGCCATGATTTAAAGGACCCGATGTTATCGCCTGTCTATGGCGACTTTTCCAATTTTCCGCCAACGCTTTTAACAACAGGAACGCGCGATCTCTTTTTGAGTAATACAGCACGTGTTCAACGCAAATTGCTGGATGCGGGTGTTGAAACTGAAATGGTAGTTTTTGAAGGCCTATCACATTTTCAATATATGATCTTGCCGGAAGCCGAGACAAAGCAACATTTTGCCGATGTGGATCGCTTTTTCAATAAGCATCTGGCGGAATAAAAAAGCCCCATTCGTAAGAATGGGGCGCTCTATACATCAATGTTTGAGATGGATGGTGACCCATCCTTCTTTATGGGTCGTGCGTATGTGTTGAAGCCCTGCCTGAATATAGGCTTCAACCACTTTGGCTTCCTGTTCATCCAATATGCCGGAGAGGATCATTGAGCCATTCGGTGCAAGCGCTTTTGCCATTTCAGGGGCAAGTTCGATCAGCGGATTGGCTAGAATATTAGCAACGACCAGATCAAAAGGCGCGCGTGCGGCAAGATCGGGATGATCAAAGCCGGTTGCCACAACCGTTGTAATATGATCGGCAACTTTGTTGAGCGCAATATTCTCATCTGTGACCTGAATAGCAATCGGATCAATATCGCTGGCAACAATCTCGATTGGTTCTATCAGGGCAATGCCAATGGCAAGGACGCCGCTTCCGGTTCCAAGATCCAGTGCGTTTTTCGGGTTCTCAACCTTCAAAACATCTTCAATCATCTCAAGGCAGCCAGCCGTTGTACCATGATGGCCGGTGCCAAAAGCCTGTCCGGCATCAATCTCGATCGCGAGATCATTTGGCTGTACCTTGTCACGGTCATGGCTGCCATGAACAAAGAAGCGGCCGGCACGCACGGGTTTCAGACCGGCGAGGGAATGGCTGACCCAGTCAATGTCAGGCAGAATTTCTGTCTCGATGGCGCTGGGTGCAACATGGATAATCGTTGCCATCCTTTGTTTGAGACTTTCACTCTCACTGCTGTCTATATAAATCGAGGTTTCATAGATTGCTTTTGCTTCGTCAATTTCGGTGATGGCAACGGGATAACCATCATCTTCCAGCGCAGTATCGAGAAGAGCATAATAATGTTCAGCCGTTTTTTTATCGGCACTTATAGACAGGCGGTGTTGCGACAAGATCAGCCTCCGGCAAGATTTTTCAATTTCTCTACGGCAGATTGCTGGCGTTCATCTGCTCCGTTGGGGTCATAGGCAATGTAGCCTGCCATTTTCCCACCTTTGCGAAGCAATAATACCGCCGCCGTGTGGTCATAGGTATAATCACCATCGATACCGGGTACAAGCAGAGCTGTAATATTGAATCCTTTGACAGCTTCATGAACCTTTTTTGGATCGCCGCTGATGCCGATAATATGGTTTGTGAAGCCTTCCAGATAATTATGCATGACTTCCGGAGTGTCACGCTCGGGGTCTACAGTAAAAAACCATATGCCCAGCTTATTGGCAGTTTCAGGGCCTAGCTTGTCAATCCAGCCGGTTATGTCCATTAAGGTTGTCGGGCAGACATCGGGACAGTTGGTATAGCCGAAAAATACGACTGCCGGTTTGGCATAAATATCATCCAAGGTCACTTTTTGACCGTTGGAATCTGTTAGCTCAAAAGGCGTGCCGAAGGGTTTGGGACCATAAAAATGATTGTAACTGGTGACAGCTGCAATGAAGAGAATGGTAGCAAGAACAGTATATATAACGTTTTTCATTTGAGACCTTAACCAAAACAGCAAAGCATGATTGAGATAGAGGACGTTTTTAGCGCATAATGAAAGAAGCAATGCGTGTAAGCGGTTGGTATAGATTATAGCGGTTGGCGAAGGGCGCTTCAACTGTAAAGGTAAAGAAAAAAGGTCGCAGCCATGAATACAGATCAACGCTATCATGATAGTGAACCCCGGATTCATACAACAGCCAGATTACATGGGGCGAAACTGGGACGTTATGTTGAAATCGGCGAGCGTGTCATCCTTCGTGATGTAACGGTAGGCGATTTTTCCTACTTCGAGCGTCAGGGCGAGGCGATCTATAGTGATATAGGCCGTTTCTGCTCGATTGCTGCCAATGTACGCATCAATGCCTTGGAACATCCTATGCAGCGGGTCAGCCAGCATAAAATGACTTATCGTCCTAATGAATATTTTCGTTTTATGACACTTGATTCCGATTTTCGGGAATATCGCCATAACAAGCGTGTCACCATCGGTCATGATGTCTGGGTCGGGCATGGGGCGGTTATCAAACCGGGTATTACTATTGGCCACGGGGCTGTTGTGGGAGCCAATGCGGTGGTGACAAAAGATGTCATACCTTATGAGATTGTTGCCGGTGTTCCTGCCAAGCGTATTCGCATGCGCTTTCGCGGTGAGACGATCCAGAAACTGCTTGATCTTGATTGGTGGAATTGGTCGCTCAATGAGCTTTATGAAGCCATTCCGGATATGCAAAATATGCATGTCGATGATTTTATCGCCAAGTGGAAGTGACTTTTATGTCGCCCAAAATTACAGCCGGAGAAGTTTCCGGCATGGTATTATATGGTGCCAAGGCTGTTTTGCAAGGACAGTTGAAAGATGTGAAGAATTTGTTGGTCGACAATTTTGTAAAATAAATCAATCAACAATGTTTCTGTCAGCGCCCGATATTTTGTGAAATGCTTTTGATATCGTCTGTTGAGAATGTGATATTGGTTTTATCACCCGTATCGGCCACTATTTTTTCGGCAATCAGTTTGACTGCCGCATGGAGATAGTTGAAGTGATCGGCATCGGGAATTTCATAGATAGAGAATGGGATAGATGCGTTTTGTGCAACCTGTTCGACTTCTTCAAATTCCCTCCACCAGCTTTCGCTGCCTTCAAAATAGAAAGTAGGTGATTTTATGTCGTTGATAAAACGACGTGGCGAACGCAGATTGAACTCCTCATCTGTTTCAGGAAAGGGCATGTCAACAGCGGTTGGGCCATAACTTAAACGGGTTTTGAGATCCGGCACGCCGCCAAGCGAAAAGGCGGCGCGGAAGCCATCGATATATTCATTGCCAAGCAGCACATTGGTGCCGCCGGTACTATGACCGATAAGATAGATACGTTTTGGATCGACATAAGGCTGGCTTTTAAGGTAATTGAGAGCAAATTCCAGATCATCCAATTCGCCTAGAAACATTTCGAATGTACCGGGATTACGGTTTTCTCCACGAAATGAAGGCACCATCATAACAATACCGGCTTCGCGCAAGCCGCGGCCGCTTTGATCATTACCTTTATCCAAAGGTTCCCAGAGCCATGGGCCAATGCCACCATAACCACCATGCAGCCATATAACGGCCGGATGTTGTTTTCCATCCTTGGGATCGGGTGTGACATAGGCTGCCATGTCACCATCCTGCGCCTTATAGTGAACTAAATTAAATATATCTGATGGTGGTGTGTCCGGATATTTATGGTCCGTGAGAACACGTTTATATTGTGGCTTTTTATGTTGGATATGGGCTTCACGCAGGCTAATGGGGGAAAGCGCGAAAGAAGGTCCGCCGGCAAGTTTTATCGCCAGCTGGTTTAAAACCGGAATTTGTGAAAGTCTTGGTAATGAATAATCTCCCCGTGAAATATTTTGTCCCCAGCTCCATCCGGTGACGGCGACAATAAAGATGGCGATAAGGCGGATGGCTCTAATAACGACTTTCATATAGATCTATTCCGATTTTTAAAATTGTGCTGTTTCAGGCTTTTGCTGATTTGTTTGATGCTTTTTTGTTTTGGAAATAAAGCAGTAGCCAACCAATCGGTGCGATGAAAATAGCAAAGCTCCAGCAAAGCAACATTGTTATAAATTTCACTATGACAAAAATTGGTAAATATGAAATAATGATATTGTCGCCAACAATGTAGTTGACCACCGTTTCATAAGCTAGGCGAGCATAAGGGTAGAGCACTGTGTTGACGGCAAGAATAATGGTCATGGCCCATAATTTAGTGATCATTTTATGATTGAAAATATATACAAATACGAAAAAAAGAGGCCGAAAATAAAGTGCCTTATATAGATTTTTTTGTCCATGCCGAAAATTGAATAGGTGATTACTTTTTTCATGGTGCTCCCATTTTCTAAGTAGTTATGTTTTTTTCTCGACAAAAGAATCAAGAACGCGCTTTTGCCCTGCTTTATCAAAATCAATGGTCAGCTTGTTACCATCGATGACAACGATATTGCCATTGCCGAACTTCATATGGAAAACACGATCACCGATCGTGAAGGCTGAAACTGTGGAAGAAACCGATTTGGCTAATAATTCCCCATCGATTGTTTTTGCCTTTGCAGAGCCTTTTCCTGCTCCAAAACCGGAATCGACCTCGCCATAACCGATGCGTTCTATATGGGCGCCTGAACGCGTTCCCCAATTGTTGCGTGTCGCATCATTGGCGTTTTTCTGTGCCCGCTGCCATCCGGGTGTTGAGTAATTGTTCTCAAATGGGTCTTGCCGGTCAAAACGCGATTGACCATAGCCGCCATATGATGTTTCTACCTCGGCGATCTCGACATGGCTTTCGGGCAATTCTTCGAGAAAGCGTGATGGTACGGTCGTTTGCCAAAGGCCGTGGATACGACGGTTGGAAACGAACCAGATATGTAGATTTTTTTTGGCTCTTGTCAGGCCAACATAGGCGAGGCGGCGTTCTTCTTCCAGCCCCGAACGCCC
Organism: Bartonella sp. bp_1; assembly: GCF_055808085.1. Lineage (NCBI taxonomy): Bacteria > Pseudomonadati > Pseudomonadota > Alphaproteobacteria > Hyphomicrobiales > Bartonellaceae > Bartonella > Bartonella sp. bp_1. Next base: position 1,288,083 of record NZ_CM147851.1, on the reverse strand, counting down.
ACCTTCGTCAAGAGAACGCTGATGAGGAAACAGACCTTCTTCCCAACCGGGCAGAAAGACTGTGTCAAACTCCAGCCCCTTTGCTGAATGAAGCGTCATGATATTGACAGCATCAAGATCTTCGTTCTGCTCTGTATCCATGACCAGCGATATATGTTCAAGGAAAGAGCGCAGGCTTTCAAAATTCTCCATCGAGCGGATTAATTCTTTTAGATTTTCAAGGCGTCCTGGAGCATCGGCCGATTTGTCATTTTGCCACATGGCTGTATAGCCCGATTCATCAAGCACCATTTCTGCCAGTTCTGTATGGGGCGTGTTATCAAGCAAGTTCTGCCATCGGCGGAAATTCTCGACGACCGATCGCAATGCACTGCGGGCTTTTGGCTTTAGTTCGTCGGTTTCGATCATTTCTGCAGCGGTTGCCAGCATTGGTAAACCACGCAATCGCGCCGTGTCATGTAATTGGCGGATTGTCGCTTCTCCAAGACCGCGCTTGGGGGTGTTGACAATACGCTCAAAGGCAAGATCATCAGCCGGTTGGGTGATAATCCGCATATAGGCAATCGCATCACGGATTTCCATGCGCTCATAAAAGCGTGGGCCGCCAATAACGCGGTAGTTGAGGCCCAATGTTATAAAACGGTCTTCAAACTCACGCATCTGGAATGAGGCACGCACCAATATCGCCATATCGTTCAAGGCATGGCCATGGCGCTGCAATTGTTCAATTTCTTCGCCAACGGCACGCGCTTCTTCTTCTGAATCCCATGCCGCATGAACCTTGACCTTGTTTTCATCGGCGTTATTGCGATCGGTAAAAAGTGTTTTGCCAAGACGTCCCTCATTATGTGCAATCAGATGGGAAGCCGCGCCCAGAATATGGGCGGTCGAACGGTAGTTACGCTCCAGCCTGATAACGGTGGCACCAGGAAAGTCCTTTTCAAAGCGCAGGATGTTGTCGACTTCTGCCCCACGCCAGCCATAAATCGACTGATCATCGTCACCGACACAGCACAGATTGACTTTTTCTTTTTGTGGACGTTGCGCAAGTAAGCGTAACCATAAATATTGAGCCGTATTGGTATCTTGATATTCGTCGACAAGAATATAGCGAAATTTTTTATGGTATTCGCGTAATATATCGGGATGGTGTTGGAAAATGCGGATCGGGTGGAGTAGCAGATCACCAAAATCGCAGGCATTGAGTGTTTTCAATCGTTCCTGATAGGCATGATAAAGTTCACGTCCGCGACCATTGCCGAAGGAGCGGGCATCACCTTCCGAAATTTGGTTGGGTGACAGCCCTTTATTCTTCCAGCCATCAATCATCAGTGCCAATTGACGCGGCGGCCAGCGTTTGTCATCCAGCCCTTCGGCCTGAATGAGTTGTTTGAGCAGACGGTTGACATCATCGGTATCAAGAATAGAGAAATCGGTATTGAGGCCGGTAAGTTCGGCATGGCGTCGCAATAGCTTGACGCCAATTGAGTGAAATGTGCCAAGCCACGGCATGCCTTCAATGGCACCGCCGACCAGATCGCCAATACGATGCTTCATTTCCCGTGCCGCCTTGTTGGTGAAGGTGACGGCCAAGATTTGGCTGGGATAGGCGTGGCCGAGAGATAAAATATGGGCGATACGTGTGGTGAGAACGCGTGTCTTTCCGGTGCCTGCACCGGCAAGAACCAGAACAGGCCCTTCTGTTGTTACAACAGCCTGACGTTGTTCAGGATTAAGGTTTTGAAGATAGTCGGGTTCTTTTTGGGTGGCTTGGCGTGCAGCCATAGCACGGGCGGCGATTCCGCCTCCTGTTACATGATTCGTAGATTCCCCACCTGATAGTACTGGTTTGGGGGACTCATCATCGAAAAATGGTATATCATCGGGAAAATCGCTCATGGTGGTGATTTAAATCTTTTATAGCGGGAATGCTAGGTTCTTGTTTTGTTTTACACGCAAAAACATGCTAGCCAATGCTGGATGGAACCGGAAATGATCATAAATGCAGGCGATAGCTGTCTTTCTTCTTTATCTGGCGAGTTTTAATGCTCTTATGTCATATGTCGGTAATACCTGTACGATGGGGGATGCCGATGTTGCAGAGCTTATTGTGTTGTCGGTCATTCTTTTTCTTGTTGCTGCGGGTATCCTACTTTGGCGTGGTGCAGGAACACTGACAAAAATATGCCTGCTGCCGCTTGGCCTTTTCTCATTCTATCTGATTTATCTTGCTTGGGGATTTTATAAGTTTGCCGTGGTCGAAGGAATAGGATTTTGCGCGGCTATTTATCCAGGCTATGGTGCGGATGATATGCCGATAACGTTCGCAGAAAAACGGTTGGCCATTTTATGGCTTATCTATGCGCTGGCGTTTGCTGTTTTATGTCTATTTATTTTATGCCGAAAAAATATTAATGCCGGTTCGTCTCATATTCCCAGACGCGACGGTCGGTAAAGTTAAGGCGCTTGGTTGCGATGGTTTTTATAATATGGCCCATTTCCGGTTCACGCTCGATCAAGGCTTCCAGATCATTGACTTCATTCATGGCGATAAGTTTCAATATGTCATCGCGTATTGTACCGTCAGCGCGTCGCGGTAATTCTTTTACCGGCTGGATCAGTTCGACCTTTTGTCCTTTGAGAAGCGGACGAATGGCTTTTTCATCAAGTTCTGTCTCGACAAAGGCATAGAGGCCAACCCCCTTGGCAGGCAATGAATAGGTGGCTAGTGCAAAATCGTGAATTTTGTCGTTATTCATGAAAGCTTCACGAATAAGTGGTCCTTGGTCCTGAATTCGATCGCCTGTTCCTTCACCATCTGACCAGTTAAAAACACCTTTGGTCCAGAAATTATAAAATCGTTTGCCTGTTGCCATCCATAAACGTGACGGCCATGAGCGTTGTTTGGCAATGCGTTTTTCGGTTGGTGACATCAAGCTCTTTGCAAAGCTTTTTTTCTGCTTGATCAGGTGGCGAAAATCTTCGTAGGCAAAATACCGGTATAGGAGGCCACGTCTTTTATGAACGCTGGCAAGCTGGAAGTCGATAATTGCAGCTTCACCTTCTGGTGTCATGAGCCAGTTTTGTGGTTTGGCAAGATCGTTGTGGGTGATCCCCATACGCCGCATATTGCGTAAGATTTTATGGGCACTCAAATAAAATTCACGATGGTCGGGTCGTGCCAGATGCAAAGGCGTTCCTTCCGTCCATGAACGGTATAGGCCATCGCGGTCGACGGCAATCAGTTGCGGTACACCTTTCAGACCGCGCACTTTTTTCAAGCCGCGGATTTCACGCTTTGCCAATATCCATGCCAAGGGGCGTGACCACCAAGGTGATGCGGTAACAATACGACGGATGATACGCGTTTCTGGATCATTGATAAAATAACCGGCCCGTGTTTCTGAAAAGACATCACGCTTCAATACAGCTGAGACAACAAACTCTGGCAGATCAGCTGGATCTGGCAGGGGTGGGGTAGGGCTATGCTGATCTTGAAAATGTTCCATATAGACGCGTTAGCTTGTTCGCTCGTTTTAATCAAGCAACCGGTTAGGTTGTTCATGGCTTTCTAACGCATGGCGTAAGACATAAAGACGCAAAGCCGATGAAAGATTAACGCCGGATTGTCTCGTCACGTCAATGGATTGTACAAGCTTTGCGAAGGAAATACCGCGTTCTTGTGCCATGTTTGTCAAAATTTCAATGAAGGGCGGTTCGAGCGAAAAGCTCGTGGCATGCCGCCCGAGGCGTACCGATATTTTTTTTAATTGAAGATCATTCCAGTCAATTTTCGATATCGTCATGATTGATTTTGATTTTTTTTATAAGTTTGCTCTGGTCAAGAAATTTGTTTATGCGGTCGTTTTCTTGTCCGTCCATATATTTTTGCGTTTTCGAGCGACCACATGTAACGCGGTTCTGATGGGCTTGTTGCTCTTCTTCGTCGCGTTTTTTGCGCTTTTTGAATTGACGCAGATTGATGATCTTGTTCATGTCCGATTCAATATGCAGATATAAAACTATTTATTTTTACGGAAAGCATCAAGCGAGACAACATCAGCGCTCGGCTTGTCAGTGTCTGCCTCGACATCGGGCGTATTGCTCTTTTCTTCTTTTGCTGTCTTGGCCGTTGATTTTACTGTTTTTTTGGCCGGACGTTTTTCTTTCTTTTCGATGGATGGTTTTTTGATAATGGTTTCTTCAACACTGTCGTTATCGCTTTGGGGCAGATCACCGGGTAGATCGAAAGCGGCTTCAAATGCTGCCGTAGGGTCATAGAAAACCTGTATAGCCGAAAAGGGAACAACCAGCTTTTCCGGTACATCACCAAAGGAAAGACTAACTTCGAAGTGATGGTCTGAGACCAGTAAATCCCAAAATTGGTGTTGCAGAACAATAGTCATATGGTCGGGATATCGTTCTTTAAGGCGTTGTGAAACTTTTACACCGGGGGCATTGGTCAAAAAAGTGATAAAAAAATGGTGCTCGCCAGGCAATCCTGCTTTCGCGACTTCGCTTAAAACTTTAGCGATCACACTGCGCAATGCGTTCTGAACAAGGATGTCATATCTGATTTGATCATGTACCATTGTTCAGTGTCCCTATATTTTTTCAATTGCTTTTAAGTTTATCAGCCATCTGATTGAATCAGCTGTAATGTATAGCTAGCATATTTTTTTTTCTATGCATCAGTTTAATCAAATGAAGAATACGTTTTGTTCAAGATTCTTGAAGCTTTTATGCGTTTTGATCTGAAAATGATTTTTTTGATTCAAGGGGTAAAGTGAAGGCTTCTGTTGCCAGGTGCCTTCGAACCCCGCTTAGACCTGCGACGGTCTAAGGCTTAAAGTGAAGTGTCGCACCGCAATTAAGCAGCGAGACGAGCTTCCGCATAGTTGTCATTTGCAACTACTAAGTTAGCCCGATAACGGTGGTACAATACCGAGTAAAAGAGCAGTCTTTACGCCCTTGTCGATCCTATTTCGCCCCCCTCATAAAACCATCCTTCTGGATGGTTTTATGGTGGAGGCGCCGGGTACCGCCCCCGGGTCCAATGGGTTTATTTCACAGTCCATTTATTACCATAGCCGGTAAACCGGCCCTTCATATATAGGCAAAAGCAAACAGGATGAAAAGCGCACAATTAAAAATAAATTTTTAAAATGGAACTTCTCTTCATCTTATTTGTTTCAATATGGAACAGAAGATAGAAGGAACTTTGAAATGTCTGATTTTATTCAGGATATTAAAAAATATGATGCCGCCCCAAATGAAGTGGCTGTTAATGCTATTGCCGCTAATTTGCGTCTTACCATGACCAATCGTGATGCACGTTATGTCTCGACATCGGATTCCAAGGAAGTTGAACTGGTTTGCAAGAATTTTGCGCAGAAAAAGCTGGGTGCCGATCCTGAATCTGCTGCCGTTGCGGTATCGCAAGCAGCTAAATCAATGGATGGTGTGAAGAATAAGAGTCGTGTGACTTTTTATTATTTGGTGGCTAAAAATCTGGAAGCCTTTGATCAGTTGTAAAAGTCATAAAAAACCCGGTTTACCGGGTTTTTTTATGGATCCGTAAAGGTCAGTGGATGTCATGACCTTGCAGATATCCACTTTTGCGTGCATCAGGCATGAGCAATGCGGCAATAAAGGATATAACCATCATGCCGGTGACATAATAATAGAAGATGCTTCCATAGCCGATATCCTTAAGCCAGAGAGCAATAGATTCTGCCGAGCCACCGAAAATCGCATTGGCAACCGCATAAGATAGGCCTACACCGAGTGCCCGTACGGAAGCGGGGAACATTTCGGCTTTCACGATACCACCAATGGACGTATACATACATGCAACACAAAGCATGGCGACGATGCCCATAAAGGCAACCCAAGTGCTCGTTGCATTGCCAATCAATGTCAAAGCCGGAATAGTGAGGACAATTGATAAAGCGCTCCAGATCAATAACGATGTACGGGTACCTATTTTGTCTGCCAAGGTTCCAAATACCGGTTGAAGAATCATGAAAATGAACAAGGCGCCAGTCATCAATGTTGTGGCTGTATGCTTGTCAAAACCTGTCGTTGTAATGAGGTATTTCTGCATATAGGTAGTGTAGGTGTAAAAAGTTAGTGAACCACCGGCTGTGAAGCCTACAACAAGGAAGAAAGCTTTGCCATGATTGCGGAGTAGACCAATAATGCTGCCGGCTTCAACGCTGGAACGGGTTTCTTTGGTCGAGGTTTCATGTAACGAACTTCGCAGGTAAAGCGCAACAATGGCTGCTAGACCACCAATGACGAATGGGATACGCCAGCCCCAAGCTTTCAACTCGTCTTCATTTAGATACAAAGCAAGAATAAAGACAACAAGGCTTGCCAGCAACTGACCTCCAACCAATGTCACATATTGGAATGAACTGAAAAAACCACGACGGCCTTTCAGCGCTACTTCGCTCATGTAAGTTGCTGTAGTACCGTATTCACCACCGACCGATAGGCCTTGCAGCATACGTACAAGCAGCAGCAGAACCGCAGCCATAACACCGATACTGTCATAGGTTGGCAGTATGGCAATCATGAATGAACCACCGCACATCATCAGAACCGATATAAGCATGGAGCGTTTGCGACCATAACGGTCCGCAATGCGACCAAACAACCACCCTCCGATCGGACGCATTAAAAATCCAATGAAGAAAACGCCAGCCGCTTTTAAAAGCTCGGCCACTGTATCGCCATTTGATGGGAAAAACTGTGATGCAAAGTAAATTGAGGTAAATGAATAAACGTAAAAGTCGTACCATTCAACAAGGTTGCCAGATGCGCTTGAAATAATGGCAAAAATGCGTTTGCGTGTATCATGCGGATCTTGTGTGGTATTGGTATTCATGAATGCTCCCAAAAATTAGTTTTGTATTTTAATTCCTCTATCAAACGTAAATGGGCACGTCATTAATTTTGTTTAAAATATGGCGTAAAATTGTGAAAACAGTGAAAAACAGTAGAAATCAAAAAGAAAACCCGGGCTGTTGCCTGGGAATTCTTATTGTGTATTTCAAGGGATAATATAAGGCGTTAATGGATGCCATGTCCTTGTAAGTAACCATTTTTGCGTGCATCTTTCATAACAAAGGCAGCGATAAAGGCGATCACCATCATAATCACAACATACCAGTAGAAATAGTTGTTATGCCCGACGTCTTTGAACCATAAGGCGACATATTCGGCAGAGCCGCCAAATAAGGCATTGGCTACAGCATAGGAAAAGCCGACGCCTAATGCACGTACTTCTGCAGGGAACATTTCTGCTTTTACAATGCCGCCAATAGAGGTGTACATGCAGGTTATGGCCAGCATGACGACAATCATCAAGAATGCAGCAAAGTGGCTATGGGTTTTACCTATAAAGCCAAGGGCGGGAACCGTCAGTATTACTGATAGGGTAGACCAAATAAGCAATGACGTACGAGTGCCGATTCTGTCGGCCAACATACCGAACAAAGGCTGCAAAACCATAAAGATAAACAGGGCGCCCAACATCAGTGCATTGGCTTCTTTGGGGGTGAAGTCGCTGGTGGTTACCAGATATTTCTGCATGTAGGTGGTGTAGGTGTAGAAGGTGAGCGAACCACCGGCTGTAAAGCCGACAACAAGAAGAAAAGCACGTGTGTGATTTTTTAATAAGGCGATAAGGCTGCCGGCTTCAACACGTGAACGTGTTTCTTTGGTTGATGTTTCATGTAAGGAGCGGCGTAGATAGAAAGCAACAAGTGCTGTAATCGCACCAATAAAGAAAGGAATGCGCCAACCCCATGCTTTCAACTCGGCATCATCAAGGAACATCTCCAGCATGACAACAACAAATACGGCTAATAACTGGCCGCCAACCAATGTTACATATTGAAACGAACTGAAAAAACCACGTCGACCTTTCAATGCGACTTCGCTCATATAGGTAGCGGTTGTTCCGTATTCACCGCCGACAGATAGACCTTGCAGCATGCGTACCAGTAAGAGCAGGATGCCAGCTATGTTTCCCCAACTCGCATAAGTGGGCAATATGGCAATGATCAGAGAACCAGCACACATCATGGTGACTGAGATCAACATGGAAACCTTGCGTCCATATTTATCGGCGATAAAGCCAAAGAGATATCCCCCGATTGGGCGCATTAAAAATCCGATAAAAAAGACACCAGCGGTTTTTAATAAAGCTGCAACTTGATCGTTGCCGGATGGATAGAATTGGTTAGCAAAATAGATTGAGGCAAATGCGTAGATATAAAAATCATACCACTCTACCAGATTGCCAGAAGCGCTGGCGACAATGGCAAAGATGCGTTTGCGTGTGTCGTGGGGATCTGGTGTGGATTGATCGTTGGTAATAGACATGAATACCTCCCGAAATCATACCTTGGCTTTTCCAATAATTTATACTCATTGCTAAATGAGACTAATCACATAGCAGTGAAAGGCTTATTGACGATGGTTGGGGGCGTTTTTATAGGAGACGCTGTCAACGGAGGAATGGGATGAGAATATTATGTGAAAAGCGTAATCCATGCTTTTACACTTGCACGATTCTGGCTTAAACAGAGTGCTATGAAACAATATCTTGATCTTCTTTCCCATGTTATGAAAACCGGCATTGATCGCTCTGATCGTACCGGTACCGGTACGCGTTCTGTTTTTGGTTATCAGATGCGCTTTGATCTTAATGCTGGGTTTCCGGTTCTCACGACCAAGAAACTGCATCTGCGCTCTATTATCCATGAATTGCTGTGGTTTTTGAAGGGTGATACCAATATCGCTTATCTGAAAGAAAACGGTGTATCGATATGGGATGAATGGGCTGATGAAAACGGTGACCTTGGCCCTGTCTACGGTTATCAATGGCGTTCATGGCCAGCTCCGGATGGTCGCCATATAGACCAGATTACCAATCTTTTGAAAACATTAAAAAGTAATCCCGATTCACGCCGCCTGATTGTATCGGCTTGGAATCCGGCGCTTGTTGATGAAATGGCTTTGCCGCCTTGCCATTGTCTTTTTCAGTTCTATGTGGCTGATGGAAAGTTGTCCTGCCAGCTTTATCAGCGTTCAGCCGATATTTTCCTTGGCGTGCCTTTTAATATTGCTTCTTATGCGCTTTTGACCATGATGGTTGCGCAGATTGCAGGATTAAAGCTTGGGGATTTTGTTCATACATTCGGAGATGCTCATATCTATGCCAACCATTTTAATCAGGCAAAAGAGCAATTGTCACGCAGTCCGAAGAAACTGCCTGTGATGAAAATCAATCCGGCGGTGAAAGATCTTTTTGCTTTCCGTTTTGAAGATTTCGAGCTGATTGGTTATGAGGCTGATCCGCATATCAAGGCGCCGGTTGCGGTATGACATTGCCCGTCTATCTCATTGTTGCTGTTTCTGAAAATGGGGTTATAGGCCGCGATGGCGGTATGCCATGGCAATTGTCAACCGATTTAAAACGCTTCAAAGCGTTGACCCTTGGCAAGCCTGTTATTATGGGGCGTAAGACATGGGATTCACTAGGCCGCCCATTGCCCGGACGGGCCAATATTGTGATTACCCGTGATGCGGCTTTTGTACCGCAGGGGGCAATCGTTGCCCATACACTTGCCGAAGCATTGCGCATAGGAGAGGAAGAGGCAGAGAAAACGGATGCACCTTGTCTCTTTGTTATTGGCGGCGGTGAAATTTTCAAACAGGCTTTGCCTTTGGCTGAAAAGCTTTATGTGACTGAAATTCTTAGTTATATTGATGGCGACACCTATTTTCCTATATTCGAGGCGGATGAATGGCAGGCTGTTTCTCATGAAATGGTGCCAGCTGGCGAAAAAGATAGCCATCCAACGCGCTTTGTTGTTTATCAAAGACAAAAATCTAGTAAAACATAAAAAAAATGCTGTTGCTTTGTTGAAAGCATGGCCCTGTATACCTATAAACAGAAAACGATCAAAAAAGCGTGAATAATGTTTGCGTGAGCAAAGAGGTGAGAATGCCCTGGAGTAATCAGAACGGTGGCGGCCCATGGGGTGGCGGCAATAATGGTGGCAATGATACCGGTAAAAATGGCGGCAGTCCTTGGGGCGGCGGTAATGATAACGGTAATAAAAACAACCAAAACAATCCATGGGGTAAGAAACCTTCCGGCTCTGGTGGTGGAAATGGTGGCCCTGATCTCGATGATATGCTGCGTAAAGGGCAGGACAAGCTTAGACAAGCTGGTGGTGGTGGTTTTGTTGCCATTATTGTGCTGGCTGTACTGGCTTTGTGGGCCTATCAATGTTTTTATATGGTCGGGCCTAACCAGCAGGCTGTTGAACTACGCTTTGGTGTACCGAAAGCCGAAATGGAGGGGCAGGGTGCCCACTTCCTTTTCTGGCCGGTTGAACAGGTGCAAATTGTCTCTATTGCAACCCAGACTCGTGAAATAGGTGGGGCTTCGGTGACGCGTAGTATCAGTTCTTCTTCTAGCACAACCCAGCCGACTGGTTTGATGCTGACGGCAGATCAGAATATTGTCAATGTGCGTTTTACCGTGACCTATCGTGTGTCGGATGTACGCTCTTATCTCTTTAATATACTGGATCCGGTTCGTACGATGGAACAGGTTTCTGAAAGTGCGATGCGTGAGGTTGTAGGCCGTCGTCCGGTAACGGATGTCTATCGCGCCGCGCGTGCGGCTATTCAAGATGAGGTTAAGGCCATTACACAGGATACGCTTGATCGTTATAAGGCCGGTATTGAGATTGTCAGTATGGCAATTGAAACAGCAGAACCGCCAACCGCAGAAGTTGCATCGGCTTTTGATGCCGTTCAACAGGCCGAACAGGAACAAAATCGTGCGCGTGGGGCCGGTCAGCAATACCGTAACCGTGTTTTGGGACAGGCACGCGGACGGGCAGCCCAAATTCGTGAAGCGGCGCAAGCCTATAAATCTCAGGTTGTAGAAGAGGCGACTGGTGAAACACAGCGGTTTCTTTCGCTTTATGCTGAAGCGTCCAAGGCACGTGAGTTGACGCAATTCCGCTTGGAAACAGAAACCATGGAAAAGCTCTTTTCTGGTCCTAACAAACTTTTTATTGGTGGCGGCGCTGCCAATGGCATTTTACCCTATATGCCGATTAATGAGTTTATGAAACAGAATGTGCCGGTTAAAACGCCGGCCTCATCACAGACACAGATGCAGGCACAGCCGCAATCAGTCGGAGGTGCAAAATGAATTCGTCCCGTTTTCTTGTTATTCTTGTCGGTATTCTTGTTCTTCTGGTTATCGGCTGGTCTTCGATTTTTATTGTCTATCCGGCACAACAGGTTGCCCTTTTGCGCTTTCGTGCTGTTGTAACCGTAAAAAACAAACCGGGTATCTATTTTAAATTGCCATTTATTGATCAGCAGGTTGTTATTGATAATCGCCAGCGTCGTTTTGATCTGCCGACCCGTCGTGTACAGGTTAAGGATGGACGTTTTTATATGGTGGATGCCTTTTTGATTTATCATATTTCGGATGCTTCCCGTTTTCTTTCTACTGTTGGCAGTGGTGATCCGAGTATTGCTGAAGGCCGGTTGCGTCCGGAATTCGAGTCGATGTTGGATATTGTTTATAATAGTCGTGAATTTGATGCGGCGTTGTCGGCAGAACGACCTAATATGATGCGTGAAGTCCAGACAATGATTACACCGAAAGCAGCCAATTACGGTATTACTGTTGTGGATTTGCGTATTTTGAAAACCGAACTGACAAGCGAAGTTTCTCAGGAAACTTTCCAGAAAATGATTCAGGAACGCCAGACCGAAGCTGAACGTTTGCGTGCTTTGGGTAATGAAGAGCGCCAACGTATTCAGGCTGGAGCCGATCGTGAGGCTGTAGAAATTGTTGCACAGGCCACCCGTGACTCGGAAATTATTCGTGGTGAAGGTGAAGCGGAACGCGCGCGTCTATTTGCCGAGGCTACGGACAAGGATCCGCAATTTTATACTTTCTGGCGTTCGATGGATGCCTATTCCAAATTGCATGACACGCCGATGATCTTGTCACCGGATTCATCTTTCTTCCGTTATTTCGGACAAAGTTCTGGAAATAAGCCGTCTGCACGATAAGCATTAATATTGCTGTATGATATCGGCCCGCCATTGTTTTTTCTTTAAAGGATGACCGATGGCGGGTTCTTTTTATGGGAAAATGTTGTGTGTGGTGGTGGCGTTACATGAATTCGGCATGTTGATACGGGCTTATAATAATAATTTAAAGGCAGATTGCTATTCTAATCGTGTGTTATTTATATTCCTGATTGTTATGGATGTTTTCCTGTGTCACAAAATGCTCTAAAAGGTTTCTTATTCCGCTTTGCAAAGCAAATTGTTCAGGATTGATTGATGTCTTTATCGCGTTTTATGGCTGTATTAGCCGTTTCGAGCACTTTTTTGTTGCCGTTGTCAGCTGTGGCACAGGCGCCATTAGCCCAGAACGCGCCGGAATCGGTCTCATCTCTTGCTGCCGGCCTTCTGGATGCCGTTGTCAATATTTCGACATCACAGACTGTCAAGGGAACTGAACAGGGGGACAATGTTCCCGCACCCAAAGTGCCGGAAGGGGCACCTTTTGAAGATCTCTTCAATGATTTTTTCTCCAAGGATGGTGATGGTGCCAATAGTCGTTCACGCAAGGTGCAATCATTGGGCTCAGGTTTCGTGATTGACGCTGCACAAGGTTATATTGTGACGAATAATCATGTGATTAATGAGGCTGATGATATAGAAGTCAATTTTACCGATGGTTCCAAATTAAAAGCCAGATTGATTGGTAAAGACGCAAAAACGGATCTAGCTTTGTTGAAAGTGGATCCGGGTGCTAAAAAACTGACATCGGTTTCTTTCGGAGATTCCGAAGAGGCTAAAATCGGTGATTGGGTGATGGCAATTGGCAATCCGTTCGGCCTAGGCGGGACGGTGACGGTCGGTATCATTTCAGCGCGTAATCGTGACATCAATGCCGGTCCTTATGATGATTTCATCCAGACAGATGCGGCAATTAACCGTGGCAATTCAGGGGGACCGCTCTTTGATATGCATGGTAAGGTTATCGGGATCAATACGGCAATTATTTCACCATCGGGTGGTTCTATCGGTATTGGATTTGCAATTCCTTCCGAAATGGCAATCAGTGTTATCAACCAGTTGAAAGCATTTGGCGAGACACGCCGTGGCTGGCTTGCTATCCGTATTCAGCCGGTAACACAGGAAATTGCCGATAGCCTTGGCCTAGATAAGGCCGAAGGCGCGCTAGTTGCTGGTAAAATTGAGGATGCCAAGGTCGATAATAAGGCTCTGGAAGACGGTGATGTAATCATTCGTTTCGCCGGCAAGGCTATTAAGGATGCACGCATCCTGCCACGTATTGTTGCAGAAAGTCCTGTCAACCAGATTGTTGATGTTACGGTTATCCGTAAGGGAGAGGAAAAAACCGTCAAGGTAAAGCTTGGGCGTCTTGAAGAAAAAGATAATGATGAAGCCGTCGCTGAAGAAAAGGGTGATAAGGACAAAGATAATAATAAGACGCAGGAAGATCATACTGAGGCCAAACCCGTTTTGGGGCTTTATTTGGCTGTTCTTGATGATGTGGTGCGTAAAGAGTTGAGTATTGCCCCCAGTGTTGCCGGTGTTGTTGTCGTCAATGTCGTTCCGGGTAGTGCGGCAGCTGAAAAACGCTTACACAAAGGCGATGTTATCGTAGATGTCAATCAGGAAGCGGTCAAGAGTCCTGACGATGTCAAGAAGAGGATTGAGACATTACGCGGGACAGGCCGCAAGAATGCATTTTTGCTTGTTGCCGACCGCAACGGTGCCTTGCGCTATGTTACAGTGCGGATGGATTGATTTATTCCTGCTTTTTTGAATAGACAATATGGGGAATGAGTTCGGGATGGCTTTCCGGCACATTGGGATGATCAAAATCAAGATCGGTGCATCGCTTCATGCCGATATTCTCCATAACTGCAATTGATGCTTCATTGCTTTTGCTGGTAAAGCTGATTATTTCACGTAATTTCAGCGTTTCAAAGCCGTAAGCCATTAATGCTTTGGCGGCTTCGCTAGCAAGGCCAAATCCCCAATATTCAGGGAGCAGGCGCCAACCTATTTCAGTTGTATTATAGGGAAGTTGTGGCGGAAGGTCGGTTTTTAATAATCCACACATACCGATGACTTTACCAGTTTCGCGCGCTTCTAGAGCAGCATAGCCAAAGCCGGAGTTTTCAAAGCTTTGATAATGTGCCTTGAATTTTTCTTCTGATTGTTCAAGCGAATAACGAGAGGGAAAAAACTGCATGATTTTTGGGTCGCTGTTGAGGCGATGGAATACCGGCAGATCTGTTTCCTGCCAGTCTCTAATTTTGAGACGTTCTGTTGAAATCAGGCGCATATGAAATCTCTTTTCTGGTATCCTTGAATATAGAGGAGGGCTGTTAGGTCGCCATGATCAATCCGCATTTTGGCAGCTTCGGCAACCACTGGTTTGGCATGAAGAGCAACACCGGCACCGGCCGCTTGCAACATAGCCAGATCATTGGCGCCATCGCCGACAGCCATGGCTTGATCTGTCGAGATGCCGAGTTTATGGCATAATGTATTGAGTTTTTCCAGCTTTGCTTGTTTGCCAAGGATAGGGTCTTCGACGGTGCCAGATAATTTCCCTGATTCATGATGCAGTTGATTGGCATGATTTTCATCAAAACCAAGCTTTTGAGCAATAACCTTTGTAAAAAGTGTAAAGCCACCCGATACAAGTGCGGTGTAAGCATGGTTGGCTTTCATCGTGGCAATGAGTTCTCGTCCGCCGGGCATTAAGGTGATGCGCTTTTCAATGACCCGGTCAATGACATCAATGGAGAGGCCCTTAAGCAGTGCGACGCGTTCGCGTAGGGCCGGTTCAAAATCAATTTCGCCATTCATAGCCCGCTTGGTGATCGTCGCAATATGATCGCGTAAACCAACTTCTTCAGCCAGTTCATCAATGCATTCCTGTTGGATCATGGTGGAATCCATATCGGCCAGTAGTAATTTTTTGCGTCTATTTTCTTGTGCTTGTACTACGCAATCGATTGGGCAATTACCGATAACGGCTTTTACCCGGTTCAAGGCTTCGTCATGATCAAGCTCTTGGGGCAGGTAAATATCACAGGCAACTGCGTTCTCGAGCCAATGAAGAGTGGTTGCATTAAGGGCTGTTTGCGCGCTATTGGCTATATCTGACGTCAAAACTGGATTTTGCGGATTGACAATTAGTGTAGCGACAAGCTGGATATGAACAGGCATAAGGATTATCCGTGACTGGAATAAAAGAAACAGCCACTCTGATAGCTGGCCCGACGGCCAGCGGCAAGTCCGATCTTGCATTATGTCTGGCAAAACAACATGACGCGATCATCATAAATGCCGATTCTATGCAGGTTTATGATGTGTTGGATGTGTTAACAGCTCGTCCGGATGCATCCGCTTTGGCAAAAGCGCCCCATTTTCTTTATGGTACAGTCAATCCGGCTATTTCCTATTCGACCGGCCAGTGGTTGCGCGATGTCAAAAAAATACTGGGTGATCATAAGGGGCGAGAAAAGATATTTGTTGGCGGTACGGGGCTTTATTTCAGTGCGCTAACGGGTGGACTGGCTATTATACCCGATATACCGGATACGATCAGGATGAGCTTGCGTCAGGAAATGGCTGATACGGGTGGCGATATTCTTTATCGGCGTCTTGAGCAGGTTGATCCTGTGATTGCCGCACGATTGGCCCCTCATGATAGTCAGCGTATTTTGCGCGCACTTGAAGTTTATAAAGCAACCGGAAAGTCATTGCTTTATTGGCAGGCACAAAAAGAAGAGCCTGTTATTGATCCGGAACAGAGCGAGAAAATAGCTCTGATGCCTGAGCGTACATTGTTATATGACAATATCAATCGCCGTTTCGATTCGATGGTTGGAAAAGGTGCGCTCGATGAAGTCAAGCTGCTTCTTGATTTGCATTTGCCGGCTGATCTTCCGGTTATGAAGGCAATCGGGGTAGGAGAGTTGGGTGCTTATCTTGCCGGTAGTCTTTCTGTTGAAGAAGCGATTGATAGGGCCAAACAGCAGACACGCCACTATGCCAAGCGCCAGATGACATGGTTTCGTAACCAGTTGGACGAGCATTGGCAGCGTATTGGGTCGCCTGCGGATCTGTTGAAATAAAATTGCTTGAAATTTATGATTGACGAACGGAAATGACACATTTATGGTCTTACCCTATGGAACAGAATATTCTTCTCGTGGTGGGTGTGCGTATGGGTGAGGTGGTGTAACCATCTGGCAATAGTCCTCCCATGCGCAACACAGGCTCCTTATCAGGGGCCTTTTTTATTAGCTGAAACTTTTATGAAAGAAGCAAGACGGAAAAATAAAATGGCAGAACAGCAAATGAAGACGGAAAGTGCCGATGGAAAAACAATGTCGGGAGCGGAAATTGTCATTCAGGCCCTGATTGATCAGGGGGTGGAACATATTTTTGGCTATCCTGGTGGTGCTGTTCTTCCAATTTATGATGAAATCTACCAGCAGGATAAATTCCGTCATATTCTGGTGCGTCATGAACAGGCAGCCGGACATGCGGCAGAAGGTTATGCGCGCTCTACCGGAAAGGTTGGCGTTATGTTGGTAACGTCGGGGCCGGGTGCGACCAATGCGGTAACGCCGTTGCAGGATGCCTTGATGGATTCCATTCCTATTGTATGCTTTTCCGGGCAGGTGCCGACAACCCTGATCGGTTCTGACGGCTTTCAGGAAGCCGATACGGTTGGTATTACACGCCCTTGTACCAAGCACAATTGGCTGGTTAAGGATGTAAATGATCTGGCTCGTATTATCCATGAGGCTTTTCATGTTGCAAAGACAGGTCGTCCCGGACCCGTTCTGGTTGATATCCCAAAGGATGTACAGTTTGCCAGCGGTGTTTATACTGCGCCAAAATCCATGCCGCGTACCAGTTATCATCCGCATATGGAAGGCGATTCCAAGGCAATTGAATTTGCAGCTGCTATGATTTCGGAAGCTAAAAAACCGGTTATTTATAGCGGCGGCGGTGTTATCAATTCCGGGCCTGATGCTGTTCGTTTACTACGCGAATTGGTCGAAATCGGTGATTTTCCAATCACCTCGACATTGATGGGCCTAGGTTCTTATCCAGCTTCAGGCAAAAACTGGTTGGGTATGCTCGGCATGCATGGCACTTATGAAGCCAATATGACAATGCATGATTGCGATGTGATGATTGCTATCGGTGCACGTTTTGATGATCGTATTACCGGACGTGTCGATGCTTTTGCACCGGAGGCGAAGATTATCCATATTGATATTGATCCTTCATCGATCAACAAGAATGTCGAAGTCGATGTGCCGATTATCGGTGATGTTGCCAATGTTCTGGAAAATCTTAACCGGCGTTTGCGAGCCTTGAAGATTGATACGAAAACATCCGAGCGTAAAACATGGTGGGAGCAGATCAACCGCTGGCGTAAGCGCAACTCTTTGGCCTATGCGCAGAAAAAAGATGTCATCATGCCGCAATATGCTATCCAACGGCTTTATGAGCTGACCAAGGATAAGCAGGCCTATATTACGACCGAAGTTGGCCAGCATCAGATGTGGGCTGCACAATATTATGGATTTGATGCGCCCAACCACTGGATGACTTCTGGCGGGCTGGGTACGATGGGGTATGGTTTTCCGTCTGCTGTCGGGGTGCAGATTGCCCATCCGGATGATCTGGTGATCTGTATTGCCGGTGACGCCTCGATCCAGATGAACATTCAAGAGTTGTCGACAGTGATACAGCACAATGCGCCGGTCAAAATATTCATTCTCAATAATGAATATATGGGCATGGTACGCCAATGGCAGCAATTGCTGCATGGCAATCGTCTGTCCAATTCCTATACAGAAGCGATGCCGGATTTTGTCAAATTGGCAGAAGCCTATGGTGCCGTTGGGATCCGTTGTTCCAAACCACAGGAGTTGGATGAAAAGATTCAACAGATGATTGACTGCGATAAGCCGGTAATTTTTGATTGTCGTATTGTCAATTTGGAAAACTGTTTCCCGATGATTCCGTCAGGACGCGCCCATAATGATATGTTATTGCCGGATGAGGCGACAGATGAAGCGGTAGCCAATGCCATTGATGCTGAAGGCCGTCGATTGGTTTAATAAGATAGAGGGAATGATAAAATGAATGCACAAAGCTTGAGTTTCGGTTCCGCCTATTTCATTGAACCGGATAATGACCCGACGGAAACCCATATGCTTGCTGTCCTTGTGGATAATGAGCCGGGGGTTCTTGCCCGTGTGATCGGCCTTTTTTCTGGTCGTGGTTATAATATTGAAAGTCTCACCGTTTCGGAAACTGAACATGAGCAACATCTGTCGCGTATTACCATTGTAACGCGTGCTACGCCGAATGTGATTGTTCAGATACGTCATCAATTGGAGCGGATTGTGCCGGTTCATCGTGTTGTTGATTTAACAATCAGAGCGCGAGAACTTGGACAAGAAGCACCAATCGAGCGTGAGTTGGCCTTGATCAAGGTTGCTGGTGAGGGGGCAGAACGTATAGAGGCTTTGAGGCTGGCAGAAGCGTTCCATGCCAAGGTTGTTGACGCTACAGTTGAACATTTCATTTTTGAGATTACTGGTAAGAGCTCTAAGGTCGACCAGTTTGTGTCTATCATGAAACCTTTAGGATTGATCGAGGTGTGCAGAACGGGTGTATCGGCGATGAATCGCGGATCTGACGGTATGTAAAAAGAAGATTGAACGCCGCAAATTGCGGCGTTTTTCTTTTAAGAAAATGATTCAAGTTGTTTCGAAATTGATTCACTTCTTGTGGTTATCTTTTTGATTTTGTTTGAATTCCTGTTTGAGAGTTTTAACGAGTTCTGATGTGCCTAGGGCTCGAGATAGTGGCGCGCCCTGACCGGCCCAATAGGCACCATAACCAAAGTCATTATTTTCTTTTGCCAAGGTATGAAGCTGTTTGGCAGCATCATAGGCAAAGGGATAGGGCGCAACGTCATAGTCTGGGACGGTTTTGGAAAACTCGGTAAAACGGCTGTGCAGGGATCGGGCAGGACGGCCGGAAATTACACGAGTCATGTGTGTATGTTTTGCGTCATGGCTTGCCAGTCTTTTACGGTAATGTTCGTCGGCCAGTGATTGCGGGCAGGCAATAAAGGCGGTTCCCATTTGAGCTGCAGCGGCTCCCATATCAAGCACAGCACGGATGGCTTGGCCGTTCATAATGCCGCCGGCTGCAATGACCGGAATGGATATATGTCTTACGAGAAGCGGCAATAGTGCTATCAATCCCAAACACGCATCGGAGCCATTTTCATCAAATATACCACGATGCCCGCCGGCTTCATATCCTTGGGCGATAACGCCATCAAATCCTGCTTTTTCGACCAGACAAGCCTCCTCGAGCGATGTTGCAGAGGCTATGAGATAGATACCTTTTTCTTTTAGTGCTCGGATTGCAGGTTCATCCGGCAAGCCAAAATGGAAGCTTGCAATGGCAGGTTTTTCATCGAGCAGGAACTTGAGCATAGCATCGTTTTGGTAGAATGATGAATAGACCTCTGCCAGCTTTTGCGGTGGCTTTTGGCCATATTGGGCAAATTCAGGCGTTATCCTTTTCAGCCATATATTTTGTTTTTCTTCGTCGAGAGGGCGACGCTGATGGCAGAAAAAGTTCAAGTTGAAGGGTTTTGAAGTTGCGTCTTTCAGTTTTTTTGCCGCTTTTTGCATTCCTTCAACTGTCATGGCGCCAAGCCCGAGGGAGCCAATAGCGCCTTCATTACATACAGAAGCGGCAAGTGCCGGTGAAGAGACGCCGGCCATAGGGGCTTGAATAAGTGGAATATCAAGTAAAAAACGTGTCTGAAAATCTTGTGCCGCGGTCATGATTTATCCTGTTTCAAGAGTCTTATATGATTTGTAACATCGGTTGATAGAGGATGAAAAGGCTTGCCTCGTTCACAAGAATCTTGTCTTCATCCATCATGCAGTTTTCACCTCAACAGGATAAAGCGCTTATAAGCGTTGCAAAATGGCTCAAGGAAGGGCGTTCGCCTATTTTCCGTCTGTTTGGTTATGCTGGAACCGGCAAGACGACATTGGCGCGCTATTTTGCCGAAAATGTTGATGGGCAGGTACAATTTGCCGCCTTTACCGGCAAAGCAGCACAAGTGTTGCGTGCCAAGGGAGCGGTTAATGCTCGTACAATCCATTCTTTGATCTATCGTCCACGCGGTGAGGAAGAAGTCGCAGACGAGACAACGGGAAAGACCTCTATAGCGCCGACTTTTTCGCTTAATCGCCAAAGCCCTGTCGCGCAGGCCAAGCTTATTGTTGTTGACGAATGTTCTATGGTTGATGAGCAGTTGGGCCGTGATCTGTTAAGTTTCGGCACCCCTATATTGGTGCTTGGGGATCCCGGACAGTTGCCGCCCATTTCCGGTGGCGGTTTTTTTACCGAAGCCGAGCCTGATTATTTGCTGGAGGAGATCCATCGTCAGGCACGTGATAACCCCATTATCCGTCTTGCCATGGATGTTCGCGAGGGACGTGATCTGGCGCAGGGGGATTATGGTGCTGCAAAGATTATTGGCAAGAAAGATATCAATCAGGATATTGTCTTAGCTGCGGATCAGGTGTTGGTCGGAACAAATCGTACGCGTCGTCTTTATAATCGGCGTCTACGTGAGTTGAAAGGTTTTACGGCAGATTATCCGCAGGCTGGAGACAAGCTGGTTTGTCTGCGTAATGATCCGGCGAAAGGTTTGCTTAATGGTTCTTTATGGAAGGTGATGACATCTTCGAAGGAAACCATCAAGCCGGGTATTAATTTGCTGGTGACACCAGAAGATGAAGATCGTGGCGTGGCTAAAATCAAATTGCTCAAGGCGCAGTTTGAAAATCCGGAAGAGGAAATCGGCTGGCAGTTGAAAAAGCGCTATGACGATTTTGATTATGGTTATGCGCTCACTGTTCATAAGGCACAGGGCTCGCAATGGGATGATGTCGTGCTTTTCGATGAAAGCTTTGCTTTTCGTGATACACGTGAGCGCTGGCTTTATACGGCAATTACCCGTGCCGCCGAAAAGCTGACAATCGTGCGTTGAGGTGTGTTGCTATTCATGTTTCATGATCCGGTTATTTTAAAATACCGGATCATTTCATTGCCGGTGAGAATTTTAGAGCTCGCAATATCTGACAAAGGTTTGATATGGTGTTTCATCGTATTTGCGATAAGTATCGGCTTTTGTATAAATCAATGCGTTTATATGCTTATTTAAGGGTGGCCTTATGACGGCAGTTCTTTCAGTCAATCTTAATGCGGTTGCAATGTTGCGCAATCGGCGTGATCTACCGTGGCCGGATGTTATCCATATGGGGCGGCTTGCGCTTCAGGCGGGGGCTGCCGGATTGACAGTGCATCCGCGTCCGGATGAGCGCCATATACGGTTTTCTGATCTTAGTGTAATTCGTAGCTTGATTGATAAGGAGTTTGGTGCAGCAGAGTTCAATATTGAAGGTTATCCCAGTGACTCTTTTTTGAATTTGGTTGAAAAATATGCCCATCAGATTACGTTGGTGCCGGATGATCCGGCACAATCGACATCCGATCATGGTTGGGATTTTGAACAATCGGCTGATTTTTTAGCACCGATTATCAACAGGTTGAAAGAAAAATCGATCCGTGTATCCCTTTTTGCCAACCCAACAAGCCAAGGAATTGATATTGCTAAAAAAATAGGGGCGGATCGAGTTGAGTTCTATACTGGTCCCTATGGGGATGCCTATGATGACAAAATCAAGCAGAAGGTAGAATTGACACGCATTGAAAAAGCCTCTGAAAGCGCTTACCGTTCAGGGCTTGGCATTAATGCAGGACATGATCTGACGGTGGAAAATCTGCCTGATCTTGTAAAAGCCGTACCAATGCTTGCAGAAGTGTCTATTGGACATGGGCTTATTGCAGATGCCTTGGAATATGGTATGAAGGAAACCGTCCGGCGATTCATCGCCGCGCTATCATGAATAACGATGAACGAGGCTTAACAGTCATACCAGTACGGTCGGGTTCGATAATTTCACTCACAGATATAAAATCATGCGCCATAATGACGGCTTGTCGTATTATTGCGCATTGAAGGAAAATAATATGGCGGATATGCAGCAGAACGACGATCTTGCACCTGAAGAAAGTACGGATCATTCCAAGGAAAGTTTCCGCCTTTTGTTTATCGGTGCGATCGGTGTTGTTTATGGCGATATCGGTACCAGTCCCATTTATGCTTTTCGTGAAGCATTGCATGCTGGTGCAGGGAAGAATGATATTGTTGCCAGTGATATTTTTGGCGTAATTTCATTGATTTTTTGGGCTTTGGCGCTGATCGTTACAGTCAAATATGTGGTCTTTGTTCTGCGGGCGGATAATAATGGTGAAGGCGGTATCCTATCGCTGACGGCGCTTGCCGGCTCCACATTTAAAAAACGGCGCAGCTGGGTGATGGCAATTGGTGTTATCGGTGCATCTCTTTTCTTTGGTGATGCGGTGATTACCCCCGCTGTATCGGTGCTTTCGGCAATTGAAGGTATCGAAGTGGTTGCCCCCGACCTTGAACCCTATGTTGTGCCGTTAACGGTACTCATTCTGGTGGCTATTTTTGCTGTTCAACGCTTTGGTACCGGCAAGGTTGCAATTGTTTTCGGTCCAATTACGCTTTTGTGGTTCTTGGCTCTTGGTGGGTTCGGTCTTTATCATATCTTTGATGATCTGACGATTTTTCGGGCACTTCTTCCATGGTATGGAGTGAGCTATATTTTTGATAATCCGGCAACTTCCTTTGCAGCTGTCGGCGCTGTTTTTCTAGCGGTAACAGGTGCCGAGGCACTCTATGCCGATCTTGGCCATTTCGGTCGCAAGCCAATTGTTGCCGCATGGCTCTGGATTGTTTTTCCCTGCCTTATTTTTAATTACCTAGGGCAGGGGGCTTTCATTTTGGCCCATGGCGAAGCGGCGGCCAATCCTTTCTATCAGATGTTGCCGCAGTCGGCACTTATTCCAATGATTATTCTGGCAGCTCTTGCTACTATGATTGCGTCACAAGCCGTCATTACCGGTGCGTTTTCAATGGCGCGTCAGGCCGTACAGCTCAATATATTGCCGCGTCTTGAAATATTGCATACTTCAGAGACAACTTTGGGGCAGATTTATATGCCTCGGGTCAATATGATTTTGGGGCTGGTTGTTATTGTACTGGTCATCGGCTTTGAAAAGTCCACTAATTTGGCTGCGGCTTATGGTATTTCGGTAACCGGTAATATGTTAGTGACAACGTCACTTCTTTTTATTGTTATGGTGAGAATATGGAAATGGAGTCTACCGCTCTGCCTTGCCATTGCAATCTGCTTCCTTGTGATCGATCTTTTGTTTTTCAGCGCCAATTTGGCGAAAGTGCATGAAGGAGGCTGGGCTTCGATCGGTTTGGCTGCCCTGATTGTATTGACAATGTGGACATGGATACGTGGCAGCCGTCAACTCTTTGATAAAACGCGTAAAAGTGAAGTTCCGCTTGATCTTATTGTTGAAAAATTTGGTGAAAATCCGCCAACACTTGTCCCAGGTACAGCTGTCTTTTTGACGGGTGACCCAAAAAGCGCGCCCAGTGCTTTGATGCATAGCCTGAAACACTATAAGGTTTTGCATGAAAACAATGTAATTTTGACAGTCAAGACCGCAGCAACACCGCGTGTTGCAAGAGCGGATCGCGCCCGAGTTTCACAGTTCAATGAACGTTTTATGCAGGTCACGGTCACATTTGGTTATATGGAACAGCCGAATATTCCACGCGCCCTTGCCATATGTCGCAAGCTTGGCTGGTCATTTGATATTATGACAACATCATTCTTTCTATCGCGTCGCTCCATCAAGCCAGCAGCCAAATCTGATATGCCTCTTTGGCAGGATAAGTATTTTATCTTTTTGGCTCGTACGGCATCGGATGCTACAGAATATTTCCAGATTCCGACCGGTCGGGTGGTCGAGATTGGCACCCAGATCACGGTATAGTCAAATAGCTTGGCTGCGGCTTTGTCTCGGTCAGGCACGTATTTTATGGCGTTGAGGAATTGATTCAGCTTTGATGCTTTAGTGTTTGTTTTTAAAAGTAATAAAACAAGCAAAAAGTACTTGCTAAAGTAATAAACTTGCGCCATACTTCCGAACCGTACGGTACGGTACTGTTTTTGAGGGCGTGGATTTCTGCTATTTGGAGCTTATATGTCGCAAACGGCAATTGCTGATAGGGGAGAATTGAGTGAGCGTCAAAAAGACGTTCTCGATGCCGCATTGCATCTGCTTGTCGAGGGAGATGATGCGCTGACCATGTCTAATATTGCACGTGCTGCCAGCTGCTCCAAGGAAACTCTTTATAAGTGGTTTGGTGACAGGGATTCCTTTTTGGAAGCTATGGTGCAATGGCAGGCATCCAGAGTGCGGGTTGTGCCGTTGCAACGTGGGCGTGTCGATTATGAGGCCTTGTTTTCAAGTCTGGAACATTTTGCTTGTGACTGGCTTCGCGTTCTTTCTTCCCAGACATCAATTGCATTGAACCGTCTTGCTGTCAGTGATGCGGCGTCTAGAAAATCACGTCTTGGAGCTATTGTTTTACATAATGGGCCTTTTGCCATGGGACGGCGGTTGTTGCCGGTACTTGAGCTTGGTCGTGAGCATGAATTGCTTGCTTTTGAGAATGTTGAAGAAACATTCCGTGTTTTTTTTGGTCTTGTCGTTCGTGATATGCAGATACGTCTATTGCTTGGTGATGATCTTAGTATGTCTGAAACGACCATTATTCGTGAAGCGCAAGCCGCAACACGTCAGTTTTTTGTTCTTTACGGAACAAAAGAAATCCAACAATCACAACTAACGCTAATTTAGGGAGTTTTCCATGCGTGTATATTATGATCGTGATGCCGACCTCAATCTTATTAAGTCTAAAAAAGTAGCTATTGTCGGCTATGGCTCACAGGGCCGTGCCCATGCGCTTAATCTGAAAGATTCGGGTGCCAAGGACGTGCAGATTGCATTGCGTGCCGGTTCTGCCACCGTCAAGAAGGCCGAAGCCGATGGTTTTAAGGTTGTCAGTGTTGCTGATGCCGCCAAATGGGCTGATCTCATTATGATGGCTACACCGGATGAGTTGCAGGCCGATATTTATAAAGAACACATCCATGATAATTTGCGTGATGGTGCTGCGATTGCTTTTGCCCATGGCTTGAATGTTCACTTCGGTCTGATTGAGCCTAAGAAGACAGTTGATGTCGTCATGATCGCTCCCAAAGGTCCTGGCCATACAGTACGTGGCGAATATCAGAAGGGCGGCGGTGTGCCATGCCTTATCGCGATTGAGCAGGATGCATCTGGCAATGCCCATGATGTTGCTCTTTCTTATGCTTGTGGTGTTGGCGGCGGCCGTTCAGGTGTTATTGAGACCACTTTCAAGGAAGAGTGTGAAACCGATCTTTTCGGTGAACAGGCTGTCTTGTGCGGTGGTTTGGTTGAGCTGATCCGCGCCGGCTTTGAAACATTGGTTGAAGCCGGCTATGCACCGGAAATGGCTTATTTCGAATGTTTGCATGAAGTTAAGCTTATTGTCGATTTGATCTATGAAGGCGGTATTGCCAACATGAATTACTCGATTTCTAATACAGCGGAATGGGGTGAATATATGTCAGGCCCACGCGTTGTAACAGCCGAAACAAAGGCTGAAATGAAGCGTATTCTGACTGATATCCAGACCGGTAAGTTTACATCGGATTGGATGCAGGAGTATCGTGCAGGCGCTGCTCGTTTCAAGGGTATTCGCCGGTTGAACGATTCTCACCAGATTGAGCAGGTTGGTGAAAAGCTGCGCGGTATGATGCCTTGGATCAAGTCCAATGCATTGGTCGATAAGGCCCGCAACTGATTTGATAATCTTCAAATAATCATGAAAAGGGCGGCCTTGGCCGTCCTTTTTTGTTAGATATAGAATTTGAAGGATGGCTTTATTGATAAGGCGATTGGCAGGTCTTGCGTACACCGATTTGCGAGGCATAGCTATTATCGGAAGGGCGGTATGTTTTATAGCGGTTCTGGCACCAAAGTGTATGGCGGGAATCCGGCCCTTTATCGATTTTCAATGTATCTCTGGGTGCTGGAATATTGCGTGTACTGTTTTGTGGATGCGCAACACCACCATTGTGTTGCGGCTGGATGCCGAGACCGGGGCGGGGCGGTGTAATCTTTCCGACATAGGGGTTGGTGATTTCAATTGCAAAAGCCGTATTGACCATGGACGCCGATATGCATGCACCCAACAGCATGCCCAAGTTTAATATTCTACGCATTGATCAACCTTTCTTCATATCGGTTTCATATATCCGAACCCTATTTGCGCAATATCGGATTAGCCCATATTGCATATTGGTAGGTAATCCGTCTAATGTAGTGCTTCCAAGATATTTATATGGTGTTATGTGCTCATGACTTTAAGGATAGGATGATATGGCCGAAAAAGGTCGTCAATATGTCTATGAACGGTTTGATGTTTTTACCGATCAGCAGTTCAGCGGTAATCCCGTGGCAATTGTTTATGATGCGCAGACATTGTCTGACACCGAGATGATGGCCATTACCCGAGAGTTCAATCTTTCGGAAACGGTTTTTGTCCTGCCGCCGAAAAATCCTATGCATAAGGCATATATCCGCATTTTCAAACCGACCCACGAAATGCCTTATGCCGGGCATCCGACAATTGGCACAGTCATTGCGCTGGCATTACGTTGCGAACAGCAAAATGGCGCCTTGATCATACTTGAAGAAAAAATTGGTCTTATTCGTGCTGCGGTCGATCGGGGTGATGGTGCTGTTTTTGCAGAGTTTGATCTACCCAAATTGCCGGAACAGCTGGCAAGTGATGTCCAGAAGGAAACCTTTGCAGCTGCTTTTGGTTTTGAAAGCCATGAAATTGGCTTTGAAAATCATGTTTCCTCATTTTGGTCAGCAGGGGTGCCTTTTTATTTTGTGCCTGTAAAAACGTTAAAAACAGTTGCAAGCGCTATTCCTGATCCGATCTATATTGCCGAAAACTTTCCCGATATTGAAGGTATTATTCCTTCCTTCTATCTCTATTGCCGAGAGACACAGATTTTCCAGAGCGCCTTTCACGCCCGCATGATCCGTGCCGATGGCAGCGAGGATGCAGCGACCGGATCGGCGGCATCGGCTTTTTGCGGTGTTGTCCAGCATTTCGATAGTCCACTGGATGGGTTAAAGCAGATATGGCTTGAACAAGGCATGGAAATGGGGCGCCCGTCACGCATCCGGCTTGAATGGGAAGTGGTCAAGTCCAAGCTTGTCGGTGCACGTCTGGGAGGACATGCAGTAAAGATTGCACAAGGGACCATTACTTTGGACTAGACTTAAGACCTATCAGCCTTATTAAAATGGCTGGGGCTTTTTAAAGAAATATAAAGATGAAATTTCCAGATATTTTAGATCTTTTCAAGGAAGGCCTACCTGCAGTTCAGGAACTTTTTTATGTTTCTCAAACACAAATTACTATGCGCTTAAAAAATAAACAGCTCCTGAGTTGAAGGTTTGACTTGATTAGTAAGCGGTTTCATTCCACCTTTTTAATCTGCTTTGAAAGATTGAGCAGCATATCTTCGACCATTTCTCCTAATCCGTAGGCAGGTTTCCATCCCCAGTTATGGCGTGCCGCAGAATCGTCAATAGAATCTGGCCATGTGTCGGCAATAGCCTGACGAAAATCGGGTTTATAGATAATGGAAAAATCGCTTATTCTTTTTTTGATTTCATCTGCAATCTGCGCCGGTGTGAAACTGATAGCGGCCAGATTATAGCTGCTTTTGATCTTGATGTCCTCACGGTCGGCTTCCATCAGCTCGATTGTAGCGCGTAATGCATCTGGCATATACATCATGGGTAGACATGAATTTTCACGCAGGAAACATTCATATGGCTTGTGTGCAAGAGCAGCATGGAAAATATCAATGGCATAATCGGTTGTGCCGCCACCGGGCGGTGCTTTGTAGGAGATCAATCCTGGATAACGTACACTGCGTACATCAAGCCCCTTATGTAGCGCATACCAACGACACCAGCCTTCGCCAGCCAATTTGGAGATGCCATAAATAGTTTCAGGTTCCATAACCGCTTCTTGTGGGGTGTTGATTGACGGTGTCGAGGGGCCAAAAGCACCAATAGAGCTTGGCCAGAAGACCTTTTCTATGCCGTGTTGGCAAGCCGCTTCCATGACATTAAGTAGACCACCCATATTAAGTGACCATGCCCATTGCGGTTTTTTTTCGCCAACAGCTGAAAGAGCTGCCGCCAGATGGTATATCTGGGTGATCTTGTGTTTTTTTATGACAGAATCCAGTTTTGAAGCATCGGTTACATCAAGCACTTCATGATCTACATTGTGCAGTGTTGGCTGGTCTTTGATGTCACTGGTAACGATTGCATCAGCACCATATTTTTGTGCCAGAGCCTCTGCCAGTTCACCACCGATTTGACCGCCGGCTCCGGTGAGAAGAATGCGTGTGCTCATTTTATAATTCCTAATTCGCGTCCAGCCATAGCAAAAGCATCAAGACTTTGTTGGAGTTGTTCTTTTGTGTGCTGGGCATTGATTTGCACCCGCACCCGCGCCTGATCTTTTGGTACAACTGGATAATAGAAGCCGACGACATAAACGCCTAATTGTAAAAGTCTTTCAGAAAGCTGTTGTGATTTGACGGCATCATAGACCATCACCGGCGTGATAGGATGTGTGCCGGGTTTGATGTCGAAACCGAGTGCTTCCATTCCGGCACGGAAGAATTTTGTATTTTCTTCCAACCGGTCACGCAATTCCGTGCTGGATTCAAGTAGATCAAGTACTTTGAGCGTGGCACCGACAATGGGGGCGGCCAAGGAATTAGAGAAGAGATAGGGGCGTGAGCGTTGACGTAAAAGTGCAATCACATTGGCGCGCCCGCTGGTAAAGCCGCCTGATGCCCCCCCCAATGCTTTACCTAGTGTACTGGTAATAATATCAATTTTACCGATCATGTCACAATATTCATGGGTGCCACGGCCGGTTTTGCCCATAAAACCGGTTGCATGGGAATCATCAACTCCGAGAAGAGCGCCGAATTCATCACAAAGGCTTCGAAGTTCTTTCAGTCTGGCAATGGTGCCATCCATTGAAAAGACACCATCGGTAAAGACAATGATATGGCGCGCTTTTGCTGCCTTGGCAGCTTCCAGTTGTAGACGCAGGTCATCAAGATCATTATTTTTATAACGAAAGCGTTTTGCTTTGGACAGTCTTATGCCATCAATGATTGAAGCATGATTTAAGGCATCACTGATAATGGCATCTTCAGCGCCGAAAAGTGTTTCAAAGAGACCGCCATTGGCGTCGAATGCCGAACTGTAGAGGATGGTATCCTCGGTACCAAGAAATTTTGACAGACGTTTTTCAAGTTCTTTGTGGGCGTCTTGCGTGCCGCAGATGAAGCGTACCGAGCTTAAACCGAAACCGCGGGCGTCTAAAGCGGCGTGGGCTGCCTTGAGAACATCGGGATGCGCAGAAAGGCCGAGATAGTTGTTGGCACACAGATTGATGACAGATTTACCGTCTGCTGTTTTGACTTCGCCTGATTGTGGTGTAACAATCAATCTCTCCTGTTTGAAAAGACCGGCTTTCTTTATGCTGTCGAGTTCGCTATCGATAAACTGATAAAAATGATCTGTTGTTGACACGTTTTTCACCCATAAATACACTATAGTGGAATTTAGTTCATCATATCGGAAATAAATGGCTAATCAAGACACTTCATCATATCGTGAACAGGCAGAGTTACCGGCTATCGGAGCACGCCTTCTCGGTTTGCGTAAAAAAAACAAATTAACATTGGAAGAGCTTTCAAGCCTTGCCGGTGTTTCTAAATCTATGCTCTCGCAAATTGAACGCAATGAAGCAAATCCGACGGTTGCGGTTTTGTGGCGATTGACCAATGCGCTCAATGTTGCATTGTCGGATTTTTTATCCGTGGATGAAGATGCAATGCCTGAACGGCTTATTGCTCTTGTATCAGCACATGCCACACCTGTTATTCGTAGTCCTGACGGTTTATGTGTTTTGCGTATACTCGGCCCGACAGAGTTGATCGGTCGAATTGAATGGTATGAATTGACGGTGGATCCAGCTGGACGATTGCAATCACATGCCCATCAAAGCGGATCTCAGGAGCATCTATCCTTACTTGATGGCACTTTATGCATCGAGGTTGGTGATGATGTTAAAACAATCCATGAGGGGGAAACAGCGCGTTATGCTTGTGATCGGGAACATGCGATTATCAATGATACGCAACAATGCGCCCGTGCTATTTTAGTGGTTCAATATTAGTTTTGTGATAGGCAATGACTCTATGTCGTCATGCCCTCGGGGTACCTTGCGTGCGATATTGAGTGAAGATGCTGTCTAGTCTGGGCGGCATAATATCATATATGGCGGGATCAAAGATAAGAGGGGGAACTCGTAAGTATTTTTATCGTATTGTTTTAGTTATTTATTTCCATTTTGTGGGACAGTTATGGTTTCTTATCCTGTTTAAAATGGAAAACCGATAAATGATAAAATCTATATAAAGAAGTAGGGTCCCCATCAGCATCTTTGAGATAGACGTTAGTGTTTGGAAATTCATCCAACTATATCTCAGTATGCTGACGGGGAATA
Organism: Bartonella sp. bp_1; assembly: GCF_055808085.1. NCBI lineage: Bacteria > Pseudomonadati > Pseudomonadota > Alphaproteobacteria > Hyphomicrobiales > Bartonellaceae > Bartonella > Bartonella sp. bp_1. Next base: position 1,257,170 of record NZ_CM147851.1, on the reverse strand, counting down.
GTTTATATAAATAGCCAATTGCATGGTATTGGATCATTCGCAAAAACTATCGTTCATTTAGAAAGATAGTTTTTCAATCGTGCAATTCCTTCTTCAAGTTTAGCTGTTTCGACCGCATGGCACCAGCGTAACCAGCCGTTACCCTCAGGCCCGAAAGCGCCACCCGGAGCAAGCCCAATACCGGCATGGGCAATGAGGTCTTTGGCAAGTTGGACGGTGTCATCCTGTCCTTCCATCCGGAAAAAGACATACATAGCGCCATCTGCGTCAGGCGCAACCACACCGGGCATTTGCGAAAGGGCATCCACGAGCATCCCTCTCGTATATCGCAAATGTTTTCTTAGTTCTAAAACGATATTTTCTCCTTGCTCAAGAGCTGTAGCTCCAGCACGCTGTACAGGCTCAAATATGCAGGATGCATTATACTCTATAACTTTTCCGATATTGTTGATGATTTCTTCTGGTGCGGTGATCCAACCAAGGCGCCAACCGGTCATAAGCCATGCTTTGGAAAAGCTGTTAATGGAAATGATTCTGTCTCCATCTTCATATTGTTTTATAAAAGAAGGGGCCGATAGGTACTTTTCATCATGGATGATACGTTCATAGACGTCATCGGCTAAAATCCAGATGCCATGTTTACGACAATGGGCAAGGATTATAGTAATATCTGAATCATCAATCGTCCATCCAGTTGGGTTGTTGGGAGAATTAACAACCAGTAGCTTCGTGTCTGGTGTTAATGCTTTTAAAAGCTGATCAACATCCAGCGTCCAGCGGTTATTTCGTATGATGAGAGGAACGCGTTCGACATAGGCACCGAGAATTTTTGGCATTTCAGTAATATTAGGCCAGATTGGTGTTATGGCCACCATTTTATCTCCTGGTGCTAAAAGCATTTGCATAGAGAGCATGAGCCCCGATACACCGGAATCTATGGCTGCAATACGTTCAACAGGTGTCGGTTTACCGTGGAGCTTGCTCATATAGCTAGAAATAGCTTCACGTAGATAGGGACGGCCAAGGTTTTGCGAATAGAACGTTTCCCCTTTATTTAAAGAGGTGATGGCTGCATCACGGATAAATTGTGGGGTAACCTGATCGGATTCACCAAACCAGAATGGAATGACGTCGGGCCGTCCCATTGCACTATTGGCGACTTCACGAATAATAGATTCACCTAGGCTTTTGATAACAGAGCGTGGTTCGGCTGTATTGGGTGTTTTTGACATAATAAATAAACTTCCGTGCGGTAAGACAAACAGTTTAGAGAAGATGACGTCGCGCCAGATTTTTCATTAAGGAGGCTGCTCCCATTTTCCATGGCGGACATTCGGTTGAGAAATCGACTGTGTTGATCAGAGAGCCGAGTTTTTCATTGGAAATTGTGACAATGTCACCACGCTTATGGGTGAAACCTTCGCCGACAATATCGCGATCTTTGGTTGGCGCAAATAGGGTGCCCATAAAAAGAACGAAACCATCCGGATATTGGTGATGTTTTCCGATTGTTTGTGAGATCAGGTCGGTCGGGTCACGGCTGATTTCTTTCATGGAGCTGCGACCATCAAGGACAAATCCGTCAACACCTTCTACATGTAAGCCAACTTCCGCATGGCGGACATCATCCATGGAGTAGGTTTCATCAAATAAGCGTATGAAGGGACCGATCGCAGCTGATGCATTGTTATCTTTGGCTTTTCCTAGAAGAAGCGCAGAGCGGCCTTCGACATCACGCAAATTGACATCGTTACCCAGTGTGGCACCCTTGGCTTGTCCTCTTGAGTCTACGATGACAACCATTTCGGGTTCAGGATTATTCCATGTTGAAATGGGGTGCAATCCAACTTTTGCACCATATCCGACGCCGGACATGGGTTGGGCTTTGGAAAATACTTCCGCATCCGGGCCGATGCCAACTTCAAGATATTGAGACCACATATTTTCTTCAATCAGAGCGAGTTTGATTTTTTGTGCTTCCTGAGAGCCCGCCTTGATATTGCGAAGACTGTTGCCAATGATGGACGTTATCCGTTCACGTATTTTTTGTGCTTTATGTGGATCTCCTGCCGCTTTTTCTTCGATGACGCGTTCAAGCATGGATTGGGCAAATGTGACGCCACATGCTTTGATGGCTTGTAGATCACATGGTGCTAGAAGATGATGCTTATCTTCTGTTGTGTTCTTTCTAGAGTTGGAAAATAATTCTTCAAGTGAACAGAGAATATCCCCCTTTGTCTGTTGGGCAAAATTGACCGGATCATCTTTTTCAATAAGATCGGTCATGGTTGCGGCCTCTTTTGAGGTGATATCGAAAATGGCGGCATCGCGGATAACAACGATCGCTGGGCCTTGAACATCGGCGCGCCAGATACGACCAACAAAAGTTCCTTGATTGAAAATGGATAGATCGAGTGCCATACAAGTATCCTTCACGATATCTGACTAATGAACCAGTGATTGCAAAAATTCTTTTGCACGCTCTGTTTGTGGATTATCAAAGAACATATTGGGTTCCGCTTCTTCAATGATGACGCCTTTTTCCATAAAAACAATTCGATCCGCAACTTTACGGGCAAACGTCATTTCATGTGTGACAACAATCATTGTTACGCCGGTTTTTGCGAGGTCCTGCATAACATCAAGAACCTCACCGACCATTTCAGGATCAAGTGCGGAGGTCGGTTCATCAAACAGTAAGACTTCCGGTTTCATTGCCAAAGCGCGAGCAATCGCAACACGCTGTTGTTGGCCACCTGATAGCTGACTGGGATATTTATGGATGTGGTCGATAAGGCCAACACGTGTGAGAAGCTCTTTCGCATAAGATTCTGCTTCTGCTTTTGATGTTCCTCTCACGCGAATGGGGGCGATTGAAACGTTGCGCAGAATATTCATGTGCGGAAAAAGATTGAAAGATTGAAAAACCATGCCGACTTCAGCGCGAACTTGTGCAAGGTTTTTACCTTTTTTAACAGCAACGCCATCCACTTCGATTAAACCGCTCGTATATTCTTCGAGCAGGTTTATACAGCGTATTAATGTTGATTTTCCTGATCCTGATGAGCCGATCAATGCAATAACTTCCCCTTCTTTAACGGAAAGATTAATCCCTTTGAGGGCATGGAAAGGACCGTAATATTTTTGCAGATCCGAAATCTGTATAATTGCTTGTTCGGATTTTTTATTGGTCATTTTGAAATCCTATATAACGTAAAGTCTTATTTCAATTACGCAAACGTGACTGGCGCGCTTCTAGAATGCTGACAAAGCGGACTAAGGGTAATAAAAGAACAAGATATAGAAGGGCAGCAGCGACAAGCGGAGAGGGGTTGGCATAGAATGCCTGGGTTTGTGTTGCCTGTTTGAGGAGTTCAGGCATGGAAACGACAGAGGCCAAAGCTGTATCTTTGATCAAACTGACTCCGACGCCTGTTGCTGGAGGGATGACCAACTTGAAAGCCTGCGGCAGCACAATGTCTGACATCATACGCATCCATGAAAATCCCAATGCTTGTGCAGCTTCGAATTGTCCTTTGGGGACAGCTTCAATGCCAGCGCGAAAAACTTCGGCAATATAGGCGCCGCCAACAATGCTGAGAGCTACAACACCTGCCCAAAACGGTGTAAACCGGATACCCGCGTAAGGTAAGGCGTAATAAACAAGAATGAGTAAGACCAGAAGTGGGACGGCACGGAAAAGGTCAATATACGCAATGGTGATAGCCTTGATTGGCCACGGCGTATAAAGCCTGAGAAGAACAATAATTAGTCCTAAAATTGAACCGGCTATAATGCTTGTCAAACCAAGAAGAATAGTGAGCCAGAACCCTTCAAGCAAAAGTGGTCCTGCTTGTGACATGACATTCCAGTTCATAAAGGTATCGATAAAACCCATAGGTATACAGCCTTCTTAAACGATTAGGTTGAGTGCTTCATCATGGACTTTTGTATGATGAAGCAGGTTTAAGGCGAATAGAATTACTTCAGGACAGGAATTTCAGTCACCTGATTGGAACTTGAATCTTCAGCAGGCTTTTCTGAAAACCATTTTTCATAGATTTCCTGCAATTTTCCTTCCTGTTTCAACTTCGTAATTTCGTCATTAATCTGTTTTTGAAGGGGGTTTCCAATTTTCATGAAGACGGAAAATTGTTCATTTGTATTGATGTGATCAACAATTTTATATTGTGGCTTGTCCTTGATGAAATAATAATCCAGCGGACAGTCGTGAATAACGCCTCCGATCCGTTCCGAGGGGATGTCAAGGAAAGGTTCCGTTGTCGTATCATAACGGCGGATTTCGGAAAAACCATATTTAGCAAGCTGTTCTGTTGCCCATATGTCACCTGTCGAGCCTGTTAACACACCTACGGCATGCCCTTTCATGTCTTTCAAGCTGTTGATTGTGCCGTTTGTTTTGACGGTCAGACATTGTTTTGAATCAAAGTAAGGTTGGGCAAACGCAATGCTTTCAAGACGCCGTGGTGTTATTGTTACTGAGCCTATGGCTACATCTGCCCGTCCCGATTGGACAGCAGAGAAAATAGCATTGAAAGGCATGGATGATAATTGGATATCCATCCCCAAACGTTCACCGATAAGTTTCATCATATCGACTTCGAAACCAACGGTTTTTCCGCTGGCATCTTCGAATTCAAAAGGTAGATTGGCAGATGCGGTCGCTATTTTTAGCGTATCGGCTTTGGCACCATAAGTAAAAGATGATGCAATTAATGTTATTAAAAGTAAAAGCTTTTTTTTCATCAGAGTCCTCCTGTAATGAAAATATAATTTTATTGATAAAGTGGGATGGTCCAAAAACTACATACGTTTTACATCCGCTTCTGTGATAGGTTTGCGTACTAGAATGAAGTAAATGATAGCAGCGACAATAGAGACGACTGCACTGACAACCAAAGCCATGACAAAAGAGTTTGTCGAGTCAACAATGCGTCCTGTCACATAAGGTGCAATGGATCCCCCCAGATACCCACCGCAATTCATTAAACTTCCAAGAGATGCCACTAATCGGCTGGGTACGCTAATGCTAACAGTGGCCCATGCTATGCCGCTTGCCATGTTGAGAAAACACATAGCGGCTGAAATAAAGATTATTGCGAGTACAAGGCTGGGTGTATAGGCTGCGGGAATAGTAAAAGAACCAGCAAGGATCAGGCCTATAGTCATAAGCCATTTGCGACTGGCAAGCGGAGAAAGACCTTTGGCAAGAAGCCTATCAGCAAACCAGCCGCCGCCCATCATGCCTATTGTGGCAAAAATATAAGGAATGGAAACGATCCAGCCTGTTTCGCGAACATTGAGGCCACGTTCATGTTCTAAATAACCCGGCAGCCATGTTAAATAGAGCCAGAGCATATAGATTACACCCATGAAACCAAAAATCAGTCCCCATGTTGTTGGGTGCTTGAAAAGTTGTATCCATTCGTAAAGGCTTGGTTTGACAGATTCTACCGAAATTTGTTGGTCTTCACCAATGCTAAGATGATTGATTTCATCCTGCGTCAAAGAAACTTCATTACGATTGCGATAGATCAAGTACCACCCGATCGCAACAGCAACCCCCATAATGCCGAGTGTGATAAACATCCAGCGCCAACCCATGACAAGCATCATGGCTGTTAGAATAGGAGGGGCCAGGGCAGGGCCGATTGTTGATGAAGCTACAAAGATACCTGTTGGTGTGCCGCGCTCTTGTGGATTGAACCATTCACTCACAACTTTGGCGCCGGCAGGAAATTGCGGCGCTTCACCAATGCCAAGCATGACACGGGCAATGAAGAACTGATGGAAGGAGTGGACGATACCGCCTGTAAATTGTGCAACAGACCAGACAAACATCGATAGACCCAGCATGATGCGGGCACCGAAACGGTCGAGAAGACCACCGACAGGAAGTTGTGCGATTGCATAGGAAAGTGAAAAGGCTGATAATAAAAGCCCCATTTCTGAAGCTGTTAGATTTAATTCTTCTCGTACTGTTGTGTTGGCAATAGAAAGAGCACTTCGGTCAAGATAATTAACTATTCCTGCGATAATAAGGAAGCTTATCGCAGTATATTGAATAGCTTTTAGGCGTTTAAGTTTATTTTTTTCCGTCTTCATAAAAACCCTCCCGTCTTAGCAATGTTAAATTGCTTAGTAGCTCTTAAGTCTTCAGAAGTTTTCTATGAAGACTTATAAAGTGCTTAATTTTAAAACCGAATTTAAAGTAAAAATATTCGTGCTGTGTAAGACAGCATGTAATTTTATGCTTATTTAAGTAAATCCGGTAGAATCTCCGCGTTAAAGTCTTGGTAACAGACGGGGCGCAAGAAACGATATATTGCCGCTGTGCCAACGGACGTAGAGCGTCCATCAGATGTCGAAGGGAATGGTCCTCCGTGTACCATAGCCGGCGAAACTGCAACACCTGTACCGAAACCATTGATGAGAATACGCCCTGCTGTAACTTCAAGTAGCGGCAACAGTTTGCGTACCAGTGTCTCGTCACCATCATTCATGTGAATGGCTATGGTCAATTGTCCTTCAATGGTTTGTAGTACACTAAAAAGCTCTTCAGTATCCTTGCAGCGTACGATTAAACTGGCTGAGCCAAATACTTCTTCATGTAAAGTATGATCAGAAAGAAAATCTTTTGCGGTAGTTTCAAATAATGCTGCCTGACACTGAACGTCATTGGCTGTGTGACCTTCTGCCAATTTCTTGACATGCTTATTATTAGATAAAGTGGATATGCCTTGGCGATATGCCGCAGCAATTTGTGGTGTCAACATTGTTTGTGGGCTTTGTGAGCGCACAGCATCGGCTGCTGTCGAAATAAAAGTTTCAAGCCCTGCGCCTTCAATTGCAAGAACGAGTCCGGGGTTGGTGCAGAACTGTCCAGCCCCCATTACTAATGAATCGATAAAGGCGGTTGCAATAGAAGAGGCGTTTGTTTTTAAGGCTTCTGGCAATAATATGACAGGATTGATGCTGCTCATTTCGGCATAAACAGGAATAGGCTGTTTACGTTTGGCTACGATGTCCATTAGCGCAATGCCGCCATGACGTGAGCCTGTAAATCCAACCGCACGAATGTGTGGATCTGCAACGAGAGCCTGCGCAATGTCACGCTGAGCGGTATGCAAGAGCGCGAAAGTACCAGCAGGTAAATCGCATTCGGCTACAGCTTGTTGTATGCAGCGACCCATGACTTCTGATGTGCCAGGATGTGCAGAATGTGCTTTGACAATGACAGGGCAGCCCGCTGCAAGTGCTGCAGCCGTGTCGCCACCCGCAACTGAAAAAGCAAAGGGAAAGTTAGAAGCGCCAAAAACAGCCACCGGACCGATTGCTATGTTGCGAAATTTAAGATCAGGTTTATTGGCGGGGTCCCGTGTCGGATCTTTTTTATCTTCTCGCTTATCAAGAAAACGGCCTAGGCGCACTTCTTCCGCAAACATTTTTAATTGGTTGATAGTGCGCAAACGCTCACCTTCAAGTCTGGCTTTTGGAAGACCCGTTTCAGCCATAGTGAGTTCAATCAAATCATCGCCGGTAGCTGCAATAAGGGCAGCAATCTTTTCTAAAAAAGCAGCACGCTTTTCCAGGCTTGTTTCGCGGTAGACTGGAAAAGCTGTCCAGCTTAGTTCTGTTGCTTCTTTCATGTCTTCTAGCGAGGCACCACCAAACTGTGTCGGCAGATGTTGTCCGGTTGCGGCCTGAATTGCTTGAATCGCACCGTTTGTTCCCTTTCGGCTGGTGCCGCCAATCAATAAATTACCCGTCAATTCCATTGAATTATCCTTTTTGAACATAGTCATAATCATGCGCTGTCAAGACAGATGCTTGTCTGGTATTTCTTGCAGGCATCGCTGAATGATCGCGTTTTTTCCGAATTAAAAAGATTGCTCCAGCATGTTTTGATAGTCTTCTGCTGTTGCATTGCGAGGATTTGTAGCGTGACTATGGTCTTTGAGTGCACCTGCAATAATGGACGGGAAAAGATCGCGCTTGACATCCAATTGCGATAATTTTGTTGGCAGGCCTAGCTCTTGTGTTTTTTCAATGACAGCTCTGGTTACATCCTTTGCTGACTTTGCTCCTATGATTTCTGCCATACGCTGATATTTTTCTTCACTAATTGCTGTTTCGCTTGTGCTGTTAAAATCAAGAACAGCAGGTAGAAAAATTGCATTCAAGGTGCCGTGATGTAATCTCGGTTCTAGTCCACCTAAAGAGTGGCTCAAACTATGAACGCATCCCAAGCCTTTCTGAAAGGCCATGGCACCCATAGTTGAGGCAATCATCATATTTAGACGTGCATCTTTGTTGTCAGGTTCATCGGTTGCAATTGTGATGTTTTTCCATGCGCGACGCAAACCTTCCAGTGCAATGCCTTCTGCAGGTGGATTGAATGAGGGGGCAAGATAAGTCTCGATGCAATGGGAAATAGCATCCATACCGGTTGCCGCAGTCAATTTTGCAGGCAAGCTGAGCGTAAGTGTAGGGTCACAAATTGCAGCGCGCGGCACGATATAGGGTGAAAGCAGTCCAACTTTTCTTCCATCATCAAGAATAATGATTGCGCCACGTCCTACTTCGCTTCCTGTGCCGGCAGTTGTTGGTATGGCAATGGTTGGATAAGTTTTGCTTGTTATGTTGGCGACGCCTCCCTCAATTGCTGCAAAAGATTTAAGAGGGCCATCATGGGCTGCCGATATAGCAACGGCTTTTGCAAGGTCAATGGCGGAGCCTCCGCCTAAGGCTATGATGCCATCTGCATTTGCTTGCTTGAACAAGGCTACGGCATTGCGAACGGCAGATTCGGTTGGATTGCCCGGCGTGTCATCAAAAATAGCTATATCTTTTTGGTTGAGATGTTGTTTGATGAGATCAACCATCCCAAGCTGGCGCACTCCTTTATCCGTGACCAATATTGGATTTTTAACGCCGGCAAGCGTGAGTTCATCTTGGAGTGTTTCCAAGATGCCATAGCCAAGCTGGACACGTGTTACATAATTGATCAATCCCATTTCGACCTCCTCAGATATTTGCAAGTGTTATCTCAATGATGTAACCTTTGGTCTTCAACATTGAATAAACCCGTATTGTCGAGGTTATCTAATCAGGTATTTGGTCGTAAATCCGCAATTATTGAATACAGGTATAACAAAAATGGATATCAGGTTATGATAAATTATAGGCTGTTTGTTCTCCGTTTAAATTTACGAGACCTTCTTCTTTTGGCATCAATTGACGATTATGGTTCATTGAAACAGGCTGCGTTACAGATTGGGCTGAGCCAGCCACGTGCCACCAAAGCACTGCAAGAAATAGAACATCTATTAAAGCGACAGTTATTTAATCGTACCAATAGAGGAATGATCGCAACGCAAGAAGGGGAGTGCGTGATCAAGCATGCACGTACAATTCTTTCACAGGCAAATAACCTACAAGAAGAGCTTCTTTATATAACACAAGGAAAATGGGCGAAACTTCGTATAGGCACGATTATGGGGGCTGTTCCCATCGTAACGAAAGCAATAAAGCTATTTACAAAAGATTATCCTAATACGTCATTTGAAATTATAGAAGATACCAGTATTGAATTGTTTCGCTTACTGGATCGGGGGGCGATAGATTTAATGATCGGACGTAGCGTGGTTTCCGAAACTCCTGATCTTTATGATGTGTTTGCCTTTTATGATGAAACGCTTGCTGTTATCGCAAATCCTGCCCACCCGTTGGTCGGTTGTAAAAAACTGAATATCTCGGATTTATCACAATCACGATGGATTGTTTATACGTCTCATATGCCTATGCGGGTGTCCCTTGAACAAGAATATCGATTGGAAGGAGAAAACTTTCCACGTACTTTGGTTGAAACACGGTCAGCATTTACAACGATGTCTCTTATTCAGGCCGATTCCAATTATATTGCGTTGTTGGCCAAGGATGTAGCTGATTTTTTCATTGATTCTGGTTTGGCGTGTGCTTTGAATTTTCAACTGAAGTCGAAGAGCGAGCCCTATGAACTTATCACGCGTAAAAATACTATTCTATCTCCCACAGCCAAAGAGTTTATCGACACAATTCTAAAATAGGCTATTTCATAAAATCTGTATGCAACTTAAACTGCTCAATTAGCGGTCTGCTCCCCGTGTCTTTCCATTCTCTGGTAAATAAGTCTTCGTTATTTTTTAATCGGCTTCTTGAGCCTTTCTCCTTTTTCAAAGGCTGTGGCGGAAATCCTAGTGTTGCGTAATTTGCAACAATTTGTTTGGAATTTTGTTTCTACCCAGATTGACAAATTAATTTACATTATGAAGGTTTGGAACAGGAGTGAGGGGATTTTATTATGCATAAGCTTTTGACTGCAGAGAATATAGAGGAGGCTGTTCAATGGCGCAGGTACCTGCATAGCTATCCTGAACTGGCTTATGAGGAAAGGGCGACTTCACAATTTATTGCAGGGCGACTTCAACAATGGGGGTATCAGATCAGAAGTGGTTATGGCAAGACGGGTCTTGTGGCCACTCTTACAAAGGGTACGAGCAATAGATCTATTGCTATCCGTGCCGATATGGATGCTTTACCAATTGTAGAAGAAACCGGAGTAGCTCATGCATCAAAGACACAGGGAGTTATGCATGCTTGTGGTCATGATGGACATGTGGCGACAGCACTTGCAGCGGCAAAGGTTGTAGGGCAGTTGGAATTTGATGGAGTGCTGCATTTTATTTTTCAGCCTGCGGAGGAAAATGAGGCTGGAGCCAAAGAGATGATAAAGGACGGGCTGTTTAGAGATGTAATCATAGATGAGATTTATGGTATGCATAATTGGCCGGCATTGGATGTTGGAAAATGCGTGGCGCGGGATCAGGAAATGATGGCGGCCTTGGGCTTATTTGAAATTATAGTAAAAGGACGAGGCGCTCATGGAGCGATGTCACATGAAGGTGTCGATCCGGTTATTGCTGCAAGTCAAATTGTGACAGCTTTGCAAACTATTGTAAGCCGCAATATTTCGCCTTTGCAGTCGGCTGTAGTCTCGGCAACACAAATTCATGCGGGAGATGCATGGAATGTTATTCCGGAAACGGCTGTAATCCGTGGCACAACGCGCTGGTTCTCTTCTCAAGCGGGTGAAATAATTGACAAGCGCATTCGAGATATTGCTCAGTCTGTGGCTGTTGCAATGGGATGTCAGGCTGACATACATCATGAGGTGCGTTATCCTGCAACTATAAATACACCTGCATGCGCACAAAAAATTCGCAAGATAGCGGCAGCTAGTAAAAGTGGACTTATGATAGAAGAGTGTGAACCCAGTATGGCTGCAGAAGATTTCGCTTTTATGTTGCAAGAAAGACCGGGCTGCTATTTTTGGCTTGGAGCCAAAAAAGCGGGAGCCAATCCTGGTCTTCATTCGCCACATTATGATTTTAATGATGCCTTGTTGCCTATTGGGAGTACGTTATGGCTTGAAATAATTGAGAGCCTTTTGCCCGTAAGGTGAATTCCAATCACAAAGTATAATTGACGTTTCTCGCTCAACAGATAATATTGATGGCATGGAAACAATTGATGGCAAACCCTTACGCATATTGATGGCGGTTGTTGAGGCGGGGTCTATCCGCAGAGCAGCAGAAAACCTTAATGTTGCTCCATCCGTTATCAGTCGTCATATATCCGATATTGAATATAATATCGGGATGCCGATTTTCGAGCGGACATCACGTGGTGTAATAACCACAAATGCAGGAGATTTGGTTATTGAGCATGGCCGTCAGATGCTGAATGATAACGCAATTCTAGCCGAGAAACTCCTGCATCTTAAAGGGATAGGCCAGACGTCGATTTCAATCTGCAGCGGGGAAGGCTTTCTTGGTGATTTGCTGGGTAATGGTCTGAAAGCATTTCGCCATCATATGCAGGATATATCTTTTCATATCACGACAGGGGGGACAGATCGTGTAATAGAAGCTGTTTCAAATAGGGAGGTTGATATAGGCATTGCTTATAATCCGATCACGGATAGCAAGATTCGCTCTTTTGCAATTGCCCAGCAGCCTTTATGCTTGATTTCACTGCCCCAGCATCCATTAGCCGGTAAAAAGGGCCTGCGTTTGTATGAGTGCCTTGAAAGTCCTTATGCTTTACTTGAAAAAAGCCATGGTATAGGGCAAATGCTTGGACGAGTTGCTGCCGATCAATCGATTGTTTTGCAGCCTTTGATTGAGACTACTTCTATTGATCTGTTGCGTCAATTTGTTCATGATGATGTTGGAGTGACCTTTCTACCACGCTTTTGTATTTCTGGTGATAAACGTATGGATCAACTGGTAGCAACAGAGTTGTGTGATACGTTGCTCTATAAGGCAAGCGCCCATCTTCTTTTAAAGACACATAAGAGATTGCCACGTTCTATAGAAACATTGGTTAATGTTCTTGGCACGCATATGGTTGCTTTCAAGACATCCATTTATCATTCTATAACAGAAGACAATATTTAAGTACTATTGTAGCGTGTTCAACGCCCATAATCTTGCCTTTTCAGACGCTTGTTAGCGCAACGCAATTTTGATTGAGCCCGAAATGGCTTGAAAGCTATTGTTTTAATTGCAGGTGTGGATCCAATTTTGCTGATATGTTTCAGGGGTAGGTTCACAGATGGTTTGCTGTTGCTTGAAACGCAACGCAATGTTCCTACAAATATATCTTCCCACTTTTATTTCTATCCGCAAGACTAACTAAAAAATATTAATTTAGGTCAATGGGATTTCAAACAATGAATAAGGAACACTCAACTAACGTTGGAGTTATCGGACTTGGCAGTATGGGGCTTGGTATGGCGAAAACACTGGTGCGCCAGGGTTTCAATGTCAAAGGGTTCGACCTTTCTGCCGAGCGGCGTATTTTGGCACAGGATTTTGGGGCCATTCCTTGTGAGGCGCCTTCACAAGCTTTCGATCAATCTGATTTTTTGGTTTTTTCGTTACCCAATGCTCAGATTGTTGAGCGTGTTGTTGACGAAAATATGTCGCATTTAGGCGGAAGGGCGCATGGCAAAACGGTTGTTATAGATACATCGACCTCTGAACCTGATGTTAGTCGTAAACTGGCAGTAAAATTGGCGCACATGGGACATGGGTTTATTGATGCACCAGTGAGTGGAGGCCCGACAGGGGCTGAAAGCGGCAAGCTAACCATGATGATTGGTGGAGACGATGCAGATATTACGCTTGCTAGTTCAGTTATTGAAGCGCTTTCAGCTAAGGTCTTGCATGTGGGGGCTAGTGGTGCGGGGAATGTTGCCAAACTGGTTAATAATTTTTTGGCTGCTGCACATCTTGTAACAACAGGTGAAGCGCTTAAGCTTGCAGTCGCCGGTGGTATAGATGCACAGGCTGCACTAGATGTGATTAATTCAGCATCTGGTGGCTCGACAATTTCGCAGGTGCATTTTCCGACTTGGATTATGAATGATCATTTCAATAGTGGTTTCACTATGGCGCTAATGCGCAAGGATATACGTTTATTTCGTGCTTTGGCCAGCGCTAAAGGAGTAAGTTTACCAATGGCACAATTAGTTGCAACTTTATGGGAGCAATCGGATGCCAGAGATAGTGATGATTTTACCTTGATGGGGGCGTTTAAATAAAAATACTGGGAGATGAAAATGGCAAACTATCATTTTGATGAGATATTGAACAACAGGATAGAAACACTTTTGCATGGGGTGTTTTTGACACGTGTAATTGGTAGCTTTGTTGACGGTGCAATCGTTGAAGGCAAAGGTGAGATTGTGAATCTTGTCAATCCTGCCAACGGAAAGATTTTTGCCCGTTATAACGATGCAGATTCAGGTCTGGTTGATGCAGCAATGTGTGCGGCAGAAAAAGCACAAAAAAAGTGGGCTGCATTGACGGCTTCTGCACGTGGGCGCATTATCTATGAGATAGGTACAAAGATTCGTCAATATTCCGATTTGATTGCAGAGATTGAAAGCCGCTCAGCAGGTCGACCGATCCGCGATATTCGTGGAGAGGCATTAAAAGTTGCTGAAATGTTTGAATATTATGCAGGGTGGGCTGATAAGCTTGAAGGCAGAGTTATTCCTGTTCCGACTAGTCATATGAATTATACTCGCCGTGAGCCGGTTGGTGTTGTTGTCCAAATCACCCCATGGAATGCGCCACTTTTTACAGCAGGTTGGCAGATTGCGCCTGCCATTTGTGCCGGGAATGCTGTTGTTATCAAACCATCAGAACTTACGCCGCTTAGCACACTTATATTGGGATATTTGTGCGAACAGGCTGGTGCACCCAAAGGCCTAGTTAACGTTGTTGCTGGTCAAGGCCCAACAGCGGGACAGGCTGCTATTACAAATAGTAAGGCTGCACTGGTAGTATTTGTTGGTTCTGCACAGGCTGGAGCAATGATTGCCTCGACGGCTGCGAAACATGTTGTTCCTTCAATTCTTGAATTAGGCGGAAAGTCAGCAAATATTGTATTTGAAGATGCTGAAATAGATCGGGCTATCCTGGGGGCGCAGGCTGCTATTTTTGGTGGGGCAGGGCAAAGTTGTGTCGCGGGCTCAAGGTTGCTTGTGCACCGTTCGATTCATGAAAAATTTATCGAAAAATATGCTGCTGGTTCAAAAAATATTCCGATTGGCGACCCTTATGATGACAAAACTCAGATTGGTCCGATCAATAATCAGCGTCAATGGACCAAGATTGCCGACATGGTAAATGAAGGCCGTAAAGAGGGGGCAGAGCTTGTAACCGGTGGTAGCTGTCCAGATGCTCTCAAAGAAACGGGTGGCTTTTACTATGCTCCTACCATTCTTGATCACGTTAAACCTGAAATGATGATTGCACGTGAAGAAGTTTTTGGGCCGGTTGTGGTCGTCACTCCTTTTGATTGTGAGGAAGAGGCCGTTGCCCTTGCTAATAATAATGCTTATGGCCTCGCCGGTGCTGTATGGACACAAAATGTGGCTCGTGCTCATCGTGTAGCCGCACAGGTGCGTGCTGGAACATTTTGGATTAATAGCTACAAAACCATAAATGTCATGTCGCCCTTTGGTGGATTTGGAAAAAGTGGTTATGGCCGCTCGAGTGGCTATGAATGCCTCTTATCTTATACTCAGATCAAAAGCGTATGGGTAGAGACTGCCGCAAATCCAGCGGTATCTTTCGGTTATATGGCGCACGAATAAACAGCAGAAATTATATGACTGTATAAATACCGGAAGGCTGAGGATTCCTTCCGGTGTTTGTAGATAAAAAAGGGGAGGAGATTGATATGACGTCAGTCATTCAGAAAAAACAACGCAGGAAATTGCTAACAATACCATCTATGGCTTTTGTCTATTTTGCTATGATTTTTTGCGTTTTGGTCGCGGAGACTATTGGAAATGTCAGTGTGCCTATGGGGTTAACAGATATTATATTATTTCCGATTGTATGGGCTTTGCTGATTGGTGGTGTCATCAGTCTCATTCATAGAAATGTGCATGGGCAAAAAGAAAGCTCTATATCAGCACAGATGACTGCATCAATGTTCATACAAGCGGCGATTTCGTTTTTTGTTGTTAAGCTTGGTTTTATTATTGGTGAATCCTTACCACAAATTTATGCAGCGGGGTGGGCTTTGGCATTTCAGGAATTAGGGCATCTGTTTGGTACAATGGCTATTGCCTTACCGCTGGCATTGTTGCTTGGTATCAAAAGGGAAGCTGTTGGCGCAACATTTTCAATTGGGCGTGAGTTCAGTGTTGCCATTATTTCTGAACGCTATGGTATGAGTTCGCCTGAAGGGCGTGGTGTTCTCGCCGAATATGTGATTGGCACGGTAATTGGAGCATTGTTTATTGCAGCTCTAGCCGGAACAATGACAAGTCTTGGTTGGTTCCATCCGTGGTCACTTGCTATGGGTGCCGGTGTCGGTTCTGGGAGTATGATGTCGGCTGCTGTTGCTGCTATTACTGTACAACACCCTGAACAAGGTACAGAAATTGCCGCTTTTGCGGCTGCAGCTAATTTGATTACAATGACAATAGGTACATACTTTACCCTATTTCTCTCGTTGCCATTGGCCAATTGGATTTATGCTAAATTGGAACCGGTCTTGAGCCCGAAAAAATCGGTTTATAAAAATACTGAATCACAAGAGCTGGCAGAAGCAATTGATTCAATTGAGGTTACCGAAAATACACCACTTTGGGCAATGTTTACCACATTGCTGGTATCTGGATTAACCGCGATGTTTGGTAACTGGATTGCGACAGGCGTATCCCCTTATGATACGATATTAGCTTTTGTTGTGATGGCTGTGTTGGTGCTTATCGGTTATACTGCTTATCGCATCTTTCGTTTCCTGCATATACCGCTTGTATGTTGGGTGTCGCTAGTCGCTGTTTTTGCCAATGCACCTTTTTCACCAACTGCGCATTATGTGGGTGAATTATCGTCAAAGGTTGGTTTGTTGCCATTGGTAACACCAGTATTGGCCTTTGCGGGGCTTTCGTTGGCCAAAGATTTGCCCATTCTCAAAAGTCTAGGGTGGAGAATTATTCTTGTGTCGTTGGTTGCTAATGCGGGTACATTTATCTTCGGAACGTTGATCGCCGAGTTCTTCCACTAGTTCGTTGTCCAGAATTAAGAGTGAGCTGTGTTGTCATAAAAAAGTTTGGATGAATAGAAAAACCTTGACGGTGTTGGTTCGCCATCAAGGTTTTTTGACATATTTGTTTTAATGAAACAGGCAGATTCTCTTATCAAGAACCTCATTTTTTCTCAAAGGCACTGACTGGGAATAAATAATTAGAAATAGCATGTATTCTAAAACATGCTATTTTGAGGAGGGATGATAACTTTTGGGTTGGAAGGTGGAGTTGTACGTTAGGTATAGCGCAGCATTATTCACGTTCAGCTAATAGATCGAAAAAGCTTGCTCCGGTTGTTGTGGACTTGGAGCAGGAAGTGAACAGACGGAAAACAAAAAGTGTCTAACCCTTTTAAAAAAGTGTCTAACTGTAGTGACTACAGATTTCTCTGTTCTGAAAACAGTAATAAAAACAAGTGGTTGTTGGTGGGTGATGTAGGGATCGAACCTACGACCCGCTGATTAAGAGAAAAAATAGCTGACCGGCAATGTTAAGAATTGGCATTTTTGAAATTTATTTATTTTATTTTAAAAACAACAGCTTATAAGTCTTTGTTGCGAAGTGTCTTGACTTTTTCAGTTATGCGTAGAATCATTGTCGGGTTACCCCAGCGGTTACCCCATGCGACCCGCTGATTTTCTTTCCTGCCCCGCTGACTTAGGTTTGACATCATGAGAAAACGCTTCACTGCCATTTCTATCAATGCGCTCCAACCAACGGAGAAACGTTATGAAATTGGTGATGCAGAGCCGAATTTATGGGTGGTTGTTCAACCATCGGGCGCGAAATCATTTGTCGTGCGTTACAAGTTTGAGGGAAAAGCAAAGAAGTTGACTATTGGCCCTGTGTCGGCAGTCTTATTGTCTGATGCACGTGATGCTGCGCGAGAGGCCATGAAAAAGGTAGCAGTTGGTATTGACCCCGCCGCCTTAAAAGTTTCGGTTAAAGCTGAAAAAGCCAAGGAGAAACAAACAGCATCAAAAAACTTAATCATAAATGTTTTTGATGATTACACTATTCGCCATGTTTCTCAAAAAAAATCCGGACACGAGATCATTCGAGTTTTTAAAAGAGAAGTGTTGCCTAAATGGGGTGATAGGCGTGTTGAGCAAATTGAACGTGGTGATGTCATTGCGTTGCTTGATGGGATCGTCAATAGGGGCGCTCCCTATATGGCAAACCGAACCTTGGCTCATTTACGTAAATTTTTTAATTGGGCACGCGCACGCGATTATAAAGGCTTAATGAACAACCCATGTGACGGCGTCATGCCTGCAGCAAAAGAAGTGAAGCGTGACCGCATATTAACCGATGTTGAATTGGCAGTTTTGTTAAAGGCAACATTTAAAATGGAAAAGCCTTGGGGGGAATTCTTTAGGCTCTTGATATATACAGGTGTGCGACGCGACGAAGCGGCCTCGTGTTCGTGGAAAGAGTTGCATAAGTTAAGTGATGCTCAACCGGAATGGATCATCCCGGCAACCCGCACGAAAAATGGCAGAGCGCATATTTTACCTCTGCCTCAACAGGTTGTAGACTTGCTGAAACGCATAGATCCCGTAAAGGATTGTGAGTATGTTTTTACTGTGACAGGTAAAACGGCACTAGCTGGATTTTCAGATGCAAAAGAACGCTTAGAAAAACACATGAGCGTTTTAATGGAAGAATCAAATCATGGCTCAATACTTGAGCCATGGAGAATTCATGATATCCGTCGCACTGTTGCAACGGGCATGGCTGGCTTGGGAATCGCCCCCCATATTGTTGAGTCCGTACTCAATCACGTTTCCGGTGCTATGGCTGGTGTCGCCGGCGTCTATAATCGTCATGGTTATTATGCCGAAAAGAAGCATGCGTTAACGGTGTGGCAAGCCCATTTAGAAGGGCTGAGTAACGCTAATCCAACAAGCACAACGGCGCAAATCATCCCAATCCGTCAGTGACATTTTGTTCCGTAGCAGAAAAAATCTGGACTTGTCTTAAAATAATAGTTGACAAAATGTTAACATATGATAAAAATGTAAACATGAAATTATAGAGAGGTCGATATGACAGAAGATAAAGTTTTAGTAACCGCAACTCAAGCCTGCCAGATGCTTGGTGGTATTTCTGATAGAACGCTCTATCGTTGGATGCATATGCCAAATTTAGAATTTCCAGCCCCTGTAGTGATGAATCGCCGGAGATTTTTCATCAAGGATGAGATACAAAATTTTATAACAAAAAATCAACAAGACTAAAATCATCCATTCACCACTCTCATTTCCTACAAAGGGAGCTGGCCACAGTTTTTGGTGTTTTCCAGCTTGTCGTTGCCCGCCAAAATTCAAATTACAGCAACAGGTTTTGCGTTGCTGCAGGCGCAATTTGAGACAAACGACGCTCGAATTGCGCCTTTTTTGTCAACAAATAGTCAACAGAGAGGTCGTGATGCATCATCAACCCATTTATAAACAAAGCTTGTCCGGCATGATGATGCCGATCAATGATATCAAGCCAGAGCATATTGATTTCGAGGATATGGCCGTTCAACTTTCACGGATCTATCGTTATACCGGAGCATCGCTTAAGAATATCAGCGTTGCCCGGCATAGCCTCAATGTTGCCAAAGCCCTTTGGCTTGAACATGATGTGCCATGGACAACGGTCTTTTATGGCCTGTTGCATGACGGGCATGAGTATATTTTTGGCGACATAATCTCACCAGTCAAAAACTTGATTAAACAACTCTACGGTTCCTCTGAAAAATTGAACCGTGTCGTTGATCAAGCCGATCGCGCCATTTTTGAAGCTGCCGGTCTTGATGCTACTATGACTGACATTCAGAAGCGGCTTGTAAAAATGGTTGACCTGCGAATGCTGGCGACTGAAAAACGCGATTGGCTGCACCAGCCCAATATGGCATGGCACGAGGAACTGCCAGAACCCTATGCTTGCCGATATGCTCACACGGTCAACGAGGATCTAGATGCTGCTGAATTCTTGCAGTGGGTGAAAAACCTTCAATCATTGATTGCAAAAGATGATTAAAACCTTGGGATGCTATAAATTATTTGATTGGCATCCCAAGCGCCTCATGCGCACATACATCGAGTATCATGTAAAACTCACCCTCTTTTTGAGTAGTTTCATAACATTGCTGCTTTTGTTGATGTGCAAGGCGAGGCCATAGTTCCGTAAAAGATTTTATTGATTTCATTTCAAGTTGGAAGCGCCTGTCATAGGCTCCTTTCCCATATCCTTCTGTTTATTTTGTGCAGCTTGCTACCATATTAAAATCAAGTTGATTGTCAGTTTTTCCTGTGTGCCCAAAGGCTGGATAAGATAGCAAGGCCAAAACGGAACAAAGAATCAGTTTTTTCATATTCAAACCTCAAATGTTTTTATTGCTATTTATAGTTTTGATCGCATTATCTATGGTCTCATCCGATATACCAGCTGCTTTGAAGTTTTCTTTTAAAGACGCTTGCACCTCATTAATATCCATGCATGTTTGCATCATGAACTGCATATTATCATCATGATCATACTTACCAGAAATATCAAAACGAATTTGTTCAATTAATTTATTATAGATGGTAGGCAAATAATAGAATGCGTGTCCATCACCATATTTTTCAAAACCTTCTTTTGCATGTGGGAACAAATCTATCACTGTTTTTTGCAGGCTTTTATGATTTATCAAGCTTGCTTTATCAGGTATATTTTCACTAAATAATTTTATGATCATTGCTGGATAAATTTTTATATGAAAATATGCATTATAGTATATTATTGTTTTTTCACTTAGGTATATATCATAATATGATTTTTCGTGATTTGATAAAGATATAATATTTTCTTCAATATTTAATGACTTAGATAATTTTTTAAAAAAAATATTATTATCTTTAATTTTTTCGAATATTTCCTTGGTGGTAAGCGTTTTCATAAGCTCAACAGCTACATCAAATTTTGATAATATTTTAAGTTCAACTAATAGGCTTTCTGCTGCTGCCATTCGTTTGGCTTGTAAGGCGAGATTGATTTCACGTTGTGATGACACAAGGAATGATCGTAGTTGATCTATCTCTGTTTCATTTTTTTTCAGTTGTGATCTAAAAGTATCTGCTTTTTCCGTGAATTTATATTCAATGTGCTTGGGAATAAATATTTTGGCTAAATAGATGAAAAAGCCACCAACAAGGCACAAAAATGTGACCCAAACACCGCTTTGGATGATCCACCCCCAAAAAACCATCACACATCCCCTCTCATTCTAATTTCCTTTATGTTTTTATTTTTTGAAAATCAACAGTTAACAATTTGTCAACGTTTAATTTTTATGTTATAGACTTGACAAATCGCCATTTTGAGGCAATCGTGCCTAACGGTGCTCAAAACACCAATTACTAGGCGGAGTCGCAACGAAAGCGCGATTTACCCAGATCATGAGTTTTACAGAGCAGTTACGCTGCTTTGTCAGGCATATGGTCGGGTGTTCACAGTTATACAAAACCGGCAACGGGAAAGCTGTGAGCAGTACCTAGTAACTGTTTTGAGCACCCGACTGCCCTCTCAAAAGGGGCAACAACTCAAAAATATACTAGGAGAGCCGCTATGGCACAGACACAGAATCATCCCCTTACCGTTAATCACGACAATCGGACAGGTCGCGACTACACCGCCTTCCTTGAATCCAAACTTCCCTTCGTATCGCTGACCACAAAGAGCGAAACGCCGTGGTGGAACCTGCCATTTAACGGCGGGTCACTTTACGGACATTCAACTGGAAGTGAAATGGCAAAGAAACTACTGCAGTTCTTCGGTTCCGGTGAGTGTGAGGCCAGTACCGATATCCTATCACCCATTGTCACATCTATGATGATGCACTTCGAAAGGCTAGGCGGAACAAAAATGATGAAGGCAGGTAAACGGAGCCAGAGCACCGAATACCAGTGCTTCGAGGGGCAGTATTTCGGCTTCTTCTCCGAACTCTCTAAATTTATAATACCCGCCGCCTATATGAACTGGCAGGGTCTAACGCCCGAAAATAAGTACAATCCCGAAGCCGTGGCCTATCCACCCGTCTGGATGAAGGAAGAGGACGTTGAGCCAAAGTCTGCATCAGGGCAAAAGAAGAATGAACAAGCTCTTGTAAAAGTGGGGAGCGATACACTTACTATGTCCAGTCGTGAAATTGCCGAGTTGGTAAATTCACGACATGATAAAGTAAAACAATCCATTGAACGTCTTGCAGAACGGGGTGTTATTGCTCTTCCCCCACTGGGGGAATACCGTGATAACCTCGGTCGCTCCGCTAAAGAATACCGGATTGGCAAGCGTGATAGCTACGTCATCGTTGCGCAGCTTTCGCCAGAATTTACAGCAAGGCTCGTCGATCGCTGGCAAGAACTGGAGGAGCAGGTTCAGCAGGATAATGTGCCAATATTCCAACCTATGCTGTCGGAAACCGTGCTGGAAATCGCTAAAATCCACGAATCCATCGAGCGGCTGGAACAGGTTATTACCCAACGACTGCAACCAATCAATAGTGTTGGTTTTACTGACTTTGCCCGACAATTACGAGTTGGCCGTACCCGATTTTTTAATTTCTTGAGGTCCAACGGAATATTGAAAACAGATAATATGCCAACCGCTTATTTCGAACGTGAAGGATACTTTTTTATTCAAGAAAACGAATATCACGACACCAAACGCCGCCGTGTATGGTCAGAGGTGCGCATCACTGAAAAAGGTCAGGAATTGATAAGAAACCTCTTGAAACGATAACGGTAGATCAGGCCACCTGCATGGTGGCCTTTTCTATATCTTGCGAATTCTTGGTTAACCATCTCTTAATATAGTGGCTTGATTTTTGTTCTCTTTTTGTTCTATCTTATTTTATAGTAAAGCGTATGGAGCAACAGACAAATGAAGAATAAAAAAGAGGTGAATTACAAATTACAATGGGACCATCAAGGGACCGGCGATTATGAAAGCGGTTTGGTATTTGGTCGTAAGATGTCTAACTGTTTTCTGTCTTTGATGGGATCGGGAGAGATAAATATTTACAACGTTATGCTACCTGCATTGATGGCGGCATGGAATACGTTTTACAATCAAGCCAACGATAAAGACACCTGCCTTTATCTGGATGGGCAACACGACGGTTTTTTAGGTCGGCTTTCTGAATTCTTGGTGGTTGCCGCTTATATGAATAATTGTGCATTGAGTGAAGAAAACAATTTCAATCCAGCCTTGATCAAAAGACCAGAAGGATTGAGTTGATTATCTTTGATAAGGTATTCCTAAACGCTTGCGAAGCCAAATAATAAATACTTCCATCGCGGAAACGCCAACTGCGCCACAAATGAAACCGGCCAGTCCAACAATGTTGGCCGGACTCAATCCAGCATCCAGCGAAATCATATCCCATTTTAATAGAAGGTGGTAGATAATTTCTGCGACGGTTGGTGAAGCAAAAACCGCCATGCCGCCGCCAACAATCCATTCTGTGACACGTTCAAACCATCCCTTCCGTGGATTTGCAAGCTGACGTAACAGCGCACCAAACACCCCGGCAAGACCAGTTGATAATATTGCTCCTATCGTCACGAGCCATTCAGGCGGGATGTTTTTTTCAGGCATCACTTTTTCCAGCATTTTTGTTGTTGTCCATAACGGTCAGTTGCCACAATCCATTTTGATAATTCCGGCTCGACCTTAACGATGCGAACCGGTTCATTGACCTTCGGTGGTCTGGTCCATCCGGCGCAACCGGTCATTGCATTTGTCGCGCACCCCGCCAAGGGCAACGCAGACATCAACAGGATCAAGCTTATCAATTTCATATTCGATCTCCTGACGAATTTCTTTGGCAGCAATTACCGCCTCTAATGTTTCAATCTTTGCTTTAGCCTGACCTGACACATAACCTTTGTAAAAAGCAGTTGCGTAAATTCCCGCAAAGACCAATATTCCGATGGCATAAATTTTAAATTTGCTAATCATGCGTTTTCTGCCATCATGCGGCGGATAAAGTACCACGCTCCGGTCAAAGCACCGATAACCATGACGGCTGCAAGTGCCCATTGAAACGGACCGGCACCGGTTGCAAAACCTGTCAAACCAGATGCTGCACCGATAACAGGCCCAATCACGGCTGGTTTCTTGAAAGGATTGTCACGAACTGGTGCTGGTTGAACATCACGTGATGCAACAAATTCACCTTTAGCCCAAAGATAAGACTCTGCGGCACGTCGGTTGGACAGCCCTTTTAAGACCTTGCCGCCTGCTTTATTCCATTTTGCTAATTCAGCCGGTATTGCATCACAGTTACCTTTGTTAAGCTTTTTCAAAAGTGAAGAACGACGAAATGCTGCAGGGCCAACATTATAGGTAAAGGAAACGAGTGCAGCGAACTGGTTATCAGTCAGCGGAACTTTAACCGCATCCTCGACGGTTTTTTCATACTGTCCGAGGTCTTGCTTTAACATTTCTTCTGCTTGTTTTGCTGTGATCTTCATGCCTGCATAAACGGCTGGTTCACCTGCGGCACTGGTATGTCCATAACCTATGGTCAAAACTCCTGCGGAATCTCGATAAGCTGTTAATTTACAGCCTTCCCATTGCTTTAGCAGCTTGATGCCTTCTGCGTTGATTTTACGTGTCATTGTTTTTCTCCTAATCGTCTGATTGAATGACACCTTCACCCTCATTTGCATCTTCCACGGCTTGTGGAGGGGCGTTAGGATCTATGGTGTCATCAGTTGATGGTTTGCTTTTCTTGATATTTTTAGCTGCATCTTCTTGTGTCTCGTCAAAAAGTTCACAGTTACATTCAGTAGTGTATCCACTGCTATTAAATGTGTGAGTTGCGGTTTTGATGCGCCAATGTGGAGGAATATAGGGACGGAAAATTGGTAATTGTGTCATCCGCGCCTCTGCCATAACAAAGGGGTCTCCTCCTATGGTAAAATCAAAAGTGGCTGTTCCACGCAGCGATCGATTGCGATAACTGGCGATTGCCGCTAAAGCCTCTGATGCATTGTGGTAGCTGTATCGCAGGTTATGAAAGGGCTCTGAACCAGATTTGACCTCTTGCTTCTGCCCGGTTCGTATATCGTGATATTGCGCTCGAACTCCACCAGTTGATTGTTTAGTATTTTCATTTTTTTGTGGGGCTGGGGGGGCTACGTTTGAACCACTAATTTTGTTGTTACGCTCTCCTGCTGCTTGTTGGTCGTTATTACCAGTTGCTTGTAATCCGTTGGCTTCGCCCACTTCATCGCGTGCCGTATAATGAAACTTCCAAGTGCTGCACATGGATTCATTGAGAAGAAGATAAGGTAGGTCTTCACCACTGATTGATTTACCAGTACCTTTTTTGGCCAATACCAATTTGCCATCAACAGGTTTTGCTACAGCGTCATGTTCACCAGCAAGACGTGTAGTAAAGGCCATGTCGCTTTCATTATGCTGATCAATGTGACGAATGACGATATTGGCCAAAGAAGGTTCTAACTTCGCTTCATAGCCATGGCGATTGGCAATAGTAGAAATGATTGTCCCGAGTGTCATTTGATGATAGGATTGTGAGCGTGGTGTGCGATAGGAAGTATTCATTGCCGCTGCTTTACCGTTTATTGTTATGGTTCGTGGCGACGAATTGACCGTAATATCATTGATGAAGTATGCGCCCATTGAACGAAAACGGCCTTCGCGGTAGCCCATTGTTACTTCAACAATACTACCTACTAAGGGTATTTCTAAGAAGGCATTGTCAATAAGACGAGAGCGGTCATCAAGGATAATTTCGACGGTATCACTTTTGTCATCAGCTTCATCTTTGATCGTTATAGAGAGCAAATATTCTGATATTAGTGGTGTGACATCTATGCCATTAGAAATTATGAGGCAAAAGGGGATCATAAAAAATAGTCCTATTGATAAAACTATTTAGAAGTATAGAGGAAAGCTTATGCATTGCCATTGCACGACTGTTCGCTAAAATATGTGATGCTTATTCATGCTGTGTTCAGGTCTCTTAATTTATAGGTAAAAAGAGGAGGTATAAAATGCGTACACTTTTATCGTTCTTGGCGTTGTTACTGACTGTTTCCTTCGCACATGCGGGGAAAATATCGAAGGACTGTACCTATAAGGGCATTCCGCTTTATGGAAAAGTTTATGTAAAGAAGTCTGGAGGAGCAGATTTTACGGTTTATGCTAAAAAAGGCGGAATGGTTGATTTATATGTTTATATGGGGAATGGCACACCAAATAGTTGTGGTAAGTGGAAATATACAGATAATTGGGCTACGGCGAATTTTTCCATTAAATATACAGATAATTGGGCTACAGCAGATTTTTTTATTAAATATACAGATAATTGGGCTGCGGCAGGTCTTCATTAGTCTTTTTAAAAGAATGCTTTTAAGCTTATTCTAGGATGTTAATGTGTTCCCCAGATACGGACAACAGGCCTTGATTGCGGCTGTGGTAAATCGGGCAAGATGATGATGATGCCGGCTGGTAGCTTCTCACCGACATCAGCGAGTCGATTGTTAGCTTTATAAACCTGCTCTACAGCGAGCGCCTGTTGCCCTTGATCGTAATAGCGCCAGCAGATTTCATCCACCATATCGTCATCTTTGGTTAAATAATGGTCCGCCATTAGATTGCCCCCCAAAAATCACGACCATATTCTTGCAATGAGAGTTTAAATGTTTGTTTTTGCGGATCGCCATTTGGTTTTAAAAATGTGCCAGTTTCCGTTATTGAAAGTATTACATACTCACCGTAAACATGCCCATCACCGCCAACGAGTGTTAAAGGCTGTTTTTTTGTTGCCATATCACGCATGGCTTTAAGTTGGTTTTTGCCACCACGCCAGTCAGGATAAATCGTGCCATCCAAGTCTATTTTTGTTGAATCTTCGTTTGGTAATTGCATGGCCGGCTTACGCCCAAGGCGTTTTTGTTCGACCCAAGGATAGTTATCAGTGCGCGAATATGTATCAAACGCCGCCGTATCAATTTTAAAACGAAATTTCCCAAGTCCCATTAACATTGGCTTTAATCCACCAATGCCGATGTAATGGAGCGTTGCTGACGGTCTGCGTGATCCTTCATGACACCATTAACAATGCGTTTGATTTCAGCGGGATCGCCATTGGTTTCAATAGTGAGATTTTGAATTGTCACAGAGGCGTCTATATTGGCTGGTTGATGCGCAATTATAGGTTCAGGTACAACGAATTTTTGTGTCTCAACCTGTGTCGCCTCCATCATCGCAGCATCAATATTTTGATTTTCATTTTGTGGAGACGCAGCAAGAGACAGCGACGCAGGACTTATAGGAGTGTTGGACTTTATATCTTTGACTGCTGCAGTTGATTTCTCAACCGTTTCTGTGATGGATTTGCTTGTTTCATCAACCGTAAAATCAAGGCCCATTTTCTTTTTAAGCCAATCCGGCATGAGATTGGTTAAACTTTTAATTTTCCCAACAAACCAATTCCAGACTCCAGACCAGCCTGTTTTCAATCCTTCCCAAAGGATGTTAATAATATTCATGCCTATATCTGAAAAACTATCACCACTGGTGATAGCAGCCCAAATTTGAGAACCAATATTGGCAAAAAAATCAATAATTCCTGTGAAGGTGTCTGTGATGCCTTGAAAAAATGATTTAATCATTGATACGGCTGGCTCGGTCAGATCAACACCGAAGAGGTACTCTGAAATACCGCCTATTGCATCTACAATTAATTTCAGCGGATTGAATTCATAAAGCAACGCCATAATGCCTTTGATGATTCCTTCATCAAAAGCGGAACGAACGCGCTCAAACATATCGCTGAAATAACCCCAAATCTTATCCCAATTTTTATAAAGTGCGTAACCCACTGCTATCAAACCAGCAATACCAGCAATGATCCAGCCGATTGGTGTAGACATAAGAGTCACACCAAATCCAATGACTGCGACTCCGGCCACTGTAAGAGCAGAAATTAAAGGGCCTAAAATAAATAGAGCAATGGCTCCAATCGCTATTTTGAACCCGCCAAGCTTACCAGTGATAGGTTCTAACCACTTTAGCCAGCCCTTGACGCTCTCAATCACGCCATCAATGCTTTTTCGTAAATCAGATGTAGGATCTTTGAGATCGGCTATAAAGGATCGTAGTTTTTTTATCCACTCTCCAATTTTGGTTTGTATCCATTCGCGATTAGCATCAATCCAATCCTTCATTCCGATAAGAATATCATTAAAAACAGGCATGAATTTTGCGCCAATAAAAGAACGCATACCTTTGAGTCTATCTTGTAAATCACCTAGATTATCCATCAGCTTGGAACTATCCTCGGCAACTTTTTTTCCAATCAGCCACCCACCTTTTCTGGCTTCATTAAACATTTCTTTTATTGGGTCCATGCCCTCCGCCATCATAGCAGCCATCTCTTTGCCGTCACCGCCAAAAAGTAACGATGCTAGGCGCTGACGTTGGGCATGATCTTTGATCTTGCCCATCTTGGCCGCAACCTCTTCCATCAAGACGCTGTTTGATTTCAGTTTGCCGCTTGAGTCTTTTACGGAGATACCCAACTCCTTAAACGTTGCAGCACTGGCCTTATTGCCCTTGGCCGCTTCGGCTGATTTTTTAGAAAGACTTGCTAAGGCTTGATCAAACTTGCCAGTTTCCATGCCAGAACGTTCAGCGGCAAAACGCCATAGCTGTAAGTTAACAACACCAATACCAAGTTGTTTAGACGCATCATTAAGAGATGCTCCCATCTCCGCCGTGTTTTTTGACAAAGACATCAACCCGGCAATGACACCACCGCCCGCAATACCGAGTAGGCCAGTAAAGATACCAAGACGCCTTGCACTTTCTGCAAATCCTACTCCAATACCCTTAATGCTGGCCATTACTTTTTTACTTGAGGCAACGATACGGTCAACGCCAAAACTCTTTGATATCGAGGAGAACTGTGCCTTGATGCGCTTGATCGGCGCGGTTATCTTATCCTCTAAGGATAGCGTAACTTTTGCTTCTGCAGCCTGTGCCATATCATTTCGCCTTATTGCGTTCAGCGGCTTTTTCACGCCAGAAAATTAAGTCAGCCGGTTCCATTTCTAGCATTTCAGACAGCGACCAGTGGAAAATAGTCGCCAGATCAGCCATAAGATTTGCAGCGCTATCCCAGTCTATGGGCGGCGCTTCTTGGTAAAACCCTGAATAACCTCACCAATTGCCTCGATGTCGGCTTGATCAAGTTCATCTACACCTTCTGGAGGCCACCCTGATAGTTTTGCAATCAGTTCAAGCGTCTCGCCCATATCATCAGAATCGGCTCTTAATCCACGTAGATCTTTTGCCTTGATGCGTCGAATTTCAATGAAGGTGTGAGGCTGGCCTTCAAATTCGATAGGCTCAATAAGGTCGATTTTATGTTTTTGTTTAATATCCATTTTACAACCCAATATTTGCACGGTCATCAGCGAGTTGATCTACGTCGCCAATTTTTTGCACCATGTTGAGCAAATCAATTTCTGCGTATTCGACATCTTTTTGTCGATAGCGGAAATAATTAAGACTGTAATTGAGTGTTGCGGTAGACTTTGTACCGCCCTGCCATTGACCAAATTCAAGCCCTTTGTGGAGCCCCCTTGCATTTATAACAATCGGCTCGGCTCTCTGACCTTGCGCTTGGAATGAACCGCGTAAAGTAACTGGCAAATTAGGATCGTTATATTTTGCAATCAACTTCGGGTCATAATCAGAAATAACAACTTGAAGCGTCATAACCTCAAGGCCTAATGCGATTTCAACAGATCCGTTCATGCCACCCGCACGATGGCTTTCCACGACAGATGTAATATTAGGGAGGGTGATGCTGTCAGCTCGTCCAGCATATGAATCACCATCCAAGTAGAAGTTAAAGTTTTTTAGTACACGCGGGAGAGCAATAAGGGCCATTAGACCAGTTCCTCCAAATAATCATTTGTTAAACGAGAGCGGAAAATCACATGCTCGGCAGGGTAGGGCGGTGTAAATTCAAGGTTGAAATACACCTTGCCGTCTGCAATCGCGGTAGGGCTGTTTAATTCTGGATCAGGATAACAAGTGCCGCCAAGGATTGCCCCAAGCGCCTTTAGTTCACGCATGTAAGCATTGACGCTTTCTGATACATCATCAAAATAGGTTTTGGTAATGTTGCGGTCTACCGCCCATCTATGCGCACGTAGAACGGAATCATTGATAATATCAGCGGTGCGAACTACCGATAAGAAGGCCCATTTGGGATCATCCGAAAGAGTGCGGTTACCCCACAAGCGATAGCCGTCTTCACGGATAATTGTCGCAATATTTTGAGCATTCAGCAGGTTTGCCCGACTAGAACGATCGCCAAGTGCAAAGTCAATCGGACGAGCAGTACCACTAATACCGTTAATAACCTGATTGGATGGTGACCACCAGAACCCTTTTTCATAATCGGTTTTGGCAATCATACCCGCAATCGCAGCACTGGATGGCTCGTTGACAATATTAAGCCCGCGAGCCACCTTTACAAATGGGTCAGTCATAAACAGACGCTTTGAACCAAAATCACCAGCGTATTGAACAGCCGCTTCATCAGTTGTGTTTGGCCCATCAAGTAGCGTCACAGCACGTAGCCGTTCAGAAATACCAACAGCTTCTGCGGCAATAGGATTTGCCGCAGCGCCAACTTTCGCAATGGCGGCTGCACCATTGCCATCACCTTCAATCTTGATTTCAGGAATGCCGGTATAATTTACGCCGGGAGCCGTTACGATGATAGATTCAATCTTACCTTCAACAATAACAGCCTCGGCCTTTGCTCCTACACCGCCACCGCCAACTATTGTGACTTCTGCACGTGTGTAATTTGAGCCGTTTTTGGAAAGTTCAATTTCATTCACACCAACTGGTCGTTGATGTGTGTAGCCGGGAGCGATCAGAATGCGAGGAGAAATGCCATGCGCAGATTGAGCGCCGAGAAGCGAATGAAGTCCCTCATATTGACCATCTTTATTTACACCGCCAAGGACGCGAGCCATTTCTTCGTCGCTACTTCCTTCTTCGACACGCACTGCAACAACTACCGCTCCAATTTGATCAAAGATTAGATCTAGTGCATTAGGCAAAGTGCCCTTACGCTGACCTGTTGTATCAAGCTTAGAGGCTTTAAGCCGTGAGCCAGCGATTAGAACCGGCTTATTGAGAGGAAATTCGGCTTCATTGGCATCAGGCGCAGTACCCACAATCCCAATAATCGCAGAATTAACAGTACGAATAGGACGTGGGCCGTCATCAATTTCAATGACCTCTACGCCATGTAGGAAATCTGTCGCTGCCATTTTGTCACCTTTCCATAGAGAGTTGACAAAATATATACTACGTAAACAATTAAAGCATTGCACGACTGTTCGCAAAGCGGAAAAATCATAAAAAAAGCGCCTCAAAAGCGAGGCAAGACCCTTAAAATTTTGTGATTTTAGTATTTGATGCAGGTCGTGAAGGCGATGTTTTTCATGCGGTTTTCTTCTGCCGTAGGGACGACACGAGAAGCATCGAAAGTTAAACCATGCCTAATACCCCTGCTAGCATAAGCGCCTCCATCACTGTTTCTATAGGATGTTGTTATTGCACCAGATCCGTTGCCGATGTAACCCCAAGAATCTCCACCATAAGCCCCAGTTATATTTCGGATGGCATCACCTTGTTCCGAACCAAGGATGCGATCTGGGTCAAGACCGCGACCTGCATCCCATCCGCGGATAACCAATCCTCTAACGTCAGGAACATTAAAGGTCGCCTTGCCGTCTCCATCGCCATAAAGCGTTCCAATGCTTTTGAATAGGCTCGAATATGTTTTTCTATTATAAGCACCGCCATGCGCGGGAAGATATCCAATTGGCAATACATCTCCGGCAAAGCTTTCTATGAAACCGGCAGGTCGTGAATCTCTTATTTTTTCCGACCTGACAAAACCATCATCATCAATGAGCTGTGAAAGAATCTCTGCATAATTTATCATACTAAGCCCCTTTTTTTTGAGAGGGCGCTTGATAAAATGAATCTAACAATCCCTTTAATAGTATGAAAATAAAGGAGAATTTTACCCCCCCCCCCCCCCCCCCCCCCCCCCATGGGGCGAGGCCAAGCCACTGTATTTTATAAAAAAGGATAGGGCGATGTTTTTAACACGGTTTTCGGAGGCAGTAGGAACAACCCTCGAAGCATCGAAAATTAGTCCTGTTGAATTTAGCCCGCTTGATTGAGCAGGATTTCTTACTTTATCTCCAGCAAGATAAATAGCGCCATCCCCACCTTGCCAAGCCGCTGCGCCTGCTGCGGATAGACTACCCGTAATATTCCTGATCGCATCTTCTTGATAACTACCGAAAGTACGTCCAGCATCAATACCACGCCCCGCGTCCCACCCACGAATAGTGTATGCTCGGGTATCTGGTACATTAAAAGTTGTACTACCGTCACCGGCTCCGAATGTTGTGCCAATAGCTTCAAATAAATCTAAATACTTTATTCTGCTGTATGCACCGCCATGTGTTTTTAAATATCCAACTGGTGGCTGTGTAAAGGCACCGATAAGTATTGTTCCAGCAGGAAAGGTATGAACAAATTTCTCATCAATTGTTCCTATTTCGGTTACTGCTTGTGCGAGACGTTCTGCCGGATTCATGCCAGTACTCCATATGCTTCATCAATCTGCTTTTCTGTGGCAAGCTCACCACGTTTGATCTGTTCCACAATGATTGATTCTTGGGTAAAACATTGGGCTACATGCTCAAGCACTGCATTAGAAATCCCGATCACAGTTTTAGCGTCAATGGTTACAAACTTACCGTCTTCGCCTTTCCATTCGGTTGTATAGGCAGGGTCAGACTCGGCCTTTATGCGCAATCCTGTGATCAAGGTTTTAGAGCGATCATCTGTAGCAACTTTAAAACCCTTTAGCGTAATACCGGCTGTTTCAATCTGATAGCGTTTGTCGGCGGCGTAAGCTAACAGTTCTTCCATTGTAGGAGCAGGTTCTGGAATATACGGTTTTTTAGAAAACAGACTTTTATCTGCGGGATTGCCAAGTTCTTTTATCACAACTTCATTAGCATCTTTATCAAACCACGTTTCGCCGCGATGATCAGCAACCACCAGCCAGTTTTTTCCGTTCCATATCGGCTTTTGTTTATCTTTGAAAGTAGGGGGTGTAATACGTGTTGAGTGAGCAGGGTCAGCAAACACACCTTCTTCTAGCGGCGACGGGTCAGAGTAACCTTCGCCTAGATATTCGCCCGTTTCGGCATGATAATTGTAAATTGTAGGGAAGATGACATCAGGATTTCTGAACCATACGGACATAATAAACCTCAATATTTTATGATTGGGAGAAGGGCAACATTGCGGGGGCGGTTTTCTTCGGCCGTGGGGACGACACGAGAAGCGTCGAAAGTTAAACCGTGCCTACCACCACCATTAGCAGTATAAGAGCCACCATCTCTGCTTGAATAGTATGTTGCTATTGCCCCACTTCCTGGATCAATATAACCCCAAGAACTTCCACCATAAGCCCCAGTTATGTTTCTAATGGCATCTTCCTGTTCTGAACCCAGAATGCGATCAGTATCAATGCCGCGACCTTTATCTAATGCGCGCAGAAATAATCCGCGTCGGTCAGGAACAGCAAAAGTTTTGATACCATCACCACCCCATTTAGTGCCACACCATTTAGAAAGATCAGGATAGGCAGTGATGTTGTGTAGATTACCATTAGCTACGAGCCATCCATCAGGAGGCAATGTATCTTCAATAAAACCTTCAAAGCCGACTGGTATTCGGATACGCTTTTCATGCTCTGATAATAAGCGGTCTAATTCCTGTTTCGTGTAAATGTCTGTTACATCATTTGCTAATGTACCTTGAAAAACGATTTGCGATCCTTTGCGCACCCCGTGATCAAGTGTAAAGCTACCTTCTCCCGTGTCAAACGTTACACCATGCCCATCAAAAAGCATCACACCATTAACAAACACCGCGCCATTACTAAAACCGCCATCCACCTTGAATGGCCCAGTAGTGTCGTCAGAATTGGCAATAAAGATTTGTAGCCTTGAGCCACCGATCGAGATTGTTACCGTTGGCGCCCAACCTGTTTCGGTCATTTGTTTCATGATATTGGGTTTTTGCCCTATATCCATAGCCAAAGTACCTACAGGCACATCAAGTGGTAAATTCACTAGCGGACCGAGATAGCGACTTTTAAAATCAGCTAATAGATTATCAGCCTTATTTCTTGCCACTTCTGCCGCTTTACGCTCGGCTGTACTTTTAACCAAATCAGACGCAACATTATCTTTAACACCAGCAATAGATGCCCGATCTCTTTCAACAGAATCACGAATTGATCGAGTTTCAAACAGCGCATTGACTGATGCCATCGCAGCACCGGCCAGCGCTGAAACGTCCCAATCGTCATGGGGACCAGCATTGCCATAAACCGCAACAATACGCACATCAAGACGAGCCTGATCACGGTCGTAATATATTGTTTGCCCAATTGCATAATCATTGACTGTTGAACGTCTTGTCAGTGCCACAAAGGGAGATGGCGTGAACATATCGGATTGCTCACCCTTGACCAAATGAACCGAGACAATCTCACCGTCCTTGACCTCTAATTGCGAAGCTGATGACGCAATTAGAAAGCCGAGTTCCGACACTTTTTGAATACGCTCTGCCGCCGGCCCCAATATCTCGTTGATACGACGCAGACCAAGATCGAGAAGCTGTTTTTCACTATTTTCAAAACTAACCTTTTTGTCCTCAACAGAGGTTAAACGGGCATCCATATCTT
This sequence comes from Bartonella sp. bp_1, assembly GCF_055808085.1. NCBI lineage: Bacteria > Pseudomonadati > Pseudomonadota > Alphaproteobacteria > Hyphomicrobiales > Bartonellaceae > Bartonella > Bartonella sp. bp_1. The sequence goes on along the minus strand of NZ_CM147851.1, from coordinate 1,222,605 downwards.
TAAAGATGCCGTTCATCCTCTGCGCAGTGAAAGCTTCGGAAGGTTTTACTTCATAGGCGAGATATCTACTGTTTGATTTTTGCATCCTCAACAGCCTCTTGATCGAGTTTTGCAGCAATTTTACCGAGCAATGTATGCTCGTTAATCGGTGACAAGATACGTCCGTTTAAATTGACGGGCGTTTTAAGTTTCACAATGTAATAAGCGTTCTCATCGTATTTTTTTTGTACCATTGGTAATCTCCTTTAATTGCTCATTCGGGCCATATCGACACGTTCGGCAACGTGATAAGTAACCATCACATTATCGGTGGTGCCTTTGGTACGCAGTCTGTAAGCGCTGATATTTTCGACATCAAAATAGAACCGACGTTCGATTGCTGCCGGATCTTCTGTTTTGCGGTCTTCAAAGTTACTTGCTGCAATAGGTGTCTTGAAACCGTCGCCAGTTAATAGATCAACCACGCAATCATGGCGTTCTTTTTCCCATGATTCCAAACGAAGTCGAACCTCGATTATATTAACAGGGGCCTCCAACATGCGTGGTTTGGTAACATGGCGGTAGTCTGTACGCGGCCTTGATGTTTCTATTGTAGATGCTGCACCAAAAGTCAGTGAAGGCATAAGGTCAGTTGTTCCAATAAATACAACACGGGCTTCGTATTGTGGTACAAGGCCATTTAGAAGGTTGCCTTCACCGGAGCCAAGGGTTCTCCAATTGCCATCTACTCTGATTTGCCACGCTAATTCACAGCCTTCTGGAACATAGCTTTCTGCCATAATGTCAACCGCAACAATTCCACCATCGAGCAGCCAAGATTCAATTTGTACCTCGGCACGTGTCGATGTGAATTCTGCAAAATAAAGTCGCATGGCAAGGTCGATCTTTGAATCGCCCATAAACCAGCCACCACCATCGCCGCTATAGAAATATTGGCCTTGACCATATTTATTGCCGTCAACTGTACAAGCAACGTGACTACCTTCTGTCACAAGCACAAGAGCATAGCGTTCTTTAGTCAAAAATACTGGGCCAATAGGGATATTGGTTGCTTTTGGATGAACCTGTATGCTGTCAACAGGAAGCGTTACGCGGGAAATGATCTTTTTAAGATCAGGCGCACCATTGGTCGTTTCAGTGATCATGACATGAATATCACCGGTTGCAGCAACTTGAGAAAAGAAAAGATCAATATTGGTTAGCCAACCGTCTTGTGCATTCAAAAAGCTTTGACCAGCAATTGCGCCACGAACACCGAATTCTTCAACAACAGCTTCCCAATAAGCTTCTGTATAAGAATCATACCAAAACTGTGTAACACGTATCATTTGGTGATTGATGCCGGTACGGCCACGATCTTCTGGATTAACTTCCCATGTCTCGCCAGCTCGACGGAAAATGCCTGTAACTGGATCATAAGAGCCAGAACGCCACCAAGCGGCATTGGTACAAACAGACATGGTTCCACCATACCTTAACCGCGTCCGGCTGCGCTTTTTTTCAACCAAAGCAGGGGTTTGAATTGGATATTGAGAAAGGATAATCTCACCATCTTTACCCGAAAGATCAAGGCGAACACGCGGCTTATAATCAGGTAATGCAAAATTACCTGTCAGCTTTACACGCGGTTCGAGAGGGTTCAGTAGATTGATATTGGCCTGCCGTTCTGCATGATTGGAAAAGCGCAAACCTTCTTCAACCTTACACATTGTATCAGGGTGTTCACTGTCAGTATCGGATTGCTCGCGTGACAAGAAGTGATCTGCCGCCCAGTAAGAAAGACCATCGGGCATTTCCAACTTATTTTTAATACGGGCAATATCAGCGGTTGCGTTGAAAAACTCTTCTTGGCGAACCGTTCCTTTAATACCAGAAGCGAGCGCAGCCATATCGGTGTCGAGTGTATCAATACGCTTGCCGGTTGATGTCATCCATCCGTCGATTTGTTTGATAGCAGCTGCATTTTTTGAAGATGAAACAATACGATTGTCCTCAACCATCTTGATTTCTTCAATACCGCTTGGAGACATTGTGACGTACGCAATGGCCAGAACATTAGCATCCAAAGCAGGTGGTTGCGGATTGGCATTTTCTAAGCCTGGCACCGAATTGATTTCAGCCGAACGTAAGCTGGTACGAGCCACAACCTTTGACTCTGTTTTGCCGGTATCAACATTGGTCAAAAAGTTGACGGGTTTCATATCCGTTTCAACTTCATTGCCCCAGACAGCAATTGTAATGATTTTCTTCGTGACCGCAGGCGCAAAATCAGCAAGAGGAAGTGTAACACCACCATCATCGTTGCGGATGAATACCTTGCCGTTGTTATAATAACGGCCTTCGCCTACATTGACCTCTAGTGGTCCAGTTTTGACAACAGGAAAGTTCCAAAACTTGCGACCTGAATCAATTGCATCATGAACAACGTGGTCAATAGAATCACGAGCGTATGCCCCGATATTGTTCATATCGGTATCAAGGTTTTCCTGATTTTCGTGAAAAATAACATTTCTTTCCATTTTGCGCTCCTAAAGGCGGTAAGGGACGTAACTATCGAAGGTAATGGAGCCATCAAGTGGCAGTCCATCAGCGAACGTACGGCGGCGTTGAAGTTGATGTGTGACTAGAATTTTGTCGCGTGTGGCTTTTGATATGACGACAGATGAATGGACTTCTTTAATCCGGTTTTGGTCGTCGGCATAAAGAAACGCGGCGTTCAAAAAGCCTTTATTGAAATAGGCTGATTTGTAGCGTTTCTTGTCTTTAAGGTCGATAACCACTTCTGCATTGTAAGGTGGCATTCCAAGTCGGGAGTGCCCAAAGAATGACCATGATTTCAATCGTGGCGTGGCACGGTTGGGGTCATGTAGCACAATTCGGTCGTACATCATCCATTCAGCGTTTGAGCGTGTTAAGAAATTGCGACCGAGGAAACGCCCACAATAGGCCGAATAACCAGCGTTGCCTTCTTCCGATATACGCTCGGAACGAATGCTAATAGGCTGTAACGATGGCACAGCCGATTGCAATGTTACTTGAGACTGGCTGTGTTCATATTCAGTGTCTTGACGAATGGTGACTAATTCAGCCTGTTTTTTTATGCCGCCTAAAAAGCCATGACTGATAAAGCTTTTATTGTAGAAAGCGGCTCGACCTGCATCGCCTGAAATGCTGTAACGCTCAACACGAATGCTTTTACGCTGCTCTTTTGCCGTTGTTAAATTTATAACTTGAAGCGGCGTTTCAATGCCTTTGTCCCATAGCCTTGCATCACGGCCATAAAGTACCGGTCCCATAGAATAACGGCTATATGAATGGTTCAGAAAGCTTTTCCCATAAAAAGAAAAACCCTTGGCATCCCCTTTTTTACTGGCCATATGGACGCGGATTTGCGGCATAGTTCGCAACCAGTCATCCATCTGATCTTTGCTAATGCCGGCAGACAAATATGTGCGCTGTGGTGGCACAACGATCTGTTTAACCTCTCCATCAGCCAGATCTACATATTCACGCAAGCCTTTTTCAGTGCCCTTGATGCGCTGTAATTCAATGGCCTTGGCTATAACTGAACGTTTCTTTTGTTCAGACCAGTTGTCATTCCATATCTCAATGGAAAAACGATAGGCCAACCATGGCAAATAGCGTGCATCAATCGTCCACGGGTCAGACAGATGAGAAAGATTACCAATCGGCATATCGGCAAAATTAGCCGCGTGTTCGAGGTTCTTTTCAAAGGGGGTGGCATTGTTGGGAAGGATGGTTTCAAACATCGATACGATCCACTTCCACAACAACATCAGTCGCAACAGCGATGTTATACGGTCCGCAGTGGATATCTTGCGTCGGTGTTTCAAGAATAACGTTTTGAACGCCCGGAGTGTTTAGTGCGGCGATAATACCGGAGCGTGTTGCGTCATAATCAATTTTTCGGATTGAACGCAGATAAGCATTCAGTCGCTTTAATGCTTCGTTTTTAACAACAGAAGCATCAGGCCCCGGATAAATAACAAGCCTTGCTGAAACGTCATAAGGAATGACATCGGCAGGACGCACCGTAACCATGTCAGTTAAAGGACGAATATCGTTTTCATTTAGTTTGTTGCGAACATTGACGATGATATCTGAACCAGATCGAGTAAGAATACGCTTCTTGTCTCTTGGCTGTTCAAACAATGCGGCTCCAATTTTTATTTCATTTTTACTCGCTTCATCAACATCTTCAAAAGCTAGAAGAGTGACAACAACTTCACCAGGTGCAGGGCTATGAACACCGGCATGAATTATATCCGTTGAAATAGACATGGTATGCGCAATATAAGCGTTACGAGGCCCTGCAGCCGCCAATCTCGTTAGACCTTGCTGAACACGTGAGCGAAAACGCTCTGTATCCTCGCCATCCAACTTTTCAACCCCAACAAAAGCGCCGATGACCTCAAGATCATTTCCTTGTGCCTGCGTAATTGTATTACCACGAGCAGCATCGTTGATACGTTGCCGTAGCAACATTTCACGATAAGCTGCTGCCTCAATAACTTTAATGGCAGGGTCGCTCTCCAGAACGATATAATCGGGCTGCAAGCGTAAAAGATGCGCAATCATTTCCGCTTTGATTTCTTCAAACGAAAATTCTTCGATAAAATCAGGGAAGGGGACACCGGTTAGGTCGATTGTACGGAAATAAGGGATCGTCGTCATATGATCAGCCCTTCCATTTTCAATGGTTTTCCGTCAGGAAGATAGATACCGTCAAAACTAAAATCGACTTTGCCATCACCAGATAGTTTGTAAACAATCTGCTGTAACTTGATACGCGGCTCCCATCGTGTCAAAGCTTCTGCAACAGCTACATAAAGATCAACGGCAAAAAACTGGTTTGTTGGATTATCAATAAGATTGGGAACATTGCCACCATAATCACGGAGCATCACTCGTAGTCCGACACGCGTGGTCAGAATATCAATGACGGATTGACGTAAGTGGTCGAGACCAGATAGCGGCTTTCCTGTGTATCTATTCATGCCGGTCGTCATTGCGGTTCTCCCGTCAATTCAGAGCCACGGCGCACATCTTTATGTTGATGTGTTGATCCGGTATCTTTCCCATTATGTGTGAATTTTGGTGAACGTGTGTTGATAGCCTTCGATGTCTCAACGTTAAGTCCGCCACGAGACTTCATGGTTAGATCGCCATCGGAATCAAAGTCGATTCCTTCTGGTGCCTTGAAGGTCAATCTACCACCCTTCGCACCAATACTTGCGCCACCGCTGATCAGCAGATCAAAAGACCCGCCTTCGGCAACCGACAATTTATAGCTTTTTTCTTGATCGTCATAGTCAAGCGTTGTGCCATCAGGATAAACGGTACGGTGCAAACTGCCTTTATCGCCAGCCTGCGTTGCATCTGTATGTATTGAGCCAACAATAACAGCCTGTGACAAATCACCAGAAGGGGAGGCAGCAATAACCTGTTCGCCAATATCACGACCTTCCCACGTTTTTGTACCACCAGACCGCGCCTGCGTATCAGGAATCCAGTCCGTTTCTATATCGCCGAATTTGACCCGGTAACGTGCTTTCTTATGATCAACCTGGCTAATCTTGCCAATAATAACCTGATTGGAGACACGGCGTTTGAGATCGGTCAGTTCATTATCGCGACGTTCAAACATCTGACACCTCCGTCAGATCATCTTCACCAACGTAATGATCTTCATTGCCGACTCCTGTATCAGGATCAAAGCCGATGAGAATGGTGACTGGTGGTTCTCCACCTTTTTCATAAAGATGGGTGCAATAAATCACTTCAAAATTCAAAGCTGCCACATAAAGTGCCATGCTTCCATCATCAGCAAAATCGATGGTGGTATCGAGTAAGCGGCACCACTCAACTTTGTTTTTTAAGACTGGATCTGCATGAATAATATTTTCAACCTGCCAAGCCATTTCATCAACAGCAATCGCGCCACCATCGCCTGTATGATAGCACTCAATTGAAACTGTCATGACGCGACGGCGAAGACCAAAATCTTGCTGTTCTGAATCTTCTAAGCGCTCATTGGTTGTTCGGATGATAATTGCAGGTGTAGCATTTGTGCTAAGTGTAAAATCACGACTATCAAAGATACGATTACCGGCAAGAGTGGCGCCAGCCGTAATCATCTCGACAATCGTCTGTCGAATAATTTGGCGGGGATGCTCCATTCAAAACCTCATATCAATTGACCTCACGTAGCACTGCTTTCCACATGCCAGAGGTTGTTGGTTTTATGTCTGTGACGCGATATTGCGTTCGATCAATAAGGCAGCGGTCTTCTGGTCTGGGAGGAACGTTGCCTAAATCTTTAATCCGCACGTCCAGTTCCTTGATAGGAATCATGGTTGGCACAGATCCACCAGCTTCTGATTGTGAATAGGTCACATCAAAAATCGCTTGGATTTCAAAAATCTCACCAGTGTCAAAACGGGTATAAGTGACAGTCTGCCCAAATGTATCGCGGATAGTTTCCGTCATTTTATCAAGCAGACCGTCCCACATGGCTACCGCCTTACTTTTTGACCGAGGTAACACCTTTCATCAGCATTTCAGGACGAGTGCAGATGAATAGTGGATAGGAATAAACTTCCGGACGTACCCAAAAGTTGCGATCCTTATCGCTGAGCATCAGCGAGTAAAGTGGGCGTCCCATTGTGTTTACAAATTCAAAGCTTTCACTTGGAGAAAAAGCCTTCTTGAAAACCCCCGGTGCATTCACCGGAATAAACTGCACTTCATTAGGTTTGATGCCAAGGGCACGCTGCGTTCCAGCCTGTGCCTTTTCATCATAATCATCCACACCACGGTAATTGATCCATGTGATGCCGCCATAATCGAAGACTGCATAACTACCAGATTGCAGTGCTTCTTGAGTTGCAACACCAAAGGCCCGATTAAGTGTCTGCGCCTGTTGTGTATTCAGATAAGTTTCACGAATGGTCTTATGACTGGTCAACTTATCAAAGAAATTATCACCACAAAGACCGATTACGCGTGATCCGCTGCGGAAGGAGCCTTTAGACAAGACTTGCATTTTACGGATAATATTGCGGCAAATACCCTCAACATTAGTGCTTTCGCTATCCAATTGAAAATCGATACTTGATGGAGCTTTAATTCCCCATTCCTTAAACCAATCAACAATAACAGAACCATCAGCATCAAGTACAACACCTTGAATGGCACCGAACATCTGGTTCTCCCATGTCAGTTCGATTTCATTGATCAGCTTATCCTGTTTGCGAGAAATAAAGCTGATGGCCGTTTCAAGTTCACTTTCCTGACCAAAGGCACGCATGTTTTGAATTTCAGATGCCTGAATGGTATCACCCTTGGCAATACGTACCGTTTCAAACAAGCGGATATTGCGCTGATCGCGATCACCTTCTTCCAATGGCGCACCACGTGGCGAGGTTTTGATGAGGCGCAGTTCATTGCCACGGCGTTCGATTGATACATGAGTGGTTGAAATAGGCTCATCTTCAAAAAGATTAAGAGACCCAATCAAATCAGGTTTAAAATCAAAATCCTCCATCGCTTCCGTCATACTGACGGCGGAGAAGGCGTCGTCGTTAAAAACATTCATATGCATGTGCGTTTCTCCGTTTAGCGCAGAATAATTGTTGCAGCTTCAAAGGCGGCGATAGCACTTGTCAATTGTGCTTCGGTAATACCTTCGGGCCAAATAAGTTGGGATTCTTTGACAGCAGATTGACGCACCGTAACGGTTGCGCTCTGATCTTCTGCCGAAGCATCGACATTGTCATAAGCAATACCGGCGGCGACTTCGCTACCATCTGTTGCCGCAAAATCGAGCGGAACATACTTGCCACTTGCTGTGATTTTTCCCATCACCGTTCCTGGTGCAATTACCGCACCGGAGGCAAAGGTGACTTCTTCACGGGAGAGATGAGGGTCATCACTGATAATATAAGCGCCGGGCCACCGGCCTTCATGAAGAACAGTTCCCATTACTTTTTACCTTTCGCTTTTTTCCACATCGCTTTTGTTTGAGCCCTTGACGCCCCGCCAAAACGACGCTCTGAATTTGGAGTATGTGGAGAAACATTCATTTTACGGTCTCGAGCTGCCGCAGCATTCAACACACGTGTCTTTGCACGAGAAAGGCTTGTGCCGTTTGCAATAGCTGCAGAAGCATCAAATTTGACACCCAAGCGTCGGGCAATTTTAGCTAACTGTGTAAGACCGGCACTACGGCGTCGCTCTCTCATTTGGACAGCTTTAGCGCGTTTGCTTTTCGGCTCATCTTCGTCTTCTGCGTCAGGGTCGAGGTCTTCACCTTCGGCATCTGGGTCAAGTTCGTCATCTTCTGCGTTGATGTCGTCATCTTCATCTTCTGCATTTGGATCGGTTTCGTCGTCTTCTGCGTCAATGTTCTCGTTTTCGTTTTCCGCCTCTTCATTCTGCAGTTCGTCTTCGAGTTCTTCTTCGCGGTTTTCTGCGCGGTAACGGTTTCGACGACCCATGTGCCTTTACTCCTTTTCATAGTCACTGTTGTCTTTGTCAACATTTTGTTGACTCGCAAGACGAGCGACTGCAAAGCTTCTTCAAATGTTCCAACATAGTCTGCAAGACCATATTCAACGGCTCGCTTTCCTATGAAAGTCTCTGCCTTTGTAGCGCGAATTGAATCAGAAGTCATTGCACGACTGTTCGCAACTTGATCAACAAACATCTCATAAAGAATGTGACAATCGGCCTGAATTTTTTCGAGAGCAGCGTCCGCCAAAGGTTCATGAGGATTGCCATGTGTTTTATGGTCGCCTTCAAAAATAAATGTCCATTTAATACCGGCTTTTTCATCAGCTTTGGACTGATCAACATGGGCACAAACAACACCAATAGAGCCAACGTCACCGGTTCGAGCAACCCATATCTGTTCACCAGCACAAGCTATTGCATAAGCCGCAGAGCATGCACTCTCATTTGCATGAGACCAGATAGGTTTGTTGTGCTTGACTGACAACCGTTTGAACTCGTCAACCAAATCAAAAACACCACCGGCCTCACCGCCACCGCTATCAATATCAAGCAGAACAGCTTTCACATCTGGATCAGTCATTGCCTCATAAAAGCTGGATCGTAAACCTTCGTAAGACGTCAATCCTGACAAAGAGCCAAGCCATGCGCCGCGTCGGACAAGTGTGCCATGTACTGGAATGATTGCAACACCGCGTCGGACGCTATAAGCTTCAGGCGGTGTATTATCAATATCATCATCAGCGTCATACCACGCACCGACCGGCAATTTTCCGCCATCGAACAATCGAGACTGTAACGCAGTCAGAATAATGTCCAGCTTACCGGCCTGCACCATGTGTGGTGTTTGAAAAAGTTTTGAAACGATGTGAGGAAGATCAGGCTGTTTCATCGCCACCGCCCCCATTGTCATTATGTGCCTCGCTACCTTGATTGGATTCATATTCTTCATCCAAAGGTTGGTCACCATTTTGTCCGATTTGATCTGGGGCGGCAGCAATATCAGTATCGAAGGTTAAGCCGCGTGTCTTAGCATCCTTACGCTCTTCTTCAATCTCTGCATCAATGTCTTCGCGATCATAACCACGCTCGTTAAGAGCCATTGTGCGAGTTTTGAGACCAGCCCGAATTTCATCTTTCTCTGCCGCAATATCCTTATTTGGTTCGATCATTTCAAGAGGCGGCGCGAAGCTTTCACATTGAATCCAAGGTAAAGGATTTATCTCAAAATCAGGAAGCTTTATGTTTTCAGACATAACAGCAACCTCTACAAATCGCCGCCAGATGATACGGTTCAATTGAAAACCAACAACAGTGCCACGCCATTGTTTTACGTGACGGCGAAACTGAATAATTGCGGTGCGAACATTCGAGAAGTTGCCACGTGTCACATCGCCAGTCACAACTGCATAAGGCATGTTCAATCCGGCACATATCTTTAGGAGATTGCGATATTGGAATGGTTCGTAAGAGCCGCCAACTTCCGCCGGTGTAGCAAAACGCACATCACGATCTTCACCAAGATCGACCACCGCACCGGGCTGCATTTCAGGAAGATCATTATCATCTTCATCATATTGTAGTTCCAGCGGCACATCACCACGGCCTACCGTGAAGGCAGTAAACAGCGCAGTTGTTTTCTTACGATCAAGTTCCGCGTCGTCATAAGCTTCAAGCTGGAATAATTTTACCAATGATCTTGTAATCTTTGGCGATCCGCGTAGCTGTTTGGCTTGGCGACGCTCTTTTACATGAATGATATTTTCAGCGGGTATGCGCACTCGCTCTCGTGGATCAATCGCAAATAAGGAGTTTGGTTTATCGTCATAGGGATGCCAGCGCCAAAAATGATAAGCAACACGTTTGCCTTCGGGATTGAATTCAATCCCCATACGAATATAATTACCTTCGATTTCTGCTGGTGAATCATATGTTAAATCCAGCATTTCAGTTGGATAAATTTCAAGTTGTAGTGGAACACTTTCGCATTCTAATGGATCAACAATACGCATCCGAACAAAGCATTCACCAGCCATGAAGACTTCACGAGCAATGGTTGCTTGCATGCTATAATAATCGCTCTCACCTTCGTAATCAGCTTCATCAACCCATTGCCACCACAGATCCAAAAGCTCACGCTTTTCCTTCTTAAATCCCTTGATACGTGGATGAGGTTTAATACCGTCACTTACAACAGCAGAAACCCATTCGTCGACGGCAGAGCCATAGATGCCTTCGTTATCATATAGCCAGCGCGACCGAGCAACGAGCGTATCTCCTGCTGCTTCAATTGCTCGATTGATATGATTTTTCGACGGATTAAAATTGCGCATACGACGGCCTTGGCTTGCCGCCTCAAAATGAGGCGTGGAACCACTTGAAATGCGAAAAGCATCAGCCATTCGCCTGGTCACCGTTTTAAACATACCAACCATCAATAGCCACGACCTGCATTGATATAACCAACCTTAGACCGACGACGACCTTCAATAACTGCGATCTCTTGATCAAGGCCCTCTAAAGCCTTCTTGATTTCATCAACGGAGCGGTTGTTAACTTGCTTATCACCATGACGCACTGACTGCGCCCCTGAATATAGGGACGCTTCCAAACTGGCACGACGTTTTTTTAATTCAGTTAAACGATCAGTCACATCACATGCCTCAACCCATATAGGAACTTTTCTTAACGCCACGGTTGCGCTTCTTTTTTGTCTTAGCAGTTGAGACGGGCGAAAGCATTGCACGACTGTTCGCAGTGTCATCGTCTTGACTCACAACAATTTCGTTATTGTGATCTGGCTCAACTGACTCTGTATCAGGCTGTTCTTCTAAAATAATGCCACGTTCTTGTAGTTTTCGTTCAATCATATTTGCCTCTCGATCAAGAACAATGCCTGCAGATAAAAGCCCTTGCAAAGCGGCATAATTATAGACGCGTACATCAAGAGCCTCGTTACGATCCTTATCACCTTTGACCCATTCAACTTTTTTAAAGCCTTTGACAAAGCGGGTGACTTTACGTTCCGCTGTTAACTGTTCAAAATACTCAAGGTCTCGGTCGGCATGGAAATGAGTTGCACCAGCGCCTGATGCACCAGAACCAACCTTTTTCAAACGCGCCATGATAGTGTCTTTAGCAGAATCAACACCAACAATATAAAGGTTGATTTTGCCCTTATTGTTGCGGCTCGGACGTTTTGGCCAAACAGGTCGCGCTCCCGCCATACCTTTTATGCCCCACACACGTTGGCCTTCACGAGTGCGGACATAGTTATAGACTGACTGCGTATTGGAACCGCCTGTATCAATCGTTGTCGCCATGATCTTCATGCCATTATCAAAAGCGGGATGCGGCCATTTCTTTTTACGATATTCGTCAAGCAGTTCCCAAACCTCATCACTTGACGGGTCGCCGGGTATAACTTGATAATCAACGTTCCAACTTTCTTCACCACGTCCCCATGCCACAACCTCTAACTCTAAGCGGTCGGGCTGCACGTCAACGGCGCAAGTCAATATGACTGTACGCGGCGGCAGTAATGTATAGTCCTCACGCTTATTGTAGAGTGATTCAGCATCAACCGTAATACCGCTACGATCTTCCCAAGGCTCGCCAAGGACGGTATTTATAAAAGGCTGCAGCTTTGCCGGATCTTCGGCGTCAATAAAATCGCGGGCGCATTCCGCCCATGTGTACCATGGCGAATAAAGAGCGGAGATGTGATAAGATCGTAAATTGCTGCGGCTTGATTCCTTCGTCGGTATCCAACACGCACCGTTTTGCTCATCCATTAGATCGGACTTGCGGTGTTCCTCATGCTCATGTCCACAGTGAGCGCAAACAAAACGGGCCGTTTCTGGTTTTCCCTTGTCCCACCGGATTTGAGACCAAACGATAGGCTGCAACGTTCCGCAAGCATCACATGGCACGTTATAATATCGTTTGTCACCCTTCTCAAATTCCTGAGCAATACGGCTTGACCCTTTATTGGCCGGAGTCGACAATTCAAATATTTTACGACGCATGAAGTTGGCCGTACGCTTAATGGCCAGCATGACTGGGTCACCTTCTTCATCAACACTCGTCGGATAGCCATCTACTTCATCAAGCACTAGATAGCGGATAGGCATTGAACGTAAACCTGCTGCACTGTTTGCACCAGTCAACATCAAAACGCCGCCGTCAAATTCTTTAGCAAGCATTGTATTGCCGCTATCTCTAGCACGTGCCGGTGCAATGCGTTCCGATAGGGCAGGGCTTGCCTTGATCATCGGGTCAAGGCGTGTCTTAGAAAGCTTTTTAACGGTATCGACCGTTGGCATGACATATAGTGCCGGTCCCGGACTGTGATGGATGGCATAGCCACAGAAGTTCAAACCAGCCTCGGACATGCCGATCTGTGCCCCTTTCATGACCACCGTTGTTTGGATACTTGAATAACTGGATAGGTTATCCATTATCTCACGCAAATACGGTGTGCGGCTGGTACGCCATAAGCCCGGCTCCGCACTTGCTACTGTTGAAAGATAGCGATTCTTATCAGCCCATTCTGATACGGTATAAGGCGGGTCAGGTTGCCGCGCCTCGTTTGCATTGATGGTGAATAGCGCAGCACCATTGAGTAAAGTGGGATCAATGCGGATATTCATTCTGCATCATCCTCTTCATCGCTATATGGAACTGGAATGCCGATTGCCTCCGTTAAGGCTTGGCGCATATTTGCTTCTATCTGATTTGTCAGTAAAACAGGATCGCACCCCACCTTGGCAGCAATTGACGCGCCGTAACGATTAGCAAAGCTAAGCATTGCGTCGCGGTGTGCGCGACCAAAAGCGCGAGCGGCAAGTTTCACTTCGTCCCGTAAAACATAGCGACCATGTTCACGTTGCAATGCAAATTCGGCCATCTCCGCCTGCGCCAGAGTCAATCGCGCCTTAGCCGTTACAAGATCAATATTCTTCTCACCCTTACCGGTTGCAATATTTCCTTCAATCCAAGCCAAAGCATCTTCAACTATTACAAGCGTTCCGTCATCGGTTAACGGTAAGCCTTTTGAAATCAGTTTTGTGACATAAGGCTTGGAGCGCCCGATGCGCCTTGCAAATGCTGCCTTTGTCTCTGTTGCTGGAATGTCCATGTTAACCGTTAACCGATTTCAAAAACTCTGACGCTAGAGGAATCTTGCGCTAGCCGTGCCCCCGCAAGGGGGGAGACCGAGGGAAGTACCTAACTTATTGAAATATTTGTATATTTTTTGGTAATTATTTTTTGCAGTGATTAGATTATGACTCATACCATTTGATGACATGGGTTGATGTGATGGGGCAGGGGTGGATGATGTCATGCGTCCACCTATTTTGTACCACCGCGTGAGCGGGTGTAGCGATCCAGTTGCCGCTTAAGATTTACTATCATGCGTTCTTGGCCTTGGGCTACAATAGCGTTTGATATGGCAACCTGTGTCATACCTTCTGCGATTGAGACGCCGGGTACACGTCGTATTTTTCCACGAACATTTTTGCCGCCTTTTTTTATCCAAGTAGGGCCTACCCTCTCAAAGACATGCCCCCCCATTTTTAGGGCGACACGATTTCCGACACGGCCACCCATGATGAAAGCGCCGTCATACTGTTGCCGCTTGCCCCATATTTTGGCCAAGACGCCGGAACCGTTTTCTTTTGCTTTAAATACCTTGAGTGGAATTGGTGAACCGGAACCAACAATCGTGGCTTCTAAAAGTTTGTCGGTTGCTAATGGCCGGATAAATATCCCGGGCTTGACACGTTTGTTTGGAATAGATGTTGCTTTGGATATTTCACGTTCGGCAAAACGTTCGGTTTGTTTGGCCGTGTCATTGACGGCGTTACGCAGTGCCCAGTTCAATCGTGGTGGTTGAAGCTTGTTCATAAGTTCTTGAACTTGCTTCAACTGCCATTTGGTATGAATGATGATTGCCGCGTTGGCCATTATTCAATGATAGGGTCGTTGTTTGTGTTTTCAGTGTCACCAGACTGATTGCTTTCTGTTTTTGTTGTGGCTTTACGAGTACGTTTTTTAGTTGCTTCAACCTCACCTTTTTCTTGATAAGGCTTCGCCGCACCGGTGCGAACAAGGCGCAAATAAGTTGCATCTGAAACTTCAACATAAGGGTCGCTGTTTGTTGAAGGGATAAAGGTTTGTAAAGTGCCATTATCGCCTAAAACCTTCATGGGACGGGTGACAACTGCTTTCATGGTTAAGGCTCCATATTGGTGTGATGACATAGTTGGTTGTTATTTAAAACAAATGTAAACAAAAAGTCAACTAGGTAAACAATTCTATTTTGTTTTTAAACCTGTCAACTGTGGTGGTGACGGGTTTAAAAATAATATTTAATAAAAACAATGCGTTACTATTACCGTCAACTTGTCACTTTTCATTAAGTTGACAGGTTTCGATTTTTTTATTGTTATATATCAATGGGTTATTGTTCATTTTGGAAACCTGTCAACTAAAAATGGAAAACTCCTATATAGACCCCTAAAATTTAAGGGTCGGAATTTTGATCTTTGCAATTAGGTTGACATGTTGACAGGTTTCTATTTTTTATAACTAATATATTGAAATATATATATAATATAAGGGTAAAACCTGTCAACATACCTGTCACTTACCTGTCAACCTGTCAACTTGGGTCATGTCAGACACTTCAAGACGCAACCATGAAAAAGTAAGACTTTTAAGCGCAAGATAAGACAGTTAAGCGCAGACTAAGACAGTGTCGTGAAAACCTAAGACAGTTAAGCGCAGAACAAGACTTTTTAAGACACTCTATGACAGACAATAAAAAGCGCCGGTAAACACCAGCGCTATTTTTTATTTGGTTATATCAAGCCGCGTCTTTTACCGTTACGACAACTTGCTTGCCAAGAACGGCTAATGCCTGCTCCAGTGCCTGCAGCTTTGTTGGATGATCGGGATCTAGAATACGTCGTGCCTCACCTTCCTGTTTACCTAGCCGATTTGCCAATTCGGTTTTTGTAATATTGGAAGCATTAAAAGTTTCAATTACCGCCAACTTAAGAGCATCGGCGGTGTCAACTGGAACCGGCGTAAGCCCTCTATATTTTTTAGGTATAGGTAAAGCCCGCCCCATATCCAGATAACCACGCAACGCAAGCCCTAAGGCTTCACGTGCGTTGCT
Source organism: Bartonella sp. bp_1 (assembly GCF_055808085.1). Taxonomy (NCBI): domain Bacteria; kingdom Pseudomonadati; phylum Pseudomonadota; class Alphaproteobacteria; order Hyphomicrobiales; family Bartonellaceae; genus Bartonella; species Bartonella sp. bp_1. Next base: position 1,206,887 of record NZ_CM147851.1, on the reverse strand, counting down.
ATATGCTTCTTCTTTTGTTTTTGCGCCTGTGACAACTTCTGGTACGTCAGGAAACTCGACGTCATATTCACCATCGGGATCGAGCGCAATTTTTGCATAATAGACATAATCCATTTGCGACTCCTGATTTTTTACATTACATTTCACTTTGAAGGGGTTGGGGATCATTCGATCCCCAACTGTTTCTTGATACGGGTCACTCTGTAGTTGTCTAATTCGCCGGATTGGATTGTTGTAAGTCTTCCGTTGAATATTATTCTATAGTGTGACCCTTTTCCTTTGTTTGGTAGAACTTTGAAATCAACGCCCTGTTTGTTGGCTAGTTTTCGAAGTTCCCGTAAAAGGGCTTCTCTTTTCAATCATTACCTCCTTTCTATGAAACTAATATCGTTCATTTTTGTACGAATGTCAAGTGTTATTTCGTTCATTTTTGTACGTTTTTTAGTCTATTTATCGTTAAATCATAGTACTTGGAATGTAGTAATTACGCGTTTAAGAGAGGCTTGTTTATGGATAATTATGAGTATTAGAGGTGGTTCGGGAAATTTGAATAGTAAGGATAAGTGGAATTTTAGCCTGACTTCGACTTATATGCCGATAATAGGAGATAGCATGATGAGACGACCACGACGCAACCATAGCCCCGTATTTAAGGTAAAAGTAGCGCTTGCTGCGATCTAAGGCGAACAGACGCTTGTCGAATTATCCAGCATTTTGATGTGCACGCGAACCATATCAAACAATGAAGAGATGAGGGGACAACTTGCATTTTGGCGATGAAACCAAGGCGGAACCGGCAGATTCCAGTGTTGATATCAAAACACTTCATACCAAGATTGGAGAGCTGATTTTAGAGAATGATTTTTTATCAGGAACGCTCAGCAAGGCGGAAATGCTGAGTGCAAAGAAATGATTGACCGTGAGCACAAACTATCGATCTCACGCCAGTTGAAGCTTCTCGGCTCCAGCCGTGGCAATATTTATTATTCACCGCGTCCTTTATCGGATGGCGATCTGACACTGATGCGCCGGATAGACGAAATCCATTTTGAGTATAACCGATGCTTGTCTTTGTTGTTTGACCGGATTATACAGAATCAGGCGCATTACAAAACGCTGACATCAGTTATGTTAGCGGCTTAATTAAGGCGGAAGTCCGCTTAATAAAAGCTTCAAGCTGTTCAGATAAGCCACGCATTTCTACCGGGAGGAGGCAATGCATCATATCTCAGAAATTAAAATACAGAATTACAAATCAATTGCGCAAGGAGTGTTTCCACTTTCCCATTACACCCCCTTGGTTGGCTACAACAACGCTGGAAAGACTAATATAATTGAGGCTATTGGCTGGGTCATCAAACGATCTAGTCTTTCTGCAAAAGACTTTCACCTTGTCGATCAGCCAATTATTGTAGAAGCGGAAATCTCTGGCATTAGTGGTGAAGTTCTTGAAGCGATTGGTGATGCTCACCGTGGACGTATCGAGCCGCTCGTTGTTGATGGCAAGATACGCATTCGGCGCACGCAAGCCACACCAGGGCAGCCAGTTAAAGATATACGTTTTGAGGTATTACAGCAAAACTCCGGCCAAGATAACTGGGTTGTCAATCCAACGGGAATCGACGCGGCAATAGGTGCTCTGTTTCCGGACCCTATTTTTATTGGAGCGATGGAAAACGCAACTGAGGACGTAGCGAAATTTGGTAACGGAACAACAATCGGCAAGCTTCTTAAAGAGATAATGGATCCCGTAATTGATAGGCACTCACCCGCTGTTGCTGAGGCGCTGCGAGATGTGAGCCAGCGTCTTTCAGCCAATGCTAAGAATAAAGACGAAACTTTAGTCGATCTCGACGGCCGTATTCAAGGCGAACTGTCCAAGTTATTCCCCGGAGTCTCGGCCAAGATCCACATACCTATCCCAGATTTTTCTGATTTTATGAAATCAGCGACGATACGCATTTTTGAAGAGGGGTTCGATAATCCTGACGGAAGGGATGCCTCGTCGTTTGGGCATGGCGCCCAACGCTCTATACAAATAGCGCTTATTAAGTGTCTAGCTGAAGTTCGAAGAGCCGGTGGTGGTAATATCGGTAGAACGATTCTCCTTTTGATTGATGAGCCAGAACTCTATTTACATCCTCAAGCTATCGAAGTTGTACGTGCAGCATTAAACCGAATCGCTGGCGACGGCTATCAAGTGGTCATTACAACGCATTCAGCAAATATGATTTCGCGAGAAGATGCCCCCAATACCCTTCTTATTAGAAGAAGCGTAGCTCATGGGACAGGATGCTATAAACGAATAAAAGATGCTGTGGTGGCTGAAATTGATGATGCCAAACATCAGTCAGAAATGCTATTTTCCCTTTCAAATTCAAGTAAAATTCTTTTTTCCGAGAAAATTGTGATCACAGAAGGAAAAACCGAGCGAACAATTCTTCCTGCGATATATTACAACTCTTTTGGAACGACTCCGGGTGAAGATAAAATCGGATTTGTTGATATCGATGGAACTTCTAATATTCCACACGCTATGAAAGTTTTGCAATCGATGCGAGTGCCTTGCAAGGCGATTGTAGATTTAGATTTTGTTTTTAGGATAGCCCCTAGTTGCGGCTTTCTCGCATCAGATCATGCTGATCTCATTATGTGCAAAGCAATACTGCAAGAACTAAAAAATAGTGGTCAAGTTAGCCTTGATGCAAATGGGTTGCCTACTAAACACGATGGAACTCCTGCAGCAGCAGCTTTTGAAAAGCTTGCCCAAGAAAAGAACGCAATCGAGTGCATTGCGAGATTGCATAACGAATTAAAAAAGAAAAATGTTTGGCTTTGGACGAAAGGAGCGATTGAAGCGCACCTTGGCATAGGCAAAAAAAATTCAAATCACATAGAGTTTATAACCAACCTTTCTAATGAAGAATATAAAGTCAGTCTACCAGATTACCGATCGGTTATCAACGCAATGGATTGGTTGCGCCTTTAATCTATATAGTTAAAACGCTCTTCTGGGTTCGTTTTCATTTTATTGGACACTGTTTGGCTCAAAAATGTTCTTGTCTGATGCTGTAGTTGAGAGAATTATAGTATAAACGCTTCCACATCAATTGGCAGGGTACCCTGTCAGTACTTTTCGACTAGTTACAATTTCAATAGCCTAGCGAGCCATACAAAATCTCTATTTACCTTTATATGATCACGAATAGTATCAAGATCAGATTTTTATCCTTTGAAAAAAATAATTGGCGCATCTTAATTGTTGACATTTTGTTAACTAATGATAAAAACGTAAACATAAAAGGATATTTGATTATGACAACCCCAATTGAAAAAATTAAAGACACTTTTGCTGATACCTTTGACCGTGAATGGATGGAAGGTGCATCAGATGATGCAGTGAATGTAGCTTTTGATGCCGCATGAAGGTTTTCAGAGCTGAAAAAATGATGGATTGCTTGCTGATGGAGAATAAATAAATGACACTGCGACAAAAAGAATTCGCACGACACGCCCTCGGTCTGCCAAATAAAATGAACAAGACCTATCGCAATCATTTTGTCACGGGCGCTGGTTGTCCTAACTACGCCGATTGGCGTGCCATGGTCGAAGCTGGTTTAGCCAAAAGACGTGCCGGCAATGAAATAAGCGGTGGTGATTATATCTTCTGGCTAACCCGACGTGGTGCTGAAATGGCATTAGAGCCAAACGAGCGTCTTAGCGTCGAAGATTTTCCTATAGCGGCTTAGGAGCGGTGGTGATGAAACACATTATTATCACGACACACAATGATCGATTGTACTTTGTTCGCTGCTTAATGAAACAGGGGTTGGAATTAGCCCTGCCCAATCAAAGGCTAAGATATATTCTGATTTTTATGATGCCTGCAAAGTTGCAGCTTCTTTGAATAATCGAATAATAGATGAAAAACTTCCATTTCATAACACTTTTACCGTCCAGAACATGGAGGCTGCGTGATGGCACTTAAACAGCGGACGTTTGATCGTATTCGTGCCGCCCGTAAAGGCAGTGCGTGATGACCAACCACACCAAAGCTGCACTGCTGAGTAAAATTCAGCTGCTTGAACAAGAAAAGCTTGATCGTGACCGTACCATTATTGCCATGTCACGTGAGGTGCGTGACGTCAACAATGCACTGTCAAAGATTATGGCCTCGGTGGCAGAAACTGATCTGGGTAGTAGTAATTTTAAGCTGAATGAAATGGTGACGTATTTGCGCGAGGCGGCAGCGGAATTATCAAATAGCAATCCAACCTTAGCCGCAATTATTCATGTCAAGGCGCAAGAGGCGCTGGAATATTTAAAGGTGTGCCATGAAAGTCATAATGATCTTGTTTCTGATTAAGATTGGGTCGGGCGGTGATCGTGCAATCATGTCAGTAAAAGATCAAACGCTCTCAGCCTAATTTTTCCCGCCCGCCATTTTGGATATTTGCGACAGATAGGATATATCTGGTACACCGTCGTCGCGCACAATGCCATCTTCGGTCGGTCGGAAAAGCGCCCCCAGAATGATTGCACGATCTGCCTCATTTGCCTGATTGTCTTTCGTCAAGGCAAGGTAGGTCTGTACCATGGTTGCCCGCTCACCGGCATCAACCGCTAGATGATATTGTCCAAGATAGATTTTTGACAGTATTCGCCCTATCCAGAAGATGATAGTTGAAGTCGCGATCGCTAGTGTTGCATATAAAACGTAGATAACCACTGGCTTCCCTTGTTCTGCAACCTTCCCAACATGGTCTGCCAACCATAAGAGTGCAATGATAAGCGCACCGCCACCGAAAAAAGCAAAGCTCATGAGATATTGCCCCCAACTATTTGCTTCTTTCTCATGCTCCTTTCGTTTCTTCTGCCAATAATCGACAGGCGCTTTCAATCGCATAAATTCACTATAGGCTTTATTCGTTGCCTCTATACGTTCAATCGCTTCCTGTGTCATATGGGTCTTTTTTCTCTCTCTACCCAAGAGTTTGCGATAAGCGCGCTTTATATCATATTCAATCTTTTTCTGCAGTTCATTTGCCTGTTTTTGTAATTCAATCTGCTGCTTTGATTCATCCGCTATTTTTTCATTGTATTCATCCGAAATCTGTTTCAAAGAATCCGTCACTGCTTTAGGTATATCAACAAGACTGGCAAAATACTTGGCCATGATCGTCGCGGCAATAAAATCTTCCCGTCTGTTAAAAGATGGGTTTTTATTCACACAAAACTTCATAGCGCTGTAGGCTATCTGTGGGTCTTTATCATGAATTTTTTGGATTGCTTTGAATAAGGGGGTGCTGGATAAAGGCAGATCATAACTTTTATAAGCGGCATTCAAATAGTTCATAAAATTGGAATCATTGGCAATTTGAGCGAGAGAATAATTTCTTAATCTAGTATCGATGAAACTGATTAAATTACTTAGTGAGGCCAATGGTGAGCTTATGTCAGATATCTCTGATATTATAGGGCGTCAACATAGTGTGTTCATTTTGATGAATTTCATAAATTCTTCTCTTGAAAAGAATTTTTTTGTTCCATTCCTGCTTCCGAAAAAAAACTCCTCACATTCAGGTTGTTTTCCTTCTTCTGCCATATGTCATCCCTCACGCTATTCTATTTTTAATAGCATGATCAGCACAGAAAAAAAAGCGTCATTCCAGATTTGGCTCTCTTTCCTATAAAATCGTGCCAATCGGTACTATAAGAAAATGGGGAGGGACTACAAAAGATGTGAAATCTAAGTTGTAACAGCCTTCATTTTTGTAATTTATACCAAACATGCGACGGACCACGGATATTTTTTACTTCCTGTTTTTCAATTTGTCCAGATTCGCACATGCCTTGTAAAAGGTCTTTTAAATCCTTGCTTTTAATTGAATTTTGTAACGAGCGAGACAGATCACGATAGCTGATGCGTCCCTTATGGCTCTTTAGTGTTCTAATAATACGTTGGGCGTTGGCTTGATTTTCATTGCTTGACATATAGTCTGCCGCACCAATTTCCATAAACTCGGCTGATTGCCGTGCTATCATGATTCCATATTCCATGTCGGTCATGCGTACCTGTTCATCATCCAACCTGCCAATAGCAACGATCGTTGCAATGCGTAGTGCCATTTCAGTGGTTCGGGCAAAAAACGCATCTGTTTCTGGTTGTGTCGACATTATTGTAGCAATTTCAGTCGAAAAGCTTTTATAGAGTTCATGTGCCCCATCGGGACACCATTTAAGTTCACGCAATTGGCCATTTGCCGCCGGATCAGTTCCTGCGTCGTTACGAAAGCTCGTGGCAAGTTGACCGCTGCGTTCATAGATACGTTTTAATGCGGTGATTATATTGTCTGGAACCTTTGTTGCATCATCTTGCGGATCTGTTTCAACAATGCCGCTGCGGCCATTTATCAACAAAAAGCGGTTCAATGTGCCATTTTCAAGACTCGAACTTTCCATTGCGGAATAAAACTGTTCCGGCGTCGAAGCACCATAAATTGTAATAGCGGGACAAAAAATTGTTTCACTTGGTCGCGATGCCCATTCGGGTGTGACAAAGGGAGCAAAGGATGCCGACCATAATGTGCGCAACACTTTTGCAATTGCGTTTTCAAAACCACTTGCCCGGCGAGAATTGATCCGTTTCATAAAGTCGCCGAATTCATCCATCGCACAGATCGAAAGCGGCTTGCGCGTTAGAAAATTGATAACGGCTGGCATGGATATGAATTCGGAAGGGCCGATATGTTGTGGTAGTTTTGTTGCGCCCATTATGCGCATGATTTGTTGCAGTGCGTGATCTTTACCTTTACCGGTTGGAGCTAGCCCTAAAACATAAAGATGCGTGCCTGAACGTGTAGGCCCAGCATATTGTCGTCCAGCAAAAGTACCAACCAGCGCCAGCGCTGCTCCGATTGCGAGTTCAGGCTGCGGATAACGCGCCGTTGCAACAATCCACTTGGCTATATCCCCGACCAAACCGGGTGGGTATGTGAAGGACATTTGTTTGATGATTGTTGTATCTGGTTGGTCATCTATAATCTCACCAGTCTCACTATCAATTAAAGTGCCATCATCTTGCTCTATAAATTGACGTGAACCTTCTTGTTTTAGCTTCTTCTCCTCAAACGATTGCAGCAAGGTGGCATTGATCTTTTCCGCCTCTTGATGATCGACTTCTGGCCAGTCGCTTTCTGGCATGGCACGCGGCTCTTTACGACCTGCCTGCATACCGGATTGAATTGTCTTCTTTGCCTCAACCGCATTAAGACCGGCGGCAAGTGCGGCGTTGTTCAAATGAGAAAATATATCACCCTCGGACACCCAACCAGCACCCACAAGCTGACCAAGCGCGAATGCTGCTTCATTCAGCGTATTATTGCGCGCTCCTTTTGGAGCGTTAGTAACCCGTGCCAGTTCTTCACCGATTGCGACGTCACAATAAGCGGCGATGCGTTCATCCTTATTGCGTGTCATGCTAGGCATCGGAGCAGGAGCAGGGGTGGTTGCCACCTGTTTTACATCGTTATCCAAAATATCAGCCAGCCATTGCGGCAACGGCGGCACAGCATCCAGATTGCCAGCAAGTTCATATTCCCGTCCGTCTTGCATGACAGTGCCGGGCGCTATGACATAGCCACCCTCACCACGCACATCAATGCCATCCGGCAATGAACCGCGTTTATTGCTCCGGTTCTTTTCCAGTTGTTTAAAAAAGACGTGCATGCCGTCATTCGGAGTGGCAACAAGCGGAGACTGGTCAATGTCGTGATTATGAGTTTCACAAAGATCACCAAAAGCTTTCACGCCGTCATGAATGCCATGTCGGTCACAATCAATGACGATCAAGCCTGACTTTGCCAGATCCAGACCAATGGCGGAATCAGGCCACTTGGTCCACCACTGTCTTATCTGACTTTGATTGGTTGTCGATGCGTTGCGCCATTTTATGAATGGTTGAGGCCGTTTCACACCTTCGCCGCCGGATTGGCATGGAAAGATAGATAGCCCTTGCCCAGCAAGTTCTAGCGCCGTTTTAAGATTATGTTCGGGTGTGTTGTTCATCAGAAAGGTGCTTCATCTTTCAGTTCATTTTTTAAGGCTTTGCGATAACCAGCAACAATGCGGCGACAAAACTCAAACCATTCTTCTTGTGACAGTTGTGCCAGATCGGTTTTTCCAATTTGATCAAGGTAAGCACCGCCTTCGCTTCCGCCTTTTCCGGCTGCTAGGCTTTCAATTCTGCTAAAAATATCCTGTTTCATTGTGTAGGTCGCTTTCGCTATTTCTATGCATTCAGGGTCATCGCAGAGCCATAAAATTGGTCTAGTGTTTTTGGTTGGTTGATCTGTGTAGCCGATACCGATAGCACTACGACCACAACAGCCACATACTGCATCATCAAATCGTTCAACCATTTGCTATCGCCTTGATCTCCGGGAATGACCGGCCAATAATGTCATAGTATTTTTTGTTTTTTCGTACCGATATGGTTTGCGGCATCATCAATTCATGTTGTCGGTCAATGGCCTCGGTTATGGTTTTAGGAAATGGAGTTCTGCCACCATGTAAGAGCCACCATTGTTGCGCTCTTAATCCGGCTTGACCTTTATGTTCCAGCGCTACCCATTCTGGATATTCTGCAATACCGGCCATGTAGGTGACACGCAGACTATCTGGGCTTCCTAACTTTTCATGCCGCTGAAAATACCAGCGTACAACCGGCAACATGGTAGGCGGTACTTTTTCAGTTGAAAGAATGCCAATTTCCGCTTCGGCATGAGCATCGTGTTTTGGCTTTTCTTCGTGAGGCCATTCATAGTCACACCATTTGCAACTACGTGCATTGATAGCGACCAGTTCTTCACAATTCGGGCAAGTCTTTGCCCTTACATCATCCACTTTGACCTTGCCGGCATCTTTGCCTTTATTTTTTGGCAAGACTGAAACGGCATCAACTGGGCCATGTCTTCTGACATTACCGGCAAAGTCTAAAATGAGGCAGTTTTCTTTGCCTTGTGCCAACCGAGTACCGCGTCCCACAATCTGGACATAAAGGCTTGTTGACAGGGTAGGGCGAAGCATGACGACGCAATCTACCTGCGGCGCATCAAAGCCAGTTGTTAAAACGTTTGCATTGGTGAGCGCTCGTATTTCACCAGATTTAAAACGGCGAATGATAGAGTCGCGTTGGCCTTGCGGCGTGTCGCCGGTCACGGTTTCGCATGAAATGCCAGCAGCCCGTAATGCATCACGGACATGGTAGGCATGGTTCACACCTGAACAAAAGATTAGCCATGATTTGCGGTTTTCGGCATAAGTTAGTATCTCGCTAACAGCCTCTGCCGTAATTTTGTCTGCAGCTTCTTCTAATGCGCCAGCCACAAACTCACCACCAGCCCTTTTTACGTCAGACACATCAATTTCAGTGGCTGATGCTTTTGACATGAGCGGCGATAAAAAACCATCATCAATGCCACGCGCTATATCGTAGCTGTAAACAATGCGGTCAAATAATCGTTCGTCACCTTCATCCAATCGACCGCTATCAAGGCGGTAGGGTGTCGCGGTAAAGCCAACAACGCGGGCATCTGATTGGATTTGATACATGTCATCCAACAGCTTTTTATACATACCTTCACCTTTACCCGGAACAAGATGTGCCTCATCAATAAGAATAAGATGGCGTGGTCCGAGAAGTTGAGCGCGTTTATAGACCGATTGGATTGAGGCAAAGGTAATGCGCTGGTGAGTGTCACGTTTTCCAAGACCAGCCGAATAGATACCGGCAGGAGCATCGGGCCAGACACGTAACAGAGCAGAGAAGTTTTGTGCCACCAATTCCTTGACATGGGTCAACATAAGTACCCGCATCGTTGGGTATTGATAAATGATGTCCTGCGTCAGCTTGGCGATTACCATGCTTTTTCCGGTACCCGTCGCCATTTCAATTAGAGGATTGCCGCCGCCATTGCCCCAGTAATCAAAGACAGATTTTAAGGCTTCATCTTGATAATAACGCAAGTTGATCATGATTTAATTTCCTTAAATAATGGGCCGAAGTCTTGTTCCTTGGGCGCGACAGGTTCGTGCCATTCAGCCCGTATGCGCCTCTCTGAAATCTCGGCATATTCGGGATTGAGTTCGATCAGAATTGCTTCACGGCCATGCCGCAGCGCCACGAGTGCCGTTGTGCCTGCACCACCAAATGGGTCAAGAACAGTGCCACCTTTCGGACATGACAGATCCAACTGAAGCAGTATCTCGCGGATGTTGATTGTGCGGACTTCCTCGGTAAAAAGATCAATCACAAAGTTACGCACAGCAATTCCTCCGCAAGTTGCAAAGTAGAATTGAAAAGTGCTCCAAAGCTTTGTTATGAATATACTTATGAAAAAGGATGGTCATGAACATCAGAATCAAAGTGCCAAACCATCGTTTTGGTCGCTGGTTGTGGGCATTTTGTTTATAGTTGGAACGGCGTGCCTGATCCTTTTGAGTTGGTGGATTTATGTGCGCCTCAATCCAGATTACAACTGGATTGTTAATTTTGATGAGTTCAGTAAAATAGCCCTTGGTATTATCGCTTTGATAGGCCTTGGCCTTGCTGCTTGGCGCAGCCATGTTGGAACCATACAAAATGAACTTCAATTTGATCAGGGCAAAAGATTCGAGCGGCAACTTGCGAATGCGACTGAACAAATCAGGCTTGCAGATGAACAATTGAAAGAAACAAAACAGAACAATCTGGTTAAGACGTTCTTTGATGCCGCCAAACTTTTGACCAGTGTTAGCAAAACCGAACAATTTGCCGGTCTTGGTCTCTTGCGTACAATAGGCATGCAGAAGGACATCTGGTTGCAGGCTGATGCTATTCAGTTGCTTCGCGATTTTATTTATACTGTAGAGCCTAAGGGCAGCGACAATCCGCTGCTTATTCGTGCCCTTGATAATCTTAATGCCATAGGAGAAGCCTGTCAGGAGCAAATAAGTTTGAATAATATAATTCTTACAGGTAAAGATGATTACGTCAGAATAGAAGACTATCGTTACAACCTTTGCCTCAATTATCATAAATATAGATTTTATTTTTTTGATTTTAAAACTTTTTATCCGGCAAAGGGGATGTCTTATTATGGTATATTCAGAGACTGCAAATTTACCAGATGCGATATAACTGACGATCTTATTTTTTCTGATCTCGCACAATTCCATCAGTGTCGGATTTACGGGATTATGCATGCTCCTCAGAAGGATGTAATGGATAAAACTAGATTCATCTTCAACAATTGTGATTTTACGCATTTTTTGGGTGTCTTTGATTATGACACGGCCGATTTTAATAACTGCTTCTATGTGGGGGATGTTGACTTGCCTGAAGATTTGAAAAGGCATCTTAAACAATACAAACCCAAAGAAAAACATCTCATAATTGGTTGTTATGAAACAAAAAATAAAATTTGATTTCATACCGTTTCCCCCCGCTTTTCACCATCAACCCATGCTGCGCCATCAGCCATTTTGTAGGTGACTGTTTCGGCGGCTTCATCGGCATCCACCTGTTCGCCATTGACGAGTGCGGGAAGGTAGAGGTGAGAAGGACAACCGGCCATTTGGTCGTTATATGCCAGATTGATATTGTGACGATTGCAGTACCACTGGCCGTTTTGTGCAGGGGATGAGTGAAGGCATGTCCGACAATTGCGCAGCGCAAAAGCACTTTCATGACAGACACCGTATGACGAGCAATTGTATGCCTTGCACAAATAATAATCTGGTTTGTCACTGACACGGGCCGGAGCCTCGTTTGACTGAATAATGCGCTCGGCCTTTGCCATTAGCGCTGCGGCGTGTGCCGCGTCATAATTGATGCGCTCTGAATACAGTTTGTCGTCATCTTTGCATTTTGCCAGATAAAAGGCGCGGCGCAGACCAAGCAAGTGCATATAAACTTGCATCTGCGCTTCATGTTCTGGCTTGGCATCTTTCACACCAGCTTTTTCGAGTTGCTTAAAACTTTCTTTGTTGTGTGTCTTGCATTCAAGAAGATGTTCGGTTGCGGGAGCTTCCGGCAAGGCTCTCACCTTGCCGTCTGCGTATCCTTTAAAATGTCCGTCAATGGCTTTAACTTGCCATTGCTTACCAGTTTCCGGATCAACGTCCTCAACTATAACGCCAGCGTCACGCAACCACACAATCATGCGGGTTTCTTCAACATGGCCTGTTTCAAACAGGCGCAACATGCGCCCGTCGAATTCTTGAGGAGGGCAAGCCCACCGGAAGCGATACCATAAGTACCGCTCACATGGATGCCCGATTGTCGAACCGCCAATTGAAGCCGAGAAATAACTGTTTGATTTACTTTTTACGGCTCGATCAATAGCTTCAATGGTTTGGTTCTTTTGTGGAGGAAGAGCAACCATGTCACACTTCCATCACGCGGCGTTCAACACGTATTGAAGTGCTGGTTGTTTTTGGCTTTCGATATTTTTCAACATCGATGCCATCACTTTCCATCGCCTTTGTATCAAGGCTTCCGCTTCGTTGGCTTGTGACTAGGGTTGCGATATATTCATCGCCACCGATGCTGTCTCGGTCTCCCATAAGAGTTGATACCTCCTCTTTGAGAGACTCTTCTTTTTTCTGATAGGCTTTGATGTATTCGCGGACTTCTGCCAGTTGATCGACAGGATGTCTATTGCTAGGCGCAGCTTTATCGTCCATTGTCCCGGTTCCTTTCGAGCAATGTTAAAATTGTTTGTTAAGGGAAGGGGCGGGTGATCTTGTTTGGTTGGTAGCCTTAGATCACTCGTCCGCGTTTATTTTTGCCAAGGCAAAGATTTATTGCCTGTTGCCTGCGACGGTGTGCCGTTGTTGGCTGCAGGAGCAGAATTGCTAGCTTGTGTACCAATAGGCTTCACACCCTTGATCTCGTTGCTCGGCTCATATTGCCCGGTTTTATCGTGCCGAATACCAACTTTGATAGTGCAAGGAATATGCAACAACTCGTCCGTGTCTTCGGGCGTGGGCTTTCCTGTAGCTTCACGAATGGCAGCAAATTGGGAGTTGGCTATTTGAATTACCTTTTCCATATTGTTCATATTTTCCGGCCATAGGTTCAAGCGTTGCCAGATAAGCCGTTCGTCATATGCGCCAGTTTCAATCTGCCACGTAAACTTTAAACATTTACCTTTGTCCCCATTTTTGCCGATTTCTTCCATAACACCTGCAATCAGCTTTGCGCGGTATTCACCGGCTGGAATTGGTTCATAGGTTGTTTGCGCTTCTGCGTTTTGGTCGTATCCACCTGCAATCTGTACCATTATGCGGACTCCTGATTTTCTGTTTTGTTTGTTGGGAAATATTCAGCCAGAGCCGCATAGCCCTGTCCTCGGTCGTAACGTAAAGTTGGCGGAATGCCGTAACGGTTCTTTGCGGTATAAGCCGGTTTGCCGATAGCGTGGATAAGGATTGTTCCACCGCCTTGCGCCACCGCCCGTTTATTGTTGAAACCAACATCTTCGGTTTTAACTGTAACTGGCTGTTTTAGTAACAGTATCGCGTCCATGTCACGCTCAATAGTACCGACGCTTTTGCCGTGAAGGTCAATTTCGTATCGATCATATGAAACAGTTTCTGGATCATCAAAGCGTGACACGGTTGAGTGAGCAATCAAAACAACGGCCATACTCTTGTCGCTGCGTAACGCATTGACGCCGTCAAGAAATTCTTGCCACACGCGTTGCGCGTAAACATAGCCTTTTCCATAGCCGAAGTCTTCAATATTCGCCTTGGCGTTGCCTTTGTCATCGCCACGCGCACAAGTCTCATTAAAGACCAGCTTTTGCAATTCTGTGATGCTGTCAATAACCACTGTTTTGTAGCTGTGATCTTCGCTGTATAGTGCAGCGAGTGCATCCATCAATTGCTGAAAGCTGTCGATCTTACCAAACGACGTCAATTCAAGATCACCGGGGGTTCCGTCCTCGATCTGCAAAAATACAGCATCAGGGAATTCACTTGCTAATGTTGTTTTACCGATACCGGGTGGGCCATAAATTAGAATGCGCGGTGGCTTGTCTGCTTTTACTTTTCTCAAGTCAGATAGGCTTATAGCCATTGTCTTACTCCTTGTTTTCAGGTTGGGGCACATTGATAAACCACCCGCCACTTGTGCCATTTTGTGAGGGGTGAAACGTCAGCGTGGTTTGGCTGACTGGAAGGATAGAAACGTGTGAAAGCCCATTGGCTTTTGGAAGCCAAGAAACTGCAAGAGCCGTAACAAAACGGTCATCTTCAATGGTTCCTGCAGTTACAATTGCGTCCAGAAGGGCTTTCAGGCGGTTGTCTATATCTGCTCGCTCCGACATGCGTTCTACACCAATAAGGATCAGGACATTGCCTTTGACCGGCTTGATCTTTTGGTTGCGGATTGAGGCCACACCCATCATGATAAAGTCCTTGTACTTCGCCGTCTTGACCCGACCAATGCCTTTTCTATTGCTGAAAAGCGCATTGGTGCTTGGTGGGGTTGGCATGGTGAAGCTGGCAATGGTCATCAGATCACAATGCCCAATGCTTCGATGTAAAGCGATCGTATTGCTTCATCTTCGACGCGCTCGTGGTCTTCCTTTTTGCGTAGACGCACTATCTCGCGCATTGCTTTAGTATCAAAACCATTGCCTTTTGCTTCTGCATAAACATCCGTGATGTCGTCACCGATTGTTTTCTTTTCTTCTTCCAAACGCTCAATACGCTCTATGAAAGAACGTAACTGTCCAACGGCAATGGCTTGGGTTTCATCTTCCATTTTAAGCACCTTTCATTTCAGAGATAACTTTTTGAAGTTCTTCAATCCCATGTGTGACGTGATAACCAACGCCCCACTCGGTTGTTATTTCGATTGATTTGGGAAGTTTGTGACGCAACCGACTGATCTGCACTTTGACAACTTGGCGATCAACATCTGCCTTCCATTGTGCCGCTACGCTCATTAACTGGCTGCTTGTCCATAACCTTCCATTAGAAAGCGCAGCCAATATGAGCGCTTGTTGTGACGTGAGGTTGTAATGGATCTGCAACGCAGAGATATCGCCATCATCTGGCATCACCTTTTCCAATTTAAAGCGCAAAACTTCCACGTGTTGACGTAGTTGCTCTGGCGAGGCGTTGTTAATATCAATTTGGGGGATTGCTTTTGTATGCGTCATTCAACCCTCCAAAACGCTTTTTGGAGCGAATGTGTAGGCTAACTTGTGATGAAAGCTACAGTAGCAATCACCATCAACTTCAATCGGCTCACCACACATCAATGATATTGATGTTGGCTTTTCCGCATCGCCCCACAGCGGAAATCGGCATTGACCTGACATTATTAGATAAGCAGGAATACCATTACTGCCTGGGACCTTTGGCGGCATACGACCTTTTATAGGGTCATACGCAAAGCACGACTCATCACCTTTTCTCAAAAAAGAAGCTGGGTGAGCAGCCATCAATTCTAAAACGACATTGTATTTAATATTCAACAATCGTGCGATATTGGCGATAGAATAACCCTGCGCCCATTTATCTGATGTTTGCTGTAGTAGATCGCTCATCGTCAAACCTTTTAAGTCAACATTTTGTTAACAAAAACACTAAAAAAACGAAGCCAATGCGCCTCACATTTCATTTGTATACAAAATGTTAACAAAAAGAGCAAGGGGGCGTTAACAAAAAATCAACCGGTTATGAAATATTTAGTTTAATTACGTTGTGCATGTTGACATAATGTTCTTTACTGCTGTACGCGTTAACAAAATGAGAGCGAGATATGACCAGTATTGATAATCAAGTAGATATTAAATGGGTTCGTCGAAAAATGGTTG
Source organism: Bartonella sp. bp_1 (assembly GCF_055808085.1). Classification (NCBI taxonomy): domain Bacteria; kingdom Pseudomonadati; phylum Pseudomonadota; class Alphaproteobacteria; order Hyphomicrobiales; family Bartonellaceae; genus Bartonella; species Bartonella sp. bp_1. The sequence continues at coordinate 1,191,015 of NZ_CM147851.1, read as the reverse complement.
AGGTTGGTATCTCTTCTGATGCTGAGCTTGGTAGACGTAGCGGTATCTCGAATAGATCGTTGATAACATATATTCTTAAAGGCAAGAGAAACATTCAGGAAGACAACCTGATTGAAATGGCTAAGGTGCTGAAGGTAACGCCGCGTGAATTGGCTGAAAAATTAGGTGGTAAGCCATATGAATTTCTTCAAGCTTTAGATAATATGGAAAAAAATCATCAGCTAATGATTAGAGGTACAATTGATGACCGTTTTTCAGTTGTCTTTTTCCCCGATGATTATGACTATGAAAATGTGCAGGTAGATATTAAGCTCGGCATTGGAGCATATGCTCTCCAGTATAAGACGGAAAATACACCGGCTGCTATGTTTGACGGATCTGTCGCTGTGATTCTTGAAAAGCGGGATATTGATCCTGCTGCTATGCTTTTACGCAATAATTTAGTCTGGCTCTCCGATGGACGGGTTTTATTGCGTCGAGTGAAAGAAGGTCAATTGCCTAATCGCTACACGCTTGATGGCGCTAATGTCCCGCCAATTTATGATGCCGAATTGGTAGCCTTTGCACCAGTGCAAGCGCTTCTTATTGCTCCATAACGTGAGTATCTAAAAAAACATAGAATATATATTGTCAACTGCGTTCACAAAATGTATACGTGTATTGTGAACGCTATTATTTATAAACTTGATTGGTTCAAATTTGGGCTTGCCGCGACTGTGGAGTGGCAAGGTGGATAGTTGTGACGATGAAATAATTTTAGGCGATGTATCTCGTACTGTAACTCACCTCATGGATAAGCATATTTGCAAAACAATGGGGCGGATTGATTTTGAATTGAGATCAGGTCTTGGGATTAGGACTATTTATAGCTGGCGTAATTGTGAGCGTGATCCAAAAATGACAAACTTTATCACATTTGCAAATGCTCTTGGTTACGACATTGTTATGCGTCGGAGGAGTAAATGATCAAAGTATATTCTAAGCCAGATTGCCAACAGTGTAATGCCACCTATCGTACGCTGGACAAACAAGGCATTGCATATCAGATCATTGATGTAACCAAAGATGACAAAGCTTTAACTTATATTCAAGCGCTTGGCTATCGTCAGGTACCGGTTGTTGTAGCTGGCAAAAACCACTGGGCAGGTTTCCAGCCGGAAAAGATCAAAACCATTCAATAAAATTGCAACACTTCAAAACGGTAAAATGCTTATTGAGCTTTTGCCGTTTTTCTTATTTATGCTCAGTTGATTGGGTGTTTGTTGTTCCTGCAACGCAGAAAACAGCTATTGATAAGCAGTAAAATAAGCAAAAATATTTTCAGATTTATGTGTTTTTATGCTTTACAATTCGTACTGAGTACGATATATATAAACACATGGAAGCAATCAAGCTTTCATAAACAGAAAGGAGGTTACAAGATGAAACTTCGAAGATTTGTTTTTAAGATCAGATTGTTTGGTTTCCAGCTAACAATAATCTTAGAATAGCAAAATCGGATGGGGCGAAAGCCCCGTCCACCTTCGAAGAAAGTCTGTAACCTCCTTCACTGTAAAAAGGAATATAACATGAAACCCGAAGATTTCAAGAACTGGCGTAAAGAAATGGGCTTCACACAAGCACGAGCAGCTGAAGCTCTTGGCATTTCCAAGGCAACAGTTGAAAACTATGATAAAGGAACTCGTCGTGAAGATGGCAGAGAGGTCGTTATCCCTTTGATGGTTGCTCTTGCTTGTTCTGCGATTGCAAAAGGTATAAAACCATGGGGCGCTGAATAATGCGCCTTTCTATTGCCTTTCTTATCTTCCTGTTATCCTTGCCTGCCATTGCAAAGGACTTTGAACCTATCGTCGGTCGCGCTTCTGTAGTGGACGGCGACACAATCGACATACAAGGTCAGCGTATTCGAATATGGGGCATTGATGCACCAGAAAGCCGTCAAACCTGCACTGACGGGCAGGGTGCTTCATATCGCTGCGGTCAAAAGTCTGCTCTTGCGCTTTCTGAATGGCTTGATCAATCACAGCCTGTAATTTGCACACCTGAATATAAAGACCGCTATAAACGCTTTGTTGCCCGTTGTTCTCGATATGACGGCCAAGACATAGGCTCTTACATGGTCAAGAATGGTTATGCTCTTGATTGGCCGCATTACTCAAAAGGCCGTTATGCTCCCTATCAGAAAGAAGCTATTTATAAAAGCGCTGGTGTCTGGCAGGGAACCTTCGAGTTGCCGTGGGAATGGCGGCATAAAAAGAAACGGAAATAATCACTCCCTTATCTAGGGCTTTGGAATGATTGAACTCGGTTTCCACATTGAATTAGGGTGTAGTCTTGAGCATGGCTACACCCAGCTAAAACCATCCCACAAGCCATTAAAATGATTATTGGATTTGATATAACCTTAAAAAAAGAGTGCATGGAAACCTCTCATGAATGTTCGAGATGCTTTTAGCAGAGGATTAAAATCCTGTCTCTCACATTCTGCCGTAATTGGTACCTGCGAATGGATTTGAACCAATATCAACGCTGTTATGAGCAGCGGGCATTAACCGTTATGCTACACAGGTAAATAAAGCAAAAGCCACCGAGGATTGCTCCTTGATGGCCTTTGTGCCCATGGCACGCCAATGGGTCTGTAAATGTTTGTGCCGTCTTTCCGGCTGTCACAGGTTCTAAAGCTCCCCTGATTGCTTTACGTGCTGGTTGGTTGAGTGGTTTTAAGCACGTTCATGAAGCCCATGAGTTCGCCATTCTGCCGGATAATCGCAGGTGGTTAATATCATGGGCGAATAAGCAACCCCAAGCGGTGCGCATCGTTGAGAGACGGTAGGGGTCTTATTATGTCGCTGTTTTTAAAATATCAAAATATCATTTTATTTCAATATAGGCATTTTCAGACAATTACAGCCATTGTCAGTCGTGCCTTTGGGGTACCCCAGCGGTTACCCCAAGAAGAACCATCATATTTTAAAATGAAAATTTTACGTCTAACTTATTGATTTTATTGGTGGGTGATGTAGGGATCGAACCTACGACCCGCTGATTAAGAGTCAGCTGCTCTACCAACTGAGCTAATCACCCACAGTGTCGTTGAAAATCATCGAACGAGCGGTTCTATAGCCTTCCTGATTATTATTGTCCAGCTTTAATGTTGGTGATTTTCATGTGGAGTGGAATTATCCTGCTGGAAAATGGTTTGGCTACTTGAAGTCTTGTTTAAATATATCCATTATAAACGTTATGATGATAGGACGTATATTATTTCATATAAATTCGGAGGATGATCGAGCGTAATGCCCGACCAAAATTCTGACGATCCTTATAGTTGTCGCATGCGGCGTTCGGCGCCGCTTGTGGTTATTTCTTCAAATGATCTTATAGTACAGCGTTTGTCGATGTTGTATTTTATGGTATGTATGTTCTTTAAGTTTAAGGAATATGTGTGCTTGCATCATGCCGTTGCCCCACAAATTTCACAAGGTTTGAAATAATGGAATGGATTGCCGACCCTCAGGCTTGGATCGGGCTCGCGACACTTATCGTCCTTGAAATTGTTCTTGGTATCGATAATCTTGTCTTTATTGCTATTCTGGCTGAAAAGCTTCCACCTCACCAGCATAATCGCGCACGTATCATCGGTTTGAGTTGTGCCCTCGTTATGCGGTTGGTGTTGCTCTATTATATGGCGCATATCATGGCGCTGAAGGAGCCATTGTTCCATATATGGGAACATGCTTTTTCGGGTAGAGATATCATCTTGCTTGTTGGCGGTATTTTTCTCCTTGTCAAAGGCACGATGGAGTTGCATGAGCGGCTTGAAGGCGGACATCAGGCGCAAAGTGGAAATCTCAAACATGCTATTTTTTGGCAGGTGATTATCCAGATTGTGGTTTTGGATGCGGTGTTCTCGCTTGATAGCATTATCACGGCTGTGGGCATGCTATCGGAAGAGTATGTGATCGTTATGATGATCGCCGTTGTTATTGCGATGGTTGTGATGCTGGTTGCATCCAAACCATTGATGGAATTTGTAAACAAGCATCCAACCGTTGTTATTTTATGTCTCGGATTTTTGATGATGATCGGTTTCAGCCTGATTGTTGAAGGTTTCGGCCATCATATTCCAAAAGGTTATCTTTATGCCGCTATCGGTTTTTCAGTGCTTATTGAGGCTTTCAACCAGATTGCACGTCGCAACCGTGAAAAATTGGTCAGCACCAATGACCTGCGTGAACGTACGGCAGGCGCTGTTTTACGACTTTTAGGTGGTGGAAAGAAGGATAGTATTCTGAGCGAAACTGTCGATGTTATCGCTGAGCAAGCGGCAGGAACCGAACTTTTTTTGCCGGAAGAAAAAGAAATGATACGTGGGGTGCTGGACTTGGCAGATCGGCCCGTCCGCTCAATCATGTCGCCACGTAATGAGGTTGAGTGGTTGGATTTGTCTGGCAGTGAGGATGAAATGCGTCGGGATTTGCAGGCTTTCAAGCATAGCCGTATTATTCTGGCGCACGAGAAGGTTGATGAGTTTGTTGGCGTTGCGCTGACAAAGGATTTGCTGCTAGATCTTGCCGAAGGCAAAAAAATGGATTGGCAGAAAGCTATGCGCCAGCCTTTGGTTGTGCATGAAAACACCAATGTTTTGCCTTTAATGGAGCAGTTGCGTCGGTCACCGGTCCAACTGGCTATTGTGGTGGATGAGCATGGTTCTTTTGAAGGCGTCGCGACGCCTACCGATATTCTGGAAGCCATTGCAGGTGATTTCCCCGATGACGACGAGGAGCCGGTCATTGTTGAACGTAAGGAAGATAATAGCCTTATTGTCGAAGGTTTTGCCGATATACGTCGATTGAGCGGTTTTCTGGACAGTGATCTGGTGGATGATGCTGATCGTTATACAACGCTTGCAGGCTATATGTTGTGGCATTTTGGCCATTTGCCGACAGTTGGGGAAAGTTTTGAGGCGGATGGTTTCCGCTTCGAAGTTGTCGAGATGGATCGGCGCAACATTGCCCGCGTTTTGATTGTGCCGCTTTTATCGGCAATGTAGGTATAAAGCAAATATAAGGCTTAATGCGTATATTTGCTTGTCGTTCTGCTTGGTCGGCTTTAAGGATTCTATATGCCTTGATTGGTATGTTTTTGTTGTTTCAGGTGACCAGGATATAGGAAAAGACAATGAAGCCACGTCTGCAAGTTATTATTACATCGACACGTCCGGGACGGCAGGGGCCAAAGATTGCGGATTGGTTTGTAGCATTTGCTGAAAATCACGGTGCTTTTGACGTTGAACGTGTTGATATTGGCGATTTTGATCTACCGGTTTTTGATGAACCCCATCATCCTCGAATGCACAAGTATGAGCATGAGCACACCAAGGCATGGAGCAGTGTTATTTCCCGTGCGGATGCTTTTGTTTTCGTCTTGCCTGAGTATGATCATCTGCCACCGTCTTCTTTTGTTAATGCTGTGAGCTATCTTAATCACGAATGGAATTATAAGGCTGTTTCTTTTTTAAGCTATGGTGGTGTATCAGGTGGTATCCGTTCGGTGGAAACGGCACGCCTTATGGTCAATGCCGTCAAGATGGTGCCTATATTGGAGACTGTTCCGGTACCTCATTATGGTCAGTATCTAACACAGGATGATATCTTTGCGCCCGATGAACGGATCGAAGCAAGTGCAAAAAGTGTTCTTGATGAATTGCTGAAAATGGATAAGGGATTGCGGATTATCCGTAACTGAATACAGGTAACATTATGACCGGACTTGTTGTTCATCTTGATAGTTTTAGCGATTTGCCGATTGCTCTGGACGCCAAGGCAGATATGATCCAGTTTGACTATGAACAGATCAATGAACAACCTGACGGACTTGAGATACCAGCCGGTCTTAAGGTCATGTTGAGCGTTACCCCTGCAGAGCTTGGTGCTTTTAATCAGCATGATATCGGTCTTGATGTGGATTTTCTTTGTATCAAGTTGGATAACCTTCAGGCGTTGGATGAGGTACGGCTTTTAAAACCGGATATAGGGAGTTATCCGCTGATAGGTGCTGTTTCGGTTGCCAATGGTTCGTTGGATATGGCGTGGCCCTCCTTGCTTGAATCTATAGGCTTCAAGGGTATCTTTGTGATGGCGCAGGATGGGGCGCAGTCTGTGCTGTCACAGATTGATATTTCCGTTCTTGGGGCTTTTATGCTTGAAACACATCGCCATCATCTGGAGGTTGGTATTCTGGGCGGTTTGGAAGCACCGGACATTCCGCGTCTGTTGCCTTTTTCTCCAGACTGGATGGGTTTTTTAATTCATCATCCATTGGTTGAGGGCAAGTTTGGCCATCATGCTACAAATCGTATGATCCGTATGCTTCTTCCGCGTTTGCGCCGTGACAGGTTGGATGGACGCTTACCTGATATCGGTACAGACAGGATATTGGTGCGTGATTTTGTATTGCCAATAGAAATCGGTGTCTATGAGCATGAATATGGCCGGAAACAAAATGTCCGTTTTAATGTGACAGCGGATGTTGCGCGTTTGTCATTAAACCCTGAGGATATGAGTCACATTTTTTCGTATGATCTGATTACCGATGGTATTCGTAATCTGGTTGCGCTTGGGCATGTGCCATTGGTTGAAACCTTGGCTGAACGAATTGCCGCCCTTATTTTAGCGCACGAATTGGTGCGTGAAGTTTGCGTAAGGGTTGAGAAACTTGATCTTGGGCCGGGGGCTGTCGGTATTGAAATTGTCCGCCGTAAATAAGTAATCCAGAAGAAAAACCTTAATTGTCTGGCGGTGTTTGTGTTGGCTCTATGTGTCTGTCATCGCTCTTGTGTCGTTCAATATATTGCTGGATCTCAAATAATGCGACCAGAAAGAGCGATATAAAGAGTGGGATGATAAGATAGAGTAGGCGGAAGACAATCAAGGCAACCAGAAGATCGGCGGCATCAATATCAGGGATCATGTTAATGAAGACGATTTCGAGTACACCGATACCGCCGCCGGGGGCATTGGAAAGAAGCCCGACAGTAAAAGATGCCAAAAAAGCTCCTAGAACGATGATAAAGCCGGGGTTGGAAGCATCCGGAAGGGCTGCGTAAATGATTCCTGCGGCACCGATCAGTTCAAGCGGGCCAATAATCAATTGCTGGATGACAATTTTAGGATTTGGGTAGGAAATCTTGAATTTTTTGCCGATTTTGAGTGGACGCATGCCGAGTAGGCTGCCAAGGATATAGAGCAAGACCAGACCGAGCAAAGCAAGGCCTATTGTAAAGGCTGTGCCTGTCAACACTGTGTCCGAAATCTCAGGGCTGACATAATTGACGAGATAAGGGCGTAGCACCAGTATCATTTCCGGCCGGATAGCCAGTACAAAACCGGATAGAAGGATTGTACCTAGAGCAAATGTAAAAGAGCAAAAACCGACAAGGATAGCGACTTCTGAGCCGGCAAGGCCTTTCATACTGTAGGCACGATAGCGTACGGCAGCACCGGAAAAGACAGAAGCACCGATATTATGTGATAAGGCATATGTTGTAAATGAACACAAAGCTATGAATATTAAAGATATTTTTCGCCCTAAATGCTGTAGTGCAATGCGGTCATAGCCGGCCAGTGCAGCGTAGGCAACCATTGTGAAAAAACAGGCAAGAACCCAATGATGCAAATTAAGATTGCCGATTCGCTCGAACAGTTCGTGTAGCGAAAGCTGTGAAAGGTCGCTGTTGGGATTTGAAAATTCGCGATAAAGGACGCGAATTGACAAGATCATTGCTGCAACACCTACCAGCGGCCATATGTATTTACGCAGTTTCACGCGGGCTGTTTCCTTTTTGTCGCGCCTTTTGTTCGTTCGCTTGGGGACGGACAATATTCATATCCCGCTTGCCCAAAAGATATTCAATCATACCATTAGCGATTTCTTGATCATCCGTCACCACAATATCGGTGCCCAGGTCAAGAAGATATTTTGTCTCAGCATCTGCAATGGCATGGGCAACAATAACCAGTGTTGGATTGATACGGCGTGCCGAGGCAACAATCTGGCCTGTTTCAAATGTATTGCGAATGGTGACAACCAGCTTTGTTGCTGCTTTGATGTTAGCCGCTTCAAGCGTTTTTTCATCAATACCGTTTCCGGCAATGATGTCGGCATTGTCGATTGCGATTTTTTGCCGGATGCGCAAGCTATCTTCAATGATGACGAGTGGTGTATTGGCTTGATGTAGAAGTGAAGTTACTTTTTCACCGATGCGTCCATAACCGATAACAATTGTATGGCCGGTTTGGGAAGAGACAAATATTTCCTCTAATAGTTCATCAGGATCGATATCGAGAATACTATTGGGATCATTGGCTGATTGTTGATTATGTTCCAGCCGTGTCTTGATCTTTTCGGTAACAATGAAAACCAGCGGGTTTAGTAGAATGGATAAGATGGCACTGCCGACAATGAGATCGCATGCATCATTTTGCAGTATGCCAAGGCTTGTGGCAAGCGTAGCAAGGATGAAAGAAAACTCCCCGATCTGTGCCAGGCTGGCCGATATAGTAAAAGCTGTTCCATTGGAATGACGGAAAAGGCGGACAAGTAAAAAAGCTGCGGTCGATTTACCAATGATAATGATGGAGAGTGTTGCAAGTAAAGGGAAGAAATTAGTCCATAATTTAAAAGGATCGAAAAGCATGCCGACCGATACGAAGAACAGAACGGCAAAGGCGTCACGTAAGGGCAAAGTTTCTTCTGCTGCGCGGTGACTTAATTCCGATTCACTCATAATCATACCGGCAAAGAACGCACCCAATGCCAATGATACACCGAATAGTTGCACTGCACCGAATGCAACCCCTAAAGCAATAGCCAGAACCCCAAGACGGAATAATTCACGGGAGCCTGATTGTGCGGTAATTTTTAAAATCCACGGAATAACATGACGCCCGACTACGAGCATGACGGCAATAAAAAGAATGACTTTGACAAGTGTCAAAGCAATAATGCCCCAAATTCCAACATTGAGCCAATTGGCAATGGGATCGGGGTAGCTGTTTTCGTGACCGCCCAATACGCCGGCGAGGGCAGGGACAAGAACCAAAGCAAAGACCATGGCGATGTCTTCAACAATCAACCAGCCCATAGTAATGCGTCCGCGTTCTGTTTCGATTAGCCGACGTTCCTGCATGGCGCGCAACAAGACAACGGTACTGGCTGTAGAAAGTGATAGACCGAAGATAAGGCTGGCACCGGTGTTCCAGCCCATTAACCAGCCGAGTGAAAAACCGAGGAAGGTCGCGAGGGTCATTTGTGCAATGGCGCCGGGAAGGGCGATGGCCTTGACAGAGAGCAGATCTTTTAACGAGAAATGCAGACCAACACCGAACATAAGCAAAATAATACCGATTTTAGCCAGTTCGTCTGTCAGTTCTGGATCGGCAGAAAAGCCGCCGGTATGGGGGCCGACGAGAACACCAGCTAACAGATATCCGACCAGTGGCGAGATGCGTAGACGATTGGCAATGATGCCGAAAAGGAAAGCCAAACATAGGCCTACAACAATCGTTGTTATGAGAGGCTCATCATGAGGCATGTTGTGGTCTTTTTCCTGTTTTTATTGTTGAATCAATGGGGTGTTGATTGGTTTTTGTAAAATGATTCAGTTTTCTTTTTGATTCATGTGATTGTTTTATCGTATTGGTTTTTATAAAAAAATAAGGCGCGGATATGGCCGCGCCTTATTTTATTTGGAGACAACCTGTTTACTTTCGCGCCCTTCATTGTGGTTGTGCCACCAGTTACCAAGGAAGAGCAGAACCGGTGCGGCAATAAAGATCGAGGATGAGGTTGCGATAATAATACCGATGACCATGGGGACGGCAAAATTATGTACGGCTGCTCCCCCCCAAATGGCCATAGGCAACATGGCAAGAACCGTTGTGGTCGAGGTAAAAATACAGCGGACCAGAACCTGATTGATCGACATGTCGATAACTTCGCGCAAGGACATTTTTTTATAGAGACGCAGATTTTCACGCATGCGGTCATAGACGACTACTTTGTCGTTAACAGAATAGCCGACAATGGTGAGTAGGGCTGCGATAGCTGTGAGGTTGAAGTCAAATTGGAAGAGTGCAAAAACACCGACCATTTTGGTTGTGTCAAGAACCAGTGTAACAATGGCCCCGGCGGCAAAGAACCATTCGAAACGGAACCAGATATAGGCTGTCATGGCAAGAGAGGCCAGAACCACGGCGATAAGGCCATTGCGTGCCAGTTCGGCTGATATGGTCGGGCCGATAATATCTATACCGCCAAAAACAACATCAGGATAGATTTGTTGGATCTCCTGTTTCGCGCGATCGGCTGTTCGTGTCTGGATTTCCTCGCCGCCTTCCTGACGTTGGAGGCGGATCATAACCGAGTTTTGATTGTTGACATTCTGGAGGGCAACTTCGCCGATGTTAAGTTGTTGCAACGAACTGCGTAGCAGACCGAGATCGGGAGGTGTTTTTGTGGTAATCTGGATCTGGATACCGCCTTTGAAGTCAATGCCATAGTTAAGGCCGGGCTTATAGAAAAGGGTAATCGAGGCGATTGATAGTACGATAGAAACACCGATCCCAAGGAAGCGGGCATTCATGAACCGGAAATTTGTGTGCTGGGGAATGAAGTTCAAGAAAGGCTGAATGGACAGCGTTTTCATCTTACGTTTTTTGACGACCCACGCCATGATAATGCGGACGAGAGTGATGTCGGTAAACATTGAAATGATGATACCGAGCAACATTGTAACGGCAAACCCACGTACGGCGCCTGTGCCTTGCCAGTAAAGCAGAATAGTTGCGATAACAGCCGTGACATTGGCATCAACGATTGTTGCAAAAGCATGTTTAAAGCCGCGATCAAGGGCCGCCATGGCGCCCATGCCTTTACGACTTTCTTCGCGGATACGTTCATTGATTAGGATATTGGCGTCAACAGCGATGCCAATACCCAAAATAATACCGGCAATACCTGGCAATGTGAGTGTTGCGCCTAGAAGGCTTAAGGCAGAAAAGGTTAAAACGGTATGGAGAGCCAAGGCCACATCGGCAATCAGGCCCCACATGCCATAAAGTAGGAAGATAAAGACAGCAACCAGAACAAAGCCTGCTATACCTGTATAAAGTCCCATTTTGATAGCATCTGCACCAAGGTCGGGACCGACAGTGCGTTCTTCAACGACTGTCAGTGGTACTGGAAGCGCGCCAGCGCGTAAAAGGGCTGAAATTTTTGTTGCTTCTTTCAGGTCAAAAGAACCGGTAATTTGACCTCTTCCGTTAGGAATAACACCATTGATACGTGGTGCTGTTAGTACCTTTCCATCCAAAACAATGGCAAAAGGCCGTCCGACATTTTCTTGTGTGATCTGGCGGAAAATGGCGCCACCTTCTGAATTCAGGGTAAAGTCAATAACAACCTGCCCGCCGGGAACGGATTGGTCAAAACGGGCGCGGGCGTCTGTTAATGTTGCGCCGTCCAAGGATACCTGATTTTCAACTGGATAGGTCTGGTTTGGGTCGTCATAACCGGGCATCATGGTGACACCCAAAGGTGGAGAGGCCGGATTAACGCCGCTGCGCACCAGATGGAAAGTCATTTTAGCGGTATCGCCAAGCAGACTGCGTAATTCTTTCGGGTTGTCATAACCGGGCAATTGTACCTGGATACGGGCGCTACCAATTTTCTGGATTGATGGTTCGGCAACGCCGACCTGATCAACACGGTTGCGGATAATTTCAATACTTTGTTCGATGGCATTATTGATACGGTAATCAATGCCAGCTTGTGTCAGGGTAATGCGGATTGCGTTGTCTTGTGTTGTAATTTCCAGATCATTGATCGAGGAACCAAAAGTGCTGGCTGCAACAGGTGAAATGATCTTTTGTAATTCCTTGACAGCCTTTTCACGGCTTGTGCTGTCGGCAATGGCAACAACGATGGCATCATCGATCATGCGCATGGAATCAGGTCTGATCTTAGCATTGCGCAATTCATTGCGCACTTTTTCCATGGCTATTTTTGTCTGTTCAGTCTTGAGCCCTTTTTCGTCAACTTGCAGGATCAGTGAAGAGCCGCCGCGCAAATCAAGCCCCAGCGTTACACGTGTATCAGGAATCAGAGAAAAGTGTTTTTTAGCACTTTGTATCTGGTCTTCGGTAAAGAGATTGGGCAGGGCAACAATAACGCCACCAAGCAGGATGATAGAGTAAAGCAGGGTAAGCCAACGATTGGTACGCATAGATAAATTCCGAAATTAAAGAGGCTAAGTAAAGAGAGCCGAAGAAGAAATCGGCGTTAGAGTGTTCAGACGATAGGCAGCGGTGGCCCGCGTGGATTGAACGCTGATTGGGTATAAGGAGAATATTTTGTCTGTTTTCTACTGAGAGTAGGTATGTAATGATCTGATCTGTCACGATTGTAAAAAGCGACTGTAATGGCACCATCTTGGTTGTGGATAAGCTTGGCTGTTTTTTTTATATCGGCACAACTGAGGATGGTTTTTCTGTCTTTGAGTACCTTGGCGCTATTTTTTGCGCTTTGAACAGCTTGCGTGGTTCGTCCTGTTGAAAGGTTGAACTGCACACCGATTCCACCCAGAAACCAAATGAAGAATCCGCCAACAATGACCCAGACGCAAAAGCGTAACTGTTTGTTATTGATCATTTTTAAGGGGCGTAAAAACATTATTTTAAAAGCCGGTTCTTGAAGTGATGCACTTTTTCTATCGTCAAAGCGGTTGTATTAGCGCTACTTCTACCAATGTTATCGGGGTGGGGAAAGAGCCTTTTTCCAATATTGTAGCAAGGTTTTGTGCTTGTTTGATGTCAAAGTCGCCGGTAATTATCAGTTGCCCATTCGGTATCTCGCTATTGATGGTAGGCGCGGTCACGACCCTGTCGTCAATCAGGATTATCAGTCTTTTGCCAATTGAATCTTGCGTCAATTGGCGAAATGTCTTCGCCCCCTGCTTATCAAGGCGGATGTGAATCGCGACTTGCGGCGGGGAGGTGCTGCTGTCCATGAATGCTTTTGCCTCAATAATGGTTTTACCTGTCATAATGGGAAATTTATTGATGACAAATGTGTTGCCGTTAAAGTCCTTAGCAAGAAAACTGTCGCTGTCGGGATTGGCTTTTATGAGGCGGCCTTCATAATGCATGGTCAGTTTGCCAGTTTGCAGCAGTTTTTTGACCTCATCAATCCTGTTGCTGTTATCAATTATGAAGCGGAGGCGATCTGTGCCGACTTGCTCAATGCTGGCAATGCCGATGTTAGACATTTCGAGACGGAATCTGATAGTGTCCGTAATCTTCATTAATAGCTGTTCATCGATCTTCTGCCATGCCTTGTTCGTCAGGCCGATAGTCATCTGTGGTTTGTTATCTACCTTCACTGCGATAATGTCGTCGGCTGCAACAATACCATGTCCGATCTCGGTCTTATCGAGATCCTCTATGCCTTGTATCCAAGCGTCTTTAAGCGATATTAAGATATGGTCATTCTGGATAGGACAGTCGGGATAGGGGGCTATTACTTTATGATCCAATTTATTACTATAGCGCAGCACCACGCGCCAATAAATTCGGGTCAATATCTCTTTATGATAGGCGTTGACATCGACTTGGTATGTCAGAGCCGCTTCATTGGGTTGTGTGTGGCCAGTAGAAATCGTTGCCAGCAACGCAAAAAAGACAAAAAGAAAATATTTCATGGTTTTCTCGGGGTTGTAGTAATGGCTTGATCCATTGTTATGAGTTGTGAAATCGCAAGTAAAGCAGGTATGGTGAATTTTACAGATTGAATCAAAGTTGTTGTTCAACCTATTGATATTGAATCGCTATATTTGCTAGCTGTGTTGTCGAGTCGTTTGGGAGACTAATGAAATCGTGCGTTTTTTAGAACATTTGCTTGTTGTGGTCGTTATGCTGTTGGGCTTGATTGTCGCCAGTTTTGCCCAAACACCTGTATTGGAAAATGTTACCCCGCAGGCACTGATCACAGCACAGAAGCCGGTTATTGACAAATTTGATAAAGAGTTTACTTCGGCGCTCAAGCAATTTGATGCGTCATCTGATGATTCAATTGCCCTTAATAAGTTGCGCTTGCATATGCAGGATTTGAATGCGCAGCTATTACAAACCGGTCTGCTTTTTCGTGCGCCTTTGAATGATATCAATCTGCGTCTTGATCAGCTGGGTGTGGCACAAAACGGCGTGGAAGAAGCCCAAAGCGTGATTGACGAACGCGCGGCCTTGCGCGACCAGAAAGCTGAAATCAATGCGCTGGTTGGTAAGCTTGAGGACATAGCACTGAAAAGCAACCACCTTATTGATACAATAGCGGTTCAAACAAGAGAGCTTTTTTCAGCGAATTTGACACGGCGTGTCGAATATAATCCCGCACTGCTTGATGACATTTATAAAGCCAGTATTGAGACAACATCGCATTTTACGATGATTGTTAAAGTGTGGTGGCATTATGTTATGGACTTCAAACTGTTAGCGCTTTTTGCTGCGATTTTGATTCCGCTTTTCGTTGCGCTTGGACTGCTTTTTTTAGGGCGTAGACTTGTTGGTCGGTCTGCGGTTGTCGCACCTGTTTATGAAGATGGAAAAATTCCCTATTTCAAAAGGCTTACCGTCGCTTTTTTATCAGCTTTTATACCACTCATCAGTGTTTTTTTATTTGTTGCAGCGACTTTGGTGCTACTGAGGATATTCGGTGTTCTTCAAAGTGATGTTCGGCCAATGTTTCATTCTGCTGGTTTGCAGATTGTTTTTGTGTTTTTTGTTACAAGAATGGGAACAGCTATTTTTTCGCCTCATGCGCCCGAATGGCAGCTGGTTCACATCGCACCTCGACCTGCGCGTGCATTGGTTTTCTTGATGAGCTGTATAGCGCTGGTTATCGGCATTGAATCATGGCTGAGTACAGTCTATCGCGTTGTGGCGGCACCGATTGCGCTGACAATGTTGAAAAGCTTTGTCATTGTTATGATTGTTGGCATGCTTATTGTTGCTATTTCTTTTATTCGCCCGCGTATTACTGTTGCTGGCCGGTCCATAGCGTGGCCATGGTGGGTAAGGGGCATTATTCTTATTCTGGCGCTGGTGCCGGTTGGTTTTGCTTTGGCAGGTTATATCGGTCTGGCGCGTTATCTTACGCAACAAATTGTTGTCAGCGGTGCTTTTCTGGTGTTGATGTATTTGGGGATTATGAGCGCAAAGGCAATAACGGAAGAAGGCTCTTTCGGACAGATGCATATTGGCCAGCTTCTCCACTCCCGTTTTGGTGTCGATAATGATCGGCTTGATCAATATGGTTTGCTGGTCGGTATCATTCTTGGCTTTGTGATCATTCTGGTCTGTATTCCACCTATTGCCTTGCAAATCGGTTTTTCATGGAATGAACTTGTTGACGGATTTATCCGCTTGTTAACAGGCTTTCAGATCGGTTCGATTTCTATTTCTCCCATGGCTATTTTGACCGGTATAGGATTCTTCCTTGTCGCATGGTTATTGATGCGCTGGTTTATCAGTTGGCTGGATGGTACGGTTCTGGCACGTAGCAAGGTCGATTCCGGCGTGCGCAACTCTATCCGTACTGTTGTCGGTTATTGCGCAGCAGCTGTAGCTGCGTTGATCGGCTTGTCGGTTGCAGGTTTCAATCTCTCTAGTCTGGCACTTATTGCCGGCGGTCTTTCGCTTGGTATCGGCTTTGGGTTACAGAATATTGTACAGAACTTTGTTTCTGGTTTGATTTTGTTGGCTGAGCGTCCCTTCAAGGTGGGAGATTATATCGAGACAGGTTCGACAAGTGGTATTGTCAGACGCATCAGTGTGCGTGCGACCGAGGTGGAAACGTTCAAGCGGCAGACAATTATTGTTCCCAATTCCAGCTTGATCAATAATAATGTCGGCAACTTTACCCATCGCAACAAGATCGGACGTGTTGATTTACCTATTGTTGTTCCGACAATGGTTGATCCTGAGCATATTATAGAGTTGTTAAATCAGGTTGCAGCAGAAGCAGATGGTATATTGCGCAATCCTGCACCTTATGTAAGCTTTGCCGATTTTGACAGTAATAATTTTACGTTCCAGCTTCGTGTTTATGTGCCTGACATTACCTCGACTACAGCAACCAGCAATGCCATCCGTCTTGCAATTTATAAGCGGTTCAGTGATGAAGGAATCTTGTAATGAAACGGTTTGTTCTTTTATGTGTCATGACTGTGATCATGCCTGTATGGGCGTCGGCGGCAACGATTAAAAATCTCGATTCCAAAATACAATCAGTCGTTGTGGCAGAGGGAAGCTCGCGTCGTGATGCTGCGATTAAAACCGATAGCCAGATTGATATTTGCCCTAAAGGCTGCTTTGTCACTTTTCCCAATGGTGACCGTTTTGCTTTGCAGGGAAACGAGGTTATCGAGATCAATGGCGGGCGTGCTAATTTTCATTAGATACAATTGAAGACAGGGTGTGGGATAATATAATTTTGTAACTATGGCTCGGTCGGTTTTTGTGAGGCAGATAATTAAGTACCAAATGATTTGAAAGCTTGTCGAGATTATGGTGCGGACGGCGGGACTTGAACCCGCATGGTCTAAGACCGAGGGATTTTAAGTCCCTTGCGTATACCGATTTCGCCACGTCCGCGGCTTCCGCTTTATAGGCAATGAATTGTACAATGTGAAGCCCAGAAATCATCTATCTAAATTTATAACCAGCTATGTTGTTGTTGTGTCATTAAAAATGTACCTTCAAGCAGAAAACTTTTGTTTTAAAATGGGGAATGGCTTAAACTATTTCAGGATAGATATTTGAATGCTTTTGAAGTGTGGAGGCTTAATTTTTATCGGTATTTCGGATAACGGAGTGCGGCAGCTTTGGTGGGACGTTTCAGGGTAGTCTACCTTTCAAAGGGAACTTGACGGATGCTGCGAAACGGATTGAATTCTACAATGTGTTTAAACCCAAGGTTCTAAAAAATTATACGCCATTCCCGAAAAACTAGATGCCTCATTAAACCGGCCCGAAGGAGCATACACAATGTCTGACAAAATTATTCCCATCAAGGCTCGTTTTCCTGAGACTTGCAAAGAGTTCATCGCTGTTAATCAGGTGGACCCCACCAAATATCTCTATTCTGAATACAATAATCATGCTCTTTTGCTTACAGATGCTTATATCCCTTTTTATTTCCAGGCAGATAAAAACAAGCCTGTTGACCCTGCCGGTTACAGTTTGCATTTTGGCGAAAAAGATCCTGTCATATTTCCAGCGGGGAGGTTTATCTCCATTAATCATGATGTGGGCTTGCTGTACTTCATCTCATGCCTTCTACCACTTGAAACCGTGTCGTTCGACCAGGCACTACAAATGTGCCGGCAAATTGCAAAGTCTTTTGAAAGTAGGGGATACAAACTCAAACGTTTGAACGAGCAATTGTCACAAAAAACATTTGGAGACCAATCCTCCGGCTCATGGGATATTTTTGGAACATGGGCAACAAGTTCCCCGGTACCCATAGAAATGGATTTGGTAGTAAAAAACTATAATACAATGGCATATACAACATTTACGACGCCGCTCAATACACCGATACCAAGGGATGCGCCTGCAACCTATCTCGTTGACGTCAGCATAAGTCTCGAAAGCGAATACAACGGAGAACTTTTTGCATTAAGAAAAGCGCGCAATCTGGCTATCAATGGCGATGAAAAAAAGCCGATCCCCATTAAAATATGGTTTGAAGATCCTGACTGGCGTCCCGAAGGTTGGCATGGAAAATGGATTAAATGATGAAGCGCAGAACATTCATAGCCGGTACGTTTGCCCTTGGTGGGATTTATGCATCAAACGGTGTCACGCATGCGATGGCACCCGCATTGAGCTTGGATGACCTGAAATCGGCCATGATCTATTGGCTTTATCAGGATGGTCCCGAGGCAGCAGCTTATGCCGCCTATTACAGGGATGAATATTACAACCGTTTGTGCGGCGATCTATAAATATGCCCGTATATTTCTGTTGAAATAAAAGGCGCAGCTAGATTGATAAGGGGCGTGTTCGTCTCTTTCTAAAGCTTAGGTATAGCGTATGATTTCAAGCGTTTTGATACGCGAAATGTATTATCGTTTTAGGCAAACAAATAGATGGAAAACAAGATAAAATGGCACAAAACATATATGATCAAGTTGATTTTTATGAAAATTACCGTCTTTTACCACGCTCGCAATTAGGGCTTGCGGGGGCTGCCGAATGGCACTCGCTGGAGCGTCTTTTGCCAGCACTCGATGGCAAATCTATTGTTGATCTTGGATGCGGTTTTGGTTGGTTTGCCCGATATGCGATTCAGCATGGTGCAAAATTGATAGATGCTTATGATCTGTCAAAGAACATGCTTGATGAGGCTATTAAGCATACAGCAAGTCTAAAAGTCCGCTATCATCATGAAAATTTGGAAACAATCATACTTCAAAGCGCCTGTTATGATCTGGCGTTCAGTTCTTTGGCTTTTCATTATGTCGAGGACTTCGACCGGCTTGTAAAAACGATTCACCAATCTCTTGTCAAAGATGGTGCTTTTGTTTTTTCTATAGAACATCCGATTTACATGGCACCGGATATGGTGGCTTTTATAGAGAATGATGACAAAGTCATTTGGCCGCTTAATAATTATCTATTGGAAGGACAAAGGCAGACAAACTGGTTGGCAGAAGGTGTTATCAAATATCATCGCACTTTGGGGACAACATTGAATTGTTTGATTAATAATGGCTTTGTGCTTCAACATGTCGAAGAATGGTGCCCAAGTTCAGAGCAGCTGGAAGAAAATCCTGAATGGAAAGTTGAGCTGAACCGCCCGATGTTTTTGTTGATCAGTGCCAGAAAGATATAAAAGGGTATATGGCATCATCAAATGTTGCCAATACAACCCATAAAACAATGAGTAATGTTTTATGGTGTGGTCAAGGGATGTTCCGTTGGACGTGAGGCCCGTATTGAGGGATTTTCATGTATTTTAAAATGGTTTTACCGGTTGTCGCAGCCGATTGGGGAATAGGATGTGTTGGATTTCTATATGTTCACATCTATCCGCAATTTTAGGCTGACAAATGGCCGTATTCGGTTTAGAACAACGCCAGCTAAATTATGAAAACATAGAAAGCGTCCGTCATTATGAGTGAATTTGTCCGCGATGTTGCCGAGGCCAGAAAGTCGCTACGCAATCTCTTTGCAGAAACACCGCTGCAGAGAAATGACTTTTTATCCCGAAAGTATGATGCCGATATTTACTTGAAGCGTGAGGATTTGACGCCGGTTCGATCCTATAAAATCCGTGGCGCTTTCAATTTCATTTCTCAGACTTTTGATCAGGTGCCCAAAGATGCGGCTTTTGTCTGCGCTTCTGCCGGCAATCATGCACAGGGGGTGGCGTATGCCTGTCGCCATTTCGGGCGCAAAGGCGTTATTTTTATGCCGGTTACAACGCCGCAACAAAAGATTGATAAAACACGCACTTTTGGCGGAGAATTTATCGAAATCCGTTTGATTGGTGATACATTTGATCAATGTTATGCAGCCGCGCAAAATTTTGTCGCCAATGGTGGTGGTGTTATGGCCCCTCCATTCGATGATATCCGTATTATTACTGGTCAGGCAACTTTGGCTGCTGAAATCGGTGACCAGTGGAAACAGCTGAATAGCGCAGATGCGCCGGATATGATTATTGTTCCAGTTGGCGGCGGCGGTCTGGCCGCAGGTGTCAGTCATTTTGTACATGAATCAGGTTGGGCAACCAAAATGTATTTTGCCGAGCCGGAAGGCGGAGCAAGTCTTTATACGTCTTTGAGTGAAAAGCGGCGTGTAAAATTGACCGATGTCGATAATTTTGTCGATGGTGCAGCTGTTGCGGAAATCGGGGCGCTCAACTTGAAAATGTTGGAGAAATTTTCACCATCAGATGTCAAGGTTATACCGGAAAATCGGCTTTGTGTAACAATGGTTGAGATGCTCAATGTCGAGGGCGTAGTTCTGGAGCCTGCCGGTGCTTTGTCTGTTGATGCCTTGAAAAGCTTTTCGCCACAAGAGTTGAAGGGCAAGAAGATTGTTCTTGTTGTATCAGGCAGCAATTTCGATTTTGAACGTTTGCCGGAAGTAAAAGAGCGTGCTTTGCGTTTTCAGGGACTAAAAAAATATTTTATTTTCCGTTTCCCTCAGCGTCCCGGTGCGTTACGTGCCTTCCTTGACCAGTTGGGGCCGGATGATGATGTGGCACGGTTTGAATATCTTAAAAAATCGGCGCGCAATTTCGGTTCTGTTCTGATTGCAATTGAAACCAAACATCATGAGAACTTTGCTCTGATGGAAGAAAAATTCAAAAAGTCGGGCTGGGCTTATCGGGACATAACCAATGACCAGATATTGTTCGATCTTGTTATTTAAAGGACGTGTTATGAAAAAAATATCGGTTTGGTTTGCTGTTGTTATTGCTGTTTTACTGCCTGCGTCATGGGCACAGGCATTACAGCCAGATTCATTACAGAGACAGGAACTTGGTATTCTGGTCAAGGATATGAATAATGCGATTGCCCATAATGTCGGTGATGCCATTGTATCCAATATGCCGTCACGCCTTTACCAACAGATGGCAAAGGCTATGAATACCAGCGAGGAAGCCTTGCGGGCCGATTTTAAAAAACGTTTGAATGCGCAGTTTTCAAACCTAAAAGATGGTGCTTACCGGCTGGATGAGAAAAAAATCGAATTTATTGAAACGCCCAATAAGCGCAATTTCTACGGGCTGGTGCCAACCCGTTTGGAAACAGACAAACAGATTGTCAATTATATGACCTTGGCGATTTTCGATAATACCCAATGGCATCTTATTTATGGCGGTCAGCAGACAGTACAAAATCCGGCCTTTTTGCTGGTTTATCCTGATATGACGGATGTTGTTATACCGGCTCCTGTTATTACTGAGAAAAAATAATTATTGCCGATAATATCTTGTGTATTGCTATTTGTCGTGAAAGCAGGCATAAGGCGCGTGACGCTTGGGCCGTGTATGCGGTTTTCTGTAAGCAGACTGTGTAGCGTCGACCCATCTTTATGATGGTCCATTGGCTGCGCAAGTCGCTTTTTATGTTGTTTAACATGTTTATAAGCGTCCCATCCAAAATCATATCTTTGTCCCGTTGCGCGGATGAAGCCGTTTTGTGCTTGCCGTCAGATGATGTCGCCTGCACTCAAGAAAAGAGTTTATTTTGAATCAACATAAAAATGAAGCTGATTTTTCAGCTCTTAATCTGTCACCTATTCTGCTGAAAAATCTTCAGGATGCAGGGATGACATCGCCCAAACCGATTCAGCAGGAAGCTATTCCGGCGATGCTGGAAGGCCATGATATTCTGGGTATAGCCCAGACCGGTTCGGGCAAGACATTGGCATTTAGTTTGCCGATTTTGAATGCAATTGTTATTAAGGGTGACAAGCGTAAACCAAAAACGGCCCGTGCCCTTATTCTTGCACCAACACGCGAACTGGCAGTGCAGATCGAAGAAGCCGTACGTATGGCTTCAAAAGGTGCGCATTTGTCCACCTGTCTGGTGCTGGGCGGTGTATCGCGTCTGTCGCAGATTAAAAGAATGGCACAGGGCATTGATGTTTTAATTGCGACCCCCGGCCGTTTGATGGATCTGGTGCGTGATAAATGCATTGACCTGTCGGCCACTCATTTTCTCGTTCTGGATGAAGCTGATCGTATGCTTGATATGGGCTTTATCAAGGATGTTCGACAGATTGCCAAGCTGGTCCATCGTGATCGTCAGACGGCTTTGTTCTCGGCTACAATGCCCAAGGAAATTGCTTCTTTGGCTGAGGCGCTCTTGAATGATCCTGTGCGTGTCGAAGTGGCGCCACAGGGAACAACAGCGTCTGAAATTACGCAGGTTGTCCATGGTGTGCTGACCAAGGATAAACGTGCGGCATTGGCTTCTCTTTTGACCAACCCGGCATTGAAGTCCGTTATTGTTTTCACCCGTACCAAGCACGGGGCTGATGCGGTAACCCGCCATCTTGATAAGACAGGTTATTCGGTTGATGTTATCCATGGCAATAAGTCGCAAAACGCGCGTCAACGGGCTTTGAAAGCTTTTCGCGATGGTTCGATTCGCGTGTTAGTGGCAACCGATATTGCGGCGCGCGGTATTGATGTGCCTGGTATTACCCATGTGATCAATTATGATTTGCCGGACGAAGCGGAAAGTTATGTACATCGTATTGGACGTACAGGGCGCAACGGCGCATCGGGTGATGCTATTACGCTTTATGACGAGTCAACCGAACGGGCACGTCTGCGCGGTGTAGAGCGTGTTATTCGTACGCGTCTGACCACATCGCCATTGCCGGATATGTTTGGTCCTTTGCCGGTGAGAACGCGTCGTGAAGAAACCGAAGATGATCGGCGCGATGAGCGTGATGCGGATAAAGGCCGTCCTCACGCCAAGAATAGAAACCGTCGTCCGGGTAAAAAGCCCTTTGCGCGTAAAAACAGCGAACATAAGAGCACACAGGATGAAGGGCAAAAAAAGCCTAAGACATCATCGCGTCATGAGCAGGCTAAGCAAAAAGCTAAACGCGCAAAACCGATCCGTTTTCGTAAATCGGTCAAGCGGGCTGCTTAGGTTTTATCTATCCTATGGGGATTTTATCGAAAACTATTTCGTAAACTCCCCATAGCCTACAAATACATTCCTTGTCTTTCATTCTATTATTTGGTCTTGATGCATAAAAGCTGATAAGCTTGATGTATTCCGTTTTGTTGAAAGTAAAGACAATGGCCCAATCTGTTCTTGATGTTATCGGTAATACGCCGCTTATCTATCTCAAGCGCGCCTCGGAAATAACGGGTTGCGATATTTATGGCAAAGCCGAATTTCTTAATCCCGGCCAATCGGTCAAGGATAGAGCGGCCCTTTATATTATCAGGGATGCGGAAAAAAAAGGCCATCTTCAGCCAGGCGGTACAATTGTCGAAGGGACGGCCGGCAATACCGGTATCGGGCTTACCATGGTTGCTAAAGCGCTTGGTTATCGTACCGTTATTGTTATTCCTGAAACACAGGCGCAGGAAAAAAAAGATGCCTTGCGTCTGTTGGGGGCAGAACTGATTGAAGTGCCAGCGGTTCCCTATAAAAATCCTGATAATTATGTCAAACTGTCGGGCAGGCTTGCCAAACAATTGGCCCAGAGTGAAGCGGGTGGTGCGATATGGGCCAACCAGTTTGATAATGTCGCCAATCGCAATGCCCATATTGAAACGACAGCACCGGAAATCTGGCGTGATCTGGATGGCCGTATTGACGGTTTTGTTGCCTCGGCAGGCTCGGGTGGAACATTGGTTGGCACGGCTATGGGCCTGCACCACAAAAACCGTGACATCAAGATTGCGCTTGCCGATCCTTATGGGGCCGCACTTTATGCCTACTATACTCAAGGTGAATTGAAGTCCGAGGGCGGTTCGATTACCGAGGGTATCGGGCAGGGGCGTATTACAGCCAATCTGGAAGGGTTTTCGCCGGATTTTTCCTATCGGGTCAGTGACAAGGATGCGCTGGATGAAATATTCCATCTGGTAGAGCATGAAGGGCTTTGTCTTGGCGGTTCATCGGGGATCAATATTGCCGGAGCTATAGCTTTGGCGCGTGATTTGGGGCCGGGGCATAAAATTGTTACGGTGCTTTGTGATTATGGCAACCGTTATCAATCTAAACTGTTTAATCCGCAATTTTTACGTGAAAAAGGATTGCCATTGCCACCATGGTTGACGCATAAAAGAGATATTGCCGTACCATTTGAGGGGTGAAAGACATGAGTAGCAGTCCGTTTATCGTTTCAGCAGACTGGTTGAGCGAACGTGTGGGTCGCTCTGGTGTCAGTATCGTCGATGCATCATGGTACCTTCCCGGACAGCGTGACGGGAAAGAAGAATATAAAAAGGCGCATATTCCCGGTGCCGTATTTTTTGATCAGGACAAGATTTGCGATACAAGTTCGGGCTTGCCGCATACATTGCCGTCACCACAGGAATTTGCCCGTCATGTTGGCGCTATGGGGATTGCAGCAGACGATACGATTGTTGTTTATGATGGCCCCGGTTTTTTTGCGGCACCACGTGTCTGGTGGATGTTTCGTATTATGGGCGCCGATAAGGTTTTCATCCTTGATGGCGGTTTTGATAACTGGCAGTCGGATGGGCGTGTGGTAACATCCGATATTGGCAAGGTTGTGCCGCGTACATTCGAGGTCAAGTTTGATGCTGCGCGGGTTATCGGATTTGAGGATATGCGGCAGACGGTCGATTCCGGTGATGTACAGATTGTCGATGCGCGCCCACATGGACGCTTTACGGCGCAGGATACCGAGCCGCGCGCCGGGATGCGTTCAGGCCATATGCCGGGAGCGCGCAATGTACCGGCATCGACATTGTCACAAAACGGTTATTTCAAGAGCCTTGAGGAATTACGTGATATTTTCGATAAAGCGAGGATTGATGTCAATGCACCTGTTATTACCAGTTGTGGTTCCGGTGTGACTGCTGCAGTGGTGACATTGGCGTTGGAAAGCCTTGGCAATCATCAAAATCGCCTTTATGATGGTTCTTGGAGCGAATGGGGCGGTCGTGCTGATACATCTGTGGCGACAGGTGAGCCATCCTGATGAAAGTACATTTACCGAATTTGGTGACCGCGCGTATTACCCATCTGGAAATGGAGCGGCCCCATGCGGTGCATGTTCCACCACCCGTCGGGCTACAAATGGCTATAATGCGGACACATCATATTCCGCTTCATTTTTACCGTTATTTATATGAGCAGATAGGGCGTGCGCATCACTGGGTATCGCGGCGAGGCCTTTCGGATGAAGGGCTGTCGGCAATTATCCATGATGACAAGACGGATATCTATATTCTTTATGTTGATGGCTGTCCGGCCGGTTTTAGTGAATTAAACCGGCGTGCTGCACCGGATTATGTTGAAATTGTCTATTTCGGGCTTGTGCCGGATTATCAACAACGCGGCCTATCATCTTTCTTTTTTCACGACATTGTCGATGCGGCATGGTCGCATGGTTCTAATAAGCTGATTATCCAGACCAATACATTGGATAACCCTCGTGCTTTACAGCTTTATCAAAAATTCGGTTTCTCTCCGGTACGATATTCGGAAGCAACAATCGAAGCATGGAATTGATAAATAGGGCACATCGTCAGAATTACTTCGCGGATGTTGCTCTTAATGCGTGGTACGGTTTAGCTATTGCGCAAAGCATGGCTGGTTTGTACCTTTCAGCCGAGTTAGAGTTAGTCTGACAACATTAGGCGGAGAAAAATTACTAGACATTAAAAAATGTGCAGCTTAATTAAATAAATCGGGCTTCGACAATCTCGGGGCGGTTCAGAGGAAAACATTGTTATATGGTTTCTAAATGGGAGGGGATGACATATGGATTCGGAACAAAAATCATTTGATGCTCCAGAGGAAGAGCTTCATCGCGGATTGGATAATCGGCATATACAATTGATTGCAATCGGCGGAGCAATCGGCACTGGCCTTTTTATGGGGTCTGGTAAGACAATCAGTGTTGCTGGGCCATCGATCATCTTGGTTTATGCCATTATCGGGTTCATGCTGTTTTTTGTGATGCGCGCGATGGGCGAGTTGTTGTTGGCAAACAGCAATTATAAATCATTTATCGATTTTTCTACTGATCTTTTAGGGCCTTGGGCTGGCTTTTTCGTCGGTTGGACTTATTGGCTTTGTTGGATTGTCACAGGTGTTGCCGATGTTATTGCCATTGCAGGCTATGCGCAATTTTGGTGGCCTGATTTGAATGCATGGATACCTGTATTGCTTTGTGTTGCAGTTTTTCTTGCATTGAATATTGTTGCAGTTAAGCTGTTTGGTGAGCTGGAATTCTGGTTTGCTCTCATCAAAATCATTGCTATTCTTGCCTTGATCATAATGGGGCTATATATGATCTTCACAGGTTTTACCGCGCCTAATGGTACGGTGGCATCTTTGAGCAATGTGTGGAATGGTGGAGATATTTTCCCCAAAGGCCTTATGGGCTTTTTTGCTGGGTTTCAGATTGCTGTTTTTGCATTTGTTGGTATTGAATTGGCAGGAACTGCGGCAGCAGAGGTGCGTAATCCAGAACGTAATTTGCCGAAAGCTATCAATTCCATTCCGATAAGAATTATTTTCTTTTATGTCTTTTCATTGATCATTATCATGTCTGTGACACCTTGGAATCAGGTTGTTGCTGATAAGAGCCCGTTTGTTCATATGTTCGTTCTGATCGGTATTCCTATTGCGGCAAGTTTGGTAAATTTTGTAGTTTTAACTTCAGCGGCATCCTCTGCAAATAGTGGGGTTTTTTCCACAAGTCGAATGGTTTATGGATTGGCTGAAAAGCAAGGCGCGCCAGCAATTTTGGGTAAATTGTCGAGTAAACGTGTGCCTGCGAACGGCTTGATTTTCTCTTGTCTCTGCATTTTGTTAGCTTATGCAATTTTATCGCTTATCCCAACCATTATGGGCGCATTCACTGTCGTCACAACTATTTCAGCAATTTTATTTATGTTTGTTTGGTCAATGATTTTGTTGAGTTATGTGGTTTACCGTTACAAACGTCCGGAGCAACATAAAAAATCTATCTATAAAATGCCTGGCGGTGTTTTTATGTGTGGGCTGGTGCTGGTGTTTTTTGTTTTTATTCTTGTGCTTTTAACACTTGAGCCAGATACATTGATTGCGCTGATTTATACGCCTCTTTGGTTTGTTTTTCTGGCCATTTTGTATTTGTTTATCGCTAAGAACCGCTACTACAAAACATAAAGGTTGCGATGTGGCTGTACCGCAAAACAAAACGGAATTGTTACAAGCTATCAGTTCTACTTTTGACAAGCTTTATTCGGATTTGGAAAAGCTGCCGACTTATATTACTGGTCTGCCAGATATGGATGGCCACGCAAAAGATACAAGGATGAGTGTTTCTGATCTTGTTGCTTATCTTCTGGGATGGAATAAGTTGGTTTTGAAATGGCTCGATAATGATGCCAATGGTAGATATACAGATTTTCCTGAAACCGGATATAAATGGAATGAATTGGGAAAATTGGCACAAAGATTTTACACCGATTATAAAGATATCCCTTTTGTTCAATTGATCAATCAGCTTAAAGCTGCAAAAGAGAAAATTGTTAAAGAGATTGATAGACGCGATAACGCAGAGCTTTATGAGCGTGAATGGTATGGAAAATGGACTATGGGAAGAATGATACAATTCAATACATCTTCGCCATATAGTAATGCTCATGTCCGCTTACGCAAATGGATGAAAACTATTTCGTTTGATCGGTGATCAGGTAGATGCATTCAGGCAGTGATGTGCTGACATGCTCTCAATGCGTGGCATGATTTAGCTATTGCGAGAAATATAGTCATCTCTCTTCTTGCAGACGTGTTAGAGTTAGTCTGACAACATCCAATCGAATAAAATAATGTCTTAGATGGAAAAGTTTGGCTCCCCGGGCCGGATTCGAACCAGCGACCGATCGGTTAACAGCCGATTGCTCTACCACTGAGCTACCGAGGAACAGTTTCACGCGAAGCGTTGCGCCGCTATAGCAAATGAAATCTACCTTTGCCAAGGGGGATAAGCTCATTTTGCAAAATTATTTTTAATAATCTTCTCCAGCGGCCTGAAAATCTCCGACAAATTGCCGGATAAAAGGCTGAAAATGCTGTTAATATGAGGCAAAATGAGGGGATGGTTAATTTTAATTTTCTTCTTGTGTATCAAAATGAATTTATGGTTATGGCTGCGTAGATGGCAAAATGAGAGGGGATGGATAAAGAAAAAACCCGCTCTGTCGTTTGAATGGCTTGACGTGGCCCGCCCCTTCACTTATTGAGCCATTTATAGATTGAACACCCGACTTTGATAACGGATGTTTGAATGAGGCCTCATGGCGGAATGGTTACGCAGAGGACTGCAAATCCTTGTATCCCAGTTCGATTCTGGGTGAGGCCTCCATTTTTTTCTATCAACAATTTTGATGATTTGACAAAGGCGTGATGTTTCTTGTCAATCTTGTCATTGACTGTTGGCGTGTTTTTTGCGACATCCTGTTTCCATATCCGTTTGTGGTGTTTTAGCTTTGTGCAACGCCACAGTTTTCGTTTACAGGTATGAAAGGGCAGATTATGGCCGCCGATTTTTCAGAACTTCGCCGTAAGATGGTCGATAATCAAATCCGGACAGTCGATGTCACACGTCTTTCTGTTCTTGATGCTTTTTTGGCTGTGCCGCGTGAGGCTTTTGTGCCGGACGATATGAAGGAGCTGGCCTATCTTGATGAAGATTTGTTGATGCGTGCGCCGACTGCTGGCGATTGCGCGCGTTATATGATGGAGCCAGCGCCTTTGGCCAAATTGATCCAGCTTGCGGATGTAAAAGAAGACGATATCGTGTTGGATATCGGCGCGACCAGTGGTTATGGCGCAGCTATTCTTTCTCAACTGGCCGGATCGGTTATTGCGTTGGAAAGCGATAAACAGCTTGCTGCAACCGCAAGTGAAGCGCTCAGCGCCAATGGTTGTGATAATGTGGTTGTTGTCGAAGGGGCGCTTGAAAAAGGTTATGCCGCTGAAGGACCTTATGACGTCATTGTCATTGAAGGTTCTGTCGATTTTGTTCCAGAGGTTATTCTGGATCAACTTAAAGAGGGCGGTCGGCTTGTTGTGGTTGAAGGTCATGGTAATGGCGGTGTTGCACGTTATTATATGCGTGAAGATGGTGTTGTCTCATCACGTCGTGCTTTCAATCTGGCGGTGAAGCCGCTGCAGGGATTTTTGAAAACACCTGAATTTGTTTTCTAAACAAGTTGCGTATCTGCAACGGTTGTAAATTTATTGACTATAGTGTCATGGAAGTGACAAAATGGTCTGTTCAGACAGTGCTGATCCTCTTAAATGTGTCTTCACATATCGGGGAAGTCAGGTGCTGACTAAAAAAGAGGTAAAGTCCGTGGTGACAATAAAAAAGGCTTTTTTGACTGCTTTGGTTCTCTCAAGTACAGCGTTGAGCAGTACTTTTGCGAATGCCGATACAATACAGGAAGCACTTGCAAAAGCTTATGCCAATAATTCGACGTTGAATTCGTCACGTGCCGGTGTGCGTATTACCGATGAAGATATTGCTATTGCCAAGTCGAGTTTTAGGCCGACTATTCAAGGTGTTGGTGCCTATTCACGCGGGCGTAGTGCGACGACAACCTACTATTCGACAGTTGGTTCTCTCGGTATCCAGCTGAACCAGAAGCTCTTTGACGGCTTTCAGACCTATAACAATGTCGAGGCAACAAAAGCCAAGGCACAGGCGCAGCGCGAAGCTTTGCGTAATGAGGAACAGAACCAGCTGAATAATGCCGCCGGTGCTTATGCAGATGTTTATGCGGCACGGCGTATTGCAGCTTTGCGTCGTGAAAACCTTGCGGCACTTGAAGAGCAGGTTCGTTCAGATCGTGCGCGGTTGGAAGTGGGTGAAGGAACGCGTACAGATCTTGCACAGTCAGAAGCAGCCCGTTCACGTGCTGTGTCGGAATTGAGTATGGCTGTTGCCGATGTTAAGTCGCGCGAGGCTGTTTACCAGCAAGTTATTGGCGATATGCCCGATAAATTATCACGACCGGAAGTCCTCAAATCTATTCCCAAAAGTCTTGACCGTGGCCTTGATCTGGCTTTGGCCAATCATCCTTCCATTTTGGGTGCCCAATATGCCGTCGATGCCAGTAGCTATAATGTGAAAGCGAATGAAGGTGCATTGCTGCCGCAGGTCGATTTGTCAGCCAGCACATCTTATAATCAGGTTTATAATGGTCCGGGTAGTGCCGGTCGTTCCAATTCGGTTGGTGTGCAGGTTACTGTACCGTTCTATCAGGGTGGCAGAACATCGGCACAGATACGACAAGCTAAGGAACAGCTTGGTCAGGCCCGCATCGAGGTTGATGTTGCAAAGGACGTTGTGCGCCAGACATTGGTCGGCCAATGGGCGGCTTTTGACGGAGCCAAGGCATCTGTTAGTGCTTATCGTGACAGTGTGCGGGCGGCCCAGATCGCTTTGGATGGTCGTATTCAGGAAAACCGTGTTGGTCAAGCGACAACATTGGATGTTTTGAATTCACGTAGCCAGTTGATTGATATGCAGGTTGCTTTGGTGAATGCAGAACGTGATGTGGTTATCACCAGCTATAATGTCAAATTGGCATTGGGGCAGCTTACGGCTGATCAGCTAGGATTGCAGGTTGCCAAATATGATCCGAAAGAACATTACGACAAGGTGCGTAACAAATGGATTGGAATTAAAACGCCGGATGGGCGTTAAATATTGTTGCTATCTATCAAGACGCCGGATATTCCGGCGTTTTTATTGTCTTTGTGCATGAAAGCTGTGTGTAGTTAGGCAAATATGAAGTCTTGGCTTTTTGTTGCCTTCGTATTTTTATAAATTCTTAATTCCAGCGCATGATTCGTGGCGCATAATAATATTGATACGGATTTAAATATGGCACAAAGTTCAGCTGCATTGCGTGAGCCGACAATGGATGAAATTCTGACGTCCATTCGTGAGATCATTGAAGAATCTACAGCTCTTGCCAATGAGAACACCCCCATAGCATTATCTGCAGCGGAATGTCAGACGAAATCGGCATCAATAATGGCTGATACGGCGAATGGGAATGATAGTCCTGAGTCTGAACAGGCTGCTGTTTCCGTTGAAGATGCTATGAATGCATTGGCACAGCGTATTGGTCTTAAAGGCGCAGCAGATTCCGGTGTCGTGGCTGATGAAAATGGATTGGCGTATTCACAGCCGGTTGAAGATGCTTCTGCTGCTTGTGAAGGAAGTGATGACAAGATTCATGATGAAAACACTATGAAGGAAGGTGTTACTAATCATGATGCTGCGGCCCCAATAGAGACGTCTGATCACTCTGGTTCCATTCAACGCCCCGGCTTTTCGGATGCTGTTGGATTGGTTGCCGATGACATATTGCGCCCTTATATTTCCGCATGGATGGATCGTAATCTGCCGACCCTTATTGAGCGTCTTTTACGTGAAGAGATGGTCAAGGCGCTTAAAGCCGGTCTTTAAGCAGATAGAGGGCTGTTTTCCCCTCGTGGTTATTTTGATAGCCGCAGTCTTGCGTCATCAACACTTTTAACCTATTCCATTGCTTATCGGTGCTTTGTTTTTAGGCAGTGCATCATTGTCATCTATTATATGCCGGATCATAAAATGCTTGAAAAAAACTATGACCCCCAACAGACAGAACCGCGTATTGCGCAAGCTTGGGATAAAACGGGAGCTTTTAAAGCTGGTGCCGGAGCGGTCAAGGATAGCGAAAGTTTCTGCATTGTTATTCCGCCTCCCAATGTGACCGGTTCGTTGCATATGGGGCATGCGCTTAATAATACTATTCAGGATATTATGGTGCGTTATCAGCGCATGAAAGGCAAAAATGTATTGTGGCAGCCGGGTATGGACCATGCCGGTATTGCGACACAGATGGTTGTCGAGCGACAGTTGGCTGCGCAAAAAGAACCGAACCGCCATGATATTGGGCGTGAAAAATTTATTGAACGGGTTTGGCAATGGAAAGATGAATCGGGCGGCATGATTGCCAATCAGTTGCGTCGTCTTGGGGCGTCATGCGATTGGTCGCGTGAGCGCTTTACAATGGATGAAGGTTTATCCAAGGCTGTATTGGAAGTCTTTGTGACATTACATAAGCAGGGATTGATTTATAAGGATAAGCGGCTTGTTAATTGGGATCCAAAATTACTGACGGCTATTTCCGACCTGGAAGTCGAACAGAAGGAAATGAAAGGCCATTTGTGGCATTTCCGTTATCCATTGGAAGGCAAGGTATTTAATCCCGATGATCCATCGACCTTTATTGTGGTTGCAACAACCCGTCCCGAAACAATGTTGGGAGATACCGGCATTGCAGTGCATCCTGAGGATCCACGCTATCAGGGGGTGATTGGCAAGAATGCGATTTTGCCTTTTGTCGGGCGCAAACTGGCAATTGTCGGCGATGATTATGCTGATCCGGAAGCCGGTAGTGGTGCTGTAAAAATTACACCGGCCCATGATTTTAATGACTTTGAGGTTGGCCGTCGTCAAGGTTTGAGAGCCATCAATATTATGAGCCAGAAGGCTGAAATCCTGTTGCGTGATAATGAGGATTTTCTTGATGGTTTGGTGCTTAATGACGAGTTGAAGGCTCTGATTGATTCTTTGGATCGGTTGGACCGTTTTGTCGTGCGTGAAAAAATTGTTACCTTGATGGAAGAAGGTGGTTATCTTCAGGATATTGAAGACCATCCCCATACGGTACCGCACGGGGACCGTGGTGGGGTGCCGATTGAACCGCTCCTGACAGACCAGTGGTATGTCAATGCGGCAGAACTGGCAAAGCCGGCTATTGAAGCGGTTCGTCAAGGGAAGACCCGTTTTATACCGGCCAATTGGGAAAAGACCTATTATGATTGGATGGAAAATATCCAACCATGGTGCATCTCCCGTCAATTATGGTGGGGGCACCAGATACCGGCATGGTATGGTCCTGATGGTGAAATATTTGTCGAGAAAAGCGAAGCCGACGCCATGGCTTCGGCCCAGAAGTATTATGGCAAAGCCGTGCCGTTAACCCGTGATGAGGATGTGTTGGATACATGGTTCTCATCGGCACTTTGGCCGTTTTCTACTCTGGGTTGGCCGGATAAAACGCCGGAATTGACAACCTATTATCCGACAAGCGTTCTCGTCACGGGGTTCGATATCATTTTCTTCTGGGTTGCCCGCATGATGATGATGGGTATCCACTTTATGGGTGAAGTCCCATTTCCTGATGTCTATGTACATGCGTTGGTACGTGATAAGCATGGCGCTAAAATGTCAAAATCGAAAGGCAACGTTATTGATCCATTGGAGTTGATGGATGAATATGGTGCCGACGCCTTGCGTTTTACTTTGGCAATCATGGCGGCGCAGGGGCGTGATGTAAAATTGGATCCGACGCGTATTGCCGGCTATCGTAATTTTGGGACCAAGCTATGGAATGCGACACGCTTTGCCGAAATGAATGGAGCGGCACACAATCCTTCCTTTAAGCCGGAAAACACAAAGCTGGCGGTCAATCGTTGGATTTTGACGGAATTAAGCCATACACAGAAAGCTGTAAACGAGGCAATCGAAGCCTATAAATTTAATGAAGCAGCTTCCCACCTCTATCGCTTTACATGGAATAATTTATGCGACTGGTATCTGGAGCTGCTTAAGCCTGTTTTCCATGGCGATGATGAAAATGCCAAGCAGGAGGCGCAAAATACGGTCGCGTTTGTTCTTGATGCAGTTTACAAACTGCTGCATCCTTTCATGCCTTATATGACGGAAGAGCTTTGGGCTCATACGGCAGGTGAGGGGCAGAAACGGGATCAAATGTTGGCAGTTACAGCTTGGCCGGATATTGATTTTAAAGATGCCGAGGCCGCTGACGATATTAACTGGCTAGTTGATGCTGTTACAGGAATCCGTTCGGTACGTGCTGAAATGAATGTGCCTGCCGGTGCAATTGCGCCGCTTGTGGTCATTGATGCAGATGTATTGACGCGTGAAAGACTGGACCGCCATGAAGCTGCTTTGAAGCGTTTGGCGCGTATTGATACGATTACGCTTGCAGATAAAGCGCCGACTGTTTCCGCACAGCTTGTCTTAGGGGAGGCGACTTTCTGTCTGCCACTTGGTGCTTTGATTGATCTTGATGCAGAGCGCGCCCGCCTTGCCAAAGAAATTGGTAAGATTGATGATGAGCTTGAAAAAATTGATAAAAAGCTTGGCAATGAGAAATTTGTTAGCAATGCCAAGCCGGAAGTGGTGGAAGCTGAACGCGAACGTTTGAGTGAGCTTACAACAGCACGTGAAAAATTGAAGACCGCGTTAACACGGCTTGGCTGAAGCGGCCGGATTAATACTTTTCGTATCCAAAACCTTTTTTGAAATATTATAAGACTGTCATAGATTTATGACAGTCTTTATATTTTAGCTATTACCGTTACCGACATCTTTATCGTATTTCTTATGGACAGGAGTAGGTGGTGGTGGAATTTGGCCAGGCTGGATTGAACGCCAATGTTTCACACCATCGTCACTTAAATACCAATAGCCGGTAGGTGCGGTATCGGGATCAATGGCGGGTTGGTCATTTTTTGTTGTCGAGCAGGCCGAAAGAATAGAGCCGATGAAAATAAACGATGCGGCTGACAGCAGTTTCTTCATTTATGATTTCCGTTCTTGATAAACAGTTCACTAATAGGATGCCAAAAGTGCTGTGCATTATTGCCACCATTTGACGGTGCTAGAAAGATGAAAAACAGTTTAAAAGTCAAGAGGAAAGGGACTGGGGCATAGGGTAATATGGGAATGTATATTAACCAATTCAGGTGAGAGGCATATTTGTTGCATTTGTGTAACAGCTTTTATGTATTTCCTATGATAGGATTTTATCAATTGAAGCCGCCTATTTCCCGCCACAAATACGGCGCACTGTCTAGTATGCCTATTTGGAATAGGGTTTCAAGGGGCAAAAGTCAGGATTATCGATGATGAAATGCAAACAGCAATGGAAAATAATATTGGCAGGGGTTGCCCTGTCATGCACTGTTTTTCAAGCCTATGCACTTGATGTTAAGAAAAATGATAATGGCGAAAGTCCGTTCAGTTTTTTTAAAAGTGGTATTTCTGCTTATAAAAACGGCCATAAGGATGAGGCAATCAAAGCGCTTCGTTATGCGGCTGAAATGGGGCATCCGGGTGCCAATTGGAAATTGGCACGTATGTATGCCGATGGTGATGGTGTCGCAGAGAATGATTACCAAGCCTATCAGTTTTTTGTTAAAATTGTTAATGATGGCGCTGATCCGGGGTCGGAAAATGAGACCTATGTCTCGGATGCGCTTGTTGAAATTGCCGGTTATTTGAGACGCGGGATTCCCGGAACACCTGTGAAAGCCGATTTATCGCGTGCGCGTGGACTTTATGTTCAGGCTGCAACAAACTATGGCAATCCGCAGGCGCAGTACCAATTGGGTCGTATGTTGCTTGCGGGAGAGGGTGGCGAGAAAAACTCGGTACAGGCTGCCCGCTGGTTTCAACAGTCGGCTAAAAAAGGCAATCCTGCTGCGCAGGCTATGCTGGGCAATATGCTTTTTCAAGCTGGTAAGACTGTGCGGGGACTTGCCATGATGACGGCCGCTTATGAACGCGCAAAACCGGAAGATCAGATATGGATTCGTCCGATGCAGGAGCGGGCTTTTGCTATTGTTGGTGAATCCGATCGTCGCACCGCTATTTCTTTGGCAACCGATATTGTTGACAATCACGGCTTCTGATTTTTAAATCGCATAGTTTTCTTAATGGGTAAGAATAATAGAGTGTTTCGGGCGTTTATGCTTTTGGCATAAAGGCTTATGTCATATCTACAAATCTTATTTTTGAAGCATTTATATTCCGAAAACCGATGCGGTTTTCGGAATATAGATTAGTGGCTGAGAATCTTGGACAGGAAGTCTTTGGCGCGCGGTGTACGGGCATCGGGATTGCCGAAAAAATCTTCCTTGTGGCAATCTTCGAGGATTGCACCTTCATCCATAAAAATAATCCGGTTGGATACTTTTCTGGCAAAGCCCATTTCATGGGTGACGCAGACCATGGTCATGCCTTCATGGGCAAGGCCGACCATGACATCAAGAACCTCACCGACCATTTCAGGATCCAGCGCGGATGTCGGTTCGTCAAACAGCATTACAATCGGATCCATGGTCAAAGCACGGGCAATCGCAACGCGTTGTTGCTGACCGCCTGAAAGCTGGCCCGGGAACTTATCCTTGTGATCAATCAGACCGACGCGCTCAAGATATTTCAGGCCGTGTTGGACAGCCTCACTTTTGTTGCGCTTTAATACTTTGATTTGGGCAACGGTTAGATTATCCATCACCGAGAGATGTGGGAAAAGTTCGAAATGCTGGAACACCATGCCGACATGGCTACGCAGTTTGGGCAGGTTGGTGCTTTTATCGTGAACAGCTATGCCATCGACCCAGATTTCACCTTCCTGAAAAGGTTCAAGTGCATTGATGGTTTTAATCAGCGTTGATTTGCCGGAGCCGGATGGCCCACAGACAACAACAACCTCACCTTTATCAATACCGGTCGAGCAATTCTTCAATACATTGAATTTGCCATACCACTTGGAGACATTTTTCATTTCAATCATATGGTTGGACATCGAGGTCTCCTATTAGCGAATGATGGCGACTTTTTTCTGAAGTCTGTTTACACCGAGGGATAAAACAAAGCAGATAGCAAAATAAGCAATTGCTGCGAGCAGATATGATTCTTCAACGCGGCCATAGTTTTTACCCATTTGTTCAAAACCTTTGAGCAAATCATAAGCCCCGATGACATAGACCAGTGATGTATCCTGAAAAAGGATGACCACTTGTGTCAATAGGACCGGCAGCATGTTTCTGAATGCTTGAGGTAATACAACGATACGCATGCTTTGCCAATAGTTCATGCCTAAGGCGAGGGCGGCACCATTCTGCCCGGTAGCAACCGATTTGATGCCGGCGCGCATGATTTCGGCAAAATAGGCGGCTTCGAAAGCAGTAAAGGTGATGTAGGCTGAATAGCGATCACCCATCGGATAGCCTGTGATAAGTGGAATGAGCAGAAAGAACCACAAAATCACCATAAGGAGAGGAATCGAACGCATGCCGACAATATAAATTGTCGCCGGTGCGGATATAATTTTGTAGGATGAAAGCCGCATCATGGCGAGAAGAGTGCCAAAAAAGAGACCAAGCAGGGTTGCTACAACAGTTACCTCGATGCTGAATTGCAAGCCCGCTAGAATATATTCTCTAAGAATAGGAAGAGAAAAACTGCTGAAATCAAGATTCATAATGTTTTTATCCTATTTAAAGCCAGGAATGCGGATGGCCCGCTCGATCAATGCCATTACGGCAAAAACAATGAGGGCTAGCAGAACATATAGTACGGTCGCAGCAAAATAGTTTTCAATTGGCAGACTTGTCGTATCTGTTGCCTGTCGTGCATTGTGTAATAGTTCGGGAATGCCGACGGCAAAGGCTGCGGCAGAATTTTTGATAATGCCCATGGATTCGGAAATAAGAGGGGGCATGATCGTTCGTAGTGCCCGCGGCAATAATACGTAACGATAGGTTTGAAATGTGCTGAAACCTACAGCCATAGCTGCATAGCGCTGTCCTTGTGGGATTGATTCTATGCCGGAGCGCACCTGTTCTGCAATTCTGGCCGATGTAAAGCAACCAAGCCCAATAATGACCAGAAGATAAGCTGGCATGATTGTAAGCAGGATCGGAAATATTTTAGGTAGAACAAAATACCAGATGAATAATTGTACCAATAATGGGACGTTACGTAAAAGCTCTACCCATAAGGTGCCAATAAATGGCCAAAACTTGGCGTTTGGCAATGTACGGATTGTGCCGATAATAATCCCGAATATGATGGCAACAATGAGTGCCGTGATCGACAAGAAGGCTGTATTCATAAAAGCTTCGAGAAGCATATCCAGATTGGTTTGGATATTTCCGCTGCCAAAACAGCCGGGAATTTTTTCACCCGGAAACAGGCTATCGTCACATAGAAAAGAAAAATCCATTTAGTGGCTCTTTATATTCACATACATCAATGTTTCAAACGACATATCAAGCAGGCTTAAATATTTGTCTGTTCAAAATTTTCAACAGGCCTGCGCATAAAACATACTCAGGCCTGTTGCAAGTGATAGAATTTATTGTGGGTTGTTTTCAGGATAGTCTTCCATCGGCTTGGCATTGGGGTGTTCCCAAGCTTCGCGTGTGGATTTGGAAAGAGGTAGACCAACGATGGTATTTGTTGGCGGGATAGGTTCCATGAACCATTTATTATAGAGTTTTTCCAAAGAGCCGTCCTTGATCTGACGGACAATGCTGTCGTCAATGGCCTTTTTGAATTCTTCGTCATTGAGGCGCAGCATACATGCGATTGGCTCTACAGAAAGAACTTCATCCAGAATGACAAAATTGTCAGGATTTTTGGATTTTGAGATGTTTGCAGCCAGAATAGAGCCGTCCATGATAAAAGCATCGGCGCGACCGGATTCAAGGAGCAGGAAGCTGTCAGCATGATCCTTGCCGTTGATTTCAGTCAGTTTAAGATCTTTGGCGCGTTGGTTTTTACGCAATGTGATAACCGATGTCGTGCCTGTGGTGGTTGCGACGGTTTTACCGTTCAGGTCTTCAATTTTTTTAATGCCTGAATCCTTGCGCGTTGCGATACGCACTTCCTCAACATAGGTTGTGTAGGCAAAGTCGGCCTGTTTTGCACGTGTTTTGTTGTTGGTTGTCGAACCGCATTCAAAGTCGATCGTTCCGTTCTGAACGAGAGGAATACGGTTTTCAGATGTGATCGGCTGGTATTTGATTTTGATCGGTTTGCCGATTTTTTTGGAAATATCGTCAATGATCTGGCGGGCCATTTCCGTGTGGAAACCGACATATTCGCCTTTTCCGAGAGCGTAGGCCAGACCGGAGGATTCGCGCACGCCTAGCGTGATTTCGCCGCTGCTTTTGATCTTGTCCAGTGTGCCGCCGGATTGCGCATAGGCTGAACCCGTCAGCCCGATTGCTGCCGCAGTGGCTAATGCCAACAAGGTTTTTTTCATGAATGTTCTCCTTGGTTTACATTTGTTTTTGATGATTAAAGTCGCCATTATAAGTGCGATCTTTAATATCTGTTGTTAATGTAACATAAATATTTGATATAAAAAAAGAGTTTTATTCTCATGTCATGCTGTAATCATCAACTGAACGAATTCTATTCGTATCAAAGATCAAGTTCGATCCATACAGGTACATGATCAGATGGTTTTTCCCATCCCCGGATGTCTCTTTGGATAAAGGCATTTTTCAGGTAATCACTGGCTTCTGGTGACAGTAGGAAATGGTCGATGCGAATGCCATTGTCTTTTGGCCATGCTCCGGCTTGAAAGTCCCAGAATGAATAAAGAGGCGCGTCGCTGATAGCGCGGATAGAATCGATTAGTCCCAGATTGATCAGACGGAAAAAACGCTCGCGACTTTGCGGTAAGAAAAGTGCGTCATTGATCCATTGAGTAGGATTTTTGGCATCCTCGGGCGATGGTATGATATTGTAATCGCCTGCAAGCACCAAAGGCTCTTCATGGCAAAGCAATGTCTTTGCATGTGCGTAAAGCCGATCCATCCATTTCAATTTGTAGGGATATTTATCACTGTCGACTGGATTGCCATTCGGTAGATAAAGAGAGGCAACGCGTATGACGCCTCCATTTGTAGAATATACAGCTTCTATGTAACGGGCCTGTTCGTCATTTTCATCTCCTGGAAGGCCGCGAAAAACCTCGTCAGGTGATTTTCTGGATAAGATGGCAACGCCATTAAAGCCTTTTTGCCCATGGCTTTCAATATGGTAGCCAAGTGCTTCTATCGGGGCGCGTGGAAAGTTTTCGTCAACACTCTTAACTTCTTGTAGGCAGACAATATCGGGTTCAAATTCTTGAAGCCATTTTGTTAGTGTTTCGAGTCGCGCCTTGATTCCGGCAATGTTCCATGTTGCTATTTTCATAGCCTGTTTTATGGTTTGCTGTCTGGGGATGCAAGCCGTTTGCTGGAAAAATACAAAACTATGCCCATAATGATGATTGCATTGAATATTGTGGGTAGAGGGCAGGGGCTGTATAAAAGGTGAGATTCGGTCGTGTCGGGCCTATTTTCCTTTATGAAATAATGCTCTGTCACATTGCATATTTATAAGGTTGATGCGCTATGCTTGTTTGAAGTGGGCCGATCGATCGCCTCTTCTACATAATTGGCAGTGTAGTTTTACTTTTTTTATCAAAAATACCGATGATGGCCAGATTCTTTAACTTTTTTGCGCTTTATGGCTTGACGGCATGGTGCTTTACTATTATCAGAACGCCAACTGGATCAATGTGAGTCAGGCTTTTCCGGAACGCCGCGTTCTGGAGTTCGTCTCAAACAGGGTTCGTTTTGCAGTTTTGAAAAACATATGCAAGGTGCATGAAGTGGTAACGCTTCCTCTGCTTTTTAATCGGGTAAGCCAAGAATTTGGTGTGGCCCGATTTTGTGCATGAGTAAAACTGCTGCCCTTATGGGTGTGAAAGTTTGGCGGTCTAACAAGGCCAGTAAGAATTGTGTTTTGAAAGAGGAAGGTTGAATGCCTACCGTAAACCAGTTGATCCGCAAGCCGCGCACAGTGCCGGGGAAGCGTAATAAGGTTCCTGCCTTGCAGGCGAATCCGCAAAAGCGTGGTGTTTGTACTCGCGTTTATACAACGACCCCGAAGAAGCCGAACTCCGCGCTTCGTAAGGTTGCCAAGGTTCGTTTGACTAATGGCTTTGAAGTTATCGGTTATATTCCCGGTGAGGGACATAACCTTCAGGAGCACTCCGTTGTCATGATCCGTGGTGGTCGTGTCAAGGATTTGCCGGGTGTGCGTTATCACATCATTCGTGGTGTGCTTGATACGCAAGGTGTTAAAGATCGTAAGCAGCGTCGTTCCAAGTATGGCGCGAAGCGTCCGAAGTAAGAGTGAGAGACTAAGATATGTCCCGTCGCCATAAAGCTGAAAAACGTGAAATTAATCCGGATCCGAAGTTCGGTGATCTGGTTATCACGAAGTTTATGAATGCCATCATGTTGGATGGTAAGAAGTCTGTTGCTGAGCGTATCGTTTATGGTGCGCTTGATGCGGTTGAAGGTAAGGCTAAGTCCGAGCCGGTTCCGCTGTTTCATCAGGCTTTGGAAAATGTTGCTCCGCATGTAGAGGTTCGTTCTCGTCGTGTTGGTGGTGCAACATATCAGGTTCCGGTTGATGTGCGTCCCGATCGTCGTCAGGCTTTGGCAATCCGTTGGTTGATTGCTGCTGCTCGTTCGCGTAACGAGACGACAATGGTTGATCGTTTGTCAGGTGAATTGATGGATGCTGCCAATAATCGTGGTGCAGCTGTCAAGAAGCGTGAAGATACACACCGTATGGCTGAAGCCAACCGCGCATTTTCGCATTACCGTTGGTAAGAATTGTTTTAAGGATCGAAGGCAGACATCATGGCCCGCGAATATAAAATTGAAGATTACCGCAATTTCGGTATTATGGCGCACATTGACGCTGGTAAGACAACGATGACTGAGCGCATTTTGTTCTATACTGGTAAGAATCATAAAATTGGTGAAACCCATGATGGTGCTTCCACTATGGATTGGATGGAGCAGGAGCAGGAACGTGGTATCACGATTACTTCTGCTGCGACGACCACTTTCTGGGAAGGTCAGGATGGTAAGAAGCGTCGTTTCAATATTATTGATACGCCTGGACACGTTGATTTTACGATTGAGGTTGAGCGTTCATTGCGTGTTCTTGATGGTGCGATCGCTCTTCTGGATGCGAATGCCGGTGTTGAGCCGCAGACTGAAACTGTTTGGCGTCAGGCTGAGAAATATCGTGTTCCACGTATGGTTTTTGTCAATAAGATGGACAAGATCGGTGCTGATTTTTACCGTTCGGTAGAGATGGTTGGTTCGCGTCTTGGTGCTAAGGCTCTTGTTGTGCAGCTTCCGATTGGTGCGGAAAATGAATTTGAAGGTGTGATCGATTTGGTCACCATGAAGGCCCATACATGGGATGGTTCGATCGGTGCTGCTGCAACGATTGGCGAAATTCCTGCTGACCTTCAGGCGAAAGCTGCGGAATATCGTGAGAAGCTTGTTGAGTTGGCTGTTGAGGTTGATGAAGCGGCGATGGAAGCGTATCTTGAAGGTACTGAGCCGGATGAAGCGCAGTTGAAAGCGTTGATCCGTAAGGGTACTATTAATGTTGAGTTCCATCCGATTCTTTGCGGTACGGCCTTTAAGAATAAGGGTGTTCAGCCGCTTCTGGATGCTGTTGTTGATTATCTGCCTTCTCCGATTGATGTGCCTGCTATCAAGGGTATTGATGTTAAGACAGAAACTGAAACAACACGTGAGTCTTCAGATGATGCGCCGCTTTCAATGTTGGCCTTCAAGATTATGAATGACCCGTTTGTTGGTTCGTTGACTTTCTGCCGTATCTATTCCGGCAAGTTGAATAAAGGCGTTTCGCTTGAAAATACCGTAAAGGGCAAAAAAGAGCGTATCGGCCGCATGTTGCAGATGCATTCCAATTCACGTGAAGATATTGAAGAGGCTTTTGCCGGTGATATCGTAGCTCTTGCTGGTTTGAAGGAAACGACAACTGGTGATACGCTTTGTGATCCGCTTAAGCCTGTAATTCTTGAGCGTATGGAATTCCCTGAGCCGGTTATCGAGATTGCGATTGAGCCGAAGACTAAGGCGGATCAGGAAAAGATGGGTATTGCGCTTAATCGTCTTGCTGCTGAGGATCCTTCATTCCGTGTCAAGTCTGATGAAGAATCTGGTCAGACCATTATCGCTGGTATGGGTGAGCTTCATCTTGATATTATCGTTGATCGTATGAAACGTGAATTCAAGGTTGAGGCTAATATTGGTCAGCCGCAGGTTGCTTATCGTGAAACGATTACCAAGGCTGCTGAAATTGATTACACCCATAAAAAACAGTCGGGTGGTTCTGGTCAGTTTGCTCGTGTCAAGATTCTGTTTGAGCCGCATGAGGGTGATGACTTTATCTTTGATTCCAAGATTGTTGGCGGTTCTGTGCCGAAGGAATATATTCCTGGTGTTCAAAAAGGTATCGAAAGCGTCATGGGTGCGGGTCCGCTTGCAGGTTTCCCGATGTTGGGTGTGAAGGCAACTTTGATTGATGGTGCCTATCATGATGTTGACTCTTCTGTTTTGGCGTTTGAGATTGCAGCTCGTGCTGCTTTCCGTGAGGGTGCTCAGAAGGCTGGTGCTCAGTTGTTGGAGCCCATTATGAAGGTCGAAGTTGTGACACCTGAAGATTATATGGGTGATGTAATTGGTGATCTGAATTCCCGTCGTGGTCAGATTTCCGGAACGGAAAGTCGTGGTATTGCCGCTGTGGTCAATGCAATGGTTCCGTTGGCTAATATGTTTGGTTATGTGAATACGCTTCGCTCGATGAGCCAGGGGCGTGCGCAATATACTATGCAGTTTGATCATTATGAGCCGGTACCAAGTGTGGTGGCTCAGGAAATTCAGAAAAAATACGCATAATCAATTGATTGTGTATAAACTTTAAACTTAGGCCCCTAGGGCAAGAGATGGAGATCTCAGATGGCAAAGAGTAAATTTGAACGTAATAAACCGCACGTAAACATTGGCACGATTGGTCACGTTGACCATGGTAAGACCTCGCTGACAGCGGCGATTACGAAATTTTTTGGTGAGTTCAAGGCGTATGACCAGATTGATGCTGCTCCTGAAGAGCGTGCACGCGGTATTACGATTTCGACAGCTCACGTTGAATATGAAACAGAAAACCGTCACTATGCACACGTTGACTGCCCTGGTCACGCTGACTATGTGAAGAACATGATCACCGGTGCTGCGC
Source organism: Bartonella sp. bp_1 (assembly GCF_055808085.1). Classification (NCBI taxonomy): domain Bacteria; kingdom Pseudomonadati; phylum Pseudomonadota; class Alphaproteobacteria; order Hyphomicrobiales; family Bartonellaceae; genus Bartonella; species Bartonella sp. bp_1. Next base: position 1,147,210 of record NZ_CM147851.1, on the reverse strand, counting down.
AGATGGATGGTGCTATTCTTGTTGTTTCTGCAGCTGACGGCCCGATGCCCCAGACACGTGAGCACATTTTGCTTGCCCGTCAGGTTGGTGTTCCTGCGATTGTTGTGTTCCTGAACAAGGTTGATCAGGTTGACGATGAAGAGCTTCTTGAATTGGTTGAATTGGAAGTTCGTGAACTTCTTTCGAAGTATGACTTCCCTGGAGACGAAATTCCGATCGTGAAGGGTTCTGCTCTTGCTGCTCTTGAAGATAGCAATAAGACAATCGGTGAAGATGCTGTTCGTCTGTTGATGAGCGAAGTTGATGCTTATATTCCGACACCTGAACGTCCTGTTGATCAGCCGTTCTTGATGCCGATTGAAGATGTTTTCTCGATTTCGGGTCGTGGTACAGTTGTAACCGGTCGTGTTGAGCGTGGTGTTGTCAAGGTTGGTGAAGAAATCGAAATCGTCGGTATTCGTCCGACTTCGAAGACGACAGTCACCGGCGTTGAAATGTTCCGTAAGCTTCTTGATCAGGGTGAAGCTGGTGATAACATCGGTGCGCTGCTTCGTGGTGTTGAACGTGATGGTATTGAGCGTGGTCAGGTTCTGGCTAAGCCGGGTTCTGTTACACCGCACACGAAATTTAAGGCAGAAGCCTATATTCTGACGAAGGAAGAGGGTGGTCGTCATACGCCGTTCTTTACAAACTATCGTCCTCAGTTTTATTTCCGTACCACAGACGTTACCGGTATTGTAACGCTTCCTGAAGGTACAGAAATGGTTATGCCTGGTGATAATGTTGCCGTTGATGTTGCTTTGATCGTGCCGATCGCCATGGAAGAAAAGCTCCGCTTTGCTATCCGTGAAGGTGGTCGTACCGTCGGTGCTGGCATCGTCGCCAAAATCATCGAGTAATTAATTAATTAGAGTTATAAAGAACACCTCCTTGTAGAGGGGGTGTTCGACATGACAAGGATAAGAAGAGTATGAACGGTCAGAATATCCGCATTCGCTTGAAAGCGTTTGATCATCGGATCCTTGACGCCTCGACACGTGAGATTGTGTCGACCGCCAAGCGTACCGGCGCCAATGTCCGTGGACCTATTCCGCTTCCAACGCGGATTGAGAAGTTCACGGTTAATCGTGGGCCGCATATCGACAAGAAGAGCCGTGAGCAATTTGAAATGCGCACACACAAGCGTCTTCTTGATATTGTTGATCCGACGCCGCAGACAGTGGACGCGCTGATGAAGCTCGACCTTTCTGCTGGTGTTGATGTCGAGATCAAGCTTTAGGGCTTGGGGACAGAAGGAACGAACCGATGCGTTCAGGTGTAATTGCACAGAAGCTGGGAATGACCCGCGTCTATAATGATGCTGGCGAGCACGTGCCTGTTACAGTTCTCCGTATGGAAAATTGTCAGGTTGTCGCCCAGCGTACAGTTGAAAAAAATGGCTATACCGCAGTACAGCTCGGTGTAGGTCTAGCTAAGGTGAAAAATACAACGCAGGCTTTGCGTGGTCATTTTGCTAAGGCTAGTGTAGAGCCCAAGGCAAAACTTGCTGAGTTCCGTGTTAGTGCTGACAATCTTCTTGATGTTGGTTCAGAAATCACGGCCGAGCATTTTGTTGTTGGGCAGATGGTTGATGTGACAGGGACAACAATCGGTAAAGGTTTTGCCGGTGTTATGAAGCGTCATAACTTTGGTGGTCACCGCGCTTCGCATGGTAACTCCATTACCCACCGTGCGCACGGTTCTACCGGTCAGCGTCAGGATCCGGGTAAGGTGTTCAAAGGCAAGAAGATGGCCGGTCATATGGGTGCTACCCGTGTGACAACACAAAATATAGAGGTGGTCTCCACCGACGTCGAACGCGGACTTATTCTTGTTCGTGGTGCTGTTCCTGGTTCAAAGGGCGCTTGGATTTTAGTTCGTGATGCTGTGAAGTTTGCGCTTCCCGACAATGCGCCTAAACCTGCTGCTCTGCGTCAGGCCAATGCTGCTAAAAAAGAATCCGCCGCAACAGAAGCTCCCGCTCCTGTAGCAGATGCGCCTGTCGACGCCCCAGCAACTGAGGGAGCCGAATAATGGATCTCACGATTACAACACTTGAAGGCAAGGAAGCCGGAAAACTCAAGGTGTCGGACGAATTGTTCGGTCTTGATCCGCGTGAAGATCTGCTTCAGCGCGTCGTGCGTTGGCAGCTTGCCCGTCGTCAGCAAGGTACACATCAGGTGCAAGGTCGTGCCGATGTTTCGCGTACTGGTGCTAAGATGTACAAACAGAAGGGGACTGGTCGTGCCCGTCACTCTTCCGGTCGTGCACCGCAGTTTCGTGGTGGTGGTAAGGCCCATGGTCCGGTTGTCCGTGATCATGCGCATGATCTGCCGAAAAAAGTTCGCGCACTTGGCCTCAAGCATGCTCTTTCAGCTAAGGCTAAAGCCAATGATTTGATCATTGTTGATGAGCTTTCCATTAAGGAAGCTAAAACCAAGTTGCTGAACGGCAAGTTTGCAAAGCTCGGTCTAACCAATGCTCTGCTCATTGCCGGTAAGGAAGTTGACGTAAATTTTGCACGTGCCGCTTCGAATGTTCCTAATGTGGATGTTCTGCCGGTTCAGGGCATTAATGTTTATGACATTCTGCGTCGCGGTAAGCTGGTCTTGTCAAAGGCCGCTGTCGAGGCCCTCGAGGAGCGTTTCAAATGACAGATCTTCGCCACTATGACGTGATTGTCAGTCCGGTTATTACCGAAAAAGCAACGATGGTTTCAGAATATAACCAGGTTGTGTTTAAAGTCGCGCCGAATGCGACAAAGCCCGAAATTAAAGCTGCTGTTGAAGCGCTTTTTGGCGTCAAGGTCAAAGCGGTCAACACCACCACCCGTAAGGGTAAGGTAAAGCGCTTTAAAGGCATTGTTGGTCGGCAGAGTGATGTTAAGAAAGCGATCGTGACTCTGGCTGAAGGCCAGACAATCGACGTCTCTACAGGTCTTTAAGAGGCTCGGAGTTAAGAACAATGGCACTTAAGCACTATAATCCGACCACCCCGGGCCAGCGTCAGCTTGTTATTGTTGACCGTTCAGGTCTGTATAAGGGTAAGCCCGTCAAGGCGTTGACCGAAGGTCTGTCGTCAAAGGGCGGTCGTAACAATGCAGGCCGTGTAACGGCCCGCTTTCAGGGTGGCGGTCACAAGCGCACCTATCGCTTTGTGGATTTCAAGCGTACCAAGCGTGATATTCCGGCGAAGGTAGAGCGTCTTGAATATGATCCCAACCGTACAGCTTTTATTGCTTTGATCCGTTATGAAGACGGTGAGCTAAGCTATATTCTGGCTCCACAGCGTTTGGCTGTTGGTGACACGGTTCTGGCAGCTGCCAATACCGACGTCAAGCCAGGTAATGCGATGCCTCTTGGCAATATGCCAGTCGGCACCATTATCCACAATGTGGAAATGAAGCCGGGTAAGGGCGGTCAGATTGCCCGTTCTGCTGGTACTTACGCCCAGTTGGTTGGTCGTGATCAGGGTATGGCTATCTTGCGTTTGAATTCCGGTGAGCAGCGTCTAGTATCCGGTAGTTGCTATGCAACAGTCGGTGCGGTTTCCAATCCGGATCATGGCAATATCAATGATGGTAAGGCTGGTCGTTCACGTTGGCGCGGTAAGCGTCCTCATGTTCGCGGTGTTGCCATGAACCCTGTTGATCACCCGCATGGTGGTGGTGAAGGCCGTACATCTGGTGGTCGTCATCCGGTTTCACCTTGGGGTAAACCGACCAAGGGTAAGAAGACCCGTTCGAATAAATCGACGGACAAGTTCATTATGCGCTCACGTCATCAGCGTAAGAAATAAGAGAGGTAGTTACCAGTGGCTCGTTCAGTATGGAAAGGTCCGTTTGTGGATGGCTATCTTCTCAAGAAAGCTGAGAAGGTACGTTCAGGCGGCCGTAATGAGGTCATCAAGATGTGGAGCCGTCGCTCCACTATTTTGCCGCAGTTTGTCGGCCTGACCTTTGGTGTTTATAACGGTAACAAGCATGTGCCTGTTTCTGTTTCTGAAGAAATGGTTGGTCATAAGTTCGGCGAATTCGCGCCGACCCGTACCTATTATGGGCACGGTGCGGACAAGAAAGCGAAGAGGAAATAACGATGGGTAAAGCCAAGGCTCCCCGCCAGCTCAAAGACAATGAAGCGAAAGCTGTCGCCCGTACAATTCGCGTCAGTCCGCAAAAACTTAATCTGGTTGCTGCAATGATTCGCGGCAAGAAGGTCAATACAGCGCTTGCTGATTTGACTTTTTCGCGTAAACGTATTGCAGAAACTGTAAAGAAAACACTTGAATCGGCTATCGCTAATGCTGAAAACAATCATGATCTCGATGTTGATTCGCTGATTGTGGCTGAAGCGCATGTTGGCAAGTCGATTGTTATGAAGCGTTTTCATGTCCGTGGACGTGGCCGTGCAAGTCGCATTGAGCGTCCGTTTTCGCATCTCACCATCGTTGTCCGTGAAGTTTCGGAAAAAGGGGAGGCCGCATAATGGGTCAGAAGATTAATCCAGTTGGGCTTCGCCTCGGCATCAACCGCACTTGGGATTCTCGTTGGTATGCTGATACCGGTGAATACGGCAAGCTGTTGCATGAAGATTTGAAAATCCGTGAATATGTCATGGACGAATTGAAGCAGGCTGCAATTGCCAAGGTTGTGATTGAGCGTCCGCATAAAAAGTGCCGCGTTACGATTCACTCAGCTCGACCGGGTGTTATTATTGGCAAAAAAGGTGCCGACATTGAAAAGCTGCGTCGTAAGATTGCAGATATGACGAATGTCGATACATCTTTGAATATTGTCGAAGTGCGTAAGCCTGAAATTGATGCAACATTGGTTGCCCAGTCGATTGCCCAGCAGCTTGAACGCCGTGTGGCTTTTCGTCGCGCTATGAAGCGTGCTGTGCAGTCTGCAATGCGTCTTGGTGCTGAAGGTATCCGTATCAATTGTGCCGGCCGTTTGGGTGGTGCTGAAATTGCGCGTATGGAGTGGTATCGTGAAGGTCGTGTGCCATTGCATACACTGCGTGCCGATGTTGATTATGGTACAGCTGAAGCTAAGACTGCCTATGGTATCTGTGGCGTTAAGGTTTGGGTCTTCAAGGGTGAAATTCTTGAGCATGATCCGATGGCTTCTGAGCGTCGTGCCACCGAAGGTGATAATCAGGGTTCGAATAATACGAACCGCCGCCGCGAAAACGCTTAAGTTTTTGTGGTTGGAACCTAGATTTGGAGTAGAGAACAATGTTGCAGCCCAAGCGCACAAAGTTCCGTAAGCAGTTCAAAGGCCGTATTCACGGTGTTTCGAAAGGTGGTTCGGACTTGAATTTTGGTGCTTACGGTCTGAAGGCTGTTGAGCCAGAACGCGTTACCGCGCGTCAGATCGAGGCAGCCCGCCGTGCCATTACACGTCATATGAAGCGTGCAGGTCGTGTGTGGATCCGCATTTTCCCAGATCTTCCGGTGACTTCAAAGCCAACGGAAGTTCGTATGGGTAAAGGTAAGGGTAGTGTGGACTATTGGGCAGCACGTGTTGCTCCCGGTCGTATCATGTTTGAGCTTGACGGCGTACCCGAAGATGTGGCACGTGAAGCACTCCGTTTGGGTGCTGCAAAGCTGCCCATTAAAACCCGTTTCGTCCAGCGTATTGCTGAATAAAGAGGTTTAAGCGATGAAAGCCGCAGAATTTCGGGCGCAAACGCTCGACCAAATGAACGATCAACTGGCTGATTTGAAGAAAGAGCAGTTTAATTTGCGCTTTCAGAAAGCAACAGGCCAGTTGGAAAAGACAGCACGCGTAAAACAGGTTCGCCGTGATATTGCGCGTATTAAAACAATCGCCCGCCAGAAGGCGGCCGAAAGCAAGGCTTAAGGATTAATACTATGCCGAAACGCATTCTGCAGGGCGTTGTCGTCAGCGACAAGAACGACAAGACTGTTGTGGTCAAGGTGGAGCGCCGTTATGCGCATCCGCTGCTTCAGAAGATCATTCGTCAGTCGAAGAAGTACAAAGCGCATGACGAAAACAACCAGTTCAAAGTTGGTGATCAGGTTTCTATTCAGGAATCAAAGCCGATTTCGAAAGATAAGCGTTGGGTCGTCGTCAATAACGGCTGAACGTAATTAACCGAGCTTTTTGCCGGAAAAAGAGTTTGGGGCGCATTTTCGCGTCCCGATTTCTTGTTTTTAAGGCAAAATGTTCAAATCGAGTTTGACAGGCAGGTCCGGATGTGTCAAAGGCACCGCCGGACGTAAACATTAAGAGAAGGCAGCCAGTCATGATACAGATGCAAACAAACCTCGACGTCGCGGACAATTCCGGCGCCCGTCGTGTCATGTGCATCAAGGTGCTTGGCGGTTCGAAGCGTAAATACGCTTCGGTCGGCGACATTATTGTCGTTTCCGTCAAGGAAGCCATTCCGCGCGGACGCGTTAAAAAAGGTGATGTGATGAAAGCCGTGGTGGTTCGTACTGCCAAGGATATTCGTCGCCCTGATGGTAGCGTTATTCGTTTTGACAAGAATGCGGCCGTTTTGGTCGACAACAAGAAAGAGCCAATCGGCACTCGTATCTTCGGACCGGTTCCGCGTGAACTTCGCGCTAAGAACCATATGAAGATTATTTCGCTGGCTCCAGAAGTTCTATAAGGAGCCAACGATGCAAAAGATTCGTAAAGGCGATAAAGTCGTTGTGCTGACCGGTAAAGATAAAGGTCGCAATGGCGAAGTTATCAAGGTAAACCCGAAGGAAGATTCAGCTCTCGTTCGTGGTATCAACATGGTAAAACGTCACCAACGTCAGACGCAGACACAGGAAGCTGGAATTATTTCCAAAGAAGCCGCGATCCATCTGTCTAATCTGGCAATTGCCGATCCCAAGGACGGTAAGCCGACCCGTGTCGGTTTCCGTATTGAAAAGGATGGCAGTAAGGTTCGTGTTGCCAAGCGCTCGGGAGAAAAGATCGATGGCTGAGAAAAAACAAGAGCCTCGTCTGAAGAAGCATTATCAAGAAGTTGTCCGCAAGGCTCTTCTTGAAAAGTTCGGCTACGAGAATGAGATGCAGATTCCACGTATTGATAAAATTGTTATCAATATGGGGGTTGGTGAAGCCACTGCGGATTCTAAGAAGCCTGCAATTGCAGCGGAAGATTTGGCTATGATTGCTGGTCAGAAAGCTGTTGTCACGCATGCACGCAATTCAATTGCAACCTTTAAAGTGCGTGAAGATATGCCGCTGGGTGCCAAGGTAACCTTGCGTAAAGACCGCATGTATGAATTTATTGATCGTTTGGTCACTATCGCATTGCCGCGTGTACGTGACTTTCGCGGTTTGAATCCCAAGAGCTTTGATGGTCGCGGCAATTTTGCCATGGGCATCAAGGAACATATCGTGTTCCCGGAAATCAACTATGATAAAGTTGATCAAATCTGGGGTATGGACATTATCGTTTGTACGACAGCGAAGACGGATGATGAGGCACGTGAATTGTTGCGTGCTTTCAATTTCCCCTTCCGTTCGTAACGGCAAGCGAAGCGAGGTAAAGTTATGGCCAAGACAAGTGCCGTTGAAAAGAATAAGCGTCGTCAGAAGTTGGTTAAAAGCCACTCTGCTCGTCGTGCCCGTTTGAAGGCAATCGTTATGGACCAGAAGGTTCCATTGGAAGAGCGTTTTAAAGCATCGATCCAGTTGGCAGAAATGCCGCGCAACTCTGCGAAGGTTCGTATTCGTAATCGTTGTGAAGTATCGGGTCGTCCGCGCGCTTATTATCGTAAATTGAAAATGTCGCGTATCGCATTGCGTGATTTAGGCTCGCTGGGACATATTCCCGGTGTTGTCAAGTCAAGCTGGTAAGGGGAGTATTTAAAGATGTCTATGTCTGATCCTCTCGGCGATATGCTGACACGTATCCGTAATGCTATTGGTCGTAAGAAAACCAAAGTGTCGACACCAGCTTCCAAGTTGCGTGCACGCGTTTTGGATGTTCTACAGTCTGAAGGCTATATTCGTGGTTACAGTCAGGTTGATTTTGGTAACGGCAAGTCCGAAATTGAAATCGAATTGAAATATTATGAAGGTGCTCCGGTTATTCGTGAAATTTCACGTGTTTCCAAGCCCGGTCGTCGCGTTTACGTCTCGGTCAAATCTATTCCGCAGGTTGCGAATGGTCTTGGCATTTCGATTTTGTCAACACCTAAGGGTGTGATGGCTGATCATGATGCACGTGAACAAAATGTTGGTGGGGAGCTTCTTTGCCGCATCTTCTGATGTCGCTAGCTCGAAAAAAACAGGTTAGAAAACAATGTCTCGTATTGGAAAAAAACCCGTTCAGGTCCCTGCTGGCGTTACTGCCACGGTAGAAGGCCAGACGGTCAAGGCCAAGGGGCCTAAAGGTGAGCTGGAATACGTTGTTAATGACGAAGTTCTGGTTAAGTTCGAAGAAAATGCCGTAACGGTTACGCCGCGCGATGAATCTAAGGACGCCCGTTCAAAGTGGGGTATGTCACGCACAATGATCGAGAATATCTTTCAGGGTGTAAAAGACGGCTTTGAGAAGAAACTTGAAATTAATGGTGTTGGTTATCGTGCTGCGATGCAGGGTAAGAATATCCAGCTTTCTCTTGGTTTTTCTCATGATGTCGTTTATGAAGTTCCTGCTGGTATTACCGTTGCTGTACCGAAGCCGACTGAAATTGTCGTTTCTGGTATAAACAAGCAGCAGGTTGGCCAGGTTGCGGCTGAAATTCGTGAATATCGCGGTCCTGAGCCTTATAAGGGCAAAGGTGTTAAATATGCGGATGAACGTATTGTCCGCAAAGAAGGTAAGAAGAAGTAAGGAAACGGCAACATGGCTTCGTCTAAGGAAATTCTCCGCAAGCGTGCGTTGCGCGTGCGCCGTCAGGTCAAGAAGGTGGCTAATGGTCGTCTTCGTTTGAGCGTTCATCGTTCAAACCTCAATATTTATGCTCAGATCATTGATGATCTGCGTGGCCATACCGTGGCTTCTGCTTCGACAATGGATGGCGATCTGAAAAAAACTTTGAAAAGCGGTGCTGGTAAAGAAGCTGCTGCTGCTGTTGGCAAACTTATTGCAGAACGTGCAAAGAAAGCCGGCGTCAAGGAAGTTGTTTTTGATCGTGGCCCTTATATTTATCATGGTCGTGTCAAGGCTTTGGCTGAGGCCGCTCGTGAAGGTGGTTTGAGCTTCTAAAGAATATAATCGGCATTGTTGCCGGTTTTATAGCAAAGCTTCTCGGTAGAGAGGCTTTTTCACCAAGTGCTTCCGGAAAAGAAAAAGGAATGAGGAATGGCACAAAAAGAACGTCAAAATCGCGACGAACGTCGTGAAGAGCGCGATAGCGAGTTTGTTGACAAGCTTGTCCATATCAATCGCGTAGCCAAAGTTGTTAAGGGTGGCCGTCGCTTCGGTTTTGCTGCTCTTGTTGTTGTTGGTGACCAGAAAGGCCGCGTTGGCTTTGGTCATGGTAAGGCACGTGAAGTGCCGGAAGCTATTCGTAAGGCAACAGAAGCTGCCAAGCGTGAGCTGATTTATGTTCCGCTTCGTTCTGGCCGTACCCTTCATCACGATGTTGAAGGCCGTCATGGAGCCGGTAAGGTTCTGCTTCGTTCGGCTACGGCTGGTACCGGTATTATTGCTGGTGGTCCTATGCGTGCTGTTTTTGAAACCCTTGGCATGCAGGACGTTGTTGCTAAATCATTGGGTTCATCGAATCCTTACAATATGGTTCGCGCTACTTTCGATGCGTTGAAGCGCCAGATGCATCCTAAAGACATCGCCGCTCAGCGTGGAATTAAATATTCGACCTTGCAGGCACGTCGCCAGCATTTGGTCGGTGGCGAAGAATAATCTCCGGCTTGTCAGGGAAGGATTTTTAAAATGGCTGAGAAAAAGTCTCAGACGGGCAAGACGGTAACGGTCGAACAGATCGGTAGCCCCATCCGTCGTCCTGCTGTTCAGCGTGCAACGTTGATCGGTTTGGGTCTTAATAAAATGCACCGTCGTAGTACTTTGCAGGATACACCTGCTGTACGCGGCATGATTGCCAAAGTCCAGCACCTCGTACGTGTTGTGGACGAGGCTTGATTTAAGCGCAGGAGTAAAAATCATGAAGTTGAATGAACTGCGTGAAAATGAAGGCGCAACAAAGAACCGTAAACGTGTTGGTCGTGGTATTGGTTCGGGTTCGGGCAAAACAGCCGGTCGTGGTGTAAAAGGTCAGAAATCGCGTTCGGGTGTTTCTATCAACGGTTTTGAAGGCGGCCAGATGCCGATTTATCGCCGTTTGCCGAAGCGCGGCTTTACCAATCTTTTTGCTAAAAGCTTCAATGTTGTTTCGCTGGGTCGTGTCCAGACGGCAATTGATGCGGGCAAGCTTGATGCCAAGAAGACTATTGACCAGAAGAGCCTAAAAGAAGCTGGCGTCATCCGTCGTGAAAAAGACGGTGTTCGTTTGCTTTCGGACGGTGAGTTGAAAACCAAGGTCAGCTTTGATGTTGCAGGTGCCTCCAAGGCTGCTGTTGCAAAGGTTGAAAAGGCTGGTGGTTCAATCAAACTTCCGGCTGCTGCTGAATAAGGTTTGATTCTGAATTCGATAGTGGCCTGGAGCGGGCGGATTTTTCCGCACCATTCCGGGCCATTGTCATCTTGAGCTTTATAAAAGCTTGAAAACTTGTTGTAGGAATCTGTTTTGTTATACTTATAGTATTTAATCGACAGAATTTTACGATGATCTGTTTGAAAACGAATGATATCCTTTGCCTTTCTTGAAGGTAGCGGATATTGAGCGTTAAGAGGTTGACGCGAAACGCGTCGATAAACGGAGAAAATTGATGGCATCAGCCGCAGAACAACTTGCATCCAATCTCAATTTCAGTTCTTTCGGGCGTGCGACGGAACTTAAAAAGCGTATCTGGTTTACTATCGGCGCTTTGCTGGTTTTCCGTCTTGGAACCTATATTCCTATGCCGGGCACGAACACAGAAGCCTTGAAGATGATGGTGCAGCAGCATGCTAATGGTATGCTTGGTCTGTTCAATACGTTTGCTGGTGGTGCTGTCGGTCGTATGGCGATTTTTGCACTTGGAATCATGCCCTATATTTCGGCATCGATTATCGTCCAGTTGATGACATCGGTTGTACCAGCTCTTGAAGCATTGAAAAAAGAAGGTGAATCCGGCCGTAAGATTATTAATCAATATACCCGCTATGGTACAGTTCTTTTGGCGATTATCCAGGCTGGAGGTATCGCGTTTGCATTGGAAAGCGGTATGGGAACACCTTATCAACTTGTTGTGGAACCGGGCTGGTTTTTCCGGATATCGGCTATCATCACTTTGACCGGCGGTACGATGTTCTTGATGTGGTTGGGGGAGCAGGTTACTTCTCGTGGTGTCGGTAATGGTATTTCGTTGATTATCTATGCTGGTATTGTGGCTGAAATTCCTAGAGGGTTTGCGCAGCTGATCAGTTCCTTCAATGACGGTGATCTTTCAGCCTTTGCATTGATTATGATTTTTATTATCATTGTTTTGGTCATTGCTGCCGTGGTCTTTATTGAACGTGCCCAGCGCCGTCTTTTGATCCAATATCCCAAGCGTCAGGTGGGCAATAAGATGTTTCAGGGCGATACATCGCATTTGCCGTTAAAGCTTAATACTGCTGGTGTTATTCCGCCGATTTTTGCTTCATCTATTTTGATGTTGCCGACAACGATTACCAATTTTTCAAGCAATATGCCGCAATGGCTTCAGTCGATTGCATTTTCGCTTAGTCATGGCCAGCCGCTTTATATGGTGGTATTTGCAGCATTGATGGCATTTTTCTGCTTTTTCTATACAGCGATTGTCTTCAATCCAAAGGATACGGCAGATCAGTTGAAAAAACATTCAGGCTTTATTCCGGGTATCCGCCCGGGTGAGCGTACCGCAGAATATATAGATTATGTTTTGACCCGTATTACCGTGGTCGGTGCAATCTATATTATTCTTGTCTGTCTGTTGCCTGAATTTGCCCGTGCTATCTTCCCTGTCATTCCTTTTACATTGGGCGGTACATCATTGCTGATCGTGGTAACGGTAACCCTAGATACTATTGCGCAGGTACAAGGACATCTTGTTGCGCATCAATATGAAGGCTTGATCAAGAAGTCGAAACTTCGTGGAGGAAGAAAAGGCCGATGAAACTGATACTTTTGGGGCCACCCGGAGCAGGTAAGGGCACGCAGGCAAAAATTCTGACGGAAAAATATGCTATTCCGCAGCTTTCAACCGGTGATATGTTGCGTGCAGCTGTGGCTGCGCAGACGGAAGTTGGCAAGAAAGCCAAGGCTATCATGGATGATGGCGGTCTTGTTTCGGATGATATTGTCAACCAGATTGTATCGGATCGTATTGATGAAGCAGATTGTGCCAATGGCTTTATCCTTGATGGTTATCCGCGTACAGTCGGTCAGGCAGAAGCATTGCAAGATATTTTAAAATCGAAAAACACTGAGCTTGACGGTGTCATTGAGCTTGTTGTTGATGAAAATGCACTGATAGATCGCATGAAAAAGCGTGTTGAGGAAACAATTGCTGCAGGTGGTAAAGTGCGTTCGGATGATAATCCTGAAAGTTTTGCTAAGCGATTGATTGAATATCGTGAAAAGACGGCGCCACTTTCGGCTTTTTATGCAAAGACAGGTCAGCTGAAGCAGGTTGACGGTATGCTTGATGTGGCTCAGGTGACATTGGTTATTGAAAATTTGCTCAAATAGGGCAGAGACGGTCAGAAAGACTGGGAAGGGGAGTTGACTTTTACGGGTAAATCCGTCTAAGACACCTTCAATTCATTTCAATGAGATGATCGGCATCGGTATTTTAACCGGAACCGGTCGTTTTGTGTTGCCGGATATAATTTAGTATTCGGTCGCGGGTAACTTTAAAATTTAAGGAGAACAGGCGTGGCTCGTATCGCTGGCGTCAACATCCCGACAAACAAGCGTGTGGTTATTGCGCTTCAGTATATTCACGGGATTGGACAGAAATTTGCGCAGGAAATCGTCGATAAGGTCGGTATTCCTGCTGAACGTCGTGTAAACGAACTGTCGGACGCAGAAGTCCTTCAGATCCGTGAAACGATTGACCGTGACTATCAGGTTGAAGGTGATCTGCGTCGTGAAGTTGCAATGAATATCAAGCGTTTGATGGATTTGGGCTGCTATCGCGGTCTGCGTCATCGCCGTTCATTGCCGGTGCGTGGTCAACGTACTCATACGAATGCTCGTACCCGTAAAGGTCCGGCTAAGGCAATCGCCGGTAAGAAGAAATAAGCTATTCCCCGCTTTGTGGCGGGGTTTCGCCTTTTATAAAAGGCAGGCGCCCGTACGCCTTATGGTGAAAACCAATACGGATATAGGTGGAGCCGCTGGTGTTACGGCGGTGCAGAGATCATTGAAAGGATGAAAATGGCCAAAGAAGCCACACGTGTTCGCCGTCGCGAACGTAAAAACATCTCATCGGGCGTTGCCCATGTGAATTCGACATTTAATAATACCATGATTACCATTACCGATGCACAAGGTAATGCGATTGCTTGGTCATCTGCTGGTGCGCAAGGTTTCAAGGGTTCGCGTAAGTCAACTCCTTTTGCCGCTCAGATTGCTGCAGAAGATTGTGCCAAGAAGGCTCAAGAGCATGGTATGCGTTCATTGGAAGTTGAAGTTTGCGGACCGGGCTCGGGTCGTGAATCTGCACTTCGTGCCCTTCAGGCCGCCGGTTTTGTGATTACATCTATCCGTGATGTCACTCCGATCCCGCACAATGGTTGCCGTCCGCGCAAAAAACGCCGCGTCTAATTTACCGTTGTTTAGTTGCCGGATTTATCCGGCGTTCACGCTGACTGTCACGGTTGAATAGTGGCAGAAGTCAAGAACAGGAATATGAATATGATTCAGAAAAACTGGCAGGAACTGATTAAACCGAACAAGGTTGAATTTCAGGGCAGTGGCAACAAGATTTCCGTTGTTGCAGAGCCTTTGGAACGCGGCTTTGGTCTTACATTGGGTAACGCGCTTCGTCGTGTTCTGCTTTCGTCATTGCGCGGTGCTGCTGTAACGGCTGTGCAAATTGATGGTGTCCTTCACGAGTTTTCGTCGATTTCTGGCGTTCGTGAAGATGTTACCGACATCATTCTTAATATTAAGGAAATTGCTATCCGTATGGAAGGCGATGGTCCTAAGCGTATGGTTGTACGTAAGGAAGGCGCGGGCGTTGTTACAGCTGGCGATATCCAAACGGTCGGCGATATTGAAATCTTGAATCCCGAGCACGTTATCTGCACGCTTGATGAAGGCGCTGAGATCCGTATGGAATTCACTGTCAATAATGGCAAGGGCTATGTTCCGGCAGAACGTAATCGTGCGGAAGACGCTCCGATCGGTCTTATTCCGGTTGATAGTCTTTATTCACCGGTTCGCAAGGTTTCCTATAAGGTTGAGAACACCCGTGAAGGTCAGGTTCTTGATTATGACAAACTGACATTGACGATTGAAACAAATGGCGCTGTCAATGGTGAAGATGCTGTGGCTTTTGCTGCTCGCATTTTGCAGGACCAGCTGTCTGTATTTGTCAATTTTGAAGAGCCGCAGAAAGAAGCCCAGCCGGAACAAGTATCCGAATTGGCTTTCAATCCAGCATTGCTCAAGAAAGTGGACGAGTTGGAGCTTTCTGTCCGTTCGGCCAATTGCCTCAAGAACGACAATATCGTCTATATTGGCGACCTTATCCAAAAAACGGAATCGGAAATGCTGCGCACTCCGAATTTCGGCCGCAAATCGCTGAACGAAATCAAAGAAGTTCTGGCATCCATGGGCCTCCATCTTGGTATGGAAATCCCCGCTTGGCCGCCTGAAAATATTGATGATCTCGCTAAGCGTTACGAAGATCAATACTAAGAGAATTTGAAGGAGCAAGCTCATGCGCCATGGTAAATCAGGCCGCAAGCTGAACCGCACTGCTAGTCATCGTAAAGCGATGTTCGCCAATATGGCCGCATCTCTTATCGATCACGAGCAGATTGTGACGACGCTGCCCAAGGCCAAGGAAATCCGTCCTATTGTTGAAAAACTAGTCACCCTCGGTAAGCGTGGTGATCTGCATGCCCGTCGTCAGGCAATTTCAGCGATCCGCGATGCAAAGTTGGTTGCCAAATTGTTTGATACATTGGCTACACGTTATGCAACACGCAATGGTGGTTATATTCGCATCATGAAAGCCGGTTTCCGTACTGGTGACAATGCGCCTCTGGCCGTTGTTGAATTTGTTGATCGCGACGTTGACGCAAAGGGTGCAGTCGATCGTGCCCGTGTTGAAGCGGAAGCCAAAGAGGCTGATGCTGCATAAGACCGGTTGATTTTCAAAAATCAAAAAGCCCGCCTTTCTGGCGGGTTTTTTTATGCACGTAAATTTGAAGTGCGGAGTCGTTTATTTTCCGTTTTCTTTTATAAAGCTGATAACAAGGTGGCATGTGGGTTTATTTATCCCACAGATGGCTTTAATCTGCCGTAATGATGGAGAGCTCTGGATGAAATCGGTTATGAAATTTTTTATATATGCTTTGTCCATGGTCTTTATGACAATAGGAATGGGTTTTGCGCAAGGTAATCCTGCAGATACAGCTGAGATACCGGCTTCCCAGTCGCAAATCAAACTTTCTTTCTCGCCATTGGTCAAGCGGACAACACCTTCTGTCGTCAATGTATACGCCGCTCGTCAGGTGCAGGTGCGTTCACCTTTTGCTGGTGATCCGTTTTTTGAGCAGTTTTTTGGACGTTCTTCCCCTAATCGTCCCTCGCGTGTTCAATCTTCGCTTGGTTCTGGTGTGATTGTCGATGCAGACGGGTTAATTGTAACCAATTATCATGTTATCCGTGATGCGGATGAGATTAAGGTTGCGCTTTCTGATGGCCGTGAGTTTGAAAGCACGGTCATGTTGAAAGATGAGGCAACCGATATTGCTATTTTGAAGATTGATACCAAGGGAGAGAAGTTTCCTGTACTGTCGCTTGGTGATTCTGATGCTGTAGAAGTTGGCGATCTGGTCTTGGCTATCGGTAATCCTTTTGGAGTAGGGCAGACTGTCACCAGTGGTATTGTTTCTGCGCAGGCTCGCACCCGTGTCGGTATTTCAGATTTTGATTTTTTTATCCAGACAGATGCGGCTATTAATCCTGGTAATTCTGGTGGCGCCTTGATTGATATGAAGGGCGAGCTGATTGGCATCAATACGGCTATTTATTCGCGTTCCGGTGGTTCTGTCGGGATCGGTTTCGCCATTCCGGCTAATCTGGTTCGTGCTGTCGTTGACGCTGTTAAACGTGGTGATAAAATATTTGAGCCGCCTTTTGTTGGGGCGACTTTCCAGACCGTGACAGCCGATGTTGCCGAAGGGTTGGGGCTGGGACAGCCTTATGGTGCGTTGATTACCGATATTATCAAGGATAGTCCGGCAGATAAAGCCGGTCTTAAAGTCGGTGATCTTATTGTCGGTGCACAAGGAACGCGTGTCGATAACCCTGATGGTTTAGGATATAGACTAATGACAACCGGTATTGGTCACGTATTGGATATAGATTATATGCGTGACGGCAAGCAAGCAAAGGCCCGGTTGCAGTTGGTTGCTGTGCCGCAAGAGCAGATGGGAAGCCCTGAGCGTATCGGTGGTGATTCGCCTTTTGCCGGTGCGGAGGTTACCAATTTGACACCACAAAATGCGCATCGTTTTCGTCAGGCACCACAGGCTAAAGGTGTGGTGATCAGCGATGTGAAGCGTGGCAGCAATGCTGCAGGGCTTTTCAATTATGGTGATATATTGCGGGCAGTCAACGGTATCGAGATTACGACAATCAATGATCTGAAGAAGGTTCTTGCTGCTGGCACACCGCGCATATGGAAACTTGAATTTGAACGTGGCGGTGTTCTCATCCAGCAATTTGTTCGCTGAGGTGATATGAGCAACGATCTATTCGCAACTTCACTTGATCCGAAAGTCGACCGCAACCGTCCTCTGGCGGATCGTCTGCGCCCGGTCCATCTTGATGAAGTTACGGGGCAGGAACATCTGACAGGACCTGAAGGTGTGCTTCGACGCATGATTGATGCAGGGTCATTAGGCTCCATGGTTTTCTGGGGGCCTCCCGGTACTGGCAAGACAACAGTGGCTCGATTGCTGGCGAATGAAACCGATCTGGCTTTTGAGCAGATTTCGGCGATTTTTACCGGTGTTGCTGATCTCAAACGGGTTTTTGAGGGGGCGCGGGCAAGGCGCATGTCTGGCCGCCAGACCTTGCTGTTTGTGGATGAGATACATCGGTTTAACCGTGCCCAACAAGACAGCTTCCTGCCTGTGATGGAGGATGGCACTGTCATTCTTGTCGGCGCGACAACAGAAAATCCTTCTTTTGAACTCAACGCCGCTTTGTTGTCGCGGGCACGGGTTTTGACATTCAAACCGCATGATGATGGTAGTTTGTTTGTTTTATTGGAGAGAGCAGAAGCGGTTGAAGAGAAAAGATTGCCGCTTGATGATGATGCACGCGCGCTTTTGGTACAGATGGCTGATGGTGATGCGCGTGCGGTTTTGACATTGGCTGAAGAAGTTTGGCGGGCTGCTCGTAAGGACGAGGTCTTTGACGTTAAAAGTCTGCAAAATATTGTGCAGCGACGGGCGCCTGTTTACGACAAGGGACAGGATGGGCATTACAATCTTATTTCTGCATTGCATAAATCGGTTCGTGGTTCCGACCCGGATGCTGCCCTTTATTATCTGGCCCGTATGTTTGATGCGGGTGAGGATCCACTTTATATTGGCCGACGTCTTGTGCGCATGGCGGTTGAGGATATCGGTCTTGCCGATCCGAATGCGCTTGCCATATGTAATGCAGCCAAAGATGCTTATGATTATCTGGGATCGCCTGAGGGCGAACTGGCGTTGGCACAGGCATGCATCTATCTGGCCACTGCGCCCAAATCAAATGCTGCTTATGTCGCCTTTAATACGGCTATGCGTGTAGCGCGTGAAAATGGCTCATTGTTGCCTCCTAAACATATCCTGAATGCACCAACCAAATTGATGAAAAATGAAGGTTATAATGTCGGCTATCTTTATGATCACGATGAACCTGATGCTTTTTCAGGACAGGATTATTTTCCTGAAAAATTAGGGCGGCAGCATTTTTATCGTCCGCCGGATCGTGGATTTGAGCGAGAAATCAACAAGAGACTTGAGTGGTGGAATCGCCTACGTACGGAAAGACAGCAAAAAAAATAGATTTTATTTGCGCAAGAATCTTTTAAGGTTTTAAATCGAACAGTGATTACCTTTTTTGGCCATACTTTATCTTTATCGGAATATCGGGCGACAGGCTGATAAAAACTGGAGAAACAAAATGCTGAAGAAAATAACAATCCTTTGCTTGGCGGGTACGTTTTTGTCTGCTTGCATGACGACCGATCCTTATACGGGTGAACAGCATATATCCAAAACAGCCGGTGGTGCAGCTTTGGGTGCCGCCGCTGGTGCTTTAGGTGGACTATTTGTTGGTGGCTCCAGCCGTGCACAGCGTAATGCTGTACTGATCGGTGCTGGGGTTGGCGCTTTGGGTGGTGGTTTGATTGGTAATTATATGGATCGCCAGGAAGCGGAGCTTAGAGCGCAGCTTCAGGGAACCGGTGTGTCTGTTACCCGTAATGGCGACTATATCATTCTTAATATGCCAGGCAATGTAACATTCAATACCGATCAGGATGCGGTAAAATCGCAGTTCTATCCGGTGTTAAATTCTGTCGGCCTTGTTTTAAAAAAATATAACCAGTCATTGGTTGATGTAAATGGTTATACCGATTCGACCGGCAGCTTGCAGTATAATCAGGATCTCTCACAACGCCGTGCTTTATCTGTTGCCAATTACCTCAATAATCAGGGTATTGATGGTCGGCGTCTTTCTGTTGTCGGTTACGGCCCGTCAAACCCGATTGCCTCCAATGCAACTGCGGAAGGTCGCGCACAGAATCGTCGTGTTGAAATCCAGATTGCTCCTTTGCGTCAGGGTGGTTACTGATTCTATCCGATTGCTATGATGGCATGATGAAACCGCCTTTCGGGGCGGTTTTTTTTATCAAAAACCAAAAAATATTAAAACGTAAATAGAACATTAAAAGAACAAAATTTAAATATCATTTAAAATCAACAGTATAGCCATGTTGCAAAATGAGAACAAAAGAGGTACAAGAAGATTGTGGCAATACAGGCTTAAGGCTTCTCATAGGACAAGAGGGTAGTTAAAATGGCGCAAAATTCATTACGGCTGGTTGAGGATAATTCAGTGGATAAATCAAAGGCTTTGGACGCGGCACTTTCGCAGATTGAACGTTCTTTTGGTAAAGGCTCGATCATGCGTCTTGGCCAGAATGACAAGGTTGTAGAAATTGAAACTGTACCAACCGGTTCCTTGTCTCTGGATATTGCTTTGGGTGTTGGTGGTTTGCCAAAGGGACGTATTGTCGAAATCTACGGACCGGAAAGTTCAGGTAAAACGACATTGGCGCTGCATACAATTGCTGAGGCCCAAAAACGTGGCGGCATTTGTGCTTTTGTTGATGCTGAACACGCTCTTGATCCGGTTTATGCTCGCAAACTTGGCGTTGATCTTGAAAACCTGCTGATTTCGCAGCCGGATACCGGCGAGCAAGCCTTGGAAATTACCGATACATTAGTACGTTCGGGCGCTATTGATGTTCTCGTGGTGGATTCTGTTGCCGCTTTAACGCCACGTGCTGAAATTGAGGGCGAAATGGGTGATTCACTCCCCGGTCTTCAGGCTCGTTTGATGAGTCAGGCTCTGCGTAAACTAACGGCTTCAATTTCACGTTCAAATTGTATGGTTATTTTTATCAACCAGATTCGTATGAAAATCGGTGTTATGTTTGGTTCGCCAGAAACGACAACGGGTGGTAATGCGTTGAAGTTTTATGCGTCTGTCCGTCTTGATATCCGTCGTATCGGTGCTTTGAAAGAGCGTGATGAGGTTATTGGTAACCAGACCCGCGTGAAGGTTGTTAAAAACAAGTTGGCGCCTCCCTTCAAGCAGGTCGAATTTGACATCATGTATGGTGAAGGCATTTCAAAGCTGGGTGAATTGGTCGATCTCGGTGTTAAAGCCGGCGTTGTTGAAAAATCGGGTGCTTGGTTCTCTTATAATTCACAGCGTATGGGGCAGGGACGTGAAAATGCCAAAACGTTCTTACGTGAAAACCCTGAAATTGCTGAGGAAATCGAAACAGCATTGCGCCAGAATGCAGGTTTGATTGCATCGGAATTACTTGAAAATGGTGGTCCTGATGCACAAAATTCTGATATTGAAGAGAGTGAAGCGGTGTAAGCACCTGTTTTAAGGTGTGTGTATTGCGTACCGTTTTATACCCCGTTGGCCTTTTGGTCGGCGGGGTTTTCTCTTGTCTGGTTGCATAGAAAGTTTTCCGGATATGGAGTGAAAAACGGTTTCCTCAACGCTGGAAATGCTCTAAAAGCAGCAGGGAATTAAGTTGAGCTATGTCAGTTTATTGCTCTATAGCTCTGATTGTTTTGATTGCTTACGGGCGTTATACAGGTGTTTTTATGAATAGCGTTAATGATATTCGCTCGACATTTCTTGATTATTTTAATCGCAATGGTCATGAAGTCGTATCTTCAAGTCCATTGGTGCCGCGTAATGATCCGACATTGATGTTTACCAATGCGGGTATGGTACAGTTCAAGAATGTCTTTACCGGTTTTGAGCAACGACCTTATAGCCGTGCAACAACGTCGCAAAAATGCGTTCGTGCAGGTGGTAAGCATAATGATCTGGATAATGTAGGTTATACGGCTCGTCATCATACTTTTTTTGAGATGCTTGGTAATTTTTCCTTCGGGGATTATTTCAAGGAAGAAGCGATCTCTTTGGCTTGGAACCTTTTGACCAAGGAATTTGCCCTTCCGAAGGAAAAGCTTCTTGTTACCGTCTATCATACGGATGATGATGCGGCATTGCTTTGGAAGAAGATTGCCGGTCTTAGTGATGAAAAAATTATCCGCATTACAACGAACGATAATTTTTGGGCAATGGGTGATACGGGGCCTTGCGGTCCATGTTCTGAAATATTTTATGATCATGGTGACAAGATCTGGGGCGGACCACCGGGAAGTGCGGATGAGGATGGCGATCGCTTCATTGAAATTTGGAACCTTGTTTTTATGCAATATGAACAGGTTACAAAGGAAGAGCGTGTTGATTTACCCAAGCCTTCTATTGATACGGGTATGGGATTGGAGCGTGTCGCAGCTGTTTTACAAGGTGTTCATGATAATTATGACATCGATCTGTTTAAAACATTGATCAGGGCTTCAGAAGACGCAACCGGTATCAAGGCTGAGGGTGATTTTACAGCCAGTCATCGTGTGATTGCTGACCATTTGCGTTCATCTGCGTTTTTGATTGCCGATGGGGTGTTGCCGTCCAATGAAGGACGCGGCTATGTCTTGCGCCGTATTATGCGTCGTGCCATGCGTCATGCCCAGCTTCTTGGGGCAAAAGATCCGTTGATGTATCGTCTTCTGCCGACATTGGTGCGCGAAATGGGGCAGGCTTATCCTGAACTTTTACGTGCTGAATCTCTGATTTCTGAAACATTGAAATTAGAAGAGACGCGTTTTCGTAAAACCTTGGAACGTGGTCTGGGGCTTCTCAATGAAGCCACGGATAAATTGAGAGATGGCGATCAGCTAGATGGTGAAGTCGCTTTCAAACTCTATGATACTTATGGTTTTCCGCTTGATCTTACGCAGGATGCCTTACGTCGTCGTAATATCGGTGTCGATACAGATTCTTTTAGCAAGGCTATGGAACGCCAGAAAGCCGAAGCCCGTGCCAACTGGTCGGGATCGGGGGAGGCGGCAACTGAAGCCATCTGGTTTGCTGTCCGTGAAAAAACGGGTGCTACCGAATTTTTGGGCTATGAGACTGAAAAAGCTGAAGCTGTTGTCACCGCGATTGTCCATAATGGCAAGATGGTGGATAATATTGGCGAGGGACAGCAGGCTATGTTGGTTTTAAACCAGACACCTTTTTATGGTGAATCAGGTGGCCAGCTTGGTGATACGGGTCGTATTGAAGGCGATGGTTTTGCTTTCGAGGTTGAAGACACCCAGAAAAAAGCGGATGGCGTATTTATCCATATTGGTAAAGTCGTCAAAGGCAAGATTGCTGTTGCTAATCAGGCGATCCTTTTTGTCGATCATAAGCGGCGAAGTAAAATTCGTGCCAATCACTCGGCAACCCATTTATTACATGAGGCCCTGCGTGAAACATTAGGATCCCATGTGGCGCAGAAGGGATCGCTTGTATCACCAGATCGTTTGCGATTTGATTTTTCCCATCCTAAGCCGATTTCGGGAGATGAGCTCAAGATCATTGAAGATCTGGCAAATGAGATTGTTTTGCAAAATACCAAGGTCACAACCCGCTTGATGGCGGTTGATGATGCTATTGCAGAAGGCGCAATGGCGCTTTTTGGTGAAAAATATGGTGATGAAGTGCGTGTTGTCTCGATGGGACATCAATTGGATGGGCATGAACAACAAAATCGTGCATGGTCGGTCGAGCTTTGCGGCGGTACACACGTGCGTCGTACCGGCGATATCGGTCTTATTCGTATTGTCTCGGAAAGTGCAGTAGCCGCCGGTGTTCGCCGTATTGAGGCGCTTACAGGTATGGCGGCACGCCAATATCTTGCCATGCAGGATGCACGTGTTCATGATATTGCATCAAGTCTGAAAACCACGTCGCAAGATGCAGTAGAGCGTGTGCGTATCTTGATGGATGAACGTCGCAAATTGGAAAAAGAGCTGAATGATGCACGCAAGCAGCTGGCACTGAGTGGTGACGGTTCCGACCAAAAGGGAGGGAACGATATTGAACAGATCAATGGCGTTGCCTTTATGGGGCGTGTTGTTAGCGGTGTTAGTCCGAGAGATCTCAAGCCATTGACAGATGAAGGCAAAAACCGTGTGAAATCCGGTGTCGTTGCCTTTATCGGGGTAGCCGAAGATGGAAAGGCCAGTGCTGTTGTCGGTGTGACCGATGATCTGGTTGGAAAATATAGCGCCGTGGATCTGGTTCGCATTGCTTCGAATGCGCTTGGCGGGCAGGGCGGTGGTGGACGTCCCGATATGGCCCAGGCCGGTGGCCCTGATGGGGATAAGGCTGAAGCCGCTATTCAAGCTATACGGCAGGCTTTATAAGATAAAAATATAGATTGAATAAAAGGCGTGTCTTTGACACGCCTTTTTTGTCGTGGCTATTGCCGATCAATCAAACGCTTTTTTAGCGGAAGCGGAACAACATTATTGGGTGTTTTTTGTACACTTTTTTCTTCTGGCGTCTCATCAATGGTTAGACCTCCAGCTTTAAGCAGTGCGGCAAAACGGCCTTTCTTGCGGGCAAGCTTGTCAAAGCTTCCTTTTTCAATCAGGCGACCGCGATCCATAAACAGTACCAGATCGGCATTCCGCACGGTTGAAAGGCGATGTGCAATAATGATTGTTGTGCGATTATGGCTCACCGTATCAATAGCTTCTTTGACGCGGGCTTCAGTTTCAACATCAAGCGCGCTTGTTGCTTCGTCTAGCACTAGAATAGGTGCATTCTTCAATACGGCACGGGCAATGGCCAAGCGCTGGCGTTCCCCACCCGATAAAAGCGAGCCGCGCTCACCAACGCCAGTATCATAGCCATTACTTTTTGCCTGAATAAAATCATCGGCAGCAGCAGCTTTTGCAGCTTCATGGAGCTCGGATTCGCTGGCATCGCGCCGCCCAACAGCAATATTTTCTCGAATGGAGCGATTAAATAGGCCTGCGTCTTGAAAGACTGTTGCCATGGCATTGCGCAGAGACGCACGATTGACGCTTCTTGTATCGATACCGTCAATTTTGATTTGACCAATGGCCGGATCATAGACACGCTGCAGCAGATTGATCAGCGTTGTTTTACCAGCGCCTGTAGGTCCGACAATGGCAATGGTCTGGCCCGGTTTGATCTTGAAGCTGATATCATAAATGCCAACACCGCTATTGGCGAATTCATGGGTAACATGATCGAAGCGGATTTCGCCTTTGACATTTTCCAGCGAAGGCAGGTCTTTGGGCTCCTGTGCATCAATGGTGGAATCCATCATTTCGTAGAACTCATCAAGCTTGGCACGATTGGAACCGATCAGATTGACAAAATTACTGATCTGGTCAAGCTGGCCAATCATCATCTGGGCAAAAAAAACAAAAGTTACCACACTACCGATTTTAATCTGTCCTTTGGTCACCAGATAGGAGCCGAGTGCAATAACCAGAATCATGGTGATGGTCGAGGCCATACGGTTGAGACCAGAAGCTAACGCCCACCAGTTAAGGACAGGATATTGTGCCGTGAGCACATTTTTACTGTTTTGGGCCAATGTTTCGGTTTCAAGATCAATGCGGTTATAGCTTTGAACGACCGACACATTGGAGATGGAGTCGCTTACATGCTCGAAAAGTGTATGATGATATTTCTCAACGGCGGATTGACCGTCTTTTGTTTTTTGCATCACCAGACGGGCGATCATGATATAAATGATGCCCAGTGAAACGAGAACAGCCGACAGGCGATAATCCATCTTGACTGCAACAACGAGCATGATGACAAGCTGGACAATCATCACCAGATGCTGGCGCATGAATTCAAGCCACATGGTAAACATGGCATCTGTTGCACGTAACATTGTATGTAGTGCATTGGATGTGCCTCGTTGTTGGTGCCATGCCAGCGGCATCGTGATGATACGCTCATAGGATTCACGCAATACGCCCAGTTTGCGCCGATGGGCGAGCCGGTCTGCCCCGCGCGCAACCAGAACGGTGGCGATAATACTGAAAATGCCGAGTGCGGTCCATTCAATCAAGGGTGGAATGACATTGGAAAACGTCAGTGCTTTTTCTTTGAGGATATTGATGATATCGCCAAAGAGCATTGGAATGTAGACCATGATGATGGCGAGCGCTATATTGGCGGCGCAAATTAGCAAAGCTGCATTTTTTTCTTTTTCAAGATATGAAATAGCCCGCTTGTAGGTTCCAAATAATGTCACGCTGTTCTCCATCAAAGATCGTTATCGTTATAGCGACCAAGGGCTTAATATAATGTGCGCTAGTGTGTTAATTGTGGTGTGAGAAACCAATTTTGGATACGTATTGTAACGTCTTGTGATAAACAATCTCGTAATTGCTTTCTCTTAGTGGTAAACAGCGCCCAAAGGAAAAAGAATATGGCTGGCGTTGAGCAAAAAAAAATCGAAAATGATGAAAATGGTATGCGTTTAGACCGCTGGTTCAAGGTGCATTATCCGGGGTTGGGATTCGGGCATTTACAAAAGCTTCTGCGTTCAGGACAGATTCGTGTCGATGGCAAACGTGCCAAATCCGATACGCGCCTGGAAGTCGGGCAGTTGATGCGTATTCCGCCTTTGGGAGTTGATGAAAAGTCGAAAGTGCCGCTAACGGCGCGTACAATGCGCTCTCAGGATGATGGCGATGTATTAAAGCAGATGCTGATTTATGAGGATGCCAAGGTTTTTGTTTTGAATAAACCGGCGGGGCTTGCCGTGCAAGGCGGTTCGGGTGTCTCGCGCCATGTTGATGGCATGCTGGAGGCATGGCGAAACAAAAAGGGTGAAAAGCCACGTCTTGTGCATCGTCTTGATCGTGATACCTCAGGTGTTTTGGTGATTGCACGTACAAGAGGGGCGGCACAAGCCTTGACGGCGGCTTTCCGTGCACGGGAAACAAAAAAGACTTATTGGGCATTGGTTCGTGGGGTGCCGAAGAAAAAACAGGATAAGATATCAACGTGGCTGGTCAAGGAATCAACACCGGATGGTGATAAGATGCGTGTATGTGAACATGGTGAACCAGATTCTGATCATGCTGTTTCGCATTACCGTGTGATTGATACGGCTGGTCGTACATTGTCATGGTTGGAGATGGAGCCTTACACGGGACGTACACACCAGTTGCGTGTTCATGCGGCTTTTATTGACCACCCGATCATCGGTGACCCGAAATATTTTTTTGCTGATACTAATTGGGATATGCCCGGAGGCATACAGAACCGGCTGCATCTGCATGCGCGGCGTATTCGTATTCCCAATCCATCCGGTGGTATGATTGATGTAACGGCGCCGCTTCCACCCCATATGGTACAGAGTTTCAATCTTTTGGCCTTTGACGAGGTGGATGGTGACGAAGACTGAGATGCAGAAGGAGCTGCAACTGGTTCTTTTCGATTGCGATGGTACGCTGGTTGATAGCGCAGTTTTTATACAGCGCTGTATGGAAGAAACTTTTCGGTCATTTGATTATTCGCTGCCAAGCTTTGAAGCAACTCGTGCGATTATCGGCTTGTCGCTTGATAAGGCCATTGCGGTTTTGTTGCAAAAGCCGGTTGATAAAGAAGTTCAAGCAATGGTCGTTTGTTATAAGCAAACTTATCATGCATTGCGTACACGCAATGAAATCAAAGAAAAGCTTTATACCGGCATTCAAGAGCTTATTGATATATTATCCGTGAACGATCATATCCTGTTAGGTGTTGTGACTGGAAAATCACGTCGCGGGGTCGAGGTTATCTCGAAAGAGCATGGTCTTGACTGTTTTGTTGTTGTGCGTACGGCAGATGATTGTCCTTCCAAACCCCATCCGGCTATGGTGCTTGAATGTTGTATCCAAACTGGCATTGATCCGGAACGAACATGGGTTGTTGGTGATTCAATTTATGATATGGAAATGGCAAAGGCTGCAAAGGCAAAACCGATCGGGGTTATGTGGGGCTATCATTCGGCTGATGCTCTGAGAAATGCCGGTGCGCTTGACGTTCTTGAACGGCCCATGGATTTACTTCAATATTTGGAACAGAAAAATCATGCGTGATATTTTGCAAGACCTTGATGATGGTGGCGAAGAACGTGATGCCTTGAGTAAGGCGCGTGAACACGCTCGCACAAAACTGCCTAAAAAGTTTTATGAGGTGGTTGAACTGCGTGAACTGGATGATTCTTTTGGCGTATTTTTGGATGGGCAGGCGGTCAAAACACCGGCACGCCGCGATCTGAAGCTGGTGAATACTGCTTTAGGGCAATTGGTTGCTGATGAATTCACGATACAGGTCGATGTGATCGATCCGTCAAAAATGCCCATTACGCGGCTTGTGAATACAGTTGTTGATGGCATGATTGATGATATGCAACCGGTGAAAGAAGATTTGTTGCGGTTTGTGGCTAGCGATATGCTTTTTTATCGTGCCGATAGCCCCAAAGAGCTGGTCGAACGTCAGAACAAACAGTGGGATCCGATTATTGATTGGGCTGCGACGCGTTTTGGTGCTCGCTTTATTTTAGGTGAGGGGGTTATGCATGTCGAACAGCCGCGCGAGGCAATCGGTGCACTAGGTGCCCATATACAGCAAATTACGTCTCCCTTTCGTCTTGCCGCGATTCATACAATGGCCAGTTTGACAGGCTCCGGCCTTCTGGCTCTTGCTTTGGCCGATGGTACTATCAGTGTTCATGACGCATGGAAAATAGCCCATCTGGATGAAGATTGGACGATTGAACATTGGGGTGAGGACGAAGAGGCGATGGCACGCCGCCGTTATCGTGAGGCAGAAATGATTGCGGCTGCCGCTGTATTGGAAGCAGTCTCTTAAAAAAGTAATCGGTCAAACTTTGCTTTGACGTAGGGTTGATTTCGGCGCATGATCTTGGAATAGGCATAACAATATCCATGTTCACTTGTTTTAAGGAGATTCTTGATGACCCCAACTGTTATTTATAAAACAAAAGTCAAGGTTGAAGGTGGTCGTAATGGTCATGTAAGATCACAAGACGGTACTGTTGATCTCCAACTGGTTGTACCGAAGGAAATGGGCGGCGATGGTCGTGTCGGCGCTAATCCTGAAACGTTGTTTGCTGCAGGTTATGCGGCCTGTTTTGAAGGAGCAGCCCGATTGGCAGCACAAAAATCCGGTTTTACAGTTGGCGAGGGCAGTTATGTCGAGGCGGAAGTGGGGATTGGGCCACGTAAGGCCGGCGGCTTTCAGCTGGCTGTCGAGTTGACGGTTCATCTTGAGGGTTTGGATAAACAGCAGGCTGAGCTTGCCGTTCACACAGCACATAATGAAATATGCCCTTATTCACATGCCACGCGCGGTAATGTAGATGTTGTGATTAAAGTGGTTTGACCTGATCGTATCAAAAAATCCGCCCCCTTGTTTAAGGGGGCGGATGAATAGTTTGGGCTATTTTACTTATTCGATCGGTGTTGTAACAGGCGCTGCCAGATTGATCTTGGCAAAACCCGGATAAGTTTCTTCTAGAGCTGCTTTTTGCCCGCCGCCTTGATTGCCGATCAGATACCATGTGCCATTTTCAAGAATGGCGACGGCTTGTGTATCTACTTTGAATTTTTTGCCAGAAGCTTCGCCGGTTTGAGAGATTGGAATAATGTAATAGGGATCACCATTATCAAATTCGCCGGCTTTTTTCTGGCTGAGGTCATATTTTGTTTCTGAAATCTTGACCTGTTGTGCCATGGCGGAAACTTGCTGATTCATCATTTGCATGAACTCGTCTTCGCTTTTACCTGTCATAGCTGCAAATTTTGTCAATGCTTTTGGCGGAATGCTTTGTGTGATGGCTTTGAGCATCTCACCCTTATCCATCAAGCTGGCGATATCCTGAGCTGTCTGTGCTAGGGCTTTGTCTTCTGCTTCTGTGGCAGGACGGGCTTGGGCGATTGAACAGCCAAGCGCGAAGATCATAGCTGCGAGAGTTGTTTTCTTCATCAAAGTCATTGACTATATTCCTCTTGTTTTATTTATTGGATTTTGCTGGCGCTGCTTGTGGTGCAGGGACAACGATTTTTTCAAAGCCTGGAAAAACACTTTTCATAATGGCAGAGAATTGTTGGTTATCGGCTCGAACTAGATACCAGCGATTGCTGATATTCAGGGCTACGATGGTACTTTTGACATCAATGCGGCCTTTTTCCGGCGTGGTAACACGGGCAGAAAAAGGCAATAGGGCATAAGGATCACCATTGTCGAGATTGCCGATACTTTTTTCTTTAAGGTTGATATCTATATTTTCAATAACAGCTTTTGAAACGAATAAGATCAGCTGATTATAGATAGCTTGGCGAATCTGGTCTGGGGTGACATTGGCTTTTTTGGCTAGTGCGTTGATCGCTTGTGGTGGATAGGCATCCATAAGCACTTTGATATTTTTGCTTTGTAGTGCGTTTTTGTAAGATTCGCTCGTCTCTTCAAGTTGCTTTAGGTCATTATCATCAAGTGGTCGGGCATGAAGCGGCGAAATGGATATGAAGAAACTTATGATCAGAAGCAAAGCCGTTTTGCAATGCGGGAAAGAAAATAGCATCAAGAAGAGCTTTCGTTAAAAGCAAAAGTAGAGGCAGGTATATAATCCCGCTATAGGAGCTTGTAACGCAAGACTTATAAAAGGCAAATGGAAAAGAGCGGTTGTCCGCAGTGTAAACAGAAAAGGAAAGGGGGCAAAACACGCCCCCTTTATTGATTATACCGAATAATACATGTCGAATTCGACAGGATGCGGTGTCATTTCAAAGCGCATGACTTCTTGCATTTTCAATTCGATGAATGAATCAATCTGGTCGTCGGCAAAAACATCGCCAGCTTTCAGGAAGGCACGATCCTTGTCCAGCGACTGTAGGGCTTCACGTAGAGAACCGCAAACAGTCGGGATCTTTTTCAATTCTTTTGGCGGAAGATCATAAAGATCCTTATCCATTGCCGGACCAGGATGGATTTTGTTTTTGATACCGTCAAGACCGGCCATCAAAATGGCTGCAAAAGCCAGATAAGGATTGGCAGTCGGATCCGGGAAGCGGACTTCAACACGTTTGGAGTTAGGTGATGAACCAAATGGAATACGGCACGATGCCGAACGGTTACGTGCAGAATAGGCTAATAGAACCGGTGCTTCATAACCAGGAACCAGACGTTTGTAGGAGTTGGTTGACGGGTTGGTGAAAGCGTTAATGGCCTTGGCATGTTTGATGATGCCGCCGATGAAGAACAGACAGGTTTCAGAAAGGCCTGCATATTCATTGCCAGCAAAAGTCGGCTTGCCGTCTTTCCAGATCGACATATGGACATGCATACCCGAGCCGTTGTCGCCAAAGATCGGTTTCGGCATGAAGGTTGCTGTCTTGCCGTAGCTGTTGGCTGTCTGATGGACGACATATTTAAAAATCTGCATCTTGTCGGCTTCACGCACCAATGTATCGAAGCGGATGCCAAGTTCGTGCTGGGCCGCTGCCACTTCATGGTGGTGCTTTTCAACGCGTACGCCCATTTCTGTCAGGGCGGTCAGCATTTCGGAACGCATATCCTGACATGAATCAATGGGAGGAACAGGGAAGTAACCGCCTTTGACGCGAGGGCGATGAGCGAGGTTGCCCATTTCATATTCGGTGTCGTCATTGGATGGCAATTCTGATGAGTCAAGCTTGAACCCTGTGTTGTATGGTTCATTTTTGAAACGAACATCATCAAAGATGAAGAATTCGGCTTCCGGACCAACGTTGACTGTGTCGCCAAGACCGAGCGATTTCATATAGGCCTCGGCTTTTTTGGCTGTGGAACGCGGATCGCGTTCATAAGATTCACCGGAGATCGGGTCAAGGATGTCACACATGATGACCAGTGTCGACTGGGCAAAAAAGGGATCAATATGGGCGGTTGCCGGATCAGGCATCAATACCATGTCGGATTCATTGATTGCTTTCCAGCCGGCAATGGAAGAGCCGTCAAACATGACGCCATCTGCGAACATGTCCTCATTGACTTCGGCTATATCCATTGTGACGTGGTGTAATTTGCCTTTTGGGTCGGTAAAACGAAGATCAACGAAGCGTATGTCGTTGTCTTTGATTTGTTTCATAATGTCACTTGCAGTCGTCATGATGTTTTCCTTGTTAAATGACCGATTGTCTTTGATGATTAAATGGCATCGACACCGGATTCTCCGGTACGGATACGAATAACTTCTTCAATATTCGATACGAATATTTTACCGTCGCCTATGCGGCCTGTCTGGGCGGCCTTCCGAATGGCCTCAATCGCGGCTTCGACTGTTTCATCGGCAACAACAACTTCGACTTTTACCTTGGGTAGGAAGTCGACAACATATTCGGCACCGCGATAAAGTTCAGTATGGCCTTTTTGTCGCCCGAAACCTTTGGCTTCGGTAACTGTAATACCTTGCAAGCCGACTTCTTGCAGCGCTTCCTTGACTTCATCAAGTTTGAACGGCTTGATGATGGCTTCGATCTTTTTCATATGAAAACAGCCTCCATGGTTTAAACTCTGCGCGTTAAAGCGCACCTACTCATATGTAAGCATAAATCATGCCAGTTTGAAAGTATGCTGGAAATTCGGCGTTTTTGGCTCGGTAGAAATATGCTTCTTGTGTTTTTGTTTGTTTTTTGAAACTATTTTATTTGGGCGTGATTAAATTTTAGGCATTTTGAATGTTTTTGAGGCTGTGATGGATTTTTATCGTGTGAATGGTCATGATGAGCGGTTGCTGTCACCGGAACAAATGGCAGAGGCTGATCGATACACGATCGAAAATGGCTGTTTGAGTGGTTATGATCTCATGCAGCGGGCAGCCTATGGTGTGGCAGATTGTGTCTGGAAACATTATGCGTCTGCACAGAGTGTTGCGGTTCTTTGTGGCGGTGGCAATAATGGGGGAGACGGTTATGCTGCGGCTGAAATTTTACGTCGTTCCTGTGTGATGGTGACGTGCTATCAATTGAAAATGCCAAGAACAGGAACTGATGCAGCGCAAGCTTTTCAAAATTGGCAGGGAGAGACCAGGCCGTTTGAGCAGTTCAAGGTTGATGAACATGATCTTGTTATTGATGCGCTTTTCGGCGCAGGGCTTGATCGCGCGCTTGATGAGTGCATTGGTGACCTGATTAAAGCAATCCATCATAATCATAATAGAGAAGGCCAGAATATAAGTGTTATTGCCGTTGATTTACCAAGTGGTGTTTCAGGGGCAACAGGCATAATAAAGGGAAGTGCGTTCCGGGCAGATCATACAGTAACATTTTTCCGGTTAAAGCCCGGTCATGTTCTTTATCCCGGGCGTGATTATTGTGGCGAAATCCATGTTGTCGATATCGGTATTTCTCCAGATGTTCTGCGTCAGATCCATAGTAATGCCAAGCTTAATATACGGCCACAATTGCCTATTCTCAATTATGATGTTCACAAATACCAACGTGGTCATGTGGCCGTTTTTTCAGGGCCGGAATTCATGACTGGCGCATCGCGTCTGGCTGCACAGGCTGCAATGCGGGCAGGAGCGGGGGCTGTAACATTGTTGGGTGATAAACAGGCTTTGCGAATTCATGCTGCGCATGTCACTTCAATCATGCTGCATGGCTATGAAACAACGGACGATGCCCTAGAATTCTTGCGCAAGCGCAAGGTCAGGGTTGTCATTCTTGGTCCGGGTTTTGTCGATGCTGCGAAAGCTAGAGAGCTTGTCTTGGCGATACTGGAGACAGAGATTATTCAATCCCTTGTTCTTGATGCGGATGCCCTTACCGCTTTTGAAGGACGAACGGATGAATTGTTTGAAGCGATCCGGCAATCGGCGGTTCAGGTTGTTTTAACGCCGCATGAGGGTGAATTTTTGCGTCTTTTCCCCGATCTATCGAAAACCTCTCTCTCCCGTATTGAGAAGGCAAAGGCTGCGGTAGGAAGATGTAACGGTGCAACATTGGTCTATAAAGGGGCAGATACGATTATTGCTTGTGGTTCATTAGCGTCGATTAACACAAATGGCACGTCCTATCTGGCGACAGCAGGTTCCGGTGATGTATTGTCTGGGTTGGTTGGTGGATTGTCTGCGTCCGGTAGAGCTGCTTCTATCGCGGCCAAAGAAGCCGTTTATATTCATGCCGAGGCTGCCCGATCTGTTGGGGTGGGGCTAATAGCGGATGATCTGGTTGAAGCGATTCCAACAGTTTTATCATCGCTTGCTGAGGAGAGATTATAAGTTGTAAGTGTGGCACATATATTGAATTCAGATGATACGTATTCTTGTTTATTGCAAAGCCGGATTAATTTACACAGCAGGCCTTAGATTTGCTCCAGATAGGTTTTCCATAATGCGTTGGAAAAGCGTTGTGATGGATCGTACATTCGTTTGAGAGCTGCAAATTCGTGTGCTTTGGGAAAGGCTTGAGCGAATTGATCTTCCGTTGCATGCAGACGATAGGTCGGGTAGTAGCTGCCGCCCAATTCCAGTGCTTTGGAAATCATGGTGCGAGTGATGGCGGCCATATCTTCTTCTGCTTTTTGTGTTTTTTTCTGGCTGAAAAGCATGACAGCGGCAATGCGCTCACCGGCAGCATAGCTGAGCAATGTTTCATGATCTTCAACAACATAGCGCAGGGTGATGTTGAGGAGCTGTTGCTTTGATGCACGGATGATTTGGTGTGCGCTTTTTAAAAACTCGCCTAATTGGGTGGGGGGGATGAAATATTCATGCAATATATCGCTACGCTTTGGGTTTTTGTCTGCCAATACAGCGTAGGGAACATTGAGCAGGCTGTTACGTGTTGTCGGTGCTGTTGATAAAAATGGCTGGATATCTGTTTCAAGAAACCACCGCATTTTTTTCATGGGCTCGGATCCAACCTGTTTGCGCAATATGGGTTTGGTTGCCTTGTCTATAAGACCCGCACCTGTAACCGGTTTCAGATTCTGCTGGTCATCGTCGAGATGATAGCTGATCAGCATGGCCTGCTCAAAACCGCGGGAGAGGCTTATGTCGACGCGGCCATAGGCCATGTTGATGTTTGGGTTGTTGTGTATTTCTTTGACAAAATACGGGCCAATATCGGCACTTGGTATTTCGTCAAATCGGGCAACAAGCTTTTGGTTTGGTACCAGTTCGATTTCTACATCGACAATAATACCCATAAGACCGTAGCCGCCAATAGCAGCATGAAAAAGATGCGCGTTTTTATTTCGACTGCAATAGATGACGTTGCCGGATGCCATCATCAGGTTGAAGCTTTTGATGCTGTTAGTAAATTGTCCCCAAGGCACAGCCCATCCATGAGCATTGGCCGATAGGGTGCCGCCCACTGAAAAATCATTATTGGATTGCATGATTTTGGGTGAAAGCCCCAGTTTGTCAAGAATGGGAATAATCCTGTTCCAACACATGCCGCCACTGACAGAGGCTGTTTGTGCTGCTTGGTCTATATTGATCCAGCCATTTTTAAAGAGGGCGAGATCGCCATTTTTAGGAATAGCCTGTCCGCCCATACTGTGTAAGGCACCAGCAGTGAGAAAAGGAACATCGGCTTTTTGAGCATTGTAAAGGACGTTGCGTAAGGCAATGATTGCTTTTTCTTTTTGGTCGGCAGCAATATTTTCGATATGGTGTAGGGGTGTCCAATTGAGACCGCTTGCATCATTAATTCCGACACTTGCCAAAGCCGGGTGGCTTAAAAAAGGGGTGGCAATCGATGATAGGCCGAATGCCGTTCCCTGTTTTAAAAATTGTCGCCGTCCCCGCTTGAACATAATCAGGCCTATTTATGAATCGGCCGTCGTTCCAGCAGCTCTTTTAGGAATTTGCCGGTATAGGAGCGTTTTTCTTCAGCAATATCTTCCGGTCGTCCAACGGCGACAATTTCACCACCGCCGTCACCACCTTCAGGGCCAAGATCGATGATCCAGTCAGCTGTTTTGATGACTTCCAGATTATGTTCGATGACGGCTACTGTGTTACCCTGATCAACCAGCTCATGTAATACTTCAAGAAGCTTGGCTACGTCATGGAAATGTAGGCCGGTTGTCGGTTCATCCAAAATGTATAATGTGCGACCTGTCGCACGGCGTGACAATTCTTTGGCCAATTTGACACGTTGTGCCTCGCCGCCTGATAATGTGGTTGCCTGCTGTCCGACTTTAATGTAGCCGAGACCAACCTTGACCAATGTTTCCATTTTGTCACGGATGGCCGGTACGGCTGAAAAGAAAGAAGCGGCTTCTTCTACTGTCATGTCCAGCACATCGGCGATTGATTTGCCTTTAAACAGAACATCGAGTGTTTCACGATTATAGCGCTTACCGTGGCAGACGTCGCAGGTCACATAAACATCGGGCAGAAAATGCATTTCGATTTTGATAACACCGTCCCCCTGACAAGCTTCACAGCGGCCACCCTTGACGTTGAATGAAAAACGGCCGGGTTGATAACCACGTGCTTTAGCTTCCGGCAAACCGGCAAACCAGTCGCGGATCGGGGTAAAGGCACCGGTATAGGTGGCGGGATTGGAGCGTGGTGTGCGTCCAATTGGGGACTGATCAATATCAATTACCTTGTCGAGCAGTTCCAATCCGTCAATCTTGTCGTGTTCGGCAGGATGTTCACGACTGCCCATAATGCGTCTTGATGCGGCTTTGAAAAGCGTTTCAATCAGGAAAGTCGATTTGCCGCCACCCGAAACGCCAGTGACGCAGGTAAACGTGCCTAGCGGTATATCGGCACTGACATTTTTCAAATTGTTGCCACGTGCTCCCACGACGTGCAGTTTTTTCTTCTTGTCAATTTTACGCCGTTCTGCCGGCAGGCTGACTTCTTTTTTGCCGGAAAGATATTGGCCGGTCAAAGAGGCCGGATTTTCCATGATTTCTTGCGGCGTACCTTTGGCGATAACTTCACCCCCATGTATGCCGGCTGCCGGTCCGATATCGACCACATAATCGGCTGTCAGAATGGCATCTTCATCATGTTCAACAACAATGACTGTATTGCCGAGGTCGCGCAGATGGCGCAATGTATCAAGTAAACGGGCATTATCGCGCTGATGTAGGCCGATAGAAGGCTCATCCAGCACGTAAAGTACACCCGTCAGGCCGGAGCCGATTTGTGAGGCCAGCCGTATGCGCTGGCTTTCGCCGCCTGAAAGTGTGCCGGAGTTACGTGAAAGGGTCAGATATTCCAGCCCGACATCGTTGAGAAATTTTAGCCTTTCGCGGATTTCCTTCAAAATACGATAGGCGATGTCCTTTTGTTTTTCGCTAAAATTTTTGTCGATATTTTGAAACCATTGGTCAGATTTCAAAATCGACATTTCCGAGACTTCACCAATATGCAGCCCGCCAATTTTTACGGCAAGTGCTTCCGGTTTTAGACGGTAGCCTTTGCACGAAGGGCAGGGCGAAGATGACATGTAGCGCTCGATCTCTTCACGCGACCAGGCTGAGTCTGTTTCTTTCCAGCGTCTTTCCATGTTGGGAATGACGCCTTCAAATGTTTTGGTTGTCGTATAGGAGCGCACACCATCATTATAGATAAAGTCGATTTCTTTTTTGCCGGTGCCATATAAAATGGCGTGGCGCGCTTCATCATCAAGTGTTGACCATTTTTCTGTAACTTTGAAGCCATAGGCTTTGGCGAGTGCTTCCAATGTTTGTATATAATAGGGCGATGATGATTTGGCCCATGGCGCAATAGCGCCATTGCGTACGGTCAGGCTTTCATCGGGTACAACGATTGAAGGATCTATCGCCTGTTGCGTTCCCAGACCATCACAAGTCGGGCAGGCGCCAAAGGGATTGTTAAATGAAAAAAGTCTTGGTTCGATTTCAGGTATTGTGAAACCGGATACGGGACAGGCAAATTTTTCGCTGAAGATCAGTCGCTCATGGGTTTCATTTTTTGATTTATTGGCTGAGCCGCCGGATGTTTCGTTTTCCGGTAGAGGCTTGTCGGCAAGTTCGGCAATAGCAAGTCCATCGGCCAGCTTTAGGCATGTTTCCAGACTGTCGGCAAGACGCGTTGCTAGATCAGCACGTACGACAACACGGTCAACCACAACGTCGATGTCATGTTTGTATTTCTTGTCGAGAGCAGGGACATCGGCAATTTCATAAAAGACGCCATCAACCTTGACGCGTTGAAAACCTTTTTTCAAAAGTTCGGCAAACTCTTTGCGATATTCACCTTTTCGGCCGCGTACAATTGGTGCCATGATATAAAGACGGGTGCCTTCATCCAGTTCCATGACACGGTCTACCATTTGGCTTACGGTTTGACTTTCGATCGGCAGGCCGGTCGCCGGTGAATAGGGAACGCCAACGCGGGCAAAAAGTAGACGCATATAATCGTGGATTTCAGTCACGGTACCAACAGTCGAACGTGGATTGCGGCTGGTGGTCTTCTGCTCGATGGAGATGGCGGGCGATAATCCGTCAATCTGGTCCACATCGGGTTTTTGCATCATTTCTAGAAATTGGCGTGCATAAGCTGAAAGGCTTTCAACATAACGGCGCTGGCCTTCTGCATAGATCGTATCAAAGGCAAGTGATGATTTGCCTGATCCCGATAGTCCGGTCATGACAATGAGTTTGTCGCGAGGCAGATCGATATCGATATTTTTGAGATTATGTTCACGCGCGCCGCGAATGGAAATGAATTTATGATCGACCATGGAGGATTCCAGAATAAGAACAAAAATGGAACAAGAAGGTTATCAGATAGGTGTTTTTATATTAAAATGCAATGGCTTTGATAATATCATTATGCATATCATGAACGAATGAAATGGCTATAAGTTCTGTGGAAAGACATATAAATCCATCCGCATGCACTGCCGTTATGTACAAAAGACTGTATGGTGACGCGATCTTTTTTAGGCGTATCGCCTTTTTGCTTGGAGTGGTGTTATGGCTGGCAGTGTTAACAAGGTTATTCTGGTTGGAAATGTAGGGGCTGATCCTGAAATCCGTCGCCTCAATTCTGGTGATCAGGTTGCAAGTTTGCGTCTTGCAACATCGGAAAGCTGGCGGGACCGTAATACTGGCGAGCGTAAAGAGCGTACCGAATGGCATAGTGTTGTTATTTTCAACGACAATCTGACCAAGGTTGTCGAGCAATATGTCAAAAAAGGTGCCAAACTCTATATTGAAGGTCAGCTACAGACACGTAAATGGCAGGATCAGAACGGTAATGACCGTTATACGACGGAAGTGGTGCTGCAGAAATATCGCGGTGAATTGCAGATGCTTGATAGTCGTGGTGAAGGCGGCGGCCGTGGACAGATTAGTGATCAATCCGGCGGTGGTTACGGTAGTTCGCAAGGCGGTTTTGATCAGGGCGGCTTTGGCAGTAGTCAGTCGGGTGGATCATCTGGCAGCAGTAATTTCTCCCGCGATCTCGATGACGAAGTGCCGTTTTAGGTTTACCTTACAACAGGGTGCGTATCCCATTGGCAACAAATTGCACGGCCAATGCCGCAAGCAGAAGGCCGAACAGACGGGTTACAATACTACGGCCAGTAGAGCCTAAAAGGCGGTCAATTGGCCCTGCAAGTGCCATGAATCCGTAACATATGATGACGGATATCAATATGATGAAGAGTGTCGTGCCAGCCCCTCGAATGCCATGATGGTCGCTGGCAATGAGTATGGTGGCAGAGATTGAGCCGGGGCCGGCTATCATTGGCACAGCAAGGGGGAAGGCGGCGACATTGCGGATGTGGTCTTTGGTTATGTCGTTTTGTATGCTTTTTTCTTTGCGTGTTGAGCGTTTTTCAAAGATCATTTCAAAGGCGATGGTAAAGAGCAGGATCCCCCCTGCGACTTGAAAAGCCCCCATGGAAATGCCGAGTGTCGCCAATATCGATATGCCGCCAAAAGCGAAGAATGCCAACACGGCAAAGGATACAATGGTAGCAAAAAGTGCGGTAAAGTGGCGCTGATGCTTATTCATATCCTCCGTTACCCCTAAAAATATGGGGAGGAGACCAGGTGGATCGATGGCGACCAGCAATGTAATAAGGGCGCTGATGATGGTGGTATTTTCTATCATCGGTTTACTTCCCTGTTTGATTCTTAATTCGCACTTAAATGCCCACAATATGACCTTATAAAAAATAAGTCATCCACTGCTTTTTATGTTGATGATTTAAGTTGTTGAAATAAAATAGTAAATTACGGATGAAAAAAGGTGCCTCAAGTGGCGCTTTGATGCTTTTTTGGCTATAAAGTTGATTGAATTGATTCTGAAATAGAGAGTGTTGTTGTCGTGACCGATCAAACCTTGCCGCCTTCTTTTGATGAGCCCAATGGTATTGAGCCTGTAAATATTATTGAGGAAATGCAGCGTTCCTATCTCGATTATGCCATGAGCGTAATCGTGTCACGTGCGCTTCCCGATGTGCGCGATGGTATGAAACCTGTGCATCGACGTATTCTCCACGCCATGAATGAGCTGGGGCTGGGGTATAATAAATCCTATCGCAAATCAGCAACGGTTGTCGGCGAAGTGATGGGTAAATACCATCCGCATGGAGACTCCTCGATTTACGATGCGCTTGTACGTATGGCGCAAGATTTTTCGATGCGTAGCCCCTTGATTGATGGTCAGGGTAATTTTGGATCGATTGACGGTGACCCTCCGGCAGCCATGCGCTACACCGAGTGCCGTCTGGAAAAAGTTTCAGAAACCTTGCTGATGGATATCGACAAGGATACAGTCGATTTTCAGGACAATTATGATGGCCGTGAACAGGAACCTGCTGTTCTTCCGGCGCGCTTCCCCAATCTTCTGGTTAATGGTTCGGGTGGTATTGCCGTTGGGATGGCAACGAATATTCCACCGCATAATCTGGGCGAGGTCATTAATGGCTGTGTGGCACTGATCGATAATCCGGACATCACATTAGATGAGATGATCGAGATTATTCCAGGGCCTGATTTCCCGACGGGTGGTATCATTCTTGGGCGCTCCGGTATCCGTTCGGCCTATGAGACGGGCCGTGGTTCGGTCATTATGCGCGCCAAGGTTGATATCGAAGAAATCCGTGGTGACCGTCAGGCAATCGTCGTTACTGAAATTCCTTATCAGGTCAATAAAGCCACGATGATTGAAAAAATGGCTGAACTGGTACGTGATAAGCGTATTGAAGGCATTTCCGACCTACGTGATGAGTCTGACCGTGAGGGATATCGTGTTGTTATTGAATTGAAGCGTGATGCGGTTGCCGATGTGGTATTAAACCAGCTTTATCGCTACACACAGCTTCAGACCTCTTTTGGTTGCAACATGGTGGCGTTGAATGGCGGCAAGCCGGAACAGATGGTTCTGCTTGATATGCTGCGTGCTTTTGTTACCTTCCGCGAGGAAGTGGTCAGCCGTCGTACCAAATATTTGTTGCGCAAAGCCCGCGAGCGCGCCCACGTCTTGGTGGGATTGGCGATTGCTGTTGCTAATATTGATGAAGTCATTGCATTGATCCGTAAGGCACCAGATCCGCAAACCGCACGTGACCAGTTGATGACACGTCGCTGGCCGGCTTCTGACGTGGCACCATTGATCAAGCTGATCGATGATCCACGCCATATTATTCATGAAGACAATACCTATAATTTGTCGGAAGAACAGTCACGCGCGATCCTTGAATTGCGTTTGCAGCGACTGACGGCCTTGGGGCGTGACGAAATTGCTGATGAATTGAATTCAATTGGCGTCGAAATAGCCGATTATCTTGATATTCTTGGCTCTCGCTTGCGGATTATGGGCATCGTTAAGGATGAAATGGTAGCGTTACGTGATGAGTTTGCCACACCGCGTCGCACAGAGTTCGGTCTTGGTGGCGCAGAAATGGACGATGAAGACCTGATTGCCCGTGAGGATATGGTCGTTACCGTTAGCCATTCCGGCTATATCAAGCGCGTGCCGCTTTCTACCTATCGCGCCCAGCGCCGCGGTGGTAAAGGCCGTTCGGGTATGTCGACCAAGGATGAGGACTTTGTGACCCGCCTGTTCGTGGCCAATACCCATACACCGGTCTTGTTTTTCTCGTCACGTGGCATTGTTTATAAGGAAAAGGTCTGGCGTCTACCCGTCGGAACACCGCAATCGCGCGGCAAGGCACTGATCAATATGCTGCCATTGCAACAGGGTGAACGTATCACGACCATCATGCCATTGCCGGAAGACGAGGCAAGCTGGGGCGAACTGGATATAATGTTCGCGACAACACGTGGTACGGTACGTCGTAATAAATTGTCGGATTTTGTTCAGGTCAACCGTAATGGCAAGATTGCCATGAAGCTTGATGATGAAGGTGATGAAATCCTCTCTGTTGAGACCTGTACCGAACAGGACGATGTTGTCCTGACAACGGCTTTAGGTCAGGCGATCCGCTTTGCCGTGACTGATGTGCGCGTTTTTGCCGGACGTAATTCCATTGGTGTGCGTGGTATCAATCTTGGCAAGGGGGATATGGTTATTTCCATGACTATTCTCGGCCATGTCGATGCGACACCGGCGGAGCGTTCTGCCTATATCAAGCGGTCGATTGCCGAGCGTCGTGCAGCAG
The DNA here is from genome assembly GCF_055808085.1 of Bartonella sp. bp_1. Lineage (NCBI taxonomy): Bacteria > Pseudomonadati > Pseudomonadota > Alphaproteobacteria > Hyphomicrobiales > Bartonellaceae > Bartonella > Bartonella sp. bp_1. The sequence continues at coordinate 1,105,592 of NZ_CM147851.1, read as the reverse complement.
GTGCTGAAGCGGATGATATTACGATTGTCGGTGAAGATGATGTCGGCACCGAGGCGGAATTGAATGATGAGCGTTATGCCGAATTGCAGGCCCGTGAGCAGACTTTGCTGACAATCAGTGAATTCGGTTATGGTAAGCGTTCTTCATCCTATGAATTTCGTATTTCCAACCGTGGGGGTAAAGGTATTCGGGCAACCGATCCATCCAAGATTGGTGAAATCGGTAAGCTGGTTGCAGCTTTCCCTGTTGAACCGGTTGACCAGATCATGCTGGTGTCGGATGGTGGTCAGCTGATCCGTGTGCCGGTCGATGGTATTCGTATCGCTGGTCGTTCAACCAAGGGTGTGACAATCTTCAAGACGGCTCAGGGTGAAAAAGTGGTCTCTGTCGAACGAATTTCCGAGCCGGAAGATGACGGCGAAGAAGATTTGGATAGCAATGCTATTGAAACGGCTGTTGAAATGGCAGACAATGCTGCTGCTGATAATAAGGACGATGAATAATCGTCCTTATTTGGAGGAAAGACAGGGACAGCGATGAAAATAGCTATTTATGCCGGTTCGTTTGATCCTGTTACCAATGGTCATATTGATGTGCTTCGGGGTGCCTTGAATATTGCCGATAAGGTTGTTGTTGCGATTGGTTTGCATCCGGGTAAAAAGCCTCTATTCAGTTTTGAAGAGCGTGTTGAGCTTATAGACGAGGTAGGCGATAAATTATTAGGGGTGAGCGCAGATCGTTTGCATGTAGTTTCATTTGATAATCTCTTGATTGATAAAGCCAGAGAGCTTGGTGCCTCGCTTATCATTCGCGGACTGCGCGATGGTTCCGATCTTGATTATGAAATGCAGATGGCGGGTATGAATGGTACAATGGCGCCTACATTGCAGACCGTCTTTTTACCGGCCAGTGTTTCGGTGCGTGCGATTACGGCCACATTGGTTCGCCAGATTGCTTCAATGGGCGGGGATGTTTCAGCGTTTGTACCTGAAAATGTCTCGTCCGCTTTAAAAGATAAATTTAAATCCTGATAGGAGACTGATTGTGTTGCGTAGATTATTTTCCATTTTGGCTTTTGTGTTTTTGGCTTTTTCATTTGCCTCTCCTTTGCAGGCGGCTGATAACGAAAATATGCTTGTCCTTACACTGAAAGATGGCGATGTTGTTATCAAGTTGCGCCCTGATCTTGCTCCCAAGCATGTGGCGCAGATTAAAAAGCTTGTTAAAGACGGCGCCTATGACAATGTACTTTGGCATCGTGTTATTCCGGGTTTTATGGCCCAGACTGGTGATGTCCAGTATGGTAAGAAAGACGGCCCGGAATTTTCCGCTGCGCGTGCCGGTATGGGGGGATCCAAATATCCCGATCTTGTAGCAGAGTTCTCCAAGACGCCGTTTAAACGTGGTACGGTCGGTATGGCGCGGGCGCAGAGTCCCAATTCCGCCAATTCTCAATTTTTTATCTGTTTTGATGACGCCTCAAGCCTGAATGGTCAATATACCGTTGTTGGTGAGGTTGTTTCCGGTATGGATGTTGTCGATAAGATTAAAAAAGGTTTGCGCAATAATAATGGCGCGGTGAGTAATCCCGATGTCATCATCAAGGCCCGTTTGCAGGCCGGTAAATAAAGGAGTGCCTCATGGCCGATAAAATTAAAGATCCTGAAAATACACTTGTTCTGGAGACAACAAAAGGCGATGTTATTATCGAGCTATTGCCCGATTTGGCACCAGATCATGTCGCCCGTATCAAGGAATTGGCGCGTGAAGGTGCTTATGACAATGTTGTTTTTCACCGTGTAATTGACGGGTTTATGGCCCAGACCGGTGATGTCGAGTTCGGTAAGAAAGATGGTAAGAAGTTTAATCCATCACGTGCCGGGATGGGTGGATCCGACAAGCCTGATTTGAAAGCTGAGTTTTCCAATATACCGCATAAGCGTGGCACCTTGTCGATGGCGCGTAGCCAAAATCCGAATTCTGGTAATTCGCAGTTCTTCATCTGCTTTGAGGATGCACCATGGCTTGACCGCCAATATTCAGTCTGGGGCCAGGTTATTGAAGGTATGGATAATGTTGACAAGATCAAGCGCGGTGAGCCGGTTGCTGATCCTGATAGCATTGTTAAAGCCTATATTTGGGCTGATAAAAAATAAGCCATGCAATCAGATACAATGACAATGCTCATTTTATCTCTTTTAGCCGTTTTTGCCGGTGCCTGCCTTGCGACGCAGGCGCCGGTCAATACACGTCTTGCTATGGGGCTTGGCTATCCGGTTCTGGCTGCGGCTATTTCTTTTACTGCCGGTGCGATTGTTCTGGGCTGCATTTCTTTTATAACGATCCAGACCAGTTCCGTTTCCCCCGGTTGGGGTAATATAGCATGGCCATTCTATATTGCAGGCGGCTGTCTTGGTACGGTCTATGTGGTCATGGCAATTTTTCTTATTCCTCGTATTGGTGCAACGGCCCTAATGGGACTGGCGATTACAGGTCAGCTTTTGGCTGGATTGATTATTGATAAGACCGGGTTTTTAGGCGTTACGGTGCGTGAAATTACACTGGGGCGGATCAGTGGTGTCATTTTGCTGATTGTCGGCGTTATTCTCATTCGTAAATATTGATATTAAGATGAAGGTTGATCTTTTTGATTTTGATTTACCGGAAGAGCGTATCGCTCTGCGTCCGGTTAATCCGCGTGAATCAGCCAAACTTCTCTATGTTCGTGAAGGCAGGTTGGAAGATCGTCTTGTTGCGGATCTTGATGCGTTGTTGCTGCCCGGTGATGCGCTCGTTTTTAATGACACCAAGGTTATTCCGGCTCGCCTTGAAGGAGTACGTTATCGTGGTGAGGCTGTTGCCCATATTGGCGCAACTTTGCATATGCGTATGGGGCCGAGTGAATGGAAGGCTTTCATCAAGCCTGCAAAACGGTTGAAACAAGGAGAAACTATTGTTTTTTCCGGTAATGGTATGATGCTTAATGCGGTGGTGGCCCATAAGGGTGAGGATGGTGAAATGCTGCTTGCCTTTGATAAGGCCGGTGGTAAACTTGATGCTGCTATTGCTATGGTCGGTCATATGCCTCTTCCTCCTTATATTGCGGCAAGGCGGGCTGAAGATGCGCAGGATGCCAAGGATTATCAGACTGTTTATGCGCGTGAAGAGGGGGCTGTAGCTGCGCCGACGGCTGGGTTGCACTTTACAAAAGCCATGATGGAAAAGCTGTTGTTGCGCGGTGTTGAAGAACATTTTGTGACCTTACATGTGGGAGCTGGCACTTTTTTGCCGGTCAAGGTTGAAGATACGAAAAATCACAAGATGCATGCCGAAATAGGCCATATTGATTCTGCAACGGCTGAAAGACTGATGGCGGTAAAAAAGCGGGGCGGGCGTATTGTTGCTGTTGGAACGACGGCTTTGCGTTTACTTGAAAGTGCTGCGGATAAAGATGGCAATCTGCAGGCGTGGTCGGGGGCAACCGATATTTTCATTACACCGGGTTATCAATTCCGTTTTGTTGATTGTCTTCTCACAAATTTCCATCTTCCACGCTCGACGCTCTTTATGTTGGTTTCGGCCTTTGCCGGGTTGGATGTCATGAAGGCTGCTTATGAGCATGCAATAAAAAACAACTATCGTTTCTATTCTTATGGCGATACAAGTTTGCTTGAACGGAAAATTTGAAGCATGAGCGACACATTTAGTTTTAAATTATTGGCCCAAGATGGCAAAGCACGTCGCGGCGAGATCAATATGCCGCGTGGAAGTATTCGTACGCCTGCTTTTATGCCTGTAGGTACCGCTGGTACGGTTAAAGCCATGTATATGGAACAGGTCAATGATTTGGGCGCCGATATTATTCTCGGTAACACTTATCATCTGATGCTACGTCCGGGTGCTGAACGTGTGGCGCGTCTTGGCGGCTTACATGAATTTGCCCGTTGGCCTAAACCGATATTAACGGATTCAGGCGGGTTTCAGGTGATGTCGCTTTCAGGCTTGCGTAAGATGAGTGAGCAAGGTGTGCGGTTTCAGTCCCATATTGATGGGGCTTATTATGACTTGACACCTGAGCGGTCGATTGAAATTCAGGGGCTTCTTGATTCCGATATTCAGATGCAGTTGGATCAGTGTGTTGCATTGCCGACAACGGAAAAAGAAATGACCGAAGCCATGGAGCTTTCGCTGCGTTGGGCTGAACGTTGTAAGATTGCATTTGGTCAGCAATCCGGTAAGGCGATGTTTGGTATTGTACAAGGTGGCGATAATGTTCGGCTGCGGGAGCGTTCGGCACTGGCTTTAAAGGATATGGAACTGAAAGGTTATGCTATAGGTGGTCTCGCTGTGGGTGAGCCACAGCAAGTCATGATGGATATGCTTGATCTAACCTGTCCCCTTTTGCCGGAAAACAAGCCCCGTTATCTTATGGGTGTTGGCACGCCGGATGATATTTTAAAAAGTGTTGCCCGTGGCATTGATATGTTTGACTGTGTCATGCCGACCCGTGCGGGCCGTCATGGTCTGGCTTTTACCCGCTTTGGCAAGATTAATCTGCGCAATGCTCGTCATGCTGATGATCCGCGCCCACTTGATCCTGAATCGTCCTGTCCGGCGGCACGTGATTATAGCCGCGCCTATTTGCATCATCTTGTTAAAGCCGGAGAGGCGTTGGGCGGCATGTTGCTGACATGGAATAATCTGGCCTATTACCAGTATTTGATGCAAGGCATACGCGCTGCTATCGAAACTGGAAATTTCAAAAACTTTAGCGATGAAACAATAGATTTATGGGGTAAAGGCGATATTGAACCTTTTAAAGGGAATCTTTAGCCTTGTGAACATCGGATACTGCTCTATATTTGATTTATATTCTTACTCAATTGGGTGGTTGATCCGATGAAAGTTTCTGTACTTGATTTGTGCCCTGTGCCTGAAGGCAGCACGGTTGAGCAAGCGTTGAAAAATTCGATTGCCTTGGCGCAACATATCGAAGAATTGGGTTTTCCGCGTGTGTGGTATGCCGAGCATCATAATATGACCGGTATTGCAAGCGCAGCAACGCCTGTATTGATGGGGCAGGTTCTTGCTGCAACCAAATCGATTACGGTGGGCTCAGGCGGTGTGATGCTGCCCAATCATTCACCATTGGTTATTGCCGAGCAGTTTGGCACATTGGAATCTTTTTATCCGGGACGTGTCGAGTTGGGGCTGGGTCGTGCGCCCGGTACGGACCAGATGACCTCACAGGCATTGCGGCGCAATCTTGATACGGACCCCAATGACTTTCCCCGCGATGTTGTCGAACTGATGAGCTATTTCAAACCTGTTGAACCCAATCAGCAGCTTCGTGCTGTGCCGGGCGTTGGTTTGAATGTACCGATGTGGATTTTGGGTTCAAGTCTTTTTGGTGCCCAACTTGCTGCAATATTAGGCTTGCCTTACGCTTTTGCTTCGCATTTTGCACCGGCTGAATTGCATCATGCCTTAGCTGTTTATCGTGAGCGTTTTACACCTTCTGTTTTGGAAAAACCGTGTGCGATGGTTGCGCTCAATGCCATTGTTGCTGATACAGATGATGAAGCGGCATTTCTTTTTTCGTCACAGCAGCAGTCTTTTGTTAATTTACGGACGGGTCGTGCAGGTCCTTTGCCGCATCCTATCAAGGGTTATGTTGATAGTTTGCCATCCCAGCATCGGCTTATTCTGGATCATGCTTTGTCCTGTTCAGCCGTTGGGTCATCAAAAACCGTGCGTGAGGCACTTAAAACCATTTTGGATCAGACACAGGCTGATGAATTGATTGTTACTTCGCCAATCCATGATCCTGAAAAACGCAAATATTCGTTTTCTTTATTGGCCGAAGTTATCAAGACACTTTGAATTAGGACGTTTTGGCGGGCGGTAAGCCGATACGGCTGGCAATGAAGCGTGATAGAAATGGACCTGTTACGGTGACAACCATAAAACGGGTAATCTGGAATGCCATAACAAAGGGCACATTGATGGCTGTCGCCGTGCTGCTGGCGATAATGGCTACAGAATCAGCTCCACCCGGACTGGTCGCCAGATAGGTTGTCAGAAGATCGTATTGGGTTAAATATGACATAACGAGTGCAAAAAGCGAGCACAGAAAAATAAGGAGCAGTGTTGTGCAGAATAAAACGGGTAGGGCTTTTAATGCATAACTCAATATTTTGCGGGTAAAACGTAGGCCGATTGTCCAACCGATGATCGTATAACTGATAGCTAACAACCATGGCGGCAGAACAACCGTAATCAGATTAAAATATTGCAAGGTTACCGTAACGAGAAACGGTATTAAAATACCACCTGCAGGAATACCTAAGTATTTGGAGCCAACCGAGAAAAAAAGTGCAATGACCAGTGTGACAGAAAACCATGTAAGGTCAATGTTTGGGAACCAGTCTATTTGTATAGCGGCAATTGCATCCGGAGCGATAATGCGCGCAAGAAGTGAAGCTAGCCCAGCAACAAGTACAACACGCAGATATTGCATAACTGCAACGAGCCGTTCATCGGCGCCATAAGATTCGGCCATGATGACCATAACGGATGCCCCACCCGGCGCAGCACCCCAGACAGCGGTTGTGCCGGGCAGTATCTGTTTTTTGGCCAATATATAGCCGATAAAGTTTGATATGATGACAACAGATAGGACGCCGCCGATAAAAAGAGGCCAGTCGGCCAGAATTTCGGTAATAATATTATGGGTAATTGTCTGGGCGATCATGCAGCCGACAATGCCTTGGGCTGCGACAAAGAAGGGTTTGGGAATAGATATATTACCATTGCTTGTTGCAACTATAATGGCCGCAATCATGGGCCCCATTAAAAGAGCTGCAGGAATATGGATATATTCAAGGATAAAGATAAGCAGTCCGGAAACAACCAAAAGAAGCGGCCATTGTACATATCGAGATGTGTTTTCAAGGTCAGGCCAGACTGTGTGAAAGCGCGTCATTATCCTCTCCGGTTTTATTCTTCAAAACGGATATGTAGTTTTCGTGCTCCAAATCGGCGTAACAGACGTTTGATGTTGATCCACCCGCGTTGTATTTCACCTTTTAATCCATAAGGTTGGCATTGGCTTTGGGATGCAAGATCTTCACTGCCACCGATCATTGTCGGCATGACATGATGGGAAGCGGCAAAATCTTGGTTTTTTCGTCCTTGCAGGCATAGAGCGGGATCAAGCTGGTAACTGCCATATTTTGAAGCGATGAATCTTTTTGGACTGAACATAAATGAATCAACTAGATGGTAAAACGGATCAGAGTTTTCGAGTAAAATCCGTGCAAATGTCTTTGAAACCAAATAGCCGCCGGTACCAGGGTTCTCTCCAGCAACAAAATGGACGTTGAATCCGCCTTTTCCCGTAACGATTTTGCCCCGCACGAGAATATCGGGATAGAATTGTTCAACAGAAATTAGACCGGGCGCATTTTGCCATAAACCGGTTTTCAGAAAGTCTTTAATTTTTGAGGAAATGTAGACATCATCTTCAAATACAAAGGCATAATCATGATCGCCATCGACAATCATTTGCCAGCATTTGCGATGGCTAAGAAAACAGCCTATTTCTCCATCTCGTAAATGCCGATATCGTCCTGTATGGTAGAGAAGGGTATCTTCGGGACGCAATAATTTACCATCAACGGCGCTGACGCGGATTGGTTTTAGATCAAGTTTGTTGAACTGGTTCTCAATATGAGCCCAGCGCTCGGCTGCGCGATCGAGATTGATAATATAGAATTGGGGTATTTGAATTGGAGATACCATTATTTTAGAATACAAATTGCAGATGCTGTCTTTTAGCGTGGCATTGTGGTGAAGTCCATGCACAGGCAGTTGATTGAGGTGCTTAAAATAAAAAAAAACTGCGTTCGACGTGGCCGATACGCAGTTTTTTTAAGACTAGTTTTCCTCGAACTATGAGGAACATTCCGGTACGCAATACCTGATCCGGAAAGAAGAGGCTTTTCAATTTGCTCTTGACCTTCTGTTTAAAGGCAATCTGTTAATTCCAGGTTATCGAAGGCTTAAATAAGTATGAATCACGCTCTTTTTTTTGAAAAAATGTTATTATATGCAGATGCCGGAAAGACTATGGAATAGGTGGTAATATGGCGCGGGCTTTAATGTTTCAGGGAACGGGATCGGATGTTGGTAAGACCGTTCTGGTTGCTGGCCTTTGTCGTCTTGCGCGTCATAAAGGTCTGCGTGTGAGGCCTTTTAAACCGCAGAACATGTCTAATAATGCTGCGGTTGCTTCGGGAGGGGGAGAAATAGGACGAGGACAATGGCTGCAGGCTTTTGCCTGTGGTGTAGAGCCTTGCGTTGATATGAATCCAGTTTTGTTGAAGCCACAAAGTGAAAATGGTGCACAAGTCATTGTTCAAGGCAAAGTCTATGGTAATGCCAAGGGATATGAATACCAAGATATGAAAGGCAAGCTGCTGCCTTATGTGATGAAATCATTTGAAAGAGTAAAAAGTAAAGCCGATATTGTTTTGGTTGAAGGTGCGGGGTCACCTGCTGAAACCAATCTACGCAAAAATGATGTCGCCAATATGGGATTTGCAGAAAAGGCCGATATTCCTGTGGTGCTTATAGGGGATATTGATCGTGGTGGTGTTATTGCTTCGCTTGTCGGCACACATACCATTTTGGACTCGTGCGACCGGGAGCGTATTGCCGGTTATCTCATCAATAAATTTCGTGGTGACCCTTCATTGTTTGATGATGGACTTAAAGAGATTGAAAAATATACAGGCTGGCCGAGCTATGGGGTTGTCCCGTGGATTGAGGCTATGAGCCGATTGCCGGCAGAAGATTCTGTCGGCCTTTTTAAGGTTCGAGGAGCTTCAACCGGGCGGATTAAAATTGCTGTTCCTGTTTTGCCGCATATTGCCAATTTTGATGATTTTGATCCTCTGATTCAGGAAAAAGATGTTGATCTTGTTTTTGTCCGTGTGGGTGAACCGATCGCTTATGATTGCCATGCCGTGATTATTCCAGGTAGCAAGGCAACCATTGCAGATATGGAGACGGTTCAGAATCAGTCATGGACTGATGATATTCGCCGTTGTTATGAAAACGGTGCAGAAATCATCGGGATATGTGGTGGGTTTCAGATGCTTGGCCGTATTATTGATGATCCGGACGGAATAGAAGGGCGCACGCGCCGGATTAATGGTTTGGGGCTGCTTGATATCGTGACAGCTTTAAAACCTGAAAAGATTACGCGCAATATAATGGCTCATTCCTATCGCGATCATACTGATTTGCAGGGATATGAAATCCATTTGGGAGAAAGCGCCGGCCCTGATTGTGATAATGCTTTTCTTGAAATTGATGGACGTAAGGAAGGCGCGGCTTCTTCAGATGGCAGAGTATGGGGAACTTATCTGCATGGACTGTTTAATAATGGTACTTTTCGTCAGAAGTTTCTTAAAAGGCTTGGTGGTTTTTCGTCCGGTTGCAATCAACATGATATTATTGATCAGGCATTGGATGACATTGCCAACGCATTGGCGCAAGCAATCGATATTGATGCGCTTTTTGCTCTTGCGCGTTGATGAGGGGCACGCTAACGTCAATTATCGGTCTTTTTTGTGATTATTCAAAATATGAACAAAAGAGTGAAAAGGGAATGTGAAAGCTTCATTGCTATATCACAGCCGACCCCGCGACTGTAGAGCGTTAGAAGATGCCAAGGCTTTATAGCAGCCACTGAGAAATCGGGAAGGCGGCAGATTTTGTCAAAGCGCGAGCCAGGAGACCTGCCGATTGGTTGATTTGCCGGATTTTTCGGTGCCGACACGGAGGTTGTTTTGGCAAAACTTATATTGGTGCTCGGCGGGGCACGTTCAGGCAAATCGCAATTTGCCGAAGATATCATTTTAAAAAGCGGTTTGAAACCCGTTTATCTTGCTACGGCTGAAATTATTGATGAAGAAATGGCAACGCGGATCATTCGGCATCGGGCGCGGCGCGGGCCTGAATGGCACAATCTTCATGCGCCGCTTGAGCTAGCTGAAAAACTGCTTGAAGAAACGGATGAGAACTCTGCCATTTTGGTTGATTGTATGACGCTTTGGCTGAGTAATCTGCTTTATTATAACGCAAAAGTTGAAAAGACATTTGACCGCTTTATTGAATCGCTGAAAAAAATGCAGGGGCTTGTAGTTTTTGTAGCCAACGAGGTGGGGCTTGGTCTGGTGCCCGAAAGTGAATTGGGGCGCCGTTTTCGTGATCTTGCCGGTTTGCTCAATCAAGAAATGGCAAAAGAAATGGATGAAGTTTATTTCATCGCTGCCGGTCTGCCGCTCAAATTGAAAGGATAGATGATGGGTCAGGAATTTTTATCATCCAAAATACCCGTGACTGTTATTACGGGGTTTCTGGGTTCGGGTAAGACGACAATGATCCGTTCTTTGTTAGAGAATGCACAAGGCAAACGGATTGCCCTCATCATCAACGAGTTTGGCGATATGGGGGTTGATGGCGGACTTTTAAAGGGATGCGGCATTGAAAACTGTCGTGACGAGGATGTAATCGAGCTTAATAATGGCTGTATCTGTTGTACAGTGGCAGAAGATTTTATTCCGACAATGGGCAAACTTCTGGCACGCGCTGACCGGCCAGATCATATTGTTATTGAAACATCGGGATTGGCGCTTCCCCAGCCTTTGGTGGCTGCCTTTAATTGGCCGGAAATCAAGACGCAGGTAACAGTTGATGGTGTTGTTACCGTTATTGATGCACCTGCTGTGGCACAAGGGCGTTTTGCTGATGATCATGACAGGATTGATCATCAGCGTAGTAGCGATGAATCGTTGGATCATGAAAGTCCCTTGGAAGAGCTTTTTGAAGACCAGATTCATGCTGCTGATCTCATTGTTTTGAACAAGGTCGATCAGCTTGATGGAAAGGCGATGGATATTGTTAGAAAAGAAGTATCCAGTCGTTCAACCCGGCCTGTCCGCATGCTCGAGGCGAGCTTCGGTAATCTCGGCGCTGATCTTTTGCTGGGGCTTGGGATTGGCACGGAAATGGATATCGGCAACCGAAAATCCCATCATGAATTGCACCATGAAGACGGGGTGCCGCATAGCCATGACGATTTTATAAGTTTTGTTGTCGAGGGACATAAGATTGTTGATCAGAAAGCATTTCTTGCCCGGCTCGAGGATGTGATTGCTCGGCATGATGTTCTACGACTTAAAGGTTTTGTTGATGTGGACGGCAAGCCGATGCGGCTGGTTGTTCAGGCTGTCGGTTCACGCATTGATAGTTATTTTGATCGGCCTTGGTCGGCGCAGGAAAAACGTCAGAGCCGTCTTGTCGTGATTGGTTTGAACGAGATGGATCAGGAAAAAATAAAACAAGAAATGGCCAGTTTTTTCTAATGCATTTATTGCTGGCACAAAAAGGCACCTTAAGTGATGCTGAGGAAGCTATTGATCTTGGGCAGTCTCCGGCAGATATGCTTTTTTTGTCTGCAGCGGACACAGAAATTGCCTGTTTGAGTGCGGCTAAGGCAGTGCTTGGACAGGGTCTACCTCAATTGCGTTTGGCTAATTTGATGCAATTATCGCATCCTATGTCGGTCGATACTTATATTGACCGTACCGTGCAATATGCCAAAATTATTGTTGTACGGGTAATTGGCGGAGAAGCCTATTGGCCTTATGGCCTTCAGATGTTTCATAGTACTGCACTGGAACATAATATTGCACTGGTTGTGATCCCTGGTGATGATAAATGGGATGAAAATCTTGAACGTTTTTCGACAGTGCCGCGTGAACATAGCTATGCGTTGTGGCAGTATTTGTTAGAAGGTGGGGCTGAAAATGCCCAACAGTTTTTAAATTATATGGCTTTTCTGATCGGGCGGGATGAAAAGCCTTTGTCTGCGCGGCCTTTAATGAAAGCAGGATTGTGGTGGCCGGAAGGTAGTAATCGTTCTGATGATCTGCTGGCACGTTTTAAGGCTGATGGCAGGCCGGTTGTTGCGATATGTTTTTATCGGGCATTGGTACAAAGTGGTCAATTGAAGCCGGTACAGGCTTTGATTGAAGCTTTGGATTGTCAAGGTATGCAGGCGCTGCCAATTTTTGTTTCCAGTTTGAAGGATCCGCTATCTTGCAAGGTTGTTTCAGAAATTTTCAACCATTGCCCGCCGGATATTGTGCTGAATGCCACGGGTTTTGCCGTTTCTACGGGGCTTGATGATCGCGAGGCGACCATTCTTGAATATAAGGATGCGATGGTCTTGCAGGTTATTTTTTCGGGACAGGATGAAGCGAGCTGGAGTCAATCCACGCAAGGACTTTCAGCTCGTGATCTTGCAATGAATGTCGCCTTGCCCGAGATTGATGGTCGGGTTATGACTCGTGCTGTCTCGTTCAAGATTGCCGATCATTACGATGAAGAAACGCAATGCAATATTGTATTCTATCAGCCTTTGGTGGATCGCATTGATTATGTGGCTGCCCTTGCCGCTAATTGGGTAAGATTGAAAAAAAAGCCGCGACATGAACGCCATGTTGCACTTGTCATTGCCAATTATCCTGGTGGCGACGGCAGGCTTGGACATGGCGTTGGATTGGATACGCCGGCATCTACACTTCTGGCGCTGCAGGAGATGCAACAGGCAGGTTACAATATTGAGGATTTGCCGATTGATGGTGATACACTGATTCATTTGCTGGCGCGGGGGCCAACCAATGAAGGAATGCAGGGGCGGATTGTTCGTGAAGCCTTGTCGCTTAATGATTACAGGTGTTTATTTGAAAAGCTTCCTAAAGAGATTCAAGCTGAGGTTCTAGCCCATTGGGGCGATCCCGGTCAGGACGCTTATGTGCGGGATGATGCTTTTGCCCTTCCAGTCATGCGTTTCGGGAAGATTGTTGTGGCTATACAGCCTGAACGCGCATACGGGATGGATGCCAAGCAGGTTTATCATGCTGCTGATATTGTGCCCTCTCATCATTATCTGAGCTTCTACTTCTGGCTTCGTTATGTTTACGCTGCCGATGCCGTTGTCCATATGGGCAAACATGGTAACCTTGAATGGCTGCCCGGCAAGGCCTTGGCGCTTTCTGCGCGGTGTTATCCAGAAATTGCCTTGGGGCCTTTGCCTCATATCTATCCTTTTATCGTCAATGACCCGGGTGAGGGGACGCAGGCTAAACGGCGTAGTAGTGCCGTTATTATTGATCATTTGACGCCGCCTTTGACGCGGGCTGAAAGCTATGGCCCGCTCAAAGATCTCGAAGTTTTGGTTGATGAATATTATCAGGCATCGGGTGTCGATCCACGTCGATTGGTAAAGTTAAAAGAGGAAATTCTTCAACTGGTCCATATAACGGGGCTTGATCGGGATGCCGATATCCATGCCCATGATGATGGTGACATGGCATTGCAAAAATTAGATGCTTATCTCTGTGATCTTAAGGAACTGCAAATCAGAGATGGTCTGCATATTTTTGGCTGTAACCCGCAAGACGAACAGCTGGATAATCTGCTGGTTGCTTTGGCGCGTGTGCCGCGCGGCGAAGGTGGGCAGGGAAGTTTGCATCGTGCCATTGCCGATGACCTAAAACTTGGTTTTGACCCGTTGGATTGTGACTTTTCCATACCTTACAAAGGTTTGAAACCCGAGTTTCTTGCCTCTGTCAGTGATAGTCCATGGCGTAGTCTTGGTGATACGGTGGAGCGTATTGAGTTGGCGGCGCTAAAGTTTGTGCAGGAGTATTTTGTTGTTGAAGAAAAAATGAGTCAAACCAAGGCTGTGCTGGATAATGTTAAAGCAGAAATCAAGCCGGCGCTGCTCGCTTGTGGTCCGCGTGAGATAAAAGCTTTTCTTCGTGCGCTGGATGGTTGCTTTATTGCACCGGGGCCGTCGGGCGCACCGACGCGGGGACGCCTTGATGTTTTGCCAACGGGACGTAATTTCTTCTCGATTGATAATCGTTCTGTACCGACTTCATCGGCCTGGGATTTAGGCAGGCGGTCGGCTGATTTGCTGATTACGCGTTATGTGCAGGATAATGGCATGTGGCCAACCTCTTTTGGTCTCACAGCATGGGGTACATCCAATATGCGCACGGGCGGTGATGATATTGCGCAGGCATTGGCCCTGATCGGCGTCAAACCGTTATGGGATCATGCTTCTCGCCGTGTGACGGGTTATGAAATCATTCCTCTTGCCGAGCTAAAGCGCCCACGTGTCGATGTGACTTTACGTGTTTCCGGTTTTTTTCGTGATGCGTTTCCTGAACAGATTCTGCTTTTTGATCAGGCTGTCCGTGCTGTTGGGGCTTTGGATGAACTGGTCGAGGATAATCCGATTGGCCACCGTATGAGGCATGACTATGCAGTGTTGCGGTCAGAGGGAGTATCGGACGATGAGGCACGCATAAAGGCTGGTTATCGTATATTTGGTGCGCGTCCAGGGGCTTATGGTACCGGTGTTCAACAATTGATTGATCGTGGTGATTGGCAAGACGATGATGATCTGGCGCAGGCATGGATTGCCAATTCGTCTTATGCCTATGGTAAAAGTGCAGGTGAGGCAGGTAATATATTGCCACAACGTTTGGCTGACATTGAAGGCGTTATCCAGAATCAGGATAACCGTGAACATGATTTGCTGGATTCAGGTGAATATTATGCTTTTGAAGGTGGCATGGCGACCGCAATTAGAAAAGTTTCAGATAGGCAGCCGGAAATTTATCATAACGACCTTTCACGTCCCGAGCGGCCTTTGATCCAAACACTGCGTCATGAAATTGGCCGTACCTTGCGGGCTCGTGCTGTTAATCCAAAATGGATCACCAGTGCTATGCGGCATGGCTATAAGGGCGGTGTCGAGATGGCGGCAACGGTTGATTATCTTTTTGCTTTTGCCGCGACTACACGGGCGGTTGAGAACCATCATTTTGAAGTGCTTTATGATGCTTATCTTGGTGACGAAAATGTAAGAGCTTTTTTACAGCAGACCAATCCGGCCGCTTTGCGTGAGATAGCTCAAAGATTACAGGAAGCGGTCCGTAGAAAGCTATGGAATCCGCGCTCCAATGCAGCACAATTTGATTTGGAACAAATTATAGAAGGCAAGAATAATGACACAAAAAGCTGATATGGATGAGGAAGAGTTTAATGCACGTCATGCGGTCAAAATGCAAAAAAAAGCACTGGCTCGGGAAAAAATAGACGCCGATAAAACCGGTGAAAAAGGTTTGCTGATTGTCAATACGGGCAAAGGCAAAGGCAAGTCGACAGCTGCTTTCGGAATGGTGTTTCGTGCATTGGGTCATGGTATGAAAGTCGGCATTGTGCAGTTTGGCAAAGGGTCGCGTGTAACAGGTGAACGGCTGGCACTGGAAAAATTTGGTAATCAGGTTAAGGTTTACGCCTTTGGTGAAGGGTTTACATGGGAAACGCAGGATCGCAACCGTGATATTGAGATGGCGGAAAAATCATGGGCGCTGGCGGAAGCCATGATTTTGGATGATGAGACAGATCTTGTTGTTTGTGATGAACTCAATATTGTCTTGCGTTATGATTATCTATCACTCGATAGGGTGTTAAATGCCCTTGAAAGACGGCCTTTTATGAAACATGTTGTCATAACGGGGCGCAATGCTAAGGATGAATTGATTGAAAAGGCTGATCTGGTTACCGAAATGGAATTGGTTAAACATCCTTTTCGGGCCGGTATTAAAGGCCAGCAGGGAGTTGAATTTTAAAAGATCGTATAAACAAGAATAAGGATGGGATAAAATGGCGGCGAGCTGGCAATTTTGGGCGTTTTTATCAGCAATTTTTGCGGCATTAACGGCAATTTTTGCCAAGGTCGGGATTCATGGCATTAATTCCGATTTTGCAACGTTGGTACGTACATTGGTCATTACTGCTGCCTTATGTTTTTTTCTAACGGTGACCGACCAATGGTATAAGCCATCGCAAATTAGTCTCAAATCATGGATTTTTCTGGTCTTGTCAGGACTTGCGACGGGAGCTTCATGGCTTGCCTATTTTCGTGCCTTGCAGATTGGTGATGCGGCTCGCGTTGCGCCAATTGACAAGCTTTCGGTTATTTTAGTGGCAATTTTCGGTGTTTCATTTTTGGGTGAAAAACTCTCTTTGATCAATTGGTTCGGCGTTGCGATGATCGGTATCGGCGTGATTTTCTTATCATTAAAGATGTAGGAATTCGCGCAGCGGATTATGTGGGTCCCATAATAATTTGACAGCCAGTGCAATACAGACAATCACCAGTAAGGGCTTGATCAGGCGTGCACCAATACGCATAGCGATACGTGCCCCTATCTGGGCGCCGATAAATTGGGCGATGCCCATAGCAATGCCAAGGCGAAAGTCGATGCTGCCAACAAAGGCAAAAGCAATAAATCCACCGATGTTGGATGAAAAGTTTAATAATTTTGTATGGGCGGTAGCTTTTAAAATGCCGTATCCGGCTAAAGAAACAAAGGCCAGCATATAGAATGATCCAGCACCGGGGCCGAAAAGCCCGTCATAAAAGCCGATAAGCGGTGCTATTGTCAGACAGAATATGATAGGGCGTATGCGATGGCTGCGATCCACATCATTGAGGTTGGGTTTAAAAGCAAAATATACAGCAACAAAAATCAAAAGGATTGGCAGACAGGCTTGCAGGATGGAAGGCGGCAGTAAGACTGTGACGCAGGCACCGATAATACTGCCAATAAAAGCGCAAAGCGCTTGTTGCCATTGGGTTTTTAAATTGACATGACCGGCACGGGCATAGGCGATGGTTGCCGATAGTGAGCCGAACAGGGATTGCAACTTGTTTGTGCCAAGTGCGGTTACAGGGGGGACTCCGGCTAACAGAAAAGCCGGAAGGGTAATCAGGCCACCCCCACCGGATATAGAATCGATCATGCCAGCTGAAAAAGCGGCAAAGACCAAAATCCACAGTGTATGGTCACTAAAAAAATCCATTTTTCTTCTTTAGCCTAAAAATTAGATATGCAAACCGTCTAATCTTCAATTTATCGCGAATAAAGATAATTTTATTTTGGGTTTTTGTGTGTAACAGGCTTGTGTTTTACGCTTGCTCTTGTCACTCTCGCACTAATTTAAACAGGCTGAATGGAGCGGGATATGTTTCAACGGATTGCTAATTATTTTTCCCGTCATAATGCGGTGCGCAAGGTTGCTGATGATCCGGCAACGGCAGCTGAATTGCTTTTACTGATCCAGCTTGTTTTTGCCGATGGCGAACAAAGCGTGGGGGAAGCGCAGACTTTTGCAAAAATTGCCAAGGAGCAATTCGGTATCGAGCGCGATGCATTGCCTGATGTCATCCAGTATTTGCGTGATTTTGGCTATGAGACAACAACTGGTCAGGCGGCGGCCCTCTTTGGAGAGATGGCACCTGAACGGCGTTTTTCATTGATCGAAAATTTGATGCAGATTGCTGTTGCCGATAAACATATCGATGCCGACGAAGTGGCGCTGATCAAGCGTATTGCCGCTATTCTTGGTGTGACAGCCGAAGAAGTGGCTGCAGCGCGCAAAAGCTGATGGCTGAAATCACTAACGCTTTAAGGCAGTTTATATTCAACAGGCTCAATGAGTATTTTGCCGATGAAGCAGCCAAGAAAGACGATGGAAGCTTTATTTTTTCAGGTCGTGACTGCTTCAAAGAAGATTGGCAATGCCTATTTCATACGCAAAAAGATGATATGGCGCTGACTATTTTCCGCGGTCCATTCATTTGTGATATTTATGCTTTTTTGACAAAAATCACAGACGATAACTGTTATATCCTGTTGTCGGCCCAAAAATACGGTGAAGAAACCGAAAATAGTGCCGATTATCCTGGGGCATCATCGCTTCTTTGGCCAAGCCATTCATTTATTGTCGATTTTTATGACGGCTTTTTTAAGTATGGTATTTTTTGCGGTGTCTGGCGGGCGGAAGATAACGCTGTTTCCATTGTGTTAGAACGTGATGGCAAACAGATCAAAGCGCAAAAATATGGCGATGTTTTTATCTTTGTTGATTGGGAAAGCAATGCATCGGTCGGGGCCTTTTTGAGTGTCAATATAGCGGATGGCTCAAGTGTGATGCCTATTGTCTCCTATATGCCATGGAGCCGGTCTTTTTTTTGCGATATTATGCGACGTTATCATGCCGGCTCTTGCGCCAATATGCTTATTTTGGAGGGGCAAAGAAACACAATGCTGGATAGTTATTTGTGGTTCTGGCCTTATGATCTGCTTTATAACGCCAAGGGCAATGATTTTGACACCTTGTTTTATGCCACTTTGGAAGAGGCTGTTCCAGGGGACGATAGTGATTGGGTGATGAGTCTTGGCGCATGGTATTATGGAAATAATGCGGAATTTTTCTATGATTTGTTGGCACGGGTAGAGCGACAGGAAATTCACCCACAAATTGCGGTTGATTTTTTGTCAACCGAAAAGCCGGAATTTCTCGATAAGCAGGATCGTGATGCTTATTTTGAAATTTTGTTTGCTTTGAATGCGCTTTTCTATGGGCAAGGTTATTTTCTGGGGTTTGGCTTTTCTAGTCATGTGGACGTGGGTGACGTTATCAATCTAATCCAGCAGAAAATGAAAGAGCTTGATATTGAATGCTTTAATGCGATAGCGACTTTGATAAAATATGATGATAAAAACCAAATGCAGTTGATTGAGCCGTTGCAGCGTAGTTTTGCCGTGCCTTTACAACAATATGATAGCGATTTTCTTGAATATATGACTCCATTTATTGCCAATCCGTCCAATAGTGTTTTCAAAAAGATTGGGTGCCATGGCGTAGCAGAATCTGCGGCTCTAGCAACGGCTGGAAAAGGCGCTGAACTGGTATTAGAAAAAACAAAAATAAAGGGAGCGACAATTGCTATTGCCTATCAAAAAGGGGCAAAGAAATGACAGTTCATTTTATTGGTGCAGGGCCGGGGGCTGCGGATTTAATAACGGTGCGCGGATTGGAATTGATCCGGTCTTGTCCTGTGTGTATCTATGCTGGTTCTCTTGTTTCGCAAGAAATTATTGCGAATGCGCCTGAAGGTGCAAGACTTATCGATAGTTTCGCATTGTCACTTGACGAGATTGTTGCCGAAATGGAAGCTGCGCATGACCGTGGGTTGGATGTGGCTCGGGTGCATTCCGGTGATCCGTCTATTTATGGTGCGACTGCTGAACAAATGGCACAATTAGACAGACTCGGTATTGATTATGATGTAACACCGGGCGTACCGGCTTTTGCAGCAGCAGCGGCTGCAATGAAGCAGGAGTTGACGTTGCCGGGTATCAACCAGTCACTCATTTTGACGCGGGCTGCAAAAAACTCTTCTGCCATGCCGGAAGGTGAAACGCTTGCCAATCTGGCGCAATCCGGTGCGACAATGGTGCTTCATTTGGCTGCGGGACAAATTGCATCCATGGTTGATGAGTTGAGTGTTCTCTATGGGGATGATTGTCCGGCTGTGGCAGCCTATCGTATCGGTTATAATGATGAGAAGATTATACGGGCAGAATTGGGGCAGATTGCACAGCGGATGAGCGATGAAAAGATTGAACGCACGGCAATTGTTTTTATTGGCCGAGCCTTGGCATCAGAACAATTCGATTTTTCATCTCTCTATGCCGGTAATAAGCGCGACAGTTGATTGTCGATTTCTGTTATTGTTGTACAGTCGCAGGGGGGGGTACCTTTGGGTCTATTGATCATGATAACGGGTAAGCCAAGCTGTCGTGCGGCAGCAATTTTGGCATAGGATTGTTCTCCGCCAGCATTACGCGATACAATCAGATGAATATGGTTTTCCATAAGAAAGCTTATTTCTTCTTCTAGTGTTTTAGGCTTTGCCAGAATGATTTTAAACGTGCTCGTATTTTCAATATGGTTTGGCTTATCAATCATGCGAGCTATCAGCTTGACATCCGGGCGTTTCAAAAAAGGAGTAAGGTGTTGTCGTCCCAGTGCTAAAAATACGGTTGAGCCAGTCGGTAGTTTTGAGGCTGCCTGATCCAGATTATCAACCGTGATCCAGTTATCTCCAGACTGCCTTTGCCATATTGGTCGTTCCAGCCGTAACAGCGGTATAGCACTTAAGGTTGCCGCGTATCGTGCATTGTCATGAATTTGAAAGGCGAAGGGATGGGTTGCATCAATAATAAGTGCAATTTCATGTTGCTTTATATAGTTGGCAAGGCCGTCTATGCCGCCAAAGCCGCCAATTCGGTGTCGACCTTCTGGCAAACGCGGATTGCATGTGCGTCCTGCCAGTGAAGAGACCACATCATGGCCCTGTGCAATCAGATGGTGGGCCAATAAATAAGCTTCATGCGTGCCGCCGAGAATAAGAATACGCCTAGACTTGGGCAATTATGCTACCCTCGCGATCGGTAATAATAATTTCAACACTGACCGGCGTACCCTGCAATATATTAAGCGCGTGGCTTTGGCATGATTGCGCAACAAAATTGGCAAGTATTTCCCTTTTGCTGCCAGCAAGATCAAGCACCTGCTTGGCTGTATTGGCGTTGATGATGGCATCTTGTAAAGAGGCATCCACATTTGCTTTTTGTGCTATTTGCCATAATTGTTTGAAATCGACACTACTGCGTGATGAATGGAGATCAAGTGCACCTTGGGCGAATTTGGTCAATTTTGCAAAACCGCCTGCAAGGGTAATTTTATTTATAGGATGGTGGCGCAGATATTTGAGGACGCCGCCGATAAAGTCCCCCATATCGATTAGGGCAAATTCAGGTAGGTCATATAGTTTTTGAGCGGCCTCTTCTGATGTCGATCCTGTGGCGGCAATGATGTGCTGTTGACCAGCTGCGCGTGCAACGTCAATACCGCGATGGATGGAATGGATCCATGATGAGCAGGAAAAAGGATTAACAACGCCGGTCGTGCCAAGAATGGATATGCCGCCGACAATGCCGAGGCGGCCATTCATGGTTTTTTGGGCTATTTCTGCGCCATTTGGAACGGAAATAATAATGACGAGATCGGCTGGTAAACCATATTCACAGCATAGCTCTTCACAGACAGCACGCATGAGTTGGCGTGGGACCGGATTGATGGCAGCTTCACCCGGTTTGATCGGCAATCCGGCGCGTGTGACTGTGCCGACACCTTCGCCAGCTTTGAAAATAATACCGCTGCCTGGTGGTGCAGGATGCACTGTGGCGATAATGGTTGCGCCATGGGTGACATCCGGATCATCTCCGGCGTCTTTGATAATGCCGGCTATGGCATAGCCTTCGCCAAGGCTTGCCAGAGCCAGAGGAAAATAGGGAACATCGCCTTTAGGTAGAATGATGCCGACAGGGTCGGGAAACTCACCGGTAATAAGAGCTGTCAGGGCGGCTTTCGTGGCGGCTGTTGCACAAGCGCCGGTTGTCCAGCCTTTTTTTAATGGGCTGTCCGGTTTTCTTGCAATAGTCGGCGTTTGTTCTTTCATGATATTTTTATAGTTCTTTAAGGTAAAACTTTATAGTATTTATCTTGTGATAAGATAATAAATAACGGGAAAAATGATTCCTGTTTTATCTGTTTGCCGGAAAGTCTCTTTGATGCAGCTACCGCAGCCTTTTAAGTTACCCGAATTTGAGGGCGGTCATGTCTGGTTGACCGGCGCTGGACCGGGCGATCCTGGTCTTTTGACGTTACATGCTGCACACGCCATTTCCCAAGCTGATCATATTCTTTATGATGCTTTGGTAGATCAGTCCTGTTTGACATTGGCGCGCAAGGATGCGGTCATTGAGTTTGCCGGTAAAAGAGGTGGCATACCATCGCCTAAGCAAAAGGAAATTACAGACCGGATGATTAAGCTTGCCTGTGAGGGCAAACGCGTCTTGCGGCTTAAGGGTGGGGATCCTTTTGTTTTTGGCCGCGGAGGTGAAGAAGCTCTGGCGCTGGCCAAAGCAGGTATAACTTTTCGGGTGATTCCCGGTGTTACGGCTGGCATTGCCGGCCCTAGTTATGCTGGTATTCCAATTACGCATCGCACGATCAACCAAAGTGTGCTTTTTCTGACGGGGCATGATGCCGATGGCGGTGTGCCTAAGTCCTTTGATTGGCCCGCGATTGTCAAGGCTGCACCGGTTCTTATCCTTTATATGGCTATACGTCATATCGGTGAAATTGTGCAGAAATTACAGGGCGCCGGTATGGATGGAACTTGCCCTGTTACCTTTATCTCACATGCGACGACGACAAGACAGCGCATGGTTGAGACACGGCTTTGCGATGCCATTGCTGTTGCCGAACGGGAAAAAATGGAAGCACCTTGTGTTGTCGTTATTGGCGAGGTTGCCTCATTGCACAAAGACCTGGCGTGGTGGAAAAGCGGGGAGGGTACCGAATGAAAGGTTTTTTAATCGCTGCGCCGACTTCCGGTTCCGGAAAGACTGTTGTCACATTGGCTTTGTTACGGGCTTTGAAAGATAGAGGAATTGCTTTATCTCCGGTTAAGGCCGGACCCGATTATATTGATCCTTTATTCCACCAGGCCGCTTGTGATGTTTCCAGTTATAATCTTGATCCATGGGCTATGCGCCCTGATTTGATCAGTGCTCTTTCTTCTCGTTTGAATGAAGGTGGAAGAACAATTGTTATAGAAGGCATGATGGGACTTTATGACGGTGCTGCCGATGGCACGGGGTCTTCAGCTGATCTTGCTTATATGTTGGCTTTTCCTGTTGTTTTGGTGGTCGATTGCGCCAAACAATCCCACTCTATTGCGGCTGTTGTGCGTGGTTTTATCAGTCATATGCCGGGGCTTTATATTGCCGGTATTATCCTGAACAAGGTTGGTGGTCCGCGACATGAACGGATGTTGCGTGATGCACTTGCCCCGCTTGCTGTATCCATTCTAGGTGTCATCCATCGTGACCCGGATCTTGTTTTGGAAGAGCGCCATTTGGGTTTGGTGCAGGCGCAAGAATGTAAAACACTGAATTCTTTCATTCAGAAGGCAGCGGATAAAATTGCATCTTGCGTGGATATTGATACGATCATTCGTATTTCAGACTTTGCAGGCAATCTTGCCAAAGCTGCGGCGATTCCACGGTTGGCTCCTTTAGGACAGCATATCGCCGTGGCGCGCGATGATGCTTTCAGTTTTTGCTATGCCCATTTATTGGGGGGGTGGCGCCGTCGTGGGGCAGAAATATCATTTTTTTCGCCTTTGAATGACGAAGTTCCTAGTCAAACAGCTGATGCGGTTTATTTGCCGGGGGGCTATCCCGAATTGCACGCACAAAAGCTGAGTCAGAATAAAATATTTATGGATGGCCTACGCCGGATGGCAGCCAATGGGGCGCCTGTGTACGGAGAGTGCGGTGGCTACATGGTTTTGGGGCGGTCTTTGGAAGATGAAAATGGATTCAAGCATGATATGCTTGGCCTGCTGCCGCTTGAAACCAGTTTCAAGCAGAAAAAGCTTCATTTGGGGTATCGGTTATTGGAGGCTATGGGGGATTTTCCATGGCGCGGCCATTTGCGTGGCCATGAATATCATTATACATCGATTATATCGGAAAGTGGCGCAACACCATTGTTCAAAGCGCGTGATGCGTTAGGAACATCGCTCGGTGATATGGGATTACGCGAGGGCAATGTAGCAGGTTCGTTCATCCATATTCTCGACATGGAAGAATGATCTGTATCAATCGTAATAGGTTGACAAGATGATGTTACCTCTTGAAATGGCGATTTAAAAACAGCAGATAGCATATCAATCGTTATTTGCTTAAATTTCAGGCTCTATAAATATGTCGGATATCATTTATAAATCCGCGCCCTTGCCGGATATGAGTGCACGGAGCCGCCGCTTGGCTTTGCTGGCGCTTGCCGTGGGCAGTTTTGCTATTGGTACGGCTGAATTTGTCAGTATGGGCCTGTTACCGGAAATGGCGAAAACAACGGGTGTGGATGATCCGACAGCTAGCCATTATATTGCTGCTTATGCTATGGGGGTTGTGATTGGAGCGCCAATATTGGCTGTTGCTACGGCTAAAATGCCGCGCAAGAATTTGCTGATTGGGTTGATGCTTTTTTATGCGTTGGCCAATATTACCAGTGCTTTTGCTTTTAGTTATGCAAGTTTGGTGGGGTTGCGCTTTCTCAGTGGTTTACCACATGGTATCTATTTCGGTGTCGCGGCTCTTGCCGGTTCTGGTATGGTGGCGGTTCGTGACCGTCCGAAAGCCATTGGCTATATTATGCTGGGGTTGACGATTGCAACCGTTGTTGGAGCTCCCGGGGCTACATTTATCGGCCAAATTTTTAATTGGCAGGTGGCTTTCATCCTTGTTGGTATTGTTGCGGTTTTTTGTGCCATTATGGTGGCATTTTATCTACCAACTTCTGCGACCGCTATCAGCTCCAGTCCGCTGTTGGAGCTTGGCGCATTAAAACAGAAACAGGTTTGGCTGATGTTGGCTGTTGTTTCCATTGGGAGTGGAGGGCTGTTTGCAGTTTTTACCTATATCAAAAAAATATTGATTGAAGAGGCCGGGTATTCATTGGATATGGTTCCTTTTATCATGCCGCTTATCGGTTGTGGCATGGTGGTAGGCAATCTTGTCGGACCGATGATTTCGTCGCGTATCGGTATTATGAAGACAATTTGTTTTACAACTTTAACTAGCGCATTGATCTATTTCCTTTTTTACTTCCTATCACATGCTAAAGTCAGTGCAGCGATAGGCTGTTTTCTGGTTGGGACGTCTTTTGCCAGCATGCCGTCGATCCAGACGCGGATTATGGATGTTGCAGCCCATGCCAAAACATTGGCTGGTGCGCTGGTCCAGTCGGCTTTCAATACCGGTAATGCCTTGGGGGCATTTGGTGGTGGTATCATGCTATCTCTCGGGTTCAGCTATGATGCCACTGGATTTCTAGGAGCTGCACTTACAGCAACCGGCTTGGTTATTTTCTGTTATTCATGGTATCTGGAAAAGCGCGATTCTGCGTATAAGGATACGGAATAAAATCATTGGGGCATGTCTTTATTGTTGTCTTGCTGGCGGTTGTTTTTGACCGTTTTATTGGAGACCCTGATGGCTTATGGCGGCGTTTGCCGCATCCGGTTGTGCTTTTTGGCCGCTTGATTGCATGGTTTGAGCAACATTTGAACAATGCCAATTTTCTTGCGCGAAAACGTTTCTATTATGGTTGGCTGACAATTGTTGCGTGTCTTTTTGTCAGTATCTGTATTGCATATATAATCCAGCTTTTATTGTATCCGCTTGGCTGGTGGGGAAGTGTGATTGAAGCCTTGATCGGTTCGGTCTTTATTGCCCAGAAAAGTCTACGTGATCATGTGCAGGCGGTTGCAATAGCTTTTGACAGTGCGGGAATTTCCGGGGCGCGACATGCTGTATCGCAGATTGTTGGGCGTGACCCACAAAAATTGGATGAAACGGGTGTTTGTCGCGCGGCGATTGAAAGCCTTGCGGAAAATATGTCCGACGGTATTGTTGCTCCGGTTTTTTGGTTTCTTCTTTTGGGGTTACCGGGGCTTTTTGCCTATAAGATGCTCAATACCGCAGATTCGATGATTGGCCATAAGAATGAACGGTTTAGTGACTTTGGTTACGCTGCTGCCAAATTGGATGATTTTTCCAATTATATTCCCGCACGCTTGAACGCCTTGATGGTTCTATTCATTGTCTGGATGAGAAAGGGTAGAGCGGCTTTTCGACGTGGATTGCATATTCTTTTCGCTGACGCTTCTCGTCATCGTTCGCCTAATGCCGGTTGGCCGGAAGCTGCTTTTGCGGCGGCGCTTGAGATCAGTCTCGCAGGGCCACGTTTTTATGGTGGTATTTTGACGGATGATTCTTATCAAAACGAAAATGGAGCTGTCCCAACTCCGTTTGATATAAAAAGAGCTTTGCGGCTTTATCGTTGGACACTTGATTTAATGACCGCTTTGCTGGCTATCTGTGCGTCTGCTTTTTTAATTTAATTGTATGTTTTTTTGTTCAGTTTGGGACACAAAAGCGCTGTGTTTCAAAAAACACTCTGAAATCAATCAATAATTATCTTGGGAAATCAAATGGTTATGTAGGACAATACTGGTACGCCCAAGGGGAATCGAACCCCTGTTTCCGCCGTGAAAGGGCGGCGTCCTAACCGCTAGACGATGGGCGCGGACCAGTGAGACTGGCTTATAGAGAGGATATTTTTTATCCGCAAGCCCAGTTTGTGTTTTTTTTCAAAAAAAATTACTTTTTTGCGCTACAAGCCCAATTCCAATCACGTTTTGGACCGACATCAACATGAATAGACTGATGACAATAGGTGCCGACCCCACCCCGGCCGGGTAAAGCGCGGACAAATTTAGCGACTTCCATTTTGCTAACGCCTGGTACCTGTATGTCAGCGGCTGCACACGCCATATGCATCGAGCGCTTGGCACCGTTGACCTTGCGGTTATAGGCAGGACTGCGATAACCGGATGTAATGATAACCGGTTGGCCAAACCGCCGTTCAATTGTTTTCAATATACCAACAAGCTGGGGTTTGAGACATGAAACTTCGATTCCTTCCCGGGCCACCCGTAGGCCGTTAGGCAGATTGCGGCCCAGACCGCCGAGCGAGGCTAATGTATAGGTTGGCGTATAATCTGATTCGTTGGCATCGATATCTGTGTCGTCATAAAGACTGCTGCGGTGTTTGATAACAATCCCGCCATTAGGGCGCACACCGGGTAGAACGTCATTATATTCACTGGGGTCTTTTTTATGAGGCGGTTGGGTTTTGGGGAGCGGCACGATGGCAGCAACCTGTTTTTCTTCCGGTTTTGGAGAGCCCAATTTGGGTTCTTTCTTGCTGGACCCAAAAAGACGCATCAAGGATCCCTTTTGCTGGCTTTGTGCATCGCGTTGTGGTGGAACTTGCACAGTGCCGGATGGTTCGCTTGGACTGTTTGAGGCTGTGTCATCGGCGATCTGGGCCTGTTGAGCGACTTGTGGTGTCGTTGTTTGTTGTGTTTCAGCCTGTTGTGTGGGCTGGGGCGTTAATTCAGGTTCTTGTTTTTTTTTGCCAAATGAAAACAACGCCGTCTTTTTAGGTTTTTCGGTCGGTTGTTGTTCGGCCAAAGCGGTTTGGACTTTTGGTGCCGAATCTTGAGGGTTGCTTTGTGGCAAGGGCACCGTTGTTGCATTGGGATCGGTGGCTACGGATTCGGTTGGCATGTCTGTCTGTGTTTGTGAGCTGTCCGTTGGCGAATCAGCGTCTTGGGGTGTTGCGCTGGCTTCGTTGGTAGGTGTTGATTGGGCAAGGTCGGGTGACAGGGACCCGGTCGTGTTACAGGCAGATAAGGTGAGAACCAATGATGCAAATAGGAGTGCCCGTTTCAATAGGGGATAAAGTCGATACAATAATGGCATCTTAAAGGATTGACGACATTTTGCCAAAAGACCACTCCGATTGGGCACATTCACTTGTGTTAAAGAATCAGAAAATCTTCCGCTTCGTTCTATTGTGAATAAAGGATCATAGCACAGGGTGCAATGTTAGCGCTGTTTATGTCCCCAATTGTTCATCACGTTGTGTTTCAGGCTTTAAATTTATAGTGCTTCTATCAAGTTATTGCGATAAAACCACCAAAATTGTATGAAGACAGCCACTTACTGTAAAACACGTCTTGACGACAAGCGCACAATAATCAATTGGTAGATGTCAATATTAGCAGGATGAATGGATGGCACATGGTGATTAAATCCAAATTATGGCGCTTTGTGGCGCTTTTATCGCTGTGCGGGCTTGTGTCGGCTTGTGGTAGAGGACAGGAATTCTCATTTGCAGCGAATGAAAGCGCCCAGCAGACAAATACCTATCCACACTTTACCCAGCCGCAGGCGGCAACGGCGCAGTTCACAGATGAAGAGCGTGAAAAGCTTACCACTCAGCTTGATCGGGATAAGCGTCGTTTGAAGAGCCTGCCGGGTGTCGCTGCCGCAAAGGCAGAATCTCCTGTCGATGCAAAAGAAGATGCGCGTCGGGAAGCTGAAAAGACCCTGCAAGAAATTGAAAAAAGCGGTAATCGCTAGAATACTAACCTAAACTAATGGAAAAATGATGTCGGAAGAATTTCATAAAATTCGTCGCCTCCCGCCTTATGTCTTTGAGCAGGTTAACCGCCTGAAGGCGGCGGCACGAGCGGGTGGAGCCGACATTATTGATCTTGGCATGGGCAATCCTGATTTGCCGACACCTAAACATATTGTCGATAAGCTGATCGAAGTGGTTCATGATCCACGTACCCATCGTTATTCGGCATCCAAAGGCATTCCGGGCTTGCGCAAGGCACAGGCCAATTATTATCAACGTCGTTTTGGTATTAAACTCAATCCAGATACTCAGATTGTTGCAACCTTGGGGTCTAAGGAAGGTTTTGCCAATATGGCGCAGGCCATTACGGCACCGGGGGATGTTATCCTATGTCCAGACCCAACCTATCCGATTCATTCCTTTGGCTTTATCATGTCCGGCGGTGTTATTCGCTCTTTGCCGGCCAAGCCGGGGGATGAATTTATGCAGGCGCTTGACCGGGCTGTTCGTCAT
Source organism: Bartonella sp. bp_1 (assembly GCF_055808085.1). Lineage (NCBI taxonomy): Bacteria > Pseudomonadati > Pseudomonadota > Alphaproteobacteria > Hyphomicrobiales > Bartonellaceae > Bartonella > Bartonella sp. bp_1. The sequence continues at coordinate 1,076,942 of NZ_CM147851.1, read as the reverse complement.
TCGATTCCCAAGCCCATTGCGGCTATTTTAAGTTATCCATCCAATCCGACTGCTTATGTGGCTGATCTTGATTTCTATAAAGAGGTTGTCGCTTTTGCTAAAAAGCATGACATTATTCTTTTGTCGGATCTGGCCTATTCTGAAATTTATTTTGATAACAATCCGCCGCCATCTTTGTTGGAAGTACCGGGTGCAATGGATGTTGCAGTTGAATTTACCTCGATGTCGAAAACTTTTTCGATGCCAGGCTGGCGTATGGGGTTTGCTGTTGGCAACGAAAGGTTGATTGCAGCCTTGACCCGTGTCAAATCTTATCTTGATTATGGTGCTTTTACGCCGATCCAGATTGCAGCAACAGCTGCGCTGAACGGTAATGGCAATGATATTGAGATGGTTCGTGATGTTTATCGCAAGCGTCGTGATGTCATGGTTGAAAGTTTTGCGCGTGCCGGTTGGGATGTGCCACCACCTGCTGCGACTATGTTTGCATGGGCGCCGATACCTGAAAGGTTCAAGCATCTTGGTTCCGTTGAATTTGCAAAATTGTTGATTGAAAAAGCCGATGTAGCTGTAGCTCCCGGTCTTGGCTTTGGTGAGCATGGTGATGATCATGTGCGTATTGCGCTGGTTGAAAACGAGCATCGCTTAAGACAGGCGGCGCGTAATATTAAACGCTTCTTCTCAGAAGAGAATAAATAGACAGAAATATAATGAGCGACGCATTAAAAATCGGTGTTGCCGGATTAGGCACGGTAGGTAGTTCGGTGGTTCGCATCTTGCAGGATAAAGCAGAGATGCTGACTCGCCAATGTGGGCGTCCTATCCATGTTGTTGCTGCCAGTGCACGCGACAAAAAGCGTGATCGTGGCTTTAATGCTGATAATATCGAATGGTTTGATCATGCTGAAGAGCTGGCGATATCCGACAAGATTGATGTTTTTGTCGAACTTATAGGCGGTGAAGATGGGGCTGCTTATCATAGCGTTGAAAAGGCGCTGAAAGCAGGTCATCATGTTGTGACAGCCAATAAGGCACTTCTGGCGCGTCACGGAGTATTGTTAGCAAAGATTGCTGAAAAAAGGGGGGTATTGCTCAACTTTGAAGCTGCTGTTGCTGGTGGTATTCCGGTTATCAAGGCGATGCGTGAATCGCTCTCCGGTAATCGTGTCAGTCGTGTGTATGGTATTCTAAATGGCACGTGTAACTATATTCTAACCCGTATGCTGGCAGAGAGTATTTCATTTGCCGATTGTCTTAAAGATGCACAAAAGCTGGGATATGCAGAAGCCGATCCGGCTTTTGATATCGAAGGTAATGATACAGCGCACAAGCTGGCACTCCTGACAAGCCTTGCTTTCGGTTCTGTCCTTGCGGTTGATGATATTTATATCGAGGGCATTAGCAATATATCGCTGGCTGATATTCGGGCTGCCGATGAGCTTGGTTATCGCATAAAATTGCTTGGTGTTGCAGTTAAAACCGATACTGGTATCGAACAACGCGTTCATCCGACTATGGTGCCGACATCCTCGGTGATCGCACAGGTTCAAGGTGTTACCAATGCCGTTTCTATTCAGACTGATCTGTTGGGTGAGCTTTTGTTGTCGGGGCCTGGCGCGGGTGGTGATGCAACAGCCTCTGCCGTTATTGGTGATTTGGCCGATATAGCCAAGTCTCAACCGGGTTTTCAGCATGGTCCTGTTTTTGGTACGCCGGCTATGGCACTTGCGCCTTATAAGAAAGCGCGTATGCGTGCTCATGCTGGTGGGTATTTTATTCGTTTGACGGTTCATGACCGTACAGGGGTTTTTGCCAGTGTTGCCAAACGTATGGCGGATAATGATATTTCGCTGGAATCAATTGTTCAGCGGCCTGTTGCGGAAAATATCCAGCCAGGCACCAAAACAATTATTCTGATTACGCATGAGACGACAGAATCAGCAGTACGCAAGGCGCTTGATGCGATTACTGCTGATAATAATCTGGTTGATAAGCCGCAAATGATCAGGATTGAGCGGCCTGCGGGATAAAATAATGGGACTGGTAGTCACATAAATTGGTGTTATGTTTCATTTATCATAGGAATTTGAATGGCTCCCTCTTGCGAGCGGCGTCAGTTCTTGCGAAAAGATATAAATAATGTGTTTGTCATGAAGACAGATACGTGTGTAAATTCTGTTATTTGGCTGGGAAAATTATTATGCCGAAATCATCTGACGCTTCCTTTCAAGGTCTTGACCGTATTCTGACACTGGAATTAGCCCGTGTAACGGAACGTGCAGCTGTTGCGGCGGCACGGATTCGTGGTCGCGGTGATGAAAAGGCTGCAGATCAGGCGGCTGTGGACGCTATGCGTCAAGAGCTTAACCGATTACCGATTGATGGTACTGTTGTTATCGGTGAGGGCGAGCGTGACGAGGCACCGATGCTTTATATTGGTGAAGAAGTTGGCACAAAAAAAGGTCCAGCTGTCGATATTGCTCTTGATCCGCTGGAAGGCACTACAATATGTGCCAAGAATTTGCCGAATTCATTGGCTGTTATTGCCATCGCTGAAAAAGGCAATCTGCTTTACGCTCCCGATGTCTATATGGAAAAAATCGCTATTGGACCGGGCTATCCTAAGGGGGTTGTTGATATTGATGCGGCGCCTGCTGATAATATTCACGCATTGGCCAAAGCCAAAGGTGTTGCGGTCAATCAGATCACCGCTTGTATCATGGATCGTCCACGTCACGCCAAGCTGATTGATGAGGTTCGGGCGACTGGTGCATCAATCCGTTTGATTGGTGATGGCGATGTGGCCGGTGTTATCCATACAACAGATCCGGATGAAACCGGTATTGATATCTATATCGGTATCGGTGGTGCGCCTGAAGGTGTGTTGGCAGCGGCAGCGCTTCGTTGTATCGGCGGTCAGATGCAGGGCCGCTTGCAGCTCAATACGGAAGAAAAGATTGCCCGTGCTGCCAAAATGGGGGTGTCTGACCCTAAAAAAGTTTATGACATGAGTGAAATGGCCCGTGGCGATGTGTTGTTTGCTGCAACCGGCGTGACTGATGGCAATATGCTTATGGGGGTTAAGTTTGCCCGTAACTATATCCAGACCGATACGATTGTCATGCGCTCACATACAGGTACGGTGCGTAATATTCGTGCGCGCCATCAGGATATAGCCAAGTTTGATTGATGCAGGTTGTCTGTATATTGGTTAAAAAAGCCCGATTTATCGGGCTTTTTTATTGTTATGTATTTTTTCCTGTTTTTGGTGGAGGGGATTGGGATAAGATGAGATATGGCACAAAGTATTGATCAGAAGTATCTTTTAAATGTTGAAAAATCGGCATCAGGGCAAAGCTGGCTTAGTAGGCTGGATGTTCAGCAGCGCAATAATGCCTTGGCGATTTCTCAGAAATTCGGACTTTCCGATCTTGTTGCTTCTGTTCTTTCTGCTCGTGGTATTGATGAATATGATGCGCTTTCCTATCTTGATCCGACTTTAAAAAATCTAATGCCTGATCCGCTGGTCTTTACAGATATGGATAAGGCGGCAAATCGTATTGCCCAGGCGATCCAATCGCGGGAAAAGATAGCAATTTTTGGTGACTATGATGTTGATGGCGCATGTTCATCAGCTATTATGGCCCGCTTTCTACGGCATTTCGGTATTTCCTGTCCTATTTATATTCCGGATCGTATGGTTGAAGGCTATGGTCCGAATGAAAATGCCATGCGCATGCTGGTTGAGGATGGTGCTTCGCTTATCATCACGGTGGATTGCGGCGCGAATAGTCCTGAGGCAATTGCGGCGGCCCGTAATGCGGGTGGTGATGTTGTGGTACTGGATCATCATCAGATGGATGCGATCCATGATAAGGCCAATGCATTGGTTAATCCCAATCGCCCCGATGATTTATCAGGGCAGGGACATCTTTGCGCTGCTGGCGTGGTCTTTATGGCGTTGGCGCAGATATGCCGGCAATTACGGGGTAAGGAGGTAGGTCCTTTGCCGGATCTTCTTTCTTATTTGGATCTGGTGGCACTGGCGACTGTTTGTGATGTTGTACCGCTTATCGGTGTTAATCGTGCTTTTGTTGTTAAAGGTTTACAGGTTGGACGGACATTGCAAAACAAGGGGATTGCTGCGTTGGCAAAAGTAGCGCGTATTGGTGAACCTCTTAATACTTTCCATTTCGGATTTGTTATCGGTCCGCGGATCAATGCAGGTGGCCGTATAGGTGACCAGGCTCTTGGTGCCAAACTGCTATCCATCGATGATTCTGATGAAGCGGATCAGATTGCGGAACAGTTAAATGACCTTAATGAAATGCGTCAGGCTATGGAAAGTGAACAATTGGAGCAGGCCGAAGCAAGTTTACTGCCACTTTTGATGACGGGAGAGACACCGTCTGTGATTGTTGTGGCAAGTGCGGATTGGCATCCGGGTATTGTTGGCCTGTTGGCTGCCCGCTTGAAGGAACGTTTCCAGTGTCCTGCTTTTGCAATTGCGTTGAAGAGTGATGGAAGCGGTACGGGGTCTGGGCGCTCTGTCATGGGGATCGATTTAGGTGCACTTGTTCGCCAAGGGGTGGAGGATGGCTTATTGTTGAAAGGCGGAGGTCATGCCATGGCCGCGGGTATTACCATTGCAGACTATAGGGTTGATACCTTTCGTCAATGGATGGAGCAGAAAATAGGCTCGACAGTCGATAAAATCAGGCATACAGCAACATTGTTTGTTGATGGACTTGTCTCTGCAGGCGGGGCAAATGTTTCGCTTTATGAAAGCCTTGAAAAAGCCGGGCCGTATGGTGCCGGTAATCCGATGCCTGTTCTGGTTTTGCCGGATCATCGGTTGACCAATCTGCGTGAAGTCGGTAAGGGACATCTTAGTCTGACTATGGCTAATAGCCAGGGGCAAAAAATAAAAGCTATTGCATTCCGATCAGTTGGAACACCATTGGGTGATTTTTTAACCGATCATAATGGAGAGGCCATCCATCTGGCGGGTAATTTGACACTGAATTTTTGGAATGGCCGTGTTACCCCGCAAATACGGGTTATTGATGCTGCAGCTACTTAATGATCAGATATCCAGATCGTGAGCGAATTCGGCATTTTCTTGAATAAAACGGAATCGTGCATCCGGTCTTGTTCCCATCAGATCATCAACCGTTTCGCGGGTATCCTGATCGCTTAGCTGATCAATTTCGACCTTCAAAAGCGTGCGCTTCTTCGGGTTCATGGTTGTTTCTTTCAATTGATCCGCACGCATTTCGCCTAGACCTTTGAAACGGCCTATTTCAATTTTGCCGCGGCCGGTAAATTCGGTTTTGAGCAATTCGTCTTTATGTGCATCATCGCGGGCATAGGCAACCTTGCCGCCTTGTGCAATGCGGTAAAGTGGCGGTACGGCCAGATAAAGATGGCCGCCGTGGATAAGATCGGGCATTTCTTGGTAGAAGAAAGTAATTAGCAAGGATGCAATATGTGCGCCATCAACGTCGGCGTCAGTCATGATAATGATGCGGTCATAACGCAGATCATCTTCCTTGTATTTGGAGCGTGTGCCACAGCCTAAAGCCTGTATGAGGTCGCCAATCAGCTGGTTAGCGACCAGTTTGTCCCGTCCGGCACTGGCAACATTCAATATTTTACCCCGCAGCGGTAGAATAGCCTGATTGGCACGGTTGCGCGCCTGTTTGGCTGAACCGCCAGCAGAATCCCCTTCGACAATGAAAAGCTCTGCTCCGGTCGCCGCATTTTGTGTGCAGTCAGCAAGTTTGCCGGGCAGACGCAATTTGCGCACGGCTGTTTTACGGGTAATTTCCTTTTCCTGCCGGCGCTTCAGACGCTCGTCTGCACGGTCGATAACCCAATCCAACAGGCGCGAAGCTTCTTGCGGGCTATTGGCCAACCAATGGTCGAACGGATCGCGGACTGCGTTTTCGACGATGCGTTGTGCTTCGACGGTAGCCAGGCGGTCTTTTGTTTGTCCGACAAATTCGGGCTCGCGGATAAAGACGGATAACATGGCTGCGGCTGAGATCATCACATCGTCTGTGGTGATAATATTGGCACGTTTATTATTGATCAGCTCGCCATAGGCTTTGAGACCACGCATCAACACCTGACGCAAGCCGGCTTCATGGGTGCCACCTTCGCCAGTCGGAATTGTATTACAATAGGAATGGACAAAACCATCGCCACCATACCATGCAACGGCCCATTCGACCGAGCCGTGGCCGCCGCGGTCTTGGGTTTTTCCGGCAAAAACTTCAGCCGTAATACGCTGTTCAGGCCCTAATGAAGAGGTGAGAAAGTCCTTTAATCCACCCGGAAAATGGAAGACAGCCTTTTCAGGAATATCCTTATTGGGATCAAGTTTTGAAGGATCACAACTCCAGCGAATTTCAACGCCGCCAAAAAGATAGGCTTTGGAGCGCGCCATTTTATAAATGCGATCTGGTTCGAACGCGGCACGTGGACCAAAAATATCGGCATCGGGGTGAAATCGTACGCGTGTGCCGCGGCGGTTATGGATATCGCCGAGCTCTTGCAAGGGGCCGAGTGGTACGCCGCGAGAAAATTGTTGCCGATAGAGTTTTTTACCACGAGCAACTTCAACCTCAAGATCATCGGCAAGCGCATTGACGACAGAAATACCGACACCATGCAGCCCGCCCGATGTTTCATAGGCTTTACCGTCGAATTTACCACCGGCATGAAGCTGGGTCATAATGACTTCTAGCGTCGACTTATCCGGCATTTGCGGATGGTTTTCAACCGGAATACCACGACCATTATCTGAAACTGTTAAATAGCCGTCTGCATCAAGATTAACCTCGATAAAGTTGGCATGTCCGGCAACAGCCTCATCCATGGCATTGTCGATCACTTCGGCAAAAAGATGGTGTAAAGCCTTGGAATCTGTACCGCCAATATACATGCCGGGACGCAAACGAACCGGTTCCAGTCCTTCCAGTACACGGATGGCCGATGCATCATAGGCTTCTTCGGCCTTGCTTGAAGATGTTGTGCTGGCCGGTGCGGCAGGCATCGGTGTGACGGCAGGTGGAACGGGTGCCTGCTTGTTCTGGGGTTGTATCTGGCTGGGTTCTGTCTGACGGGCACGCGCCTGTGTATTACTTAGAACGTCAAACAGATCGGTTTCATTATCATCCATAGGGAGGTTGTTTTCTTACAGTTGTTGATTGCTGACAGGTTTATAAAGAATCATCGCTATAATGTCATGTCAGCCTGTGGATTGCGAGCTTGTTCTTACTCTGTTCACAGGGCTTTTCTTCATAACCATTTCATGTCAAAAGATCATAAACAGGCAGATAGAAATTATGAAAAAAATATCGATTATCGCACCGGTTTATAATGAGGGCAAAAATATTGCCAAATTTATTGCTGCAGTTGGCGATGTGTTTTCCGGGCTCGATTATCAATATGAGATTATATTGGTTGATGATGGTTCTCGCGATAATAGCTGGCGCAATATTGTTGATGAAAATAGCAAGAAATCCCATGTTATTGGCATCAAGCTTGCGAAAAATTTTGGTAAGGAGGGTGCCATTGCTGCAGGGATTGCAGCTGCCAGCGGAGATGCCTTGGTAACAATTGATTGTGACTTGCAACATCCACCGCAGCTTATTGGTGAGATGGTGCAAAAATGGATGAATGGCGCGGATATTGTTATAGGCGTTAAGCTGGAAAGACAGAAAGAAAGTTTCTTTGACCGATTGATGGCGCGCGGATTCTATAAATTATTCAAATGGGTGACAGATACCGATATTTCAACGGCAAGTGATTTTATCCTGTTGGATCGCAGGGTTGCTGATATTTTGCGCGCCATGCCTGAAAAACTGTTTTTTTATCGTGGTGTCGTCCATTGGTTAGGCTTTAAGCAAGAAACGATCAGTTTCACTCCGGTGGATCGTCTTGATGGAACAAGTGGTTGGTCTTTTTTCAAAAAGATACGCTTAGGGCTGGATTCCCTTACCGGTTTTTCAGCAAAGCCTTTGATGCTGATCTGGGTTATGCTTGGCTTGTTTGCTATTTTTGCCTTTATTGTTGCAGGGGACGCGCTTATCTCGAAAATAATGGGCCTATCAGTCAGCGGGTTTTCGACGCTTGTTTTCGTTGTCTTGATTACAGGCATTGCGATATTGTCTTCCCTATGCCTTTTATCCATTTATATCCGACAGATTTTTTACGAGATCAAATCGCGTCCTCGTTTTATTATAGAGACACGGCTTGATCAGGATAAAGGATCGTCAAAAGAGAAACGGCGATGAGCTTGCGCTGCTTTTTCCATGCGGATGACTTTGGGCTGGATCAGGGCTGTTCCAAGGGAATATTGGCTGCTGTTAAAGCGGGACGAATACAATCAACCTCGTTGATGCCGGGTGGGGCTGATGTTACATCATTTGAACAATTGCATACTTATCCGTCATGCCATGTTGGCGTTCATCTCAATCTACTTGAAGGTAAGGCTTTGACAACAGGCGGAGAAGCAGTCGGACTGGTGACACAAGACGGTTTTTTCCATCTGACATTGGGACGCTTGATATGGAAACTTACCACAGGTGGTGAGTCTGTGCGGAGATGGGTTCTGAATGAATTCTGTGCGCAGATTGACGCCGTTTTGATGATGTTTCCAGAGCGGCCCTTACGCCTTGATGGACATCTCCATGTCCATGTTCTTCCTCAGCTCCATTCAGTTATGACTGAAATTTTCACGCGGTATAAAGTGTCTTATGTGCGTACGCCTCTTGAAATCGCCTATTCGTGGGAAGGAGCCTTTAAACAAAAGGTTTCAGGGATGCTTAGGCGTAATTTGCTTTCTTATTGGGCGCGCCCGATGAAAACCTTGTTAGCTTCCAAAGGCATTGCAACGGCAGATTATTTTGTTGGCAGTACAGCAAGTTGTGCCATGACAATGGAGCATATTGAAAAGGCTTTGGCGGCAGTTATAGCCAATGTCGGCAATAAAGATGCCGTGATTGAGATCATGATGCATCCGTTGGTTTGTGCTGATTTCTCAGAAGTCTATTATAAGGATAGTCGCTATGTTTCAGCCCATTCGACTAAAGAGCGTAAGGCTGAATTGGACTTATTGCAAAGTGATGTGTTACTTGAGATTTTACAGCGCAAAAACATAGTGTTGGGATTGTAATATTTAATCTTTTTTTCCTGTAAAAAACCAAAAATTATTGCTGATAAAATTAAAAAAAAGCCCGGCGAGTGATCCACATGATAAAGATAAAAAAGCAACGCTGGGTGAGGGGGATTCAAAACGTGTCATGACAAACATGCTTGCAGAATAATTAAAAATGAAGCCGATTATGGCTAGGCCTACATAGATACCCCAACCCTTGATTGATAAATATTTTGCCTTGCGTTTTCTAAAGGTCACACGTCTGTTGAAATGCCATGTAAAGGTAGCCGCACATAGGAATGCCAAGGCACGGTCGATCCATATGTTGCCGATAGTTTTCTGAAAAAGTATAAAACACACGAAGTCAACAATCAGAGCTATTGCGCCAGAAGCACAAAACCAAAAAAAAGAACTGTATTTTGATGCGACGTGTCTAATCGGTCTCATCGTCTGTCTTTATATCTTTTTTACAGGCCTTGTTCTTGCTTTCTGCATTATTTTCTACAAGCCATACAAAATATATAGTGTTGTCTTCATAGATTGAATAATTTTTACGCTGGATAATAGGGGCCAATCGTTTCTCGCATATATGCGTCATTAAGGTATCGATTTTTTCCGATGTTGTGTTTTCATCCAATTGGGTGATGTCATATACTTGAAGCCATGAAGAAATAATCCAGCCATCAGCAGGCGGGACGATATGGCGTGCCAGACGCATATGGTTGATATCGTTTTTTACCAAGGGAGAAAACGGTAGGCGTCCTTTTACAATGATATTATGGCCTTGATCCATATTACCGAGGTCCATGGCCAGCTGTTCAACAATAAATTGGGTGTAATGGTGTTGTTTGCTGACATCTCTGTTCACAATATAGCTGAAGCTTAATGGGGCTAGCAAAAAAAGAAGTATAATGCACCATGCTGCTAGATGATTGAATCTGTTAAAAAACTTCCATGCCAGATATACTAAGATACATGAAAATGTTCCCGCTGCGACAATGGTACGCGGCATAATCAGGTTTTCACTTGCAATGGGGATCATGATGCCAAGTGAAAAGGCGATAAAAAAAACGACAAAAAAGCTACACAGTGTTGAACGGACAATACGCAAGGAATAGGACGTTGATCGGTAGATATGCAGGTGGATTTCGATAAAGGCGACAATGATAACAAAAGCGTAGAATATCTTTCCACTCATCGACAAGGCACCGAAATAGCGTGAATAAGCTGCTTCTATACGGCGCATTATTGCTATAAAATATTCACCTGCATGGGCTGGTAAATCGCTACGTGCGGCAGCGTTGGATGTCAGGAAAAATTTGCTGATAATGAAATAGATGACCAGCGCAATAATAATATATAATAGATGGCGTCCCGTCTGCACCATAAAACGTTTTATATTTTGTCCATGGTATAATGCGTAGGCTGCTTCCATGAGGATTAGCATGATGGCGATGTTGATGAAGGTTTGATACGCCATCATCGAAAGAACCCATAATGTGATTGCAGTTATTGCGGAGCGGTTGAGAACGGCCCATCCTAAAATTGCTAGCCCATAGCCTATTGACATTGTCAGGCAGTCAAAGCGGTATAGCAGGCACTGGATATAGATGGGATTAAAAATAAAGGCGGTTACAACAAGGCTATTTTGGGCATTAAAGGGAATGGCACGTAATTTAAGTGCGTATAGTATCGTCGCACCGGTAATAGAAAGCGCTATAATCAGAAATAATGGTGATGAATCAGGCATATATTGCCAATTGGAACTGAAGAGATAGGCTGCCATATCACCGATAGGGCGTCCTAGCCAGCTATAGCCGGGCTGTTCGCTTATAGCGCGTCGATAATCGTCACGATAATAATAAGGATTAAGCAAGATAGGAAAGTAGAAAAGCAGTAGACTACCTGAAACCAGACGTACAAAGCGTATATCGCCGAATATTGTCTGTTTGCAGGATGAAGAACCGGGCGTTGATTGCACTCTTACTCTCCGAATATAGGCGTGAAGGTTTTTTTAAGCGCAATATCCAAGTCGTCTATTGTTACAGGAAGTCCCAAATCAACAAGACTTGTTACGCCATAGTCCGCAATACCACAGGGGACAATACCATTATAGTGGGATAAATCCGGTTCTACATTGATAGCAAAACCATGAAAACTGACCCATTTACGGATGCGGATTCCAATTGCGGCTATTTTGTCTTCCGCAATCTCGCCGTTTGGAAGAAGCGGCTTTTCAGGACGAGAAACCCATACACCGACACGGTCCTCACGTCGCTCACCTTTGATGTTGAATGTTGCAATTGTGCGAATGATCCATTCTTCGAGAGCGGCAACAAAGGCACGAATATCTTCCCGCCTTTTTTTCAGGTCCATCATGACATAGACAACACGTTGGCCGGGGCCGTGATATGTGAATTCGCCGCCACGTCCGGCATTGAAAACCGGAAAACGGTCAGGCTCCAACAGATCGGACATCTGTGCACTTGTACCAGCAGTATAAAGAGGGGGGTGCTCAACCAGCCAGATCAGTTCGCCAGCTTCACCGCGGCGTATTTTTTCAACCCGCTCTTCCATGAATTTAAGCGCCCTATCATAAGGTGTCAAACCGTCTTCAATGCGCCACTCGATAGCCGCGATAGGCGCAGTGGGCAAGAATTTTATATTCAGCTTATCGCGTGTTTGATAATTTTCGGGTTGCATGGGGTAACATTAAGACCAAAAATGTAGAACTAGCAATGGAAATATCACACCACTAAAGTGAGTGTGATAGATTAGCTATAGAGAATTAACGGCCGACAAAACAGCTGCCACCTGCCTGCTTGTAACGTTCGCATAGGGATGTAGCATCTTCACGGCTGCCTGCTTGTATGCGTACACGGTAATAGGTGCCGCGATTGGGGATGTTGGCTGCTGTAACATTGATAGGAAGATTTCCAATAATAGCACCATAACGGCTTTTTGCTGATGTCACTGCACTTTGAGCCAGCTCTTGTGATGGATTAGAGGCAATTTGTACATAATAGCTGCCTGCTGGCGGTGGTGTAGTGGTGTTGGCAGGCTGGGCAGCCGTCTGTGTCGGTTTTGCAGTCGGTGCAGGAGCAGCAACTGGGGTTTGTGCCTGAGGAGCTTGTTGTGCTGCAGGTGTTGATGTTTGCGATTGGGGCTGCGGTTGTGCCGCGGTATTTTGCATACTTCCTGCATCATTATTTTGTGGCGTTGCCCAAGCCGGTTGCGGCAAATCCTCAACTGGTGCATTTTTTATCTCGTTGGAAATAACATCATTATCTGTATCAGCAGATTGGTTTGACGGCGTACTTCCCTCGGGAACTGTCAGATTATCATCATTCTGCGCGGTTTTTACCCGGCTGTCTCGTACAACATTACCTTTTGTATCAATCGTAATGGATGGAGCAATCCGTGTTGGCACTGTCTGGTCTTCAGCCGATTTAATGGCAGCTTCAATACTGGTTGGCTCAATCGGCGTGTCAACTGTGCTTGGTGCCGGCTCATTCAATGCTGTCAGGTCTTCAGGGGTCTCAGAATTGTCGACAAGCTGGTCTTGTTGCGTATTGTTCTGGTTTGTGCCTGTTGCCTGATTATAGACGGCCTGTCCTTGATTGGGCACATTCGTCTGCGTGCTGCCTTCTGCTTCAACCTTGATTGGATCGCGATCTGCTTGAATAACAGTCGGAGTTGTGCTTGCAGGGTTATTCAAGAGATATAGGGTGCTTGCGATGCCGCCAACAGCAATAATGAGGGAAACAGCCGCTATAGCAATTGTCTTGCCTCCAACAAGGCGTCGTCGTCCTGTTTGTGAGCCTGCAAGAGCAGCGGCAGCAGCGCCGTTCCAACCAAAATCGCTTTCTGGGTCTATATCGTTATTGATATAATTTGCATTGGCTTGGGTTTCATAAGGCTGGTCGGGTTTTTGAACTTGTGTTGTTTGTGCATAGGCTTGTGCGGCCTGTCGTGTTTCTTCATAAAATAAATCTTCAGATTCATTTGGCTGTAGTGGCGCTACCGGTTGGCCAACACTGAAAATTTCATCAAACTCTTGTGAATATATCTGATCTTCGGGAACAGATTCGCTCTCATTATAGGGAACGTTTGGAATTTCAAAATGTTCACTCGGTGTTACAACCGCATCATCAAAGTTGTAACTGTCAACAATTGGTGGTTGATCAGCGCTTACGGCATTATTAACGGGCGTATATTCATCCAATGTAGCGACAACGGATGCTTCGCTTTCCTGAGGCGTAGACATATCAATCGGGTTTTGCGCGGCATAGTCTTCACTCTGGTCGGGGAATAAGGCTTCGGTCGGCTGGTTGACTTGCTGTTGCTGGATATGTTGGGCTGGCTGCTCAGGAACAACATAATTGGCCGATTCCATTGGAGAGGGCGGCGGCGTTTGCGGTTGGGCCATATAGACATCAGGTGTTGCCGATTGATTTGTTGTTTCCTCAAAAACCTGATTGAAACCGAATGGATCATTGCCTTCAATTGTAGTTGCTTCCGTATCAGGCATTGATGGTGGTTGAAGGTCTTGTGGCTCATCATAAAAAGGATCGATAGGAAGATCGTCCATAGGTGAAACAATAGGTGTTTCATCAATCGGTAGATCGGGCAAGGTGTCTTTGATGGATGTCGCTTGCGCAAATATAGGTTCAGCATAGGTATTAGACGTGTCATCTATGTTGTGCTCAACCTGCTGATGTTCATCAGCATAAGGCATCGGGTTGTTATCAAGAAGATCTTGCAGTTCATCTTCAAAAGTTGGTTCGTTAGCCCTGCTTTGATAGGCTGACGCCTGCATGTCAGGGAAGAAACTTGCCGGTGCCGAAGGTGTCTGGGGTGGCGGCATGGGGGCTGCAGGGGTAGGCCTGTCATTAGAAATGGGCTCGATCAGAGGGGATGGCGAGCGTGTTGTCGAGACAGGTGAGGGCAGATCGTAGAAATCATCAAAAGGAACATCGGGTTGTTGCTGTGCCGGATTTTCAATATTGGCGTTTTCAACGGCTGGTTCGATAGCATCTTCGGTCAGATCAAACGGCAGGTCGTCATCCGAGGTGAAGGGGAAGTTTGAATCTTGAATCGTGTCGGCCAATGACTGGTCGATAGTGTTTTCAAGCTCGGAATCCAGAAAAGAAAGATCAAAGTCATCTGCCGATTGTACGGGGTCTGCTTTTTCTTGTGCGACGGGTGTCTCGTTTATCGAGGGAATATCAAAATCAGGTCCTTGCGCAAAATCTTTATCATCAAGATCAAATAGGCGCGTCAATTCCATCAGAGGATCATTGTCGATCTCTGTTCCTGGTTGCTGTGGGCGGCCATTGTTGCTTTTGTCCGTCATTATGAATCCCAATTCAGCCGGTTATATGATTCGGCATGAGCCTATTATTAGTATGCCAAACAATTTTGTAAAAAAAATTGAATACATAACCAGTTGTCGTTTTATTTCAGGGTAATGCACAAAAACAATAGTAGTATACTCTTTTTCCGTGTTAATCTTAGTGCATTTCCGTCGGTGCTTCGGCTCCGATAATATGGAGACCTGACGCGAGAACATTCGATACGGCTTTCACCAATCCCAGTCTGGCGAGAGACAATTCTGTATTGTTTTGCTTGATAAAACGTAAATCTGTATTGTCATTGCCTTTATTCCAATGTCCGTGGAATGTAGATGCCAGATCATAAAGAAAGAAAGCCAGTCGATGTGGTTCTTGATGCTTGGCAGCCTGTTCAATGAGGCGTGGATATTCAGCTAGTTTTCGAATCAGTGCAATTTCGCTCTCGTCATTGAGTAGATCAAGGTGCGTTGAGGCTTTTTTTGCGTCAAAGTCATCGATGCCCAGCTGTTCACGAGCTTGTCTGAATACGGAATGGCAGCGTGCCGAAGCGTATTGGACGTAAAAGACGGGATTGTCCTTGGATTGTTCTGTCACTTTTGCAAAGTCGAAATCCAAGGGCGCGTCACTTTTACGGTAGAGCATCATGAAGCGCACAGGATCACGGCCAACTTCGTCGACCACATCGCGCAGCGTGACAAAAGAACCAGCACGTTTGGACATTTTTACCGGTTCGCCATCCCGATAGAGTTTGACCAGTTGGCATAAAAGTGCTGTCAGTTTAGATGTGCCGCCTGAAATAGCTTTGGCAACGGCTTCAAGACGTTTGACATAACCGCCATGGTCAGCCCCAAGAATATAGATCATTTCATTGAAGTCGCGATCATATTTGTCTTTAAAATAGGCAACATCGGCTGCAAAATAGGTGTATGAACCATCCGATTTTATAAGTGCTCGGTCTTGATCGTCACCGACATCAGTCGAGCGAAACAGGATTTGTTCACGATCTTCCCAATCATCCGGCACTTGACCTTTTGGCGGAGGCAGGGTGCCTTTGTAGACAAAACCATTGAGTGTTAGTTCATTAATGGCCGAGCGTATAGCTTGAGAATCATTGGCATGTAAGGTTTTTTCCGAAAAGAAAACATCATGATGGATATTGAGTGCTTCAAGGTCGTCGCGGATCATATCCATCATGGCGGCAATGGCGCGTTCTTTGATTAAAGGTAGCGGATCTTCATTGCTTTTCAACAGACTGTCACCAAATTCTGCTGCTAATTTTTGACCGAGCGGAACAAGATAATCGCCCGGATAGAGACCTTCTGGAATAGTAACAATAGGCTCTCCCAAGGCTTCACGATAGCGCAATAGGACAGAGCGTGCCAATACGTCAATCTGGCCGCCGGCGTCATTGATGTAATATTCTTTGACGACATCAAAGCCTGCAAATTTAAGCAGGTTTGCTAATACATCGCCGACAACGGCGCCTCGGCAATGACCTACATGCATAGGGCCCGTTGGATTGGCTGAAACATATTCAATATTGACTTTAATATTTTTGCCGAGGTCTGAGCGACCGTAATTCAGACCTTCGTCGATCATAAAGCGTAACTGTTCGCGCCAATAATCATCGGTCAGGCGTAAATTGATAAAACCCGGTCCGGCCACAGATACAGAGGCAATATTCTTGTCGGATTGCAGCAATGTGCAAATGTGCTCGGCCAGATGGCGTGGATTTTCGCCTACGGACTTCGATAGAACCATTGCTGCATTTGTTGCCAGGTCACCATGCGAAGAATCGCGCGGCGCTTCGACGGTTAGGCGTGAAACATCAAGCGGTTCGCCTGATTGATCTTTAATATCAGACGTTTCTATTATTTTTTTAATTTTTTTCTCGAAAACTTTAAAGGTGTTCATTCTGCAGATTCCGTATTGAAGGAAATGGCTTAAGCCAAATATCGGGTGTGGTCAAACAATCGTCGGTGTTCACGGATTGCATAATTATCGGTCATGCCTGAAATAAAGTCACAGATCAGACGTGCATAAGAGGTTGGATCAAGAGAGGCTGCCTCTTCCTGCCATTCATTGGGTAGTGCATTGCGATCATGGATATAGCGAGCGAATAAATCCCGTACAATATCCTCACCTGCATGGCGTCGTTCCATAACTTTTTCATGGAAATAAAGGTTTTTGTAAAGAAATGTCTTAAGCGTTTTTTCCTGTGCCTTCATCTTGTCGGAAAAAGCGACAATCATCCGGCCTGCATTGTGTATATCTTCAACCGACTGTGGTTTGAATGCCTCTATCCGTGATTGTGTTTCCTGTATGACATCTTCAACCAATGTTGTAATTTGTCGTCTGACGAGTTCGTAACCGCGGCGGGTTGCATCAAGATCGGGATATTGTTCCTGAATGTTAGATAGGATATTTCTTGTTAGTTTAATCTCTTGCAATTGTTCTAGATTGAGAAGGTGTGAGCGTAGCCCGTCATCAATATCATGGGCGTCATAGGCGATATCATCGGCAATGGCAGCACATTGCGCTTCAAGTGAGGCAAATTTGTCGAGTTCCAGATCATACATTGAATTAAAGTCGCTAATAGCTTCCGGTAGATCTGTTTCACGGCTGTTGGGGCCGGTAAGTGGGCCATTGTGTTTGGCAAGTCCTTCCAATGTTTCCCAAGTCAGGTTCAGGCCGTCAAAAGCGGCGTAGCGATGTTCCAGTCTGGTTACAATCCGCAAGCCTTGGGCATTATGGTCAAAGCCCCCATAATTGTGCATCATTTCGTCGAGTATTTCTTCGCCGGCATGGCCAAATGGTGTATGGCCGAAATCATGGACAAGAGCTATCGCTTCGGCAAGGTCTTCATCAAGGCGCAAGGCGCGGGCAAGTGCACGGGCAATTTGTGAGACTTCAATAGTATGGGTCAACCTTGTCCGGTAATGGTCGCCTTCATGGGCAACAAAGACCTGCGTTTTATGCTTTAGGCGCCGGAATGCATTGGAATGGATGATCCGGTCACGGTCGCGTTGAAAAGGTGTGCGGGTTGGGCTTTCTGGTTCGGCAAATAAACGTCCACGGCTTTTGGCCGGGTCACATGCATAATGTGCGCGTTCACGATAGCCAAAACCGATTGCATTAAAATCAGAAGTTTTTTCCAAATCCATTGCATCTTTCCCGTTCTCATCCTAGATTCATTATTGGATGATGCCCGCTATTTAAGGTGAGGCTGCTTAAACTGCAAGGATATGTTGATGACTGGTGTCAGTGCAACCGACAATGCGATAAAAAGAATTGCCAAAATTTTGGCGGCAGAACCTGATAAAAGTGCCCTGCGTATTTCTGTCGAGGGCGGCGGCTGTTCAGGTTTTTCTTATAGATATGATCTTGTAGATGAGCGAGAAGACGACGATCTGGTGATTGATCGGGACGGTGCTGTGATTTTAATTGATCCGGTGTCGTTGCCTTTTCTTGAAGGGGCTCAAATTGATTTTGTTGATGATCTGATGGGGCAGTCTTTCCAGATACAGAATCCGAATGCTGTATCGTCATGTGGTTGCGGCACAAGTTTTGCCATTTAATCTAGAAATATTTGAGCCAGAGAATAATGTTTGATGCGCCTGTCATGATGTCGGTTTATTTACAGATAATGAAAATATGTGCCCGTATTGTCATAATTTTTATTGTATGCATCTGCGCTACAGCGCGTCTTGCGGCGCAGGATGTCCAGATTCCAGATCTTGATTTCAGTCATGAGGACAATCAACAAGCGCCACATGACTTGGCAATGCCTTCTAGTGAGGCAGTGCCTGTTGTGGAAAAAGCACAGTTGGAACTGTCTGTATCACTTGTCGATAAGGGACCAAAGATTGAAGAGGGGCTTATCTGGCGTATTTATTCACCACTTGCCGGTATTGATTCAAAATTGCCTCTTATTGCGGAAAGGCAGGGGGGGGCAACGCAAATTGATCTGGAGCCGGGCAGTTATATTATTTATGTGGCTTTTGGCCGTGCTACGGCAACGCGTCGTGTTATGTTGCAAAAGGGTCAACATATCAGTGAGAGTTTTGTTCTTGACGCTGGCGGGCTTGAACTGAATGCCAGTCTGCCGGAGGGCAAAATTAATGAACAATTATTGTCCTTTACAATTTATTCCGATGATAGCGAGAATGACGAACAGGCCCTTATCGCAAAGAATATCAAGCCGGGTGTCGTGACGCGTCTCAATGCTGGAACATATCATATTGTTTCCAATTATGGTTCGGCCAATGCGATTGCGCGTTCCGATATCCGTGTTGATGCGGGAAAGATTACTGAAGCAACATTACAACATCATGCCGCCTTGGTAACGCTCAAGCTTGTCCGTCAAGAAGGGGGCGAAGCTCTTGCCGATACAAGTTGGTCGATTACCAATGATTCTGGCGATATTGTCCGCGAAACTGTCGGTGCTTATGCCACAATGGTTTTGGCAGAAGGCGATTATGTCGCGATTGCCAAAAACAAGGATCAATTTTATCAGAAAGCTTTTTCGGTCTCATCTGGTGTTGATCAGGAAATCAATCTGCTTGCCGATGTACAAAATCAGGCAACCGCTGATGATGATATTGATTCTGTTGACTGATGTGGAATGAGAGAGGGGCGGTTTTGCCGCCCCTATATCTGTTTAGCTTGTGATAAATTGCCCCATCATGCCAAGATCCTCATGTTCAAGAACATGGCAATGGAACATGAATGGATGATCTTTGTCAGCCTTGCGGTTAAAGTGGATGATAACTTCCATCGTACCGTCAACAAGGGCCGTATCTTTCCATCCGCGTAAATGGGCTGGCGGTTCTTCTCCGTTGATTGACAAGATGAAGAAGGAGGCTCCATGGATGTGAAAGGGGTGTGGCATTTCGAGTGAGGCAAGGCGCCAGAGTTCATAGGAACCTAGCTTGGCTTCGACATCAATACGGTTCATATCGAATGTCTGTTCATTGAGAGCCATTCGCATTGGTGATTGGGCAGCAATGACAGTAGGGCCGGTCTCTTCGCTCGAGCGTCCACCATGCATCATAGCGTGATCCGTCATATCCGAATTGTCGTGCTTTGTTGCCTCATTCTCCGCCATAGGATGATCCATCTTGTGTTTTTTGTCTCCCATCATGGTCTGCATATTTTCCATCATGCGTTCGTTAAAAACAAAAGACCGCTCACGTATGTCTTTGATATCCCATTTCTTGCGATCAATAGCGGGGGTATCGAGTTTTGCCGGTAATGCAGTGATAGCGGGGGTAAGCTCGGCTGAAGTGACAAAATCCATTAATTTCAGATCGCCGCCTTGGCCATTATCGTAGGCGGAGGTGACAAAAGTAGCCTTGTCATTACTGGAAAAGTCGACAAGCACTTCATAACGTTCACCCGGCGCAATGACGAGTTTTTCAAGCGCAACCGGTGTAGTAGAGCCGATCGCTCCGCCATCGGATGCAATGACATGCATGGGTCTTTTATCGGTAAAGGCAAGGTTGAATATGCGGGCATTGGAACCATTCAACAGGCGTAGGCGCACAAGGCCGGCAGGGATTTCTGCAACCGGTTCGATTGAGCCATTTACAATGACATGCTTGCCACGAAAACCATGCATCATATCCATGAAGTCCGGTTCATAGATTTTACTGCCTTCAAGAACGCGCCGATCCTGCAAGACGAGTGGAATGTCATCTATGCCATAGCGGTTGGGCAGCCCCAATTCCTCGTCTTTTCCATCATCGACGATTATGAATCCGGCAAGCCCCATATGGGCTTGGCGAGCCGTGTTTTGATGGGGATGGGGATGATACCAGTTAGTCGAGGCAGCTTGATCTACCTTTATTTTGACATTCCATTCGCCCTTATCCTCGATGGTGTTATGTGGACCGCCATCTTGTGTTGATGGCACAAATAATCCGTGCCAATGCAAGGTGGTCGGTTCATCGAGATGGTTGACAACATTAAAATTGACAGTTTGGCCTTTTTGGAGGCGGATTGTCGGGCCCAGATAGTCGATGGCATAGCTATAGCCGCCTCCCGTTAGGGGATGGGAAGATGCGCTAATGCCGCCGGAAAGGCAGTGCAATCCCGGTGTAAAACTGTGTGTTCCCTTATGCATGCGTAAAGTGATCTTGGCATCTTCCTCAGGAGTCAAAAGATATGGTATGGCCAGCTTTCTCTGGGGGCTGTCTGCATAGGACAGTTTTGTTATAAATGGCACAGAAAGTAGGGCGGCCGCTGAACTTAATAATTGGCGGCGGGTGGTTGTAAACATGGCGCTATTCCTTTTGCTTGAAGTGTAAAATGGATTTTATCAGGCAGGAGGATAGATTGGTGGTTGTACAAGTGGTGCAGGGATACTGTCGTCATAAGCGGTTATATTGAATGAGAAAGGTCTTTTGATCCATAGATTTTGATTTGAAAAAAGACTTTGGGCAGCAATAGAAGGTGCAAAGACGGTGATACAGCATATCATTGGTATAGTCGTTGTATGCTTGTTGTCGTGCAGGTTCTTTTCAATGTGATGACGACTGCAATCGGCGTTATAAGTCTGAGCTGTAAGACCTGTGTTGCCAGATATCAGGGTAATCGTGGCAATCAGAAATAGAAATCGTAATGTTTTGAGTATTGATGACATTATGTCCGGCAGATTAGCATGAGCCGCCCCGCCGGACAATTGTCAATTTTACACCTGTTTTAGACGCTTTAGGTCCGGTGGTGTTGCTTCTTCGATCAATTCACGGATAACGGTTTCTAGAGGTTTGGAAACCTGATCCTGACTGCCAAGGCGGCGCATATTGACTGTTTCTTCTTCGGCTTCCCGCATGCCGCAAACAAGGATCACAGGCACTTTTTGTAGGGAATGTTCGCGGATTTTGTAATTGATTTTTTCATTACGGAAATCCGTCACAACTTGTAGGCCAGCCGCTTTTAAACGTGCTGCAGCCTTTTTAGCATAATCATCTGCTTCGGACGTGATGGTTGCAATAACCACCTGTACCGGTGCAAACCATAAAGGCATATGGCCGGCAAAGTTTTCGATTAAGATGCCAAGGAAACGTTCCATGGAACCGCATATGGCGCGGTGAATCATCACAGGCTGACGTTTTTCTGATTCCTGATCGATATAGAATGCGCCAAAACGTTCAGGCAGATTGAAATCGACCTGTGTCGTGCCGCATTGCCATTCACGTCCAATGGCGTCTTTGAGTGTATATTCAAATTTAGGCCCGTAGAATGCGCCTTCGCCGGGCAAGATGTCGGTATCAATCCTGCCTTCTGAATTTTGTTTGATCGTTTCCAGCACTTCGGCCATGACTTTCTCTGCACGATCCCACAGAGCATCCGATCCAACACGTTTATCGGGACGGGTCGAGAGTTTGACAGTGATGTGGTCAAAACCGAAATCGGCATAGGTTGAGAGGATAAGCTCGTTAATAAGCAGGCATTCCTCACGCAGCTGTTCATCAGTACAGAATATATGTGCATCATCTTGCGTAAAGCCGCGTACGCGCATCAATCCGTGTAGTGAACCGGAAGGTTCGTAACGATGGACATTGCCGAATTCTGCCATTTTGATTGGTAAGTCGCGATAGGATTTAAGTCCATGTTTGAAGATTTGTACATGGCCCGGGCAATTCATTGGTTTGAGGGCATATACACGATCATTGTCATCGGTATCATCGCCTGCAGGCTGTACCTTGAACATATTTTCTTTGTACCAGCCCCAATGGCCGGAAATTTCCCAGAGGGATTTATCCAGCACTTGAGGGGCGTTGACCTCTTGATAGCCATAGTCATCAAGACGACGGCGCATATAGCTCACCAGATTTTGGAACATTTTCCAACCCTTGGCATGCCAGAAAACGACACCGGGGCCTTCTTCTTGAAAGTGGAACAGATCCATTTCACGTCCCAGACGGCGGTGGTCGCGTTTTTCTGCCTCTTCAAGCATGTGGAGATAGGCGTTCAGCTGATCATCAGAGGCAAAGGCTGTACCATAGATGCGTGTTAGCATCGGATTGTTTGAATCCCCACGCCAATAGGCTCCCGCAACCTTCATCAGTTTGAATGCGCTGCCAATTTGTCCTGTCGATTGCATATGTGGGCCGCGGCAAAGATCAAACCAGTCTCCTTGGTAATAGATTTTGACATCTTGATCTTCAGGAATCGCGTCAATCAACTCGACTTTGTAGAGCTCGCCCTTGTCTGTAAAGACCTTTTTGGCTTTGTCTCGTGACCAGACTTCTTTGCTGAATGGCTTGTTGCGCTGGATGATTTCACGCATTTTCTTTTCAATGGTCGTCAGGTCTTCAAGTGTGAAAGGCTGACTGCGTGCGAAGTCATAATAAAAGCCGTTTTCAATAACCGGACCGATTGTAACTTGTGTGTCCGGGAAAAGCTCTTGTACGGCTTCAGCCAGCACATGGGCGCAGTCATGACGGATCATTTCAAGTGCGCGAGGATCATCGCGAGTGATGATTTCAAGGCTACCGGAATGTTCAAGTGGGTCTGAAAGATCACGGATAACACCGTCAATACTATAGGCAACGGATTTTTTAGCCAATGATTTCGAGATGGATTCGGCCAGCTGCAATCCGCTCATATCGGCAGGATAATCACGCTTGGAACCATCGGGAAAGTTAAGGGAAACGGAAGAAGACATAAAAACCTCATGATCCAGTCCCGCCAACGAATGCGGGTGGTTGTGATAAATGACCTTTTTTGAGAGGCCGTTGAATGCATGCCTTTTAGAGAAAAATATGTCGAAAGAAAAGTTTTATTTGGCTTTTGCACTTAGCCGCCAATACCGCCACGGGGTAAACCAGTGGAGATCTGCATCCAGTATTTCCGGTACGGGGTCATAGCCATGGGTGCCACCGGGGCCGCAGCGCAAGATACGGAAGAGCCCCATCCAGCCACCCGTCCATAATCCAAAGCGTGCAATAGCTTCATAGGCGTATTCGGAACAGGTCGGTGCATGACGGCAATGATTGCCGATAAAGCCTGAAAGTGTCAGCTGATAAAGGCGAATAAGACTGATTCCGATGATGCGTCCCGGCGTTTTGTTCCAAGGACCGCTATAATTTCGTGTTTGTCTTGGAGTCATGAGTTTTGCCGGTTTTCGATCTGCCTGATACAATCAACAACAGCATCAAAGGTCAATAAGGTAGAGGGCTGGCGGGCCTTGTAATCCTTGATCGGTAAAAGACAGGCAAAATCGGCAAACTTTCCTTCCGGTGTCGGACCATCTTCATGTAACATGGCTGTAACAATATGGTGCAGTGTTTTGAGCTCTTGCGCTGTTGCGCCAATAACATGGCGGGCCATAATCGCTGAAGAGGCCTGACCGAGCGCACATGCGCGCACCTCATGGGCAAAGTCGGTTACGATACCATTTTCCATTTTTATATCGACTGTTACGGTAGAACCGCAAAGCCGTGAATGCTTAGTTGCTGAGGCATCCGGTGCCGATAGTCGACCAAGACGGTCGATATTGGCAGCAAAATCAAGGATCTTCTGATTGTAAATTTCATTAATCATAGAACATTTATCCAAAAATGTCGTTTCAATCTATAAACGATCTTTTTATTCCTGCCGTCTATCGTTATATAGTGGCTTCAAGAGAATGCGCCAAGCCTTTTGCTGTGTTTATGCAGGGGGAATGACATCAATGGAGTGACGCGATGAAAACGGTAAAACATGTCGATGCCAAAACGGATGGCCGGGATGCGCCTAAGCGACCTAGTCAACGTGAAGCAGAAGAAGCCGTTCGCACATTGTTGTTATGGGCAGGTGATAATCCTGATCGCGAAGGACTTTTGAAGACGCCCGAGCGTGTTGTCCGTGCCTATGGCGAACTTTTTGGTGGTTATAACCAATCACCGGAAGAAATTTTGGGAACGGTTTTTGAAGAGGTTTCCGGTTATAATGAGCCGGTTATTGTGCGTGATCTTCCCTTTTTCTCTCATTGCGAGCACCATATGGTGCCAATTATCGGGAAGGCTCATATCGGGTATTTGCCTGATGGCAAGGTTGTTGGCCTTTCAAAAATTCCACGTGTGGTCGATATTTTTGCACGTCGTCTGCAGACACAAGAAAGCATTACAGCGCAGATTGCAGATTCCTTGAATGATTACCTTCAGCCACGCGGTGTTGCTGTGTTGATTGAAGCCGAGCACATGTGCATGGCAATGCGCGGTGTGCAGAAGATGGGAGCGACAACTATTACGGCGACATTCCGTGGTACTTATGAAAAAGATGAAAAAGCACAGGCTGTTTTCATGTCTATGGTTCGTGGATTGCGCGGTTGATAATGTCTTTTGCAAAGCCTTCGAGTGATCAGCACCAGCAGGAAGAGAGCGATGTTTTTGCTCCACGTTTCGATTCGCAAGGTTTGCTAACGGCTGTTATTACAGATTTTCAAAGCGGTGAGCTTTTAATGGTTGCGCATATGAATGAAGAGGCATTGCAGCTGACAATGACAAGCGGTGTTGCCCATTTCTGGTCGCGATCACGGCAGAAGTTATGGAAAAAGGGCGAGACGTCCGGTAATGTGTTGCGTGTTCAGGAAGCACATATTGATTGCGATCAGGACTGCCTTTGGTTGAAGGTTTTGGTCGAGGGAGACGGTTTAACATGCCACACAGGGCGTAGAAGCTGTTTTTACCGTCGCCTTGCAAAGGATGCCCAGTCTTTATGGTTGGAAAAAGAATAGAGCGCTGCGTTTTAACTCTTTAGCATTTCCGGCCATACTTTATCGAGATTTGCGGCACGCATGATCTTGTGAAAACGTTTGATATTCTTGGATCTGTTTATTGAAGCAAAGAAGGGGCGCAAAAATACAGTGTGCCGCCGTCCGATACCGTCAATAATAACAAGCTCCGGTTTATTGTCCCGCCAGCTCATAACAATGTTTTCCAACTTGATTCCGGTGATGATTGTATCTGTTTGATGAATCCAATCATGAAACTGCTGGAAGGCTTCGCGATAATCTTTCAATTCATCTTTGAGTTGTAGAAGGTTTCGCGCAAAAGAACCGTCTTTATGACGCTCGACCTCACATATCAGCCCCCATCCCATATCCGTGCGTGATAGGCTTACAGGTGTAAAAATATGAGGTTGTTTGTGTTCCGGACCTAAATGTTTGCGCAACGCTTCGGTGAATTCATAAAGATTGATCGATGTGGCACCGGTTGATCTAAAAATCCGTTTGATTTTAGGGTCACGACTATATCGTTCTTCCTGATTGGGACGGACGACCTTTATAAGAAGATTATCATTTTCAGGATGAAGATAGACGGCACGATGACGACCATTTTCAAATAATGGTTTCTTGTCTTTTAGTCTGATGATGCTGTCTGTCATGTTCTTTGTCCGTATAATCTTTTTTTGCCTTATAGAGGGGTCTGTTAGCCCTTTGCAAGCATTCAAATAAAACTTGAGAATTAATGATAAGGTCAAAGCATAAAATATGCATTGAATAAAAACGCCATGCACTGAATTGTCGACATAAGGCAGGAATGGAAAAATAATATGTTTATCCGACAAAAGGGGCTTGTATAGACCGGCTTGATTTGTTACATGCCGCGAACCGACATATTCGGTTTCACATGTTTGACTATGGTTTTTTTAGACATTGTGAATTTGCAGGAGAACTTGCCTCTTTGTAAGAAGGTAAGGAATTCATGCGAGTGCGGTCGTGGCGGAATTGGTAGACGCGCAGCGTTGAGGTCGCTGTGGGGCAACCCGTGGAAGTTCGAGTCTTCTCGACCGCACCATTTTTTCTTCTTGGATATTGTTTATTGAACTCGTTAGGTCATCTTGATATGAAAGATTGACTTTTCTTGATCCTTACACCCAAAGATGGGATAAGGATTTTAATAATAATTTCATGAAGGAGATCCGTATGCGTTTGTCCCGTTTTGTAAAAGTCTCTGCAGCTTTTGTCGCAGGATCCCTGTGGGCGAGTGCCGCTTATGCAGATATCACAATCGGATTTATCGGCCCTGTCTCAGGCTCTGTTGCCGCCTATGGCATACAGGCCAGAAATGGTGCCAAGGTTGCTGTTGAGGAGATCAATAAAAAGGGTGGCGTGAACGGCGAAAAGCTGGTTTTGAAAGTTTATGATGATGCTGCTGATCCAAAACAAGGTGTGTCAGTTGCTAACCAGATTGCTGGAGACGGTATTTTATATGTCGTAGGACCGGTTACATCGAATTCGGCTATGCCTGTTTCCAATATTCTTGAAGAAAACGGCATCTTGATGGTGACACCATCATCGACAACATCGGAATTGTCGGCTCGTGGTATGTGGAATGTTATCCGTACTATTGGTCGTGATGATCAGCAGGGCGATTATGCCGCTGATTATGTGATCAAGCATTTCAAGGATAAGCGTATTGCTGTTATACATGATAAGGCGACTTATGGCGAAGGTATTGCCAATGCGTTTAAGAATGCGCTCAATGCCGGAGGGGTAAAAGAAGTCTATTATGGTTCTATTACGCCTGGGGAAAAAGATTACAGCGTGATTGTTGCAAGACTTAAGGATGAGAAGGTCGATTATGTATATTTTGGCGGCTATCATCCGGAAGCAGGGCTGTTGCTCAAACAAATGCGCGAACAGGGGTTGGAAGCGCCATTGATTGGCGGAGATGGTTTTACAACATCTGAATTATGGGCGATCGCTGACAAGGCTGCCGAAGGTACAATGTTCACCAATCCAATTGATGTGCGTAAAGATCCTGCTGCTGCCGAAGCTGTGAAGGCTCTTGATGCACAGGGCATTCCGCCTGAAACCTTTACGATGAACGCTTATGCTGCCGTACAGGTTCTTGCCTACGGTATTGAAAAGGCCGGTTCGAGTGACGATCCGGAAGCTGTTGCCAAAATGATCAAGAGTGGTGAGCCGATCAAGACGACAATTGGTACGGTCACTTATGGTGATCGTGGTGATATGACATCGAAGGTTTTCTCGATGTTCAAGTGGCATGACGGTGAAATTGTATCGGCTGAATAAATAGATGGCAGACTTTTCTGCCATTTGTTTTAAAATGATGTATCTATTTTTAATGCATTGACAAGGAGGACTTCATAGTCCTCCTGCGGTATTTCTATCGCGCCTAATCGGGCGAGATGGTCTGTAATAAACTGCGTATCCAGCAATATGAATTTATGGGCTCTTAAATGTGAAACAAGATGCGCCAGACAGATTTTTGATGCATCTGTTGCATAAGAAAACATACTTTCACCAAAAAATGCGCCTCCCAATGCAATTCCATAGAGGCCGCCTACAAGTTTTTCATTCTCCCATGCCTCAACTGTATGGCAGTAACCCAGTTTGAACAGCTCGCCATAAGCCTGACGTATGGTACTATTGATCCATGTTGAGCGGCGCCCTTTGCGCGATTTTGCACAACCGTCAAGCACGCCGTCATAATCTGTATCAAAGCGTATATCAAAAGGTGCCTTGTTGATTTTTTTCATCAGGCTGCGGGAAATGTGGAAATGGTTGAGAGGAATAATGCCTCGTAGCTTGGGACGCACCCAATAATAATCAACCGTTTCGGCCCCATCCGACATCGGAAAAACACCCTGCGCATAGGCTTGAAGCAAAAGCGCAGGTGTAAGATTTGTATTTGAATTGTTAGTCAAGTGACGTCAGGCTGAATCAGCTGATTTGGCAGCCAGATATTTTTCCAGCCAGTGAATATCATAATCACCATTGGCAATATCATGATTGTCGATGAGATCTTGAAACAACGGCAATGTGGTCTTGATACCGTCAACAACAAATTCATCCAGAGCACGGCGTAAGCGCATCATACATTCGATACGGTTGCGACCATGGACAATGAGCTTACCAATAAGGCTGTCGTAATAGGGTGGTATTTTATAGCCTGAATAGGCACCGGAATCGACGCGGATACCTAGGCCACCCGGTGTGTGGAAATGTGTGATCAGTCCCGGTGATGGTGTAAAGTTAAGCGGGTCTTCTGCATTGATACGGCATTCAATGGCATGACCGGAAAAATGGATATCGCTTTGTTTGGCTGACAGGCCACCACCGGATGCCACACGAATCTGTTCGTGGACAAGATCAATACCGGTAATGGCTTCGGTTACGGGATGTTCAACCTGCAAACGGGTGTTCATTTCAATGAAATAGAACTCGCCATCTTCGTAGAGAAATTCGATTGTTCCCGCACCACGATAACCTAACTCGGCACAGGCTTTGGCAACGATGTTGCCAATTTTTTCACGTGCTTCGGCGTTAAGGGCAGGGGAGTTTGCCTCTTCCCATACTTTTTGGTGGCGACGCTGTAATGAACAGTCGCGTTCTCCAAGATGGATAGCGTTGCCTGCACCGTCACCCATAACCTGAACTTCAATGTGGCGCGGTTTTTCAAGATATTTTTCAATATAGACAGCATCATCACCAAAGGCGGCACCGGCTTCACTACGCGCTGTCTGTAGGGCAATTGGCAATTCTTCGGCAGTACGGGCAACTTTCATGCCACGTCCACCGCCGCCAGCAGACGCTTTGATAATGACGGGAAAACCAATTTCAGCAGCAACGCGAGCGGCTTCTTTGTCATCGGTTACACCGCCGTCAGAGCCTGGAACAACGGGAATACCAAGACGCTTGGCTGTTTTCTTGGCTTCGATCTTATCACCCATGATACGGATATGGGCGGCGGTTGGGCCGATGAAGGTAATGGCATGTGCTTCAAGAATTTCAGCAAATTTGGCATTTTCAGATAGAAAACCGTAGCCAGGATGGATCGCATCAGCACCGGTGATTTCACAAGCTGAAACAATTTGATGGATATTGAGATAGGAATCGCGTGATGGCGGGGGGCCAATACAAACACTTTCATCGGCCAGCCTGACATGCATGGCATCGGCATCGGCAGTAGAATGGACTGCGACAGTCTTGATGCCGAGCTCCTTACAGGCCCTCAATACGCGAAGCGCAATTTCGCCGCGGTTGGCAATAAGGATTTTCTGGATCATCTCATCAGGCCCTATTCAACAATAACCAAAGGTTCACCAAACTCAACAGGCTGCGCATCTTCAACAAGAATGGCTGTAACCGTGCCGGCACGCGGGGAAGGAATCTGGTTCATTGTTTTCATGGCTTCAATGATGAGCAGGGTCTGACCTTCGCTCACTTTCTGTCCGACTTTAATAAAGGCAGAGGCACCCGGTGCCGGTGCAAGATAGGCAGTGCCTACCATTGGAGACGGCACAGCATTTTTTGAGGTGTCTTCTTTTGTTGGCGCACTTGGTGCGACAGAAGCGGCGGCAGGTGCTGCAGTGGCAGGAGCAGGGGCGTAAACGGTTTGTGCAACCGGTGCGGCACTGCGTGATACGCGGATGCGCATTTCACCCTGTTCAACCTCAATGTCAGAAAGATTGGTGTCATTGAGGATGCCAGCAAGATCACGGATCAGATCTGTGTTGAAGCCTGTATTTTTATTGGCGCTTGAATCTTTTGTTGCCATTTTATTCAACTCCTTGATCTTACGATCAGTACGTCTTGCACAGCCCGAAGGGGCCGCTTCTTTAAATTTATTTGCCTTATTGGATAAGGCCGATCATATCAGCGCCATCATGTTGCTCAGATATAATATCTAGAACCATAGAACAGCGCTTTTCCGTTATAAGTGCGTTAAACAAAAAGCGAAAGCCAAAATTCGATATCATTCAGCTATTTTAGCGCCCTTATCAACATAAAGCACATCTCTTGCCGTCAAGCACTACCAATGAAACGCTTTGTTGCCTTCTATCAGTAAGCAATATGTCAAAAGATGATGAAACGCTTATTGCGCTTTTTCAATTGTATCAATCTTTTTTTGCAGGATATCACCACCTACAGCGCCAACAAAGACTTGGTCTCCTATAATATATGAAGGCGTACCATTAATATTCAGTTCATAAGCGATCTGACCATTTTCCATGAACGGCTTCTGGATATCTGGATTTTTCATGGTTTCGCGAAGCTTTTTTTCATCTGCTCCTAATGACTTGGCGACATCAATAGCGGTTTGTTCGGTGCTGCGCCCTTCACGGGTCATCATTGCGGTATGGAAAGCGGCATATTTATCAGGGCTGATCTTTTGAAAGGCGTGGGCAACGATATGGGCCTTGAATGATTCTTGTCCTAAAATAGGGAAGTCTTTAAGAATAAATTTGACGTCAGGGTTATTTTTGATCAGAGCCTGCATGTCGGGGAAAGAATGTTTACAATAGCCGCAGTTATAATCAAAAAACTCCACGATTGTGACTTTTCCGTTTTTATTACCCAAAATGAAATCATTCGGGGATGAAAAGATTTTATCTTTCATCGTCTCGATGATTTTTGACTGGTTCTTGACGATTTCGGCTTCTTGTCTTGCTGTTAGCTCATCCTGCATTTTTACGAGGATTTCAGGGTTTTTCAATAGATAGTCTTTGACAACCTGCTGGATTTTTTCTTCATCTTTAGCCTGTGTCTTTTGACCTATTTGGGCGATAAAGTCTTTGTCTTCTAAAAGTTGTCTTTTGATTTGATTTACTAGTTGTTCATCCACGGGTGCTGCTTGTGCAGTAACGGGTATTATGGCTGAAAGCGTCAAGGATGTGACGAGGGCCAGTGCTGTCTTGTATTTGGCTAATACCGCTACGGATGGAATGTGCAGAATTTTCATATTTAAAGCCTTTTTGAGAAATGGCAAAAGCCCGTTATTTTTTCTTGACCGGTTTAGTTGTATTCAGAATATCCTGCGCACGCAACCAGTCTTGCGATCCCGGTTTTAGTCTTTGTTGTGCACGGGTGGCAAATACTTGTGCTTGTGTGCGATTGCCTGAATAATAATGCATGTCGGCAGTTGCAAGATCGGCAAGGCCGGTTTGTCCGGTGCGCCCATACGCCATAGCGAGATAGCCATAGCCTGCAGAAAACTCAGGTTCACGAGCAATTCCTCGTTTGATTTCAGTGATGGCAGTTTGCACGTCTTTGGGGTTATTGGTGAGCAATAAGGCGCGGCCATAGCTGATGCGCAAAAGGCTGGAGCGGTTGTTGTCAAGATCGGAGGCGCGTTTATAGGCTGCGGCTGCCCCAGCTGGATCATTAGCCTTAATCAACAGATCAGCCAGAAGTTCCTGAAAAAAAGGATTGTTGGGCTGCTCTTTAACGAGTGCGGTTACTTTGGGCATTGCTTTTTTGGGTGAACCGCTTCCGACTGCCATAATGGCTTCACCATAGCGGGCGGCAAGGCCGCGTGGATCATCTTTGAACATACGTCGCAATTCAGCAAATTTGCCGGTATTGGCTGCAATTTTTGCCCGCATCATATCATGGCGGTGCTGCAGCTCCGGTGGGTCTTTCTTGTCATAATAGGGGCTGGCATGAGCCAGTTTTTCAAGTGCTGCGATACGCTCTCGCGGCAAGGGATGGCTAGAGCGATAAGGGTCAACCCGTGCACCTGATAGGGATAGTGCTGTTGAGAAGCGTTCAAATGTCGTCAACATTCCTTTCGGAGATTGCTGCGTCTTATTGAGATAATTGATGGCTGAACGATCAGCCGCCGATTCTTCGCTGCGCTGATAGTTTAGGACAAAGCGCATGGCCATTTCTTGACTACCTGCGGCAATGCCGCCACCGGCGCCGGCTGCTTCGCTATTGCCGGTAGAGGCGCCGGCAATGCCTGCGCCAATGCCGACAAGCAAT
Organism: Bartonella sp. bp_1; assembly: GCF_055808085.1. Classification (NCBI taxonomy): domain Bacteria; kingdom Pseudomonadati; phylum Pseudomonadota; class Alphaproteobacteria; order Hyphomicrobiales; family Bartonellaceae; genus Bartonella; species Bartonella sp. bp_1. The sequence continues at coordinate 1,044,700 of NZ_CM147851.1, read as the reverse complement.
CCTATAACAGCAAGTGTTTGTGCTGTTTTGAGCTGTTCACGCAGGCGCTGTTGATGGCCGCCTGCCAGATGGCCGGTTTCATGTGCCAATACACCGATAACTTCGTTCGGGGTTTCTGCCTGCATCAGTGTACCGATATTGACGAAAATACGTTGCCCGTCTACGAAAGCATTGAAGCTTTGGTCGTTAACAATAATGATTTCGATATTATTGGCATTCAGCCCAGCTGCTTTCAAAATAGGAATGGTGTAATCGGCAACCAGTTGTTCTATTTCGGCATCACGGATGATTCGAACAGCATTTTGGGCTTGTGCTGATGTTACAACACACTGACTGAAAGCAAGAGACAGAATCAGTATGCTGGCCAGTGCCTTTCGGGGCAGTTTTTGTATTTTTTTCCAATAGACTATAAGAAATCGGGATATAGAGGTATTCATCAAACTGCCTATGAAATTGCACAAATTGTATAAAAGATCAGCCTTGTTAAACGCATGACTTTCAGGCATTTATACGGCACTGTAGCTTTAATGCCAGATATTTCTCAGGAGAATTTACTTGGATAGCTTTTCATCACGCAGTGACGTGCAGCCTTTTTATGCAATGGATGTATTGGCCGCGGCCAATAAAGCCATTGATGAAGGGCGCCCTGTCATATCTATGGCGCTCGGACAGCCTTCTGCAAAAGTACCGGCCCCGATATTGGCTGCTGCCGAAGTCTCTCTTAAAAGTGGTTCTATCGGTTATACGGATGCTTTGGGGCTTATGTCATTGCGATTAAAGATTGCCCGATATTATCAGCAACATCATAACCTTGATATCCCGGCAGAGCGGATTGTTGTGACGACCGGCTCTTCTGCCGCCTTTAATCTGGCCTTTTTGGCGCTTTTTGATGTTGGTGATCGTGTGGCGATTACCCGTCCCGGTTATCCCGCCTATCGTAATATCATGAAGGCTGTGGGTATTGATGTTGTTGAGATTGCTACCGATGAGAGACGCGCCGGTGCCTTGACCGCAGAATCTTTATTGGAAGCCCACAGAGAAAAATCCTTGAAAGGTGTTCTTTTTGCGTCGCCTGCAAATCCTACGGGTGTTTCGCTGGATGCGCAATCTTTGCGTGCAATTGTCGATGTGGCGAAAGAAAACAATATCAAGATCATTTCTGATGAAATCTATCATCGTCTGAATTATAGTAGGGATGATCTGACTGTTTTGTTTTTTGATAACGATGTGACAGTTATTAATTCATTCTCGAAATATTATTGCATGACAGGGTGGCGGATCGGTTGGATGGTGTTGCCGGAAAATCTGGTGCGCCGTGTCGAGTGTATAGCACAGAGTCTTTATATTTCAGCGCCTGAATTGTCGCAGCGTGCAGCTATCGCGGCTTTTGATGCAACGGCAGAACTGGATAAGATCAAGGATAATTATCGTCAAAGTCGTGCCCTTTTTATGGAAAGGTTGCCGAAAATGGGGCTTGATCTTATGGCGCCGCTTGATGGTGCATTCTATGCTTATTGTGATATCAGCCGATTCACCAATGACAGTATGGATTTTGCCAAAAAAATGTTGGCACAAATTAATGTAGCCGCAGCGCCCGGGCTTGATTTTGATCCTATCGAGGGACATCGTACTATGCGATTTTCCTATGCGGGTGATCCCATGAAGATGGATGAGGCTCTTGGCCGATTGGAACAATGGCTTGCATGACTGTGCTATATCATAAGGATAATTTTCCACGTTTTGCTGTGGCGCCAATGTTGGATTGGACGGATCGTCATTGTCGTTTTTTTCATCGCTTGTTGTCGAAGGAAGCCCTTCTCTATAGCGAAATGGTGGTCGCAGATGCTGTTATTCATGGCGATAGAAATCGGCTTCTCGAGTTTAATAGATATGAGCATCCACTGGCTTTGCAGTTGGGGGGAAGTGACCCTGAAAAATTGGCGCAGGCAGCGCGTATCGCGTCCGATTTCGGTTATGATGAAATCAATCTGAATGTCGGTTGTCCATCAGATCGTGTACAGTCTGGTGTATTCGGTGCCTGTTTGATGCGCGAGCCGGATACAGTCGCGCGATGTGTGCGTGCTATGAAACAGGCTGTTTCCATTCCGGTTACGGTCAAATGCCGCATCGGTGTTGATGATCAAGATAGTGAAAAGGCGCTTGATCAACTAGCGGAAGCTGTTTTGAAAGAAGGTGTTGATGCCTTTTGGGTCCATGCGCGTAAGGCTTGGCTGCAAGGATTAAGTCCCAAAGAGAACCGAGATATTCCGCCTTTGGATTATTCGCGTGTTTATCGGTTAAAAGAAAAAAACAGTCATATTTTTATTGGGATAAATGGCGGCATTCAATCATTGAATGAAGGCTTGCTGCATCTTGGACAAGTTGATGGCGTGATGATAGGACGGGCTGTTTATTATAATCCCTTGCTATTAAAAGATGTTGACCATCTTCTTTTTGGTGCTCCTCAAGAAACGGTCAATTATGATGATATCATTGCGGCAATGATAGATTATACGGCGCGTCATATCGAGAGAGGTGGGCGTCTTTCACATGTTACACGCCATATGATCGGTATGTTTCATGGGGAAAAAGGTGCCCGTTTGTGGCGGCAGATATTATCAACAGAAGCGACTGCCTATGATGCGACAACCGATATATTACAAAAAGCCTATCATAATGTGCGCCAGCATTTTGCAACAGATCAAATGAACTAATCGACTAAAATCATCCGGTCGCCGCGGATACTGTAACCACTTAGACGATCCAGAAAACTCATACCAAGCAGATTGCCGTCTAATGCACCGGGTTGGGCAACCAGTGCAGCAATGTTATCGCGCTGGATATCACCGATTTTCAGGGTATCGAGCCAGACAGGTGCAGCTTCGGTCTTGCCATTGGCTGTGCTGACGAGAGTTGTAAAAAGGAGCTTGTTGACATCAATTCCGATGCGGCGTGCGTCTTCATAGGATAAGACAACGTTACTGGCACCTGTATCAATCATAAAGCTGACATTGGTGGCGTTTACCTGTCCACGCGCTTCAAAATGGCCGCTTTGCATGCGCTCTAGTGTAACAGTTAGCCCATCTTCATTGTAGCGTGTGACCGGACTGCCCGGGATGAGACCGGCAGTAGCACGATGGCCGAAATCCTGCAGATCATAGCGCATATTATAACCGATGATGAGCAGTAAAAATGTGGCACCCCATATCAGGCCGTTACGGATAAAATGGGTGAGCTTTATGCCCGAGCCAAGAATGCCGGATGCTAAAAGAAGTCCCCACAAGCCATAAAAAGTAAGCTGAGCAATATTATCTGAACTCATGGATGTCGGATATGAATTGTCTCGAAATGTTAAAAGAAGAATGACGATAACGATAATACTGATCAATATCCAGAATTTATTCATTATGACTTTCTTTCGGCTGATATGTTGAATGTCAAATATGAGGGTACTTGCAATATCTTCTTGTTGTGACTTTTAAGATTTGTTTCTAGCCTAGTCCAAGCAGTGTTCCAATCAAAAAACCAATATAGGTGATTTGTTGTGAAGCTCCCAATACATCACCGGTATGCCCGCCGATCTTGTTCAATGTTAGTTTTTTAAAGGCATAACCGGAAAGTGCGGTTACGAGAAGAGCCAAGATTGAGGCTAATATGCCGCTTAATATGAATTCGGCTAAAAGTACTATGAGAGAAGCTATAAGAATAGCTTTGCTGGCTTGTTGGCCATCTGGTCTTCCCGCTTGGGCTGCTACGCCATCAGGCCGGACGAGGGGGGTTGTTGTCCATATCCAGATCATGGCACTGCGGCTCATGCAATCAGCACCAATGAGTGTACAGAAAAGAATTGCGTACCCTTGCCCCGCCAATTCGGTAAACAGTAATGTTTTTAATCCGATGCTTCCGATTAAAGCCAACACACCAAAAGTACCAATATGCGAATCTTTCATGATTTTTAGCCGTGTTTGTATATCTTTAGGCATAAAAAAGGCGTCCGCAACATCTGCTAACCCATCTTCATGTAGGGCGCCAGTCATGACGGTTATGACCAAGATTGCCATGAATGAAGCGGTAAGGGCCGAGAATCCTAGTATCATGCATATGATAAGAATTATCGCGCAAATACTACTGATAATGGCGCCGGCTAATGGGAAGATATAGGCATCATCGGCGATCGTACCTTTATCGGCATAGGCAGCTGAGGGGATAGGAATACGGGTGAGAAATCCCAATGCACGAAGGAGTGAAGCAACAAATTTTGTCAAAAATATTCATTCCTTTGAAATCAATGATGAAGATGGGTATAGAATTTGGATATAGACGATTCTATAGCCTAACCCCAAGATCAAGACAGGATTATTTTTGTGAGCGTAAGCCCTTTTGATGATTTTCGTGCCCTTTTAACTGCAATGCCACAGGCTGACGAGTTTTCAGCAACTTTGGCGCGCAAGCGCCAGAACGAGCTGACAAAACCACGAGGTGCATTGGGAAAACTTGAAGATATTGCTATTTGGTATGCCAGCTGGCGTGGCGAGGAAAAGCCCATTGTTACCCGTCCTTTGGTGGCTGTTTTTGCTGGTAATCATGGGGTGACAGATGAAGAAATAACGCCATTTGGCCGTGAGGTTACCCAACAGATGGTTGAAAATTTTGCAGCAGGTGGTGCTGCCATCAACCAGATTTGTGTCGCTTATGATTTGGGATTGAAGATTTTTGATCTGGCGCTTGATTATCCGACAATGAATATCACCAAGGACGCAGCCATGGATGAGCGTGGTGCGGCTGCGACGATGGCATTTGGAATGGAATCAATTGCCGGTGGTACCGATCTTTTATGTCTTGGCGAAATGGGAATTGGTAATACGACAATTGCTGCAGCCATTGCCCATGCTCTTTATGGGGGGGCGGCTGAGGATTGGACAGGCCCGGGTACGGGTTCGACTGGTCATTATTATGAGCGCAAGGTGGCTGCTGTTAAAGCAGCCGTCGATTTGCACAAGTCATATTGTAATGATCCTTTTGAGGTTATGCGTCGTTTGGGCGGACGTGAAATTGCGGCTATGGTCGGGGCTATTCTTGCCGCGCGTATGGAAAAAATTCCGGTTATATTGGATGGATTCGTTGTAACTGCAGCCGCGGCTATATTACATGCAAGCAATCCTCATGCCCTTGATCATTGTATTGTTGGGCATGTTTCTGCTGAACCTGGCCATATAAAATTGCTGGAAAAGATTGGTAAGGTACCATTGCTTAATCTCGGTATGCGGCTTGGCGAGGGCACAGGTGCAGCCATGGCTGCAGGTGTTGTTAAAGCGGCTGTATTGACCCATGCACAAATGGCAACTTTCGCGGATGCCAAGATCAGCCAAAAAGCAGCTGATTAAACTTGTTCAATATGAGCCTCAAAAGCAAGGGTTCCATCACTTAATTGGACGAGGCTATCAATGAAGTGGCTGATAAAGCTACCCGGACCTTGTGAATGAAGGGTGGCGATTTGGCCTGCTTGTTTGAAAAGTGCCAATGCTGTCAATGCCGCTTCAGCTGGTCCTGTAACAGCTGAAAAGGCAGCGCAAAGAGCGCTGAGAGTGCATCCGATTGCCGATATTTTTTTCCATCAAGGGGGAGCCACCTTTGATGGAGAAGGCTGTGTCTGGTGTTGTGACAAGATCGGTCTCACCAGTCATGGCGATGATAGATTGCTGGCGGGCTGCTAGATCACGAGCAGCTGTTTCGGCTTGTTCCAGTTCGGCTATGCTATCAACGCCTTTGCCATGATGTGCTGTGGAGAGAGCTAGGATTTCAGAAGCATTGGCGCGAATGATGGCGGGCTGTTGGGCGATGAGATATTTGACAGCATCGCGACGCATTCGAGTTGCAAAATGGGCAACTGGATCGAGTGTAAAAGGAATATTTCTTGCGTTTGCGGCGGCAACACTTAATTTCATGGCGTTGAAGACTTCCGGTGTCAGCATACCGAGATTGACAAGCAGCGCATCGCTCTTTTGGGTTATTTCAGCGGCTTCTTCAGGATGGCTTGCCATAATGGGAGAAGCGCCCATGCCGGAAAGAATATCGGCGACAAGCTTGATTGACACCGGATTGGTTATGCAATGAATAAGCGGTTTGTTTTGCCGCAAGGCAGCAAGGTTTTTACCAAGTTTCAAGGGCGTGCCAATTACCATTTTCAAGTTGGTCTGTTGCTGTCTTTTTCGAGTACGATATAATCAAGTGGCAGTTGTGTCGTATATTTGATCTGCTCCATAGCGAAAGATGAGGAAACATCACGAATTTCGATTTTTGCAATGAGTTTTTTATAAAAAGTGTCATAGGCTGCAATATCGGGTACAACGACGCGCAAAAGATAATCGACATCACCGCTCATACGGTAAAATTCAACGATTTCAGGGAAATCCTGAACCACTTCGGAAAAGCGTTTGAGCCATTCATGATTATGAGAGCCGGTTCGGATAGCAACAAAGGCGGTAACGCGGGCATTGATCTTTTCGGGTGAAAGAATTGCCACGCGGGAGCGAATAACGCCATCTTCTTCCAGTTTCTGGATACGTCTCCAGCAAGGCGTTGTTGACAGCCCTACTTTTTTGGCAATGTCTGCAACAGCCAGTGTTGCGTTTTCTTGCAGCAAGCGAAGAATTTTTTTATCCAACCGATCCATAATTACAATCCGCAATTTATTCTGATTAAGCAGTATCTAGCTGATATTTTATAGAAAATAAATTCAAATAAATCAAAAATCCGTAAAATAATTCTAATTGTCTATTCTTTTTTTGACTTCTTGTCTCATGACGGGGAGCAATTTTTGTTCAAACCATGGATTGCGCTTTAGCCATCCGGTGTTGCGCCATGAAGGATGGGGTAAAGGGATGACATGGTATCCGCGACTTTGCGTTTGTTGAAAGATCGTTTGCCAGTGATGGACAATATCATTGACCTTGGCTTGTTTTATACCGTCTATATGCCATTTTTGCGCGTAACCACCAATGGCCAGAACAAGTTCGATTTGCGGCATGGCTGCAAAGATATTTTCGTGCCATTGTTTTGCGCATTCTTTACGGGGTGGCAAATCATGTCCGTTCTTGTCGTAGCCGGGAAAGCAGAGCCCCATAGGAACTATGGCAAAATAGTCTTTGTTGTAAAAGCTTTCGCGTTTAACGCCGAGCCATTCCCGCAAACGATCACCTGAGCGGTCGTTGAACGGCACACCACTTTCGAAGACACGCAGTCCCGGCGCTTGACCGGAAATTGCAATCTTGGCCTTATCCGATAGGCAGACAACAGGACGTGGTTGAACTGGTAGGGGAGGTAGATATTGAGGGTGATCGACGCATAGGCGACAAGTCTTGATCTGCTCATTTAATACATTGATATTGTGTGGTGCGTTCGTCATGATATGATTTTTCAGTTATCTTTATCGGAAGCGTACTCTGCAATGATGAAAAGAAATCTATGGATCCCCTTTATTCTGACTTTTGGTTTTCTAACCAAAACAGCATATGGGCAATCGTTTCCACAATATAACGTAGACCAATATTGCAGCCTTGTGAAGAATAAAGGAGCATTGACTAAGAACCGTAAATGGCAGGAATGCTATGATCGGGAAATAGCGTTAAAGATAAAGCTTGCCGATAAATGGTCGGGCTTTTTGATGCAGTCTTGAAAAAGATGTGCCTTAAAAAACAGTTAGGTGGCAGTTTTTCAAGCTATCTTGCTTTGGATGTCTGTTTTAAATTGAGCGCGAAGTGAAAGAATATCGATAAGAATGCTAATGCGGATTTTTATCCCGCCATTGTCGCGGTCGTTCAAAGGGATGCGCCCATAGGCCACGTTTTTGCATTTTGGCTTCTTTTTCTTCGTCTTTGTAGTCGTAATAACTGACCGCCCAGCCATCTGTCACCATAAGCGGATTAAGCGCCTTATGATCGACAAGACAGACTGCCAATATGCGTTGATACTGGTCTTTTTTGTTCCAACGGCATTCAACATCATTATCTTTGATAAGATTAACCAGATAATTTTTGGCTTCTTTGCCACAGTCATAGAGCTTGTCGGGTTCGCCACATTTTTGGTGGAGCTCGGGCGCATCAATGCCCAGTAGCCTGATTCTGGTATTATTGATGGTAAGTGTGTCACCATCAATAATAATAGCACGGCCTTTAATCGTTGAGGGCAAGGGCTGTTGCGGTGTCGGTTTATTTTTCTCATGTAGACCAAGGTAGGCTGCCAGCGTGATGACAGCCAGTGCAACAAACAGGTCTTTAAGTGTCAGGCCTTTTTTATTTGCCATCATATAGATGTTATACGATGGGAGTCATAACGTGGGTTTTATAGGCTGGACGTGATTTCAAAGCCTCATACCAGCGTATGACAGAATTGAATTCTTGATGTCGTTCAATGTCGATTTCGTAATAATAATAAATGAGAACGCCAGCAACGATATCGCCGATGCCAAAATTTTCACCCGAAAGCCAATTTTGGCTCAGCAATGTTTTTTCAAGTACGGAAAGACCGGTTTCGAAGTTGATAATACCTTGATTGAGAGCTGCCGCATCACGTTTTTCAGGTGTAAGGCGTACTGCATTGAAAAGGATGTCCTGAAAAGGTTTATATATGGTGTTCGAGGCCCAATCCATCCATTTTTCTGCGCTGGCGCGTTGGCCGCAATCATCAATCCAGATGAAGCCTTTGCCATATCGGGCAGCCAGATAGCGTACGATTGTATTTGATTCCCATAAAATCAGATCGCCGTCTTTGATAACCGGAATGAGCGCATTAGGGTTCATTTGCAGGAATTGCGGATCATCAAGGCCGCCATAAGGGCCGCCAACTTTGATGTTTTCATAGTCGACTCCGAGTTCATCCAGAGTCCATAACACCTTTTTAACATTACCTGATGTTGGTCGTCCCCATAATGTAAGCATGATTTTAGCCTTTCAAATGCATATGTTGTTCAACAAAGTCGGAAATTGCTGTGATGTCGTCAATATGGAAAATGGGAATATTTTGTATGATTTCCCGTCGGTCGCTGGCAACAGCAACAATATGGGGATCGCTTTCACTTAAATGCGGGCCATCATTTCCCTTGCTGCGGCGGACTTCGATCTTGTTATGGGGCTCATGTTTATAGCCTTCAACAATAACCAGATCACATGGTTCAAGCTTGGCAATAATTTGGTTAAGAGACGAGTCTTCCTCGTCTTTATTTTCATGTATGAGTGCCCAACGTTTTGATGATACAATAGCGACTTCTGCGGCGCCTGCCTGACGATGGCGCCATGAGTCGGTATTTTCATGGTCTATATCAAAGTCATGATGGGCGTGCTTGATCGTTGATATTTTATAGCCACGCTGTGTGAGTTCTTTGACAATTGCGATTGTGAGCGTTGTTTTGCCGTTATTTTTCCATCCGGTAACGCCAAAAACTTTTTGAGAGGTGTGGGGCATGATTACATATCCTTTAAAAAATTGTGGGCGTATGCGAGGTCTTGTAGTGTATTAATATTGAAGAAAGCGTGTCTTTCTTTTTTTGAAAAATCAACAAAAGAGACCTTGTTGGCATAGGCAAAGCTACGGATACTCTTATCATCAGACACCTCAAGATGGTTTAGGAATGCAGGCAATAAGGCAACAGGCCATAGGCCGAAAGTCGGCTGCAAACCATCCTGATTACGGGCTATGAGCGGAACTTCAGGAGCTTTATCCGATTCTGCGTGCATATCTGCAATGTAGCTTGTCGGAAAAAAAGGGGTATCGATTGCAACAGTAATGATTCTATCAAACCCATGGCAGGCTGCGTAAGCAAGAGAGGCGGCAATGCCTGACAAGGGGCCGGTATTCTTATGCTTTGCATGGTCGGCTATAATGGGCAGTCCGATTTTTTTGATAAAGTCTGATTCTATATTGCTATTAATAGCAATTTGAGATGACTGGGGCTGCAATCGTTCGATAATATGGATGATCAGGGGACGGTTATGTAGAACGGCCAAAGTTTTATCTTGGCCCATACGGCTTGATTTTCCACCGGCCATAATGACTGAGAGTGTGTTTTGATCCATAATCGCTGCCATTATATTATTTATTATCTGTCGCTTTTAAATGATCATAAGCCGATGAATAATATTTTACTATAGAAAGCTTGCGATCAACATCGCTTCCATACAGCAATAAATACTGGGAAATAGCTGTAAGCACTCTTTTGTCTTCGTTATTATTGCATAAGATTGATTTTTGAGAATCACTTTATCAAGCTCAAGGGGAATGTGATGCAAAATCGCATAAGCTATTCTAAACGGATAATAGTATTATTGGGTTGTGCATCCATTTTGGTTGGCACTATCTCATCTGCAGATAGTGCGACGAATCTGCTTGATCTTTTTCGTAAACGCAATGAACAAAAAGCTGATCCCGTTAAGAATGCACCTACGTTCAAACTGGAAAACCGTAAGCGTATCTCTGCACCTAAAATATATAATTATAAACCTGATTCACTGGTTGCTATCAATTTTACTAAAATCGATTTTCAGGCGGCCGCTGATGCTGCCAATACGCCTCAGTCTGATAATATCGTACCGTTTTTGAAAAATTGCACCCTACGGATGGAGCCGGATATTCGTGAGGCGGTTAGTGCTTTTTATGCTCAAAAGCAGTCTTTGATCTGGTCTCGGAATGGCCAGCCGACAGCAGCAGCCCGTCAAATGTTGACCTATTTCGATCATGCCTTTGAAGACGGGCTTATTCCGGATGATTATAAGGTTGATATACCTGATAGCGGCTTACAGGGCGATGAGAAACAGCAGGCATTCGTCGATTTTGATGTTTTATTATCTGCTCGTGCGTTACGTTATGTCAAAGATGCCGGGCAGGGGCGAATTATTGCAGACCGGTTGTCTGCCTATTATGATTTGCCACGCCCTAAAATCAATTTATCCGATGTTCTTCTTGCTTTGTCTCAGAGTGACGTACCAGATACAATATTGGCTTCCTATCAGCCACAATCACCATGGTATAAGGCACTTAAAGTTACACTTGCTGCTTTGAACGAGCAGAAAGAGGACGAAAATATTATAATCTCTGCCAATACAGTAATCCATCCGGGTCAGGAAAATAACGAGTTGGCCAATGTGGTGAAGCTTATTTTACGTGAAGCACCTCAGGATTATTTGGATACATATAAATCTGTGTTGGATTCATATCAAAGCGCCAGTCTATATGATCCGTCATTGGAACCGGCCATAAAAGCCTTCCAGAAGCTTTCAGGCAAGGCTGATGATGGCATTATCGGCCCCTCGACGATTAATATGCTCAATGGTCTGAGCAATACGATCAAACGTGAACGTGTGGTCTACGCTATGGAGCGCTTGCGTTGGCTGCCACACGATTTTCCTTCCCGCTATGTTTTTGTCAATCAGTCTGCCTTTATGGCCCAGTATTTTGAAGAAGGGCGGGAAAGGCTCAATATGAAGGTTGTTGTCGGTAGTCCTGCCAATCAGACCTATTTCTTCTATGACAATATTCGTCTTGTGACATTTAATCCTTCATGGGGAGTGCCGCGTTCTATCATTATAAATGAGATGTTGCCGCGTATTGCAGCTGATCCGAGCTATCTTTCCCGTAATGGCTATGAAGTTTATAATCGTGCCGGCCAGCGTGTGAGCGCTGACGATATTGATTGGAATACTGTTGCCTCGACGGGGGGCGGTGTTGATATAAAGCAATCACCGGGGCGTAATAATGCATTAGGCGAATTAAAAATTCTTTTCCCCAATAAGCATGATATCTATTTGCATGATACACCGAATAAGGCAGCTTTTTCTCGTGATAATAGGGCAATTAGCCATGGCTGTGTGCGTCTTGAAAAACCACGTGAGATGGCTGCTGCTGTTATGGGGATGCCGGTTGAGGGGTTGAAACCTTATTTCGGGGCGCATGAACGCAATTTTCAATTATCTGAAACTGTACCGGTCTATCTTGTTTATTTTACTGCATGGCCGGATTTTAGAAGTGGGAAAATAGAGTTTTACGATGATGCTTATCATCGTGATGATGAAATGAAAAAAGCGTTTGAGAAAACGACAGAAAGTCGGGCTAATGCCGGATAGGATTCATGACCATTGAATCAATAAAAAACGCTGCATCAAGTTTATGATGCAGCGTTTTTTTTAATGCAAAAAAATCTTACTTGATTTTTGTTTCTTTAAATTCGACATGCTTTTTCGCAATTGGGTCATATTTGCGTTTGCTCATTTTGTCGGTCATCGTACGGCTGTTTTTCTTCGTTACATAGAAGAAACCTGTATCGGCTGTCGACAAAAGCTTGATTTTAATAGTGGTCGCTTTGGCCATAATGCAATTCCTGATCAATTTGAATGATACCGCAGCAGAAAGCCCGAGCGGATTTTGGCGCGAACTTAGCGAAACACAGACAAATGTCAAGAGCGGAATAGCTTTCCAAAGAGTCTTGAGACAACAAGAAGTACATAAAGGCCGAAAAAAATCGCCATTGAGTATGAAAAACCGTAAGGCGGAAAGTAATCCATAGCCTTGCCGATAAAGGTCGGGCCAAAAAGCATGCCGACTCCATAGCAGAAGATGAAGGCCGAATTGGCGGCAGCCAGTTCATGGCCTTTTAGTCGTGTGCCAAGCTGTGCAAGACCGATTGTGTATAAACCGCCGGATACGCCACCTAGAATAAAAAGATCAATTGATAGCAATATATGGTTATATGCAACAAAAGGGACAGCCAGAGTGCCAGCGAGGCCAATAAGCGCACAGCCCATTAATGCTATACGTCTATCCTTCAAGTGGTCGCTGATCATGCCGATAGGAACGAGAAGCAATACATTGCCGAAAGTTAATAGAAAGGTGTAATGGGCTGCTACTTCTCCGCTGACATTAAGCTGTTTTACGGCAAAAGGCGTGATGAGAGTCAAAGCGCCGAGTTGAATAGCACCATAGACGAAAACAGCCATTGTCGATGTTGGTACTTTAAAAATAAAGGGAAGAAACGTGACATGCTCATGATCCTCAAAGCGTGGGCTGATTGACCAGGCCGCAAGAATAGGGATGGCTGCTAGAGCAATGATGACAATGCCAGTCCCATAAGGAATGAAGCCAGTAGAACCCACATGCGTTAAAATGGCTGGGCCAGCAGCAAAACCTAGTCCTAATGTAATCGCATAAATGGCTAGTATCATGCCGCGGCGGTGCGGTGGCGCCGAATGATTGACCCAAAATTCAGACAGAATGAACATGACCGTCATAGCAAAATGTAGTGTGAAACGCAGACCGAACCATATCCAGATAGATTGGAAGTAATAAAACCCCAAAAAGCTTAACGTGCCGATGGCCAACATGGTAAGGATCGGTGGAACAACCCCGAATTTTAGTGCGATGCGTGAGGTGCACGCTGCTGCAATAATGGTCGCTAATCCACCGACCGTGCCGCTATAGCCGATGACACTATCGGAAAAATGCCGTTCCGTCATGAGCAATGCAATAAGCTGCTGCCCTAGTCCCAAAGCAATACCAACTGCACCGATAGTTGCCGTTGCAGCAAAAATAGCACGCCATGACTGGTTGGGATTAACTGACAAGAACGTTCTCCAATGTATGTTCATTGCGTATGAATTTAAAAGGTATGGATGTTTTTGTCGGTAATGAATAGGCCATTATCTGGTTTACATAGTTGAGAATATAGCGTGTTAACGCGATGGTTTTTAAATTAAAATTCTTGTTTCTGCCAATGTTTTGCAGCTTTGCCCAGCATAAGTTGCCAAGTTCATCGGATGATTTGAGGCTGTCTGTGTTTAATATATCGCGATAATAGGCAAGAAAAAAACGAGTATCAAATCGGCGTATATGACCACGCGGAGTGATGGCGCGTGCAAAATAATATAGAGTTGAAGAATCGGGTGTGGCCTGTGCGTGTGCAAAAGCGCGCCATTGTGGAAAAGATGCATAACAAGATGCCTGACAATGGCGAGTTCCTAATATAAGCCCAGTTTCTTCATAAAGTTCGCGAATTCCAGCAAGAGTAATAGCTTTGACGGCATGTGTCCGGCCACTTGTGTCATTGTAGAGGCGTGTGAAGAATAATCGTGGATAATCGGTTAGAACCGGTACACATGTGTTATTTTTTTCTACCCGTCCGCCGGGAAAAACATAAAAATCGGGGAGGAATTTTAAATTTTTATGCCGCTTGCCCATCAATGTGTATATGCCGTCCGCACGATGGTCGAGCAACAGGATAGTTGCCGCCGGTTGCGGTTTGATCGGAATATCTTCCGGAAATGCCATTAACGTCGCCCTTTTCGTCCATTCCGACGGTTATGTTTGCCGGCGCCGCTTTTATGATGGGAAACAGGTGAAAATGGTAGTTTCTGTGGCTGTGTAAGCATTTCAAAGCGCAAGGCACCGGCGACGGGTTGGGCTTCAATGAGACGAATTGTTACGATATCGCCTAGCTGGTAGCCTTTTCTTGTTTTTTCGCCAATCAGGCTATGCCGCTTTTCATCAAAATGATAATAGTCGTCAGCCAGTGTGGAAATTGGTATAAAACCATCAGCTCCAAATTTATCCAAACTGACAAAAAGTCCTGATTTGGTAACGCCGGCGATGCGACCATTGAACTGGGCACCAATTTTATCTGCTAGATAATGGGCAATAAGCCGGTCAACCGTCTGGCGTTCTGCTGTCATGGCACGGCGTTCGTTGCCGGAAATCAAGCCTGCAATTTCAGCCAGTTCATTTTGCTGTTGATCCGTTAATCCGTCATCACCCAAATGCAGGGCGCGGATTAGTGCCCGATGGACGATAAGGTCGGCATAACGACGGATTGGTGATGTAAAATGGGCATAATTTATCAAGTTAAGACCAAAATGGCCGATATTGTCGGGGCTATATTCGGCCTGACTTTGGCTGCGTAATACAACCTGATTGACGAGTTCCTGCTGTGGCGTGTTTTCAACCTTGGCAAGAATATTGTTCATTTTGGCGGGAGTAAGCTCGACCCCACGGGCCAAGGACATGCCGAGGCTGTGAAGAAAATCACGCAAGCTTTCTTGTTTTGCCATTGAAGGTTGGTCATGGATTCGATAGATTAGTGGCTGGTGCAGTTTTTTCAATGTTTCTGCCGCACAGACATTGGCCTGGATCATGCATTCCTCAATTAGTCTATGGGCATCAAGGCGCGGTGGTACGATCACATCTTTGACGCGTCCATTTTCATCGAGAACGATTTTCTTTTCCGGTAGGTCAAGCTCAAGGGGGGCACGCTTACTGCGTGCCATTTTCATGGCCGCGTAGGCTGCCCATAATGGCTTTAGGATTGTTTCCACTATAGGTGCGGTTTTATCGTCAGGTAGGCCGTCTATAGCACTTTGTGCTTGTTGATAGGAAAGCTTTGCTGCTGATTTCATCATGATGCGATAGAATTTATGCGTGCGTTTGTTCCCTTGGGAATCAAAGACCATGCGCACAGCAAGGGCAGGGCGTTCCTCACCTTCACGCAGTGAACACAGATTATTTGATATACGCTCTGGTAGCATGGGAACCACACGGTCAGGAAAATAGACCGAATTGGAACGCTTAAGTGCTTCATGATCCATGGTGGAGCCGGTTTTGATGTAATAGGCAACATCGGCAATTGCGACAGTCACAATGAAACCGCCAATATTATCTGTATCGTCATCTGCCTGTGCAAAAACTGCATCGTCATGGTCTTTTGCATCGGCTGGGTCGATTGTAATCAAAGGCAGCGCGCGCCAGTCTTCGCGATGATCCATGGTTGCGCCTTTGGCTTTATCGGCTTCATTCAATGTTTCAGCGTCAAAAACATATGGAATATCATGGGTGATTATTGCAATCATCGACAGGGCCTTTTCACTGTCGATATGGCCGAGAACTTCGCGGATCTTGCCACGTTTTAAGCCGTAGCGATTGTTTTGTGTCATCTCGACTTCGACAAGATCGCCGGAATTGGCTTCGATCGGCGCTGTTGTGTCCAGTTTGATTTCGCCTTCACCTCGTTCAATAGATTCAAGTCGCCAGCTGCCATCATCAAGTTTGCGTAAAACACCAAGGCGGGTATTCTTCTGACGTTCTATTTTTCGGATGGGGCGTGCGGTATAATCGGGGCCAGATTTATCCTTACTGGGAAAAATTTTGGCCAGTATTGTATCACCTACGCCGATGGACGGAGATTTTTCTCGCCGTGATGGATGAACAGCAACAATGATATCTTTTCCGCTGCTTTCTCCATGGAGCTTGGCTATAAAGCCCCCATCTTTATCACGTCCTATAATTGTCAGTGTCGTAACCGGTGGTAAGCGCCCCGCTGTGACTAATGTTTTTTTGCGTTTTTCAATCACGCCTTGCACCGTCAAGTCACGTAAAAGATCTTTAAGCCAAATTCGTGAATCCCCTTTGAGATTGAAGGCTTTTGCAATCTCACGCTTACCTGACAGGGAAGGGTTTTCATTGATAAAAGTGATAATATCGTTTCGGCTCGGTAGTTTTATGGGCGAGCATGAAGACGCGGGGGCCTTGTTTCCTTTTTTTCTCGCCCGCGTCATCTTTGTTATTTCGCTTTTTTCGTTGTTGTTTTTTTCTTTTTCGGTGTTCCGGCTTTTGCCGCAATCAAGGCAAGAGCCTCATCAAAGGTAACAGTCGCCGGATCTTTTCCCTTGGGTAAGGTTGCATTGACCTTTCCCCAATTGACATAGGGACCATAACGGCCGTCGCGCACGGTTATAGCACCACCATCGGGATGATCACCCAGTGTTGCAAGTGCTGCTGGTGTCGAGCGTGTACGCCCACCGCCTTTGTTGGCCTTTTCGGCCAACACGCTAACAGCGCGATTAAGGCCGACTGTGAAGACTTCTTCAGCATTATCAAGATTGGCATATTTGCCATCATGGGCTACATAGGGACCGTAGCGACCGATGCCGGCAACTATCATTTTTCCGGTTTCGGGATGGAGGCCTACGTCACGGGGCAGGGCCAATAGAGCAAGGGCCTTTTCAAGTGTTATGGCATCCATCGTCCAGCCCTTGGGCAAGCTTGCCCGTTTTGCTTCTTTGCCTTCCCCTGACTGTACATAAGGACCAAATCGTCCGTTGCGTAGTGAAATTTCTTCACCTGTTTGTGGATCGTTACCAAGTACAGATGGTTCATCAGAACGCGGGCCATCGGCATTTTCATCCTGTTCGTTGCCAAGCTGGCGGGTGAATTTGCATTCCGGATAGTTGGAGCATCCGACAAAAGCACCGTAACGACCGAGTTTTAATGAAAGTTGTCCATTGCCACAAAGAGGGCAGGAACGTGGGTCGCTTCCGTCTTCGCGCGGTGGGAAAGCCAAGGGTGCCAATGTCTCATTAAGAACATCGAGCACATTGGTAACACGCAGTTCTTTTATGTCGTCTATTGAGGCATGAAAATCTTTCCAGAAATCACGTAGGACATCTTTCCAGTTGAGCTTTCCGTCTGAAATAAGGTCAAGCTTTTCTTCAAGGCCAGCGGTGAAGTCATATTCGACATAACGGTTAAAAAAATTTTCAAGAAAAGCTGTGACTACACGTCCTTTTGCTTCCGGTATAAGCTTGCGTCTATCAATGTTGACATATTCACGTTCCTGCAGGGTTGCAAGTGTGGACGCATAGGTTGAAGGACGACCGATTCCCAGCTCTTCAAGCTTTTTGATTAGGGATGCTTCGGAATAGCGTGGTGGTGGTTCGGTTGTATGCTGTATGGAATCGATTTTGTCACGCTTGAGCATTTCATCGGTGGTGATGGGCGGCAATCTTTTTTCGTCATCATCATCGTCATGATTGTTGTCGTCTTCACGCTGGTCGATATAGGCGGCGATAAAACCGTCAAAGCGGATCACCGAACCGGTCGCCCGTAAATTGGCCGTGTTGGATCCCTGGATAGATTCGATTTCAACCGTTGTCCGTTCAATGTCGGCAGGTTGCATTTGGCTAGCAATGGCACGTTTCCAAACCAGTCCATAAAGTCGGGCCTGATCGGCATCAAGGTATTTTTTGACGCTGTCAGGAGTGCGCGAAAAGTCGGTTGGCCGGATGGCCTCATGTGCTTCTTGCGCATTCTTGGCCTTGGTTGAATAGAAACGCGGCTTTTCAGGTACATAATTGGTGCCGAAATTATCGCTGATCGCACGGCGTGCCGCATCTAGTGCTTCGGGGGCCATTTGTACGCCGTCTGTACGCATATAGGTGATCAGACCGGCGGTTTCGCCTCCCAGATCTACGCCTTCATAAAGACGTTGGGCTACTTGCATTGTGCGTGAGGCAGAAAAGCCAAGCTTGGCGGAAGCGGCTTGTTGTAGTGTCGAGGTGGTAAAAGGAGGGGCAGGGTTACGTTTTGTCGGTTTTGATTCAA
The DNA here is from genome assembly GCF_055808085.1 of Bartonella sp. bp_1. Classification (NCBI taxonomy): domain Bacteria; kingdom Pseudomonadati; phylum Pseudomonadota; class Alphaproteobacteria; order Hyphomicrobiales; family Bartonellaceae; genus Bartonella; species Bartonella sp. bp_1. The sequence goes on along the minus strand of NZ_CM147851.1, from coordinate 1,026,289 downwards.
CGCTTGAAACCTGAAATTCAGCCTGTTCCAGCATTTTTTCTATTGTTTGTGCTAGGTCGGCGGTTTTAATGTCGTGTTTCCCGAGCTTTTTGCCATTGTAGGCATAAAGCCGGGCGGTAAATTTTTCATCACGTGGTGTGATCAAATCAGCCGCAATGGTCCAGTAATTTTCACGGATAAAGCGTTCTATTTCGGCTTCGCGGTCACAGACAAGGCGCAAGGCGACCGATTGCACACGTCCGGCAGAACGAGCCCCCGGCAGTTTGCGCCACAAGACCGGTGAAAGATTGAAGCCGACAAGATAATCCAATGCACGGCGTGCGAGGTAGGCATCAACCAATGGCTCGTCGATATTACGCGGATTGGCCATTGCATCCAGAACAGCTTTTTTTGTGATGGCATTGAAGACAACACGTTTGATCGGCTTGTCTTTCAGCACTTTTTTCTGTTGTAGAACCTCAAGCAAATGCCATGAAATGGCTTCCCCTTCGCGATCAGGGTCGGTTGCGAGAATAACACTGTCACTATCTTTGACTGCTTTGGCAATGTCAGTTAAACGTTTTGAAGAAGCGCTATCAACACTCCATGTCATTGAAAAATCATCATCGGGTAGAACTGAACCGTCTTTGGCCGGTAAATCTCTGATGTGGCCGAATGAGGCTAGTACCTTATAGTCATTGCCAAGATACTTGTTGATTGTTTTTGCTTTGGCCGGTGATTCAACGATAACAACATTCATTCTTATTTCTTGGTTATCCTCTTTCCGCCGTTTGGCTGATGCTTGAAAATGCATCTTGAATATTAATGTTAGTTCAAATGAACAGACAGAAGGCATTGGTCAAGAGCTGATTGCTCTTTTTTTTAAAAAATACAACTAAAGGTTGTTTTATTGTACTTTAAATGCAAATCTATGTATTCGGTTGTGAACTAATAGGCACAATATTGCTATTTTATGGCATGCGGGAAACAAAGCCACCTGAGTGGCGGATCAGTTTGCCTGCTAGATCCAGTTCCATTAAAATAAGATAAAGCGCTGGTAAATCGAGCTGGCTTTGTTCGCATAATGTTTCAATGCTGACGGGTGTTGTTGTCAGAAGGTCATATATGATTTTGCGCTCTGAATCGGTATTGTTGATGTTGCTTTTTGTCGTTGTTGCATGACTGAGAGAGGAAGGAAATTCCACGGTTGCCTGCGTTTCATCCGTTCTTTCAAAAAGTCCGGGCTGGTTGTTTTTGTGCTGTGGGACAAGCGGCATAATGGCATCAATAATATCCTTGGCTTCAGTGACAAGTATAGCGCCTTCTTTGATTAGGTTGTTGGTGCCGGTCGCCCGTGGATCAAGTGGTGAGCCGGGTATGGCGAAAACAAGACGCCCAATATCATTGGCAAGGCGAGCGCTGATCAGTGATCCGGAGCGTGCCGCTGCTTCGATAACAACCAGTCCATTTGCTAGTCCTGCAATGATACGGTTGCGTCTGGGAAAATCATTGGCTTTTGGAATATAGCCCAAAGGCATTTCCGATATGACAGCTCCTTCATGGGCGATAATCTCGTCATATAGGTTCTTATGTTCGGGTGGATAAATATGGTCCACTCCGCCTGCCAAAACTGCAATGGTACCTGTTTTAAGACTGGCTTTATGTGCAACGCCATCAATGCCGCGGGCAAGGCCGGAAACAATGGATAATTGATGTTGGCCAAGTTCAAGTGCCAATATATGGGCTATTTTTTGTCCTGCTGCAGATGCATTGCGTGAGCCGACAATAGCAATCGAGGAGGATAAAAGGTGTCGGGTCGAGCCACGAATGGCTAATAAAGGTGGTGCGCCTTCAACCAGCCGCAGCAGTGGTGGATAATCGGGTTCACCAATACCGATAAAACGAATTCCGGCACGGGTCGCTTTTTCTAGTTCTTTCATGGCCAGCCCCATGCTGGCAATGCGGATTGCCCGTTTTCCACCATTGGCAGCTATTTGGGGGAGGGCATCCAATGCGTCAGCTGCACTACCATAATGGTCAATTAAGCTACGGAAAGTGATAGGGCCAACATTTTCACTACGGATGAGACGAAGCCAGTTGAGACGTTGTTTTTCAGTTAATACAATGCCCTTGGCTGCTGTCATTTTTTATCTTTCGCACCGATTTTGCTTTCTTGGCCTTTAAGCAGACGCACGATATTGGCATGGTGTTTTGCAATGCTTATCACGCTCATCAATGTGACTGTTATTGTCAATGTGCTATTATAGCCCGTCGGCATGAATAAGCAGAATATCGGTACAGCGACCATGGCGATCAGGGCTGCCAGTGAGGAGTAACGTGTGACTAAGGCTACGAGCAGCCAGACTAGGCCGAAAACGAGAGCCGCTGGCCAATAAAGCCCTAAAATAACGCCTATATAGGTTGCAACGCCTTTTCCGCCTTTAAATTTCAACCAGACCGGAAAAAGATGGCCGAGGAAAGCAAGAAATCCGGCAAGAGGAACGGTTTCAATGGATAGGGCCGGCGCTAGAATATAATAGGCAAGAAGAACTGCGGCGGTTCCTTTTAGAAGATCGCAAAACAATGTTAGTGCTGCAATTTTTTTATTGCCTGTACGCAAAACATTGGTTGCGCCGATATTGCCCGATCCGATGGCGCGAACATCGCCCAATCCTGCCATTTTTGTCAGGATGAGACCGAAGGGAATGGATCCCAGAAGATAACAGAGGATATATATACCGATGGTTATCAATGTTATGAAATTAGCATAACCATCCATTTTTTAATCCTTAGAGTTGTGCTGCGGTAAAGACGCTTGCGCCCTTTACCCATGTTTGTAGGACGCGGCCTTGAAAGCGAGCATTCTCATAACAGCTGTTTTTGGATTGGGAGTGTAGCATATCAAGCGATAGAACCCATGGCTCGTTGATATCGACCAGAATAAAATCGGCATTTTTGCCAACCCGTAAACTGCCAGCATCAAGACCGAACAGTTTTGCCGGTGTTGTAGAGAGCAACTCAATAATACGGGACAGGGAAAGATCATCGTTATGCACGAGACGCAAGGCCGCACTTAGCAGAGTTTCCAACCCGACTGCTCCACTTGCGGCTTCATCGAAGGGAAGACGCTTTGTGTCGACATCTTGTGGGTCATGTGAGGAAACAATAATATCAATTGTGCCGTCACGCAGGGCCTCGATCATGGACAGACGGTCTTCTTCTGTGCGTAGAGGAGGAGAAAGGCGGAAAAATGTACGATATTCGCCAATATCATTTTCATTAAGGCAAAGATGGTTGATGGAAACTCCGGTCGAAACATTATCAAGCGTTTGCTTGGCTCGGCGCATAACATCTGCAGACATGGCACAGGAAATTTGGGCTGCATGGTAACGTGCTTTGGTCAGCGCGGCTAGACGGATGTCCCTTTCTAGCGGGATGACTTCTGCTTCGCGAGCTATGCCGGAAAGCCCAAGCCAACTGGCTAGAAGTCCTTCATTTATGACACCCTGACCCGTGAGGTCTTTATCTTGTGTTTCATGAATAATAGGTACATTGAAATCACGTGCATATGTCATGGCGCGGCGCATAATGGCACTATTGGTAATGGTCTTGCGCCCTTCCGTAAAGGCGACAGCACCGGCATTGCGCAAGAGGCCGAATTCGGTCATTTCCCGCCCTTCCATGCCACGGGTGATGGAGGCTGCAGGGTGGATGTTGATCGATGCTGTTTCACGGGCGGTGCGTTCGATAAATTCAACGAGGGCGACACCGTCTATAACCGGACTGGTGTCCGGCATCATGATTAGCGATGTTACGCCGCCGGCTGCAGCAGCACGGCTGGCAGAAGCGATGGTCTCACGATGCTCGCCTCCTGGTTCGCCGATAAAGACACGGGCATCAACGAGACCTGGCATGATGGTATGGCCATGACAGTCAATAACATCCGCACCTTCCGGTGTGCCCTGATTATGGGCCTCTTTCCCAATAGCTTGGATTTTACCGTTTTCGACAATCAGGCTGCCCATTGTATCAATATTTTGCGAAGGGTCGACAATGTGGGCATTTTTAAGATGAAGTGGTTTCATCAGCTGTCTCCTGCCGGATTGTGCCGTGGATCAAGCAGCGCTTCCATGACGGCCATACGTACAGCCACGCCCATTTCAACCTGTGTCTGGATGACGCTTTGTGTGCCATCGGCCACATCGGATGCAATTTCAACGCCGCGATTCATCGGGCCGGGATGCATGACAATGCAATCGGCCTTTGCTTTTTCAAGACGCTGGCGGCTTAGGCCGAAAAAGTGGAAATATTCACGCACTGAAGGCACAAAGGCTCCCGCCATACGTTCGCGTTGTAAGCGCAGCATCATGATAACATCGACATCGCGCAGGCCTTCATCCATATTGGTGAATACCTCGACACTCATGTCATGAATTCCGGCAGGAAGCAGTGTTGAGGGGGCTATGATGCGTACGCGGGCTCCTAATGCGTTAAGCGAAATTATATTGGAACGCGCAACGCGTGAATGAAGAACGTCACCGCAAATTGCAATGGTCAGCCCTTCAACTATTCCTTTTGCTCGCCGGATCGTCAGTGCATCAAGCAATGCCTGTGTGGGGTGCTCATGCGCACCGTCACCGGCATTAACAACCGCGCATCCGACCTTTTGCGCCAATAGTGCAGCTGCACCGGCGCTGGAATGGCGAATGACAAGAATGTCGGGGTTCATCGCATTGAGGGTCATGGCTGTGTCAATCAGCGTTTCCCCTTTTTTGACCGAGGAGTTACTGACCGACATATTCATGACATCGGCACCTAGACGTTTTCCTGCAAGTTCAAAGGAAGATTGAGTGCGTGTCGAGGCTTCGAAAAACAGATTGATCTGTGTTTGTCCGCGTAAACTGGATTTTTTCTTGTCAATCTGGCGCGAAATATCGACATTGCTGTCGGCTCGGTCGAGCAATAGATTAATATCATCACGACTGAGCCCCTTGATGCCAAGAAGGTGCCTGTGTGGAAAGATCGGGAAGTCGGTTTCTTTTTTCATGTCAAATGAAGCTTATAAAGCGATCTATAAGAGACGACAAGCACGTTTGTGGGGACGATATTTGTTTTTAACCGTAAAAAAATAAAATGGCACTAGATTAAAGACAAATGATTCTTTGTCTGGGGAAGGTGATGGTGTGAAAACACAGGATATCAAGACCATAGAAAGCCGAAATAGCTTTTCAAGTGATCCATTGTTGTTTTCGATTGTGGCAAAAATGCCGCCACAGCTTTTAGCGGGATTTGAGGAACTGGGGAGCTATGTAGCTACATCCGAGGCCAATGATCTTGCAAGACTTGCCAATTTTTATAGGCCGGTTCTGTGTGACCGTGATCGTTGGGGATGTGCGCGTGATTATGTTGAATATCATCCTGCCTATCATGCCTTGATACGTCGCTCAAAACAGATTGGTCTGACGAGTTCATTGTGGGAAAAGAAGCCTGATGAAAGCGGTGTGCGTTATCAGGCCCGTGCAATTCGGTTATTTTTAATGGCGGGCTTAGAAACGGGCCATCTCATGGACATATCGGCAACCAGTGCCGGTATCGCGGCGTTAACGGTAGAAGCGGAATTGTATCGACAATGGCAACCAAGCTTGTTGAGTCGTCAGCATGATACAAGCTCACGACCTATCGATCTAAAAAGAGGGACCTCTTTTTCTTTTGCTTTTTATGAAGGACAAAATGCACAATACCAATCTCATGCAGACTTACAGTCGTTTAATGAACAGGAAGGTCGCAACCGCTACCGGTTAAAAGGGCGTAAGGTGCGGGTTGGTAATCCGCAGGCTGACGGTTTTTTTGTAACCGCTTTTCTTGGTGGACAGCTGTCATGTTTTTTCATACCGCGTTTTATTGATGGAGCTACCAACCATTTTTCAATTGTTGATATGGATTCGCAATATGGTATCCGTTCGCGGGCCTTGTGCAAGATTGACTTTGATGGGGCCATCGGTTGGCTGATCGGACAGGCCGGGCAGGGTGAAAAGACGATAAGCGACATTGAAACAATGTTGCGCTTTGACCAAGTAGTGATGTCTGCCGGTATTATGCGTGCCTGTGTGCGTGAGGCACTGGATTGGCGTAGGCTCTATGCGGGAGACGAGAATGAATTGTTATCAGCACGGGTTCTGGCTGATATTGCTTTGGATGTTGCTGCTGCTGAATGTCTTGTTATGCGATTGGCCCATGCATTTGATATGGCGGCAACAGATCGTGCGCAGGCGGCTTTTGCCCGTATTATGACGCCGGTCATTGCCTTCTGGGTCAATGGCCTTGTCGGACCGGTTGTCAATGAGCTTGTGATACAGGCGGGTGCTGGCGCTTATACTGATGGCAGTTTGTTGGCCCGTTCATTGGTTGATTCACCGGCAAGGATGTTGAATGAAATGGACGGTAATCATCTTGTTGCTGATGTGCTGACATCGTCGATACGTGCTCCTAGTCTTTTTCAGGAATTGCTTGCAAGTTTTGGTGAAAAAATAGGGGCTGGTGGACAGCGCACAGTTGAAGTCTTACAAGCAGCTGCACAAATATCAACAAGCGATGCGGGATCGGGACGATTGCTATGTGAGCAGCTTGCTTATGCGGCGGCAGCCGCAGCACTTAATGAATATGATACAGATGTTGTGGCTCAGGCTTTTGTTGAAAGCCGTTTGGGCGGACAGTGGCGCTCGTCTTATGGCATGTTGAGTGCACGCCATAATAGTCGTCATATTCTTGAAGTGCTTTATCCTGAAGTTTGAATTGGGCTGTTGTTTTTTTGATGCATATTATGCAGGCTGTCGAGAGCGCCTTGAAGTATGAAGGCTGCCGCGGCGGAATCAATGCGTTGTGATCTTTTTGCGCGTGATACATCCATGGATACTAGCTGGCGTTCGGCAGCAACGGTTGAAAGTCTTTCGTCCCAGAAGATAAAGGGAATGTCCGTCATCACCTCCATATTGCGGACAAAAGCGCGCGTTGCTTGAACACGTGGTCCGTTGGAGCCATCCATGTTGATAGGTAGTCCGATAATAATTGCACCTGCATTTTCTTCTTTTAGCGTTGCCATGAGCGTTATCGCGTCAATTGAAAACTTTTTACGTTTGAGAACTGGTCGTGGATTGGCAAAGCTGTGGCCAAGATCGGATACGGCAATACCGATTGTTTTTGTGCCAAGATCAAGGCCGATAATTGTCTGTTTGACGAGTGTCATTTGTGCTAATTGCTCTATATCGATGACGCTCATACTTTTTTGATGCCTATATATGTTGTTTTTCACTTATTAGCTCAATACTATTTTATTGTGTAATGAAAAGGAAGGAATACATAAAATGAAGATTACTTGGCTTGGCCATGCGGCCTTTCGTGTCGAAGTGGATGATTCCGTTATATTGATTGATCCTTTTTTGACCGGTAATCAGATTGCCAAAGATCTTGATTTTGCCAAGGCTATTGATGGTGTCACCCATATTGCATTGACCCATGGACATGCTGATCATGTAGGCGATACCGTTAAAATTGCACATGAAAAAAATGCGCTTGTTGTTGCTAATGCTGACCTTGCCAGCTGGCTGGCTGCACAAGGTGTTAAACAGTTAAGTCCCGGTAATACCGGTGGCACCCAGCATCATAAAGGTTTTTCAATTACTTTTACCAATGCATTGCATTCTTCCGCTATGCTTGATGAAAATGGAGTTTCTCAGGCACTTGGTAATCCTAACGGGCTGGTTTTTCATTTTGATAATGCCCCGACACTTTACCATATGGGGGATACCGATATATTTTCGGATATGGCATTGATTGATGAATTGCACCAACCCGATATCGGTATTGTGCCGGTTGGTGACCGTTTTACCATGGGTGGTGCTATGGCAGCATTGGCTTGTCAGCGTTTCATGAATTTCAAGACTGCTATTCCATGTCATTTTGGTACGTTTCCGATGATAGAGCCGAATGCCGATAAATTTGTTGAAGCTATGAAGGGAGCGAAAACAAAAGTTGTAGTACCTAAAATTGGTGAAACTCTGATTTTTTAGATTTTGCCCGTCTAGAAGTCCGGTTGTAGGGTTGCGCTTGGCAAAGCGGGCTTGTATAGCCCTTTAATATCTGAATATTATTGTTGTCGATAAGGAAACTTTAATGTCCGTAGACGAAAAAACCGTAAAGCGTGTGGCGCATCTTGCCCGTGTTGCCATTCATAATGACGAGGTGGCCCGTATGACGGGAGAGCTGAACGACATACTCGGTTTCGTCGAACAGCTGAATGAAGTCGATATTGACGGTGTCGAACCGTTGACTTCGGTTATGCCTATGGCGCTGCGTATGCGTGAAGATGTGGTGAATGATGGCGATAAGGCTGATGATATCGTTGCCAATGCACCGATGAGTGAAGAAAATTTCTTCCTTGTGCCCAAGGTTGTCGAATAATAGCCAAAAAATTTATGCCCGCTGTGTTGGCTGAATAAACATTTGTGAGATTTGATATGAGTGATCTAACGTCCCTGACCATTGCCGAAGCCTTGAATGGGCTTGATAAGAAGGCGTTTACTTCGCAGGAACTGACACTGGCCTATCTCAAGGCCATTGATGATAGCAATAAGACAATTAATGCCTATGTCAGTGTAACAGAAGATCAGGCTATCGCTATGGCGAAAGCCAGTGATAAGCGACGGGAAAGTGGTCAAGTCGGTATCTTGGAAGGTATTCCGCTTGGGGTTAAAGATCTCTTTGCTACGCAAGATGTTCATACACAGGCCTGCTCGCATATTCTTGATGGTTTCAAACCAAAGTATGAATCGACAGTGACAGCCAATCTGTGGGCCGATGGTGCCGTGATGTTGGGCAAGCTTAACATGGATGAGTTTGCTATGGGGTCATCAAACGAGACATCCTATTATGGTGCGGTCAAAAATCCGTGGCGCTCGACAAAAGATCAGATTGATCGGGTTCCGGGCGGTTCATCCGGTGGCTCGGCGGCTGCCGTTGCTGCCCGTCTTTGTGCCGGTGCGACGGCAACGGATACTGGTGGTTCGATTCGTCAGCCGGCAGCCTTTACAGGTACAGTCGGAATCAAGCCGACCTATGGACGTTGCTCACGGTGGGGTACGATTGCTTATGCTTCGTCTCTGGATCAGGCTGGTCCTATTAGCCGTGATGTACGCGATTGTGCAATCATGCTGCAATCTATGGCTTCTTTTGATGTGAAGGATTCTACATCTATCGATATGCCAATTCCTGATTATCAGGCCGCGATAGGCCAGTCGGTTAAAGGCATGAAAATTGGTATTCCTAAGGAATATCGTCTTGACGGTATGTCAGATGAGATTGTTGCTCTTTGGCAAAAAGGCATTCAGATGTTGAAAGACGCGGGGGCAGAAATCGTTGATATCTCGCTACCTCATACAAAATATGCCTTGCCTGCCTATTATATTGTGGCGCCAGCAGAGGCTTCTTCCAATCTTGCTCGTTATGATGGCGTGCGCTTCGGTTTGCGTGTGCCGGGCAAAGATATTATTGAAATGTATGAAAATACACGCTCGGCAGGTTTTGGCGACGAAGTCAAACGTCGTATTATGATTGGTACTTATGTGCTTTCAGCCGGTTATTATGATGCTTATTATTTGCGTGCACAAAAAGTTCGGACCCTGATTAAACAGGACTTCGATTTAGCTTTTGCCAATGGGGTTGATACAATCCTAACCCCGTCAACACCGACAGCGGCTTTCGGTATTGGCGATGAAAAGCTTAAAAATGATCCGGTTGCCATGTATCTCAATGATATTTTCACCGTTACGGTCAATATGGCTGGCTTACCCGGCATATCTATTCCGGCAGGTCTTTCAGCAGATGGTTTGCCGCTAGGTCTTCAATTGATTGGTAGACCTTTTGATGAAGAGGTTCTGTTTAAGACTGCTTATATTATCGAGCAGGCAGCAGGTAAGTTTACTCCCCATAAATGGTGGTAAAAAAGCGGGCTTTGCCCGCTTTTTTACCTCTATCAGATAGCTACTGGTTTCCAAATGGTGTGTCAGCCGCCAAGATAGGCTTCCTTGACCCGTGAATTTTGCAGCATTTCTTTGCCTTCGCCCTCTAGAGTGATCTTTCCGACTTCAAGAGTATAGGCATAATTGGCAACAGATAACGCTGCGGCTGCATTTTGTTCAATTAAAAGAACGGTTTTCCCTATTTCATTAATCTTACGGATGATGGAGAAAATTTCCTTAACCAGAATAGGGGCCAGTCCTAAGGAGGGTTCGTCCAGCATAACGACGTCAGGATTGCTCATCAGTGCACGACCAACAGCGAGCATCTGTTGTTCTCCGCCCGACATGGTGCCGCCAAGCTGTTTGGAACGTTCACGTAGACGTGGAAAAAGATCGAAGACCCACTCGATGTCGCGCGCAATGCCGGCTTTGTCATTGCGGATATAGGCACCGAGATGCAGATTTTCTAAGACGGTAAAATGGGGCATGATTTTACGGCCTTCAGGGCTTAGTGCAATGCCCAGACGCAATATCTCGTCAGGTGATTTGCCTGAAATCTGTTGACCGCGATAGGTGATTTTACCCGAAATATTGTTGTTAAGGCCAGCGATCGAGCGCACTGTACTGCTTTTGCCTGCGCCATTGGCTCCGATCAGTGTTACAATGCTGCCTTCCTCAATCTTCATACTAAGGCCTTGCACTGCTTCAATTGCACCGTAGTGCACGTGAAGGTTATCAATCTCAAGCAAGCTCATGGGTATTCTCCACCAAGATAGGCTTCTATCACTTTAGGATTATCGCGTATGGATTGTGGATCGCCATCAGCAATATATCGACCATATTCAAGTACGTAGATATGTTCGCAAAGGCCCATAACGACACGCATATCGTGTTCAATCAGCAAGATTGTAAGGTCGAAATCATCACGGATTTTTGCAATAAAGTGGCGAAGTTCCTCACTTTCCTGCGGGTTCATGCCGGCAGCGGGCTCATCAAGCAGTAAAAGTTTGGGTTGTGTGGCCAGTGCGCGGGCAATTTCCAGCCGACGTTGCGCTCCATAGGGAAGGGATGATGCAGGATGATCAGCAAGATGGGCAAGATTAACTCGTTCAAGCAGGGCCATGGCTTTATCACGGATATGGCGTTCTTCTTTCAGTGCGCTAGGTAGCAGTAGAGCGGCTGAAAACCAGAAACTTTTTTGGCGGATAAAATTACCAACCATTACATTTTGTAGAACATTTAATCCGGTAAAAAGACGGATGTTCTGGAATGTACGGGCAATATGGCGCTTACAGACCTTATGGGGCGGTAGACCTGAGATGGCTTGTCCATCTAAGGTGATTGTTCCGCTTGTTGGTGTATAAAAACCGGAAATCATGTTGAATACAGTTGTTTTTCCTGCACCATTGGGGCCGATCAGGCCGGTAATACTGCCGCGTTTGATGTTGGCATCAAAGCCGTCAACTGCTGTGAGGCCACCAAATTGCATAGTGACTTTATCCAGTTTCAGGAGAGCATCATTCATGATAAGGTCTCCTTCTGGCTGGTTTTAGAGCGGAAGAAAAAACGATAAATACCGTTCCACGAGAATTCACGTTGACCAAGCAGGCCGCTACGACGAAAAAGGATAATAGCCATCAATAATGCAGAGAATATCACCATACGAAGTCCCGGTATGGCGGGGATCTGAACAAAGCCGAGGTCAAGTGGATTTTCAACAATACGCAGCCATTCCAACATAACGGTTATAATAATACTGCCGATAATACTGCCGGTAACCGAACCCAAACCACCGGCTACCACGATCATCAATATATTGAATGTTAGCAGGAAGTTGAACATTTTTGGATCAATAGTCGAGATCAGGGCTGCCATTAATGCGCCGCCTACACCGGCAAAGAAGGCACCTATTGTAAAGGAAAGGCAGCGATAAAAAAAAGTATTGATGCCCATGGTGCGTGAAGCAATTTCATCATCACGGATGGCGCAAAGTGCATTACCAGTATTGGAGCGCAATAAAAGCACGACAAAAAGAATGGTAAAAGCAAGCCACCCGTAATTCCACCATAGTGTGGCAGATTGGGGGATACCTTTAATACCGAGCGAACCATTGGTAATAGGCGTTGCATTGGTGATTACCACGCGAATAATTTCTGCAAATCCAAGCGTTGCGATGCCAAGATAATCCCCACCCAGACGTAATACGGGAATGGCGATAATAAGGCCAAGAATTGCGGCGCATATACCACCGATAATTACGGCAAAAAAGAATGGTACTTGCAGGTTTTGTAGCGGTGCATAGATAGGCTCCAATATCCACATCATCTGCTTTTGTTCGGGAGGGAGTAACAAAATGGCACAAACATAGGCACCGATTGCCATAAATCCCGCGTGTCCTAATGAGAACATACCGGTAAAACCGTAGATCAGATTAAGCGATATGGCCAAAATGGCATTGATCGCAATCAGGTTCATGATCCGTACTGTATAGGTATCAAAATTCGCTTCGGCATAAAATAGGAAGGCAACTATAAAAAGAATACCGAAAATCGAGAGAATGTTCTGCAAAGATTTTGACATTAGATTTTCTCCTCGGACTTCTTACCCATGAGACCGGTCGGCATGATAAGAAGGATAATGATGAGAAAAATAAATGCAAAGGCATCGCGATAACCGGAAAGAGATGGGAAGAAAGCGATGATCATAATTTCGATAAAGCCTAACAGCATACCGCCGAGCATAGCGCCTTGGATGGAACCAATACCACCAATAACCGCTGCGATAAAGGCTTTAAGGCCTGGAATAACGCCCATAAGTGGCTGCACTTGCGGATAGCGCAATGCCCACATAATGCCTGCAATAGCTGCAAGACCGGATCCTACACAAAAAGTAAAAGCGATAATTTTGTCAACCGAAACCCCCATCAAACGGGTTGTCTCTATATCGCGTGAAATAGCGCGCATCGCAAGGCCGGGTTTGGTTTTGTTAATGATGAATAATAGCACAATAACAAGAATGAATGAGATAACTGGCACAATAAGTGCCATGGGTACGATACGTATAATACCCTCAGCACCATCGCCAAATTGCCATTTAATTGGCGTAACAAGAAGATCAGGCTGTTTAACGCTTTTGGGCACACCGGTGAAAAGAACCGTCGCCAGATTTTCAATGAAAAAAGACATGCCGATCGCACTGATAAGGGCAGAAATACGTGGTGCATTGCGCAAGGGTTTATAAGCAATACGATCAACAGTGATACCGGCTGCACTTGTGACAAAGACGGCAAAGCAGACAGCTAATATCCAAATAGGAGTAAAGTCCTGTGGCGCAATAAAGCCATAATAAATAAAGGCAGCGATAAAGATGGCAAAAACGGCTAACCAATAGCTTTTAGGCATTTTGCGATAGCCGACAAAGACTGAATAATAGACGATGAGGGCACATAAGACCAAAAGGACGGCCGCCCATGCGGGCATATAACTGATGGTTGAGAAGAAAACAAAATAGGCCCCCAGCATAAAGATGTCGCCGTGGGCAAAATTTATCAGCCGCAAGATGCCGTAAACCATTGTATAGCCAATGGCGATTAGGCCATAGAGTGACCCTAATGCCAGTGCATTAAAAAAATGCTGGATGAACATTTCTGTGCTCATCGCTTACCCTTTCTCTGATCTGCCATGCCAATTGAAGAAATGTCACAGATCGTTCTTATGATATCTATAGGATATCCTTCTTTATCGCTCTGAATTCATCGAGTCTACTGATAAAGAGGTAATCTTCCATATAAAAATCGGCCGGATTTGCATGTCCGGCCGAGACGTATGGATAAGGTTTATTAGAGGGCTGGTTTGACTTCGCCCATATAGATGCGCTTGCCATCCTTGATTTCAATTACACCAATCGGAATTTCTGGATTGTGATTTTTGTCCATAGTCATTGGACCGAATGGTGTCTGAAAATCTTTTAATTTTGCAAGTTCTTCGGTAACCTTTTCGCGGTCATCGCTACCTGCAGCTTGGATAGCTTGCATGAACATCATATAGGACGTATAGCCGAGAACCGCATTTACGTTTGGTTCTTTATTCGGGAATGCTGCACGCCATTCTGTGGTGAAATCCTTTGCCGCTTGCGGCATGTTGGGCATATTTTCATCATATGGGAAAGTTGTATGCAGGAAGCCTTCGGCAGCCTGTCCGCCAATGGTCACGGTTTCAGGGTTATCCATGGCGTCACCACCCATAATGCGGAATGTTGCCCCCAATTCACGGGCCTGTTTCATAATAATCGCGCCTTCTGCAAAGTAGGCAGGAATAAATAGAACATCCGGTTTTTCGGAGATGATTTGGGTTAGAGCGGCAGAAAAGTCCTGATCGCCTGAATTATAGTTCAGATTGGCAACAATTTCGCCCCCTTGTTTTTTGAACGAGGAGTCAAAGTAGTTGGCAAGGCCAATTGCATAGTCGTTTGAAACGTCTTTAAGAATAGCTGCTTTTTTTGCGCCAAGATTTTGAATGGCATAGGTAGCAGCACCGGCGCCCTGATAAGGGTCGATGAAACAGGCACGGAAATAGTACTTTTTACCCTGTGTTACCAATGGGTTGGTTGCAGATGTTGCAATAGCCGGTGTTTTGGCCTGTTCGGAAACTTCGCCGCCGGCAAGAGCCAATGATGAACCATAGGTACCAATAATACCGCTGACCTTGTCGCTTGCAGTCAGACGCATAACGGCATTTGCTGCTTCTACCTTGTCGGATTTGTTATCAACGATAACCAGTTCGACTTTGCGGCCCAGAACTTCAGACATTTTTTTATTTGCAAGCTGGACACCTTCAAGCTCCAGCTGACCGCCAAAAGCATTCTGGCCTGTCAATGGCAGATAGACACCAATCTTGATCGGGTCGGCTGCATAGGCGCTGACTGTCATTGCAGTTGCTGCAACGGCAACAGCAAGGTTTTTTTTGAATATCATGGTTTTCATCCCCCGTATTTAATAATCGATATCTAAAATATTAACGAGAAGTTTCATTGCATACAAGTGTGCCTTGCAAATAACCAACATGAATATGCACATTTCTACAGGCTAAGAGTGAATATAAAGGCGGCTGTTCGCTATGATTGGATACAGACACGCATTAAAAGCAGATTCATTGGACTGGGTATCTTGATCGGTTTTTCCGGTTTTGTACTTATATCGGTTAGAAAGATATCGCCTTTGCTGTCCGGTTTACTGTAATAGGTATATTTTAGAATGCGTGATGTCTTTTTGCTGCAATCAAGGCGGATAATCATTTCAATTGTACCTAAATATTCGCCAGTGATAACCTGTTGTTGGGCATGATAATTCATGCGTGCCAGAATAAGGCGGATTGTTGCATCCGATGTGACCAGAGAATCATCATAATCAACAGAATAGCTTGTCTGATCATCGACCTTTACCCATTTGGCGTTAGCGCTATTGACGCCGCTTATGAGGAGACAAAGAACGATGGGGACAGAAAGAATATTTCGCATTCTGTTGTGCCTTTTTTATACGCAAGTAAGTATTACCATTTATACGCAAGTAAGTATTACCAGTTGCCGGTATTCTGCATGGAAGCCCATGGTTCTTGAACAGGCAATGGTTTTCCCTTTTGTAGTAGCTCAATTGAAATGCCATCGTTTGAACGGATAAAGGCCATATTACCGTCACGTGGCGGCCGATTGATCGTTATGCCCTGATCCATCAGGTTTTGGCAATAATCATAAATGTTGTCGACTTCATAAGCGAGGTGGCCGAAATTACGACCGCCTGTATAGGCTTCTGTGTCCCAATTATATGTCAATTCCAATGTTGGGGCACTGCGCGAGGTTCCATCGGTCGGATCATCTTTTGCTGCAAGAAAAACAAGCGTGTAACGTCCGGCTTCGTTTTCTGTGCGGGCGACTTCTTTCAAACCCAGCTTGTTGACATAAAAGTCAAGTGCTTCATCAAGATTTTGCACGCGTACCATAGTGTGCAGATAACGCATTGTGTGCTCCTTCGCCTCAAGATTGAAAGATAATATTTTGCTGATTTAGTGCGTTTGACAGTCTCATTCAAGCATAGATGCTTATTTGAATGCCGAAGATATGCGCAATATTGAATTAAGTAACTATTGGGGAAATCTTTTTTCTCCTCTTGCACCGTTATATTACGCAATGTCTACTCGTGAAAAGAGAATCATTTTGCCCTTTGTTAGTAGGAATAAAAAGCACTATGGCCAGTAAAGATCAGTCATTGAACCACTTAGCGGTACAAGATAGCCCTGACGATAGTGCTGAGATTATTGAAATCAGCGGTGCAATCAAATGGTTTGATGTCAGCAAAGGCTATGGCTTTATCGTTCCCGATATCGCAACGCTGCCTGATATTCTGTTGCATGTTACCGTGCTTCGCCGGGATGGTTTCCAGACGGCACTTGAAGGTGCTCGTATTGTTTGTGCCGTGCGAGAAGGTGAGCGTGGGCTGCAATGTATCCGCGTTGTCTCAATTGATCTTTCAACCGCAATTCATCCTGCAGAACTGCCTGCACGTACACATGTTGTTGTTGTGCCTGAAAGTGGTCTTGAACGGGCGATTGTCAAATGGTTCAACCGTACCAAAGGATTTGGCTTTTTAAGTCGCGGAGAGGGGACAGAAGATATTTTTGTCCATATGGAAACTCTGCGCCGTTATGGTCTTGCAGAATTGCGTCCTGGCCAAGTTGTTTTGGTTCGATATGGCAAAGGCGATAAAGGGTTGATGGCTGCTGAAATCCATCCTGATATTGCGGTGCCTTTTTCGACGCATTGACGTCTATGCTACATATATGACAATTTGTGAATTGCGCTTTTCTTCATGAAATGCGCAATTCTTTTTTTTAGGGGTTAAGGCAATGATACGGCATTTAAAATTCATATTGCGTATTTTACCTCTATCTTTATCGCTATTGTTGCTATGTCAAGAATTGCATGCCGAACGGCCAATGTTATTGCCTGTTGATTCCAAGCCGCTCGTGATTTCAGCGGGCAAAAAGGTGATGAATTATGATGTCGAAATTGCAAGCAATGATGAGCAATTGGAACGCGGCTTGATGTATCGGACGGATTTTCCTGCTGATCGCGTTATGCTTTTCAATTTTGCAACAGAAGAGATGGTGATGATGTGGATGGCTAATACACCGATTCCGCTTGATATGCTTTTTACGGATCGATGTGGTAAGATTGTCGGCATTTTTAAAAATAGTCAGCCTTATTCTCATGACATTATAAAGTCGCCAGCACCGGCAAAATTTGTTGTCGAATTGAATGCAGGTGAAGTTGCCAAGCACAATATATCCGTTGGTGATTCCATTTCTCACCCTGTTGTTGATCATGCATGTATGGTGTCGTTAAAATGACTGCTGAAGATGTTCAATATTTTACGCATGACGGCTTCAAGCTTGCCTATCGTGAAGATGGACAGGGGGAACCCATATTGCTTATTCACGGATTTGCTTCATCCTCGCGGGTTAACTGGTATGGTACCAGCTGGTTTACGACGCTGACCGAGGCAGGCTATCGCGTTATTGCGATTGATAATCGCGGGCATGGATTTTCGCAGACGAGCCACGATAAAAGCGACTATACACCGACGAAAATGGCTGGTGATGCTGCGGCCTTGCTTGATTATCTTAATATCGAAAAAGCTCATATTATGGGGTATTCAATGGGGGCGCGGATTAGTGCATTCATGGCTATCCACTATGCACATAAGGTACATAGCCTTGTCTTTGGCGGCTTGGGAATTGGCATGGTGACAGGTGCTGGCAATTGGGAGCCGGTAGCTGAGGCCTTGTTGGCTGATGATATCACGACTATCACGAATCCGCGGGGATTGATGTTTCGCAAATTTGCCGATCATACAGGCAGCGATCGACTGGCGCTTGCTGCTTGTGTCATAACGTCGAAAGAAGAATTGGATGCCCGACAGATGCATTCAATCTCTCAGCCCACACTTGTTGCAGTTGGTAGTAAGGACGAAATCGGCGGGGAACCCCAGGCTCTTGCAGCTTTGATGCCCGATGCGCAGGCATTGATTATTCCAGATCGGGACCATATGTTGGCTGTTGGCGATCGTGTCTATAAAAAGGGTGTTGTCGATTTTCTTTCACGCCATCCTATGACATGAGGGGGCTATTATATGTTGGCTTATTTAGGAAATGATGCATATGTCATGCTGTGAAAACACCACAACAAAGGTAGCAGATCCCCTGTATGTATGGCATCAATTGCAACAGGAAGCGCAGCAAGCATCTATTGCTGATGCGGCTGTAGCTCCTTTTATGACGCGCTTTGTGCTGAACCATCGGCGGTTGGAAGAAATGGTTGCTTATCGGTTGGCTGACCGGTTGTCACAATCAACCATCGAATTTGAAGAGCTCAAAGCTTTGTTTTTTTCATTGATTGATCAAATTGGCGGACTGGCTGAAGCAATTGCAACTGATATACAGGCTGTTGTGGATCGTGATCCTGCGACAAACCGCTTTATGGAGCCGGGACTTTATCTGAAAGGTTTTCAGGCAATCCAGACCCATCGTTTTGCACATCAGCTATGGCTGCAGGGACGTAAGGATTCCGCTTATTATCTACAGAGCCAGTCATCGTCTATTTTTCAAACGGATATACATCCTGCTGCTCGTATCGGGGTTGGTGTGTTTCTTGACCATGCGACCGGTCTTGTTGTTGGAGAAACGGCGGTGGTCGAGGATAATGTCTCTATGCTGCAGGATGTGACACTTGGTGGCACCGGTAAAGACTGTGAAGATCGCCATCCCAAGATACGACAAGGCGTATTGATTGGTGCAGGGGCTAAGGTTCTTGGTAATATTGAAGTTGGTGAATGTGCTAAAATTGCGGCTTGTTCGGTTGTGTTGAAACCTGTTCCTTCCCATGCAACTGTTGCCGGTGTACCAGCTCGTATTGTCGGCAAGAGTGGTCATGATGAACCGGCCCTTGTTATGGATCAGGTCATGGGGATTGGCGAAGGGATATGAGTTTCTTCCCTTTACATAATAGGTAAGCTGACCTATTTCATTTTTAATCAATGCTTTCAGGAGAGAGTTGTGAATCCGGACGAAATTAAAAAACTTGATGCCTATTTCAAGAAGACCTTCCAAAACGCTGGCTTGCAGGTTAAGTCGCGCCCCCGCAAGGATGATTCATGCGAACTTTATCTGGGGGATGAGTTTCTTGGTATTATCTATCGCGATGAGGATGAGGGAGAATTATCCTATAATTTTTCGATGGCAATTCTTGATATCGACCTTTGATATTTTATCTTTTAGAATAATTTGAGGGTTTTAAAGCTTGAGAAGCTGTCACGGCCAATGATGATATGGTCATGGATTGTAATATTCATTAAATCACAGGCTTCTATAAGTTTTTTTGTCATGGCAATATCTTCGTGCGAAGGTGTTGTGTCACCCGATGGGTGGTTGTGCAGCAAGATAAGTGCTGAGGATGATAACTCTAATGCACGGCGGACAACCTCGCGCACATAGACCGGTGTATGGTCTACGGTTCCCTTTTGTTGTATTTCATCGGCAATAAGGCCGTTTTTTTTGTCCAGAAATAGAATGCGGAATTGTTCACGCGTTTCATATGCCATTGTTGTTTTGCAATAGGCGATGACCTTATCCCATGAAGAAAAGATATTTCGTTTTTCAACCTGAGAAAGCTGAACGCGCTGGAATAGGTGGGATATTAGCTTTAATTCGGTTATAACGGCATCGCCACAGCCGTTGACTTCTTTTAAGCGTTCTGGTGAGGCAGCTAGAACTTCGGTCAATGAACCAAAGGTTTTCAGCAAGGCTTTTGCTAAAGGTTTTGTATCGCTACGCGCGATTGGACGAAATAGAAAAAGTTCCAACAATTCATAGTCAGCAAGGGATTGTGGACTTTCCTTGAAACGCTGGCGCAAACGTTCTCTGTGGCCGGTGTAATGCGGTTTGATGCTGTCATGCTTAGACTTTGATGGTGAAAAAGAAGTATCTGAATAATGTATGCCAATTTCGGCAAAACGTTCTGTTCTTTCTTTTTTCACCATATTGTCTGCCTATCAGGAAGCCGGCGGCAGATAGAAGATGCCTTGGGGTGATTGTGTGAATATTTCACAACCATCCTTGGTGACACCTATCGTATGCTCATATTGCGCGGTCAATGAACGGTCGCGAGTGACAGCAGTCCAGCCATCGGAAAGGACTTTAACGCCGGGCTTGCCGAGATTGATCATCGGTTCGATTGTGAAAATCATGCCTTCCTTGATTTCGGGGCCTTCGTGGGGTTTGCCATAATGGAGAATATTAGGTGTGTCATGGAAAAGCTGACCAATGCCATGGCCGCAAAAGTCCCGTACAACCGAGCAGCGTTCACTTTCTGCATAATTTTGGATAGCGGCACCGATTGCACCGGTACGAGCTCCCGGTTTGACTGCTTTGATACCACGCATCAGGCTTTCATGGGTGACTTCCATTAGTCGTTCAGCGGCACGTTTGACCGGCCCTACGGCATACATGCGGCTGGAATCACCATGCCATCCGTTTAAAATAAAAGTTACATCGACATTGACGATATCACCTTCACGAAGTGGTTTTTGGTCGGGGATTCCATGGCAGACAACATGGTTGATCGATGTGCAGCAAGAATGTGTATAGCCACGATAATTGAGATCTGCAGGCAGGGCACCGCGATCGGCACCATAAGCAAAGACAAAGTCGTCAATCGCTTGGGTCGTAACGCCGGGTTTTACAATTGCGGTGAGTGCATCAAGACATTCGGCTGCGATACGGCAGACTTCACGCATAGCGGCAAAGGCTTCTTCGTCAAAAATACGAATTTGGCCTGTATATTTGATTGGTGTCTCTTTGTAATTGATGTAACTAACCATAACTGTCTTTCAGATTAAATACTATCCAGACTTTTAGAGTTTTGAATGGATGATGTCGACTCGTTTTGTCGGTATAATTGAAGAAGGGGTAATATGGCATTTGATTGCATATGCCTCAACACCACTTGCGATAGCGTGAACAAATTTTTGTCCGTAGACAGGGTCAAGGTCGTCGCAAATTTTAAACTGGTTGCAGTCTTCACGCTGAATGATAAAGACCATGGCGGCACGATAGCCACTCTGTCTCATTGCAACAAGATCATCAAGATGACGGGCACCGCGATCCGTGACCGTGTCAGGAAATTCAGCTAGCCCTTTTTGACGGATAAAATGTACATTTTTAACTTCGAGATACAAATCAGATTGATTGGGATGGTGTTGCAATAAAAAATCAATCCGTGAATGTTGCGCATATTTTTGTTCCGGCTTTATTACTTGATATCCCTCAATCTCGGGGATCAGACTTGTTTCAAGTGCCTCTCGTGCAATTTTGTTTGGCAGTCCGGTGTTGATTCCGACAATTGTATTGTCTGCCTCAACCAATTCCAACCGATAGGGGTATTTACGTTTGAGATCGGATGAATGTGAAAGCCAAACATTGGCGCCGGGCATATCGAGACCTAGCATAGAACCGGTATTGGGGACAGAAACGGTGATTGTGTCGCCGTTATGAAGCTCAATATCAGCGAGAAAACGCTTATATCGGTGGATAAGTTTGCCTTGGGTGAGTGGAGAAGCAAATCGCATATCGAAAATTAATATGAACAGAGGCTTATGTAAACGGTATTTGTCCGGCTAACCTTGAGGTTGTTCGTATTAAAATAGGGTATGAATAATATCCAGCGCATTCATATTGGCGCATAGCACCATCAGCGATGCTGTAATGCCGGCTGCAATCAATGTTAGTGTGGTTCTGGTTTCAGTATCCATCGCGTTACCCTCGCATTGGTTTCAATCATGATTTTATATTTGTAGGAAAAAACTGGCCGGATTGAGAATAAAACATGGCAAAAGAGAGATCATTTCGGGGTTGTTTTGAGGCGCATATACTGTGGGGGAGGGAGTAAAAACAGGTTTCATGATGTGTTTTTTTGGTCTAAATGCTGTGCAGCAAAGGTTGAGAGAATATGGCTGGTACAGATAAAAACCGTCCCAATATTGAATCGGGGCCCGTCATTATATTGGTAGAACCGCAATTACCGGAAAATATCGGTATGGTAGCGCGCGCTATGGCTAATTTCGGCCTTAGTGAATTGCGGTTGGTCAATCCGCGGGAAGAATTTCCAAGTGATAAGGCACGTGCTGCTGCCAGCAAAGCCGATCATGTGATTGATGGTGCCAAAGTTTATGAAACATTACCGGAAGCGATTAAGGATCTTGTCTATGTTTTTGCGACAACGGCGCGGGAACGGGATGGGTTCAAACCGGTGCGCAGTGCGGTTGAGGCTGCCCATGTTCTTCGAAAGCGGGAAACTTCAGGACAACGCTGTGGTATTTTATTCGGCCGTGAACGTTGGGGATTGAAAAACGAGGAAATCAGTCTGGCTGATGAGCTTGTGACATTTCCGGTTAATCCGGCTTTTGCATCGCTGAATATTGCACAGGCTGTGTTGTTGATGTCCTATGAATGGATGAAGTCCAGTTTGGCTAAAGAAACGGATACGGCTTTTCGTGGTGTTGATATGGAGCCGGCATCTAAAGAGCAGCTTTTCGGATTTTTTGTACAACTTGAAGAAGCACTTGATGTGCGTGGCTATTTTCGTCCCGCTGAACGTAAAGACATTATGGTGTCCAACTTGCGTGCTGTATTGACGCGTGCCAATTTTGGCGAGGCAGAAGTCAAAGTGTTGCGTGGTGTTATCACTTCCCTTGATCATTTCTCACCGAAGAAGCCGCGAGGAGCTGGTGCGCCTTTGATGCGGGCACGAAAACCAAAAGAAGCACATGATGAGTGACCGGCCCATTTTATTTTTTGATAGTGGAATAGGTGGTTTGACCGTATTGCGTGAAGCACGGGTTAAAATGCCGGATCGTCAAATTGTCTATGTTGCGGACGATGCAGGCTTTCCTTATGGCAAATGGCCTGAAGAATCTTTGAAACAGCGTATTATAACGCTTTTTGGGCAGTTGATTGAGCGTTATAAGCCTGTTCTATGCGTTATTGCATGTAATACCGCTTCAACATTGGTGATGGGGGATTTGCGCCAGCACTTTCCTGATACTCTTTTTGTCGGTACTGTTCCGGCAATAAAACCAGCAGCAGAACAGACGCGTAGTGGTTTGATTTCTGTGTTGGCAACGCCGGGCACGGTCAAACGTGCTTATACACATGATCTTGTCTCTTTATATGCAAGCCAGTGTCATGTCCGTCTTGTCGGATCTCAACGCTTGGCAGGCTTCGCTGAGGATTATCTGCGTGGGATCACGCTGGATCGTGAAGCGGTTTTAAAGGAAATCTTGCCCTGCTTTGTCGAGCAGGATGGTTTACACACGGATATTGTTGTGCTTGCCTGCACCCATTATCCATTTCTAATCAATCTATTTCGCAAATTGGCACCGTGGCCTGTTGATTGGCTGGATCCGGCAGAAGCTATTGCCAAGCGTGCTCTTTCGCTTTTGTCCCAGCCGATAGAGACACAAGGCGAGCATTTGAAAGATGATGTCGCCTATTTTACATCCGGGCATGTTGATTTTTCGACACGACGCCTTCTGCAAGGGTTCGGACTTCATATCGATAAAATTAATCTAGAGCTTGACATTACGGCATGCTCGCCCTAATGACAGGGCAAGCTTTATAAAAAGCCTATAAACCGACGTGTCCCGTGGATAAATACTATGCGTAAAAGCTATTTATCCTGTCAGTCTTCAAAAACAGAAGGCAGAGGAGGGTGCGTTTCCTTGAAGTCTGCATAGCGGGCTTTGTTTTTGTTGATGAGGAAATGCGATGAGTAAACGCGAATCCGCCAAGTATAAACTTGATCGCCGTATGGGCGAAAATATCTGGGGACGTCCGAAGTCTCCTGTTAACCGCCGTGAATATGGTCCGGGCCAGCATGGCCAGCGTCGTAAAGGCAAACTTTCCGATTTTGGTATTCAGTTGCGCGCCAAGCAGAAGCTCAAGGGCTTTTACGGTGACGTTTCTGAAAAACAGTTTCGCAAGACATATGATGAAGCAGCTCGCCGTCGTGGTGATACTGGTGAAAACCTGATTGGTTTGCTTGAATCACGTTTGGATGCAATTGTTTATCGCGCCAAATTTGTGCCGACTATTTTTGCTGCACGCCAGTTCATTAATCATGGTCATATCAATGTTAATGGTCGTCGTACCAATATTCAGTCCTATCGCTGCAAGCCGGGTGATGTCATTGAAGTACGTGAAAAATCAAAACAGCTTACGCTTGTTTTGGAAGCCGTTCAGCTTGCTGAACGTGATGTTCCTGAATATATCGATGTTGATCATAATAAAATGAAGGCAACGTATACACGTATTCCTGCTTTCTCTGATGTGCCTTATGCCGTCCAGATGGAACCTAATTTGGTTGTCGAATTCTATTCACGTTAATTTTGATAATTGTATGAATGAAAAGGGGGCTTCGGCCCCCTTTATTTATTGTGTTTTTATCAATCAACCGATGATGGCGGATGAAGAATGAGTGAAGCTGTTATTGATATTGAGGCAGGCGATGACGGTTGTCATCCGATGTTTCGCGAGATACCCGCAAATGTAGAGTTTAATAAGCTGCGTAAGCGGCTGTTGCGTCATATGCGTCAGGCTATTGATGATTTTTTCATGATCCGTCCGGGTGACAAATGGCTTGTTGCTCTATCCGGCGGCAAGGATTCTTATGGCCTTCTGGCTTTGCTGCTTGATCTGAAATGGCGCGGTTTGTTGCCTGTTGAATTGATTGCCTGTAATTTGGATCAAGGACAACCGGGGTTTCCTAAGCATATTTTACCCGATTATCTGGATAAGATTGGTGTTCGACATCGGATTGAATACCAAGATACCTATTCTGTCGTAACGGATAAGCTGAGCGAAGCGCAGACCTATTGTTCTTTATGTTCACGGTTGCGTCGTGGTCATCTTTACCGTGTTGCACGGGAAGAAGGTTGTCAGGCTTTAATTCTTGGGCATCATCGTGATGATGCCTTAGAAACATTCTTTATGAATTTTTTTCATGGTGGCCGCTTGGCATCTATGCCGGGAAAATTGATTAATGATGAAGGCGATGTTGCTGTTATGCGTCCGCTGATCTATGCGGCTGAAGAAGATCTTGAAAAATTTGCACAAATTATGAAATTTCCCATTATTCCTTGTAATTTATGCGGTAGTCAGGACGGCTTACAGCGTAATGCGATGAAGGCCATGCTGAATGATATAGAAAAACGCATGCCTGGACGTAAAGACACGATGATCCGTGCTTTGGGTAATATCAGGCCAAGCCATATGCTTGATACGTCTTTATTTGATTTTAAGGCGCTTTTCCCACAGTCATAAAGTGGAACTGCGGAAATAATCTATTCCTTTGTTTCAGAAACTATTTTTGTTGATACGGTTTCATAATGAGGTTTGAAAAGACGACCCTTTTCGGCAATTAATACAAATATCAGCGCTAGAAGTCCCAAAGCTGAAAATCCAATGGCAATTGGTGTTGTTGTGTGATGGAACTGCTGGCTGATTAGAAAACCAAGTCCTGCACCGATTGTTGTTTGCATGAAACCAAAAACTGCAGATGCCGTTCCGGCAATTTTTCCAAGAGATTCCATAGCAAGAGCATTGAAATTGGCCCCCATGCCGCCAAAAGAAAACATGATGACAATAAAAAGTATCATAAAGATAGGAAAGGGGATGGGAGTGTCAGAGTTGGATTGCCATAACAACCAGACAAAAGAAGCACCAATATAGAAGAATAAAAGGGTATGGGATATTTTGCGCATACCAATTTTTCCGACAAGTCGTGAGTTGAGAAAAGAGGATAGAGCTTGAAATGTGGCAACTATTGCAAAGGCTGCAGGAAACCATTTGTCGAGTTTATAGATTCCGTCATAAATTTGTTCGGCTGTATTAAGAGAGGCAAATAGACCACCCAAAATAACTGAAAATGCCAATGTATAGCACAGCGATACACGGTTGGTGATAATTGTGTAGAGACTGGACCCGATGGATGCAAAGGTTAAAGGGCGCTTTTCATGTAGCGTTTCTGGCAGCCGCCATAATACCCATAATAAGATCAGAAAACCGGCCAGTGCCATAAAGAAAAAGATCAGGTGCCATGGGCCGAACATCAAGATGAGCTGACCGGTCGCAGGTGCAATGACCGGAATAATCATAAAAACCATCATGATGATTGACATGACTTCAGCCATTTGGCGACCACCATAAAGATCACGTACGATAGAAACTGTTAGAACGCGTGTTGCTGCGGCCGCAATACCTTGTATAGCCCGCAATAATAACAGCATGGCAAAACTGGGCGCAAAAGTGCAGGCTATCGAGGTTAAAGAATAGAAAATTAAACCCAAAATGATAGGGATTCGACGACCGAAACGGTCACTTATAGGACCAAAAAAGAGCTGGGACACCCCAAAACCTAGCAAATAGGCTGAAATAATATAATGTTGGGTGTTCTCTCCCATTACACCAAGGCTTTGAGTCATGTCGGCCATGGCTGGCAACATGATGTCAATTGCAAAGGCATTGGTTGCCATGAGGGCAGCCATAAGAATGACAAACTCTGTCTTGCCGATTTTTGCTTTTAATGCGGAAATATGGTTTTCTTCTTCGATGTTTTGCGGCATGTGATCTTTTGCAAATAGGGGAGAGAAAAAAAGATAAAGGTGCCGGAAAATCCGACACCTTGGCTATTGGATACTAGATAGGCGTTTATGCCGATTTGGTTTCAATACCTTTTTCGGTCATGAGCTTTTTAAGTTCGCCGTCTTGAAACATTTCGCGAACAATGTCACAGCCACCAACAAATTCGCCCTTCACATAGAGCTGGGGGATTGTTGGCCAATTGGCATAATCTTTAATGCCTTGGCGTAACTCATCCGAGGTTAATACATTGATTCCCTTATAATCGATGCCAAGATAATCAAGTATCTGCACAACCTGACCCGAGAACCCACATTGAGGAAATCCCGGCGTTCCTTTCATAAAAAGTACAACATCGTTGGACTTGACTTCATTGTCGATAAAATCATGAATGCCTGACATGTCTGTTTTCCTTGATTGAACTGCCGCATTTGAAGGGCTTTATATTAGATAAGCATGCAAGATTGATAACCGCAAGGGCGTAATCGAATTATTCCGGTATACTGGTTTGCAAAGCAAGCGCGTGAAGAACGCCACCCATATTGCCCTGCAAGGATTCATAAACCATCTGATGCTGCTGGACACGGCTTTTACCGCGAAAGCTTTCCGCAACGACCTCGGCAGCATAATGTTCACCGTCTCCAGCAAGATCTCTAATGGTCACGGTAGCATCCGGAATACCTTCACGAATGAGCTTTTCAATCGTATGAGCATCCATTGCCATTATAGGTCTCCTCATTGGTTATTAAAATTATCATAAACTTTTATTTGAATCGACATTCGTATTATTCTTTGCCCATAAATTGCGGCAACCAATTTTCATAGGCATTGGATAATGTCTCAACAGACAGTTTTATTGTCTGGGAAATAACAAGATGATCTCCTGATACTTCACCAATATTGTAAGCTTCGATGCCTAACGCACCTGTTTCTTCCAGTATCTGCTTGGCATCCTCAGCTGTTACCGAGATAAGGTATCGTGCCTGATCTTCCCCGAAAAGCTCGGCGTGCGGCTGGAGGCCGGGAATTGTTGCGACAACTCCTTTTCGAGCCTTTAAGGCCATTTCAGCCAGAGCAAGCGCCAATCCTCCATCGGAGAGGTCATGGCAGGCACTAACCTTACCAGATTTAATCAATTGGCGGATGAAGTCACCATGTTGTTTTTCCTGTAACAGATTTACCGGCGGAGGCGCACCATCGGCTTGTCCGAGAATGTCACGTTGATAGATGGATTGACCAAGATGTGTACCATAGGGGCCAATGAGGATAAGACGGTCGCCATTTTGCATACCGCCAATTGTTGCTATCTTCGACCAGTCTTCAATCAGACCAACACCAGCCATAGTAGGGGTTGGCAGGATGGCTTCGCCATTGGTTTCATTGTAAAGAGAAACATTGCCGGAGACGATTGGGAAATTCAGTGCCTTGCATGCTTCCCCAATGCCTTTGATGGCAAAAACCAGCTGGCCCATGATCTCAGGTTTTTCAGGATTTCCGAAATTGAGATTATCGGTCGATGCTAATGGTAGGGCGCCTGAAGCTGTAATATTACGCCAGCATTCTGCAACAGCCTGTTTGCCGCCTTCAAAAGGATCGGCTTCGCAGTAGCGCGGGGTGACATCGGATGAGAAGGCAAGGGCGCGTTGTTCGTCGCCTTCAATACGGATGACGCCTGAATCGCTTCCCGGGCATACAAGGGAGTTGCCCTGAATAAGGGTGTCATATTGTTCATAGACCCAGCGTCGGGATGATTGGTCGGCAGAGCCTACAAGACGCAGCAAGGCGTCATTTAGATTATGGACCTGCTCAATGTCTTTGGCAGATAAGGTTGTTTTTTTTGTTGGCTCTATCCATGGGCGATCGTATTCGGGGGCCTCGTCGCCCAATTCTTTGATCGGCAGATTGGCTACCTCAACGCCTTGATGGATGACACGGAAGCGCAGATCATCGGTTGTTTTGCCGACGATTGCAAAATCAAGTCCCCATTTATGAAAAATAGCCTCTGCCTGTTTTTCCAGTTCCGGCCGTAGGACCATCAACATGCGTTCCTGACTTTCAGAAAGCATCATTTCATAAGCGGTCATGTTTTCTTCGCGTACTGGTACTTTATCAAGATCCAGTTCAATGCCAAGATCGCCTTTTGCTCCCATTTCAACAGCGGAACAAGTAAGACCGGCTGCCCCCATATCCTGAATGGCAATAACGGCCCCTGATGCCATTAGTTCAAGGCAGGCTTCGAGTAGACATTTCTCGGTAAAAGGATCACCAACTTGTACTGTCGGTCTTTTTTCTTCAATCGTGTCATCAAATTCCGCTGATGCCATGGTTGCACCGCCGACACCATCGCGTCCGGTTTTGGCGCCGAGATAGACAACAGGTAGACCAACACCTTCGGCTTTTGAATAGAATATACTATCAGTACGTGCAATGCCGGCAGCAAAAGCGTTGACAAGAATATTGCCATTATAGCGTTTATCAAAGTTAACCTCGCCGCCTACTGTCGGTACGCCAAAGGCATTGCCATAACCGCCAATGCCGGAAACAACACCAGAGACCAGATGGCGGGTACGTGGATGATCGGGATCACCGAACCGTAATGCATTCATAGCGGCAACAGGGCGAGCCCCCATGGTGAAGACATCACGTAAAATACCGCCAACACCTGTGGCAGCGCCTTGATAGGGCTCGATATAGGAGGGATGGTTATGGCTTTCCATTTTAAAAGCAACGCAATTGCCATTGCCAATATCGACAATGCCGGCATTTTCACCCGGGCCCTGAATAACGCACTTGCCTTGGGTCGGTAAGGTGCGCAACCATTTTTTGGACGATTTATACGAGCAATGCTCGTTCCACATAGCTGAGAAAATACCCAATTCTGTAAAAGTTGGCTCACGGCCGATTAAGTCGAGAATATGTTGATACTCATCAGGCTTGAGTCCATGAGCTGCAATCAGTTCATTGGTTATGGCAAAATCGTTGCGCACGCTCATCAGCAAAGGACTCCATATTTTTTGTATTTCAGCATTGATCGTCGCCTTTGGTCCAACGGTCTACTGAATCGGCAATTTTATTACCGACTGGTTCAGCCATCATTGGTCCATATACAGTGACGCGGGAAGGGCTACCTTCTGCCTCGATTACCAGAGCCGGGCGGCCGCCGGGATTGTGGGCCGGAACAACCAGCATGCGCGGGCGTCCACTGAAGGATTGAAGCTCCGGTGCAAGTCTGTAGCCTTTGAATTCTTTTTGCCCTGTCTTAAACCAACAGCGATTGGCATTGGCGGTGACGGTTTCCATAGTTTTGAGAGCTGCTACATCTGTACCTAGCTCAATGCTGCCGGGGCCGGGGCCAGCACAGGCTGAAAGCAATCCCATCAGGCTCAAGCCGGTAATTATATTATATTTGTTCATGCGGCAATTCCTAATACACTTTCAAACAAGGCGCGGCCGTCAGTGCCGCCATGGGCGGCTTCAATCAGATTTTCAGGATGGGGCATCATACCCAGTACATTGCCTTTATCGTTGACGATGCCGGCAATATTGTTGATTGAGCCATTAGGGTTCGTATCCTGAGTATAACGAAAAAGAACCTGCCCGTTACCTTCCAGACGTTCAAGCATTTCGGATTGGGCAAAATAATTGCCGTCATGATGGGCAACGGGACAGCGTATGATATCGCCTTTTTTATAGTTGCGTGTAAACACTGATTGGTTGTTGATAACTTCAAGTTTGACTTCGCGACAGACGAATTTGAGCGATGTATTGCGCATCAAGGCTCCGGGGAGTAACCCAGCTTCAAGTAATATCTGAAAACCGTTGCACACACCAATGATTTTTATGCCTTTTTCTGCTTTTTCTTTTATGGCGCGCATGACCGGCATACGTGCTGCAATAGCGCCACAACGCAGATAGTCGCCATATGAAAACCCACCCGGAATGACAATGAGATCGACATTTGGAATTGTTGTTTCGGTTTGCCAGATTTTTACCGGCTCGATGCCACTGATTTTGTGGAGTGCAGCGATCATATCGCGGTCGCGATTGAGGCCCGGGAGTTGAATAACCGCGGTTTTCATGGCGCAAATCCTGTTAAATGAATTCGATCTGGTAGTCTTCAATGACGGTGTTGGCCAAGAGCTTTTCACACATGGCTTCAAGTTTTTCGTGCGCTTTTGTTTTGTCTGTTTCGTCAAGCGTGATGTCGAAAACCTTGCCTTGGCGTACAGATTGGATACCTTTGAAGGCAAGGCTGTCGAGTGCTCCGACAATAGCCTTGCCCTGAGGGTCAAGAACCCCGTTTTTGAGTGTCACGATTATACGTGCTTTCATAGGCTGTGTTCCTGTTATTTAACCAATACCGGCCCTGTAGGACGCGGTGTGTCATTTTCATTCATAATACCCAGACGGCGGGCTACTTCCTGATAGGCTTCAACAAGTCCGCCTAAATCACGGCGGAAACGGTCTTTGTCCATCTTTTCCTGCGTGTTTACATCCCATAAACGACAAGAATCAGGTGATATTTCGTCAGCAAGAACAATGCGCATCAAATCACCTTCCCATAGACGGCCGAATTCCATTTTGAAGTCGATCAACTGGATACCAACGCCGATAAAAAGACCGCTGAGAAAGTCATTGATTCGAATAGCCATCTGCATAATATCATCTAGTTCAGCGGGGCTTGCCCAGCCAAAAGCTGTAATATGTTCTTCGGTGACCATTGGATCGTCAAGTTCGTCTTTTTTATAATAAAACTCGACAATTGTCTGTGGTAGAACAGTGCCTTCTTCTAAACCGAGCCGTTTGGCAAGAGAGCCTGCGGCAACATTACGAACAACCACTTCCAGAGGAATGATTTCAACAGCTTTGATCAGCTGTTCGCGCATGTTGATACGCCGGATGAAGTGGGTAGGAAGTCCCAAACGTTCGAGCTTTGTGAATATATATTCCGAGATACGGTTGTTCAGCACGCCTTTGCCGTCAATGACTTCATGTTTTTTTGCATTGAATGCAGTAGCATCATCTTTGAAAAATTGAATGTAAGTGCCAGGCTCGGGTCCTTCATATAGGATTTTGGCCTTGCCTTCATAAATGCGGTGCCGTCGGTTCATGTTTTTTTCTCTGTTGGAATATTGGTGTAAATAATAGCCTACTTCCTTATGTTCCTATCTCATACAATCAAAATTCACAACGGCGAGTTAGTGTGTTCAAAGAATTTTCTGGATTTTAAAACAATTAATTTTCATCTATCTCTTGCTTGCGGCAATAAATGCTGCAATAAAATAAATTAACCACTAAAACTTCTTTGAGCAGGAGATCTTGATGGAAGGGATGAAAGAGCGCAAAGGTGCTTTTGAAAACAAATATGCGTTGGATGAAGAACTGCGTTTTAAAGCAGGCGCGCTGCGCAATCGTCTTTTAGGTATGTGGGTTGCCGAGAAGCTTGGTAAAACAGGTGATGATGCTATTGCCTATGCCAAGGCGATTATTATGACTGCGCTCAAGCACGGTTATGAAGAAGACGTTTTGACTAAGATTGAAGAAGACATGGCGGATGCCAATGTTGAATTTGATGGCGATGAGATTCGTGAGTTAATGACAAGCTTCATGAGTGAAGCAGTGGAACGGCTGCAAGGCGATGTAAAAAAGACCGGATGATAATAAAATCAATAACCGCGCTAAGCGGATTTTTTATGATTTTAATTTAAATTATAGTTTAGCTAGAAATTGTGAGAATACCATTAATCCTTCAGGCCAAGGTCCATGTCCTGATTCGCTATTGATGTGGCCTGATTCTCCAGCATCAATTAATAGAGCTCCCCAATGAGTGGCAATATCTTCAGATTTCTCGAAGGATGAGAATGGATCGTTTTGGCTGGCAATTATAAGAGTAGGAAAGGGTAAACGCTCTTTGGGATAGGGGCCGAATGTCATCAGATGTTTAGGGCGAATGCGGGGATTTTCAACATCAGGTGGTGCAACAAAAAAAGCCCCCTTTATCTTTTTATGAATGCGTGGCAAGGCCTGTATAACGGTAGGGATGCCAAGAGAATGGGCAACCAGAACAACCGGTTTATCAGCCGCCGCCACGCTTTTTTCAACATTGGCAATCCAATCGGACAAAACGGGCTTTGACCATTCTGCCTGATTGACGCGTGTCGCGGTGCTGAGACGATTCTCCCACCTTGTTTGCCAATGTTCCGGTCCTGCACCTTTATAACCTGGTACAATAAGAATAGAGGCTTGATTGGCTTTCATGGTTGTATCCATTTGTTTTGTCAATTGTAGTCAATCGGAAGACAATCCGTATATATAACGGCTTATTATCGAAACAATCGCGATGCTATATATAGAAGGTATTCTTAATCCAGCGAGGCATAAAATGGAATACACGGCTTTTGCTCAAAAGGCACCTATTTATATTGATCATGTTGGTTTGCGCTCCAGTAATGCGCAACGTCTTGCTTCTTTTTATCAATGGTTGTTAGGGTTGGTTGAAATAGGGCGCCAAAATCAGACGATCCAGTTAGGTGTAGCCGATCGGCTATTATTGGAAATTGAGCAGTTTGATCATGCGCGTCAAGATAATCCGCGTGAGGCCGGATTATTCCATATCGCTTTTCTTCTACCTTCCCGCGCTGACCTTGCACGGTTTTTCCGTCATGTTCTCATGATAAATGCGCCTATAACGGGGGCGTCTGATCATGATGTGAGCGAAGCGATCTATTTTCAGGATATTGATGGTAATGGTGTCGAGGTTTATTCGGATCGTCCTGAAAATGGCTGGCAATGGCAACAAGGGCTTGTAAAAATGGGTACAAGGCCGCTTGATCATGTTTCTTTGTTAAAAGAGACAGGACGCCAGGGGAATATATGGCAAGGAGCGCCAGAGAATACGGTAATTGGACATGTTCATCTACGGGTTGGGCTTCCAGCTCAGGCGCAGTTATGGTGGCATGATATGCTAGGATTTGATGCGGTTCAACATTATGGCGACCAAGCTGTTTTTCTTTCGACAGGCGGTTATCATCATCATGTTGCATGTAATAGTTGGACGAGCTTCGGAGCCGGAATGCGCGCGAATGATCGAGCAGGTCTTTCTTTTGTTTCCTTGTGCAGCCAAAAGAGGGATGTCGGTGTTTTTCTTGATCCTTGGGGAAATGAAATACGTTTGACAGCCTAGAGTTTTATCCCGCACGTAATAATTTGATCGCATCATCACGCCGGAAAAGATAAAGGAGCAATCGTAAGGCTTGTCCACGCTCTGACTGAAGATTTGCATCTTGTTCAAGGATCAGACGGGCATCTTGGCGGGCAATTGGCAAAAGATCGGCGTGGGTTTCTATATCGGCAAGGCTAAAACCTGGCACGCCTGATTGACGTGTTCCCAGCAATTCACCTTCTCCTCGTAATTTGAGGTCTTCTTCTGCAATTCTGAAACCATCTTCGGTTTCGCGTATAATATTAAGGCGTGCTTGTGCTGTTATGCTAAGCGGGGCCTTATACAGAAGAATGCATGACGAAGCTTTGTCACCGCGCCCGACACGACCGCGTAACTGATGCAATTGTGCTAATCCGAAGCGTTCGGCATGTTCAATAATGATGATTGAGGCATCGGTAACATCGATGCCGACCTCAATAACCGTTGTGGCGACAAGTAGACGTGTTTTGCCGGCTTTAAAGCTCTCCATCGCCATATCTTTTTCAGTTCCTGACATCTTGCCGTGAACAAGTCCTATTCTGTCGCCAAAAATTTGGGTTAGGCTTTCAAAGCGTTGCGTGACAGCTGTCAGATCGGAGACTTCAGATTCTTCAACAAGTGGGCAAACCCAATAAATTTTATCTCCATGATCAAGGGCGACAGCTATACGTGCAATCAATTCCTCAAGGCGCTCAATGGGCATGGTTGCTGTTTTAATGGGTTGGCGTCCGGCGGGTTTTTCTTCAAGCCTTGAAATATCCATGTCACCGAAAGCTGTCAGAACAAGTGTGCGCGGAATAGGGGTCGCTGTCATGACAAGCATATTGGGCATATGCCCTTTGGCTGTGAGTTGTAGGCGCTGATGTACGCCAAAGCGGTGCTGCTCGTCGATGATTGCCAAAGCAAGGTCGTGATAGACCACCTTGTCCTGTATCAGGGCATGGGTGCCGATTATGATATGGGTTGTCCCGTCAGCGATATAATCCAGAATGGCTTGTCGATCGCGTCCTTTTTCACGTCCGGTTAATAGGGCGACATTGAGGCCGATTTTTTCAGCTAATGGCTTTATGGTGGCGAAGTGTTGGCGAGCCAGCACTTCTGTTGGGGCCATGAGAACGGATTGTGTATTGCTTTCTGCTGCTTGTGCCATAGCCATGAATGCAACAACGGTTTTACCCGATCCGACATCGCCTTGTAGTAGCCTCAACATACGTTCATCTGACGCAAGATCGGCAGAAATATCGGCAATAGCTTGTTTCTGACTTTTGGTAAGGGGGAATGGCAATATTTGCAAAAGGCGATTGGTTAGTCTTGCTTGGGCAGGCAAAGGGCGCCCTGTAAGGCGGCGTGTTTTAAGTCTGACAAGGCCGAGTGCCAGTTGTCCCGCCAGAAATTCGTCATAGGCAAGACGTTGCCTGACGGGACTATTGGCCACGATGATAGAGGGATCATCTGGGTGATGGACGGATTTGAGCGCTTCGCTATAGGATGGAAACATGTGTGCTGACAGGACACTTGGTTCTATCCATTCAGGTAAAGTCGGAATATGTGAGGTGGCTTCGCTAATGGCGCGTTGCAGGGTTTTGGATGAGAGACCGGCCGTTAAGGGATAGACAGGCTCAATAAGAGGCAATGTGTCGGCCTGTGCGAGCGTTGCCATATGGTCGGGATGGATCATTGATGCACGGCCGTTGAACCATTCTACTTTGCCTGAGACGACTACTTTTTCACCAACGGGTAGCTGGCGTTCCAACCAAGAGCGTTGGGCATGAAAGAAAACGAGCGTTATTTCCCCCGTGTTATCATGTGCCAGTACACGATATGGCACCTGCCTTTTGCCCGACGGTGACGGCTGGTGATGGTCAATGACGATTTCGATGGTCGCAATTGTTCCTTCTTGCGCGTAGGCAATGCCGGGCCGATTGCGGCGGTCAATAACGGAATGCGGCATTAGATGGAGAAGATCAATCAGCCGTGGTTCCGTTTGTAGGGGGTCGGTTTCCAGAAGCTTTGCCAATAATGCACAAACCTTAGGGCCAATGCCGGTCAAGGTGCGTACAGATCGGAATAAGGGGTCGAGCAAGGATGGTCGCATAAATTGAATTTAATCAAGTCTGTGAAAAAGAAAAGAGGCTATAATAAAGGCCGTCTGTTGATGTGAGCAAGAAGGGCGGATAAATAAACCGAAAAAGGGGAGTCTGAATATGGATCAAGAACTTTTATTGATGCTCTTGGCAGGGCTTGTCAATAATTTGATTATCGGTTTTCTTGCAATTCTCATTGCTGTCGTTGTTGGTTTTGGCTTGGCGATGATGCGTGTTTCGCAAGATAAGGGATTCAATCTTATTGCTTTCGTTCTAATTAAATTTTTTATCGGGCTGCCACCATCATTTATGATTGTGATAATCTATTTTGGGGTGTGGCAATTATTGGATATCAAATTTGTGTCATCGCTGATTTTGATTGGTGTTATCATTGGGATAGCTATGGCCGGTTATATGGCTGATATTCTCTATGTTTCCATTCGTTCATGGCAAACAGGTCTATATAAGACACGAGCCTTTAGTCTTGGTTTTAAGCAAGGGTTTCCTCTTCTTGTTAATCAGGCGATCATGATCTTGCACCTGACCATGCTTTGTTCGGTCGTTGGTATTAAGGATGTTTTTGTTTCTGCAACTCTTTATAGTAGCTATACTTTTCAATCCGTAGAGGCTTTCGGTTTGGCAATATTGATTTGGCTCATATTGATTTTTATTTTGCAGTCATGCGCTGGCATTTTTTCTAGAAACTTTGCGAAAGAAATTCGTACTTTAAGAGAAAATAATGGCTGATCAGGCTGGAAAACCGAGCTGGAAAAGCAGATAGGCAAAAATACTGACAAGTACAGTTATAATCAGGCTGCGGCTTAATAGTCCTGCAATAATCGAAGCTAATGTTGCCAGTAAAGCAATCGAGATTCCAAAATTTGTCTGCTGGGGGCGCGCAATAAGATCGGCAATAATGATGGCAGATAGGATAGCGCCTGGAATAAAGGAGAGCCAGTCACGAAAAATAGCAGGAAAGGGACGGTGTGCCAAAAATAGAACCGGTGCCGCGCGGATGACGGCGGTAACAATTGCCGAAGTAACAAGCGCCCAGAAAACAGTATTATGATCCATAGGCGCCTCGTCGCATTTTTTGAAGGCAGACAAGGCCGACAGTGGCGGCCAGTATTGTTGCTGCAATTGTTGAAAGATTGCTGCCGATAAGACTATCTGTGAAAATCACACAGAGGGCACTGACAATGATAACGATGATTTCGATCAAGCGTGTCCGGCTTGTTTGCCAGTTGAGGATCAATAAGCCGACAAACATACCGACTAGGCTGAAACTTAACCCGTCCTTCAACCAATCAGGTAACGCTGTTGCTAATAATGCCCCGATTATATTGGCAAATATCCAGTTAAGCCAAGCGACAAGGTTGAGGCCCAAAAGCCAGAAATAGGGAATCTGGTTGTTATGTCTTTTGGCATATTGTGCAGCAACACCGAATGTCTCATCGGTCATTAGAAGACTGCCGACAAGTTTTTCGATTAATGTCGACTTTTTAAAGTAGGGAGCCATATAGGTGTTGATTAGAAGATAGCGAAGATTGATGAAGGCGACCGACAAGGCCACTTCCATAATCCCTGCACCTTTTGCAAGGAGTGCAAAAAAAAGAAATTGTGCGGAACCGGCATAAAGAAAGATGGCGAGAAAGGTGATGTGCCAAAAAGAAAATCCCGTTGCTGCAGCAATAGCCCCGCAAGCAAAGCCAACAGCCCAATAACTTGCCAATGTTGGAACACAGGCAACAAACCCTTGTTTGAACAATAGGCTTTTCGATGGAGAGGCGTTATCAGACATCGCTTTTACTGTATTGGATTGTCTATGATTGTATATACGTCGAATAAATCATCACGACTATAAAAATGCAATTATATTGTTGATCCGGTTTTAAAAGAAAAACGTTCTGCCCCGTTGAACCTGCTGCGGATGGCGGTTATACCTCAGTTATATTTCAGGAGTTTTTCATGACCGGTTCCAAACTTACTACTGATATGCTTGATATACGTAAACGTAAGGTCGTCTTTAGAGCATGGCATCGTGGCATCCGCGAGATGGATCTGGTTTTGGGACAATATGTTGATGCTCATATCAGTACCATGAATGATGATGAACTTGATGTTCTGGAGTTCATCATGTCATTCGAGGATCGTGACTTACTAACTTGGGTTACTGGTGAAGTTGCTATGCCGAAGAGCATTGATATACCAATGTTCCATGACATT
The DNA here is from genome assembly GCF_055808085.1 of Bartonella sp. bp_1. Taxonomy (NCBI): domain Bacteria; kingdom Pseudomonadati; phylum Pseudomonadota; class Alphaproteobacteria; order Hyphomicrobiales; family Bartonellaceae; genus Bartonella; species Bartonella sp. bp_1. The sequence goes on along the minus strand of NZ_CM147851.1, from coordinate 988,044 downwards.
CTGGCTTATCGTACCCGCATGGATTTCAACACTTAAAGATGACTGTTTTTTCTAAGTGGAATATTGCTTTTGAGCAAAAGGGGCCATTGATTGTTGATAATGTGGTGGAAGGTTTTGAACCTTTTGCCTTATCGCGACTGGCTGAGAGCCTTGATCCACAGGGCCCTGTCATCTATGTTGCGTCGGACGGGCAGCAATTGGATGATTTCGAACAGGCATTAAAGTTTATCCGTCCTGATTTGCCGGTTATCCAGTTTCCCGGATGGGACTGTCTACCTTATGACCGCGTTTCGCCCGGTGCTGCAGTTTTGGCTAAAAGACTGGCAGCTCTTTCCGCTATGCAGGTTCTTTGTGAAAAACCGCATGGTGCGATCATCTTAACAACCGCGAATGCGGTTTTACAAAAAGTTCCACCTTTTGATGCCTTGAAAGCGCAGTTGTTTCATGCCCGTTGTGGGCAGGCATTCGGAATGGATCTGATGGTCCACCATCTGGAGCGGAATGGGTTCGAGCGGGTGGCAACAGTTCGTGAGAAAGGTGAGTTTGCCGTACGTGGTGGCATTTTGGATTTGTTCGCGGCAGGTGAAGAGCTCCCGTTACGATTGGACTTTTTTGGCAATACATTGGAGACAATCCGCCGCTTTGATCCTGCAAGCCAACGCACACAAGCTAGTATCGATTCCTTTACGCTTCAGCCAATGAGCGAGGTGACGATTACAGAATCTGTTATTAGCCAATTTCGTCGCCAATATATCCAAATGTTTGGTGCGGCAGAACGTCAAGACGCTCTTTATGAATCAATTTCCCAAGGTCGGCGTTTTTCCGGCATGGAGCATTGGCTGCCTCTTTTCTATGACCATCTGGACACGCTTTTTGATTATGCCAAGGGGGCACCGGTGATTTTCAACCATCTGGTGCAGGATGCATTACAAGCGCGTCATCGTCTTATTCTTGATTATTATGAAGCGCGCAAAGAGCGTGAAAATCAAAAGGGCAATGATTCAGCTCCTTATCATCCACTCGCCCCTGAAGCACTTTATTTGGCGCCTGAAGTGATCAATGAAATGATCGGGCAAAAATGTATTGAGATTACGCCGTTTAGACAGCCACCAAGTACAGAACGTCGGATTGTTCATCTGGATATTCATAAGGGACCGGATTTTGTCGAAGCGCGGACATCGGAAGATGTCAATTTGTTTGAAACTGTCGTTGAGTATCTTGCTGATTTGCGTTCACAGGGCAAGAAAACCTTGTTGGCTGGATGGAGTGAAGGTTCGCTTGACCGGTTGATACAGGTCTTAAAAGAGCATGGGCTCGAAAAATTCGAGTTTAGTGAAAATCTGAATGCCGTTGAAAATGCGGCTGATGGCCAGATATGTGCTGCCGTTTTGAATATCGAACATGGTTTTATCTGTGACGATCTGGTTGTTATCGGCGAACAAGATATTCTGGGTGATAGGCTTATTCGCCATGCCAAGAAACGCAAACGCCAAAGCGATTTTATCAGTGAGGTATCATCTCTTAATGCCGGTGATATCGTTGTCCATGTTGAGCATGGTATCGGTCGCTTTATCGGTTTGAAAACAATTACGGCAGCGGGGGCACCACACGACTGTTTGGAGCTTCATTACGCTGGTGATGACCGATTGTTCTTGCCTGTCGAGAATATTGAGCTGCTTTCGCGTTATGGGGCGGAAGGCAGTGATGCCATTCTTGATAAATTGGGCGGAGTTGCATGGCAGGCACGTAAAGCGCGTTTGAAAAAAAGACTGTTGGAAATTGCTGATGGTCTTATCAAGATTGCGGCTGAGAGGGCCATGCATGGTGCCCCGGTATTGATGCCACCTGAAGGTGCCTATGACGAGTTTGTTGCCCGCTTTCCTTATGATGAAACAGAGGATCAGTTGCGTGCCATTGATGCTACATTGGATGATCTTGGGGCTGGGCGGCCAATGGATCGTTTGATTTGTGGCGATGTCGGTTTTGGCAAGACGGAAGTGGCCATTCGTGCTGCTTTTGTTGCCGCAATGAACGGTTATCAGGTTGCCGTTGTGGTGCCGACGACCTTATTATCTCGTCAGCATTACAAAAATTTTGTTGAGCGATTTCAAGGCATGCCATTGAAAATTGGGCATGCATCACGTCTTGTCGGTACAAAAGAGCTGGCCGCTGTCAAACAGGGCGTTGCTGAAGGAAAGATTGATATCGTCATCGGAACGCATGCTTTGTTGGGCAGTAGTATTGATTTTGCCAATCTCGGATTACTGATTATTGACGAAGAACAACATTTTGGTGTTAAACATAAAGAGCGGCTAAAAGAGTTGAAAAGCGATATTCATGTACTCACCCTTTCAGCCACACCTATTCCGCGCACATTGCAATTGGCTTTGACGGGCGTACGCGAGTTGTCTTTGATCGCAACGCCGCCGGTTGATCGCATGGCTGTGCGTACCTTTGTTTCTCCCTTTGACCCATTGATTGTGCGCGAGACTCTGCTTCGCGAGCATTATCGAGGTGGACAGAGTTTCTATGTCTGTCCACGTATTTCTGACATGGGGCAGGTGCAGGAATTTTTACAAACTCATGTGCCTGAGCTTAAAGTGGTTGCAGCGCATGGGCAAATGGCTCCCGGACAGCTCGATGATATTATGAATGCTTTTTACGATGGCCAGTATGATGTTTTGTTGTCGACATCTATTGTTGAGTCGGGATTGGATATTCCCACTGCCAATACATTGCTAGTACATCGAGCTGATATGTTCGGTTTGGCGGCACTTTATCAACTGCGTGGTCGTGTAGGACGTTCAAAACAACGCGCATATGCCCTGTTTACATTGCCGGTCGGCAAAGCACTGACCCCCAGTGCAGACAGGCGCCTCAAGGTTTTGCAATCTCTTGATACACTTGGAGCCGGATTCCAGCTGGCAAGTCATGATATGGATATTCGTGGGGCGGGTAATCTTCTGGGAGAAGAACAGTCTGGCCATATCAAGGAAGTCGGTTTTGAGCTTTATCAACAGATGCTTGAGGAGGCTGTTGCCGAGTTGCGCGGTCAGGTCAATGTGGAAGATAGTCAATGGTCGCCGCAAATCCAGCTTGGAACCGCTGTTCTTATTCCTGAAAATTATGTCAGCGACCTTGGTTTGCGGCTACAGTTGTATCGTCGCCTTGCTGATCTTGAGACACCTCAAGACATTGATGCTTTCGGTGCGGAAATGATCGACCGTTTTGGTGCGATGCCGATCGAGGTCCAGCACTTGCTTAAGGTTGTCTTTATCAAAACCTTGTGTCGACGTGCCAATGTGGAAAAACTTGACGTTGGACCTAAAGGTGCTGTTATTCAATTGCGTCATAACAATTTTGCCAATCCCACAGCTTTGGTCAAATGGATTGCCGAGCAAGGGGGGATGGCTAAAATACGTGCGGACCAGTCTATTGTTATTATTCGTGATTGGCCGAAAGCTGAACAGCGCCTTAATGGTGCTGCCAGTCTTATGGCCCAGCTGGCAAAATTTGTCGATAATGCTGCTGGTTAGAGATGGAATAATGAAAAAGTTTTTCTGATTATCTTTATTGTTGTTTTGATTGTTTTCGGCATTGCAGGCTTTCTAGCCTATGAGGGATTTCAGGAAAAAACGGGTAAAAGCGATGTTACTCTTGTACTGGGAACCACGGTCTATCCAGATGGGCAAATGTCCTCTTTTTTAAAGGGGCGTGTTGATCAGGCACTGGAAGAATACCAAAAGGGAAATTTTTCACTGATTTTAGTTAGTGGTGGCTTAGGTATAGAAGGGCATGACGAAGCGCGAGTTATGGCTGATTATCTTATTGCCAATGGTGTGCCGCCATCCGTTGTTATTGTTGACAGTGCGGGTATCAATACAAAGGCCAGCGCTGTTAATCTCAAAGCTATCATGGAGGCGCGGCATTTAAAAACAGTCACAATCATCAGCCAGTTTTTCCATATTCCACGCATTCGGTTGGCACTTCAGTGCGAAGGTGTTGCGGCTCCCTTTTCATCCTATAGTCGGGTATTCAATATTCGTGATCTTTATTCAACTTTGCGCGAAGTGCCAGCATATGCCCTTTATTGGTGGCGGTGTGCGGTCTAATTTACCGGTCTTCAGATGTGGCGGGTTCAAAGCCGTCAGCGATTTGCTGGATTGCATCAGCTAGTACATCAACGGGTTGTGCACCCATAACAACAAATTTTCGATCCATAATAAAGCATGGCACACCACGGACGCCAATCTGGTGGGCAATAGCACAATCTTTAATGATTGTATCTTTGTCGATATCGGTTTCTAGCAATTTTTCAATAATGTGGGCATGCATGCCGACAGCTTTTGCACTATCACTTAAAATACGATTCTCCGCAATGTTCTGGCCTTTTTCGAAATAGCGTGAAAAGAGCTCCTTGACGATTTTGCCTTGTGTTTCTTTTTTATCCTGGCTGGCCCAATAGATAAGACGATGGGCATCCAGTGAGTTGGGGGCTGTTTGGATTGATTCAAAATCAAACTCTATTTCTTCTTCAAGCCCCAATTCAATTAAGGTGCGCTCATCGGCATCAACCGAATCTTTGCTGCCTTTTATATCACGCATATGTTGCTGGTAGGGTTTGCCGGTGATTGGCATTTGTGGGTTAAGCTGAAAAGGTTTCCAGTTTACTATGATATCTAGATGATCAAGTAGATGGATGGCCTTTGTCAAGCGTTGACGCCCTATATAGCACCATGGGCAGACAATATCTGAAATGACATCAATTGAAATGATTTTGTCGGACACGCTATGCCCTCCTTAAGGGGTTTGATTGTCACGCCACCAGCTCGGCAGCCAGAAGCCATAGGCGGAGGTATATTGTGGATGGTGTATGTAAGACCAACGGGCAACATACTGGTCGGGAAGATAATAAAGCGGGATGAAATAGTTACCTGAGATCAGTAAACGGTCTAATGCATGCACGGCAGCAATAAAATCTTCCTGCGAGCGTGCATTGCGCATGGCATCAATCATGGCATCAATTGCAGGATCATGGGCACCACTATAATTGAAGCTTCCTTCTATATCTCGCGAGATACTAGCAAATCGGTTGATCTGTTCATTGCCCGGTGAGAGACTTGCACTCAATTTGCCAACAATCATATCATAATCGAAGGAACTTAACCGGTTTTGGTATTGCGTATCATCGACAGTACGGACGGTGACAGCAATGCCAAGGTACTGCAGTCTACGCTGGAAGGCGAGGGCGACCTTTTCTTCATCTGTTGTCTGGGTCATGATTTCAAACTGAAAGGGTTTGCCATCAGGTAGATATGTTATGCCACCACGACGGATAAAACCTTTAGAAGTCAGAAGTTTCCATGCCTGATTGAGTTGGTGACGGTCCATGCCCGAGGCATCTGTTTTCGGGGCATGCCATGTTCCATTCATTACTTCGGCTGAAACCCTGCCGGGAAATGGAGATAGCAGACTTTTTTCACGTTGTGATGCAGCTATACCGATCGATGAAAGCGGGGATCCCGCCCAAAAGCCTTCGATGCGTTTATAGCTGTTATTGAAGAGGTTTCTATTGGTCCATTCAAAGTCAAAAACCAGTGCAAGGGCCTGTCGAACAGTGGGGTCGGCAAAAAAAGTCCGCCTTGTGTTGAATACGAATCCTACCATATTGGCTGGTGTCGTTTTGTTGAAATGCTCTTTAATTACACGGCCATCCTGTACGGCAGGAAAGTTGTAACCAATGCGCCAACGATTGGGGTTTTCTTCAATGAAAACATCAAGGAGGCCTTTTTTAAAGGCCTCAAATCGTGCATTGTCATTACGGTAATATTCTATGGTGACAGTCTCAAAATTGTTAAGGCCTCGATTGACTGCGAGATCAGCCCCCCAATAATCGGGGTTGCGTTTGTATACGATACGTTGGCCCGGTTTGACTGTCGCTATCGTATAAGGCCCTGTACCAGAAATGACAGTGAGGCCATTTTGCTCAAATTTTTCTACATCAATGGCATGTTGTGGCAGGACTGGAATGAGTGAGAGTAAAATCAGCGGAAATTCTCTATCCTTTGATCTATTAAAGGTGAATTTGATTGAATGTGCATCAAGTTTTTCAATTGTATTGATGCGTTGGATGTATTGGTTAAATGGAGGACGCCCTTTGTTTTTTAAAAGATCAAAGGAAAAAATAATGTCATCGGCGGTAACCGGCAGTCCGTCAGAAAAGCGGGCCTTGGGATCCAGCCAGATGATCATTTCACTGCGTTCATCGTTAAGCTGGTAACGTTGTGCTATCAGCGGATAGAGGGTGAATGGCTCATCGCGGGAGCGGGTCATCAAGGATTCAAAAACCATATTACCGAATTGCTGGTCGCCAAAAAGCCCGCGCGCTGTCGTGCGCACACTGGTTATGACAAATGGATTTAGTCCGTCAAATGTACCGACAACGCCATAGCTGATTTTCCCATTGCGTGGTGCATTAGGGTTCACATAGGGAAAGTGGGAAAAATCAATACTTTCTTTAGGGCTGCCATGCATGGCCAGACCTGTTGAGTTGCTTTGTGCCAGTGTTGTTCCGCAACAGCATGCTAAAAAGCAAAAAAATGCGGCTGCAAACCATCGGGATGAATATCGGGGCATGATTTGGATATGATTCAAAAAGATTCTCGTTGTGTTTAGTGATGATTCGCTAGTGATGATACTATCAGTTTTAGGGGTTGGTTTTAAATGCAAGTTTTTAAACGGTTGCCGTTTGTCTTATGCAATTTGCCTCTCTATCTCTTCAACCTGTCGTGATTTGTGGTGCAAACCTCAAGTTACAGGCTTAAAATCACTTATAGGGACTGGATTTTCTCTTGCATCTTATGTTAATGCGCGAAGCGAGGGTCATTCTGTTGCCTTAATTATATGGCAAGAATCTGGCTCAATTGGTTACTATATTTTGTGCATCGAAAGGAATCACCTGATCATGTCCCATAAAAAGACATTTGCTGCCGTTTTGACATTGGCTGGGGCCATGGCCGTTTACGGTTCTTCTTATACTCCGGCCGCTGCTCAGGGCATGCCGCAAGGCTGGTTCAAAGTATGCAGCAAACAACAAGACGTTGATGTTTGTAATACACTGAATAATGTTGTTTCAGAAACTGGTCAGCCTTTGACAATCGTTAATTTGATTGAATTTAAAGGCAAGGAAAACCAGAAACGTCTGCGTATTACTGTACCGACTGGCCGTTTGATCCAGGAAGGCGTACATGTTCAAATTGGCGACGCGCCAGCTGCCAAGGTCAATTATGTTTTCTGCTTTGGGCCAACTTGCGTTGCCGATGCACAGCTTGATGACAAGACAATTGAAGCGATGAAAAAAGGTCAGAAACTGACAGTTACATCGGTTAATTTTCAAGGTAGTGTAAATCCCATCGAGATTTCGCTGACGGGCTTCACTCAGGCCTTTACCGGTCCGGGCATGCAAGAAAAGGATTTTCAGGCTGAGCAGGAAAAATTGCAAAATGCAGTTCAGGCCAAGCAAAAAGAAATCGAAGACCGTATGAAAGCTGAACAGGAAAAAGCCAAATCCGGCAATTGATGGTTATTCTGATTTAATAAAAGGCCCCTGATGGGGCCTTTTTATTTTGTAGGTAAAACAGGCTTCCCTATGCTCGGTATTCTATCACTTGTTGTTCCGTTTTTTGGCATGATTGCCATTGGTGCCTGTTGTCAGCGTTTTTTTAAATTACCACCTGTTGCCGCGGGCTGGATGAATATTTTTATTCTTTATGTCGCGCTACCTTGTCTGTTTTTTAAATTACTTTCCAAAACACCTGTTGACCAGTTGACGCATTGGCACTTTTTCTTAACCACGACATCAGCAACATTGATTGTTTTTTTGCTGATGTTTGCCATTGCTATGCTGTGCACACATAAAGATGTTTCATCCAGTACAATTGCAGGACTTGCCGCATCTTATGGTAATGTTGGTTTCTTAGGCCCTCCTATTGCTCTGGCGGCATTTGGGCCGGACGTTGCTGTTCCAGTCGCTTTAGTTTTTTGTTTTGATAATGCGTTGTTGTTTACACTGACGCCGGTGATGATGGAAATTGCAGGAAAAGAAAAGAAATCACCGATGATGATGGTTCGCGGTATTGTTTCTGGAATTATTTTCCATCCTTTTATTGTCGCAACACTGGTTAGTCTTTTTTTTGCATTGAGTGGCATGGAATTGCCGACTCCGTTTGAGAAGCTTGTCAGCAGTTTTGCCGATGCTGCAGGACCGTGTGCTTTGTTTATTATGGGGGTATCAATTGCTTCTCGACCGATTAAACGCATTCCAAGCGAAATCGGTTTTATCCTGATTATAAAATTGATGCTCCATCCAACGCTTGTTTATATCGGTTTGCATTTGGTTGACGGGTTTCCACCTCAATGGGTGTTTCCGGCTGTGTTGATGGCGTCATTGCCGACAGCAAGCAATGTTTTTGTTTTGGCTCAGCAATATGGAATCTGGTCGGAAAGAGCGTCGGCAGCCATTCTCATTTCCACTATTGTATCAATGCTGACACTCTCGGTATTGCTTTATTTGATGCAGAATGGATTGATTTAGGTTTTAAGTTTTAGCTTGCCCAAGGGCAAAGCTGCAATGATATTCCGTAATCCATTTCCTGGTGTCATGCCTTCTCGCATAAAGAAATTACGTAATGGCGGTAGTTGGCGCAAGACTTCAAGACCAAGGCTGCGTACCAGCTGGGCCGGTAAGAAATCAGACAAAAGCGTACGATTTAGGGCGTCAACCGAGCCTGTACGCACCCATATATCTGGACGTCTTATTCGATTGTAGTGCTGGATGACGGTATCACTTCCAGGATCTGTCGGGTCACGCATTACGGATTCAACAATATTAATTGCATCGCGAACACCAAGATTGAGGCCTTGTGCACCAATTGGTGGGAAAACATGGGCGGCCTCGCCAACAAGAAGCGTCCGGCGTGCACCAAATTGCTTAGGCACAATACCTGAAAGAGGCCATGCTTGCGGCGTTGTATTTACTTTTATTGTACCAAGCATGGAATGCATTTGTGTTTCAATAGCTTGCGCCAAGGCATTGGGTCCGAGTGCCAAAAGTTGGGCGGCATGTTGCGGGTTACATACCCATACAAGGCTTGATTGGTAGGAATTGGGCAGGGGGACCTGTGTAAAGGGGCCTTCTTCCGTATGAAACTCGGTTGAAATATTTTGATGTGGAAGAGTATGGGAAAAACTCAATATCACAGCAGTTTGTGGATATTGCCATGTCCGGATGTCAATAGAAGCCGCTTTGCGCGCCATTGAGTGGCGTCCGTCGGCTGCAATCAAAAGTTTGCTTTTGATGATCCTGTCGTCAACAAGCTTGATTTCAATATTGTTTTCTTGATGATGGATATGGCTGACAGTGGCATGAATTCGTGTAATGAGGGCATTGGCCTTAACATGTTTTTCAAGTGCTGCATTAAGAGATTCGTTTGGCATGTTGTAACCAAAGGCTTTTTCGTTAATTTCGCTCGCACGAAAAGAGACTGTCGGGCTACGAATTAACCGATTTGTGCCATCAATAATACGCATGGTGCTTAATGCTGCGGCATGATTTGAAAGTTCATCCCAGACATTTATATTTTTCAATACCTCAATAGCAGGCATCATCAAGGCCGTTGTGCGCAGGTCGTTGCCACTTGTCAAAGGGCCTATAAGTTGGCTTGCTATTCCTTTTTGAGCAAGACAAAGCGCGGTGATCATACCAGCGGGGCCTGCGCCACTAATGCTAATTGGATTTTGTGGTTTGTTTGATTGTTGTGGTTTCGAAGTCATGGTACGGCCTTTGAATAATTCCATTACACTATAATGCCTTTTGATGATTAAAGTCACAGGAAATCAGCATATGAGAATTGTTTTTTCGCTGATTTTACGGCATAGACCATAAAATAGTATGCCTCGATTGACGTGATGGTAGGTTCAGTGAAGCAAAAAATAGGCGGTACACTCAAACGTCAGGCCGGGCGTTTAACTAAAAAAAAGGTTACAATGCCGCAGGCGCGGGCCTTTTCGGTGCATCTTTTAACGGCATCTGGGTCATTTCTAGCTTTTTTGTCTTTGGTCGCTGCTGCGGAAGGCCGTTGGACCGCTACTTTCTGGTGGCTCGGACTTGCGCTTTTTGTGGATGGTATTGATGGACCGATTGCTCGGCGCCTTCAGGTCAAGGAAGTTTTGCCGACATGGTCGGGGGAGCTTCTCGATAATATTATCGATTATGTCACTTATGTGCTTATTCCGGCTTTTGCTTTGTATCAGAACAAGATGATGGATCGCGAATTATCATTTGTATGCGGTGCATTGATCGTTGTGTCCAGTGCAATTTATTATGCTGATACAGGTATGAAAACCAAAGAAAACTTCTTCAAAGGCTTTCCTGTCGTCTGGAATATAGTGGTGTTTTCTCTTTTTATCATCAAGCCGAATGAATGGATTGTTTTTTCTGTGGTATTTCTCTCTGCCGTTCTGTCATTTTTTCCGGTTCACTTTTTGCATCCTGTACGGGTTAAAAGATTGCGTTTCATCAATTTACCGATATTTTTGGTATGGTGTGCTTTTGGTGTCGTTGGTTTGGTTTGTGCCATGGAGCCGCCCGAATGGGCTAAGATTGGGTTGGCTGTAAGCGGGCTTTATGTTTATTTCATTGGTGCGTTCATGCAGCTTTTTCCAAAACTCGGTAGCCGGCAAGAATCTTGAGCAGATACGACATAGACCTTTGTGAGGTCTTGAAAAGACGGAGTTGAAAATGCAGGTGGATTTTGGCGGTGATGACGATGTTCTGTTTTTTCAAGAAGGCAAAGCCGGTATTATCAGACTAAACAGACCGCGTGCATTGAACGCGTTAAGTCATAAGATGGTCAATGCCATGAGCCGGGCACTTTATGCATGGGAAACTGATGATACGGTCTGTTGTGTTCTTGTCGAGGCTGAAGGTAAAGCTTTTTGTGCCGGTGGTGATGTAGTCTCTGTTTATCATGCTGGTAAAAATAATTGTCCGTCCGATGATTATATGGCCGATGAATACCGCCTCAATGAATATATTTCACGTTATACCAAGCCCTATGTCGCTTTCATGAACGGTTATGTCATGGGGGGCGGTGTTGGTATATCACTGCATGGTTCGCATCGTATTGTAACGCCGAATACCAAGTTGGCTATGCCGGAAGCGACAATCGGTTATTTTGCCGATGTAGGGTCTGTTTATTATCTTTCGCGGATGAGTGACAATTTGGGGCTTTACTGCGCATTGACATCGGCTCGAATCGGTTGGGGAGATTGTTTGCAGACCGGACTTGGAACCCACGCAATCCATGAAGAAGATTATCCGACTTTACGCCAGTCTATTATCGATAATGGCGAGCCGCGTACAATACTTGAGCAAATTGCTGTTGAAGTTGATTATGAGACCAAGGCTGAACAGCGTGCTGTGATCAACCAGTTTTTCAGTGGGGCAAGTCTTGAACAGATTGCTTCAGCGCTTGCAGAAAAGGCAAATGCTGGCAATGCATTAGCTGTACGCATTTATGAAGATTTTTTGCGTCGTTCGCCCACCAGTCAGAAAGTCATATTCCGGCAATTTGCTGAATATCGTCCTTTGAGTCTTAAAGACTGTTTGCGTCTCGACTATCGGTTGGCTTATCATCTAATGCGCGGACATGACCTTTATGAGGGATTACGCGCACAGTTGATTGATAAGGATTATAAACCGGTATGGATGCCTGCAACGTTGGCTGAAGTCTCGTCCGAGGCAGTCGATGCGATTTTTCAGCCTCTTGATAAAGAACTGGAGCTATAATGGGTGATAGTTTGCATCAGTTGAAGGAAAGCCGCCTTATTGTCGGTTATCGTTTTTATCTGCGTGCAGTTTCTCTTTTTTGCCTGTTTTGTGCCAGTATCTATTGGGTGCGGCTGGTTGGTTATTATCCCGGAGATTTATGGCGCTTTGAAACCATGCCGGTTGAATGGAGAACATTGAGTGTGTGTCTTGCTGTTATCTATCCTGTTGCTGCGTGTGGCCTCTGGATGGCATCGCGTTGGGGAACGTTGTTATGGATATGCGCCGCTTGTGCGGAAAGTCTTGCTATGACGGTGTATGCATCAATTTTTGAGTGGGTGCCACGTACTGCATTTATTCATATTGTTTCTTTACTGATTTTTGTTGTGTTTCGTCTTGTGATTTTTATTTCATCCCGTAAAACAACAGAAATGACAACAGCTTATTGAGTGTCGTCATAATTAGGCCGTGAAAAATATTTAACTTCAGGCATGATAGATATTTCTGTTTTAGTTTTTTTTAAACACGATGGTGTTTAACTGAAGTATCGATTTTATAGATAGATTGAATGTAATCAAAATGGGTTTCAAAAAGCAAATTATGTCCAAAAGGGATACATTATTATCACGGCGCTACTTTTTAGGCGCTTCATTGGCCGCATCACTAGCCGGCATTGCAAATGTTGGGCATGCACAGCGCTCTCGTGGGCAATGGGATGACCAGTTTGATGCTCAGGCGACAGGTGGTAATAGTGTAGCTTCCAATCAGCCTGTTTTGAGCCTTGCAACGGTTGCCTATCTTCAACAGGCAATCGTCCAGTATCAGCAGATCGTTAGTGATGGTGGCTGGAATAATGTGCCTGCATCACAAGCACCATTGCGTTTGGGGGGCAGTGATCAGAGCGTCATTGCTTTGCGTCGTCGTTTGGCTATATCGGGCGATCTTGCCCGTGAGGCTGGTATTTCAGCTTCTTTTGATACTTATGTAGAGGCCGCTGTCAAACGTTTCCAGACTCGACATGGCTTACCAGCGGATGGTGTTGTTGGAATGACAACCTTGAAGGCTCTCAATGTTAGTGCACCGGTTCGGCTCAATCAGTTAAATACCAATCTTGGGCGTTTGACGCCGAAGGCAGAACAGACATCACAAGAGCATCGCTTTGTAATGGTCAATGTGCCGGCAGCGCAGATCGAGGCTGTTGAGGATGGTGTTGTCGTCCAGCGTCACACCGCTGTTGTAGGCAAGATTGATCGTCAGACTCCTATTCTTGATTCCAAGATTAGCCAGATCATTCTTAATCCATTCTGGACGGTGCCGAAATCAATCATTCGCAAGGATATTATTCCGCTTATGCAAAAGAAGCCATCCTATCTGGCTGATAATAATATCCATCTTTTTAACGCCAAGGGCGAAGAAGTATCTCCGGAAAGTGTTAATTGGTATAGTGATGAGGCTGTGAGCCTAATGTTCCGTCAGGATCCGGGCAAGATTAATGCAATGTCTTCAACGAAAATCAATTTTGCTAATCCTTATGCTGTATATATGCATGATACGCCGCAGCAGACTTTGTTTAACAATCTGATGCGATTTGATTCTTCCGGATGTATACGTGTTCAGAATATTCGTGACCTTAATCAGTGGATTTTGAAGAATACAGATGGATGGGATCGCGCGCGTATGGAGGCCGTAATCAATTCACGTCAAAATACGCCAATTAATATTGCTGACCCGATTCCGTTGCATTTTGTGTATATTTCGGCATGGTCCACCGGCGATGGTGTGGTGCAGTTTCGCGATGACATTTATCATATGGATGGTGCACCAGAGCTTTCTTTAGGGACGGAAACATAAGAGGATTTATCTCCATCTTTAAAAGCCGTTCATGAGAGCGGCTTTTAATTTTAACAACATGGTTACTCATTTCTTATAAAAAGAAATAGATTCGAATCATGTTGGAATAATTTGTGCGACAGGCTTTAAAAATAGGAATGACAATCAAGCATTGGTATAAGCCCGGCATTGTTGTCGTTATGGCTTCGCTATTTTGCGCTTGTCTTGTCTGGATATATTTTCTCCTGCAGCCTTTGTCTTATCGTTCAGATATTGTTTTAATCCGTGAAACGGCTACAGATTTTAGCAATCATTATCCTGATTTTGATGCATTGTTATTGTCACAGAATGTATTAGATGCAACAGCAGTAGAATTGAAAAAAGATACAGGCTTTAATCTAGGTCGTCAGGACATTCGTGAGAAACTTCGTTTTAGAACAGATGGTTCTCATCTTGTTGTTACGGCCCGGGACGAAAATCCACAATTGGTGCAGTCCTTAGCCCGTTCTTATGCCGATGCTTATCGTCGTGCCGCTCAGAATTTTTTTGATCAATATAATCAAATAGATAATGAAAATCTGAGCACGCTTGATCACGATATTACTGAAGCGCGTCGACGGTTACAGCAGATAATGGAAATGCATTTTGATAAACCATCTTCGCGCAAAAACATTGATGATATGCGGCGTGCATCTTTAATGCAAAAGTTGATTGATGCTTTAATTGACAACTATCAGAAAAATGCATTGGCATATGAAATAGATATGACATTGCATCAAGAACGCTCGCTGTTGAACCTATCTTTTATTGCACAAGCACCTTCCATGGTTGTTTTGTTGCAGAGACAATATTCACTTGAAACGCAGATTGCCCATATGCAAAGCCAGCTTGGTGATCAATCACCGCAAATTCGTGCTATGCGTAAGGAGTATGATTCACGTGCACGCCAGATTGAAAAGGAAGCTCTTCGGTTGGCATGGCAATTCAAGAATGATGCGGAAATCAGTGCCTCGGTTGTGAGGAAAATAGAAGAGGAACTGAATAACACGGTATTACCTGTCATAGACTCAAATTCTTTTGAAGATATTGATGATGCGCAAAAGGCGATGTTCGCCGCATTGGATGCAAAGATTTCTTATTTGAGGAAATACGAGAAACCATCATTGGCAACGTTGATGCCACGCCTTATCGGCGATGCAACGTCTCCTCAGGAGGATAGTCCTCTCTATTATCGATGGATAGCAGGGACCTTTATTCTTTTTATTTTGGTTTTTTCTGGCCTTGTTGTTTTCTTTTATTATGATTCTTCACGGTCATCGTTAGCAGATCCAGGAAAAGGCAATCTTCATTCGACGGTGATAAAGAAAAAAATCTCGCGAGAGAAACTTATTAATGAAACAGCAGATTCTATAAAAGGAGCCTATTGTTTCTTTGGTAATGGTGCGGAGGAATTGGCCGCGCAATTGGCGCTCTGTAAAACTAAGAAATTTGATGTTTTGATGGTTGATCTTGGCGGACAGGAAATAAGCCGGTATATTACAAGTCATGTTGGATTGAGTGATGTTCTGGAAAATTTAAGTAGCCTTCATGACGCAATCTATCACGACAAGGAAACTGGTGTTGATATTTTGACAAAAGGTAAGGCTGCTTTAAGTGGTGAATATGATACTGTAAAAGCTGCAGATCATATTGTTTCTGATATTCGTGCGCATTATCAAATTGTTGTTATGAGCTTAAGCGAAGCAACGGCTTTGCCATTACATTCTTTTTTGGATAATGCCCATCTTTATGTTGTAAGCCATGGTGATCAAGATGAAGAAGCACTCTTATGGGCTTCGACCTTGGAAGCCATGGAATATCGACGCTTTACGTTCGTTATGGTTTGAACGCGACTGCGTGTCGCGGTTAATTATGCTATATTTCTTAAAACAGAAACGTTAGAAGATGTGTAACTTATGATTCACGGAGCGGATCTGCTTTATTGATCCATGGAATGTTTTCGAGGAGCCTATAATGAGTGCAGTTTCCGATTTTGACTCAGAGTTGACGTCATGTGAATCCAAGCACCGCAAAGTTTTCCGTTGTTGGCTTTATACAATTCTCATTTTGTGTCTTGCAATTGTTATGGTCGGCGGGGCAACCCGTATGACCGGTTCGGGTCTGTCTATTACAGAATGGAAGCCTATACATGGTATTATTCCGCCTATTGGTGAAGCACAATGGCAGGAAGAGTTTGGAAAATATCAGCAAATAGCTCAGTATCAACACGTTAATCAGGGCATGGAACTTAATGGTTTTAAACATATTTTCTGGTGGGAATGGAGCCATCGTTTACTTGGCAGAATCATTGGTTTGATCGCTATTTTTCCTCTCATTTTCTTTTTTATAAAGGGATGGGTCGAAAAGCGTTTAATGGTAAGGTTCTGTGCGGTTCCGATATTGATCGGTATCCAGGGCGCAATTGGCTGGTGGATGGTTTCTTCAGGCGTTGGCAATAGCGAGTTGACAAGTGTCAGCCAATATCGATTGGCTATCCATTTGGTAACAGCTTGCATTATCATTATATTTGTTACTGATCTGGCAAGAGGCTTGGTTTCTTATCGTGAGAAACCGGCGCAAAGAAGTATTCAGAAGTTTGCTGGATGGATGGTATTTCTTGTATTGTTTCAGATCTATCTTGGCGCCTTGGTTGCAGGGCTTCATGCCGGATTAAGTCATAATACATGGCCGCTCATGGATGGAAAATTTGTGCCTGATGGCCTGTTGTCACAAGAGCCTGCGTGGCGCAATATTTTTGAAAATACGATGACAGTGCAATTTATTCATCGCATGTTTGCTTATGCTTTGCTCATTATTGCCATTATTCACGCTTTTCGTGTTGATAAGCTGCTCAACAATTCGTTTCATGCAAAACGGGCAATGATATTGTTGGTTTTAATTGTCTTGCAGGCAATTTTCGGCATTATAACACTATTGACGCGTGTTCCCATTGAGTGGGGCTTGACACATCAGTTCTTTGCCTTGGTTGTTTTATGTTTTGCTGTGGCACATTGGCGAGCAACCAAGGGTGCTTTTCCCATTCAGGCATAAAGGCTGAATGGGTTTTTTAAGCTTTTATCATCAAGTTGAGATTTTGAACGGCAGCGCCTGATGCTCCTTTGCCAAGGTTGTCAAGGACGGCACTAAGGTTGACGATACCATCTTTTTCATTGCTGAATATATATATCTTCATTCTATCGGAATCAGCGAGGCTTTCAGCATCGAGACGTGTTGTACTTTTGATCTCTTCTGGTGAGACAACGCTGATGACATCCTGTCCAGCATAATGTTGCATAAAGACTGAATAGATATTTTCCACTGTTGTGCCAGATTTGAGCTGACTGAGATGTATCGGAAGATTGACAATCATGCCTTGTGGAAACCGTCCAACGCTGGGCATGAAGATCGGCGCATGGTCAAGCAATCCATGCATACGGATCTCTGGCATGTGTTTATGTGACAGATTGAGACCGTAAAGAAAATAGTTGGCTGTAATCGCATCGTCGCGGGTATGGTCTTTCATCTGCGCAATCATCTGTTTGCCGCCGCCGCTATAACCGGAGACAGCGTTGATTGTTGTTGGATGTTCTGCGGCAAGAAGACCGCTTTCACGTAATGGCCTGATAAGGCTGATTGCACCGGTTGGATAACAGCCCGGATTGGCAACAAGGCGGGCAGAATTAATGCGTTCGTTTTGTCCTTTGGTCATTTCAGCAAAACCATAGGTCCATTGCGGGTCAATCCGGTGGGCGGTTGATGCATCAATAATACGTGTCGTACTTGTTCCGCTTAAAGCGGCAACCGTATCACGTGCAGCATCATCTGGCAGGCAGAGTATGGCAATATCGGCAGATTTCAGATAATCTATCCGCAAATCTGCATTGTGACGGTCGGCATGGGCAATTGAAATCAGATCAATATCACGGCGCTTACCAAGCCGCGTCCTGATCTGCAAGCCCGTTGTGCCATGTTCGCCATCAATGAAAACCTTTGTTGCCATTATCCTGATCCTTTTTGATTGTGTTCTGTGTTGTAGCAAAGAATAATCTTCTTTCAAAAGAAAAAGCGTTGAAAGAAGGAATTGATTGTCAAAAACGGATGGTGCTTATTGGCGAATGAAAATCAGTGTGCTATCTCATTCCCAGCAGGTATCCAGACATTGTTATTCAACAGAATAGGACTTTTTTCATGAGCGATCAGGCGAATGGAGTGCAGAAGCGCTTTTTTAATGAAGAACTCAAGGTTATTGATGCTGATATATTTGATGCCATCAAGAATGAACTTGGTCGTCAGCGCCATGAAATCGAACTGATTGCTTCTGAAAATATCGTTTCAAGAGCTGTACTGGAGGCACAGGGGTCTGTTTTGACCAACAAATACGCAGAAGGCTATCCGGGCAAGCGTTATTATGGTGGTTGTGAATATGTAGACGTGGTTGAAGAATTGGCAATTGAACGGGCTAAAAAGCTGTTTGATTGTAAATTTGCCAATGTACAACCGAATTCTGGTAGTCAGATGAACCAAGCTGTTTTTCTGGCGCTGTTACAGCCCGGTGATACTTTTATGGGGCTTGATCTTAATTCCGGTGGTCATTTGACCCATGGCTCTCCCGTTAATATGTCGGGTAAATGGTTCAACGTCGTTTCTTATGGTGTGCGTCGTGATGACCAATTGCTGGATATGGATGAGGTTGCACGCTTGGCCCATGAACATAAGCCAAAGCTTATTTTAGCTGGGGGGACAGCCTATTCACGTATTTGGGACTGGAAGCGTTTTCGTGAAATTGCCGATGAAATCGGTGCTTATCTTATGGTCGATATGGCGCATATTGCTGGTCTTGTCGCTGGTGGCGTCCATCCTTCACCGTTACCACATGCCCATGTGGTAACGACTACAACACATAAATCATTGCGCGGCCCTCGTGGCGGTATGATTTTGACGAATGATGAAGGTATTGCGAAAAAAATCAATTCTGCTGTTTTCCCCGGTCTCCAAGGCGGACCTTTGATGCATGTTATCGCTGCCAAGGCTGTTGCCTTCAAGGAAGCGCTTGATCCAAGTTTTAAGGATTATGCAGCACAGGTTGTTGCCAATGCACGTGCACTTTCCGAGAGGCTTAAGAAAAACGGTCTTGATATTGTTTCCGGGGGAACAGATAATCACCTGATGCTGGTTGATCTGCGTCCTAAAAATGCAACCGGCAAGCGTGCTGAGGCTGCTTTGGGACGAGCCAATATTACCTGCAATAAAAACGGTATTCCGTTTGATCCTGAAAAGCCATTTGTTACATCAGGTGTTCGTTTGGGGGCTCCTGCGGCGACAACACGTGGTTTTGGTCAGGTTGAGTTCGAGTTGATTGGCGATTTGATTACCGAAGTGCTTGATGGACTTAAAAAGGTCAATGATGACGATGGCAACCATGCTGTTGAAGAGGCCGTTAAAAACAAGGTTGTTGAATTGACAAAGCGCTTTCCGCTTTATGGATATCTCGGTTAACGGTGATTATAAGAAAAGAGGATAAGGATGCGCTGCCCCTATTGTCAGTCAGAAGATACGCAGGTTAAAGATTCTCGTCCTGCTGAAGATGGTGCAGTTATAAGGCGCCGTCGTGTTTGTCCGGTATGTGGCGGTCGTTTTACAACCTTTGAACGCGTTCAACTGCGTGAGTTGACCGTTACTAAAAAAAGCGGGCGGCGCGTGCCTTTCGATCGTGATAAGTTGGCAAAATCTGTTGAAGTTGCTGTTCGTAAGCGTGACATTGATCCAGAGCGTATAGAGCGGGCGATTTCAGGTATTGTGCGGCAATTGGAAAGTCTGGGTGAGCCTGAGGTTCAGTCGGATGAAATTGGTCGTTTGGTGATGGAAGTCCTCAAAGGGATTGATGATATCGCTTATATTCGTTTTGCGTCTGTCTATCGTAATTTTAATACAGCTCAAGATTTTCATAATGTTATTGATGAGCTGGCTGATGATATAGATTCTGAAACGGATGACTGAGGATGGTATTGCAAAAGGATGACTGCCGATTTATGGCGGCTTCTATCCGTTTGGCTCGTCAACATCTTGGTTTGACTGCTGAAAATCCATCTGTTGGCGCATTGGTTGTCCAAACAATCGGTTCTGCTAAGGTCATTGTCGGACGTGGTGTTACAGCTTGTGGAGGGCGTCCGCATGCCGAACCTCAGGCATTGGAAGAGGCGGGAGAAAAGGCTATCGGCTCTACTGTTTATGTGACATTGGAACCTTGCTCTCATATTGGCAAGACACCGCCTTGTGTTGATTCTTTGATCAAGGCGAAAGTTGGTCGGGTTGTTATTGCACTTCGTGATCCCGATTGCCGTGTTTCCGGTCGTGGCATTGAAAAATTGAAAAGTGCAGGCATTCAGGTTGATGTAAGTATAGCTAAAGAGCTGGCCATTAATGGGTTGGAGGGATATTTATCCCTTAAGTTGCGACAGCGGCCATGGGTCACGTTGAAGCTGGCGTTATCAAAGGAAAATGCAATTGGTATAAAAGGGCAGGGCAAGGTAGCCATTAGTAATACTGTGTCACAGATGCGTTCCCAGATGATGCGTGTAGAATATGATGCTATTTTGATTGGCGTGGAAACTGCTCTTGTAGATAATCCATTATTGAGCTGCCGGTTGGATGGATTGGCCTCACGCTCTCCCCAACGTGTCGTATTAGATCGAAAATTACGTATACCTTTGGATAGTGCGCTTGTTAAAACAGCCTATAAAATTCCGCTTATTATATTTTGTCATATGCATGTCGACGCCAATAAGGTGGAGGCTCTTGAGAAAGCGGGATGTTTCGTTATTCCCATTGATAAAATAGAATCAGAAGATTTTCTAGGTGCTATTCTTTCTCGTCTGTCGGAAAGAGATATCTCATCTGTTCTTGTTGAGGGAGGGGCGAAAATAGCACAAGCTTTCAAACAAGCGGGGTTTATAGATCGGCTGGGGCTTTTCCAATCCAATACTGTGTTGGATGGAGAGCTGATTTATGCTCCTTCCATTGAAAGTTTGACTAAAAATATGCACATAGAAGAGCGTCGCCTTTATGGGCAGGATATTTATACTCAATGGACAGGAACAGGTTTATGTTTACCGGAATAGTAACTGATGTCGGCCAGATTGAAGAAATTGAGCCGTTAAATGAAGGTTTGCGTATAAAGATAGTGACTCACTATGATCCTGATACAATCGATATTGGGGCATCGATTGCCTGTTCGGGTGTATGTCTGACAGTTGTAAAATGCGCCAAAGAGGGAGCAAACCATAATTGGTTTGAAGTGGAAGCATGGGAAGAGGCCTTAAGGCTGACGACCATAAAAGAGTGGAAAGCGAATAGACGTGTAAATCTTGAACGTTCGCTAAAACTTGGTGATGAAATGGGAGGGCATTTAGTTTCCGGTCATGTTGATGGTTGCGCCGAGATTATTGATGTTCAAAATGAAGGGGATGCCAAACGGTTCCGCATCCGGATACCTGATCATCTGGCACAATTTGTTGCCGCCAAAGGTTCTGTTGCGCTTGATGGTACATCCTTGACCGTCAATAATGTCGATGGTGATATATTCGATGTTTTGATCATCCGTCATACACTTGATGTAACGACATGGGGACTGCGCCAAAAGGGTGATCATGTTAATGTCGAGATTGATACTATGGCACGTTATGCAGCGCGGCTGGCGGAATTTAGGCCATAAGAGCGGCTACAATTGCTTGCAGCTTTGGATAAATAGGCGTAGAGGAAACGGCAAGCAAGGAGTGTGTGATGACTGGAAAAAATGAAAAACATTTGCTGATTATCGAGGCACGTTTTTATGACGATCTATCAGATGCCCTTCTTGAAGGCGCTATTGCGCGATTGAAAAAAGCGAAGGCAAGTTATGATGTTATTACCGTGCCGGGCGCATTGGAAATACCTGGTGTGATTGCACAGGCTGAAAAAGGGAAAGTCACCTATGACGGTTATGTTGCTCTGGGGTGTGTTATTCGTGGAGAGACTTACCATTTTGAGATTGTCTCGAATGAATCCTGCCGAGGCCTGATGGATTTGGCTATTCGTAAGCGCTTAGCCATTGGCAATGGTATTCTGACGGTTGAAAATGAAAAACAGGCATGGGCACGTGCGAAAAAGAATGAAAAAGACAAAGGTGGTTTTGCTGCCGATGCTGCATTGTCCATGATTGCCATAAAAAAGAAACTCGGAGCCTGATTTGACTAATATAAAAGGCGAAAAAAATCATTCAGCCAGTCAACCGCAATTGCGTGTGGCCAACAAACGTGGTGTGGCACGGCTTGCTGCTGTCCAAGCCCTCTACCAGATGGATATGTCAGGTAGCGGTGTGATGGAGGTGGCCGCAGAATATGAAAGCTTCAGGCTTGGCAAGGATATTGATGGTGATCAATATCTTGATGCTGACCCCCAGTGGTTTCGTGCTATCCTAGCAGGTGTGGTTGAAGAGCAGAAAACACTTGATCCAGCCATTCGTCAGCGTCTTCCTGATAGTTGGCCATTATCACGTATTGATTCAACTTTGCGAGCCTTGTTACGTGCCGGCGCGTGGGAATTAAAAAACCGTCAGGATGTTCCTACAGCTGTTGTCATTAATGAATATGTCGATATAGCCAAGGCATTTTTTATCGATGAAGAGCCAAAACTGGTGAATGGTGTTCTTGATCGTATAGCCAAGGATTTTCGTAGTTCAAATTAATTGGCTTTGAAGAGCATCAACGATGGTTGATTGATTTTCCAATTTCATCTTCAAGCAGACGGTCAAAATCGCTATCATCTAAAATATTGCGAGGCGTAGCTTGAGCCGTAACGACTGGTTTTTGTCGCCCTTCTATTTCTGCCATGGCAATTTCTTCGATACGAGGTGTTACGTCGGATAGATCGCCGGTTGTAGATGATGTTCTGGTCGGAGGCACTGCAATATCAAATGCCGGGCCGGAGGATGTCGTGTTTTTCTCATATTGTGTTTGTGGCTGGTTGGATACAGCTTTTGTATAGGCGGTAGGTGAGGGTGTTGTAGAAGAATGAGCCGTTAGAGCTTCTGAATCTATTTTGACATCTGTTTTTTCGGTTACAGGCTCAAGCGGGGAAATATTTTCAGGGGATTCATCGATGTTAATGTTACGTTCGATGACAACATCTGTTGGGCCGCCAATCAGGATAAGGTGTTCTACATTATCACGGCGCACCAGAACGAGGCGGCGTGTACGGTCAACAGCGGCGGCATCGCGTACAGATAAGCGAGGTGTACGGGTTTTTCCGCCCACAACAAAAGTGCCGCCTCCCATATGTCGTAAGACCAGTACTGTCAGATAAATGGCGGCTATAACGATGCAAAGTACAACAACCGCAGATATAATATTTGCGGCAGATTGTCCGATCTGGTTTGCAAGCCAAGCATTCATATGAAACTCCAATATCCGGTTGTGTAGCCATTTTATTAACTGTTGAACGTGGCAACATAAAGAAGCAGAGGCAAGAAAGCTATTACTGTTTGTTTTTTTTGACGTCTTTTTTAGACGATGCAAAGTTGTAGAATGTCGTTACTTTTCAATCGGTATTGATTATGTTTTGGCAGGAATCGTTTATGCTTGTAGATTAATCTTGGCCGATGTGGCAGGCAACTTATGAAGGATGGGTGGTTTCAGCTATGAAGATAGAAGTGAGAGAACGTCTTGCTGACATTACCTTACGCTTATTGGCTGTTGCCTTGATTGCTTGTTTTGGCGTTATCGGATTTTTATCTATGCGTCATGGTCTTTATAATTTACCAGCTATGCTGATTTTGGCACTTTTAATCGCAATTATTATCTTTTTGGTATTTGGTGCGCTTTTAGGCATGTTTAAGCTGCGACGCACTGGAACCGATGATACATTGCTATTTAAGCTTTTTGAACAATTGCAAGGTGCTGTTGTGGTGACGGACCGTCGAGGATCGGTTGTCCTTGCCAATAAAACATATTCTTCATTATCTGACAGCGCATCGCCTGTCGGACCGCAAGCCTTGTTTACCTATGAAAAACAGTTGAGCCAGTTGTTGTATAGGGCAGTCATGACTATCAAAAACGGACAGTCTTTCAGCGAGATTATCCGGCCTTTACCACAAACAATAGCAGATCGGTTAAAATTGGATAGTGAGTCCTGTTATTTGCAAGTTTGTCTTGATAATCTTGATAAGCCTAAAATGGGAAAACTATTATGGCAATTTACGATTGGTCATAATGTTCAGACAGATCAGCACCACTTTTTTCATAATTTACAAGAAACCATCAATCATCTCGACCGTGCGCCTGTTGGCTTCTTTTCATATGATACTGAAGGACAGTTGGCCTACGTCAATGCGACTTTGGCAGATTGGGTCGGTCTGGATATTGGTGGGTTTAAGTTTGGTGATCATACGATATCCCAGCTATTTGCAGAGACAGATAATAGGGATATGCTGTTTAAGCAAAACGTTGATGAACCTTTTGTCTTCCATTTAAAGACAACCAATGGCGTAATGCCTGTTTGGGTCTTTGTGTCTTGGCAGGGGGAAAAAAATGAAACGGAGCATGCAGTAGGTATAGGCCGGGCTGTAATTGTGCCGGAATATTTGTTGAAGCAAACTGCTTTTGAGGCAATAAGCGACACTTCAACGGATGATATCGCCGCGTTTTGTGAAACCATACCGGTGGCTTTAGCGGGTGTGCGGTTGGATGGTACGATTCATTTCTCGAACCAGGCTTTTCGTAAACTCGTTAATATGTCTGAGAATTCACGTAACAGTAGTGAATGTCTTGATCACTATCTTATTGATAAAGAACGCAGTTTACTGAAAAATGCCATCCAAAGGGTGCAGGATAAACAATCTGCTGAACCTCTTGATGTTGGCATAGCAGGTGAGGGAGATAAACATATCCGCTTGCATTTTAGTGGTTTGAAAAGATCGCCTGATGCAACAGAAGTATTTATTTTTATAACTGCAATTGAAACAACTGAACAAAAAATCTTTGAGCAACAAATGGCTCAAAATCAAAAAATGCAAGCCGTTGGGCAGCTTGCTGGTGGGATTGCACACGATTTCAATAATGTTTTAACGGCAATTATTATGTCGTGTGATCTTCTTTTAAGTAGCCATCGTAGTTCTGATCCTGCTTATTCAGATCTTATCAACATTAAAAATAATGCCAATCGTGCTGCGTCACTTGTTCAGCAGTTGTTAGCCTTTTCACGGCGTCAGACATTGCGGCCAGTCAAACTCGACTTGACAGATATACTATCGGATATTCGCACATTGGTCAGTCATCTTTTGGGAAATAAGATCAAGCTTGTGATTACGCATGGCCGCGATTTATGGCCGATTGAAGCTGATCAGGAATCCTTGCAGCGTGTTATTATGAATTTATGTATTAATGCACGTGATGCCATGCCGGATGGAGGATCGATAACGATTTCAACGAAGAATATTTCGACTGAGGCAGCACGCGGTTTTGAATATGATGGTTTTGTACCAGATAATTATGTCATGCTCAGCATTGCGGATACAGGCACTGGAATCAGTGAAGAAGTACAGGCCAAGATGTTTGAACCGTTCTTTACAACTAAAGAGGTTGGCAAAGGAACCGGACTTGGCCTTTCCATGGTTTATGGCATTATCAAGCAATCTGGTGGTCATGTTTATTGTGATTCAGAGCTTGGAAAGGGAACAACATTCCGTATCTTTTTGCCGCGGTTTGTTGCAAAAGAACAAAGTGCTGTTGAGCTTTTGCCAAAAGAGTCAGCAATGGTTGAAGAACAGAATAAGAAGTCTGCTGACTTATCCGGATCTGCGACGGTCTTGATGGTTGAAGATGAAGATGCTGTTCGTATGGGCGGCGTACGTGCCTTGAAAACACGCGGCTATACCGTATTGGAAGCTTCAACCGGTTTGGAAGCTTTGGAAGTCCTTCAGGAATATGAGGGCAAAATAGATATTGTTGTTTCGGATGTTGTGATGCCTGAAATGGATGGTCCAACTCTGTTGCGTGAAATGTTGAAAACCTACCCTGATATTAAATTCATGTTTGTGTCTGGTTTTGCAAAAGATGCTTTTGCCAAGAATCTTCCTGATGATGCAACATTCGGTTTTTTAGCTAAACCGTTCTCATTGAAAGCCTTGGCCGAAGCCGTCAAAGATACATTGGCTCAGGATTAGGATAAAAAGGCAATAAAAAACCCCGCTTTTGCGGGGTTTTTAAATTTTGTTTTAGGCATTCATCGCTTTTTTCAAATTCTCGTCAATCTTGTCGAGGAATCCTGTTGTTGAAAGCCATTTCTGATCAGGGCCGATCAATAAAGCCAGATCCTTTGTCATATAGCCAGATTCGACAGTATCGATACAAACCTTTTCAAGTGTTTCAGAAAAACGCTTCAATTCAGCATTATTATCGAGTTTTGAACGATGGGCCAGGCCACGGGTCCATGCAAAGATAGAAGCGATCGAATTTGTCGATGTTTCTTCACCTTTTTGATGTTGGCGATAGTGACGTGTAACCGTGCCATGGGCGGCTTCGGCTTCAACGGTTTGGCCATCAGGCGTCATGAGAACAGATGTCATAAGGCCGAGTGAACCAAAGCCCTGCGCAACAATGTCAGACTGGACATCGCCATCATAGTTTTTACAAGCCCAGACATAGCCTCCTGACCATTTAAGAGCAGAGGCAACCATATCGTCGATCAGACGATGCTCATAGGTCAGCTTCTTCTTGTCAAATTCAGCCTTGAACTCTTTATCGAATATTTCCTGAAAGATATCTTTAAAGCGGCCATCATACGCTTTTAGAATTGTATTCTTTGTAGACAGATAGACTGGAACATTGCGTTGCAAGCCATAATTAAACGATGCGCGGGCAAAATCGCGAATGGAATCGTCAAGATTATACATAGCCATGGCAACGCCTGCACTAGGAGCATCATAAACATCATGCTCGATAACCTTGCCGTCATCGCCAACAAACTTGATCGACAATTTGCCTTTGCTGGGGAATTTGAAGTCAGTTGCACGATATTGATCACCGAAAGCATGGCGTCCGACAATGATTGGCTTGGTCCAACCGGGAACCAGACGAGGAACATTTTTACAGATGATCGGTTCACGGAAAATGACGCCGCCTAGAATATTGCGGATTGTTCCGTTAGGGGATTTCCACATTTTCTTGAGCTTGAACTCTTCAACGCGTGCTTCATCCGGTGTGATCGTCGCACATTTAACGCCCACGCCATATTTCTTAATCGCATTGGCTGAGTCGATCGTTACCTGATCATCGGTTGCATCGCGGTTTTCAACCGAAAGATCATAATATTTAAGATCAATATCAAGATAGGGATGAATTAATTTGTCTTTGATATATTGCCAGATAATACGGGTCATCTCGTCGCCATCGAGCTCAACAACGGGATTTGCAACCTTGATTTTAGCCATAAGACTTCCTCTCCTTGTTTGATGGTTTGGGTATAGCATCGAAAAACGATCAATGAAAAGCCCAAACAGGTTTACAATGGTCCTTTAAAAACAAAATAGGCGCCGCCGCATATCAGGCCGAAACCAACAAGATGGTTTAATGTGATTTTTTCACCTAGATAGAGGACTGAAAATCCGGCAAAAATAAGAAGTGTGACAACTTCTTGAATGGTCTTGAGTTGTGCGGCACTGTAGACATTATGACCGATTCGGTTCGCTGGAACAGCAAGGCAATATTCAAAAAAAGCGATTCCCCAACTTACAAGAATAACGATAATGAGTGGTTTGTTAGTGAATTTAAGATGCCCATACCATGCCAATGTCATGAAAAGGTTTGAAAAAACCAATAAAATAATTGGTGCAATATAGTATGTAAGACCCATTAGCTTTTCCTGACTGTGTAAAATGAATATTCCATGGAAGATTGATCATAAGGCGCGGTCATAATAATATATTTTTTCGCAGGACTCTCTTTGGTGGCTAAAATAGATGAGCCGTGAATGAATAAAAAATCACTTTTCGCTTATTAATAACCGTGCCAGATTTTACATCTGCTTTATATGCTAAGGTATACATAAATGCAGGAAGGAATTTAAATGCTATCGATTCTTAAAAAAATAAGATTTTTTGCACCCGCTCTTGTTTGGGGCGTTTTAATGGGATCAGCCTATGCAACGCCTTTATACCTCAAGGGTGAGGTTTTCTATCGTGAGCGTGTGGCTTTACCGATGGACTCGATAGTTGAAGTTTCATTACTGGATGTATCTCGATCAGATATCCCGCCAAAAACTATAGGTGTTACAAAATTCAAGCCACAAACTGAGGTGCCTATTCAATTTGAAATTCGTTTTGATTCCAGTAATATTAAGCCTAAGGCAGCCTATATTTTGCAAGCAAAAATTGAGAGCGGAGGGAGGTTGCTTTATATGAGCGCAGAACATTTCCCTGTTTTTCAAGAAGATGAAAATGAACCCCGCTTGATGCTTGAGCGCGTTAAGGATTCATCAGATTCCGATTCTAGGGCAGCGCTTTCCGGTGATTGGACAATTGACCGCCTTAAGGGTAAAAAGGTTATTGGTTCAACGCCCTTTGGTATCAATATTGCAGATGATCATATTGCTGGCATAGCCGGATGCAATCGATTCAACGGTGGCTTTAAGATATCCGGTCAGAAAATTGAATTTCTGCCAATAATATCGACACAGATGGCCTGTGAAGAAAAGTTGATGAAGCAGGAGCAAGCTTTTTTTGATCTGCTGGATAAGGTTTCAGGATTCAAGGCAGATGAGAACGAATTAAGCTTTCTTGATTCAACGGGTTCTGTACTAATTCATTTCATACGAAAGAAGCCTGAGTAAGGATGGCTTTTTTATAATTCCGATAACTTGATGATTTGATTTTTTACTTAAAACAGGGTAGAATTAACCATATACAAGAGCGAGGTGTGGATCGTTGGTGGTCGATACCCTTTTTATGGAGTGAATGATGGTTTCAGTTCAACCACTTCAAAATAATAGTATTCGTGATGATTACCAAAATCCTGGTTCACGCGCGATAGAAAATATCAATAAAATTCTTGATAATGAACGCAATGTGCCAAGCGTGAGTGTGAATGAGCGCGATATTATTACACCTCGTATTTATGACGCGCTTTCTCGTATTCAGGAACTGGTTGAGAAGGGTGTTGATAGCACCAGTATCATTGGCGGCACTTCGTCTGTTATCGGATTCAATCAAGGATATTTTCAAGGGACATTAAATGCTGCCGATCCATCAAAGTATGAAGCTTTTGAAGGTCGTCCGTCTGGTGCTTTTGATGTTTATACGCCTAATACTATTTCTGATTCAGACTTGAAGGACATCGTGCGTCGTTCAGTGCAACCTGGTGGCATTTATGCCGGTAATGAAAAGTTGTTCCGTGCGCTCAATGATAACACCGCTAAGATATACAATCAGGGTGAGGCAGAAAACCTGATTGGCAAGAGTGTTGACTGGAAGCAAGGCAGCATTAGTGGGTCGATGATTGATCGTACGGCTATTAATGAAAAATATGTTCAGCAGCTTGAGCAAAGCGGTAAACAGATTTTTTCAGGATCTATCGGTTCTATAAGATTTGCTGTTGTTTATTAGTTTTTTTATAAATTTCTAAAGCGGCTAATGGTCGCTTTTTTATTTTTCTTCGTGATGTTTGCGAATACGGCGGACAAGCCACCATACCAAGAGTAATGCAATAGGAACAGCTAGTGCCGTTATAAACTCAGGACTGATTGACCAACCAAAAGCATGGGTGCCTTTACTGAGGTAACCGATTAATCCAACGACATAATAAGAAACAGCTGCAACGGATAGGCCCTCTACAGTTTGTTGTAATCTTAACTGTGTTCTTGCGCGTTTATCCATAGATGCCAGTAAGTCCCGGTTTTGTTCTTCCAGCTCCACATCAATCCATGTTCGTAATAATGTTGTTGCCCGGGTTAGCTTCGTTGATAAAACAGACTGCCGTTCTTCAATAGAACGGCATGTACGCATAGCTGGTGCCATACGGCGTTGTAGAAAACCGATCCATGTATCATAGCCAGATACAGGTTCTTCATGCAGGGCCTTTAATCGTTCACCTACAATGCCGTCATAAGCACGGCTTGCACCAAAGCGGAAAAGGCTGGCTGCGCTATCGGCTTCCAGTGCAGTTGCAAGGTCTGTCAGCTCATCCAGTAGCTTACGGTTATCACGTTCATCAATAGAACGCATTTGAGATGTTATGGATGCAAGTTTTTCTTCCATCTGCCTTATGTGGGGAGATAGGCTCTGGGCCAGAGGAAGGCCTAACATGGCGAGTATGCGATAGGTCTCAATTTCAATCAAGCGTTGAGAAAGTGCCCCCAAACGCGCTTGTGAGAGCCCTTTATCTAAAATGAGGATATTGGTTAGTCCATCACCATCCTGACGAAAGTCTGTAACAATAGCAGCTTTGCCATTTTCAACGAGAGAGAAGCATAGGCTTGCCGGATCAAATTCAGAAATAAATTTGTCAGTTGTGTTATTCCAAGGTTTTACTTGTAAACGGATGCCGGATATAGCCTGTCCGGGAGCTGAAAAACCTTTTCCGAAGGGGGAACTCTCACTGATGCCTTGTTTGGCCGACTTAGCAGGGGCATCCCATAAATAAGTCGAAAATTCACTATGTTTTTCCCAGCGCAGACTCCCTTTATTCCAGGGCATCGAATGATGACGGGCGTTCAGCGAAGGAGGTGCTATGCCAAGGTTTTGAGAAAGAGCAGAAAGAACTTCGTGATCCTGATTGGTTCCGGCTTCAGTTAAAAAGGCCAGCTGAATGAGTGTAATAGGGCCTTGAAGAAGTGGGTAGGGACGTGCATGGATTTCACCGACTGCCGCAGGACGCATTGGGCTGGATTGGAATCCCATTATTTTATTAACGGCATGAGACTGATCTGGATTTTTATTATTTTTTGGCATGGGATTATTCTTTTGATGTAACAATGATTATTGCAATAACACGCTATCACGCTAGGGGCTATACGCCTTGTTACATATAGTTCTGGGAGCAATAAGTTTTTTGATTGTTTATATCTGTCTTAGGAATGGTGGGCGTGACAGGGATTGAACCTGTGACCCCTACAATGTCAATGTAGTGCTCTCCCGCTGAGCTACACGCCCATCCAATGGGGTGCCATACACCATATCAAAGATCGAACGTCAATGCCCATTTTCCAAAAAGGAGGAAAATAAAAAAAATTAAGCGGCAATCAGCATCTTTTCGACTTCATTTACCAGGTCGCGCAAGTGAAAAGGCTTAGAAAGAACTTTGGCATCACGTGGAGTATTTGCATCGGCATTGAGGGCCACAGCTGCAAAACCGGTTATAAACATGACTTTAAGGTCAGGATCAATTTCGGTTGCACGGCGGGCCAGTTCAATGCCATCCATTTCAGGCATGACAATATCTGTTAGCAAAAGAGAAAAGGGCTCTTCTTGTAAACGCTGATAGGCGCTTGCGCCATTGTCAAAATCGGTTACCGTATAACCTGCGCGTTCTAAAGCTTTTGCCAAAAAACGGCGCATATCATTATCGTCTTCAGCAAGCAAAATTCTTTTCATGGGTCCGTCCACAAGAGTTAAAGCCAGAGGGCAATGGAATAAATTTGTTCTTATATTACCTTATGGATTGTTCGTAAAAAAAGAGCTAAAGCGCATATAGGTTTCTGGAGTTGTTAAGATGGTTAATTCTTTAGTCGGCAAAAAGGGTTCTGTCTTTGCAGGTAAAGAGCTTGATTTAAATGCCCATTTAAAAAACTCTGCCCCTGACTTTGATGGTGTACCTGCATTTGATTTTTTTCAACCGGCCGATTTTCGGGTGCCTTATCTTTTTAATGTGCCGCATTCCGGGCGCCATTATCCTCTTTCCTTTCTTGATAGCAGTGTTTTGGATGCACGTGAAATACGCAGTTCGGAAGATGCTTATGTCGATATTCTTTTTGAAGACGTTGTCAGGCAAGGGGCAGCTGTATTGAAAGCCAATTTTCCACGTGCCTTTTTGGATATCAATCGTGGCCCCTTCGAACTTGAGGGGGCAATGTTTAAAGAAGAATTACCAGATTTCGCACGGCCCGAGACACAACGTGCAAGTGCAGGCTTAGGCACTGTGCCTCGTGTCGTTAGTTTTGGACAGGAAATATATAACGTCAACCCTAGCTTGAATGAGGCGATTGAGCGTATATCACGTTTTTATTTTTCATATCATGAGGCGCTTGAGGCTATTTTACAGGCATTGCAGCAAAAATTTTCTTTGGCTGTTATGATCGATTGTCATTCCATGCCCTCTAATTTAAAGTTTTTCGGTAATACCATGCAACCTGATTTCATTTTAGGTAATTGCCATGGGCGCTCATGTTCAATGGCTCTATCTGAATATGCAGCACAACTTTTGAGTGATCTTGGATATACTGTTGTCTTTAACCGGCCTTATGCGGGTGGTTATATTACGAGCCATTATGGAGCAGCTGAAGATGGTCGGCATGTTTTGCAAATTGAAATAAACAGAGCGCTTTATCTCGATGAATACAAGGTGGAAAAAAAGTCTAATTTTGTTTCGTTACAAAGAGATCTTATGCGCTTTTCGGCGGATCTAATGTCTTTGCCGGAAGATGAGCTTTTTGCTTGTCGCATTGCCGCAGAATGAAATTCACTTTTTGTGGGCAAAAACTTGGAATAGAATATCAAAGGTCGTAGCAGTTTATCTTGCAAGAAAGCTGTCTGCGTAGAAAATGGACTGGCTGATTAAATTCAGAAAATAGAATATAAAAAAAACTCATTGCTTAAATGATAATTGATGTAGATTAGTTATGGCAGCTTGTAGTTGGAAAAGAGGCGAAAGTGAACAGGGTTATTGATAAGAATTTCTTTAAAAAGCTCTATAAGGTAGCGGCGAAAGAAACACTTATGCATTTTCGCAAGTCAATGGATGTCGATAATAAAGAAAAGATTGGTTTTGATCCGGTAACAATAGCGGATAAAAATACTGAAAATGCTTTACGTCAATTTATTGCCAGTCATTTTCCTGATGATCAAATTACTGGCGAGGAGTTTGGTACGCAAAATGAAGGTGCAGAGTATTGTTGGATAATTGATCCTATTGATGGGACCCGTTCGTATATTTGTGGCATGCCTGTTTGGGGAACCTTGGTTGGGCTTTATCATCATCAAAAAGCGATAGCTGGTGCCATGATCCAACCCTATATAGGCGAGATTTTTTATGCAACAGGACAAGGCAGCTTTTTGCAGCATCGGCTGAATGATTGCGATGAAATATTACATACCAGCACATGTCGGCAGCTTGATAGAGCCCGTCTATTCACAACACAACCTGAACTCTTCAAAGGAGAATCTGCTTTAACGTTTGATAGACTAAAAAAGCGGGTTGAGCTTGTACGTTATGGAGCCGATTGTTATGCTTTTGCCATGTTGGCGGCAGGGCATATTGATGTCGTCATTGAAACTGGGCTGCATATTTATGATATTGCTGCCCTTATTCCGATTATTGAGCAGGCTGGCGGAATTATTACAAATTGGAGTGGTGGACCAGCCGAAAAGGCTGGTAATATTATAGCTTGTGCCAATCGTGATTTACATAACCAGATTATCGAGTGTCTTAATCCTGCATAATCTATTAAATTGGCCTCAAAGCATTCTCGGGGGCTTTGCTACCAGGAATGAAGGCATCAAATGCAGCCCAGAATTGGGTGCGATAGCGTTCATCTTCAAATAATATATCTTTATCTGAGCCCATAATAGTTAAGGCGTCGAGAAGTCTTATACGCTGTAGGAAGTATTGGATTGCATCTGTTCTTGATCTGTTTTGTCCAGCTTGCACGATGAGACAAGGAACATGCACTGCTGAAGACGAATAAAGGCAATGTCGTGATAAATTCAGTAGAGTTGTTGCTGTGTTGATTGTTGGCTCAAAGGAATCATATTCCGCAGTTTCAGATATGGATTTTGGACGAGCTCCAAGGTCACGGACAGGGTGGATACGGTACTTTTTTCCCATACGTGCTTTGAAGAGGCGTCCGAGTTGTAAGGCGCTGACACACTGGCAAAACTTATGATAAAAGCCATTGACCTGATGCCCAAAAGGGGAAAAACTAGGTGAGGTAAGCAGTATACGTTCAAATTGGTTGCCGATAATGTCTTGTGCTGCCAGCGTTAAAAGAGCCCCCATGTCATGGGCGAGTAGAAAAAACGGTGGTTTAAAATCGGGATAGACAATATCACGCAGAAATTGCTGCAAATGGGTAAGGTCAGTTTTGACATTCATTTGTTCTGCACGGCTATAAGGGATGTTTTTATCGTAGGATCCGCCTTGTCCAAGCCAATCAAAAGTGACGGAGGATAAATTTTTTTCAGCTAGCCTTAAAATGGTTTCATGATAGGCTTCAATTTTCTCACCATAGCCTTGTAGAATAACAACAGTACCTTGCTCTTGATGAAATGGAACACGATAATGGGCGCACCGCAAGACAAGGCTGCCAGCGGGTTCATGGTTGAATATATACAATTCGGTAGGGCTTGTTTGCGGTTGATTCATTTGCTGTCTTTGTAGTTAAATGATGTGTTTTTTATACTGAGATTAGCTTAAAAAGGGAACCAAAGAGGAATTAAAATTATACAGACAATCATTGTAATGATTGTAAAGGGAACGCCAAATTTAATAAAATCAATAAAACGATAACGCCCGGGCCCCATAACTAACGCGTTTACAGGTGATGATACTGGAGTCATGAAGGCCGCAGAGGCTGCAAGTGCAACAGTCATTGCAAAAGGATAGGGTGATGCACCAAGGTTATGGGCAATTGAAAGAGCAACAGGAGCCATTAGAACGGCTGTTGCAGTGTTTGAAATAAACAATCCCAAGACAGCTGTGACAATGAAAAGGGCGATTAAGACAATGTGCGGGGATGACTGCCCTGCTACAGATAAAACGAGATTAGAAGCCAGCTCGATACCACCGGTTTTCTGCAATGCAATTGAAAATGGCATCATACCTATAATCAATATGAGACTTTGCCAATGAATAGAGCGATAGGCAGCATCAAGATGAATGCATCGTGTTGCGCCAAAAAATAGACAGGCAATGAGGGCAGCCATGACATTGCTGACAGTGCCCGAAATCATGAGTGCAACCATTAGTAGCAATCCTATAATGGCATATGGTGCGCGTGATGGGGCAATGACAGCGTCATCAATTTCTTCAGGCATGTCCAGCATGATCAGTTCTTGCATGGAAATTGTCTGGCGTCGAATAGCGCGCCATGGGCCAATCAGTAAAATAGTATCACCCATGGCAAACTTATAATCTGCAAGACGTTCAACAACCGCATGCTCACCACGTTTGAGGCCTATAACGGTTAGGTCATAACGATTGCGAAAACGTATTTCTAAAGGGGAGTGGCCAATGAGTGGAGAAGCTGCCGGTATCATGGCTTGGGCAATGCCGATATGCTGTGATATATCAGATAAATAGCGTCCTGATAATGGGAGCTGTTTTAGCTTGTATGTCTTGCAAAGATTGCTGATTGTTTCGGCTTCAGGCATATTAATAATATCAAGTAGCAGAATGTCACCGACTTTAAGGGTGGTGTTTGGACGTGGGGTTAATAATTTTCGTGTAAGAGGCGAGGGACGCTCAATTGCAAGAATATTGATGCCGCTTGTTTGACGCAGATCCAGATCACAGAGGCTTTTGTTTTCAAGAGGAGAGTCTTTAAGAATACGTATGCGGGCTTCATGACGTTCAAGATGGTATTCTTTAACCCAGTCGGCGATATGTGGACGATTATGCTGAGTGGTTTCATTTGTTTTGTTTGAAATGAACCTTCTGATTACAAGCATATAGATAATAGCCAGAACCAAGAGCGGCACTCCAAGCGTTGTAAATGAAAAGAAGGAGAAGCCAGGAAGCCCGTTACGGATGAGTTCACTGTGGACTATAAGGTTTGGTGGTGTGGCAACCAGAGTAAGCATACCTGAGAGCAGAGCGGCATATGCCAAAGGCATCATAAGGTGAGATATATTGTAATTGGTGCGCTTGGCAATTCGAAGCACAACTGGAATAAATATGGCAACGACACCGGTAGAACTCATAAAAGCACCAATGGCTGCAACAGTGAGCATTAAAAGAATAACAAGCTGTTTTTCACTTGTTGCAGCATGTTGGATCAGCCAATCTCCCAGTCTTTGAACAATACCTGTTCGGGTTAGGCATTCACCGATGACAAAAAGCAATGCAATCAAAATGACAGCAGGATCTGAAAAACCGGAAAGTGCATCATGCATTGTAATGACGCCGGTTAGTGGCAGAAGACAAATCATGATAAGCGCAACTGCATCCATACGTGGCTTATTAAGGGCAAACATAATAACGGCGGCCGCAAGTAGCGTTAAAACGATAATAAGCTCATCATTCATGTTTGAATCCTATTTTTCGTTTTATTGTCACAAAAAAATAAAGAAAATCTTGAAACCTGTTTGGGGAGATACCAGATTTATTATGCAGCTGCCAGAATGGGGTTGCTGGTATTTGTATCTGCCGTAAGAGGGGGTACAAAAATATCAAAATTTTTAGTCGCTCTAAAGGAGGGCATAAAATGCGTAATTTAGATTTTTCACCACTTTATCGTTCAACTGTTGGTTTTGACCGTCTTTTTAATTTATTTGATACGGCAGGGCAGCCAGATAATATTCCGTCATATCCGCCTTATAATATTGAACGCCTGAGTGAAAACTCATATCGGATATCGATGGCTGTTGCCGGCTTTGATGAAAGTGAACTTGATATTGAAGCAAGACGCAATCAATTGTTGGTTAAAGGCGAAAAACATACAGAACAGGAAGATGAAGGCGATTTTCTATATCGTGGCATAGCATCGCGAGCATTTGAGCGTCGTTTTCAAGTTGCAGACCATGTCGAGGTTGTTGGGGCCGAATTGAAAAACGGGTTGCTTCATATAGAGCTTAAGCGTGAGATACCTGAAGACATGAAGCCGCGCAAAGTTACTGTGAAGACAGGAACTTCATCTAAAAAACTGCGCAAGCCAACTATTGAAATGGAAGCTGCAGAATAAACTTGTCCTATAATTCATATAAAGAAACGACCCTCATATGAGGGCCGTTTTATTTTATATTGGCGAGAGGGCGTATTCGACTGATTTTTTCGATATCGCCACAAGCCTCATAGGAGATAAAAGCCGGTAAGGCATTGACCTCTTTTTTTGCTTTTTCAAATTCAGCTTTGAATCTTGGCGAACTTTTGATAGCGCGCACGATTTCATAGGCATAGTCGGGAGCAGAATCGACGGCACTTGCATTTGTCGTGCCGCAAATAACTTGGCTTTCTCCATATGTTGTTGCACGATTAAAGATAGATGCTTTGCGTTCAGGAACTATGTCGCTGATAATCAATGCTCCTACCCATGCGCGTGTTGCATCCTCTGAAGGGTAGTCAAATCCTTCGGAACGGAATGAGCAAATTTGCCCTTCAAGATTGACAAACGGTCTATTACGCTTAAATCGGCTCTTATCTCTATCGATATAATGGTTGGCATCGTTAATTGCTTTTGTCAGCAATGAAAAAAGAAGCGGAGAGGTGTCCATTCCCAGTTTCTTACGGGATGAACAACTGTATATTTTGGTAAGATAAACAGCACTGGAATCCGTATCTTCTTGTGCAAGTTTCCAGCGTGCTGTTCCTGCCAGCTTTCTTGTTTCTTCAAAAATATGTCGATCTCTTATATCACGCTCATTGTTTATAAGTGGCGGAGCTGTAAGGGCCGGAAAGAAACTATTCATCTCCTGGCTTGTCAGGAAACCATGATCAGCAAGTGATGGCATGGTTGATATGCCAATAAAGACAGAAGCGCTTAAAGCAAGGGATATGAATCTGTTTTTCATTTAGTGACCCCAATTCGATATACTCTTTTGAAAATAATACGAAAAAATGTTGTTTTTAAGGACGCATAATGTCGCGGTTGCCTTTTATTTATGCCGAAACTGAGTGACAGCGTTAAAAATATAGTTTCTTTAAGTGGCGATAAAAAGAAATAATATTGCTTATAATTAATATTTTTTATTTTTAAGTTTTATTTTTTATTTTTTCTCCTTGATTATGCTTTTGGTTTTTGCGATGAGTGCTCGGAAAATGGCTTGTCTGGCCATATTATATGATTGCATTGGCTAAGGAGATAGAAATGGGCATCGGGATTAAAGAAGATAAGCCTTCTTTAAGGGCGGTTAGTGGCGTGACGGCAAAGCCATTCGGGTTTCCAGATGCGCAAGGATTGTATTCTCCTAAAAATGAACATGATGCCTGCGGCGTTGGCTTCATTGCCCATATGAAAAATGTCAAATCACATAAGATCATTGAAGATGGTCTGTTTATGCTTGAGAATATGGAACATCGTGGTGCAATGGGCGCGGATCCGTTGATGGGGGATGGGGCCGGTTTGCTTGTTCAGATACCTGACCGTTTTTTTCGTGAAGAAATGGAAGCGTCAGGCATTAAGCTTCCTCCTGTAGGTGAATATGCTGTTGGACATATTTTCATGCCGCAGGATGATGAAATGCGGGCTCATATTGAGCGCATCATTAAAGAGGTCATTCTTGCTGAGGGGCAGGAGTTTATTGCGTTTCGTCATGTGCCGGTTGACAACTCATCCCTGTCAAAAGCGCCTGCGATCGCTGCAACAGAACCGTTCCATTTGCAGGTTTTTATCAAATGCAGCAAAAATATCACCAATAATGATGATTTTGAGCGGCGCCTATTCATTCTGCGTAAGGTAATTTCAAATCGTATTTTCCATGAAACAGGTGGGCGGGATAATGGTTTCTATATTGTTTCCATGTCATCGCGAACCATTGTGTATAAGGGGATGTTCCTCGCCTATCAGGTTGGCGCCTATTATAAAGATTTGCAGGATGAACGTTTTGAAAGCGCCATTGCGCTTGTTCATCAGCGTTTTTCTACCAATACATTTCCGTCATGGAAATTGGCGCATCCTTATCGGATGGTTGCTCATAACGGTGAAATCAATACGCTACGTGGTAATGTGAACTGGATGGCAGCCCGTCAAACGTCCGTTGATTCAGAGCTTTTTGGGAATGATATTTCAAAGCTCTGGCCGATTTCTTATGAAGGGCAGTCGGATACAGCTTGTTTTGATAATGCCTTGGAATTTCTTTTTCAGGGCGGGTACTCGCTTCCGCATGCCATGATGATGCTAATTCCTGAAGCTTGGTCAGGAAATGGTTTGATGAGTGATGAACGTCGCTCTTTTTATGAATATCATGCTGCATTGATGGAGCCATGGGATGGCCCCGCGGCTGTTGCTTTTACTGATGGACGTGTAATTGGTGCAACACTTGATCGTAATGGTCTTCGTCCTGCACGTTATATCGTTACTGATGACGATTATATTATTATGGCATCTGAATCCGGTGTTATTCCGGTTGAGGAAAAGCATATTGTTCGCAAATGGCGTTTGCAGCCTGGTCGCATGTTGTTGATTGATCTTCAGCAAGGCAAAATTATTTCTGATGAAGACATTAAAAATGAAGTGGCGCAAAAGCATCCTTACAAACAATGGCTGGCAAATACGCAGTTGATCTTGGAAGAGCTCGCTCCCGTGGAACCGCGTTCATTGCGTAAGGATGTCTCGCTTCTTGATCGTCAGCAAAGCTTTGGATATAGTCAGGAAGATACAAAAATTATTATGTCGCCAATGGCGACAACCGGGCAAGAACCTATTGGTTCTATGGGGACAGATACGCCGATTTCGGCAATGTCCAAACGTTCAACTTTGCTTTACACATATTTCAAACAGAACTTTGCACAAGTCACAAACCCCCCGATTGATCCGATTCGCGAAGAATTGGTTATGAGCCTTGTTTCTTTTATTGGGCCGCGTCCTAATATTTTTGATCTTGTTGGTACATCACGGCGAAAGCGTCTTGAGGTACGTCAACCTATCTTGACCAATGTGGATTTGGAAAAAATTCGTGCAATCGGACAAACCGAGGATCGTTTTGATACCAAAACAATTGATATTACCTATTCGGTTCAAGAAGGTGCCGCTGGTATGGAAGGTGCGCTTGAACGCCTCTGTGAACGTGCAGAAGCTGCAGTCCATGGTGGTTATAACATTATCATTCTGTCTGATCGTCAGGTTGGACCTGATCGTATTCCAATACCGGCATTATTGGCAACAGCTGCTGTCCACCATCACTTGATCCGTAAGGGATTGCGTACTTCTGTGGGGCTGGTTGTTGAGACGGGTGAGCCTAGAGAAGTTCATCATTTTTGTTGTCTTGCAGGTTATGGTGCAGAAGCTATTAACCCATATCTTGCGTTTGATACATTGATTGACATGCATAAGCGTGGCGAATTTCCTGCCGAAGTCAGTGAGCATGAGGTTGTATATCGTTATATTAAATCTATTGGCAAAGGCATGTTGAAAGTTATGTCCAAAATGGGCATTTCTACCTATCAATCCTATTGCGGCGCCCAAATATTTGATGCAGTTGGCCTGAAGCAGTCTTTCATTGACAAGTTTTTTACGGGCACAGGAACAACCATTGAAGGTGTTGGTCTTGCCGAGATTGCAGATGAGACTGTTCGGCGCCATAAAAGCGCATTTGGTAATGATCCTGTTTTGGCTAATTCTCTTGAGGTTGGCGGTGAATATGCTTTTCGTATAAGAGGTGAAGCCCATATATGGTCGCCTGATGCAGTTGCAGATCTTCAACATGCCGTACGCACCAGTAATCCGGAGATTTTTACGCAGTATTCGCGCCGCATTGATGCGCAGGCTGCTGATGCCAAGACTATTCGCGGGTTGTTTCATATCCGCACAGCCGTAGAGCGTGGTGAAAAAGCGATTGATATTGCTGAAGTAGAACCGGCCAGTGAAATCGTTA
The DNA here is from genome assembly GCF_055808085.1 of Bartonella sp. bp_1. NCBI lineage: Bacteria > Pseudomonadati > Pseudomonadota > Alphaproteobacteria > Hyphomicrobiales > Bartonellaceae > Bartonella > Bartonella sp. bp_1. The sequence goes on along the minus strand of NZ_CM147851.1, from coordinate 947,362 downwards.
AACGCTTTTCTACTGGTGCGATGTCCTTTGGATCGATTTCCAGAGAAGCACATACAACACTTGCTCGGGCGATGAACCATATAGGTGGAAAATCTAATACGGGTGAAGGTGGCGAAGAGCCGGATCGTTTTTATCCGCTTCCTGATGGCACTGCTAATCCACAACGTTCTGCGATCAAACAGGTTGCTTCAGGCCGCTTTGGTGTAACGGCTGAATATCTTGTTAATGCAGATTTAATCCAGATTAAGGTTGCACAAGGCGCGAAGCCGGGCGAGGGTGGGCAGTTGCCTGGACATAAAGTCGATGCAACTATTGCTAAAACGCGCCATTCAACCCAGGGCGTGGGGCTAATTTCCCCGCCGCCGCATCATGACATCTATTCAATCGAAGATCTGGCTCAGCTGATTTATGATTTAAAAAATGTCAATCCGGTTGCGGATATTTCCGTCAAACTGGTTTCTGAAATTGGTGTTGGTACGGTTGCTGCCGGCGTGGCAAAAGCCCGTGCTGATCATATTACAATTTCTGGTTATGATGGCGGGACTGGTGCTTCGCCGCTTACTTCGCTTAAGCATGCCGGAAGTCCGTGGGAAATGGGGCTTGCTGAAACTCAGCAAACTCTGGTTCTTAATGGACTTCGTTCACGTATTGCTTTGCAGGTTGATGGTGGCTTACGAACAGGCAGAGATGTTATTATTGGCGCATTGCTTGGTGCAGATGAATTCGGTTTTGCTACGGCACCTTTGATCGCCGCAGGTTGCGTTATGATGCGTAAATGTCATCTCAATACCTGTCCTGTGGGTGTTGCAACACAGGACCCTGTGTTACGTAAACGGTTTAAAGGGACGCCAGAGCATGTCATTAATTTCTTCTTTTATTTGGCAGAGGAAGTACGTGCTTATTTGGCTGAGATGGGTTTCAAAAAGCTGGATGATATTATCGGACAATCTGATCTTCTCGATAAACAACCCGTAATTGATCATTGGAAATCCAATGGTCTTGACTTTAGCAAGATATTCTTCAAGCCGGATGCTGAGCGTAAAAATATTTATCATACACAGATACAAGATCATCCGATTCATGATGTTTTGGATAGAAAGCTCATTGAACAGGCAAAACCTGCATTGGAAGAGAAAAAGTCGGTTGAAATAACAACGGCAATACGCAATGTCGATCGTTCAACCGGTGCGATGCTTTCGGGTGAGTTGGTCAAGCGTTATCGTCATCGGGGGCTGCCGGATAATACAATCAATGTTAAATTTACTGGTACAGCGGGACAGGCATTTGGTGCTTTTCTGGCCAAAGGAATTACCTTTGAATTAATTGGCGATGGTAATGATTACGTTGGAAAAGGACTTTCCGGAGGCCGTATTATCGTTCGTCCATCTGATGATTCAAAACTTATTGCTGAAGATTCCATTATTGTCGGTAATACCGTTCTTTATGGTGGTATTGAAGGTGAATGTTATTTCCGTGGCGTTGCAGGTGAACGCTTCGCCGTGCGCAATTCCGGTGTTGCCGCCGTTGTTGAAGGTGTCGGTGATCATGGTTGTGAATATATGACAGGCGGTGTTGTTGTTGTTATTGGTCAAACAGGACGTAACTTTGCCGCTGGTATGTCAGGTGGTGTTGCTTATGTTCTTGATGAGGATGGGGACTTTGCACAACGTTGTAATATGGCAATGGTCGAGCTTGAACCAGTGCCGGAAGAAGATGATATGCTTGAAAAGCTGCATCACCATGGTGGTGATCTTATGCATAAAGGCCGTGTCGATGTCTCGGCCAATATGACCCATCATGATGAAGAGCGCTTGGCACAAATGATTGCTAATCATCATCATTATACAGGATCTTTACGTGCCAAGGAAATTCTTGATCACTGGGATAAATATAGACCTAAATTTGTTAAGGTCATGCCTGTTGAATATCGGCGAGCCTTGGAAGAAATGGAACGTATGCGTATGGGAACTGCTGCCGAATAGGACTGTTTTGATACGGGTTATAAATACGGATTGGTAAAATGGGTAAAGTTACAGGTTTTTTGGAAATTGATCGGCAATCACTAAAGTATCAGCCGGCATCTGATCGTATCAGGCATTTCAGGGAATTTGCTATTCCTTTGAATGAGGATGAAGTACGTAAACAAGCCGCACGTTGTATGGATTGCGGTATTCCATATTGTCATGGATCAACCGGTTGTCCTGTTAACAACCAGATACCTGACTGGAATGATTTGGTCTATAATGGCAATTGGGATGAAGCGATCCGCAATTTGTTTTCGACCAATAACTTCCCCGAATTTACCGGTCGCATTTGTCCGGCACCATGCGAGGAAGCCTGTACACTCAATCTTGAGGATGTACCGGTTACAATCAAGACAATCGAACAGACATTAGCAGATAAAGCAGCTGAGGGTGGTTTTATAGAGCCGCAACCATCAGCTCATAAAACCGGTAAAAAAATTGCCATCATTGGATCGGGACCTGCAGGCATGGCTGCGGCCCAGCAATTGGCGCGTGTTGGACATAATGTTGATGTTTATGAACGGGAAAGCCGTGCTGGCGGTTTGTTACGTTATGGGATTCCAGATTTTAAAATGGAAAAGCACCTAATTGATCGCCGTATCGCCCAGATGGAGGGTGAAGGGGTGACGTTCTATTGTGGTGTCAATGTTGGCGTTGATAAAAGTGTTCAAGCGCTCTTAAAAGAGTATGATGCGGTGCTTTATTGCGGCGGTTCTGAAACACCGCGTGCCTCAACAATCCCTGGCTCGGATTTACCGGGCGTCTATGATGCGATGCATTACCTTGTGCAGCAGAACCGGCGTCTTGGTCGTGAAAATATTGAATCTGTCGGCTGGCCGTCGCCTGCAATCATTGCCGATGGCAAACACGTTGTTGTTGTTGGAGGTGGCGATACTGCTTCTGACTGTGTTGGAACAGCCTTTAGGCAAGGGGCGGTTAAGGTTACACAGCTTGATATTCGCCCACAGCCACCTGAAAAGGAAGATAAGTTGAGTGTTTGGCCTTACTGGGCAACAAAAATGCGTGTATCGACCAGTCAAGCAGAAGGGGCCGAGCGTGAGTTTCAGGTTGCCACCCTCGAATTCATTGCTGAGGAAGATGAATTGACTCATGTAAAATGTTGTCATGTAGATGAGAAACGTCAGCCTATTGTCGGTACTGAATTTTTTATCCGGGCGGATCTTGCTTTTATTGCAATTGGTTTTGCCGGTCCTTTTGAAACAGGTGTTTGCAAGGAACTTGGCAACAAGCTGGTATTATCGACAGATCGTCGAGGAAGCCGTTCTGTAACGGCCAATGATCAGGACTATAAGACCAATATCGATAAGTTTTTTGCAGCGGGTGATGTTCGTCGGGGGCAGTCTTTGGTGGTGTGGGCTATTCGTGAAGGGCGACAAGCTGCCCATGCTATTGATAAATTCCTGATGGGTGAAACCGTTCTTCCACGTTAATCGCGTATTGATATATCTGTTATGGATTATAGGTGGCGCTGATGTGCCACCTTTTTCATACGAACATTGAAATTGGTATTTTATTATAAAAAATGGTCGGAGCGGCGGGATTCGAACCCACGACCCCTTGACCCCCAGTCAAGTGCGCTACCGGGCTGCGCTACGCTCCGAGCCGTTGAAATCCCTATAGGCTTGTGCGTGAAGGTTCAAGCAAAAATTGTCTTTTTTTTAAATTATTACAAAAAGCCAATCTAATGACTTCGATTATTGGTTTTGTGGTGTGGAATCCGCTACAGAATTAAGATACTCAATTAAGGCGTCAATATCCTCATCGTTGTTAATTCTTATGGAGGCCATTTTTGTGCCAGGAACCATAGCGCGCGGATTATGCAAATATTGTTTTAGCGTTTCTTTTGTCCATATAAGTCCATCTTTGCCGGCTTCGATCATGGCGGGTGAATAATAGTAGCCTTCTACGCTTCCCGCTTTGCGCCCCATTAAATTTTTGAGGCTAGGGCCAACCTTATTACGATCTTGGTCGGCAAAATGGCAAGCAATGCAGCGATTGAATACTTTTTTCCCTTGGTCGACATTCTGAGCAATCGATGCTGTAACCGGCAAAAAGGCAGGCAAGAAAGAAAAGATCAGAATTATGCGCAGCAAGTTCATAAAAAGCTTCCACGATGAGTAAATAGATTGTTAGATTGGATAATATCGATATATGATATTTGTATTGATTCAAAGAGCTGCTATTGGCCCCTTTACGGACTGGGTGTGAATTCCCATATCAAGTGTCTCATTTTGAAAGATAAAAATATGGCAAGATTTTCTGTTATGACCCTGACCGATGCCGCAGTGGATCGCATCAAAGAGATTATAGCATCCAATAGTGATTCTATTGGTCTCATAATTGGTGTCAAGAAAGGTGGCTGTGCCGGAATGGAGTACACGATCGAGCTTGCGAAAGAAGAGCCACAAAATGCGGATTGTGTTGAGCAGGATGGAGCGCGTGTTTATGTTGAGCGGCAAGCAGTTCTTTTTTTACTTGGTACCCAAATGGACTTTGAGGTGACGACATTACGCACCGGGTTTATATTCAATAATCCCAACCAGACTTCAGCTTGTGGTTGTGGCGAGTCCGTTGAAATAGTTCCTGTTTCAGCTGAGAAAGTTGATGTCCTAAGTAAAGCAAATTGATTATTTATTTGTTTTGTAAGGACTTTGCCTTATTCCATAGTCTTTCCATTTCTTCCAGTGTTGTAGAAGAAAGTTTTTTTCCATCTTTCATAAGCTCGCTCTCGATATAGGAAAAGCGATTCCGAAATTTCTTGTTTGTTTTGGCTAAAGCTTGTTCTGCTGAAATTTCGAGTCTGCGAGACAAATTCAAAATTGTAAATAGTACATCACCAAACTCTGATTCGATTGCATTTTTATCTTGCTCCGAAATCGCACATTTCAGTTCGTCGATCTCCTCATCAAGCTTATTAAAAATAGGTTTGGCTTGTTTCCAGTCAAATCCAACTTCAGCGGCTTTGGCTTGCAATTTGATTGCTTCTATATAAGGCGGCAGGGAGGAGCGTACACTATCCAGATAGCGCTCTTCTGGATGTTGCGATAGCGTATCATAATCTTGTATTTGCCGGCGTTCCTCTTTTTCTATTGCTTTTATCTGTTCCCAGTCTCCTTTTTGTAATCCGCGTTTTTTTTGTTCTTCCGAGCCAAAAACATGGGGGTGACGGCGGATCATTTTTGTCGTGATGGCTTTTACAATATCGCCAAAATCAAACATGTTTTTTTCTTCAGCCATACGCGCATGAAAGATAATCTGTAACAAAAGATCACCAAGCTCTTCACAAAAATCATATGAATTTTGGCGATTGATGGCGTCGGCAACCTCATATACCTCTTCGATCGTATAGGGCATAATCGTCTCAAAAGTCTGTTTGATATCCCATGGGCAGCCCGATTGAGGATCGCGAAGGGATTGCATGATTTCAATCAGTCGGTTGATGTCACGGGAGGCTTCCATTTTTTTCCTATAAAGTGGTTGTGATTGTATATCCATGCCATGCTTCAATCTTGTTTTAATCATCATCTTCCCGCATAACAGGTCAATTCGTTTTTTCCAATTGGATATTGAAATGAAAATACTTGTTACTGGTGGTGCTGGTTATATAGGTTCTCATACCTGTGTTGCGCTTTTAAATGCAGGGCATGATGTTGTTGTTGTCGATAATTTTGATAACAGCCATCCAGAGGTTCTCAAAAGAATTTCTTTAATCACTGGTCGAGATGTTTTTAATGAATCAGGTGATGTGCGTGATCGTAGTTTTTTAGAAATGGTTTTCGATCGTCATCATTGTGAGGCGGTTATCCATTTTGCCGGATTGAAAGCTGTTGGAGAATCAGCAGAAAAGCCGCTTACATATTATGATTGTAATGTTATAGGTTCTTTGCGTCTTCTTCAGGCCATGCGCTCAAGTGGTATCAAGAAGCTAGTTTTTTCTTCGACAGCTACAGTATATGGCAATCCTGTCTATCTTCCTTATGATGAAGATCATCCATTGGCGCCGGAGAGTGTCTATGGTCGTACGAAGCTTGTCGTTGAAAATATGTTGCAAGATCTTGTTGCTGCAGAACCTGATTGGGCTATTTCGATTTTACGTTATTTCAATCCGGTTGGTGCTCATGAAAGTGGTCTGATAGGGGAAGACCCTAAAGGTATTCCCAATAATCTGATGCCTATCATTGCGCAGGTTGCTTCTGGACGTCGGGAAAAGCTAATGATCTGGGGTAACGATTATAATACACGTGATGGAACAGGGGTTCGTGACTATATTCATGTCGAAGATCTCGCACTTGGGCATCTTATGGCGCTTGAGAAGCTTGATAAGCCCGGTTGTGATGTAATTAATCTCGGTTGTGGGCAGGGACGTAGTGTCATGGAAGTGATACGGGAGTTCGAGCATGTTTCAAATCGGCCGATAGCATATGAGGTTGCGCCTCGCCGTGCCGGTGATATTGCTGAATTTTATGCTAATCCCGAAACAGCCTATAAAAAGCTGGGGTGGAGGGCCGAACGTAGTCTTGAAGACATGTGCAAGGACATGTGGAATTTTCAGATAAAAAATCCGGATGGCTACCAATAGAATATCAAAAAATTATAATTAGCGCCTATGATGTTTTAAAAGATAAATTATTGCGAAAAAACGGGGACGGCCACTGTTATCGAGGCATTCAATGCACTGATAGTTTTTTTTGGGGGGGCTTACCGATTAAGGCGTTTTATCCAGCGGGGATCCTTATCAAGCCAACGTTTATGGAACCACATCCATTGATCCGGATATTCACGCACCCATGTTTCAACGGTATCATTGAGTTTTTGCGCCGTTGCACTAATATCAATATTACCTTCTTTATCGCGAGGAAGCTCCATACGTTCATAAAGCTCTAGACGATAACGCCCTCCAGGCAAACGGATACAGCGAGCAGGATACACATCGCAGTCATATTGACGTGCAAGCTTTGCCAAGAGTGGGTTGGTTTTAACTGGCCGTTCAAAAAAAGTTCCTAATACACCCTGACGATATTTCTGATCAACCAGCATACCCACATTCTCGCCCTCGGCGAGTTTACCAGCCAACACCCATGCCGATCCGGCTTTTGAAGGAACAAGATGCCCCATGGCTGTACGGCGCCTGCGCAAAACCCTTTTGGCAATATAAGGATTATTAGGAGGACGAAATAAAGCGGTCACATTGAGATCAAAGGTTGCGGCACAAATTGGCAGCAATTCGAAATTGCCCGTATGGGCGGTAAAAAAGATATGTGGCTTTTTCTCGTCGCGAAGACGCAGGAATATTTCAATGCCATCGACTTCAATAAGACCGGGTTCACTTGCATCAGGATCAAAGTCGAATATCTTGTCAAGAAAGACATATTCTGCAAAAAGACGCCCCATATTATCCCACATTTGGCGAGCTATCTTTTTTATTTCGGCGTCATCTTTTTCGGGATAGGAAAGCCGCAAGTTTTCCAAGGCGATCTGATGTCTTGGCATGAAAGGGCCAACTGTACGGGCAAGCCAAGCAAAGAATGAAATACCTGCATGTGCGGGAAAAAAACGCATGAGTGCCAAAATCCAAGCAACAACATGGGCCCACAACCAATCCCACCAGTCTTTTAGCTTACTGGTCAGACGATAGAGGAACAATTTTAGGCGAAGCTTAAACATCAATCAATTCTTAGGATGATCTTTCCAAAGACATCGCGTCCTTCCATGCGGGACAAAGCTTTATCAATTTCGTCAAAACCAACAATTGTATCAATAACCGGTTCAACAATACCTTCTGCCATTTTCTGCATAGCATTGGCCATATTTTCCATTCGACAACCAAAAGAACCAAAAATTTTTAGCTGTTGTTGAAAGAGCTGCATCAAGTTCATGGATGTTGATACACCTGATGTAGAACCGCAAGTAACCAGACGGCCACCTCTCTTAAGACAAAGCATGGATCCAGCCCACGTGTCGGCTCCGACATGCTCGAAAACGACATCAACACCTTTTTTCTTTGTCAGTTTGCGAACGACACCCTCAAAACGGTCTTCACGATAATTGATAACATGATCGGCACCTAATGCTTTAGCCTTTTCAATCTTGTTGTCCGCACCAACTGTTGTAATAACTGTACATCCCATTTTTTTTGCCAACTGGATTGCTGCGGTACCGATACCTGAGCCTCCAGCTTGAACTAGAATAGTTTCGCCCGGCTGCAACTTTGCATTATCAAAGAGCATGTGTTCAACAGTACCAAAGGTAACCGGTGCAACAGCTGCCCCGATGGCATCACAAGCGGGAGGCGCTGGAACCAATAGACGGGCAGGGAGATTAACCGCTTCGCAGGCAAAACCATCAAGATGGAAACCATGGACACCACCAACATGTGTACAGAGATTATCCCGTCCTTCCCGACAAGCCCGACAGATTCCGCAGGTGCGTGCACCATAAATAGAAACAATTTGGCCTTCTTGTAAATTTCCGACGCCAGAGCCAATTGCTGAAACCTCACCCGACGCTTCTGCACCGATAACAAGTGGCATTTTTCGTTTGGCAAAAGCCATACCGCGCCATCCCCATACATCGATATGATTTAAAGCGACCGCCTTGATTTTGACAGTTACCTCACCGGGACCGGGTGGTGGCGGCGGTGCAATATCAGTCACTTCAAGACGACGATCATCAAGGAGCTGGAGTGCGCGCATCATATTTCCTTTGCTCGGGTTTCAATGACAGCCAAAGCTGTATGTTGAATGTCGGAATTAACCTTTAAATGCCCGAATGACAAGGCTGCTATTTTGCCCGCCAAATCCAAAGGAGTTGGATAGAACAGAAGCAACTTCAGCCTGACGGCTGACATTGGGAACAACATCAAGCGGAATTGTCGGGTCGGGCTCGTCATAATTGATGGTTGGGGGCAAAATTCCGGTGTGGATTGTAAGCAACGAAAATACAGCTTCAATAGCACCCGCCGCCGTCAAGGTATGCCCAATCATCGACTTGTTTGAAGATACTGGAATATGTTCAAGGTTGCTGCCAAAAACCGATGACAAGGCCAGATATTCCATTTTTTCATTTTCAGGTGTGGATGTACCATGGGCATTGATATAATCAATTCCGTCAATATCAAGACCAGCGTCAGCCAATGCGGCCTTGACCGAACCAATTGCTGGAGAAGCATCGGGTTTTGAACGGGTACGATGAAAATCATCCGCTGTCTCGCCACAACCTGCCAAGATACCCAATATTTGAGCGCCTCGTTTTACTGCACTTTCCAAAGATTCAAGAACCAGTGCGCCAGAGCCTTCAGCCATAACAAAACCATCACGTCCACGTGCAAATGGTTTGGCTGCCTTTTCAGGAGGTTCATTCTGGGTCGACAAAGCAGAAAGCAATGAAAACCTAATTAAGGCTTCAGCCGAAACAGAGCCGTCTGTGCCTATCGTCAGTGCACGATCGGTTTCACCACGACGAATGGCCTCAACACCAAGTTGGATGGCTGTTGCCCCCGAGGCACAAGCCGTCGAGAGAGTAACAGGCAGGCCTTTTGTACCAAAACTGTCTTGAAGACGTTCTGCAATATAACCGAATTGGGTTGTGTTGAAAAAAGCTTCATGTGATGTTTGATGACAAGTTTGCAATAAATGGCTGTAACTTGCCTCGCCAAGGGCGGCTGCTTCATCGGCCAAAGCAAATCGTGCTTTCCAGTCTAATTCGACAGGTGGCGCGGCTAAAAATAACGGACCACCAAAATCTGTTTTGTTAAAACCAGACTGCTCAAGCGCTTCTTCTGCCGACAAACGGGCTAATTTTTCTGATAATGCGGAAGCACCTTTGTTGCTCTCATCAAGAAAATCAACCGTGCCAGCAATACGTGTTGCCAGTGTTTCAACGGGAAAACGTGTGATTTTATGGATGCCGCTGATACCGCTTGTCAGTTTCTTCCAGTTTTCATCTTTGCCTTGTCCCAGCGATGACACAACACCTGCGCCGGTAATAGCGACTACAGGACGGCCAAGATGGTCTTTAAAATTGGTCATGGTTTCGTCCTCAAATTGCGGTTAAACGTGCAAATCCTTCGCCACGATGAATACCTATACCGCTGACAATCGCAGAATGGATGGGATTTTCCAAAGCTGTTTCATCTTTACTCAACGGGCTAAAGGCGCATTTATTTTTAAGCGCAATTGCAGCCAAAGCAACGGCAAAAGGAAACTGTGCTTCGCGCATATGGCCAAGGAGCGTACTCATCGCGCGATAATGGATTCCGGTTTTATCAAGTATGTTCTTTTCTTCTACTGTCGGAACGCTGACACCCGAAGCTGAAGATACAAGAAAAAGGTCTTCATCTTTTTTGATTGTATCAAGCATAGTAGCGATTGTTTTGCCAAGTGGCTTATGCTGTCTATTGGTCTGCTCTGCCAGAACGGAATGAATTTCGGCATAGATTTTTGCGTTACGTGCTTTAGCATGCTCAGCATTTTCAAGCACCAGAAAAACACCACCAGACCCGGTAATCAGGCCTGAAGGAGACGATGTATCACGCTCCCAAACAGGAGCCCAACCGTCATTTTTCAGCAGTCTGTTAAGCTCTTGCCCTAAAAGCATATCAAAATGGCTACTATTATAGGAACCACCAATCAATGCATGGGTACTTTGACCGGCTGCAATACGTTTTACAGCAACATCCAATGCTGCAATACCAGACGCTTCTTCACCCATAAAGGTACGAGATGACCCCGTAACTTTATGAACAATTGAAATGTTGCCGGCCAGCAAATTCGACAATTGGGCAAGAAACAATGTGGGACGCAGTTCTGTTGATAACATTGTGTTCAACATTGTGCCCCGATCACTTGTTTCACGTGCTTTGGCCAATATCTGCGTATCGACATCGATATCACGCTCTCCACCGCCAGCAGCTACAATCATATCCATTGTCGATGTGAGCGCTTCATTTCCTTTCATGCCGGCGTCATCAAGCGCCAGGCCGGCTGCATAGGTGCCTATACGTTGCCAAGCTTCCATTTGCCGCTGGTCACTACGTTTTGGTATTTGTGCGTTCCAATCCACTTCACACAAAGGATGCACGATGTAAGGTGCAAAATCCTGTGTGTTAAGGATAGGCTGCTTCCTCTCATTCAAGGCATTCCAATGCACATCAACGCCTTCACCTAAAGATGAAAGAATACCAATACCTGTTATGACAACCGATTTTTTTTGCATGTAAGCGTAACTCAACCAGCTGATTTTGCAGCAACGAGTTCGTCAATTTTTGCACAAAGGTTTTTCAGTACGAAATATTCGTCTGTAGCAACTTTGCCTTCGTTGACTTCCTGTGTCCACTGTTCAAGCGGGATTTTGATGCCAAAAGCTTTGTCAATTGCAAAGACGATATCGAGAAAATCGAGACTATCAATACCAAGATCGTCAATCGTATGGCTTTCAGGTGTAATGGTGTCACGATCAATTTCGCTGGTTTCAGCAATGATGTCGGCAACTCTATCAAATGTAGAAGACAATTCACTATTCCTTATTTTTGTGTGCGCCTCTGATAACGCATATGAGCACCTATCTAATGGTTTTTGCCGTTAAAAAAAAGGCTTAATCGACAAAAAGCGCCGAAAACGGCGCTTCTCTTTGTTGATAGTCTTAAGGTAACCTTTAAAAGTTACTGCTGAAGCGGTCTCTTTTATTCAAGCCTCATTGATAGGCTTATCTTTTTGCCTTTGTGGCGGGATTTGACGAATCAGTTCTTTGCAGAGATTTCCTGTTGGCTTCCAGAACGGCAAGAGCCGTCATATTGACAACACCACGAGATGTAACCGATGGCGTTAAAATGTGGGCAGGGCGTGTTGGACCTAGCAAGATCGGGCCTACATGCAAGGAATCTGTTATCTGCTTGACGACATTCAAGGTAATATTGGCTGCATCAAGATTAGGGAAAACCAACAGGTTGGCCTCTCCTGTAAGTCGACTATCCGGTAATGAACGTTCACGCAGCAATTGCGAAAGAGCGGCATCCCCATGCATTTCGCCATCACTTTCAATTTCCGGATAACGCTCAGCCAGTATATTGGCTGCCAAGCGCATTTTTTTTGCGCTTGCTGTATCTTTTGAACCAAAATTGGAGTGTGAGAGCAGTGCAACCTTGGGTTCGATGCCAAACCCCTTGATTTCACGGGCGGCAAGCACTGTCATATTGACAATTTCTTCCGCGCTTGGATCAACATTCACATAAGTGTCAGTCAAGAACAGTGTTCCACGTTGTGAAATAAGTAGACTCAAGGCGGAAAAATGACTGACGTTGGGGGCTATGCCGATAATCTGCTCAACCAGCTGCAAGTTGCGTTCAAAACGCCCCCCTAGGCCACAAATCATGGCATCGGCTTCGTCGCGCATCATAGCTAAAGCTGCAATCGCTGTTGTCGAGGTGCGAACGATTGTTTTAGCAACTTCAGGAGTAACACCACGTCTGCCAGTATAATGCAGAAATAAATCAACATAATGACGATAGCGCGGATCATCCTCGGGATTGATCAATTCAAAATCAACGCCTGGTCTAATTTTCAATCCAAAACGTTCAAGTCGTGACAGAACAACAGGCGGACGTCCTATAAGAATAGGCGTTGCTGTTTTATCTTCCAAAACAATTTGCGCTGCCCGCAAGATGCGTTCATCTTCACCATCTGAATAAATGACGCGCTTTCGCTTTGAATCACGGGCAGCCGATATAACAGGTTTCATAATCATGCCTGAACGGAAAACAAAACGGTTCAGGCGATCAAGGTAATTTTCCATATCATCGAGTGGACGCTCGGCGACTCCCGTATCCATAGCGGCCTTTGCAACCGCTGGCGCTATTCGCAGGATAAGACGGGGATCAAAAGGAGAGGGGATAAGATATTCAGGACCAAATTTTACGCTTTCACCCGAATAGGCTTTGGCAACAACATCAGATGTTTCTTCACGGGCCAAAGCTGCAATTGCGTGAACGGCAGCCATTTTCATTTCTTCATTAATCGCTGTTGCCCCGACATCAAGCGCACCACGGAAAATATAAGGGAAACAGATGACGTTATTGACCTGATTGGGGAAGTCTGAACGGCCTGTACAAATCATCGCATCAGGTCTGACAGCACGAGCTTCTTCAGGCATTATTTCCGGTGTTGGATTGGCCAAAGCCATAATGATCGGTTTAGGGGCCATTTTTTCAAGCAATTCGCGCTTGAGTACGCCGCCAGCTGAAAGGCCAAGAAAAACATCAGCTCCATCAATGACTTCAGCCAATGTCCGAGAATCGGTTTTTTGCGCATAAACCGATTTCCAGCGATCCATGAGTGATTCACGGCCTTCATAGACCACGCCTTCAATATCTGTTACCCAGATGTTTTCACGTTTTGCGCCTAATTTAACAAGAAGATTGAGGCAGGCAAGGGCGGCTGCACCCGCGCCAGACGTCACTATTTTGGCTTTTTCGAGTTTTTTTCCAGCAAGATCAATGCCGTTTAGAATACCGGCAGCGACAATAATAGCTGTGCCGTGCTGATCATCATGAAAAACAGGAATTTTCATTGAAGCGCGCAACTTCTCTTCAACTTCAAAGCATTCCGGTGCCTTGATATCTTCAAGATTGATTCCGCCGAATGTGGGTTCCAACGCACCGATACTGGTCACCATATGGTCGATATCCAATGCGTCAATTTCAATATCGAAAACATCGATATTAGCAAATTTCTTAAAAAGAACGGCTTTACCCTCCATGACAGGCTTGGAAGCCAGAGGACCTATATTGCCAAGCCCTAAAACGGCTGTTCCATTGGAGATGACGCCGACAAGATTAGCGCGTGATGTATATCGAGCCGCCAGCGCCGGATTTTCGTGGATTGCTAAACAAGGGGCCGCAACGCCTGGGGAATAGGCAAGAGCCAAGTCCCGTTGGTTTCCTAATGGTGTTGTCGCTTGAATTTCAAGTTTGCCGGGAGTCGGATACTGATGATAGAAAAGTGCTGCTTCTTCAAGTTCACTTGATGCGCTATTTTTTTGTTTGTTCTGTGCCATTAGAAAATCCCAGTTATTTAAAATACGCGATAAGAGGTCATGATCAACAATCAGATAATAGCAAGTTTGTGGCTTGCCTGCTCTGAAGATAAAAATGTTATGACATCACCAATCCCTTTTTTGAAAGAGCAGATAATCTCCAATATCGTTTTATGCAGAATTTCTATGTTTTTATTTATGATCTGAAATAGCTGCATGGACAGAGTCACATAATAGCAAGGTATTGTCGAGTGATTTTAGAATATATTTATTAAAGTCGCAGTAAAATAAATGTAATGAAACCCAATAGAGCAATGTGTTATAAGCCGTTAAGTTTCAAAGTAGTTATGCGGTTAACACTCTCTTAATTTGCGCGAGCGATAATTACATAATGCCCGAATCTGATAGGTAGAGAATGTCATATGATGAAGAAAACAATAAGGAAGAGGGCAGTCTTTTTCCTGTCATCCATCAGGAAACGGCTGATGATACATTGTTGATTCGTCTAACCGGTTATTGGAATACCCATACGGTTCGATTTGTTGATGATGAAATACGTAAGATTGAAACCTATAATGGCAATCGTGTCAGAATAGACATTAGTAGCATTGATATCATGGATACAGCAGGCGCATGGCTTATTGAGCGCTTAGCTGGAACTTTACGCGCACGTGGCCTTGATGTTGCGGTAGATGGCGTAAAAACTTCGTGGAAGTCTCTCCTTAAAACAGTGGGAGAAAGTGTTGGCCGCTTTGACCCTGATAGTCGTCTTGAAAAACTTCCCTTCTATATTCAATGCACCGATTTAATAGGTCGTTTTACTGTTGGTATGGGGCAAGATTTTATTTTGGCCATGCATATTTTAGGCGCAACAATACGTGGCGCCCAAATGAAGGCTGGCAAAAATGCAGGAATCAGCCTTCCTGCCCTTGTTACCCAGATGGATAGAATGGGGGTTGGGGCAATTCCAATCATCATTCTCATGTCTTTTATTGTGGGAGCTATTATAGCTCAACAAGGCGCTTTTCAGCTCCGCTATTTTGGCGCGGAACTCTTTGTTGTCGATCTGGTTGGCATATTGGTTTTTCGAGAATTAGGCGTGTTGTTAACAGCAATTATGATTGCCGGACGCTCAGGAAGTGCGATTACTGCTGAAATCGGCTCTATGAAAATGCGCGAAGAGACTGATGCGCTGACTGTCATCGGCCTCAACCCAATTGGTGTATTGGTTTTTCCACGATTGGTTGCTTTGGCAATTGTTTTGCCGCTTTTGACAGTTGTTGCAGATTTGGCTGCTCTTATTGGTGCTGCTGTCGTTGCTAAACTTTATTCCAATATAGGCTTTGATGCTTTTTTGAATCGTCTTAACGACGCTGTATGGCTAACCACCTATTTCGCCGGTCTCATCAAAGCTCCCTTTATGGCTTTGATTATTGGAATTATAGCCTCTGTTGAAGGCTTGAAAGTTGGTGGTAGTGCTGAATCGCTTGGCCAACGCGTCACATCATCGGTCGTAAAGTCCATATTTATCGTTATTGTGATCGATGGATTCTTTGCTATCTTTTATGCCGCGATCAACTTTTAAAGATGAGAGAATGAAAAAGACACCTTTAAGCGTTATCAAAAAGAATGTGGACGATATTGTTATTTCAGTTCGTGATGTAACGGTTCAATTTGGCAATAAAAAAGTATTGGATGGTCTTAATCTTGATATCCATCGTGGTGAAATTTTAGGTTTTATCGGGCCTTCAGGGGCCGGTAAATCTGTTTTGATGCGCACTATTTTGGGCCTTAATAAAAAAAAATCGGGGCAAATTGAAATTTTTGGTCATAATATTGACCGTGTCAGTGACGCTGAAAAAATCGGTATTGATATGCGAATGGGTGTTCTATTTCAGCATGGAGCCTTGTTTTCAGCGCTCAATGTTCTTGAAAATATTCAGGTGCCTATGCGTGAATATCTTGATCTTTCACCGCGACTTATGAATGAATTGGCGCGTTTGAAGATTGAACTGGTAGGGCTAGATCCTGACACCGCAGAAAAATTTCCATCAGAACTATCAGGTGGCATGATTAAACGTGCAGCTCTGGCTCGTGCGCTCGCTCTTGATCCTGACGTTGTTTTCCTAGATGAGCCGACATCCGGGCTTGATCCTATTGGTGCGGCCGAGTTTGATGAATTGATTGCAGATTTAAGTGATACAATGGGGTTAACAGTCTATATGGTTACTCATGATCTTGATAGCCTTTATGCAATATGTAGTCGCATTGCTGTTTTAGGTGACAAGCGTGTAAAGGTTGAGGGAACTATAGAGGATATGCTAAAGGCAAATGATCCTTGGGTTAAATCATATTTTCAAGGCAAGCGTGCACGCCATATTAATGTATCGGCTATAAATAGAAATGATAATGAGAATTAATGGGTAGACGGTAGGTTAAGGATGGAAACAAAAGCAAATTATGTTTTGGTCGGAATCTTTACTGTTGCTGTAATTATTGCTGCCTTTTGTATTGTCTTTTTTATATCCCGTTTGGGGGAATCAAGTAACCTGAAACCACTGGATGTACGTATCCCCGGTTCTGTTACAGGGCTAGCTGAAAGCAGTCAGGTTTTCTTTAATGGTATTCGTGTTGGGACAGTACGTCGTTTGGTATTAGATGAATCCAATCCGAATATGGTGATTGCAAAAACTGAAATATTAGGTTCGACGCCAATCACCCGCTCAACTGAAGCGACATTGGGGTTCCAAGGTCTGACAGGATTGGCTTTCATTGAGTTAAAGGGGGGATCGCTCCATGAAAGTAATCTTCTTGATGAAGCCGAGCATGACAATGCTGTTGCACGCATCGATGCGGATCCATCGACATTTAATAATCTTTTAGCAACGGCTCAGGATATTTTTGCTCGTGCCAATACTGCTATCGGTGAGCTGGAAGGCTTCATCAAAGACGTACGTGGACCTTTGACAGATACAGTTAAAAATACCAATGCATTCACTCAGACTCTTGCAAACAATCGTGAAGATTTACAACAAATTGTTGGCGAGACCAAAGAGATGATGGGACGTCTGAATACCGCATCTCTTCGCGTTCAAGGGATTATGGATAAGCTGGATGATATGTTATCTCCGGATAATCGTAATAGTATCGTTGTTCAAGCACAGGAGACATTGCGCTCTATCCAGAAAACAACAGATACATTGAATGCCCATATCGGTCCGATTGCTAGCAATCTAGAACGCTTTTCAGGACAAGGGCTCAACAATATAGAGGCTGTTGTAACAGATAGCCGCCGCTCGATTGAACGTATAGAACGGGCTTTAAGTGATCTTGAGAGGAATCCTCAACGTATTATTTGGGGTGGAAGTGGGTCTGTTCCGCAATATGACGGAAGGACAAGACGATAATGGATAAACGTATGGTTTCCAATGCTATTAAACTGACTGTTATATCATTGCCAATTATGCTTGCCGGTTGTGCATCGACAACGCCAAGAGATACCTTTGATCTGACTGCTTCTACCGTGCGTACAGATACCAAAACACATCATAGGAACATACAGATTCTTGTTGCTGTGCCAACGGCTGTCAAAGCTCTTGATGGACAGGATATTGTCATTGGTGGCTCAACAGCATCGATTGAATATCTTAAAGGTGCACAATGGGGAGATAGATTACCGAATCTAGTACAAGCACGTTTTGTACAGGCCTTTGAAAATACAGGGCAGCTTGCTGGCGTCGGACGTCCGGGTGAAGGACTAGCTATTAATTATCAGGTACTATCAGATATTCGGACATTCGGTGTCCAGATAATGAATGGGCAGCGTGTAGCCAAGGTAGAAATCGCTGTGAAAATTATGGACGACCGTAACGGTAGTATTCGTTCTTCCCATATATTTCAGGCCCAACAAGTTGTTACAGGGCAGGGGAATAACCGTTATACGGATGCAATTAACAAAGCTTTTGAAAAGGTTACCATCGAAATGGTGGGGTGGGCGCTTAGCATTCTGTAATAAAAGTATTTTCAGGATAATAAAAAAGGGAGCAAATTGCTCCCTTTTTTATTGGATACGCCCGCTGGCATGGGCAAGCATTGTATAAACTTTGCCGGTATCTGAAGTAAGATAATTACGAACTGCCGCACGGCCATTACCGTTTTGAGAAATATCACGAAGAAGCTTCTCAAAGTCTGCAATATAATCATTAACAGAACGACGGAATTCACCATCAACAGCATACTTATGCTTGATTTTTTCAAATGTGTGTTGTCCTGTCAGGGTGTAAAGACGCTGGGTATAGATATTACGTTGCCCACGCTTGTAATGATCCCACAAATCGACAGCAGCAGCATGATCGATGGCACGAACAATGTCTACGGACAACGAATTTAATGTTTCAACCACATGTGCCGGTGTACGTACTGCCTGAACAGGCCTACGATCATCAAGATCGTCGCGTGAAGCACGAGCCAATAAATCCGATACCCAACCACCGGAACGCTCAGCCTGATTGTCCGTTAACGGCCTTGATAGAATCGGTGTCGCAGCTGTGAATTGTGGTGTTGACATCGTTGCTTTGCTTGGCTGTGCTAAATCGCTCAAACGACCTGACTTTTCAACAATACCGGTCAATTCCTTCAACGCCTTGACTTGTTCGCTGACTGCACGGCGAACGGCTTCCGCCGATTCGCGGGCCTGAGCTGGTAATGTACGAACGCTAGCATTGATATCATTAGATGTGCGAGCCAATTCATTGCGAATTTCATCGGCAGAGTGACGAATTTGATTGGTTGCATTTGTAAAGCGTTGCACTGCATCACTTACCAGACCGCCAAGCGTATTTTCGATTTCGGAGGTCGACTGAAGTGTATTCTCTTGTGTTGTTGCTAATGCCTGCGTGATCATCTGCTCATAATGACTGATGACATTGGAAATCTCAGATGATTTTTCTGAAAGAGCTTGTGTCAGCATTTGGAGGGATTGTTCACGCTGTTGGATCGTTTCGTGAAAACTATTCTGTGTATTATCAATAAGATGGGCAGCGCTGTTAAGAGCTTGCGCATGTTCATTAAAATGCTGAGTGATCTGGCCTAGTTGTGATAATGTATACTCCGATACCCCCTGTAAAGCTTGAATGTTGCTATTTAATAAATTGCTGGATGAAGTAAGGCTTTCAGAGGCTTGTCCGACATTTTGATAGAAAATATTGGCGGCCTCGCTAAAGCGTCCGTCAACATCCTGAACCCCAGACAAAAGATGCTGTGTACTATTTTGTATATTACCGAGCGATTGCTCAATCTGTATTAATACATGCCCTACATTTTCATTAAGGCTGCCATTTACTGCATTAACTGCATTGATGGTTTCATCTGCACGCTGACTGAAAGCCGACATTAAAGCTTCATTTTCAGCATTCAATCGCTCTTGTGCCTGTTGGGCGGCACTGGTCAACTGTGCGCCAAACTGTTCGGCCATCGTTCCAAGACTTTGTGTTGTTTGGGCAGCAGCCTGATTAAGGTTTTCTGCAAGAGAACCAATTTGTTGCACATGATTATATAATTGATCACCATTCGTCTGATTGATTTCAACCAATCTCTGGCCAATATGCTCTACTTTGCCGCTCAAGTCAGTATCAATCTGTTGAACGGTTTGTTGAAGAACCTCTGCACGGTCGGCAAGGCGCTGCTCGATGACTGACGCTGCATCTATAACAGAATTGGTAACATGTTCACCGGCTGATACAATCATACGACTTGCATCTTCTGCATGTCTGGTCATAGCATCAGAAACATCTGTCAAACGAGACTGGATTTCGCCAGCGATACGATCGCTGCCTGTCTCAATTGAAATATTGGCACGTGCAATATTGCTTTCAAATTCACTTACAACCTTACCAAGCTTGCCTTCAATTTGAATAATAACCTCATCAGCCTTTTGGGCTTCTGTCTTAAAGCTTCCTGTCGCCTCACTAATGCGTTCGCGCAGTTTTTGGGCAAGGTTGATAGCGCCTGTCTCTAATGTAGTACGCACATTATCAACACCTGTTTCAAGCGCTTTCTGCATTGTAGCCGTGCGTTCTTCAAGGACAGATGTCTGTTCACTAAACGTTGTCTCAAGCTGTTTAAAGGAAACAAGATGAGTGGCAAAAGTTTCCTTGAGCATTGCACTGTTTTCCGCAACAGCCTTATCGACAATTTCTGCCTGCTTAGTCAACGCATCGCCAAATTGTAGATCGCCTTGAGAAATTAAATCACGTATACGCTCGACACGCTCTTCCAGAACATTTGCTTGATTTTTCATTACATCGTTCAACGCATCATTGCATTGATTGAAGGTATCCATATGTTTGCTAACGTTATTTTCAAAGACCTGTGACAATGCACCGCCGACTTCTTGAATGTCATCTTTAAGTTTGGACTTAGTTTCATCGACAAGATTCACAAATTCATTGCGCCCATCTGTGAATGTGTTTGCAATATCACGTGTGCGTTCTTTAAGCGTTTCGTTGATTTGCTTGGCGCAGTCTTCAAGAACTTGTCCGAGTTTTTCTGTGTTACCTTCAAGGGATTGTGCACGTGCAATGAAAGAATGAATGATTGAATTGCTCTTCTCCCCGAGGGATGAATCCATTTCCTTCAGTCGGTTTTCAAAATTCTCTATCGCCTGAGTTGTGGCCACATCAAAATGAGCGCTCAAGTCATCAGAACGTTGCCCCAGCTGGGTAATCTTTTCTTCAAAAGCTGCTATAGATTGGTTGCTACGATCAACAATAGCATCATCAATCTTAGAAAAAGTACTCTCAAAAGAAGATAGGGCCTGCTCCGCGCTTGCACCCAGCTTGTCGGCAACATTTAATGCTTTTTGTTCTATATCTTCAAGAGATACGGAAAGCGAATTATTCAAACGATCATTGCTTTCAGCAATAGACGTTTGCACAGAAAGCAACCGCTCATCAAACTTGTCAAAGAGCGTGCGATTTTGTGATTCTATGTTAGAAGTCGACTCTTCGACGCGTTGAGCTAAAGACTGCGTCACATTTTCACCAACATTATTCAATCGTTCAACCAATTGATTACCGCTCTCATTCAGTGTGTCTGAAAGGGTGCTAGCCATAGCATTGACATTTGAGGCCATGTTGGCAGTAACAGAGCCAAATTCTTCTGTGAGTTGATTTTGTGTATTGCGAATTGTTGTTTTTACACGATCTGCATGCCCCAAAATCGCTTCACGCTCATTGGTAAGTTCACGGATTAGGCCATGAATTCGCGCTTCATTCTCAGAATAAGCACGTTCGAGATTATTAACTTCTCCCTGAACAATTGCTTCAAGCTCAGCTGCGCGCGATAATGTTCTTTCAATTCCTTCGCTCATCGCAGCAACTTCTTGGCGGACAGTTGCGCCCATGCGTACGATTTCTGCTTCGTCAGATGTCCGTGGGTTACCCAAATTTTGAGCAGCATCGCTAATTGCGCTCATCATGGATTTCAGTTCTGCTGCACGCTTGTAAAGCTGCGCAAAGCCCCAGAACATCATAATAGGAACAGCTGTTCCTGCAGCAACACCTACACCGACAGGAGATGACAAAAAGGTGCCAATACCGCTCAAGGATGCCAACGAGGTCGAGGAAAGGGCGGAGGCAACAGCAGCACCACCCGCAGCCCACAGAACACTCAAGGCTGTTGTATTGCGATATGTCTTAGACAGTTTCTGTTTAATTGATGTTGTATGCAACTTTGTTGTGCGGTCATCATTGGCTGGACGCAATGGCATGGTAACCATTGAATCGCGAACGGTTCCACCAACTGTCGAAGCCGGAGCGGCAGCCGGTTGTTTGTTAAATAGTTCGGCTGCGACAGATTCATCCACAACAGTTGCATTTACTGCATTGTCAAATTGCTGGGCACCTTCAACGGCAGTCTCTTCGGTTGCCATGGCAATTTGCTGTGCCAAATCGTCAAGATCAATCAGATTTTCAGTATTTATATCGTCAGACAAGCCGAGGGACGTGTCATCAAAGTCAAAGTCCAACGCTTCTTCAAGCGCTTCTTCGACCTCGAGCTCGATCTTTTGTTCCTTGGTTCTACGTGCCATTTTCGCCTCATGCTTTACGATATATGTAGACAATCGGAATTATAAATTGTCAGAACTTATGTTCTTATCTTAACTGTTAATCTTTTAGAAAGGAATATATTCCGGGTCAAAGTGGCGAGAGTTTGAAGATAAAGTTAACGCGCCAATCGACCGCCCATCTATTTCTTTGTAAAAACATTTTATATCAATTAATTAGGTGTTTTTTTTAATGTACTTTATTGAGTTTGTGTCCGAACAGGATAAAACAAGAAAAACTGTTGATGCACAGATAGGTGTATCAATTATGGAAAATGCCGTCACCAATCATATCAAAGGCATTCTTGCCGAATGTGGCGGGGCATGTTCATGTGCAACTTGCCATGTCCATATTGATAGCGTGTGGCGGAACCTATTGCCGGCTCCAACAATGATGGAGTTGGACATGTTGGATTTTGCCTTTGATATCAACGAAAATTCACGTCTTGCTTGCCAGATCATTATGACAGAAGCGCTTGATGGTATTGTTATCAATGTACCGGCAAAACAAGGCTAACTTTTTGGTTTTGGGTTTAAGTTCTGCAATCGGTAGACTAGCAAACGTGTAAAACGGCGTTCAAAATTTTTAGCCTCAATCTGATCAAAACGTTTCTGGGCTTCATCATGATGCGCTAATATTTTCATCGCAGTAAGATCAATGTCCTGCTTTAATCGCGTACAATCTTTGCGATAGGGCAGAGAGCGGATATGTCTCTCAATTTTACTGGCATGTTCGCGTGCAATGACAACATGACTTTCTTCATGTCGTTTGATATCGCGCGACAAAACATCCCATATTAGAGCCAGTTCCTTTGACTTTGTTATTGAGCGCTGTTTCCATTTAGGTATTTTGATATCTGCTTGTATATCAACACGGACAGCTTTGACCTTACAATAACGTCCCTCTTGTTGTATCTCGACATGAGGATCAAAGCGAAGTTCGGTAGCTCCGGGATGGTGGCTTCCTGTGCTTTTTAGATACGGCCCGTTTCGGGTAAGTGAATGGTCCAATTCAGCGGCAGTTCTGCCTGAAATCGTATAATAATGATACTTTTTGTATATTTTAGCAGCATGGGCCTGCACGGATAAAGCAACCAAAGCAACGCCAATGGCAATAAGACGAAAAATAATTGAATTCATATCAAATCCCGAATTGTAGTCTTTTTTCACTATTGGTATGTTTGCGTTGCAATTTCATTCCAAATCATTTCAATTCATCATAATCAAGATATCGGGCAGGATAAAGCCTTTCAGAGAAAAAAACGGAGAATTGAATGGCACTATGGAAGCTGGCTCATCACAAGGAAATCGATCTGTCCGGTCATGCCATTTTAATGGGCATTCTCAATGTTACACCGGATTCCTTTTCTGATGGTGGTCGTTATAAAAACATTGAAGAGATCATTGATTCCGCGCGCTATATGTTTGACCAAGGGGCGGCCATTATTGATGTGGGCGCTGAATCTACCCGCCCGAATGGATACCAGATTTCAGCAGAAGAAGAACAAAAACGCTTGCTGCCGGTACTGGAAAGACTATCAGCCATTCATGACATGATTATTTCGGTTGATACGTACCGTGCCCAGACTGCGCGTTTGGCGATTGAGGCCGGCGCACATATTATAAATGATGTATGGGGATTACAAAAAGAACCGGAAATTGCCGATATATGTGCAGCCTATAATGCCGGTCTTGTGATCATGCATACAGGACGAGAACGTGAAGTTCATCCTGATGTCATTGAAGATCAGAAATTGTTCCTTGATAAATCTCTTGCTATTGCAAGATCGGCGGGGGTTAAAAGTGAACAAATTGTGCTGGATCCGGGTTTCGGTTTTGCCAAGGAATATAAGGATAATCTTGAACTGATGCGACGGGCCGCTGAGCTAAAACAATTCGGCTTTCCTCTTCTTGCTGGCACATCGCGCAAGCGTTTTGTCGGTGCGCTTACAGGCCGGGACGAGCCGGTTCTGCGTGATGTAGGAACAGCTTCAACATCTGTTATACTGCGGCTTTCAGGTTTTAAAATCTTTCGTGTCCATAATGTAGCGTTTAATAAAGATGCCCTTAATGTTGTTGATGCTATGATGGATAACAGCAATGAAATCTAAAACGGCCGCCTTTTTAGGGTTGGGGGGCAATTTGGATAATACAGCCCAAATCATGCACGATGCTCTTTCCCATCTTGAGCAAAATGTTGATTGTCAGGTTCTTGCTGTTTCTTCCTTATATCGCACACCACCATGGGGGCATGTAACAGATCAACCGGATTTTCTTAATATTTGTTGCAAAATCACAACAACACTAGAGCCCGATTCACTTCTGGCTTTATGTCTTGCTATTGAGAAGAACCATAAGCGTGAACGCCTTGTCCGTTGGGGGCCGCGTACATTGGATATCGATATTCTCTATATGGAAGCCTATCCGCGTTATCAATCTGAAACTGTTACCTTGCCACATCCCCGCCTTTTCGAACGCGGTTTTGTCCTTTATCCCTTGTGTGAGATTGCAGGAAAATTAAAAATTGAAAATCGCAGTATTTTGGACTGGACCCGAATGCTCAATGATGATGCCGAAATTGTGAAGATAGAGCAGGGGGAAGATTGGTGGAAAAAACAACATTGATATTTTATAGATGACGACAATGGAAAAAAGCGCTAAAGACGCTTTCCGAACAAGCAATTTCCCAATAAAGGGTTAGGAAAACGCATGCGTTTCTTTATTAAAACCAGTATCATTGCAACGGCATCTATCTGTGTCCTTTCTGCCTGTACGATGACAAATCCGTCACGCCGCTCAGGTGTTATACTGCCATCATTCAACATTACGCAAAACAATGTTGATCCTGATATGGCCAATGCCTGTATTGTATCGGCAGCCAACAAATATTATTTGCCAACACGTGTCATCCATGCAGTTGATTCTCGTACTCAAAATGATGGTTCAAATGTTGTTATTCTGAAAGTAGATGTACGTGATGCACAATGTGTTATCGGAGCAAATGGCGTAGTACGCTCTGTTGTTGATACATCGCCTAAAAGTGCCGACCAGTTAGAGGCCGAGGCAAAGGCTGCAAAAGATGCTGCAGCAAAAGCAGCCGTCAAAACAGCGACCAAACCGGCAGGCTAAATATAAAACGTCATTTTGGATAATGGCGTGGCGTGTAAGCGTATTCCATGCCATTTTTAATAAAAACGCGCGTTTGCGACGAACCGACTAATAAAGTAGAGCGGCTGTTAATGTCTGACGAATTGAGTTCTGACAGTGTTACAATTTTTGTTGCTTCTTGTTCTCGCCCAATATCCGAGCCGATAATACAATAACGTTCATTATGGCAATGTTCACGTAAAAGCTCGATACAGCGAATAATCTGATTAGGCCGAGCTTTCGATACTGGATTATAGAATGCTATAACCAGATCGCTTTCTATTGCCGCCTTAATTCTTTTTTCTATGATCGACCATGGCTTCAAGTTATCAGAAAGCGAAATAACAGCAAAATCATGCCCTAAAAGTGCGCCAACACGTGCAGACGTCATCATTGCCGCACTAACTCCTGGCTCGATCTGAACCTGAATATCATCACTTCCGATCGATTCCCAAGCCTCCATAAGAGCCGCACTCATACCAAAGATACCAGGGTCGCCAGAAGACAACAATGCAACCTTGTAGCCTTTGGATGCCAGCACATGCGCCTCTTTCGCACGTGCAAGCTCCATACGGTTATCACTTTCTATAATTTTTTGATGAGGCATATATGGAGCTGCCAGCCTGATATAAAAATCATATCCCATAATAATATCGGCGTTCTGAATTGCCTTGGATGCAGCGGGGGTTCTATACTGAAGAGCTCCTGGGCCTAACCCGACAACGGTGATTTTTCCCTTGTTTTTATGTTTCTTAAGATAGACAAGGTGCTTATCTGAACCTTCTTTTTTTTCCTCTGTTATTTCAATGAGATGGGTTGCCCCACTTTTAATGGGAAGCTTCACCTGTTCAAGCCACGGATGCTTGCCCTTAAGAGAGATCGCCGTACCATTTAGCATATCTGCGATAAAGCTCTTCGCGTGTTGAGGATTTATAAGTTGCAAATCATCTGGCGGATTTAACAAGTTGATTGAAAAACGTATTTCGGCTGATGTGGTAATCGCAGCATGACCGCCAAGGCAATCCGCAATATAAGAAGCAAGTTTATTGGCACCTGCATTGGCACCAAGTAATGGAACAATTGAAGTACCATCTTCGGCAATTGAAAGAACAGCTGGTTCATTAAACTTATCATGCAACAAGGGGGCAAGAATACGAATAAGAATACCGCTCGCACAAAAAGCAGCGATGGAAGCTCCTTCACGAAAAGAGTTTTGCAAGGCTTGCTTGAAATCATCATAATAGAGGCCCTCATGATTTTCAATTTTGCGCGGTATCAGAATACAAGCTTGAGGATAAAAATGCTGCAGTTTCTTTGCTTGCTCAAGTGCAGCCTTATTAAGAATAAAAATATGTAATGGTTTCATTCTGCCTGCTCGCGCCAAGTGCTTCCTGGCACTAAAACAATTGAAAAATAGGGACATTCATCAGGCTTGACCTGATCAATACTTAGTATGCGCTCATGATGATGCGAAGCCCACTCTATATAATATGCCTGTTCCTCTAGCCCCGTTTTTTTTAAAGCATTACGAACTTTTGTAAAATTGCGTCCTATTTTTAAAATTGCAAAAGCATCACCGGCGTTTAACTTTTCAACCAATTGTTCTTCAGGCAAGACCGCCGACAAGACTGTAAAAGTCTCGTTGCGATAGCATAGAGAAGTCTGCGCTGCTGCGGCTGCTGCAAAAACAGAAGATACGCCCGGAATGACTTCAACATGATAATTACCTTTTAAGCCATCCAGAATATACATAAATGAGCTATAGAAAGACGGATCACCTTCCGTCAGGACAGCAATATTGTGACCGATATCAAGGGATTCTTTTAACCTATTAATCGTATCAATATAAAAATGGTCCAGCGCCTCATAATAAGTTTTGGACAAGGCATTTTCTTCTGTTGTTATCGGATAGGTGAGGGGAACCATACGATGTTTTGTTGTATCGATATACTGCTTCGCTATCGCTAACGCTTTGCTTTCTTGTCGACGCGTTTGGTGGAAGGCAATAATATCAGCCTTTTCAATCGCTTTTAAAGCTTTAACCGTAATTAGCTCTGGATCCCCCGGGCCAACACCAACGCCATATAGTGTTCCTTTGGTCATACAGTTATTCCACTTCACTAGCGAGAGCGTTAACTGCGGCTGCAGCCATGGCGCTTCCACCTAAGCGGCCATGTAATGTGACAAAAGCTATATCGGCTTTATTTTGAGAAAGGGCTTTTTTTGACTCTGCCGCACCGACAAAACCGACAGGAAAACCCAAAACAAGGGCTGGCTTGATCTGTGTCGTTGCCATTTTTTCCAGCAGATAGAAGAGGGCGGTCGGTGCATTACCGATTGCAACAATTGCACCATCCACTTGCTCGCCCCAAAAATCAATAGCAGCAGCTGAACGGGTGTTATTTATCTGGGTCGCATGATTTGCCACATCTTTATTCTGTAATGTACATATCACTTGATTATCCGCAGGCAAACGGCTTCGCGTTATGCCATTGGCAACCATCATAGAGTCACAAAGAATAGGCGCCCCCTGTTGTAATGCTTGTCGCCCTATTGCTCCCGCATTTGGCGAGAAGTCAATAGCATCTGTAATTGATGGCATACCACAAGCATGGATGATACGTACTACGAGTTTTTCCAAATCATGTGGTACAGTAGATAGATCCGCTTCTTGACGGATTGTCTGAAAAGAAAGTTTGTAGATTTCTTTTCCATCACGGATATATTCAAACATGGTATCGCTTTTCATCTTCTTGTCGGTCGTTGTTGATTATCATTGCAATATCATCAATCGTCTTATTTTGGGCGATAAGTCGACCGAATTTATTTAAACTGCCTTCTTCAGCGGCATATAGATTATAATGGTCAAGATCAATTGCCAGAAGGGTAAGCGGCTTAGCCGTATTTGTTGCGCATGATTTCTCGCAACCGCTCAAGTGTATTTTATAACTTCGTTCAAGTTTACCGGCCAGTTCTCTGGCTGCGTATTGAATATTCGCTTTGCCCGCAGCACAGTAAGGCGCTCCGACACAGCACCGTATAGCGCTTAGAGTATCTGTTTTATCGGTTATCCAATGTTGTTGTGCATTTTCCAAAATGGTTTCAGATTCTTGCAGTGTACAATTAGGAATAATGATGCTTTGCCAAGTTGATACAATAAGGGGGCTATTCTCTTGTCTATACGTTGTAAGAGCAAGTAGATCATTCAATTGCGAATTATTGAGCCTACCTAAAGGTGGTTTTATACTGACATAGAATCTATTTTCTTGGATTTGCTCTCCAATACCCAACATGCCATGATTTGCAGCTGTGCGGTTGGTATAAAGTGCTTCTCTGTCAAGGCCAGGAAGTCTTGTTTTTATGTCGGCAATAAAGTCTGTTAACCGGCCCACCTTTGTTATATCTCTTATCCGTTTTATTGCCGGGTTATGGTGCTGATAGGATAAAAAAACATCCAATATGGTTCGAATTGTCAATCTGACATCTTGTGTTTGAATGGCTCCGATTATTTTATCGTTACAGTCTATGACAAGGGGGGCGCTATCAATGCCGATCAAAAAAAAATCTGCATTTATGGCAGACAACCAGATATCGTTAATATGGAAAAGCGGTGCTGTTGATTCCTGCCCGTCAATGAAGAGGGAAAACTTGGGCGACAAGCGTTGATAAATTGCATCTGATTGCAACATATCAAGAAGATTTACGGCAATCGGCCGCGTATCAATTTTAGCGAATGGATCTATACCCGCAGTTGAACTGATCATAACATTGCGAACATCATCGCCTTGTTGCGTTTTTGGTGCAAGATTTCCCATAGTAAGATGATCAATCAATGCTAGACGGAAATCTTCTTTAATGCCTCGCAATTGGACATTACCACGATTGGTTAATTCCAGACAGTTATTACCATAAGCTAGAATCGCATCAGCAAGGCATTTTACTTGTGGTGTCGTAATTTGTGAAAGTGATAATTTGAGACGGCAAAGCAAGCCGTCATTAGCAGTCGGCATTCTATAAAATCCCGGGCAAGCAGCTCGCCGTTTATCCTGTTGTGATGGTGTTAACAAATCAAGCGATCCTATAATCCATGTCAAAACAAACTTGCCCTTCATATCCCATATATTTAAAGCTTCAAAATATGATTGAAGAAAATAAACATAAATTGCCTCAGCCATGGCTCATCATCATCGGTATTGGAGAGGATGGGCTTGAAGGGCTAAGTGCAAGAAGTCTTAAGCTTTTGCAAGAAGCCAAACATGTTTTTGGCGGACAGCGGCACTTATCTTTTTTGAATGAAAACTATCCGGCACAAAGGCATCTATGGCCTCGGCCTCTTCTTAATGTCATCGATGACATTTCAGCCTTGCGCAATGAAAAAGTTGTTGTGCTTGCTAGCGGAGACCCCATGTTCTTTGGAATAGGTGCAACATTTTGCAAATATTTTGATATCAGAGAAATGCTTATTATCCCACATTCATCTGCATTTTCACTTGCTGCTGCCCGTATGGGATGGCCTTTACAGGATATTACCTGTCTTTCTGTTCATGGGCGCCCTTTAAGTAAGGCATGGCATCACTTAAAACCAGGCAAGAAATTTTTAATTTTACCGCACAATGGCGATACGCCAAATCAATTGGCAGCCTATCTTGCATCGCAGGGATGGACAGATAGTTCGATAACCATCTTAAGCCATCTTGGCGGAGCTCATGAAGAAATCCAATCTTTCAACCCGGATATACCGACATTGCAAAATTTTGATGATTTGCATGTCATTGCACTTGATTGTCGGTATGGCATAAAAATGGGTGAGATTGAGAATAATAAAGGGGTGCTGCCGGATTCAGCCTTCATCCATGATGGACTGATTACAAAACAGGACATACGTAGTATCGTTCTGACCCATCTTGCTCCTCGTAACGGACAGTTATTGTGGGATGTCGGGGCAGGGAGTGGTGCGATCAGCATAGATTGGTTGCGATCTGGTCAACACATGCAAGCTTTTGCAATCGAAAAAGACCAACAACGCATTAAGAATATAGAAAAAAACCGTCAAAGATTAGGCATGTCTGCCTTGGAAATCATTGATGGAGAGGCTCCCCACATCCTTGATAAATTAAATCCACCTGATTCTATCTTTATTGGTGGTGGATTGAGTGATGATGGTGTTTTTGAATGGTGCTGGAAGGCGCTTAAAGAAGGCGGCATTTTAGTCGCAACCGCTGTTACCCATGAAAGCGAACAGATGATGATGATGATACGGCGTAATATTGGAGCGAAATTGCTAAAAATTTCTATTTCAAACGCCGATGATCTGGGAAAATATCAGATATGGAGGCCTTCTTTGCCCATAACTATCATGATTGCGAATAAGTAAGCCATGCAATATACTGATTTAGTCATGGATAAATTATTATTTCTTGATTAAAGTCATAGAAAAGCTTGATTTCGGCCCTTGAGGCAGAGTAATAGTTTGTTTTTGCGGTTCTCTACAAAAGGTATAAAAAAAATGGCAGAACGCTCCCAACATCTTCAGGATTTATTTCTTAATGCCGTTCGCAAGCAGAAAATTTCATTGACGATTTTCCTTGTAAATGGTGTGAAGCTGACCGGTATCGTTACCTCCTTTGATAATTTTTGTGTATTGCTACGTCGGGACGGCCATTCACAATTGGTTTATAAGCATGCTATCTCAACCATTATGCCGAGTCAGCCTGTTCAAATGCTGGAAAGCGAAGAGGCAGAATAGCGTGGTAATGACCAGGGATTTTAAGTTCGAGTTGACTTCAATTGACTGAGCAAAAATCCCGACATGACCTGATTTCTCATAAACCGCCAAACGTCAGGGCGCTTGTCGTTGTTCCTATTGTTGAAGTGCGTGCTGCCGAAGAAAAAATGCGTTCGGTTTCTGCACGCTGTGCTGAAGCTGTTGGTCTTGCCCATGCCATTGCACTGGATGTTGTTCGTTGCATTGACATTAAACTAAATAAAATTACACCGGCAACGCTCATCGGTTCTGGATGGGTGAAAGAGCTGGCAGAGCAGGTTAATGAAGACGAAATAAACCTTATTGTTGTTGATCAAACGCTAACCCCTGTACAACAGAGGAACCTTGAAAAAGATATCAATTGCAAGGTTATTGACCGAACAGCACTTATTCTTGAAATTTTTGGCGAACGTGCCAGAACAAAAGAGGGGGTGTTGCAAGTTGAGCTTGCCCATCTCAACTATCAAAAAGGGCGCCTTGTCAGAAGCTGGACCCACCTAGAACGTCAGAGAGGCGGTAGTGGATTTCTTGGCGGCCCGGGGGAAACACAGATTGAAGCAGATCGACGCATATTGCAGGATAAAATCCTCCGGATCAGGCGCGAACTTGAAACAGTTGTCAAAACACGAAAGCTTCATCGGGACAAACGTCAAAAAGTGCCACATCCTGTTGTTGCGCTAGTCGGTTATACCAATGCCGGAAAATCAACCCTATTTAATCATCTGACTGGCGCGAAGGTTTTTGCAAAAAATATGCTTTTCGCAACACTGGATCCGACTTTACGCCATGTAACGCTTCCACATGGCCAAAAAATTATTCTTTCCGATACAGTCGGCTTCATTACCGATTTGCCAACGCATCTCATTGCGGCTTTCCGTGCCACATTGGAAGAGGTGATTGAAGCCGATATTATCCTGCATGTGCGAGATATGTCTGATCCCGATCATAATGCACATGCTGCCGATGTGAATAAAATCATGCACGATCTAGGTGTGGATACAGACAATCGTGAACGAATTGTCGAGGTTTGGAATAAAGTTGATATGCTTGAACCTGAATCACATACAATATTACTTGATGCAGCCCACTCTAACAGTCATATTGCAATACCGATTTCAGCTGTTACGGGCGAGGGTGCTCAGCCACTACTTGATACGCTTGAACAGCTTATCTACGGGAAAAGTAAACGCATTTCCTTTCATCTGAAGGCCCATCAGTTCGGCCTGATGAATTGGCTTTACAATAATGGCCAAAATATAGTTTGTGATGTGGATGAAAAAGGAACTATGACTGTTGATGTTGACCTGACGCAAAAAGGTGAAGCTGCTTTTCGCAAATTAATATCATAGGGGAGGTAAAATTATGGCTATATATGCTCTTGACGGCAACAGTCCGCAAATAGCAGAAAAATCCTCTTGGGTTGCTGAAAACGCCGATATTATCGGCAATGTGCATATTGGTGAAAATTGCAGTATCTGGTTCGGAGCCGTTCTTCGCGCAGATAATGATATAATCAAAATTGACGATGGCTCCAATATTCAGGATGGAGCCATCATACATGTCGACTCATCATTCCCGGTCAAAATTGGTAAAAACTGTACAATCGGTCATCGTGCCATCATTCATGGTTGTACAATTGAGGATAATGTTCTGGTTGGTATGGGAGCCATCATCATGAACGGCGCCCATATAGGAAAGAACTCAATTGTCGGGGCCGCGAGCCTTGTTACTGAAGGAAAAATTTTTCCAGAAAACTCCTTGATTATGGGAGCTCCTGCCAAAGCTGTTGCAGTAATTGATGAAATGAAAGGAAAAATCATTTCAGAAGGAGCCCAACATTATCAGGAGAAAATAACACGTTATCAATCGAGCTTGGAAAAGAAAAAATAAAATTCTATTCCAGAATATAGATCTTGCAATAATGACTATCGGCGGCCCTTGATGAAATATTTATTCGATAAATTTTTATGCATGTTGATTGCTGCTATTTTGCTGGCGAGCTTTCTACCCATTCAGGGTAAAGCGGCCTATTGGTTTGGCTTATTTACAAACTTCTCTGTCGCCATGTTGTTTTTTCTGCACGGTGCCCGGTTATCACGAGAAGCCGTTGTTGCCGGCATTGTACATTGGCGACTACATCTAACCGTATTATGCTGCACATTTATACTATTTCCATTGATTGGTCTTCTTTCAGGCTGGGTTATTCCCGGCTTCAAGGACTCGGCTTTTTATCTCGGCATTCTTTATTTATGTGTTTTGCCTTCTACTGTGCAATCTTCTATTGCTTTCACATCAATTGCTTCAGGTAATGTACCGGCTGCCATTGTTTCTGCGTCAACATCCAATATTCTAGGTATGTTCATCACGCCCTTATTGGTCGGACTATTATTTAGCGCTAGCGGTGAAACCCATATATCGCCCAGTGCAATCGAAGGTATTTTGTTACAGTTACTTGTGCCATTTATTTTAGGCCAGATATTACAACGCTGGATTGGCAATTTCATACGCACCCATAGAATATTGACCTCCATTGTAGATCGCGGTTCAATTATTCTTGTTGTTTACATGGCATTTAGTGAGGCAGTCGTCGGGAAGCTCTGGAGCAAGATGTCATGGCAAGATCTTATTGTTATGGCTGCATTCAACCTCGCTTTGCTTGCTATTGTTTTAGCCATAACATGGTATGGATCAAAAATTTTGGGCTTTAATAAAAAAGACCGTATCACAATTATGTTTTGTGGTTCGAAGAAAAGCCTTGCAAGCGGCGCACCTATGGCTAGTGCCATATTTCCCGCTGCGCTTGTAGGGCCTATTGTTTTACCGCTCATGCTATTTCATCAAATCCAACTCATGGCATGCAGTGTTATTGCCCAGCATTTTGCCGAACGAAAGATGAATACCAATGAAGATTGATGAGGATGCACTTGAAAAAGCCTATAATGAAGGACTGAAGTGCGAAAAAGCCGGTGATTATGAAGGTGCAGCCAAAGCTTATCATACTGCCTTGGCTATTGATCCTGAAGATCATGGCGGTGTTATTGTCCGTTTAGCTTCCATAGGGAAGGCGGCAACACCATCCACAGCCCCCAAGGCTTATGTTGCAACCCTTTTTGATCAGACGGCTGATGTTTTTGACATGATCTTAGTCGATCAGCTGGGTTACGACGTGCCCAATCTGATGCGAGAACGGATTGAATCTCTAGGACTAAACCATTTTGATCGACTTCTTGATCTTGGCTGTGGCACCGGATTGGTGGGCGAAGCCTTATATGATCAAACAAGTCATCGTATCGGCGTTGACCTATCCGAAAACATGATTGCTATCGCTCATGAAAAAGGTGATTATGATCAATTATTTATTGCCGATGCTGAAAGTTATCTCAAAGAAAATTATATACAGTCATGGTCATTGATAACAGCTGCCGATGTTTTGCCTTACATGGGAGAATTGTCAGCTTTCATGGCAAGCATTGCAAAGTGTCTTGAAAAAGATGGGATATTTATCTTCTCGAGTGAAACACAAACAAAAGCAATGTTTAACGATTGCAATTTTATTGTCGGTCCTTATCAACGTTTTGCCCATACACAAAGCTATGTTCGTAAACTTTTAATAGAAAATAAAATGAATTTGCTTGCGGTCGATCCAATAATTGTCAGAGCTGAACAAGGCAAACCTGTTGAAGGACATCTCTATGTTGCACAGCTAACCGCATAGACAAAAGTTCCATAATATATCTTATGCGATAATTGTATGAAAAATAATAATTCGATTAATTGCATTCCCCATTTAACTTTATCCACTTATAGAAAAAGTTATTTAAGTCTTTTATCGATTCCTTGCTTTCCAATTTATCATTTTCATCATTCTGAATAAAATCTTCAGCCCTTTGTATGGTTTGATATAGAAAGCTTAAGATAGGCTCGGCTATTTTTCCGCTTCCCAATTCGCGTGTTATTGCCTTTTGAGCCATAAGCTCATGAATCAAGTCCAAAAGAGACTTCTCCACTAGACACTCTTCCAGCAGGGTCGAAAATTCCATAGGTACAATACCTAGATGACCTTCCATCAGCCACTGTAAGGCAAAGGTTGGGCGAAGCATGTAGAATATTTTTTTTAGTTTAACCTCATCATGCAACCATAGCGCCATCTGTTTGCGCGCCAAATTTAGGTAATGGTAAAATACCTTTTTGTAATTAAAGGTTGCAATAGCCAGCTCAAGCAATTCAGTTCTGAATGGTTCAACAGACTGATAAATAATCGGCGATTGTAACCATTCCAGCACCACAGCATTACCAGAATGCAAAAGTCTAAGTGCTTTAATTAAATCCCATCCATTAACATCGTATATCTTATCAAGTGGTGTTTCTATCACATCACGCTCTGCATAAAGCTGCAAATAATCCTCGATAGGACGCACATAGATAAAACGACAATCGTAGTCGGAATCTGGAGAAGGGAAGCCCCATGCCCTGCTCCCACTTTCAATTGCATGAAGAATACGGACATTATATTGTCTTTCAACATTTTTTAAACGTTGATCAATTGACCCGACAATATTGGCATCCATACTGGATGGAATAGACCGTAAATATTTCATATTTCAAAACTCAATCCATCGTAGCCTGGCTCAACATTATCAGGCGTTTCTTGCATGACGACATCATAATCTAGAGGGATATGCATATGCGTAAGAATAGCTCGCTTGGGTTTTAAGCGCTCGATCCAACTTAAAGCTTCGTCAACTGAAAAGTGACTGGGATGTGAACGGTACTGTAAAGCGCCAATAATAAGAACTTCAAGGTTAGCAAGTTTTTCTTCTATGCCATCTGGAAATGCACTGACATCGGTACAATAAGCGA
The DNA here is from genome assembly GCF_055808085.1 of Bartonella sp. bp_1. NCBI lineage: Bacteria > Pseudomonadati > Pseudomonadota > Alphaproteobacteria > Hyphomicrobiales > Bartonellaceae > Bartonella > Bartonella sp. bp_1. The sequence goes on along the minus strand of NZ_CM147851.1, from coordinate 911,415 downwards.
CATCTCCAATTCTGAAGCCTAGAGAATGGATATCACCATGCTTCTGATAATGGGGTGAAAAAATAATATCTCCTGCTGCGCCAGAAACGGAGAAGTTATCATTTTGATTGATGATATGGGCGGTTAGAATTGGTGGATAATTTGATCCGGACGGTGTTTTGAAGCAATATCCAAATCCCTCGTCCAACCGGTCAAAAGTTGACGCATCGGCATATATATCCATAAGCCTGTTACGCCCCATCACAAAGCTTCGCAAATCATCAATGCCATGCGTGTGATCAGCATGACTATGTGTATAAACAACACCATCTAGATAGGTGACATTATTATCAATCATCTGCGAGCGAAAATCCGGTCCTGTATCAATAACTACAACCGTTTTATCGCCATTCGATTTCAAGCGTTCAACAAGCAATGATGTACGGAAACGTCTGTTTTTAGGGGTATTGGGATTACAAGCTCCCCAATCACCATTTGGACGAGGAGAACCGGGGGAGGATCCGCAGCCAAGGATTGTAAAGCGATAAGTCACGCCCTACTCCCGTTCTATTTTTGCAAATAAACGCAATGCATTACTTGTCGTTTTTTGCGCAACATATGAGAAATCTACGTCTAATGTTTTGGCAAGCATTTTTGCTGTTTCAACAACATAGGCAGGTTCATTTGTCTCACCTCTATAAGGTACTGGCGCTAAAAAAGGAGCGTCTGTCTCGACAAGAAGACGATCATGCGGGACATGTTGTGCAATTTCACGAATTTCCGGTGCCGACTTAAAGGTTAAAATCCCAGAAAATGAAATATATCCGCCAAGCTCGATACCCGCTTGTGCCAATTTTTTGCCGGATGAATAACAATGAAGAATAAAAGGAAATGTCCCCTTTCTGCTTTCCTGCCTTAAAATATCTTCCATATCATCATCGGCATTTCTGGCATGGATAACCAAGGGAAGTTGAGTTTCCCGTGCGGCTGAAATATGTTCCAAAAAGCTCTTTTTTTGTTGTGCGGGCGTAGAATAATCATAGTGATAATCCAGTCCAGCCTCTCCTATCGCTACAACTTTAGGATGGGCGCTCAGTTTTACCAACTGTTCTGCAGTTACATCAGGTTCTTCATGTGCACTGTTGGGATGTGTACCAACGGAACAGTAAATATGTCCATATCGCCCCGCAATATCTAATAAACGCTGCAAGCGTGCAACATGGGTTGAAATAGTTATAATTTTCTCAACGCTAGCAAGACGCGCCCGTTCGATAATATCGTCAAACTCGGGCTCGAAAACATCAAAATCCAGATGACAATGGCTATCGATCAACATGCTTAGTTATTTTCCTCTTTCGGCATATAACGCGGGAAAACAGGCTCTGGCGCAGGCATAACCCGCCCTGCCAGCATTTCACTATCCAAAACATGGTGCAGCATACGTTCATCCTGTGGCACTGCAAGACTATCCAGTAATTTGGATGCCGATTGTGGTATGAATGGAAGCAGCATAATGGAAACGCGTCTCAGCACTTCAATAGTTACATAAAGAACTGTTGCAAAACGAGTTTCATCCGTCTTACGCAAAGCCCAAGGCTCTTCACTTGCAAAATAGCGGTTGGCTTCAGCAACAACCGAGAAAATCGCTGCCAAGGCAAGATGTGGCGCCTGTTTAAGCATAGACTCGCGCGCGCTCTTAAGGGCTTCAACACTTTGATGTAACAACTGTTCGTCTTGCACTGAAAATTGACCAGGCGATGGCGTTTTACCATCACAGTTTTTAGCAATCATGGACAATGAGCGTTGGGCAAGATTGCCAAGATCATTAGCAAGATCGGCATTGGTCCGGTTTACAATTGCCTCATGACTATAGCTGCCATCCTGCCCGAAGGAAACTTCACGCAGGAAGAAATAGCGCACTTGATCCAATCCATATTCGTCAATCATCGTAAAAGGATCAACGACATTGCCAACTGATTTTGACATTTTTTCACCGCGGTTAAGTAGAAAACCATGGGCAAAAACACGTTTTGGCAGATCAATGCCTGCAGACATTAGAAATGCCGGCCAATAAATTGCATGAAAGCGGACAATATCTTTACCGATAATATGTGCATTTGCTGGCCAGAAGTCACGTTTTTCGGCTGTTTTGTCAGGAAAACCTGTCGCTGTAATATAATTTGTTAGTGCATCGACCCAGACATACATGACATGTTTGGGATTACCCGGCACAGGAATTCCCCAATCAAAAGTTGCACGGGATATAGATAGATCCTTAAGCCCCGATTTTACAAAGCTTATGATCTCATTGCGCCGTTCGTTTGGACCAATAAAATCAGGATGTTTTTCATAATATTCTAAAAGAGGTTTTTCATATTTGGATAAACGGAAAAAATAGCTTTCTTCTTCGTTCCACTCCACCGGAGACCCGACCTCAGTTTCACGCCGTATGCCATCTTCTCCTACGACAGTATCTTTTTCATCATAATAAGCTTCCTGACGGACCGAATACCAACCGGCATATCGATCAAGATAAATATCGCCATTCTTTTCCATAAGTGTCCACAAAGCTTGACACGCTTGATGATGGCGCTCTTCTGTTGTGCGAATAAACTCGTCATTAGAGCAATTCAGTTTTTGCAACATATTGCGAAAAACAGCACTATTACGATCCGCAAGCTGTTGCGGTGTAATTCCTTCCTTTTCGGCCGTCTGCTGCATTTTCAAGCCATGTTCATCTGTACCAGATAGAAAAAAGACATCTTTGCCGTTGGCACGCTGAAAACGGGCCATCGAATCTGTGGCAATTGCATTATAAGCATGCCCAATATGCGGGTTACCATTAGGATAGAATATTGGGGTGGTAATGTAATATTTTTCGCGCATAACAACTCTTTTGTCTGTCAGAAGATAACACCCATGCCTTACTGCTTGTTGATCTACTTGTCACGAATTTAACGTTCAATTTTATGATTTTACGCTTTTTTTCCAAATTATATCATGCAACTGGCTGATTGTAATAATAATAAACTGCTTTTTATCAAGATTGAACGAATCTGCATCATTTAATGCTGTCTGGGTCATTTCCCATATTTGAGCCCAATTGGCAGCATCCTGCTCATTAGTTTTGGCGAAAATAGAAATAATATCTAGTATGCCTTCACCGAATAACTGATATTGAACCGTTGAATCCTTGTTGCTCAATACTGTTGACAAATGCTGTAATTGAGAAATATCCAATACTGGATTATCCAGTAGCTGTTCTACTGTATCCATAATCTCAAGCCCGCCAAAGTTAATCAACAAAGCTGCGCGTCTGACGCTTCCTTCCGACTTCTTAAACATTCTATCACTGATAAGCTCATGCCCCTGCGGAGATTCGTTGCGCTGTGCGTAATACAATGCCTTTGATAAATCCTCTTTCTGTAATGGCTTGAACCGTATAGACTGACAACGTGAGCGTATTGTTGGTAACAGTCGGCCTGAAAAATGAGAAATCAACAATAACAAAGTCTTAGACGGCGGCTCTTCAAGTGTTTTAAGAAGTGCGTTAGCTGCATTTCTATTCATATCATCAGCTGAATCAATAATCACAACACGCCAACCGCCATCCGATGTTGTCCGGCTAAGAAATCGGCTAATAGAGCGGACCTCATCAACTGTAATGGCCAATTTAAAACGTTGATTTTTCTCATCGTAAGGACGAGATATATAAAGCATACGTTCATTGGAAAGCTGAACCATGCGCCGCCAGCCGATGCTTTCTTTATCGGGAGATAACAAAGTTCCCTGCCTGCCGGTCAATATATTCCAAGCCAAACGAAAAGCGAATGTTGCCTTGCCGACGCCACGTGGTCCTTCAAATAGGATTGCATGATGAAGACGGTTTTCACGTCGCATTTGCTCGATCAGCGTTACAGCATGCTGTTGTCCAAAAAACGCTATATTTTCTATAGGGGAAAGAATGCCATCGATATCATCGAAAGAGGGAGCTGCAGCCGGCAAATCAATCATGATGTAATGGCCTGTAGATAACGATCGACATGAGCACATATTTCCTTAGATATGATATCGATGCCACGATTAGCATCAATAACGATGCAGCGTTCCGGCTCCTGTTCTGCGATATTGAGAAAAGCTTTTCTGCGAGCCTCCTGTATATCTAGGCTATCTTTTTCAAAACGGTCGGCATCTGCTTTTTTTCCGCGTCTTTTATCGGCCCGAGCCATACCATCCTTGGCAGGGATATCCAAAATGAATGTTATATTTGGCAATAACCTACTAATAGCGGCCTTTTCAAGAATGCTGAGAAAAGAATGCGACAGACGGCCTCCCTGCCCCTGATAAACGCGAGTAGAGTCAATAAAACGATCACATAATACAATTTTATTCTGGTTAAGAGCCGGCGCAATCAACTCGTCTATATGGTCAGCTCGTGCAGCAGCAAATAAAACAGCTTCTATCGCTTGACCGTATTTTTCTACGCTTCCACTCAACAGGACATGGCGCACCGCTTCAGCGCCTGCTGTGCCTCCGGGTTCACGGGTTACAATAACCTCATATCCTATCTGCTTAAGATGTTGCGAAAGCATCGCTATTTGCGTCGATTTACCCGCACCCTCGCCTCCCTCAAACGTGATAAAACAGCCAGCCACCTATTTTCCTTTTCTATGGATCTTTTCTTTCAGCCATTCCATTGGCGACAAAGCACGTAACCATCCGAATGACAATTCATAAAGGGCATCCCCCGCTTTTCCCCCAAGTCCGGTTTCTTCAATATAACCAGCAGTATAGACCTTCTTTTCAATAAGGATATTTTTTTGGGACAAAATTTCTATATATCCAACTTCAGCACCATTTTCGACTGGCGCGGTCAATGGACCATTATAGATAATTCGCCCGGTAAGCGGAAGTGTATTATGCTTAGGCAACAAGACGCCAACAGGCTCATGAACCGCTAAATCGACTTCTGAAGAGCGTCCACCATAAACCTTGGCTCGTCCAACAATCTGATCTTTCTCATAAACAAGTTTTGGTTCAAAGCTATTAATAGCCCATGTTACAATGCGTTTAGCTTCATTATCACGATCTCGATCTCGTTTGGCACCATGCAAAACAACAATGACACGCCGCCCATTCTGGAAGGCTGAAACAACAGCCGAATAACCAACATCTTGGGTGAAACCGAAAACTAATCCATCAACGCCGATTCCAAGATTGATCAATGGATTACGATTGCGTTGAAATATCTTGCTCCATTCAATCGAATCTGTGCTGTAAAAGGAAAAATATTCTGGATGTTCATATATGAGGTGACGCGCTAAGAGACTTAGATCACGGGCTGTTATCTTTTGTCCCTCTTGTGGCAAGCCTGTTGCATTGACAAAATGACTATCCGTTAATCCAAGTTCTTTGGCACGTGCATTCATACGCTCTACAAAAGCTTTTTCAGTACCGGATAAACCTTCTGCCAAAATAATAGCAGAATCATTGGCGCCGACAGTTGTCAGACCGCGTAGCAAATCTTCTACCCTGATTTTGCTTTTCAAGGCTGCGAACATTGAGGTTGTTCGTGACGGTGCTCCACCTGTGCGCCATGCAAATTCGCTAACGGAAAATGCATTATCCAGACTTATTTCATTGTTTTCCAGGGCTTCAAAAACAACTTCAGCTGTCATCAATTTAGCTAGGGAGGCCGGCGCAAATGATTCCTGTTCATTTTTGCTATAAAGGACAGCCCCTGTTTCACCATCAATGGCTAAAACTTGCGGTAATACAGATTGAAACTCTTGAGCATCGGCTGCTGAATACATCCATATGAATGTGCAAAAAGCGCATAAAGAATATATAACGCCGCGCATTTTGCGCATCTCCTTATCTTAGCCGATTTATCATAAAGCAAAAAAAAGCTGCCTGACAGAAAGCATAAGCTTTAAAAGCAAACAAGCGTTAAATCACCAAAACGGCAAGAAGAATTCCGACAACTAATAGGTTTTATCAGTAAGAATATCCGAAAAGGCGTTTGGCCCCATAGGTGGTAATTTTATCTGATTATAGGCTGTGACAGATATATCGCTTGGCTTCAAGGCTAATATTGGGCCTATTTCAGGCAAAGAAGGAAGTGATTGATCAGCAGTTGCAACATCTTCAGATATTGATAGCAATATTGTTTCACCAGCCGGTTTAAACGAAGCTATTAAAAAGCTCTCGTCATGCCCATCTTTGGGGGCAGGACCAAGATATTCTACTTTTACATTGGTCGTTCCATCATCTTTATAATCAAGCATATCGGCTGCTTTTTCAGATAGGTCGATAATGCGGTTTTTGGCAAATGGACCACGATCATTGACACGGACAACAAGAGAAGAACCGTTTTCTAGGTTAACAACGCGAGCATAGCTGGGAAGCGGCATTGTTGGATGCGCTGCGGTTAACAGGTTCTTGTTATAAATTTCACCATTGGCTGTCAAACGGCCATGGAATTTCGAACCATACCATGAAGCATGGCCTGTCTTGCTATATGATTCATCAAGGGTTGGACGATACCATTTACCATTAACCTGATAAGGCTGACCGACAATTCCTATAAACTGATTGTTTTTTTTCACATTATTGGCGGCAAAAGCTGAAACTTTTGCAGATGCAGCATTATTTGTTTTTTTAGTAACAAGAGTTGCAGTTTTTGTATCGACGGGCACAACGGTTTGATTGTAATCGGTCTTTCCAACAGTGCTATTCATAGCGACATTTGACGAACCGGTCGTTGTACAGGCAGCTAAAACAGCTCCTAAAAGAAACAACAAAACACAACGAAAGCTATTGTGCATAAAACCATTTGATTGTCGTAATCGCATCATTCAGTCCGCTTTAATTTCCCGCCTGACAACCAGACGACTTCCCTGTTATGTCGATACGTGCATGATTCGCAGTTAATAAATATTAAACCATATTTTTTAACTGAAAGTTCAAATAACGTAACAAAGTGAAATATAAAACGGAAAAATAGCTCTTAAGCCCGGATTTAAGCCAAGAAGGTTAATAGAAAAAGTTAATACCAGCCAACGGCAACTTGGGCTTCTTCGGACATGCGATCGGGCGTCCATGGCGGATCAAATGTCATTGTGACCTCAACATGGGAAATTCCTTCAATCGAAGCGACTGCATTTTCAACCCATCCCGGCATCTCACCTGCAACAGGACACCCTGGCGCCGTCAGCGTCATTTCAATCTTGACGCTGCGATCATCTTCAATATCGATCCGATATATCAAACCAAGCTCATAGATATCAGCCGGAATTTCAGGATCATAGATAGTTTTGAGCGCTGCAATAATGTCATCCGTCAAACGGTCAAGCTCTGCTGGCGGTATAGATGATGTGATCGGGATTGGTTTTTGTGCAGTTTCATCAGTCATTAAAAAAAGACCTTGCAGCTTTGAGAGCATCAACCAATTGGTCAATATCCTGCCGGTTATTATACATGGCAAGCGAAGCGCGGCAAGTTGATGTCACACCAAAACGTTTGAGTAAAGGTTGCGCACAATGAGTACCTGCTCTAACAGCAACGCCCTGTCGATCGATAAACATCGATATATCATGGGCATGAATGTTTTTCAGTTCAAACGAAATAATGCCCCCCTTGCCTTTAGCCTGTCCAAAAATGCGTAAATCAGGAACTTCGGCTAGTCTGGCATGCGCATAAGATGTCAACGCTCCTTCATGGGTAGCAATGGCCTTGCGCCCTATTTTTTCCATAAATTCCAAGGCGGCACCAAGTCCGACTGCCTCGACAATCGGCGGTGTACCGGCTTCAAAGCGATGCGGTGGATGATTATAGGTAACGGTTTCTTCCGTGACATTGTCGATCATTTCACCGCCACCTTGAAAAGGTTGCATTTCTTCAAGGCGCTGTTTTTTGCCATAAAGAACGCCAATGCCTGTTGGGCCATAAACTTTATGACCTGTGAAGGCATACCAGTCACAATCAAGAGCTTGAACGTCAACATCAAGATGCACAGCCCCCTGTGCACCATCGATGAGAACGGGAATATCATATTCATGTGCCAGATCGATCATTTCTTTAACCGGCGGCACAGTACCAAGCATATTCGACATATGGGTAATGGCAACAAGACGTGTTTTCGGCGACAAGGCTTTTTGAAAATCTTCTATATGGAGTTCGCCCTGATCGTCTACCGGAACAAAAACAAGTTTTGCACCCAAACGCTCACGCAAAAAATGCCATGGCACAATATTGGAATGATGCTCCATAATGGTGAGAATGATTTCATCCCCTGCCTTTATACGAGACATAGCCCAACCATAGGCAACTGTATTAATCGCTTCAGTTACATTTTTTGTGAATACAATCTCATTGGGTGCATTTGCATTTAAAAAATGACGCGTTATTTCCCTCGCCTTTTCATAAGCATCCGTTGCGCTATTGGAAAGAAAATGAAGACCGCGATGAACGTTGGCATAGCCATCACGATACATCTGCATCATTGTATCAATCACACAGGATGGTTTTTGCGCCGAAGCACCATTATCAAGATATGCGAGCCTTTTGCCATAAACTTTACGTTCCAGAATAGGAAAATGTTGCCGGATCAACTCGACATCAAATTCTGTATCTTTTGCAGGCATCTCCATAAGCATATCCTAGATATGTGTGTGTAACCAAGTATCGACATAATTGTTGAGAATATGACGTAATTCCTCATTCTCTATTTCGTACAACTGTTCCGACACAAAAGCACGGACAAGAAGACCTCGTGCCAAAGCGTCCGGAATGCCGCGCGCTTTGAGATAAAATAGATGATCATGATCGATTTCAGTAACCGTTGCACCATGACCGCATGCGACATCATCAGCAAAAATTTCAAGTTCAGGTTTTGCGTCAAACTCTGCTTCATCCGATAGAATAAGGCTATTACATGCCATGCGTGCATCGGTTTTTTGTGCTGCTTGTGCAACACGGATCATCCCTTGGAAAGCTCCACGAGCATGATCACTCACCACATTGCGTATAATTTCTGTTGACGTTGACGCCTCATCCACATGCTTGACGGTCATGGTAATGTCAGTATGACTTTTACCGCCCAATAAATTGATAACGCGCAACTGGAAGTCAGACTCCCTACCACGCAACTCAACCTCAATCTCTTGGCGACTTAATACGGACGAAAGATTGATAATATATAGATTAAGTTTGGACTGTTTTTCCAACACGGCACTAAATTTGGAAAACTGCGTAGCATCAAAACCGCGATCGCGTATTAAAACCCAATTGACTTCGCTGTTATCAGCGATCTCAAGTGAGGATACAGAACTGACAAAAGCTGATTCATTTGTGCCAGTTTGACGTTCGATAATCCAGATACCGCTATTCTGTCCGACATTCACCCTGTTAAAGCTGTGGCTTTGGCCACTATTCTGGATGTTTTGTAATTCAATTATCGGCTCTTTTTCAAGATTGGCATTAATATCAATCAGCCAGCCATCACCGGAAAAAGATGTATTAAGTTGGCCAATGAAGTCATTCGGCTCGACAGGTAAGGGCAAAGTAAAACCATCGCCATCAAGTGCTTGTGCCAAAGACTGAGCCTTGCCAAACAACAACTGTGGCACAGTGCCAGCTTTACCATTATTGATTTCAAAAACAGGGGTCTGCGCCAAAAGAGGCAATAAAGTCTCTTTTTTTGTGTCCTGTCCGTATTGCTCAACCGTTTTCAATAAAGTCTTCAAATCGGTATAATGCCAGCTTTCAATGCGTCGAGATGGTAAACCAGACGATTCAAATTGTTTCAAAGCCCTTTCCCGCTGCTTCAAAACAGATTCTCCCCCAGGAAGGCTACTGGCAATTTGTTTAAAATTTTCAACAATGGCGCCTTCTGCTGGCGTCAGATATTTTTGGTTCTGTAAACCCATCTCTCTCGCCCTTATACTGCTGCACCTATAACATCTGCATATCCATTTTCTTCGAGATGAACAGCAAGCTTTTTATCACCACTCTTGATAATACGTCCTTGATATAGAACATGGACCGTATCGGGAACAATATAATCCAATAGCCGTTGATAGTGCGTAATCACAAGAAACGAACGCTTGTCAGAGCGCAATGCATTGACACCATCAGCAACGATTTTCAACGCATCAATATCAAGACCTGAATCGGTCTCATCAAGGACGCAAAGATTGGGTTCCAGCAATGCCATCTGTAAAATTTCGGCGCGTTTTTTTTCTCCGCCGGAAAAACCGACATTGAGTGGACGCTTCAGCATATCTATATTCATTTCAAGGTGTTTAGCGCTTTCCTTGACACGTTTGAGAAAATCAGGAATCTTCAATTCCGCTTCACCTCGTGCCTTACGCTGTGCATTCATCGCAACTTTCAAAAATTCCATTGTGGCAACGCCGGGTATTTCCATTGGATACTGGAAAGCCAAAAACACACCCGTTGCCGCACGTTCAGCAGGATCCATTTCCAATAAGGACTGGCCGTTATAAAGGATATCGCCATCGGTTACCTCATAATCATCCCGACCAGCAATAATATATGATAATGTCGACTTGCCCGAGCCATTTGGCCCCATAATGGCCGCAACTTCACCATCAGCCACAGTCAGATCCAAACCGCGAATGATCTCGGTCTCGGTATCCGCAATCTTTGCATGAAGATTTTTAATTTCTAACATAACTATTTCCTTGTCTGGCAGCTGATTATAAAGCGCCTTTGATAGAGTAAATTAACCGACACTGCCTTCAAGGCTGATGCCGATAAGCTTTTGTGCCTCAACGGCAAATTCCATTGGCAGTTCCTGAATAACCTCTTTGACAAAGCCATTGACGATAAGCGCAATGGCTTCTTCTTCAGGAATGCCGCGTTGCATAACGTAAAAAAGTTGATCTTCTGATATTTTCGAAGTCGTTGCTTCATGCTCAAATTGTGCCGTTGCATTTTTGGCTTCAATATAAGGAACTGTATGGGCCCCACAATCATTGCCGATTAGCAAACTGTCGCATTGGGTAAAATTACGTGCATTACTGGCTTTTTTATAGGCTGTTACTTGGCCTCGATAGGTATTATTGGAAAAGCCAGCGGAAATGCCTTTTGAAATAATGCGGCTCGATGTATTTTTTCCCAAATGGATCATCTTTGTGCCGGAATCAATCTGCTGATAGCCGTTCGACACAGCAATGGAATAGAATTCACCGCGCGAATTATCACCACGTAAAAGGCAGGATGGATATTTCCATGTAATAGCCGAACCAGTTTCAACCTGTGTCCATGAAATCTTGGAATTATTACCACGACAATCACCGCGTTTGGTCACAAAGTTATAAATACCACCTTTGCCATCCTTATCCCCTGGATACCAATTCTGTACTGTCGAATATTTAATTTCGGCATCATCCATGGCGATCAACTCAACCACAGCGGCATGTAGCTGGTTTTCATCACGTTGTGGCGCTGTACAACCTTCCAGATAAGAAACGTAAGCGCCCTTTTCGGCAATAATAAGTGTACGTTCAAACTGGCCTGTATTGCGCTCATTAATACGGAAGTAAGTCGAAAGCTCCATCGGACAACGCACACCTTCAGGTACGTAGACAAATGAACCGTCTGTAAAAACGGCTGCATTCAAGGCTGCATAGAAGTTATCCGCGGCCGGCACAACAGAACCCATATACTTTTTTATAAGTTCTGGATGCTCGCGGATAGCTTCTGAAATCGAACAGAAGATAACCCCTGCCCGTGCTAATTCTTCCTTGAAGGTTGTGACTACTGAGACTGAATCAAATACAGCATCAACGGCAACACGACCGGATGCATAAATATTGTCATCAAGTTCTGACGGCTCCTGTTGTTTTCTCACGCCAGCCAATATTTCCTGCTCTTTCAGAGGAATACCCAGCTTTTCATAGGTTGTAAGCAGTTCAGGATCAACTTCATCAAGTGACTTCGGTCCTGATTGATTTTTAGGAGCAGCGTAATAATACAGATCCTGAAAATCCACCTTGGGATATTGCAGTCTGGCCCAATTAGGCTCATCCATTTGCTGCCAGCGTTCAAAAGCTTGTAAACGCAATTCCAGCATCCAATTAGGTTCATTTTTCTTATGAGAAATAAAACGAATAATATCTTCGTTTAGTCCTTTAGGTGCTCTATCGGTCTCGATATGCGTTTCAAAACCATACTTATATTGGTCAACGTCAATTTCCTTGACTTGACGTATTGTTTCCTGCACGGCGGGCATGGGCATTCTCCATCTGGCCGGATCAAAAACCGGCAGTTGCAGCCTGAAATCTTCAACCTATTTCGGCTTGAAAGGATTTCAAATCGAATTTAAAGGTAAGAAAATCAAACTTCAACATAAAACATGAGATTCTTAGTCAAGCTTCTTTGATAGTTCTTTAAAACTATTCTAAACTAGATTTCAAGACAGGATTTTATCTATTTGTGTTTTTCCGGCTCAATATCTCTTGTGTTGCCGCTAGAAACAGGCCAATTTCCTTAATGCTCGTTGATTTTCCGGTCGAAACACGAATAGCACCGTCTCCTTCTATCCCCATGGCATGCAAAACATGACTTTGCCCGATTTTACCCGAAGAGCATGCTGAACCAGCCGAGATAGCAAATCCAGCTAGATCATAAGCAATCTGTAATGTTTCCGCCTTAATACCGGGGATAGTAAAAAATGTCGTATTGGGCAAGCGAGGCGCCCCCTCACCAATGATGATAATATTATTAGCAAGCTGCCGTAAGCCCTGCTCAAGATGATGTCGCAGATGGGCACAATGAGAAGAATAAACTTCAAAATTCGTACGGGCTTCCTCGGCAGCCGCACCAAATGCAATGATTGATGAAAGTGCCTGCGTACCGCCTCGGAAGCCTTTTTCTTGTCCACCAGCTATCTGTATTGGCTGGGGCCGCATTATATTTCCATTCGCGATCAACGCACCGACACCTTTAGGGCCACCGATTTTATGGGCGGAAAGAAAAAAGAAATCTCCACCCAATTCTTCAATATCTAGAAGATTTTTGCCGACAAATTGTACAGCGTCAACGACCAGCATACCGCCCGCATCTTTTACAATTGCTGCGATCTGTTTTAATGGTTGAATAACACCACTTTCATTATTGGCAGCTTGAATCGCAACAAGAGGCACACCAAAGCTACGATCATGTCCGTCTAATAATTGTTGTAGTTTCGAACAGTTGATGATGCCATTTGGCGCAACAGGAACAACAATCCTATCTTCAGCTTTAAATTGTCCGCCTGATGCAACACAAGGATGTTCAGTGGCACCAAAATAAAGCTTGGATACACGCACCGGTGAACGCCCCAATTGATAGGATGGACTAAGCAACATTAGCGCTGCTTCGCTGGCGCCAGATGTAAAAATGACATTATCTGGAGATGCATGAATTAGCCCGGCGACTTGGCTGCGGGCTTTTTCCAATGCATTTTTTGCTACGCGCCCTTCGGTATGGATTGACGACGGATTGCCATAAAGATCAAGATTATCAATAATCGCCTGCCGAGCAGCTCTGCATAGAGGTGAAGTTGAATTGTAGTCAAGATAACAGCGCGTTACAGGCAAAATATCTTCCTTTTACAAAATAAATCAAACTTTCCCTTTTAATTCGGGCGTAATTTTCTTGAAAATAGATTATAGAACAGCCTATTAACACATCTGAAAAAAGAAAAGCCTTTTCTTTAAAGGCTATCCGAAATTATCGCAGTCTATATCTGCACTATATGGAGTAATTGATGCCTGAAGTTATTTTTAATGGTCCAAGCGGACGTCTCGAAGGCCGTTATCAACCTTCCTTAGAAAAGAATGCACCGATTGCTATCATTCTCCACCCCCATCCACAATTTGGCGGAACAATGAACAATCGTATTGTCTACGATCTTTTCTACATGTTCCAGCAACGTGGCTTTACGACTTTGCGTTTTAATTTTCGTGGCATCGGCCGTTCACAAGGTGAATTCGACCACGGTGCCGGTGAATTATCAGATGCTGCTGCTGCCCTTGACTGGGTACAAGCTCTTCACCCCGATTCAAAAACCTGCTGGGTCGCCGGTTATTCATTCGGCGCATGGATCGGCATGCAACTTTTGATGCGTCGTCCGGAAATTGAAGGCTTTATATCCGTTGCGCCTCAACCAAATACTTATGATTTTTCATTTCTGGCCCCCTGCCCGTCATCGGGCCTAATTATCCATGGTGATCAGGATAAAGTTGCACCAGCCAAAGATATCCAAGGGCTGGTCGACAAGCTAAAAACACAAAAAGGCATCACAATCACCCAAAAAACAATTGAAGGTGCCAATCATTTCTTTAGCGGTCACGTTGAAGAGCTGATCGGTGACTGTTCAGAATATCTTGACCGCCGTATGGCGGGGGAACTTGCCGAACCCCGCATGAAACGGCTACGCTAAAGATAAAAAGGCCTAATGATTACAGAGAACACCACCGGTTAATGGCTGCGGACAGCCGGTGGTTTCAGGATAAGTTATCGCCAATCCTAAAAAAGAGCGTACTGCTAGAAAAGCCCAAGCCTCGGCCTCCATAAAATCTTCATTCAGTCCTAATTGCGATGCGAGCCTGACATGGCCACAAGACGGTGAAAACAACTGCTGTAAGTTGCAAATAATGGCTGCGTTATGGCTGCCACCACCACTGAGAATTACCGTCATTGGCCAAGAGGGCAGCTGGGCACAACTGTCAAAAATCATTTTAGCCGTAATATATGACAATGTTGCAGCGCCATCTTCAAGGCTTACATTGCTATCTTCCAATGGCGGAAAATCTCGCCAATCAAGACTTTTTTGATGCTTTTTCATATCCAGATAACGTTGCACAATATCGTTATCGATTTGGCCTTGCATAGCGGTTCTACCACCCAGATCAAAAGCCTTTTGTACACAACGCTCCATCCATTGATCGATAAGAACATTGCCCGGGCCACAATCAAAAGCAACAAGACTTTGCTTTTGATCAACATAGGTTAGATTGGATATCCCACCAATATTGACAAAAACAACAGGAAACGACAATTGGTCAGCCAATTTCAATGCTAAAGCATGGTGGTAGGCCGGTACAAGTGGCGCACCTTGTCCGCCATGCTTTACGTCATTGGCTCGCATGTCATAGATCACATCGATTGCACAATCTTTTGCAAGCTTCCTTCCATCACCCAATTGTACTGTCAGCCCTTGATTTGGCCTATGCAAAATAGTTTGTCCATGAAAACCAATGATATCTATATCCGAAGGCTTCATGCCTGTTTTATCCAATATCAATTTAACGGCCTTGCTATGTCTTTCTGTGATCTCCCATTCAACCTGTTTAAGGCGTCCCGGTCTTTCCTGACGTTTGCTGACTGTTTCTGCATCGATTAGTGCAGTCTTTAATCGTGCTCGAAAATCTTTTTCATATGGAATACTCAAATGGTCGATAACTTCGATTCGTTTCAAACCGTCTGTACGTATCATCGCAGCATCAATACCATCCATTGAGGTACCGCTCATCAGACCAATTGCTATTTTTGACAATACCATATGAGATTCCTTGTTATTGATACGCAATCTATGATAAAGCCCGCCATCAAGAAAAGCAGTTTTCTATGTTGAACGCAGTTTTATGAGGGAGCCTAATCGATGGCTGGTTTTAAGTCTGATTTTCTTCGTATCATGCAAGAACGGGGATTTATTCATCAAATCTCTGACGAGCAAGGCCTGGACGAACTATTCAGCAAAGAAAAAGTTACAGCTTATATCGGATTTGATCCAACTGCTTCCAGTCTGCATGTCGGACATATGATGCAGATCATGATGCTATACTGGATGCAGCAGACCGGACATCGCCCTATCGCCCTTATGGGCGGCGGCACCGGTATGATCGGCGACCCTTCCTTTAAGGATGAAGCACGCAAGCTTATGACTGTTGAAACTATCGAACAGAATATTGCAGGTATTAAAAAGGTCTTTTCACGTTACATCAAATTTGATGATGGTGAACAGGATGCCATTATGGCTAATAATGCGGATTGGTTGCGCAACTTAAACTATCTTGAATTCCTGCGTGATGTTGGTCGCCATTTTTCAGTCAATCGTATGTTGTCATTTGATTCGGTTAAAACACGTCTGGATCGTGAACATTCACTGTCATTTCTCGAATTCAATTATATGATTTTGCAAGCCTATGACTTTGTAGAACTGAACAAACGTTATAATGCGCGCATGCAAATGGGTGGATCGGACCAATGGGGCAATATTATCAATGGTATTGATCTGGGCCACCGTATGGACTGTCCACAGCTTTATGCACTGACATCACCACTTTTAACAACGGCATCGGGTGTTAAAATGGGCAAAAGTCTTGGCGGCGCTGTATGGTTGAATGCCGAATTATTATCCGTTTATGACTTCTGGCAATATTGGCGTAATACTGAAGATGCCGATGTTATCCGCTTCATGAAACTTTATACAGCCTTGCCTTTGAGTGAAATCGCCCGTTTTGAAAAAGTTCAAGGTGCTGAACTCAATGATGTAAAAAAGCTTCTGGCAACCGAAATTACTGCTATGCTTCATGGGCAAGAGGCTGCAGAAGCTGCAGCTGAAACAGCAAGGAAAACCTTTGAAGAAGGTGCTTTAAGTACAGATCTTCCGACAATCGCTATTGAAATGGCAAAACTAAAAACCGGAGAAGGTATTCTATCTTTATTGGTTCAAGCCGGGCTTGCCAAATCCAATGGTGAAGCCCGTCGCCATGTCCAAGGTGGTGGTGTAAGGCTTAATGATGAACAGGTAAATGACGAAACCATCATGGTCACAGAAAGAGACTTAACCAATGATGGTGTCATCAAACTTTCATTCGGGCGTAAGAAACACGTTTTGATCCGTCCAGAATAAAGCAGCCTGCCTGTTATTTTTACCCGGCTCCTTATTGGAATTCAAAAATTGAGCGGAATATCCCTGGCGCAATCGCCGATATCGGATTGACCATAATTTGGGGTTGCTTGGTATTGCCTTCAATTTTGAAGGTAATGCCAATCAGGCCACGATCACGGCCATTACCCAGCACCTGTCCAAGTATTGGCAATTCACCGAATAACCTGTTGAGCCCATAAGCTGGCATAAATGTACCGGTAATCGACATATTGCTAGAGGCATCATAAAGTACCCCTTGGAATGTTGCGCCAACGGACGGGCCACGAACCACACCACGATCAAGCACCAAATAATTATTGCCCTTGCCTATTTTGGCATAAGCGACATCAAAATAGACTTTCGAACTATCAATTTTTCCGTTTACGGCTTCATTCAAACTCTTCCCAGTTTGTACTGGTCGAGTTGAAACAAGTTTTTCAAGCTTGGTTTCATTAATCACATTAAAATTTCGAATGCTGACAGGACCAGTCAATAGATCACCATTATTGCCACTCAATGTTGCCTTCAAAGTGCCGCCATATATCTTATCATAATAATCCATAAATCGCATGACAGCGCCGGCGTCACGGCTTTCTGCTTTTAATGTCTGGCTAGACGGACTATTACTCATCTGGACAGTGACGGGCTGTCCACTTGCCGTTAGTGCATTGACTTTCATTTGTGTATTTTTACTGGCTATATTGCTATAATTCATAGCCAGCTTATTAAGCTTTTCATTGTTAAAGCCTGTTACCGTATTGATATCGGCTTTCAATATGACGTCATTTCCATCATTAGACGGTGTTTTTCCGATCGACTTTATAAGCGAACGGACATCAAATGCATTACCTTTGGCTGTAACATTGAGTGTCTTATTTTGACGCTTGATATCCAGCGAAATATCATCCCCCTTATTAAGAGCTATTTTAGAAAAAATGGCACTATCAAGCTGACGTGCAATGATTTTTAGACTTCCATTAATATCAATTCCACTGCCATTTATCTTGAATTTCTCAACTTCAAAATGTTCAGCCTTGGCTACATTAGCGGGTAGATCAAATTCCGCAATTGCTGCTATCCCCTTACCTTTCGACCAGCCAATCCATGGAAAATTCAAAGTAATTTGAGTCAGATCCGCCTTGATATGGCGCTTACCCTTATCGTCACTGCCAACTTCAACCGGCAATGTTCCTGTCACTATATTGTCGAGGAAAGAAAAATGCTTTTTACGTGTATCATCATCCAGTTTTAAGACAAGTTTCTCACTTTTCTTCATTTCGGAAGAATTGTTGAAAGGCTGTACAATATCGACATCAGCAGGCAGATCATTCATCCTGCCAGAAGCGATGATATGAACGCCATCATTTGTGACATTGACTGTTCCATTTGCCGCAGCAACGCTTATGTCATTCATAGGTTTGGCCAAGGAAAAATTTTTGAAATTCATCGCCACATCATATGTAAAGGCCCCGCGTGGATTATCATGTGTAACCGGAAAACGGACCTTGACGCGAGCGTCTGTCTGCCCACTAACATCATCCACATTGAATGGCAAACGGCTACGTGCATTGATTGGCTGCATACCAATCAGTTGACCGGCTGACTGTAAATCGCCTTTGACATAGACTTCTGCCACCGAATAAACTGGGCGTTGCGGACCCCATGGAATCACAAGCATCCCATTTGAAAGCTCAAACTGGCGATTGTCCGGCATATATACAATACCTTTATCAAGCGTAATTGTCGTTGTTGTCCCTTGGATTTCTACTTTGCCGGCGGCATCGCGAATCGCTGGCAATTCACCAATAATATCGGATCGGATATCATTAAGTGCAGCACTGATCTTTATTTCTTTTTCGCTTAACGGTTCTGCCGGTATACCACTACGAAAATATCCTAATGGCAATGCAATCTCGATTGTGCCGTTTGATATTTCACCACCATAAACATGAGAAAGTACCCATCGACGCCCACCAGGTGCAACATTTACCGGCCAAAGTTGTTTTACATCCGCGCTTGATAATTTAGGCACATTTAAAACAAAAATAGTTTCAGGAGACCCCTGCCCAAATACCAAGGTCCCTCGTCCCAAGAGTTGCCCACTTGTTGTATTAAGCGTAATTTCATTGAACTCTATCCGTTTGTTTTCGGGATTGAGGTGTCCTGCTACTTTCAATGCAAAATGCGTGGCTTTTTCAGAGGATTCACTAGGTGCTGAACGCCCATCATTACCAACGATCTCGAACCGATATTCACCATATTCAGAAGAATCTTCCCCCTCGCTTGGCATTGCTCCCATCGCGCCATTAAAAGGAATACGAACACCAGCAACTTCGATCAGGGACGGCAATATTTCTATTTTGCCGCTCCCGACTACAAATTCTGCCTTCAGTCTTATATGAGCAGGCATATTCTGTTCTGTTCCAAGATCCATAAGTCCTCGTCCCAGATCAATACCAATGTCCATGCGCTGTAGATCACCCGAAGTGTCCCGTCGGGCTGAAAGATTAAAATTTGTTTGGCCTTTTAATTTGAAATGGCCATTATTAGTACGACCATTGGGTAAGAAAGGACTGACACCATCCGCAGCTCCAAGATGCAATGGAAAATTATTTATAGATGCCATCAAAGATACAGCTTTATTATCCTGATACTGTACCTGCATATTTATTGTCAGCGGTGAATCGTTCCATAAAACATCCCCCTCCACCTTGATTTCTTTGGATGAGCGATAACTGGACAAACGATCAATTCTTATATCCGTCTCACGATCCGTGGATTTTAAACGCATATCGACATCATCGAAGACAATACTGCGAATAGACTGGTTTTGTAGGCTCAAGAAAAAACGATCCAATGACTGAAAGGCAAGATTGCCAATGACAGCCATATCAACCTGTCCTGTAACTGTTTTTGGTAAATTAGCAAAAACATTGGAATCGCCGTTTGAACGATAACTCAGTCGGGATTGATGGAGCTCAACCTGATGGACTTCAACTCTACCGGTCAACAATGCCAAAGTTGAAAGTCCGAGTTTGATGGCGCCTATTTTCTCGACTTCCACAGGAGCTTTCAAATCATTGATTTTAACATCACTCGCTTCAAGTGCTATATGAAAATTGTCATCCAAAGATATCTGGGCATTCGATATTTTGATGGAAACAGTATTCTTGAGCTGACGATCCAAGGCAGCCTGCATTTGTCCAGTTAAAATTTCACCACTAATCCCCACCTTTAAAAGAAGAACAGCCAAAACAAACAGAGCCAGCAGTGAACAAAAAAGAATGGACAAGAAACGTCTCAATTTCCGCCGTTTTGGCTTATGTCGCCGAGTCTTAACCTGAATACCGCTGCTATCAGTTGCAGATGGATATGTTCCAAGTTTTTTGATCTCTTTTGACGAGAATCTTATTTTTTTATGGGGGCCAGTCACATCAACAACCGTTCATCTTTTAATTACGAATGACTTTACCACGTCATAACTTGCATTTCAGCTACTCAAAGGGCAAAGTCGACAGCCTTAAACAAGAAAAGAAAGGCGTTGATATGACACGTCCCGATATTGGAGATATGGCTCCCGATTTCAATCTACCTGCAAACGGCGGAAAAAATATAAAATTGTCAGATTTACGCGGTCATCCGGTGGTTCTTTATTTTTATCCAAAAGACGATACAAGCGGCTGTACGGTTGAAGCAAAGGATTTTACCCTGTTGCAAGAATCATTTCGTAAGCTCAATGTTTCGATTATCGGAATGTCACCTGACCCCATAAAAAAGCATGAAAAATTCATAGCAAAACATGAGCTTGATCTGTGCCTTGTTGCGGATGAAAACAAAGAAACACTCAATTCATATGGCGTGTGGGTTGAAAAAAGCATGTATGGCCGTAAATATATGGGCGTTGAACGAACAACCCTGCTTATTGATAGTCATGGCAAGATTGTTCAATGCTGGCGTAAAGTCTCTGTCCCCAATCATGCGGAGACCGTTTTAAAAGCCTGCCAAGCACTAGCTGAATCCTAAGGGTAAGGATTTGTTAAGAAATAAGACCTATTCTGTTAATGATTTAATGACGGAATAAGTCTTATGCGCCTTTTACAGACATCTTGTATTATTGCTTGTTTGACTACGATCAGCACCGCATTTGCGGCTGTTCCAAATAACAATAGCTTGATGATCGAAAAGCCAATTCACTCTACAGCGACCGTCGTAAAAGTCAGCCAACAACCTATGCCTCCTGTTGTTGTGGGCCATACAGATGTGGAAAAACCGCTTGATCTTTCTTCCGATATACACGTTGATCCGATTATTACAGGTCACCGCTTTTAATATATTTCTCTTTAATCAATATCCTCGACATCCGCTTTTGTGCCATGAACGCGCTGCGCAAGAGCTGCTTCCATAAAAGCATCAAGATCACCGTCAAGCACACGTGAGGGATCTGTATTTTCTACCCCTGTACGCAAATCCTTCACCAATTGATAAGGCTGCAAGACATAAGAGCGTATCTGATGCCCCCACCCGATATCTGTCTTGCTCGCCTCTACAGCATTCGCCTCTTCTTCACGCTTTTTCAGTTCTTCTTCATAAAGGCGCGCGCGCAACATTGACCATGCTGCTGCACGATTTTTATGCTGTGAACGCTCAGCCTGACATTGAACGACAATGCCTGTTTTTATGTGAGTGATACGTACGGCAGAATCTGTCGTATTGATATGCTGCCCCCCTGCGCCGGATGCACGATATGTATCAATGCGGACATCAGATTCTGATACATCGACTTCAATGTTGTCATCAATAACCGGATAGACCCAAATACTCGCAAAAGAAGTATGACGGCGAGCGTTTGAATCATAAGGTGAAATACGTACAAGACGATGGACGCCGGATTCCGTTTTAAGCATACCATAAGCATTATGGCCTTTAACAAGAATAGTCGCAGATTTAATGCCGGCTTCTTCTCCGTCATGGATTTCCATGATTTCGACCTTATTACCGTGTTTTTCTGCCCAGCGTGTATACATACGCAAAAGCATCGATGCCCAGTCCTGACTTTCGGTCCCACCAGCTCCTGCATGGACTTCCAAATAGGTATCATTGGCATCAGCTTCGCCAGAAAGCAGCATTTCAATCTGACGGCTGTCAATTTCTTCCTTGAGACCGCGAATGGCTTCTTCTGCATCCTTGACGATAGCTTGATCGCCTTCTTCTTCACCCATAGCGATCAGTTCTATACTATCATCCAATGTCTGGGTCAGGCGATTGATACCTTGAATTGATTCTTCAAGACGTTGACGTTCTCGCATCAATTCCTGCGCTTTGGCTGCATCATTCCAGAAATTTGGATCTTCGGCCTGACTATTAAGATAATCAAGACGCTTTAAAGACTGATCCCAGTCAAAGATGCCTCCTCAGCAGGCTTATCGCCTGCCTGATTTCATCTACCAAAGTTTCAATTTCTGCACGCATTTTTATATCTCTGCAAAGTCAAAATCTTGCCCTGTTATCTTGTGCGCGGAACATAGGTTTCCAACACCGTAATGTCAAAGCCTTAACAAGGGTTAACACGGAAAATTAAAACAAACCGCCAGAACCACTATTGATAGCGTCTTGGGCTCGCTGAGAAACAGGGGGCGTTGCGACACCTTCCTGAAAGGATTCTGTGCCACCAATTACTTGATAGACATCAGCAGGCCCTGTTCCTGGTTTGAAAGCTTCAACAATCACATTGGTATCACCCGGTTCAGCACGCATGCCCGTTGTCCGGTCAATTGATACTTGATGCATCCCCTCAGGCATTTTGAAAGCCACATCCGGCTGTCCAGCCATTGTCTTTTCCATAAACTCTCCAAATACCGGCAAAGGTAAAGAGCTACCAGTCGCGCCATAACCAAGATTATGAGGTTGGTCATAACCAATAAATACACCAACAACGATATTAGGTGTAAAACCGATGAACCACGTATCTCGTGAATCATTTGTCGTTCCAGTTTTACCGGCAATATGACGGTTAAGATAATTAAGGCGGGCAGCTGTACCACGCTTCACGACGCCTTCCATCATGGATGTGATCTGATAAGCTGTCATCGGATCAAGCACCTGATCACGGACATCAATCAATTCTGGCTCATTCTGGTTTTGCCATGAAGATACGTTGCAATCAGGACACTCACGCTGATCATGTCGATAAATAGTTTTACCATATCGATCTTGAATACGGTCAATCATTGAAGCTGTAATAGAACGCCCGCCATTGGCAATCACAGAATACGCAGTCACCATGCGCAATACCGTTGTCTCACCAGCACCAAGGGCCATAGGCAAATAGGGTTGCAATTTATCATAAATACCAAAACGTTCGGCATATTCAGCAACAATCGGCATCCCCAGATCATTGGCCAAACGCACAGTCATCAAATTGCGCGAATGTTCTATACCAGAACGCAATGTCGAAGGTCCCGCAAATTTGCCCCCGTAGTTTTTAGGTCTCCATACCTCGCCATTGGGCTGCCTGATTTCAACAGGGCCATCAAGAACAACAGATGCCGGCGTATAACCATTATCAAGCGCTGCTGCATAAACAAAAGGTTTAAATGATGAGCCAGGCTGCCTTTTTGCCTGTGTTGCACGATTAAACTCAGATTCTGCAAAAGAAAAACCGCCAACCATAGCTAGAACACGACCGGTTAAAGGCTCCATCGCAATAATAGCGCCTTGAACTTTTGGAGGCTGCCTTAGAAGGTAGGTATTGCTACCTTCTCCTTTTTTCTCGACGAAAACAACATCTCCAACTTGGAAAACACCTGTTGGATTTTTAGCCGTTGAACGATGTCCGCTTTTATCAATCAAACGATATGCCCATTTCATATCGTCAGCTGCTATGGTGCCAAATATACGTTCTTTTGAAAATAAGCCTGAAACTTCTTTTTTGGGTTGTAATCCAATATCGACTTTATCAGCACTTACATTAAGGACAACCGCCAGCTGCCATTCAGGCACATCGCTGAAACCGTTAATCTTGGAAAGAGTTACCCCCCAATCACCGGCTATATCAATATGATTGAAAGCACCGCGCCAACCATAGTTGCGATCATATTTCAACAAACCGTTTTGCAATGCACGACGCGCCGTAACTTGCAGCTTCGGATTGAGTGTCGTCCTGACAGATAATCCGCCCTCATAAAGAACTTTCGAACCATATTTATTAATTAACTGGCGTCGTACTTCTTCGGTAAAATAATCCGCTGCAAAAACGTAGGTATCATCGCCACGCAGAGTGACACCAAGCTGTTTTAATTTGGCTTTTGCACCATCTTCTTGTGTGACGTAACCATTCTCAACCATTCGATCTATGACCCAGTTACGGCGATCAAGAGCACGTTGCGTATGACGGAAAGGATCATAATTTGATGGCCCCTTCGGTAAAGAGGCGAGATAGGCGGCTTCCTCAATAGTCAGCTCATTAACCGATTTATTGAAATAGGTTAGCGCAGCCGCAGCAATACCATAGGCCCCGCGGCCCAGATAAATTTCATTCAGATAAAGCTCAAGTATCTTATCTTTTGAATAGGCTTTTTCGATACGGATCGAGAGAATTGCTTCCTTGACTTTACGCTGGAGTGTTGCATCCGACGTTAGAAGAAAATTCTTTGCAACCTGCTGCGTGATTGTAGAGGCCCCTTCAGGACGACGCCCCGATCCGAAATTGCGCACATTATTGACAATAGCACGTGCAAGCCCTTCAGGGTCCAACCCGTAATGCTTATAAAAGTTCTTATCTTCAGCAGAGATAAAGGCTTCCTTTACCTGATCAGGTACCGATTGGATTGGAATATAAAGACGTCTATTGGTTGCAAATTCAGCCATTAATCCGCCATCAGCCGCATGGATGCGGGTCATGACCGGTGGTTCATATTTTTCAAGAACTTCATAATCGGGAAGATTACGACTATTGTCCTGAGCGTGAGCCATAGAAGCCAGCGTAAGTAAAGCGGTAGACGCCATTCCCAGACTAACAATACTTTTAAAAAATTTAATCATATTAACAGGTCGCCACTTTATTTCCGCTCTACCGCATACACATACTCCACTGGCGATAATCATCCTTCAGTGAATTTGCAAGCGCCTTATCGTTTAACTTATTGTCATTCTTATGACCATAAAAATCATTTTTGCCTTATATAGGCGTTATTAACAGGCTATCAATCTCTTTTGATCCTGCCAGCCCTGTAATCGGCGAAACTACGAACAGACGAAGCAATGGATGCCGCCATTTTTTTCCGCCATTGCGGATTCGTTATCAACTTTTCATCCTCATTATTCGACAAATATCCAATTTCAATTAAAACAGAAGGAACATCTGGAGCTTTTAACACCTGAAAACCGGCATAACGATGCGGATTATTAATCAACAATATATTGTTATTTTTAAAATTCGAAATCAGGCTATCGGCAAAATTGACAGAAAAACTGTGGGTTTCACGTCGGGTTAGATCAATCAGTATATCAGCTATTTCAGGCTGTTCATCCGGCGGCAATCCATCAAGAAGATCTGCCTTGTTTTCTCGTTCGGCCAATAATTTGGATATATCATCGGATGCTTTGTCAGAAAGAGTATAAACGGTGGCGCCGCGTAAATCACGCACATTAATTGTATCTGCATGAATAGAAATAAAAAGATCGGCACCATAGGCACGCGCTTTCTGGACGCGCTCATTAAGCCTCAGAAATACATCACTATCACGTGTTAAAAACACATCCAGCCCGGAAGTTCGCTCCAATTCATCACGTAGTGATCTGGCAAAAGCCAGCGTTACGTTTTTTTCCAGTATATCGCTTAGCCCCTTGGCACCGCTGTCAATGCCACCATGGCCTGCATCAATGACAACACGGAAATCATTGGCTCCCTTTTGTCTGGTAGTATCATCATTTTGTAAAAATGATTTTTGATATTGCCTGACTGCTTTATCAAAGGATGCGCGATCCGTTTTTTCTATATCTATAATCAGTTGCCATAAACCACCGTCCAAAGCCCCAATCCTGGCATTATCAATATTGATATAACGATTGGCGTGTAAAATAATGCGCGAGCTGGCATTTCCCGTAGCGCCATATCGTACGGCATTAATCAAGCCATGCGTTGCAACAGTTTCAGCCGGATTAACAAACTCCATAGCATCCATATCAATAACAATCCGTGTCGGATTTTTAAGAAGCTGGATCCTATAATCAGGTCTCTGATTGAAAACCGTAACAATCCGTAGCCGATTATCGTCGCCAACAATACGAAGACTGATCATTTTCAAATGATCATTGTTTTTTTCTTGAGCATCCAAAGACGTCACAAAAAAGGCGCCTAAACCAACCAATAAAAGGCAACAAAGAGTGATAAAACGTTTTATCAAAACCATTTTTTCCGCCAAAGCATCACACCGAAAAGGCTCTGTCCAAATATTGCTACTTGTCATAAGCATAATATGCCAATAAAAGCGTATCGTGGTGAATTGGTCATCGAATCGAATGTCTTATAGTACATTCTTCCCTTGCCCATCAACCTCTAGCGGCGCAGGCATCGGCGAACAAGGTTTATTTTACCTATCGTTTCCGCAGATGACCGCGCTTTTGAATAAAGTTTCGTGATCCGGCATAACCGGATTTGAGAAAAACCGTTTTGTGGAGACAGCGCAGGATTATGTCTTTTCCGGCTATATCGATATACAGCTCTCATTTGGCTGCGATCACCGCGAACTTACCGCGCTCTTTATCTATTTTTTCTGCAAAACAGCCATTTAACGGCAGACATCGCGCCATTTCAAACAGCTTTGATCATACAAAGCCTTTGCTTGCTTTATCGCGCGTCGCCTTCAGGATTATTTACAATGTCAAACAAAATGCTTATCGACGCCTCCCACCAGGAGGAAACACGGGTTGTTGTTGTTCGTGGAAACCGAATTGAAGAATTCGATTTTGAATCTCAGCACAAAAAACAGTTAAAGGGAAATATCTATCTAGCCCGCGTCACAAGGGTAGAGCCTTCTTTGCAGGCTGCTTTTGTCGAATATGGTGGCAACCGTCATGGTTTTTTAGCTTTTTCCGAAATCCATCCCGACTATTATCAAATTCCGGTTGCCGATCGTCAGGCTCTTATTGAAGCTGAGGAACAGGCCGCTATTGAAGATAATGAAGAAGATGACCTGATCGCTGAAAAAAGCGCTAAAAAGAAACGCGGGCGTCAACCCAAGAAAGCAACAATAGCAGAAGACGTAGAAACCGATACGCTCCATGAAGATGCAGAATCTGTTGACGTTGAGCCTGATGAGGACAACGAAAATAGTGAAGACAGCATTGAATCAGTCGGCGCCGGTGATGCGATGGAAGAAGTGCCGACACAACGATTCCAGCGCAAGCAATATAAGATACAAGAAGTTATTAAGCGCCGCCAGATTTTGCTAATCCAGGTAGTCAAGGAAGAACGTGGCAATAAAGGTGCGGCGCTTACAACCTATCTGTCGCTGGCCGGACGCTATTCCGTACTTATGCCCAATACAGCTCGTGGTGGCGGTATTTCACGAAAAATTACTAATGTACAGGATCGCAAGCGCCTTAAAGATATTGTCAAGGAACTTGAAGTCCCCAAAGGCATGGGCGTTATTTTGCGTACAGCCGGTGCCAATCGTACTAAGGTCGAGGTTAAACGCGATTATGAATATCTAATGCGTTTATGGGAAAATGTTCGCAATCTGACACTTCAATCGACGGCACCTGCCCTTGTCTATGAAGAAGGTAGCCTGATCAAGCGATCGATCCGCGATCTTTATAATAAAGATATTAGCGAAATTCTTGTAGCCGGAGATGAAGGCTATCGCGAAGCTAAAGATTTCATGCGCATGCTTATGCCAAGCCATGCAAAAGTTGTTCAGCCCTATCGTGATCCCTACCCTATTTTTGCCCGTAATGGCATCGAAACACAGCTAGATAAAATGTTGCAGCCGCAAGTCACATTGAAATCTGGCGGTTATCTTGTCATCAATCAGACTGAAGCACTTGTCGCAATCGACGTTAACTCTGGTCGCTCGACAAAAGAACATTCAATTGAGGAAACAGCCTATCAGACCAACATAGAAGCGGCAGAAGAGGTTGCCCGTCAATTACGCTTGCGCGATTTGGCCGGTCTCGTTGTTATCGACTTCATTGATATGGATGAGAAACGCAATATTCGTGCTGTTGAAAAACGGTTGAAAGATTGCCTAAAAGATGACCGCGCCCGTATTCAGGTCGGTCGTATTTCCCATTTTGGTCTTATGGAAATGAGCCGGCAGCGCATTCGGGCTTCCGTTCTTGAAAGCACAACCCAGCCCTGCACCCACTGTGGCGGTACCGGGCATGTGCGTTCAGATTCTTCACTGGCCCTTCATGTCGTTCGTACGATTGAAGAATACCTTCTACGCAATGGCCATTTTGACATTACGGTCCGTACACCTGTTTCTACCGCTCTTTATGTTCTCAATCATAAGAGAACAGTCCTAGCGGATCTGGAAAAACGTTTTGGTCTTGTTATCAACTTCGAAACAGATGAAAGCGTTGGAAACCAGCATCTTATTATCATCAAGGGGGCTGAGGCAACCGGCACGCCCGCTGCACCAATCCAGCTTCTGCCGGTTGAAGAAGAAGACCCAATCGAGGATATCACTTTCGAGGACGAAGAAGAAAACAACGAACAGACAGAATCACATCGTCCGTCGAGAAACCGCCGTCGCCGTGGACAACGTGGCGAGCGCCATTCTGATAATGAAAACGGGCACAACCAGAATATTGAATCATCTGACAGTGAACGTGAAGAGGACCGCCGCCGCCGTCGTCGTCGTGGACGTCGCGGTGGACGCCGCAATCGGGATGGTGAATTTGATCGTCGTCGTCTTCCCTATGCAGAACCAGTCGGTGCATTTGCCGAACAGGCTCTGCGTGAAGTACGCGAAGCACGTCGCCGCCGTCATGCACCAGCAGCTGAGCCTGTCGGCAACCTTGATACATTTATTGCACCTGACCAAGTTTCTGAGCCTAAGACACAAACAAAGGCCAAGAAATCACGTCGCAACAACAAGACAGCACCATCGACACAAGAGATAGTCGACATTGCTGTTGCAGAAACACCTATAGAAAACATCAGTGAAGAAGCGCCTAAAAAACGTGGCCGCAAAAAAGCTGCACCCAAGCAGGCAGAAGTCACAATTGAAGTAGAATCTGATATTAAAGAAATTGAAGAATCTGCCAAGAAAACAAAAAAAGCAGTAATTAGACGCAGTAAAAAAGCAGCTAACGAGACAATAAAAGATCAAGAGCCTGCAACTAACTCAACAATTGATCCTCCCAAGAAGACTACGCGCACCAAAAAAGCTGCATCTAAAAAGACAACAGAAGAAGCTATAAGCGAACCCGTTGTCACATCTTCAAACACCGAACCGGAGGCCGAAAAGCCCAAGCGTGCCGGCTGGTGGCAAAGAAAAAGCTTTTTCTAATAAGTCTAAAAATATGAATAGAGAGACCTTGGGTCTCTCTATTCATTATCAAATATCCCATTTAAAATTAATTTTTTTGAAACCCTTGCAGAACAATAATGGAACATATAGTGTATGTTCTTGTTTTGTTTTCATTGATTCTGTTGGGGACCATTATGCTGACACGCAAACAACATGAGCTTTTGTTGTTCATTCATGACCGCATGAAAGAGACGGGCATTCCCCCTTCTTTCGATGAAATGAAAGAAGCTCTTGATTTGGCTTCAAAGTCAGGCATTCATCGCTTGATTACTGCTTTGGAAGAGCGTGGCTTTATACGCCGTTTGCCTAATCGTGCTCGAGCATTGGAAGTTGTACGTCTTCCTGACTCCATTGCTCCAGGCTTGGCACCAGCTGGTGGTTTTCGTCCTAGTCTGGTTAAAAACACTGCACCTGCCCAAACCAAAATGGCAATGCCTACCGATATGGAAGAAGCTGCCAATGTCAATGTTCCCTTGATGGGACGCATTGCTGCAGGTGTTCCAATCTCAGCCATAGAACATCAAACAAATACACTTTCCCTACCTGCCGATATGATTGGTGGCGGTGAACATTATGCGCTTGAGGTTAAAGGCGATTCCATGATTGAAGCCGGTATTTTTGATGGTGATACCGTTATTATTAAAAAATCAGACACGGCAAGTCCAGGAGAAATTGTAGTAGCCCTTGTTGATGATGAAGAAGCAACATTGAAACGCTATCGTCGCAAAGGAGCGTCCATAGCACTAGAAGCCGCCAATCCTGCTTATGAAACGCGTATTTTTGGGCCAGACCGGATTCGCGTTCAAGGAAAACTTGTTGGCCTGATCCGACGTTATTAAGACTACTTTTATGACGATGGGCATTTATTGCTTGCCTGTTTCCTATGTGTTATGGGCAACAAACGAATTTTTCACTTGCCTAACCGGTTTCTATGTCAGGATAACTCATGCCTTCACCAAGAATAAGTTTTGTTTCATTGGGCTGCCCTAAAGCCCTGGTGGATTCCGAACGTATTATTACCAGCCTGCGTTCTGAAGGGTATGAAATATCCCGTAATCATGAAGGTGCGGATCTTGTGATCGTCAACACTTGCGGATTTCTCGATTCTGCCCGGGATGAATCATTGGCTAATATCGGTGAAGCCATCAAGGAAAATGGTAAAGTTATTGTAACAGGCTGCCTTGGTGCCGAGCCTGATATTATCCGTAAAGCACATCCCAGTGTTATGGCGATTACTGGCCCGCAAGCCTATGAAAGTGTGCTTAATGCAGTTCATGAAGCCGCGCCACCCATCCATGATCCGTTTGTCGACCTTGTGCCAGAACAAGGAATTCGCCTGACGCCCCGCCACTATGCCTATCTCAAGATTTCCGAAGGCTGTTCCAACAGCTGCAGTTTCTGTATTATTCCGCATCTTCGCGGCAATCTTGTATCTCGTCCGATCGCAGATGTATTACGCGAAGCAGAAAAACTCGCTAAGGCAGGTGTCAAAGAACTGCTTGTCATTTCACAGGATACAAGTGCTTATGGCGTTGACTTAAAATACGCTAGTAGCACGTTTAAAGATCGTGAAATACGTACTAAATTTCTAGATTTGGCTACAGAACTCGGTGAAATGGGCATATGGATTCGTATGCACTATGTCTACCCTTACCCGCATGTTGATGATGTTATTCCTTTAATGGCAGACGGCAAGATACTTCCTTATCTTGACATCCCCTTCCAGCATGCTTCACCAACAGTATTAAAAAACATGAAGCGTCCTGCCCATCAGGAAAAAACAAGCAGGCGCATTGAAAAATGGCGAGAAATCTGCCCAGATCTTGCTTTGCGCTCTACCTTCATTGTTGGCTTTCCCGGTGAAACAGATGATGATTTTGATATGTTGCTGCACTGGTTGAATGAAGCAAAAATCGAACGTGCAGGTTGTTTCAAATATGAACCTGTTCATGGTGCACCCTCCAACGCATTAGGATTGTTAGAGGTTCCAGATGACGTAAAGGAAATGCGTTGGCGCAAATTTATGGAAACCCAGCAAAAAGTTTCGGCCAAGCTACTCAGCAAAAAAGTTGGCAAACGACTGCCTGTCATCATCGACAAAGCCGATGGCACACAGGCAATCGGTCGCAGTAAATATGATGCACCTGAAATTGATGGCAATGTGCACATCACATCACGCCGTCCGCTGAGACAAGGGGACATCGTAACAGTAAAAATAGAAAAATCAGATGCTTATGACCTTTATGGTATAGCTGTATAAATAAAAGGAAAGACAATGACGATCACCAGACTTGAATCCAACAACCTTATGAGTGCAGTCGTTAGCTATAACAAGATGGCATTTTTAGCCGGACAAGTCGGGGAAAATGGTGGGGATATTACCAAACAAACACAGGACGCTCTGGCAGAAGTCGATCGCCTTTTAGCCAGTGTAAATAGCGATAAATCCATGATCCTCTCAGCGACAATCTGGCTGAGCGATATGAGATATTTCGAAGCAATGAATGCTGTATGGGAAAAATGGGTTGATCCTAACAATACGCCTGCACGCGCAACTGGCGAAGCCAAATTGGCGTCCCCTGATTATCTGGTTGAAATTATTGTAACGGCCGCCACACGCTAATAAAAATAAAACAACACGCTGGCCATAATCATTCTACATTATATGACAACCAAGGTGTTGCAGTTTTTGACATCATATCTGGATATCGGACAGAATGAGCGAACACGAAACGGTAAAACCGCAATTCTATTTGACGGCACCGCAACCGTGTCCTTATCTTGACGGGCATTTTGAACGGAAAGTGTTTACCCATCTTTCTGGTCCATTTGCCTGTGATATCGGCAACCTGCTCAATCAAGGTGGTTTCAGGAGATCCCAAAACATAGCTTATCGGCCAGTTTGTGAAAACTGTCAGGCATGCATATCCGTGAGGGTATGCGTTGCTTCCTTTTCCGCGGACAAATCAATGAAACGCATTGAAAAACGAAATCACAATATTCTCTCAAACCAGTGCCTTCCACTTGCAAACCCGGAACAATACATACTCTTTCAGGACTATCAGGACCATAGACACCCTAACGGGGGGATGGCCGATATGACAATGAAAGACTATCAAATGATGATCGAAGATACCCATGTAGATACAATGGTTATTGAATATCGCAATGATGATATGGGAGCGGCAAACGATTGCATGTCAAGCTCGCTAGTCGGCGTGGCCCTGACCGATGTTATCAGCGACGGGTTATCTATGGTCTATTCTTTTTATAGACCGTCTCTCTCTCAACGTTCACTTGGCACTTATATGATACTTGATCATATCAAGCGAGCACGAGATATGGGCCTCCCTTATCTCTATCTTGGCTATTGGGTCGAGGGGTCGCATAAGATGAATTATAAACAGCGCTTCAGACCACAAGAACGATTAATCAATGACCGATGGCAATATATAGAATAGCTGTCCTCCCCAACAGGGTTCTTTGTGCATTTACTTGCTTATCCATTGCGCGTATGTTCCCGAAAATTTTATGAATACATGCGTGAACCATGACCTCCATTATCAAGATATCAGATCAAAAACCTTTATTTGCCGGAACATCACGAGCTGTCTACGTACATCCTGACAATAAAAACCTGCTGATTAAAATACCGCTGCAAAAATGGATCAAAAAAATCTACGGCTATTCGACTGTAAAACGCTTATGGAAGGGACTTCATACCAATAGCACCAATATGGGTGAATATAGGGAATTTAAGAAATTCAAATCCCCTGAAGACCGTGCACATATTCTATCTATTATTGAATTGGCCCAAACAGATATGGGGCTGGGCATGGTCATGGAAGCAGAATGTGATGAAAATAACGGTTATGGCCATTCTATTGCGTATTATGCCGATAAAATTGACCTCTATATGGAGCAAATTGTCGATATTATCTCATGGGTGCGCCATACCCGCATCGTCGTGCATGATATGGATATGTCAAATGTTGTCTTGAGCTGGCGAACAGGTCAGCCGCGTCTGGTCCTTGTTGATGGGTTTGGAGAATCCGGCCTTATCAAGATAAGAACATTAAACCAGCATCGCAATCGGCTCAAAAACAATCAAGAAGTACGCTTTTTTCTTAAGCAACTCTACGGCGTAACAGGCAAACAGGAATTTTTGGATATGCGTGGTCCAGAAAAAACCGGATATGGAAAATAATAACAATGAATGCGTATCTTATCTGTTCAGGCGGCCTAGACTCAGTGACCCTTGCCTACCATCTCAAAGCCCGCAACGCACTTGGTGCAATTATCTCATTCAATTATGGACAAAAGCACAGCAAAGAAATGCAATACGCAAAGCTATGTGCGCAAAAACTTAGCGTTCCCTTTCATCTCATTGATATTTCAAATATTGGCAAAGCCCTTATCGGATCAGCCTTAACCGACAATATCGCAGTACCTGATGGCCATTATAGCGAAGAAACTATGAAGGTAACCGTTGTACCTAATCGGAACGCTGTATTTTTAACAATTGCTTATGCTATAGCGGCTGCAAACAAAGCGGACCATGTCGCCCTTGCTGTCCATGGCGGCGACCATTTTATCTATCCCGATTGTCGCCCCAACTTTATTTCGGCATTTGATGCAATGGAAAAACTATCACTCGACAATGCTGTCTCGCTCTATGCGCCTTATGTCGATAAAAACAAAACTGCCATTGTCCGTGACGGCAACGAAAATGGTGTTCCCTTTATCGAGACATGGTCTTGTTATAAGGGCGGAGAAAAACATTGCGGACGTTGTGGAACATGCGTTGAACGACGTGAAGCCTTTTTTCTTGCTGAAGTTGTCGATCCGACCGATTATGAAGATGAAGACTTCTGGCAAGAGACATTAAAAAAACATCAAGAAAGAGGCTGACGAATGAGTGAGAAATCCATCTATAACGGCTTGAAGCAGCTCGGCACAAAAACAGACTTACCGGCCTCTCCCAAAGAGGCCGTATTGGAAAAGGTTCCTAATCCGCAAGCCGATACAGCTTATTGTGTTCGCTTTACCGCACCCGAATTTACATCATTGTGTCCAATCACCGCACAACCGGACTTTGCCCATCTGGTTATCGATTATATTCCCGACCAATGGCTGGTTGAAAGCAAATCGCTTAAATTATATCTGGGCTCTTTTCGCAATCATGGCGCCTTTCATGAAGATTGTACCGTTGCAATTGGACGCCGGATTTTTGATTTGTTAAAGCCACAATGGTTGCGGATTGGTGGCTATTGGTATCCGCGCGGCGGTATTCCCATTGATGTCTTTTGGCAAAGCGGCAAGACCCCTGAAAATGTTTGGATACCACCCCAGGATGTTGCAGGCTATCGTGGACGTGGATAATTAACAATCCGCTCCAACAAAGAAACTTATCTTTTTGTTATCCTGAGAACTTTCCGCTTTTAGGAAAGCCTTTTGGCACCATGCGCCCTGCGCCAGCCCGAGTACCAATCCATTCGAGCAATTCATCTTTTGAACGTGTAAATATACGCTCTGCCACATCCGTCCAAACCAGACCATCGGCAATATTGAAGGTGCAAATATCGCTAATTCCACCATCCTTATAACGTTGCAGACGCACCCCCTTGCCGCGGCTCATTTCGGGAATCTGATCCAGTGGGAATACCAACATTTTTCTATTTTCACCGACCACAGCAACATGATCGCCCTGTATGCGTTTACAGATATAAGCTTCATCCGGCTGCTTAACATTCATAATCTGCTTGCCTTTGCGTGTATTGGCAACCGTTTCACTTTCCGGCACAATAAAGCCATTCCCCATATGGGAGGCAATCAACAGCTTACCTTGAGGCTCATGAACAAAGGACGTCAGAATATCCTGATCATTATCCATATCAACAAGAATACGGATAGGATCACCATGCCCTCGCCCGCCAGGTAATATATTCGCACCAATTGTAAAGAACTTGCCCGCTGTACTGACAACGATAATCTTATCGGTTGTATAGGCTGGGAAGGCTAGCTTCAGGCCATCACCTTCCTTAAAAGAGAGGCTCTTGTAATCTGAAAGATGCCCCTTCATGGCCCGCATCCAGCCTTTTTCGGATACGACGATGGTGACCGGTTCCCGCTCGATCATGGCTTGTTGGATATCTTCAATATCGTGGGTTGGTGCATCTTCAAAGCTTGTGCGACGCGCACCAAGCGCTGTATCGACCGAAAATGTTTTGCGCAAAGCGGCAATTTCGCCGGCAATGGTCTTCCATTGCCGGGTGTTGGATTGCAACAATGCTTCCAATTCCTTTTGCTCTGCAGTCAGAGAATCAAATTCTTTCTTGATCTCAAACTCTTCCAAGCGCCGTAATGAACGGAGGCGCATATTCAAAATGGCTTCGGCCTGTGTCTCGGTCAATTCAAAAGAGCGAATAAGTTCAGCTTTAGAATCATCTTCCTCTCGAATGATACGAATAACCTCATCCAGATTGAGATAGGCTATAAGATAACCACCCAATATATCGAGACGGCGAGCAATTTCATCCAAACGGTGTTGTGACCGGCGCACCAAGACTTCCTTACGATGCGCAAGCCACTGCTGCAAAACATCCCGTAAAGAAAGAACATTAGGCACCTTGCCCATTGAAAGAACATTCATATTCAATGGAATGCGCACCTCAAAGTCACTCAACTTGAATAGCGATTCCATTAATAGTTCCGGATCGATTGTACGGTTTTTAGGTTCTAATACGATACGTATATCTTCGGCAGATTCATCGCGAATATCTTCAAGCATTGGCAACTTGCGTGCTAAAAGCAGCTCAGCTGTTTTCTCAATCAGACGTGACTTTTGCACCTGATAAGGAATTTCGGTAACAACGATGACATATGAGCCACGTGCGCCTTCTTCCTTATGCCAGCGCGCACGCAGACGAAATGAACCGCGTCCTGTCCGGTAGGCATCGAGAATCTGCTCTTTCGGTTCAACAAGGATGCCACCCGTTGGAAAATCCGGCCCTTTAACAAAAGTAACAATATCTTCATTTGCTGCATGAGGATTGGCAATCAGATGAAGTGCTGCCTCACAAAGCTCTGCAACATTATGTGGCGGAATCGATGTGGCCATACCGACGGCAATGCCAGAAGAGCCATTGGCGAGAAGATTGGGAAAAGCACCAGGAAGAACAACAGGTTCTTCATCTTCTTCATTATAAGTGGGACGAAAATCAATAGCGTTCTCGTTAATACCCTCCAGCAAAAGGCTGGAAACCTGAGTCATCCGCGCTTCGGTATAACGCATAGCCGCTGCATTATCACCATCGATATTACCAAAATTACCCTGCCCATCAATCAATGGATAACGCACAGCAAAATCCTGTGCCAGACGCACGAGCGCATCATAAATCGAAGCATCACCATGCGGATGAAACTTACCCATCACATCACCAACGATACGGGCACATTTTGCATAAGCCTGATCGGGGTTAAGCTTTAAAAGCCGCATGGCATGAATAATACGCCGATGAACTGGCTTCAAACCATCCCGGACATCAGGCAATGCACGATGCATGATTGTAGAAAGTGCATAGGCAAGATAGCGCTCCTGCAAAGCAGAACGCAATTCGACTGTTTGTATATTTTGATCGGCTGCGGATGGAATCACTTCTTTTGACATATCTTCTCATAACAAGTGGGTGATTCGCCTGCAAGCCGCAACTGGCAAGCGTTATGCGCATTCTTGAAGTTATCAACGTCAACTGTTAGAACAAACCCGCTTTAAGCATCCCATAAATATTCAGGAGCCTTTATGTCTATTCTCTCCCGCTTCTCAACGCAACTTTCTTTGGCCGTTATTATATCTACCGGCCTGCCGACCCTATCCTATGCGCAACAATCTGTCACACCTGAGCAATTAACGTCAACGCTACAGAAATGGGCTGAAAAACGTGGCCAAAAACTGACTGTCGGCCTCTCTTCCAGCACTAACAATGAAATTGTTCTCAAAGACGTCGAACTGCAGGCAGAAGCGGATAACAACCCCAATGAATCGATGCGTGTGAGTGAAGTTCACTTTTCTGGTGTTTCACAGGACAATGGCACCCTCAAGGCCGAGAAAATTATTTTCAAACCAATAGAGGCCAATCTCGACGAAGGAAGAAAAATCAACATCAAGGGACTTGAGATCGATAATCTGTCTACAGATTTGAATAATGGCGACAATACATTATTTGCAGCTTCTACAATTGATGACATCAGCCTTTTAGCAGAAAATAAAACCATTGCTGTCGCCACGAATATCAATGCAGCACTTACAGATGATTCTGCAGATAGCCAAGTGACTGTCGAACATTTTATGGTTGAACCTAAGGCTGTATTACCATCCTTTGCTTATTCTACTTTTCAAGAACTTGGATATGATAAACTGCAAGGTTCAATGTCCGGTGTTTTAAACTTTCAATCAACGACCGGCGCAATCAATTTACGTCAAAGCAAATTACAACTCGATAATATCGGCGAACTCAACCTCCAGACCAGCCTTGCTATGACAAATGAGTTTAAAGAGCGGTATATAAAGTCGAATGGTAAAGTATTTCCCAGCCCACATGATCTTACTTTCAGCGAACTGACATTGAATTTTTCAGATGCCTCGCTCACCAATCGCGTGCTTGATTATATTTCGACAAAAAATGGACAGTCCCGCAAACAATTGACTGACCAGATCAAAGCTTTCTTACCCTTTATCGGTATGAAAATTCCTAATACACAATTCGTCGGACAATTGACAGGTGCCGTAAACAGCTACCTCGATGATCCGAAAAACATCACTATTCACGCCAAGAGCAAGACGCCGATTCTTTTCTCTGACATTGAAAAGCAGACCAGAGGAAAGCCGGAAAAGTTGGTTGAAATTCTTGATATCGAATTCAAAGCCAACCAATAAACAAAAAAAAGGCCGGAAAACCGGCTTTTTTTTATTCTTTTGTCTGTGGAATCAAACGAATTGAAAGATCTCGCAACTGTGCCGGCATCACATCGGATGGAGCGCCCATGAGCAGATCAAGCGCCTGCTGGTTCATTGGGAAAAGCGAAATCTCACGCAAATTTTTCACACCCAACAACAACATGACAATACGATCAATACCCGCAGCCATGCCGCCATGCGGCGGAGCACCATAATGGAAAGCACGATAAAGCCCACCAAACCGCTCTTCAACTGTATCCTTTGATAAACCAGCAATCTCAAATGCCTTGACCATTGTTTCAGGCAAATGATTGCGAATACCGCCCGATGCAATTTCAAAACCGTTACAGACAATATCATACTGGAATGCTTTAATTGTCAGCGGATCCTGCCCATCCAAGGCTTCTTTTCCACCCTGAGGCATTGAAAAAGGATTATGGGAAAAATCAACCCGCTTCTCGTCTTCATTCCACTCATAGAACGGAAAATCAACAATCCAGGCCAATTCAAAACGATCTCGATCAAGAAGATTCAATTCCTCGCCTGCACGAATACGAGCATTACCGGCAAAAGAAGCAAATTTTTTCGGATCGCCCGCAACAAAGAAACATGCATCACCATCATCAAGGCCCAGTTGCTGACGAATTGCATCAGTCCGTTCAGGTCCAATATTCTTAGCAATAGGCCCCGCTCCTTCCAGAGCATCATTCTCCTTACGCCAAAAGATGTAACCGAGGCCCGGCTGTCCTTCACCTTGTGCCCAGCTATTCATGCGATCGCAAAAAGCACGGCTACCGCCAGTTTTGGCTGGTATAGCCCATACTTGCGATTGCTTATCGCTTTCTAGAATATTGGCAAAAACCTTAAAACCAGATCCTCTGAAATGTTCAGATACATCTTCCATAACAATTGGATTGCGCAAATCAGGCTTATCCGAACCATATTTACGCATTGCCTCATCATAAGGAATACGTGCAAATTTCTGACTCACCTGTTTGCCATTCGCAAATTCCTCAAAAACACTGCGAATAACCGGCTCCATGGTTGACAGAATATCTTCCTGTTCAACAAAGCTCATTTCCACATCCAGCTGATAAAACTCGCCCGGCAAGCGATCAGCACGTGGATCTTCATCTCTAAAACATGGAGCAATCTGGAAATAGCGGTCAAAACCCGACATCATCAATAATTGTTTATATTGCTGAGGAGCCTGTGGCAGTGCATAGAACTTACCTGGATGGATGCGGCTTGGAACCAGAAAGTCACGAGCGCCTTCCGGTGATGATGCCGTTAATATTGGTGTACTGAACTCGGTAAAGCCAATATCCTGCATATGCTTGCGCATTGAACGGATAATTTCAGTACGCTTCATAATGTTGCTATGCAGTGTTTCACGCCGCAAATCAAGGAAACGATAACGCAAGCGAATATCTTCAGGATAATCAGGCTCGCCAAAAACAGGCAGAGGTAATTCTTCAGCCTTTGACAGCACTTCAATCTCACGAGCAAAAATCTCAACCTCGCCAGTCGGTAGTGCACTGTTTATTGTCTCTTCTGAGCGTGCTTTGACCTCGCCATCAACACGTATCACCCATTCACCACGCACCATCTCTGCTATTTTGAAAGCCGCAGAATCAGGATCAGCAACAATTTGTGTTATGCCGTAATGGTCACGAAGATCAATAAACAGAATACCGCCATGATCGCGGACACGATGTACAAAACCGGAAAGACGGACATTACTGCCCACATCACTCTTGCGAAGTGCTTCACATGTATGGCTACGATAACGATGCATTATGCCAACCTTTATAAAATATGTTGTAGGGCTGGAAGCCATACCCTAATATCTGCCGCAAAAGCGCATTTTGATCGCTATTTGTCAAGATATGCTCTCATATGCGCAATAAAAAATATTGTAAAAGAAATCAATTATTGATTTCCCCCTACGGATAAAGCCTATGCTGATTACAAAAACCGATGAATTAGATACATACATCAAAAAAATATCCCAATCCGATTTTGTGACGGTTGATACAGAATTTATTCGCGAAACAACCTATTGGCCCAATCTTTGTCTTATTCAAATAGCAACACCTGAGTGTGAGGCTCTTATTGATCCACTTGCAAAAAACATCGATCTGGCATCTTTTTTTGCATTGATGCAAAACCCATCAATTACAAAAGTTTTTCACGCTGCCCGCCAAGATCTTGAAATTATCTATTATTTAGGTGGCATTATTCCTTTTCCTCTTTTTGACACCCAAATCGCAGCAAGTGTATGCGGATATGGCGAGTCTATTTCCTATGACCAGATTGTCCAAAAAATAACGGGCGCCCATATTGATAAGTCATCACGCTTTACAGACTGGAGCCGTCGCCCTTTAACCGAAAAGCAAATGGACTATGCCTTGGCAGATGTAACCTATTTGCGTGATGTCTATCTCTCCCTAAAAAAACAGCTAAAAGCTTCAAATCGTCAAGACTGGCTGAATGATGAAATGGCTATTTTACTGTCACCTAAAACCTATGACGCACCATTGGATGAAGCTTGGAAACGGGTGAAGGGGCGCATTCGCAAACCTAAGGAACTTGCTGTTTTGCAGCATATTGCCGCATGGCGAGAAGATATAGCACGCAAAAAGAATGTTCCACGTGGACGTGTTCTCAAAGATGACAATCTTGTCGATATTGCTATACAACAACCCAAATCAATAGAAGAGCTGGGCCGACTCCGCGGTATTTCAAATGGATGGGAACGTTCTTCCGATGCAGCAAGTCTACTTGATGCCATCAAAAAAGGCTGCGACACCCCAAAAGATGAGCTGCCTGTCATTGTACGTCCTACACCTTTACCCGAAGGCGGTAATGCAGCTTTAGAACTTTTGAAGGTACTATTGAAACTTATTAGTGACCAAAACGGATTGGCTGCACGCATCCTTGCCAATTCTGATGATTTAGAAAAAATAGTCATCATGGGCAAAGATGCAAAAATTCCGGCCATGCAAGGATGGCGCTATGAAATGTTCGGGAAATCTGCATTGGACTTATTGGAAGGACGTATTGCCTTACGGTTTATTGATAAAAAAATCTCAATTATGAATGTCCAATAAAAGGTTATATTACCGATATGGCAAAAATTCTTACGCTCACATTCAATCCGACAGTCGATGCGGCAAGTGAAACCGACCATGTCCGCTCTACCCGCAAGATTAGAACTTTTGATGAAAGCTTTCATCCGGGTGGTGGTGGCATTAATGTTGCCCGCGTCATTCATCTTTTGGGTGGCGATGTAACTGCCCTCTATGCCGCAGGCGGCGTCATGGGCAAGGTGCTAGAACATCTTCTGACAGAACAGGAGATTCCGTGCGACATTATTAAGATCGAAGGAAATACACGAATTAATAATGTGGTGCATGAACGATCCACAGGACTAGAATATCGGTTTATTGCGCAAGGTCCAGTACTGACCCGCAAGGACTGGCAAGCTGTCATTAAACGCTGTCATGAAATGGAATGGGAATGGTTGATAGTCAGCGGCAGTCTGCCACGCGGTGTACCGGTTGAGGTTTATGACGACTTAATAGATCTGGCACATAGTCGGAATGCACAATGTGTCCTTGATACATCGGGAGAATCGCTACGCCACGTCTT
This sequence comes from Bartonella sp. bp_1, assembly GCF_055808085.1. Taxonomy (NCBI): domain Bacteria; kingdom Pseudomonadati; phylum Pseudomonadota; class Alphaproteobacteria; order Hyphomicrobiales; family Bartonellaceae; genus Bartonella; species Bartonella sp. bp_1. Next base: position 869,345 of record NZ_CM147851.1, on the reverse strand, counting down.
CCAAAAAGGTGGTCTCACGCTCATCAAACCAAGTCAGGGTGAATTTGAAGCTTGTTGTGGTAAAGCATTTCAGACTGTTCATGAAATTGCGGAAGAAGCGCAAACATTTGTCAAAAAGGGTATCAGCAAAATTATTGCAGTCACCTTGGGGCACCAAGGGGCCGTACTAGCCACAGATGAACGCATACTTTATCTCTCATCTCCACCTATACGGGTATTAAGTGCATCAGGTGCAGGAGATAGTTTTGTTGCCGGTATGGTTCATGCTTTGACAATTGGACGTGATGTAGAAGAAGCCTTCCGGTTGGCAACGGCATGCGGGACAGCTGCTGTCGCTGAAAAAGGCACGGGTCTATGCCGGCTCAAAAATATCAAACATCTATATAAAGAACTCAGCGGAGAGCCAGCAGATTTCCTATCTGTTCCTCTAGAACCCGAGCCATGAGCCGAGACTAACTAGTCTGATACTGCAAAGGTATAGAGACAAGCTTTTCCAATTGCTGCAGTCGCCCGATAGGACGTTCAGCAATCAAATCAGCACATTTTGTAGGTATAATAATGGATACACCTTGTTTCTGCTTCTGCCAGAGAATTTGTGGTAGCAATCCAGCTGTTGAACCACTAAAAATATTAGCAACTCGCATTAAAGCGCCTAGCACACGAGCCTTATAGGCTGTCGCATCATCAGCAAGTTTCATGATAGAGGGCGCATCTGAATCGTGAACCAATCCTTCATTGCGGAAATAGACAGCAAGAGCAGCATAAACACGTCCAGCATGGTCAATACCAGGATAAGCACCAAGGGCAATCTGGTTTGAAGCGAGATCACCGCGATAATCTGGATGAATTCGCCAACCAATATCAGACAAAAAACAAGCTGCTTCACGTGTGCGGCGCTCATTTTCAGTCTCTTCAATGCCTAAAACCTCAAAAGCCTTGGTTGTCCAATCAATCAACTCCCTCGCATGTTGCGGCGAGCGCGAACGCAAAACCGACATTTCCTCAGTTGCTGCTAACAAAGGATCTGCCTTTTGTAGTTTTTTCGGCAAAAGTGAATATAAAAACCCCTCTCGTACGCCAGCACCTGAAAATACAATTGCTTCTGGCTCCATACAATAGATCAGTTCGATCAAAACCGTTGCACCATAAGAAAGCAACTGACGTCTATTTTTTGAAACGGCAGAAATACCGCGCATATGATCAAGCTCCCCATGCGCAACACGCTGCAGAAAACTTTCAACATCATCTGTAACTACTTCATAGGCATGCATCACCGGCAATGGATAATTTTTTGCACTCATATGGAGTTTTGCAAGATTGCGCCATGTGCCGCCAACGGCATAAAATTTTCGTCCTTTCCCAGCCTGTAACATTGCTGTCTTACGCAAATAATGACGGGAAATTTTTGTAGCCTCACTCAAGTTTCCATGAGCCATGTCCTGCAATCGCAATCCACCAAGCGGTAATGTAACACCATTAGTAGCCTTGTTGCCATGAATGTCGACAAGTTCAAGACTTCCTCCACCCAGATCACCCGCAATGCCATTAGGTTTATAAAAAGAAGAAAAAATACCAGCGGCTGAATATTCTGCTTCCTGTTTGCCGCTTAGAACATTGATTTCAACGCCCAGTATTTCCTCGGCTTCAGTAATAAAGGCGGGCCCATTTTCAGCTTCACGTGCAGCAGCCGTTGCTAAAGTATGGATAGCTATCGTTCCCATCTGATCGCATAAAGCCCGAAAGCGCTTCAGCGTACGCAAGGCCATGGTCACAGAACTTTCTTCCAATCGGCCTGTTGTCGCAACACCTTTGCCCAAGCCGCAAAGTATCTTTTCGTTAAACAATACCGTAGGAGCACGTACCAACCCCTCATAGACCACAAGACGGACCGAGTTGGAGCCAATATCTATAACAGCCAAAGGTTTGCGCCCTTTAAGACGTCCTTGCGCTTTAGGAGGATGCATAAGCAATTTCCCGTAATAAAAATAATGTCCATTCCTATAAACAAAAAATAGGAATGGACCAAATCACTATTTATGGCGTTTGCGTTGCGCAATCAACCTTGGTGCGGAAGAACGCAATGATTTGCCACGCCCTGAAAGGCTTGGATTATTCATGAAATATTCCTGTGCATTAAAAGGAATTTCGTCCTCTTTAAGACAAACACGCCGTGAAGTGCCATCACTCAATATCTCAAAGCTTTGCTGATTATCAACAATATTGGCCAGCATAATCTGTGAAAGTATCTGTTGATGTACCGTCTTATTAAAGACAGGAACAAGCGTTTCTACACGCCGGTCAAGATTTCGAGTCATCATATCAGCAGAACCGAAATACAAAATGGCCTTTTCATTTGGCAATTCATGACCATTACCAAAACAGAAGATGCGGCTGTGTTCTAAAAACCGACCGACAATCGACTTGGCACGGATATTATCCGAAAAGCCTTTAATCCCCGGACGAAGACAGCAAATACCACGTACAACCAAATCAATTTCAACACCCGCTTGCCCTGCCCTATAAAGCGCGTCAATGATTTGCGGATCAACCAAGGAATTAACCTTCATCCAAATTGCCGCTGGCAATCCTTTTTTAGCATTTTCAATCTCGTCTTCAATATGCCCGAGAATACGCTTACGAAGTGTGAGAGGCGAAAATGCAAGTTTCATATCCGCTTCTGGCTGGGCATATCCGGTAATGTAATTAAATATCAACGCAACATCCCGGCCAATCTCGTCATCGGTCGTGAAAAACGAAAGATCTGTGTAGATCTTGGCTGTAATAGGATGATAGTTGCCTGTACCCAAATGCACGTAAGAGCGTAGCCGGTTTTCTTCACGGCGCACCACAAGCGACATTTTAGCATGGGTCTTTAATTCAATAAAACCAAATACAACTTGCACACCAGCTCTCTCAAGATCGCGTGCCCATCGTATATTGGCTTCTTCATCAAAACGCGCTTTCAACTCAACTAATGCTGTCACAGACTTTCCGGCCTCTGCAGCATCAATTAATGCACGAACAATCGGGCTATCATTGGATGTACGATAAAGCGTTTGCTTAATTGCAACAACATCAGGGTCCGCTGCAGCCTGACGCAAAAACTGGACCACAACATCAAAAGACTCATAAGGATGATGAACAACAATGTCCTTTTCACGAATAGCAGCAAAACAGTCCCCGCCATGTTCACGGATACGTTCTGGAAAACGTGGATTATACGGAACAAATTTCAGTTCGCTGCGGTCAATAGAGACAATCTCAGAAATCATATTAAGAGCGAGAATGCCATCTAGCACACTGATCCTGTTTTCAGGCACAGCCAATTCAGTTGCAACAAATTGACGCAAGTTTTCCGGCATTTCAGAATCAAACTCAATACGGATAACCTGTCCGCGACGTCGACGTTTCAAGGCTGTCTCAAACAGACGAACCAGATCTTCTGCTTCTTCTTCAACCTCGATATCGCTATCACGGATAATACGGAATGTGCCCGCACCATTTACTTCATACCCAGGGAAAAGACATCCAATAAAGAGACGTACCGTATCTTCCAAGGTAATATAGCGCGCTATCTTTCCAAGCGCTGGCAGAAGGATAAAACGCTTCAAAGTTGTCGGCAAACGTAATAAAGCTGTCATTACATGCTTGTCGGTATGCCGCACCAATTGCATCGCAATAGAAAAACCCAGATTAGGAATGAATGGAAATGGATGGGCAGGATCAATCGACAATGGTGTAAGCACAGGAAAGATCGTATCAAGAAAATGATCTTCCAACCATTTCTTTTCTTCCTTGTTCATTTTATCAGGACGAATAATCTCAATACCTTGCGTCTTCAATTCTGTGCGCAATGAACGTAGCTCAGCCTGTTGATTTGTTTGCAAACGGCTGACTTCTGTCAACACAAAATCAAGTTGTTCCTGAGGCGTTCTTCCATCCGCACTCGGCGTTATCACGCCAGCGCGCACCTGCCCAGCCAAGCCAGCAATGCGAACCATAAAAAATTCATCAAGATTTGTTGCTGAAATAGAAAGAAAACGGACACGCTCAAGCAGCGGGTGTTTCGGATTCGATGCTTCCATCAAAACACGATTATTGAATTGCAACCAAGAAAATTCACGATTGATAAATCTAGAAGGTGTCGTCAAATTCATCTGTATGGTTTTGGAATGATCTTCTGTATGTTTTTTTTTCGATGTCATATATATCCCCAATTACAGAGCGCACCATCAATGATGCTTTGAACATAGTACCTTATTTTTGTTTGAAATATAACAATTTTATGAACAAGACACCATGATTAACAATGTCAAATTGTCACAGCAACCACCTTGCATTATGATGAAAATTAGGACAAAACTAACTTAGTTGGGTTACGACAAGAATCGCTCCCTTTCGATTATACAAACAGCAGAGTAAGAGCTATGGCAGACCATCAGATTCCCCATTTCCAGAATGATCACGGATATAAAACGATCGATATCGGCGTTAAGGAATTTATGTGCGTCGGCGCATCGTCACCTTTTGACCATCCCCATATATTCCTTGATATGGGGGCAGATGATACAAAGATTTGTCCTTATTGCTCAACATTTTATCAGTATAATTCAAAATTACAGGGCAGCGAAACCATTCCCCAAGGATGCCATTTCGACGTCAATCATAAGGCGGCCTAATATAATTTCTTGCCGGAGGGTAGCCTTATAATGGCCAACCTTGAAAAACCAATTCTTATATCCGGAGCTGGAATTGCAGGTCTTTCAGCCGCACTCGCCTTAGCCCAAAAAGGCTTTGCCGTTACAATATGCGAGCGTGGAAGCGAACTTCATGAAGTGGGTGCAGGCATTCAGCTTGCGCCCAATGCGACGCGTATTCTAGCGCGCTTAGGTGTGCTTGACGAATTGATGAAATATGCGGTTGAGCCCGCCCTTCTCACTCTCAGTGATGGATTAAATCTCAAAAACTATTTAAGCGTCAATTTAAAGGATATTGCCCAACGTCGGTGGCATGCTCCCTATATTACAATCCATCGTGCCGATATACAGCGCGTACTTTTAGATTTTGCTAAAACCAACAAACGAATAGAACTCAAGCTAGGACACAGTGTTGTTGATATTGCCCCCTCTATCATTGATGCTGTCGATATAAAAATTGCCTGTAATGAAGAACCGAAACATCTGACAACGCCACTTCTTGTCGGCTGTGATGGTGTATGGTCAAAGTTGCGACAGTTGCAACCTTTAGAAGAAAATGCCGTATTTAGCGGATTCATTGCATGGCGTGCGACTATTCCCATGGAAAACATACCTCGAGCTTTTCTATCTTCTCTGCAAGAGAGTGGCACTGTCTCTGCATGGATGGGGCCAAGCAACCATTTGGTCACATATCCGATAAAATCAGGGAAATCCTATAACTTTGTTGCCATCACCAAAGGCAGTTCTCCCGGAAAGACATGGTCTAACGAAGGTGACAGACAATTACTGCTCGACCACTTCAAGGACTGGCACCCAAGCATTCTTGAAATATTTAGAAGCACAGAGAAATGGACATTCTGGCCGCTCTTCCAGATGAACCACATGCGATTTCTTGGTAACAAGTGCCAAGTATTTCTCGGCGATGCATCGCATGCTGTATTGCCTTTTGCGGCACAAGGCGCAGCCATGGCCATTGAAGATGCCGCTGCTCTTGCTGAAGTTCTCTCAATGAAAGATTTAACGCTGCCAGAAGCGCTTTCCCTGTTCAATAACATCCGCACGACACGTGTAAGCATGGTTGCCAAACGGGGCAATTTCAACCGCTTTGTTTACCATGCAACCGGTATGGTAGCTGTCGCGCGCAATTTAATGATGAAAATGCGCTCACCTGAAAGCTTTATGTCAAGCCTCGACTGGCTTTATAATTATGATGCAACCGAATTCGCCAAAAAATAAATATTGATAATACAGCTTTTATAATATCTGTTTGAAAAATGCCCGTGTACGCTCATGATCAGGAGCGTTAAAAAAAGCATCCGGTTTGTTGCTTTCAATAATCTGGCCTTGATCCATGAATATAATACGATCAGCCACTTCACGTGCAAATCCCATTTCATGGGTAACACAGATCATCGTCATACCGGTTGTCGCTAGATCAACCATCGTTTCCAATACTTCCTTGATCATTTCCGGATCAAGAGCCGATGTCGGTTCATCAAAAAGCATGATATGAGGGGCCATGCATAAAGAACGGGCAATAGCGACACGCTGCTGTTGCCCACCCGATAACTGACCAGGATATTGATTGGCTTTATCGGGTATTTTTACACGCTCAAGCAGCTCCATCGCACGTTCTTCGGCCTTTTTTTTCGGTATTTTCTTAACCCAAATCGGCGCGAGCGTACAATTTTCAAGAATTGTAAGGTGGGGAAAAAGATTAAAATGTTGGAATACCATACCGACATTTTGGCGGATCTGCTCGATGTTTTTTGCATTATTGCCAAGCTTCAGGCCTTCAACGACGATATCACCCTGCTCAATCTGTTCCAAACCATTAATGCAACGGATCAATGTCGATTTTCCCGACCCCGATGGGCCGACAATAACAATCTTTTCCTGCTTCGAGACATTTAAATCAATATCGCGCAAAACATGATTATCGCCAAACCACTTGTTTACGCCGGACATCTCAACGGCATAAGGCATATTCGTTTTTTTGCTTTCTATCGCCATCATTAAATCCTCTAACGCTCGCGGCGCTGCATGCGTTTTTCAATAAAATGGGCATATCGCGACATCAAAAAGCAAAACAGCCAAAATACAATTCCAGCAAAGACATAAGCCGTTGCCGGTGTCTGCGGCGTAATCCATTTTGCCTGTTGCGAAAGCTGGGTAACTTTGCCCAACAAATCAAACATCGAAATAATATAGACAAGGCTTGTTTCCTTCAACATGCCGATCAATGTATTGATCAATCCGGGAATGATAATTCTGAAAGCTTGCGGTAAAATAACAAGAAGCATTGTACCCCAATAGCCAAAACCTAATGATTGAGCCGCTTCATACTGGCTTTTTGGCACAGCTTGCAAACCACCACGAACAACTTCAGCAATATAGACCGATGTGAACAAAGCGATCCCGATAAGAGCGCGTAAGAATTTATCGAAATTCATTCCATCTGGAAGGAAAATCGGAAACATAACACTCGCTATAAAAAGAATGGCAACCAGAGGAATGCCGCGTAATATTTCAATAAAACCAGTCGAAAGAAGGCTGATAACTGGCAAATCACAACGACGACCAAGCGCTAGAAGCGTACCCAATGGAAGCGAAATAGTGATACTGATATAAGCAATAATCAGCGTCACCATCAAGCCTCCCCACAATTGTGTATCAACAGCAGAAAGGCCAAAAAGACCTCCATAAATGACGATACAGCCAATAATCGGCACAACAAATAAGGAAACCGCGGCATTGAGAAACTTGTATCCAAACGACGGAACCAAAAGCGGAATATTGACCATCAATGCGATCAACGCTGTGAAGTCGACGCGCCAACGTTCTCCTACCGGATAATTGCCATATATAAATTGTGAAAAATTGGCATTAACAAAAGCCCAGCACGCTCCCGACCAGCCATCAGGTTTAAGCCCACCTTGCGACAAGGTTGTACAAACGCCACGATCATCACCAATCCATGCCGCATCAATAAAAAGCCAATGTAACAACGGCACTGAAATAAAATATATGACAACCAATAGGGTAATAGTAACAATACCATCAGGTAAAGACTTAAATAAGTTACTTAAGAGCCATCTCTTCACGCTTTTTTCTTTAACCGGCGGTGGGGAAGCGGCTATAAGCGGCTTGTATGATGGTGTTTTATCCATACTATTTTTCCACCAATGCCATTTTACGATTAAACCAATTCATCAATAAAGAAACGATAAGGCTCAATCCCAGATAAACAACAAGCCATATAACAACGACCTCGATAGATTGGTTGGTCTGGATAAAAATTGTATTGGATACACGCATCAGTTCAGAATAGCCAATAGCTACACCAAGTGAAGTGTTTTTAATCAAATTCATATATTGGCTTGCCAGAGGTGGTATTATAATACGCATTGCAAGTGGAACAACAATCAGCCGGATACGCTGCCGTGTTTTAAAACCTAATGCGCTGGCAGCTTCAATATATCCCTTAGGAACACCGAGAAGACCAGAGCGAATAGTTTCTGCAATCAAAGCCCCCGTATAAAGTGAAAGAGCTAGAAACAAGGCTAAAAACTCAGGATATACCGCCTTACCACCACTGAAATTGAAAAAACCTTTCACCGGATAGTCAAACCCCGTTGGCGGCACCCAGAAAATAAGCATAGCCAGTGGCACGATAAGCACCAACAACAAATAAACAGGCCAACGTAAAAAATGGGGCTGACGACGACGGCAATAAAATCCATAGACAACACTTAATAAAAGTCCTCCCAAGAAGACCCAAAAGACAAAACAGCTGTTGGCATCCCAAAGCGGAGCAGCGAAATAAAACCCTTTTTTATTGATATAAAGCCACTTACCAAAGGACAAACTGTTATTAGCATCCGGTAAAACCGTCAAAACCCCGAAATACCAGAAAAATATCACCAATAAGGGCGGTATATTTCGAAAAAGCTCAACATAAACGGTACAGAACTGACGCAACAGCCAATTATGCGAAAGACGCCCCAAACCAATAAAAAAGCCGATAATTGTTGCTGTAAAGATTGATAATATAGCCATAACAATCGTGTTGACCAACCCAGCTAGCAAAGCTTGAAGATAGGTAGAATCGGGATTATAGGCGATTAGACTATCAGGTATAGAAATACCGGCCCGCATATCAAGAAAGCCAAAACCAGACGTAATTTTTGCACGCGTTAAATTATCGATTGTATTATTGACCAACCACTGGAGACCATAAACAATAATGACAACAATAAAAAGCTGCCAAAAAAGGCTACGCCAAAACTTCGCCCTAAAAAATCCAATTTTTTTAAAGGGATAAGAAGATGGACAGTCTTTCATAGGATCGCAAGAAGCCAAAAGTACTAACCAAAAACCTAGCGGATCGGGATACCATACATTAGGCCACCTTTAGACCAGAGTGCATTAATACCACGTGATATTTTCAATGGTGTGTTCTGCCCAATATTACGTTCAAAAATTTCGCCATAATTTCCAACATTTTTAATGATTTTTACAACCCAATCATTATCAAGACCAAGATCTTTCCCGATATTGTTCCCCTGTTCGGCACCGAGCATCCGCTTGATATCCGGGTTATTAGAGTTTGTCATTTCCTCAACATTGGCACGGGTAATGCCATACTCCTCAGCATTGATAAGGGCATAATTTGTCCAGCGCACAATATTAGCCCATTGCGGATCCCCCTGACGAACAGCCGGACCAAAGGGCTCTTTAGAAATAATCTGTGGCAATACAGTATGATCATCAGGATGTGCAAGCTGAAGACGTACAGCGTAAAGCGATGATTGGTCCGTTGTATAAACATCACAACGCCCTGCATCATAAGCAGCATTGGTCTCGGCAAACTTTTCAAATACAACAGGCTTATATTCCATTTTGTTATCTCGGAAAAAATCTGCCAATGTCAGTTCTGTCGATGTCCCTGACTGGACGCAAATAGATGCCCCGGAAAGTTGGATGGCCGATGTAATGTCAGGAATTTTCTTGGAATTGATCATAAACCCTTGGCCGTCATAATAGTTGACACCGGTAAATTCTAATCCCAACGAAACATCACGGCTCATCGTCCATGTCGTATTGCGGATCAAAACATCAATTTCACCTGACTGTAATGCTGTAAATCGTTCCTTCGATGAAAGAGGAACAAATTTTACTTTCTTGGCATCACCAAAAATAGCAGATGCAACAGCACGACAATAATCAACATCAAAGCCGGTCCATTCTCCCTTTTCGTCCGGAATACTAAAGCCTACAAGCCCGCTGCTGACACCACAGTTTAAAACACCGCGTGCTTTAACATCATCAAGAGTAGAAGCCGAAGCTGATGAAATTCCGGCAGCCAAGATTCCGCCTGCCAACAAAGAAATAAAAGCTTTCATAAAATCCTCTTCTCAATACGAATAAATCGCGCAGCAGACATAATATCCGTCGCAGAGACATACATAATTTCAAACTGACAAAAAAACACACACAAGGCAAGCAAGTTTAACTCATGGAGCGCAGCATTTTTATGCCGAAGTTAAACGACCTCAACATCGACAACACCAGAAAGTGCCTTCATTGCACCGGCGATCTGGGGACTAAGCTTATAACGTTGCGGTAAAGCAATCTCCGTTTCCCGCGCACCATCATTTTGTATCATGATTATGGAAACTTGGCCGTCTCCCCCCTTGAGTAACTGATGCGAGATAGCATTAATGTTTTCAGACGAACGCACAAAAACACGCATTGTCTTTTGCAGACGGCTTGCTTCATCCTCTAAAGATTGCACAGACTGAATGCGCAAACTCACACCTTCAGGCCGGTTTTCTGCACCAACAGTAATAACAACCGATTGTCCTGGCTCCAATAGGTCACCATATTGCGCCAGTCCTTCTGCAAATAGAATAGCTTCAAACTGCCCTGTCGCATCTGAAAACTGTATGATACCCATTTTCTTGCCCATACGAGTCTTGCGTATCTGTTTGGCAACAACTGTTCCCGCCAAACGACCGGCTGTGACGCCCTTTCGTACAGAAATATCAAAATCGGCATATTTCTGGACACGCATCTTATCAAGTAGCGTACGATATTCGTCCAATGGATGGGCAGACAAATAAAAGCCGACAGCAAGAAATTCCCGATGCAGTTTTTCGGCAGGCAGCCACGGTGTGGCATTGGGTAATAAAAGCGGCTCTTTCGGCCCATCTCCCAGCCCGAAAATATCTGTCTGACCGCTTGAATGGTCATCACGCTTGCGCATTGCGCGAGCATTTATTGTTTCCAATCCTGCAACAAGCCGCTCACGGGCAATGGCAAAACAATCAAATGCACCAGCATTAATCAATCCTTCCATAACGCGCTTATTGACAAGGTGGGGATCTGTACGTTCACAAAAATCGGCAAGATCAGCAAAGGGTCTATCACCGCGTTGGGCCACAATATGCTCAACAGCCGCCTCACCGACTCCCTTAATGGCAGCAAGAGAATAATAGATACAGTTTTCGCCAACTTCAAAAACACGAAACGACGTCTGCACAGATGGAGGAATCACTTCAATATTAAGACGATTGGCTTCCCGTCTAAAATCATTGAGTTTATCAGTATTGGTCATATCGTAGGTCATTGACGCAGCAAGAAACTCGACCGGATAATGAGCCTTCATAAAGGCTGTCTGATAGGATACGATCGCATAGGCTGCAGCATGGGATTTATTAAAACCATAATCGGCAAACTTGGCCAACAGATCAAAAATCGTATTGGCCTGAACCTTTTCAACTCCACCGGCAAGCGCGCCTTCGACAAAACGCGTACGCTGCTGTTCCATTTCCGCATGGATCTTCTTACCCATAGCACGGCGCAGCAAATCCGCTTCACCCAATGAATAACCGGATAGAACCTGTGCAATCTGCATCACCTGTTCCTGATAGACGATAACACCCTGCGTCTCGCTGACCAAATGATCAATCTTGGGATGGATAGAGGCAATTTCCTCTTCACCATGTTTACGCGCATTATAGGTTGGAATATTTTCCATCGGACCTGGACGATAAAGCGCGACAAGTGCAATAATATCTTCAATGCAATCGGGTTTCATGCCCAGCAATGCCTTACGCATGCCTGCACTTTCAACCTGGAATACGCCAACCGTCTCACCACGAGACATCATTTCATAGGTTTTCTGATCATCAAGCGGTATATGAGAAAGATCAATATCGATGCCTTTACGGCGGACAAACTCAACTGCCGTTTTAAGGATCGTTAGTGTTTTCAATCCCAGAAAATCGAACTTGACCAAACCAGCCTGCTCAACATACTTCATGTTGAACTGTGTTACAGGCATATCCGAGCGGGGATCGCGATACATAGGAACCAGTTGCCACAAGGGTCGGTCGCCAATCACAATGCCGGCTGCATGGGTCGATGCATGACGGTAAAGTCCCTCAAGCTGCAAGGCGATATCCAGAAGCCGCCCGACAACCGCATCGTTACGGCGCTCTTCATCAAATTTCGGTTCATCTGCAATGGCTTTTGCCAGTTCGATATTGGCCCCTGGCGCCTGAGGCACCAACTTGCTCAGATAATCAGACTTCGAATAGGGAACTTCAAGTACACGCCCAACATCACGTAAAACCGCCCTCGCCTGCAATTTACCAAAGGTGATAATCTGGGCAACCTGATCTCGCCCATATTTTTCCTGAACGTAACGGATAACCTCTTCACGACGGTCCTGGCAAAAATCAATATCAAAGTCAGGCATTGAAACGCGGTCCGGATTAAGAAAGCGTTCAAACAGCAGTGAAAACCTTAACGGATCAACATCCGTGATTGTCAAGGCAAAGGCAACAAGAGAACCCGCCCCTGAACCACGCCCCGGCCCTACCGGAATATCATGCGCCTTGGCCCATTTGATAAAGTCCGCAACAATTAGAAAGTAACCTGGAAATTGCATACGAACGATAATATCAAGTTCATATTCTAACCGTTCTTCATAATTTTCAACCGTATAACCCGCGGCAACACCATTGTTCTTTAGGCGTTGCTTCAGCCCTTCCCGAGCCTGTCGACGCAATTCTTCAGCTTCAAGCGCAATCGCTTCTTCCGGATTATCAGACGCACCGGCAAAATGAGGCAGAATAGGTTTATGGGTTGACGTATAGACATGACAACGTAGCGCGATTTCAACAGTATTGGATAAAGCTTCTGGCAGATCTGCAAAAAGCGCCACCATTTCATCCTGCGTTTTTAGATAATGATCCGGTGTAACGCGCCGACGGTCGGGATTTGAAATCACCTGCCCTTCAGCAACAGCCAACAAGGCATCATGAGCCTCATACCCATCACGATGGGCAAAAAAAGCATTATTGGTCGCAACAAGCGGAACAGATTCATCATAGGCCCACTGGACCAACTGTGCTTCTACACTCTTGTTATAATTACCATGTCGTTGCAACTCGACATAAAAACAATCGGCAAAAATCCGATGTAATACTTTTAAGTTCTGATAGGCTTTATCCTGCTTACCTTCTTTTAATAAGCGATCAACGGGTCCATCAGAGCCGCCACTCAGAGCAATGATACCATCTGATAATTCACTAAGCCACGACGCTTTTACATGACATGGTTCGAAGTCAGCCGTATCAAGATATGATTTACTGACAAGATGGACAAGGTTCTTATATCCTGTCTCGTTGGCCGCCAACAAAACAATGGATGCATAATCAATAGGCTGACGGGAAGGTGTCAACCGCTGCTCGCTCTCATCCTCATCGAAATCAACAGCCAATTGACAACCAATAATTGGCTGGATTCCTGAACCTAAACAACTTTGGGTAAATTCAAGCGCACCAAACAGATTATTCGTATCTGTAATCGCTATTGCCGGAGCCTGATCATCTGCGGCATATTTGACGATTTGCTTAACCTTCAGCGCACCTTCTGATAAGGAATAGGCAGAATGAACACGCAGATGGATAAAGCGTGGCATTTCCATACCCGCGCCACTAACACCATCGACACTTTTATTCTTTTCAGCTGTTGTCATCACAATCTGGACTTGTCATTGAGCTGGCAAACAAAATATGACAATCTCTTTTGTCTACATAAAATAATTCAAGACACTACTTTTGTATTTTCCAACGTCCAAAGTCCAGTACGGATAAAAAAGACCACAGCTTTCTGCCTAATCGACTTAAAATGGCTTATAGTACCGTCATCCAAATGCCTATAGTGGCAACAAATAAGCTAACCGATAAAAAGGAAAGGATATCATAAACAAATTCTGACATAACAAACTCCTGTTCTTTATTGGTTTTTATTATGTTCTTGTTTTGTTCTTATTTCAACCCCTAAAAAATAATTTTATTTTGCTCGCGCCAATTAAGTTAACAAAACCCTAAGGCAGCTCCACAACCTTGCCGCCACGCAATGTAATACGTCGATCCATCTGCTTGGCTAAAGCATGATTATGCGTTGCGATCAGTGCCGATAATCCTGACTGGCGAACAAGTGCAGAAAGAGCCTGAAAAACATAAGACGATGTTACCGGATCAAGATTTCCGGTTGGCTCATCAGCAAGCAAAACAGACGGAGCGTTAGCAACCGCACGGGCAATAGCTACCCTTTGTTGTTCTCCACCCGACATTTCCGATGGACGATGCTTGGCGCGATGCCCGACACGCAAATAAGTCAGCAATTTCAAACTGCGATCGGCAGCCTCGGATTTTGTAAGACCGGCGATCATTTGCGGCATCATGACATTTTCAAGAGCCGTAAATTCGGGCAGCAAATGATGAAACTGATAAACAAAACCAATGTCACCACGTCGGATTGATGTCCGATCATTATCACTTAATGCCGCACAGCTATGTCCATGCAAGAAAACATCACCATAGTTGGGACGTTCCAAAAGGCCAGCAATATGCAAAAGAGTTGATTTACCAGCCCCAGAGGGAGCAACCAGCGCAACAGTCTCGGCCCTATTGAGGGTGAAATCTGCATCTTTAAGGATGACCAGTTCCTTATCACTATCATGATAACTGCGACTGATATTTTGTAATTGTAAAACAGCAGCCATCACTCATACCTCAATGCTTTTACCGGATCGAGACGGGCAGCAAGCCATGCCGGAATAATCGTGGCAATAAAAGAAAGAGATAGAGATAAACTGACAATCAGAAAAACCTGAATCGGATCAACCCGAGATGGAAGTTTAGCTACAAGATAGGTCTGCGCATTATAAAGATCAACACCCAGAATCCACGACAAAAACTCCTGAACAGCATTGATATTGAAACAGAATATAATGCCAAGAATAGCCCCAACTACTGTCCCGATCACGCCGATTGCCATTCCCGCCATAATAAAAATGCGCAAAACAGCCCAGCGTGTTGCCCCCATAGTACGTAAAATCGCTATATCATGGGTCTTGTCTTTCACCAGCATGATCAGGCCGGAAATAATATTCAAAGCGGCAACAAGGATAATCAATGACAAAATAATGAACATTGTTACCCGTTCTACCTGCAAGGCATTAAACAAGGCACTATAGTTCTGTCGCCAATCGCTCATAGCCAATTGCCGTCCGGCTGCTTTTTCAAGTAAAGGCTTAATCTTATCAATCTCATCAGGATTATTTGAAAATACTTCCAGCGCATTAATACGATCATCAAGATTAAAGAAAGCCTCTGTTTCTTTCAGGGGCATAAAAATCAACCCTGAATCAAAATCAACGGCACCAATTTGAAAAATAGCCAATACTTTATAGGCCTTAACCCGTGGATTAACACCAAAAGGCGTCGTATCACCATCCGGCGAAATAATCCGAATATCGTCTCCTACAAAAAGCCCTAGTTTCTCTGCCATATCCTGACCAATAACCACACCGTCAGTCTTATCAAATTCAGCAAGAGAACCTGACTTGATGTTTTTCACAATGATTTCTATCTTTGCGATATCCTGAGCGCGAAGGCCGCGTACATAAGCACCGCTACTGTCACCCGATGGCCCCTGCACCAATGCCTGTCCTCGTACAATAGGCAGAACATATTTGACCCCTTCAACTGTATCCAGCTTGGGAATCAGAGTTTTATAATCGGAAAAATCACTGTCCATACCGCTATAAACAGTCAGATGCCCGTTCATCCCTAATATGCGATCAAGCAAATCAGCCCGAAAACCACCCATCACGGACATCACAACGACAAGCGCAAAGACGCCCAGCGTAATTCCAACTAAAGATATAATTGATATTATCGATGTAAATATTTGTTTTTTATTGGGAATCATATAGCGAAGCGCAATCATCCGCTCAAAGGTTGCAAATGCCTTCGAGGTTGTTACGGATAAATTGCTGCTATCTGCCATTGGTTATTTCACCAACTTATTGATTGCCGCTTCAAGCGTCATATTTTCGCGTTCACCGGTTTTCCGAATTTTGATTTCAACTTCATCATTGGCAGCACTTTTAGGCCCAATTATGATCTGAACAGGGATACCGATCAAATCCATTGTTGCAAATTTCGACCCTGGACGATCATCTGTATCATCAAGCAAACAATCAAAACCAGCATTCTGAAATGACTGATAGAGCTTTTCACTCATCGAATCACATTTTTCATCACCCGGTTTCATATTGATAATACCAAAATTAAATGGTGCCATGGAATCCGGCCAAATAATACCGTTTTCATCATGAGACGCCTCAATGGCCGCAGCAATCAAACGGGATGGCCCTATGCCATAAGAACCCATGGAAACCGTATGTTCCTTGCCATCTGGCCCCATTACCTTTGCGCCCATAGCTTGTGAATATTTCGTCCCAAAATGGAAAATATGCCCCACTTCAATACCGCGAGCCGACAATCGATCAGATGGTGCAACCTTCATCCACGCATCTTCATCATGGATTTCATCTGTTGCCGCATATGGCGTTGTCCACTCTTTAACAATCGCTTCCATAGCAGCATCATCATAAAAGTCGATTTCTGCATCCGGAGACTTCATATCAAGATATTTTTTATCACAAAATACGCCACTCTCACCTGTGTCGGCCAATACAATAAACTCATGGCTTAAATCGCCACCGATCGGTCCAGTATCCGCACGCATAGGGATTGCCTTCAACCCCAAACGGTAAAAGGTACGTAAATAAGAGACAAATGTACGATTATAAGCCGCTCTCGCCCCCTCATAATTGAGATCGAATGAATAACCATCCTTCATCAAAAACTCCCGCGCCCGCATAACACCAAAGCGGGGGCGAATTTCATCACGAAATTTCCACTGAATGTGATAGAGATTAAGCGGCAGATTTTTATAAGAACGGACATAAGAACGAAAAATATCTGTGACCATTTCCTCATTTGTCGGGCCATAAAGCATATCACGTTCCTGCCGGTCCTTGATACGCAGCATTTCCAGACCATAAGCATCATAACGACCGCTTTCGCGCCATAAATCTGCCGACTGAAGCGTTGGCATTAATATTTCCAGTGCCCCTGCCCGGTTCTGTTCTTCACGGATAATATTGCAAACCTTATCAAGGACTTTTTTCCCTAAAGGCAGCCAAGAATAGATACCTGAAGATTGTTGCCGGATCATACCGGCTCGCAACATCAAGCGATGGGAAACGATCTCCGCCTCTTTGGGATTTTCTTTAAGGATGGGAAGAAAATAATGGGAAAGGCGCATTAAGGAAATTCCTGCTCGGTTAACGAATCAAACGATTCAAATTAGACAGCCGCAGATATGCACAATCGTGCTTTGAAAATCCAGTATCTGTTAACATCCATGACAATAGATACACTGGTTTTAACAGTTCTGACAAAACAAACGGGGCTTTCTGCTATTAAAAACAGTAATAATAGTGTGCCATCCATATCTAAATATGGCAAAATTGTGCTTTAATTGTATTTTTTTGATGACAAGTCAAAAAAGCTCGGATATGAAAATAAGTGATAATAAGAATGGAACAACCGTTCATACGCGATCAAGTCTTGGGAGGGATAATGATCTAGGCGCGTATAGCGCAGCCGCCTGAATTTTAGGAATGGATCACGCGTATTTATCATAAATTGCAAGGCTTCGGCCTTGCATTTTTTTGCAATCAAACACGGTGAAGAAATACAGTTACAACTGGTTTTTTACCCCATATCTCATTGACAGCCGAACGCACAGACCGACGCGCAGCCTCACGGATCAGCTCATTATCCTTGCGGCGCGCCCGTGGAATATTGTTGATCGCATCCTCGACAACATCCATCAAAATATCTTCCATAAACTCGCCCTGACCATCCGTCTCCGGCAGACCAAAAGCAACAAGATCCGGCTCTTCTTCCAACTCATGTCGGCTGTTGATCAGCAACGATATCGCCACATGGCCTACATAGCTCAACTTGCGGCGTTCGCTTATACCAAGCTCGTCTTCATCGCCAATAAGATTGCCATCCTTATAGATTCGACCAACAGGAGCCTGATCAATAACCTCGGCATTTCCAGGTGCCAAACGTAGCACATCGCCATTACGGATCGTTGCAACAGTTTTAATGCCAGCATTGGCTCCCAGTTCCGCATGGGCCGTCAAATGCGCCGCTTCTCCATGGACAGGAACCAATATTTGAGGCTTTACCCATTCATACATTTTCAACAGTTCATTGCGGCGGGGATGACCTGATACATGAACCAACGCATCATGATCAGTTATGATTTTTATGCCACGATCAATCAGGCGGTTCTGGGTATCAATAATTGCTCGCTCATTCCCGGGAATAGCACGTGATGAATAAATAACCGTATCACCAGGACTCAATGCCAGATTACGCATTTCATCCCGCGACAGTTTTGCAAGCGCTGCGCGTTGCTCTCCCTGCGAACCAGTCAAAACAAGAACAATATTTTCCCGCGGAATAAAACCATAATCTTCTTCACTGACAAAAGACGCAACACCTTCCATCATTCCTAATTCTTCAGCCACATTGACTGAACGTTTCATTGACCGCCCGACAAGGAGAACCTGACGACCGGCCGCCTCTGCGGCCAATGCAATAGAGCGGATACGCCCGACATTAGATGAAAAAGTCGTAATCGCTACCCGCCCCCGCGCTTGAGAAATAATCTTTTCGAGACTTTCTCCCACTTCACGTTCTGATGGTGACACCCCGTCACGCATTGCATTGGTTGAATCACATACAAGGGCCAACACGCCTTTTTCCCCAATGGCGCGAAAACGCTTTTCATCTGTCACTCCGCCCAAAGACGGTTCAGGATCAATCTTCCAATCGCCAGTATGTATAACAGTGCCCAATGGCGTCGTAATCGCAAGTGACACCGGATCGGGAATTGAATGACTAACCGAAACCGCCTCAATATCAAAAACACCGACCTGAAAGCGTTCCGAAGCCTTAAAAACAGTCACAGGCACATCATAGGAGTTAAAATCGGATTGTCTTTTGCTTTCAAGCAATCCGGCTGTAAAAGCCGTACAAAAGACCGGCACTTTAAGACGCGGCCATAAATCCATTACAGCACCATAATGATCCTCATGCGCATGAGTTAAAACAAGTCCGCGCAAATTATGTCTTTCACTTTCAAGGAATCGTATATCGGGTAGAATAAGATCAGCTCCCGGCAAGTCCAAGCCAGCAAAACTCACGCCCATATCAACAATGAGCCATTCCTTATCACCTTCAGGGCCATACCCATATAAAGCCAAATTCATACCAATTTCGCCAACGCCCCCTAAAGGGAGAAAAACAAATTCATTATCATTGGCGACTGTCATTTAAACTTCACTCCAGAATTACTTTTGCCCGGCTTTAACACTGGCTACATTGCCCAGAAATACATCGCCGGCCGCTATGGTATGAACACATCCATCAGCGGCACAGATCACACAACGAAAGTCATTGTCAATCGTATCAAATATACCGCTCACTATTTTACCATGGTTGACCACACTAATAGTCTGTTTTAGCCCTGCAGCATAGGACAACCATTTATCCCGAATAAACTCTGCCCCTCGAGGTGTCTGCCAAAGATCAAAATTGACAGCCCAATGACGCATCATGGCAATAAATAGATCCCTTGCCCCACAAGAAAGGCCGTATTCTTGCAGACTTGCAGTTGGATAATCAGCATAATGGGGCTTATGAATCAGATTAATGCCAATACCAATCACCAGATACGAACCAAAAGACGATGTCTTAATCAATTCAAGCAAAATACCCGACGCTTTGGCACCTGCAAGCATAATATCATTGGGCCATTTCAAAGTTAGTGGCAAATCAGAAGCACCATGATGACTGGCCATTTCTAAAACAGCTTCCGCCATGCTGACTCCGGCGACAAAACCAAGAGCAGCAACCATTTCCGACTTTCCATAGTCACGTTCTGATAAAAGCAAGGAAGTATAAAGATTACCTTTTTCGCTTGCCCAATGTCGCCCGCGGCGCGCACGCCCTTGGGTTTGTTCATCTGCAACAAACCAAAGTTTTCCGCTCTCTCCTTCTTCGGCCTTTTGTGCAGCAAGCAAATTGGTGGAACTGACACTTTCATGCCACTCCACCTTATACCCATTGTCGAAAATTTCCCGATAAGGATAAAAATTCATCACAACGCTTTAAAAAAGCGAGGCTGCTGCCGCATCTGCCAATGGTTTCAAGCATCCACCGAAAACAATGAAGAACAGAACGAACAAGCCTGAAAGACCAAGAATTACTTTCAGCTCTACACTCAATGCAATGAAACCGGCTTTAGGCTCATCAAACCACATAATCTTGATCATGCGTAGATAATAGAAAGCGCCAACAACCGATGCAACCATACCGATGACGGCCAAAATTGTCAGCCCTGCACCAACAGCCGCTGAAAAAGTATACCACTTGGCAAAGAAACCGGCGAGCGGTGGAATGCTAGCAAGAGAAAACAGCTGCATCGTCATAATGATAGCCATATAGGGATTCGTTTTTGCAAGGCCCGACAGTTCATAGATGTCTTCAACATTGCCTTCACGATTGCGCATACCCAAGATAAAAGCAAAACAACCAATCGTCATAGCCAGATAAATGGTCATATACAAAATCACACCGGATACGCCAAATACATTACCAGCAGAAAGCCCGACCAACGCATAGCCCATATGGCTGATAGACGAATAAGCCATCAGTCGCTTGACATTACTTTGACCAATTGCCGCAAAAGCACCCAGAACCATTGAAGCAATGGATACAAATACAATGACCTGTTGCCATGCCGCCAAGTGACCAGTAGCTGTCGTCAGTGGCGCAAAAGCATCAATAATAATACGTACAATCAAAGCCATAGCTGCAATTTTAGGTGCGCCGGCAAAGAAAGCCGTAATCGGGGTCGGTGCGCCCTCGTAAACATCAGGTGTCCACATATGGAAGGGAACAGCAGAAATCTTAAATGCAAGACCGGCAAGAACAAAGACCATACCAAAAATAAGGCCCAATTGTGCTTCACTGCCCTGCATAACGATTGCAACCTCACGGAATCCAATCTGTCCGGTAAAGCCGTATATCAACGAAATACCATAGAGAAGCATACCTGATGAAAGTGCACCAAGCACAAAATACTTCAAGCCCGCTTCAGTAGAGCGGATATTGTCACGATTGATTGCAGCGAGAACGTAAAGGGACAAAGACTGAAGCTCCAGTCCAAGATAGAGCGACAACATATTGCCAGCTGAAATCATGATCATCATGCCCAGTGTTGCAATAACAGCAAGAACCGGAAATTCGAATTTATCAAAATTCTGGGCTCTTGCAAATCCGACAGACATAATTAATGCCGCAACAGAGCCGATCAATGTCAACACTTTCATAAAACGACTGAAAGGGTCAATAATCAGGGCGTTGTGAGAAAAGAACCCATCGTTGGGGAATGCCACAACCACGACACAGGTTGCAACAAGCAAAGCGATTGCTAAGCCTGTTACAGTCACATAAGAACGGGCGCCAGAATAAACACCGATCAACAAAAGCACCAATGCGCCTCCGGCCAGCAAAAGCTCCGGAAAAATCAGTGTCAATTGGGCCATCATATCAGTTTGCATCACATTCGCCTCTTTTAGTGCAGCTGTGCAACAAAGGGTTTAACAAGGTTTTCTACCGCAGCTGCTGTCGTACTGAGGATCGGAGCAGGATAGATACCGAAGAAAACCGTCAGTATAATCATCGGGTAGAGAATGAATTTCTCACGGGGTGACAAATCAAGCAGAGCCTTCAGGCTTTCCTTCTCAAGCGGTCCAAAAGCAACACGATAGAAAAGATAAAGCGCATAACCGGCCGAGAGAATTACACCTGTCGTTGCAAAAAGAGCAACCCATGTGTTCGCTTGGAATACACCGATCAGGGAGAAAAACTCGCCCAAGAAACCTGATGTACCGGGAAGACCGACATTTGCCATAGTGAAAATCAAGAAAACGGTAGCATATTTCGGCATGTTATTGGCAAGGCCACCAAACGCAGCAATCTCACGTGTGTGCAGACGATCATAAATCACACCAACACATAAGAACAAAGCGCCTGAAACAATACCGTGTGAGAGCATCTGGAAAATAGCACCCTGAACACCCTGTTCATTAGCTGCAAATATGCCCATCGTCACATACCCCATATGGGCGACCGATGAATAAGCAATCAGCTTTTTCATATCTTCCTGCACCAAGGCTACAAGCGATGTATAAATAATCGCAATCACCGATAGCGAGAAGACAAACGGAGCAAAATAGGCGGATGCATCAGGAAACATCGGCAATGAAAAACGCAGAAAGCCATAACCACCCAACTTCAGAAGAACGCCCGCCAGAACGACAGAACCTGCTGTCGGTGCTTCAACGTGGGCATCCGGCAACCATGTATGAACTGGCCACATTGGCATTTTGACTGCGAAGGAAGCAAAAAAGGCAAGCCATAACCAGAACTGCATTTGTGCAGGGAACTGGTATTGCAACAAAGTTGGAATATCAAGAGTACCCGACACAGCAAACATGGCCATGATCGCAACCAGCATCAAAACAGAACCAAGCAGTGTATAAAGGAAAAACTTGATACTGGCATAAACACGCCGCGGACCACCCCATACCCCGATAATAATAAACATCGGAATAAGACTGCCTTCAAAGAAGACGTAGAAAAGAACCGCATCAAGAGCACAGAAAACACCGATAATCATTGTTTCTAAGATCAAGAAAGCAATCATATAAGCTTTCAGACGATCCTTAACTGTTTCCCAGCTAGCTAAGATACAAAACGGCATAAGAAAAGCTGACAGGACAACAAAAAGTACGGATATACCGTCAACGCCCATATGATAGCTAATACCGCCACCCAGCCAGCCGATCTTCTCTTCCATCTGGAAACCAGGATTCAAACGATCAAATCCAGCCCAGATAATGAGAGAAATTACAAATACAAATAGGGTCGTAAACAACGCGACATTACGAATATTGCGCTTTGCGGCTTCGCTGTCATCCTTAACCAAAAGGATAATCAACGCACCGACAAGCGGAAAGAACGTAACCGTTGAAAGAATGGGCCAGTCGGTCATTATCATAAGCTCCCGATCATCATCCAAGTGACGAGCGCAGCAACGCCAATCAGCATTGCAAATGCATAGTGGTAAAGATAGCCGGTCTGCATACGCACAACTCTATTGGTAACATCTACAACACGTGCAGCGATACCGTTAGGACCAAGACCATCAATGATCTTGCCGTCACCGATCTTCCAAAGGAAACGACCGATAGCGAATGCAGGGCGGACAAAGATAACGTTGTAAAGCTCGTCAAAATACCATTTGTTGAGCAGAAAACGGTAGATAGGTGCAAAAGCCGTAGCAAGCATTTTCGGAATACTAGTTGCGACAATATAGAAAATAAAGGCCAGAACAAAACCGATAACCATCACAATGAATGGTGACCATTTCACCCACAACGGAACACCGTGCGATTCATGAAGAATATGGTTTTCTGCCCCAGTAAACAACGCGCCTTTCCAGAAATGATCATACATATCGCCAAAGAAATGCGGTTGGAAGACAACACCAGCAAACAATGCACCAATACCCAACACAAAAAGCGGAACCAGCATAACTAAACCGGATTCATGCACATGATGCATAACATCTGCTGTTGCCCGCGGTTTACCATGGAAAGTCATGAAAATCAGACGCCATGAATAGAAACTGGTAAAGAGAGCGGCAATAACAAGCATCCAGAATGCATAGCCAGACGCCCAATTATGCGAAGCAAAAGCTGATTCAATAATTGCATCCTTGGAAAAGAACCCAGCAGTACCGAACAACGTTCCCGGAATACCAACACCAGTCAACGCAATCGTACCAATAATCATCATCCAATAGGTTGTCGGAATATATTTACGAAGACCACCCATTTTACGCATATCCTGCTCATCAGAAACAGCGTGGATAACGGAACCTGCTCCTAAAAACAAAAGCGCCTTAAAGAAAGCATGGGTAAAAAGATGGAAAACACCGGCACCATAAGCACCAACACCGAGCGCCACGAACATATAGCCAAGCTGTGAACAGGTTGAATAAGCGATAACGCGCTTGATATCGTTTTGAACCAGACCGACGGTTGCGGCAAAAAATGCCGTTGTTGCACCAATCACAACAATAACAGTCAATGCAGTATGGGACAATTCAAAGATCGGCGACATACGGGCAACCATAAAGACGCCAGCCGTCACCATGGTCGCAGCATGGATAAGAGCCGAAACAGGTGTCGGTCCTTCCATCGCATCAGGCAGCCATGTGTGCAGCAGAAACTGGGCCGACTTACCCATTGCACCGATAAAGAGCAACAGACAGGTGATTGTCAGCGCACCGCCCACGTCGACATGCCAATTGAGAAATGTCATCTGTTGAATGAAGCTATTATCACGTGCTTTTTCAAATATATGTTCGAAACCAACTGTCTGGAACAAGGTGAAAACACAAAAGATACCAAGCAGAAACCCGAAATCGCCAACACGGTTGACCACAAAGGCCTTGATAGCTGCTTTACCTGCAGACGGACGCTGGAACCAGAAACCAATGAGCAGATAGGATGCAACACCGACACCTTCCCAGCCAAAAAACATTTGAATGAGATTATCGGAAGTAACCAGCATCAACATCATGAAAGTAAAGAACGACAAATAGGCAAAGAACCGCGGACGGCTGGGATCGTGATGCATATAACCGATAGAATAGATATGCACCAAAGCAGAAACCGTATTGACAACGACCAGCATAATAGCCGTTAGCGTATCAACACGGAAAGCCCAGTCAAAATCAAGACCGCCAAGGCTAACCCAATGAAGAACCGGCACACGCACAGTCTCTCCATCCCCCATGGCAATGGTCAAAAAAGCCACCCATGACAGAACAGCCGAAATAACCATAAAGGTACAGGTTACGAGTTCACTTGCCCTTGCTCCAATTGTCCTACCACCAAGACCGGCGATCAGGAACCCAAGCAGAGGAAGGAAGACGATTGCGTAAAACATGGTGCCGTCAACCTTTCATCACATTAACATCTTCAACAGCAATCGAACCGCGATTACGGAAGAAGACGACAAGAATAGCCAGACCAATCGCTGCTTCAGCAGCAGCAACTGTCAAGACAAACAGCGCGAATATCTGACCGGTCATATCTTTGAGAACCGATGAGAACGCGACAAAGTTCAGATTGACCGACAAAAGGATCAATTCCACTGACATCAAAATAATGATTACATTTTTACGATTCAGGAAAATACCAAAAATACCGATCGTAAACATAATAGCTGAAACCGTCAGATAGTGAGCAATATCAACATGCATTGTCGTTTTCCTCTCAAATACCTTTACCAGATTCAACTTGTTTGATTTCGATTGCGTTTTCTTTTGTTCGAGCAACCTGTTCAGAAATTTTCTGACGCTTAACGTTCGGCTTATGACGTAATGTTAGGAGAATAGCGCCAATCATAGCCACCAGCAGAACTAATCCGGCCATCTGGAAATAAAAAACATAATCCGTATAGAGAATATCGCCTAGAGCCTGAATATTACTTCGCCCATCCGGTATTTTTTCAACTGCCTTAATTGCAAGATCTGATGAAAAATAAGAACTGGTAAAAGCAACAACAAGCTCAACGAGAACAATCAAACCGATCAAAGCGCCAATTGGTGCATATTGAAGAACCCCGCGCTTAAGTTCGGCAAAGTCGACGTCCAGCATCATAACAACAAAAAGGAATAAAACTGCGACAGCTCCGACATACACAACCAACAGGATCAAAGCCAAAAATTCAGCTCCTGTCAGCAAAAACAATGCCGCGGCATTAAAAAAAGCCAAAATCAAGAATAAGACCGAATGAACCGGATTGCGCGCCGCCACAACCATAATTGCCGCCGCAATCATGATAAAGGCGAAGATATAAAAAAACAGCGCCGCTAAACCTGTCAGCATGGGTTTCCCCTACTCGTTAGACCACCAAGGATACCGAACCATTCAATATCCGACTTTTTACCGATCCATTGAATGCATCGGCAGCATTTATGTGAACACATCTATCTTAGCGATAGGGAGCATCCATTGCGATGTTGCGGGCGATTTCACGCTCCCAACGATCACCATTAGCAAGGAGCTTTTCCTTGTCATAATAAAGTTCTTCACGTGTTTCGGTTGCGAATTCAAAATTCGGTCCCTCAACAATAGCTTCAACCGGACATGCTTCCTGACAGAAGCCACAATAGATGCATTTGACCATGTCAATGTCATATCGCACTGTGCGTCTTGTGCCGTCATTACGACGAGGTCCGGCTTCAATTGTAATTGCCTGTGCAGGACAAATCGCCTCACATAATTTGCAGGCAATGCAACGCTCTTCACCATTGGGATAACGACGCAAAGCATGCTCCCCACGAAAACGCGGGCTGACAACCCCCTTTTCATAAGGATAGTTGATTGTCGGCTTAGGCGAAAAAAATTGTTTCATCGCCAAACAGAAGGCACTGACAAATTCCAGCAAAAGCAGTGATTTGGCAGCTTGGAAAACAGCATTCATCTTTTTTCCTCCTTCAACCAAAATTCGTTAATTTCAAGAAGGCAGCTGTGATAACTACCATGGCAAGTGACAATGGCAAGAAAACCTTCCAGCCCAGACGCATCAACTGGTCATAGCGATAACGCGGAACAAAAGCCTTAACCATCGCAATCCAGAAGAAAACAAAGCAAAGCTTCAGAACAAACCAGACAACACCCGGCACCCAATTCAACCATGAGACATCCAGTGGCGGTAACCAACCACCAAGGAAAAGAATAGTCGTTAGTGCACACATTAAAACAATGGCAACATATTCACCAAGGAAGAACAGCATATAAGGCGTCGATGAATATTCAACCATATGACCGGCAACCAGTTCGGACTCCGCTTCAACAAGATCGAAAGGAGGACGATTGGTCTCAGCCAAAGCCGAAATGAAGAAAATGATAAACATCGGGAACAGCGCCAACCAGTTCCAATCAAGGAAACTTGGCATAAGGCCAAGGCGTGTTCCAATACCGTTTGATTGCTCTGTAACGATGGTGGTCAGATCGACCGAGCCACTTACCAGAATAACAGTCACAAGCACGAAGCCAATCGATACCTCATAAGATACCATTTGCGCGGCCGAACGTAGGGCGCCAAGAAATGGATACTTCGAATTAGAAGCCCAGCCACCCATGATAACGCCATAAACTTCCAATGAAGATATCGCCAAAATATAGAGAAGACCGACATTGATACTTGCAACCGCCCAACCTTCATTGACAGGAATCACAGCCCAAGCAGCAATAGCCAACACAGCCGACACAAAAGGCGCCAATAAAAACACTCCCTTATTGGCACCAGCCGGTATAATAGGTTCTTTCAATACGAATTTGATCAAATCCGCGAAAGACTGGAACAATCCCCAAGGTCCAACAACATTAGGGCCACGGCGCAACTGTACAGCCGCCCAAATCTTACGATCCGCATAAAGAAGGTAAGCAATCAGTAGCAGCATCACAACAATCAGAAGCAATGACTTGCCAACGATGATCAACAAAGGCAGGAGCCAGTTTATAAAGAAATCATACATGAGCTTTCTTTCCCTCTCCGTCCTTTATTCCGCAGCTTCTTGAACACGCCCTTTAGCCAGGGCCGAACATTCAGCCATAACTGCAGACGCGCGAGCAATTGGATTTGTCAAATAGAAGTCTTTCACGCAAGAAGCAAATGATTGCTTGCCGATATCACCTACTTTTGAGCCAAGTTTTTTAATATCAGCAACTTTTCCACTTTCAATCGTATCGATTGCAGCCAGATGCGGATATTCAGCAAAGAGTTTTGCACGCAAAGCCGTCAGGGAATCAAAGGGAAGACGCTGCCCCAAAACATCGGAAAGCGCACGTAAAATTGCCCAATCTTCCTTGGCCTCACCCGGCGCGAAACCTGCACGATTTGTCATTTGCACACGACCTTCAGTGTTTACATAAAGGCCCGACTTTTCTGTATAGGTAGATGCTGGCAGAATAACATCGGCTGCATGGGCGCCATTATCGCCATGGCTGCCAATATAGACCGTAAAGCCCTTCTTTGCAGGCAATTCAATCTCATCAGCACCCAACAAGAAAAGAACCGGTGCGTTCTTAACAATCGCAGCCGCATTTTGACCTTTTTCCGGTACAAAACCGATATCAAGGCCACCGACACGTGAAGCCGCTGTATGTAGAACGGCATAACCATTCCAATCAGCTGATAATGCACCCACCTTATCGGCAAGGGCTGCAGATGCCGCCAATACATCGGCACCATTCGCACCTATAAGCGCGCCCTGCCCAATAATAATCAGCGGTTTTTCAGCTTTTTTAAGAATGTTAAAGAAATCACCCTTGCCATTGGCAATCGATGCCAATGTCTCAGCACCAGCACCAAGATAGCTATAAGGATAGCGCAACTCAGCCTGTTCACCAATAACAGCGATTGGGAAATCACCCATGCGCTGGCGTTTACGAATACGGGCATTGAGTACCGAAGCCTCAAAACGCGGGTTCGATCCGATGATCAGCAAGGCGTCTGCTTCTTCAATGCCAGCAATTGTCGGATTGAAAATATAACTTGCACGCCCCAAAGCCGGATCAATGGCCGAGCCATCCTGACGACAATCAATATTGGTCGAGCCAAGAGACGCAAGAAGCTGCTTCAACGCGTACATTTCTTCAACGCTTGCCATATCGCCGGCGATCGCACCAATATTCTTTTTGGAGGCTTTATCAACCGCGGCCTTAATGGCAGAAAATGCTTCCTGCCAACTTGCCGCAACAAGCTTGCCACCTTGGCGCACGTAAGGACGATCAAGACGCTGGGTGCGAATCCCATCCCAAATAAACCTGGTTTTATCCGAAATCCATTCTTCATTCACCGCTTCATTGATGCGCGGCATAATACGCATGACCTCACGTCCGCGTGTATCAACACGAATAGCAGAGCCAACAGCATCCATCACATCAATGGATTCTGTCTTGGTCAATTCCCAAGGACGTGCGTGAAACGCATAAGGCTTAGATGTCAAAGCACCAACAGGACAAAGATCAATCACATTGCCCTGCAATTCCGATGTCATCGCACGTTCAAGATAGGTTGTAATTTCAGCATCTTCACCACGACCGATCAAACCCAGTTCTGAAATACCCGCGACTTCAGTGGTAAAGCGGACACAACGGGTGCAGTGGATACAACGAGTCATCACTGTCTTAACCAAAGGCCCGATATACTTATCTTCAACAGCACGCTTGTTTTCGCTGTAACGCGATGAATGATGGCCATAGGCCATAGCCTGATCCTGCAGGTCACACTCACCGCCCTGATCACAAATGGGGCAATCAAGCGGATGGTTGATAAGCAGAAACTCCATCACACCTTCACGCGCTTTCTTGACCATAGGTGTATTGGTAAACATTTCCGGCGCTTCACCGTTAGGACCTGGCCGCAAATCACGTACGCCCATCGCACAGGAAGCTGTTGGTTTAGGCGGTCCACCCTTTACCTCGACAAGGCACATACGGCAGTTACCAGCAACCGAAAGGCGCTCATGAAAACAAAAACGCGGTACCTCGGCTCCAGCAGCTTCCGCTGCCTGCAGCAATGTATAATGATCGGGGACTTCGATCTCTTTGCCGTCAACTTTGATCTTTGCCATCGTTTTTCCAGACCGGCGGTCAATCCGCCCTTTACCTTAAACCCAGCGTTTAAAACCGCCTTGTATTAATCTTACAAACCTACATGTTACTCTGCAGCTTCCAGAGCTATATTTTTACTCTGGACTGCATTTCTCGTATATTGATCAATTCTCTTTTCAATTTCCGGACGGAAATTACGGATCAACCCTTGCACCGGCCACGCAGCTGCGTCGCCTAACGCGCAAATTGTATGTCCTTCAACCTGTTTTGAAACCTCAAACAGAAGATCGATTTCACGCTTCTGAGCATTACCTTCGACCATGCGTCCCAACAGACGCATCATCCAGCCTGTGCCTTCACGACAAGGCGTGCACTGCCCACAACTTTCATGCTTGAAAAACGCCGTAATGCGCCAGATAGCCTTAATGATATCTGTCGATTTGTCCATCACAATCGCACCGCCGGTACCAAAGGAAGAACCGACCTCACGCATGCCGTCAAAATCCATAATGGCATCGGCCATCTTTTCAGCTGGGACGACAGGACAGGATGCCCCACCGGGAATAACCGCCAAGAGATTGTCCCAACCGCCACGGATACCGCCAGCATGTTTATCAATCAACTCACGAAATGTCAGCCCAAGACCTTCTTCAACTGTGCAGGGTGTATTGACATGACCTGAGACCATAAACAACTTGGTTCCAACATTGTTGGGACGGCCAATACTAGAAAACCATGATGCACCACGCCGCAAAATGGTCGGCGCAACAGCGATCGATTCAACGTTATTGACAGTTGTAGGACAACCATAAACGCCCATATTGGCAGGAAATGGCGGCTTTAAGCGCGGCTGGCCTTTTTTACCTTCAAGGCTTTCCAGCAAGGCTGTTTCTTCACCGCAAATATAAGCACCGGCACCATGGTGGACGATAATATCGCAAGGATGTCCATGCTTGGTTTTCTTACCCAGAAGACCGGCATCATAACATTCATCAATAGCGGCCTGAAGCGCTTCACGCTCGCGAATATATTCACCACGCACATAGATAAAAGCTGTATTGGCCCCCATTGCAAAAGTTGCGATAACACAACCTTCAATCAATGTATGCGGATCATGGCGTAAAATCTCACGATCCTTACATGTACCCGGCTCTGACTCATCCGCATTAACAACAAGATAATGGGGACGACCATCACTCTGTTTCGGCATAAATGACCATTTCATACCGGTCGGGAAACCTGCGCCACCACGACCACGCAAGCCGGATGCTTTCATCTCATCGATGATCCAATCTCGACCCTTATCAATAATCGCCTTGGTGCCATCCCAATGACCACGGGCCATGGCACCTTTAAGCGACTTGTCCTTCAAGCCATATATATTGGTGAAGATGCGATCTTTATCAGCCAGCATGTCTCACCTTTCCCTTTTCTTTCAACGCGTAAAAGCGCTCAATTAAACTTTTTTCTTAGGCGCAGCCTTAGGTTTGGGCGCAGCCTTCTGTTTTTCTTTCGGTTCCTTACCCGTCGATTCGCCAACAAGAGTCGACTTACCCTTTTGTGCAGAGCGCGCAGGTGACTGAGCTTTGCCATCAGAAGTCTTCTTTTCAGCTACTTTTTTAGTGGCTGTGGATTTTTTGGCAGGCTTATCGGATGCACCATCATCCAATGATGTCAATCCGGTAATAGGTTCCGAACTATAACGACTTGATTGCGGACCAACAGGAATTGTTTCCCCCTTACCCGCTTCAAAAGCATAAATAATCTCTTCCAAGCGTTCTGGTGTTAGATCTTCATAAGTATCTTTGAAGACCATAACCATAGGTGCATTCACACAAGCACCTAAACACTCAACCTCTTCCCAAGACAAGGTACCATCCTTGTTTGTTTCGAAAGGATCATGATGAATTTTTTTCTGACAGACCTTTATCAGATCGCCGGCACCACGCAACATACAAGGCGTTGTTCCACAAACCTGGATATGCGCTTTCGTACCCACCGGCTTCAACTGGAATTGCGTATAAAAAGTCGCGACTTCAAGAACACGGATATAAGCCATAGACAACATGTCTGCGATATATTCGATCGCAGCACGTGTAACCCAACCATCCTGTTCTTGCGCACGCATCAGCAATGGAATAACAGCCGACTGCTGCCGACCTTCCGGATATTTGGCAATTGTCTTTTCTGCCCAAGCCATATTTTCCTTGCTAAAGGAAAACTTGGACGGTTGAACAGATTCATCAGCGAGACGGCGTACAGACATTAGCGGTCAACCTCTCCAAAAACGATATCAAGAGAACCCAAAATTGCTGTCGCATCACCCAACATATGGCCTCTTGTCAAAAAATCCATGGCTTGCAAATGGGCAAAACCCGGCGCACGCAATTTGACGCGGTAAGGTTTATTGGTACCATCTGACACCAGATAAACACCAAATTCTCCTTTTGGCGCTTCCACAGCCGCATAAACTTCACCTTCCGGTACATGAAAACCTTCCGTGTAAAGCTTGAAGTGGTGAATAAGCGATTCCATCGAACGTTTCATCTCACCACGCTTAGGTGGCGTAATCTTATGATCAAGGCTCGATACCGGCCCATATCTTTCAGTACTCAGCAAACGTTCTACACACTGACGCATAATCCGTGCCGACTGACGCATCTCTTCCATACGGATGAGATAACGATCATAGCAATCACCATTTTTGCCGACAGGAATATCAAATTCCATTTCGTCATAACATTCATAAGGCTGGCTTTTGCGCAAATCCCAAGCCGCACCCGAGCCGCGCACCATCACACCAGAAAAACCACGTGCCCATGCGTCATCAAGCGAAACAACACCGATATCGGCATTTCTTTGTTTGAAAATACGGTTTGGCGTGATCAAATCATCAAGATTACCCAAAGCAACCAAAAACGGATCAATAAACTTGCCAATATCTTCGACCAGTTCTTCCGGTAAATCCTGATGGACTCCGCCCGGACGGAAGTAATTAGCATGCAATCGTGCACCACAGGCACGCTCATAAAAGATCATCAATTTTTCACGCTGCTCAAACCCCCACAAAGGTGGCGTCAACGCACCAACATCCATGGCCTGAGTTGTAACATTCAAAAGATGATTGAGAATGCGGCCAATTTCACTGAAAAGCACACGCACCAACTGGCCACGTTTGGGCACTTCGACACCCAACAACTTTTCAATAGCCAGAACAAAAGCATGCTCCTGATTCATCGGCGCAACATAATCAAGACGATCCAAATAAGGTGTCGCCTGCAAATAGGTCTTGGTTTCCATCAACTTTTCGGTGCCGCGATGCAACAGGCCGATATGCGGATCAACCCGCTCGACAACCTCACCATCCAACTCCAACACAAGACGCAAAACACCATGTGCCGCAGGGTGCTGCGGACCAAAATTGATATTAAAATTACGGACATTGACCTCAGCCACGATCAACTCCTTCACTGTTAGAACGGAGCATATTGCAAATCATCATTTGCCCTCTCCCGCTTTTTCATCACCCGGAAGGACATATTCCGTTCCTTCCCATGGGGACAGAAAGTCAAAACTACGCATTTCCTGACGAAGCACAACAGGCTCATAAATAACGCGCTTGACCTCATTATCATAACGGCATTCAAAAAAACCTGTAACCGGAAAATCCTTGCGTAGAGGATGCCCCTCGAAACCATAGTCGGTCAAGATACGGCGCAAATCTGGATGTCCAGAGAAAAGAATACCATACATGTCATAAGCTTCACGCTCAAACCACTCTGCCGAAGGATAAACAGAACAAGCCGAAGGAATAGCTGTTTCTTCATCGGTACGAACCTTAACACGAATACGCATATTCTGTCGCGGCGAGAGCAAATGATACGAAACATCAAAACGCTTTTCACGACTCGGGAAATCAACACCACTGGCATCAACAAAATTAACAAATAGGCATTGTGAATCATCACGCAAAAAGGCCAACACAGAAACCAGATCTTTCGGCGCCACCACCAGCGTCAGCTCTCCATAGGCCAAAACGGCTTCCTCAAGCTTCTTCCCAAGCTTTTCTTGCAAATAGCTCTGCAATTCTACAAGCGCTTCCACAGACATTGCGATACTCCTTTAGCGCTCAATCGAACCGGTGCGGCGAATCTTCTTCTGAAGCAAAAGAATGCCATAAAGAAGCGCTTCCGCCGTTGGCGGACATCCGGGCACATAAATATCAACAGGCACAATACGATCACAACCACGTACAACCGAATAGGAATAATGGTAATAACCGCCACCATTCGCACAGGAGCCCATCGAGATAACATAACGTGGCTCAGGCATCTGGTCATAAACCTTGCGAAGCGCAGGCGCCATTTTATTGGTCAACGTGCCAGCAACCATCATCACATCGCTCTGACGCGGTGAAGCACGCGGGGCAAAACCAAAACGTTCATTATCATAATGCGGCATTGATGCCTGCATCATTTCAACAGCGCAACAGGCAAGACCAAAAGTCATCCACATCAAAGACCCAGTACGCGCCCATGTAATCAAGGCGTCCGTTGAAGTGACCAGAAAACCTTTATCGGAAAGCTCGGAATTGATTTCTTGAAAAAATTTATCATCAGAACCAATCGGCTTACCCGTATTGGGATCAATAATCCCTTTCGGCTTCGGGGCAACCAGAGTCGAATTGCTGCTCGTCAATCCCATTCGAGAGCTCCCTTCTTCCATTCATAAATAAACCCGATTGTCAGCACGGCAAGAAACAGCATCATCGACCAAAAACCAAAAAGGCCAACCGAACCGAAGGAAACCGCCCACGGGAATAAAAAGGCTACTTCAAGATCAAAAATAATAAAAAGAATCGATACGAGATAAAAGCGGATATCGAACTTCATGCGCGCATCATCAAATGAATTGAATCCGCATTCATATGCAGAAAGTTTTTCAGGATCAGGAGAACGATATGCCAGAATATACGGCATAACCAAAAGTGCACCGACAATCACAATCGAGATAATAATGAAAATCAGCGCAGGCAGATACGCAGTCAATAATGCACTCAATGATTCAGTCATGATCCAATTGCCTACCTCTGTATACAAGTCAATGCAGCGAACATAGCACATCTTAAAACCAAGACATGCCAAGCGCTTTAAGACATTGTCTCACACTAACAGCTTCAAGGGCATGCCGTACGATCAATTTTCCTGCCAGAGGGTTAGCGCACACCTCGCGATGAAGCAATAGGTTTCATCCAAATAAAACCGCATTTTTTATTTTTTTATCGCAAAATAATGTGAACAAGGGATTCGGAGGTTTTCAACCAACAACAGCTCTGGCATCACAAGAGACTAGACTGTAATAAATAAGGGGAAAATAAAAATGGCGCGAGTGACGGGGCTCGAACCCGCGACCTCCGGCGTGACAGGCCGGCACTCTAACCAACTGAGCTACACCCGCGCACCATTTTTAAACCAGAACAAATATCTGGTGAGCGGTCGTTTACGGTGTTCATCCATTTCTGTCAAGCAAGTAGAGAGAGGTTTTTTAAAAAAAGTGTTATGCAATGCATAAATTTCAATTTTATTGAAAAAAAAACGATTCTTTCTATTCAGCCTCTTGCGCTTCACGCGACTTTTGCATAAAGCATGCGGCACAGTTTGTTGATATAACTTCAACGGGCGATTAGCTCAGCTGGTAGAGCGCCTCGTTTACACCGAGGATGTCGGGAGTTCGAGTCTCTCATCGCCCACCATTTCTTCCCCATTATTTATGCAATCAAATGTGAATCAGGAACACCCCTATTCACCATCCCAAAAGATAATACGGCGTTTTACACATTCGACAACAATATGAAGAATGACGCCGGTCAACGAAAGCAACCCCAAAACCGCGAACATTTTCGCAATTTCGAAGTTTTCGTTATATTGCAGCAACATTCGTGCAAGCCCCTTCTGAGCGCCTTGAAACTCGGCAACGATAGCACCGATCAAAGCAAAAATAATACCGAGATCCAACGCCACAAACATATAAGGAAGCGCATTTGGAATACGAACTTTGCGCAAAATCTGGAAGTTTGTTGCACCAAATGAGCGCAACATCTGTATCTGGTCATTACGCGAAGCCTGCAAACCAGCAATCACATTCAATAGCATTGGAAAAAATGCGATCAGCGCCGCCATTAACACCTTGGATGTCATGCCATAACCGAACCAGTTGGTAATAATAGGCGCCAAAGCAACAGTCGGCACAACCTGAAAAGCAACAACATAAGGCATAAGCCCCAGACGCAAAACGAAACACTCGGAAATAGCAATCCCCAGAATCAAAGCAATAGCTGTCGCCAGAACAAACCCCAAAAGCACCTCATGCATGGTAATGATATAATGATCCCAAAAATGATCATATCCCCAGATAAACCGCCACAATTCATCGCCAATCATGCTTGGTGAAGGCAAAACCATGGGGGAAATATTAAAATAGACAACCGTCACTTCCCACAAACTGGTGACAACAAGAAAAAACAGCACCACATAAAAACACTGTGTCAACCAAGGATGTTTCGTGAACATACGGTTCAACCTATTCTACTCATACCAGACTGGATCATTGCGGATGAAGCGTGAAATGATCACGAATGCGAAAAAGGATATCATTGGCTTCGTCACTTGCCAAATCTCTTCTTTTGCGCTCACGCGCAAGCTTGACAGAAACGATATCGGCAATGCAGCCGGGGCGCGGACTCATAATAACGACACGGTCCGAGAGAAAAACCGATTCTGGAATAGAGTGGGTTACAAAAATAATTGTCTTGCCGCTACTCATCCAGATGCGCTGCAGCTCTTCATTCAAAAAGTCACGTGTCATGGCGTCAAGAGCTGCAAAAGGCTCATCCATCAACAAGACCTGCGGATCGCGAATCAAAGCACGGCAGATGCCGGCACGCTGCCGCATCCCCCCAGAGAGTTCACTTGGGAACTTATTATCAACCCCTTTTAATCCCATCATATTCATAAGTTCCATAGCGCGATCGGTATAAAATTCACGCTCCAAACCATGGAGTTCCACGGGAAGCAAAATATTTTCAATAATAGTGCGCCACGGCAAAAGAATAGGATCTTGGAAAACCATCCCAATATCAGCGGTCGGCTTAACAACCGGATGACCGTTGACAGACACATGTCCCTCAAAAGATGGATCCAAGCCGGCCAATATTTTTAGCAAGGTGGTTTTTCCACAGCCCGAAGGCCCAACCAGAGAAACAAATTCTCCACTGGCAATCGTAAGATCGACATCCTTCAGAGCAATTGTCATTTCCCCCTGATGGGTTTTATAACTCTTGTTAAGATGTCGAATTTCAATCACACAAACACCACTTG
This sequence comes from Bartonella sp. bp_1, assembly GCF_055808085.1. NCBI lineage: Bacteria > Pseudomonadati > Pseudomonadota > Alphaproteobacteria > Hyphomicrobiales > Bartonellaceae > Bartonella > Bartonella sp. bp_1. The sequence continues at coordinate 832,056 of NZ_CM147851.1, read as the reverse complement.
CCGGTTATCACACCATGAATGCGCGTTTTAACGCGATCAACGAATAACACAAGCCCAATCTCTTTTGCTAAAACATGCTTAAGCCTTTTATGGCTGCTGTTGGATTTGCTCAATACCGAACTGGTATATTTCATTCATCAAGGAATCATCCCAGATATCGTCAACGGCAAGCTTTCTAGTTGTCAGCCCCGATTGGTAGGCAAAATCCAATACAGCCTCCCAACGCTCTTTTGGTAAATCAAGCCAATGTCCCCAATGATACGGATCTGAACCATCTGCCGGTATCGTGTAATGAAGAGCATCCATCATTTGTTCAAATGTATTCTTTGCCTTCTGGCTTTTGATGTCGTTCGATCCGGGCAATTCAGGAAACTCTTTAAAGGCCATTTTTATAGCACTTTCAGGATAAAGCCTAGTATAAATCACCCCTTTATAGGCATCACGTACAAATCGAATCAGCGGTTCTCTTTTTTCAGCTAAAGTCTTATTGGTTGTCACCATAGTCACACTAAACAACCTGTCCATCTTTTCAGGTCTTTTCAGCATGCGCAGCTTCACACCATTTTGTGCCATAGCTGTAAAACCATCTGTATAGCTATCCATAGCATCAATCTGGTTGGATTTAACAGCCGCCGCGGCACGTGCTCCAGCACCGACAGGAATAATTGCCACATCGTCTTCCGACAAACCGGCTGTTTTTAAATTCGCCATCAAATCGGAATAAGAAGCTGAAGCCGTACTGATAACACCAATCCGTTTACCTTTAAGGTCATCCACCGTCCAAATGCCAGAATCTTCAGGAACACCAATATAATAAGGCCAAACAATTGTAACCCCTGCAAAGGCTTTCAGATCGGCTCCTTTATCAATCGCTGCAGCAATATTGGCGGATGATGCAAAGGCTATATCGGCCGTACCAGAAATAACAGCCTGCAAGGCAGCCGTAGAACCATTCGTCGGTAAAATTTCAACATCAAGATTATCCTGATCGAAATAGCCCAGTTGCTTGGGTATTGCGTACATATAGTTCTCTTCTCCCGGCGTTATCGTATTACGCGCCAAGGCAATTGTCAGCTTCACCTTATCTGCAGCCACAGCAGGCTGGGCCAGATAAGTCAAAACCATAAAAGAAAGTGCGACAAACCGAAAAAACAACATCACCGTCACCTATAATCAGAATAAAAAATAATGATTATAGATAAAATCATACGCCGACAATCATCAAACCATGGCAATTAAGCTAACCATTCATCGGTATTTAGAACTATATCACCGTTTCTTATCTAAGATGACCATTAAAATGGAACAAACTGTAAAGACACAACAAAACTTGCTTAGATTTACGATCTCAATTTAGCTCGGTAGATTGCAGCGTGAAGTGCAACACTGGGTTATTTGAATCATAATTTGATGTTGGTTCCAAGTTCTTTCATGAAGGCTTGGAGTGGTGTTTGGAATTTCAGGCATTTACGCGGTGTCGTGTTCATCGTGATGATAATGTCCTCTATGTCGTTTTGCTTGATTGCGTCGAGATCCGTATGACGCGGTAGCCATCGCCTGATGCGGCCATTGGTATTTTCGACACCGCCCTTTTGCCACGAGGCATAAGCATCGCAGAACCACGTTTCCAGCTTAAGCTTTTTGGCAAGAACGTGGTGTTTGGCAAAAGTCATATCATTATCGAATGTCACAGATTGACGTGCCTGTGGCTGAAGGCGGCTTAATATGGCCAACATGGAATTGAGTGTTTCATCGGCTGACTTGTTGGCAATACGAGCCATAAAGGTTATCCGGCTCTTTCTCTCATGGATAACCAATAGCGGACGTTTTTTTGTAGATGACCAGATCACCTTCCCAATGGCCGAAGGTCGAGCGATCATTGATATGATCCGGCCTGTCGTGAATGGATTGGCGCTCTTTGATCCTATCGCGTGAGGCCTTAGTACCTTGCCTTTTACGCTTATGGTGATGACGGGTGAGATATTTCCATAGCTTGCGCCCTTTTTGTGAGGCCCGATAGATGAAGGTATAAATGGTCTCAAAGGCAATAGCACATAGGCCTTTCTCGTTCTCTGCTTTTAGCCAACCGCTGATCTGTTCGGGTGTCCAGCCTTCGGATAATAGGTCAATAACAAAGCTGCTTAAAGTGCTATCTTTTTCCAGAAGGCACAGCCGTTGCCGGTTTAACCGATAACGTCCTTGTGCGACAATAGGGGAATAGCCGCCGTGGGTGAGACGGTTGCGTTTAAGTTCGCGACCAATGGTTGAGCGATGACGTGACAGACGCTTTGCTATGGCTTCCAGACTGTAACCCAGAATATGCAAATTATGGATTTCTGATCTTTCTTCAAAACTCAAATGTGAATAAGATGACATGGCAACACTCCGCGTTGTGATAAACGAGCAATACCATATTGCTCTGGAGTGTTGCACTTCACATTGGAACTCGCCCACCAAAGGCAAAGATATTCTTACAATACCACAATACCAGCATCTTTATTTATAATAAATTTTTTATTATTAAAATCTTCAAATGAAACCGAATTCATGTCATTTATGCTATAACTCATTATAACTTCATCATGAACATACTCGTATAACAAGCCCCAGTTAGAAGTTGACCTCCAAGAAACACTCAATTCCGTAACAACAATAAGCGTATTTTCTGAAACAGAAAAAATTGAATGTAACTCATAATCTGAGTCTATTTCTATTATTTCATCTCCATTTAAAATATATAGATTCGTACAAAACCAAATATAAACAGTATAATCACCTACAAACGAAAAAGATGGATGATAATAGAAAGTATTCACATTTTTTTTTCGACACCATTAAAAAATATTTTAGCAAAATCATCTTTGCATATTACATTGTATATATTCTTTCCAACATTAAGATGAACGCAAAAATTATTTTTCATTAAAATTTTCCATATTTTCAAGGGTGTTAACTAGCTGAATAAATTTACTCTGAGATATTGTAACATTTTTTTCTTTAATGGCTGTTAACATTATAGGTACCATCCGTTGTGGTTTTACCCTTGTCAAAATAGGCATTTCCGCTTTTGAGATCAGGAGCAATCTGAACACTCTCCGACTGCGATTTGCTTTTACTATCCTGCGAGCCAACAGCACCGACCAGATTGATATCTTCACCTGCTTTTAAGGTGATATCGCCAGCCTTTTCATCCCCGACAAGGCCGAATAACGGATTGCTGCCCGCCGTGATCTACACAACGACATTCAAATCGACAACTATGGCTATGGAATTAATAAAGACTATAGTTTTGAAAGCAGGTTCTGACAGCTCATTCCGTTAGATGTTGTGGTCAACGCTATGATATTGCCTTTCGGGTCAACTGTTGCCGTTACACGGCACGAAACCGGTTGCGGGGTACGGATGGGCGGGCCATTGCGAATGGTTGTCACATTGTGGCCGTTGACCATTTTCAGCCCAGCCGTTTTGTAGGAAGCTGATGATGTTACCCATCGTGTATCGCTTTGCTGCCAGATATAGCGGGTTCCCTCTTTTGCAGGTTGTATATCATCAGCCACACCCAAAACCGCTTGCAGCGCGCCAATCGGTCGGTCGTTCCAACCGGCAATTGTCTGTGTCTGCCATGGCATGGCTAGCGTGCAGCCGGAAAGCACAAGAAGAATACACAAGGTGAAAAGAGGATTTTTCAATAACATTGTTGACCGATGACACTTATAAAATAATGAAATTGAGACGTTAGAGATATTTTAAGTTTACCCATCTTGTATCACTCAAACGCCAGATATTATTTTTATACATAGCGAGCATTTCTAAACATAGCGAGCATTTCTAACCTGACGAAAACTCAGTGGATACCGCACGTAAAACATCACTGCCAAGCAGATGATTTCAGTCGATGTTTTGAAATATTTGAAAGGATCTGACTTGCTCATACTCCAAAAATATCACGCTACCCGCCAAACACAAAGTTATTCTGACAATGCCCATTAAAGTTCTATATTGTAATTATCGATTAATTTTCTTACTTTACCCATCAATGGAATAACATTGTCACCATATGACCCCATAATGGCAAGATAATTGTTGGCATGCCAGCTACTATTCAACATAGTCTCCGCTAAACATGAAAGAATATATCTAATTTCATCATCATTAAACTGGATATTTATTTTTTTTTCTTCCTTTATTTTCTTGATTTTGAGCTGAAGATTATAGATGTCACTTTTCTCCCCTCCTGTAAGAGAATTGAATTCCCAATCTTCAATATTTATAAGACAATTTGTCATAGACCTATTAATGGTTTCAATTTCATCATTGGTCAGATCGTAATTTCTAATCATATATGTTAACTCCTAATGCGGCTTGTTACGAGTAGGAACTTTTGTAGCGATGTAATCTTCCCATTCTTTAGCTGACGGGGGCCTAAAGGCTGTACCTTCCGCTTTGGGATTCCTAACAACAACTGTACGTGTCTTGTTATCTAAATAGAATATACGCCCATCTTTAGCATACCTAATTTCTGATGGGTTTATAATAATATTTTCAATAAATCGAGCATATTGTTTTCTAGTCTGAATACCAAATTCTGAAAATTCTCCCGCTAGAACGTGTTTTTCAAATGCGTGACCAGCGGCGATCTCTTCACCAGTCAATTGCACCCTAAGAGCTATGCTTTCTGCTTGCGTTAGAGGACGAGAAAGGACCTGTGCTGCTTTTGCGCGAGCAGCAAGTTTTGCACTTGTCCCAACACCTGATTCTCCAGCTGTAAAGATGATCGTTAAAATATCTATCGCATATTCACCCTGCGTACCAAATGCACGATTGAATTCAGTTACTAAATGTGGATCTTGATACCAAGATAAAGTCAAAAGGTTTAAGTTATATTCTTTCCAAAACTCATAATCATCTTGACTTATTTCACCTTTTTTAAAGGCTTGGCCTAAGTCGTATATATACTTACGATTTATATCGTTTTTATATAAGTAATTATCGCACAACAGCCTTTCGCCTCTTGAGCATTGCTCCAAGACCTCTTTGTTTGATTTTTCATTTTCTTTATCAATTTCTGAAAGTTCTTTTAAAACTTTTTCTCTTTCTTCATCAGAACACGCGCCTTTGGCACATTTCAGTAAGATTTCCTCAAGCTCAGATAATCTAACGATTTGCTTTACAGTTAAAAGATTATACTTCAACTCATTACTGGCATAACCACCGGTATCGCTACCGCCAGCGCCGCTGAGAAGACCAAGCACGATGCTTGATGTCAGTGTATCACTCAAACGCTTGGCATCCTCGCCTTTAAGGCCAGATTGGGCTATCGCCTGATCAACAATCTTTTTGATATGCGGGGCAATGATAGTGCTGACACCGGCACCAATCGCCGCCTTGATCGCACCATCAAGCCCGTTGACACCGCCCAGCAATCCACCAGCAATAGCATGCAAGGCCGCACGGGCGGCACCACCCTCATCCCAAAGCTTTTTTTCTGCTTCTGATTTGGCATGCTCCCTCATATAGTCCGAGGCTTCCTTGACACCCTTGGCCATATTCTCGGCAGCCTTAGCCCATTCCTGTTGTGTCTTCAGCTGCTCGTTGAGCTTCTTCTGCAGATCCGGCAGACCTTTGATCTCGTCATTGGTATTGGCCGTATCGCGGTTGAGCGTATTGACATCCTGTTTCTGTTCGTCCGGCTTGGTAATCGTGATTTCACCCGGTGAAACGGCTGTCTTGGCACTGCCTTCATCCTTGTCGCCATCTTTCAATGTCGGCTTGATCAATGGCCCGCTACCCGGCGCACCCTGCGTACCAGGGCCCACTGTGCCACCAAAGCCTGATGTCTTGGTACTCCATTCCGACTTGGTCTCAACATCCGACCAAGTCAAAGTGCCGGTTTCAAGTTTATTCTTATCTTCCCCGGCCTCACTGGTAATCAGGCCACCCTTAAGATCGGTGTTGCCATCAACCTTGATATCAAAGCCGCTATCACCAGCATGAATGCCTGACTGTTCATTGACCGTGTCGCTTTTGCCCTTGCCTTTTTGCTTGGTGTAATCAAAATTGGCACTGTTGTTTCCATAGCCGCCCGATATGGTCGTATGATCAATCTTGATCCGTTCCTTATCCAACTGGCTTTCAACATTGAGATTGCCACCCACATCAACCTTGACACCCTCGCCGGAAACAACGGCCCCCTTGAGATTGGTATCCTTGCCCGATTCAAGGCTGACATCGCCTGTTCCCGTCACATGGCTGTTAACATTATAGGTACCATCCGTTGTGGTTTTACCCTTGTCAAAATAGGCATTTCCGCTTTTGAGATCAGGGGCAAATTAACCACTGATAATTTAAATTTCTATTTAACTGAAAACTTGCTAAACCATGGCTCCATGTAAAAATAAGTATGCTGATCTGAATTATCTCCACCAGCACGTTCATATTCCATGATTTTATCATTTACAAATTTATCAATATCCTTTGTTTCATAGTGTTTATCACTTACAGGTGCTCCACCTGCCATAAATATTGCATGCACATATTCTCTAATATAATTTTTTAGACTAATACCTAACATTTTTTTTTCTCGTCCCATGTCAATTATTAATCCAAATGGAAAGTCATCTTCATCCAATAACTCTTTAGCATCCATGACTAAATTATCGCGTGTATACTTCATAATTAGCGTCCTATTTTTGATGTATTTTAAATTTGTTTGAAATACCCGGCACATCAAAATCTAATGTTACGCCATTATCAACAGATTTTCTAACACCAATACGACCTCCAGCAGGAAGATTATACCAGATACCATTTCCATTTGCATATGGGCCTGCTGGTGTTGCGTCTTGAAGGAGCCGGGTTTGAAGCTGATTGAATTCTTCTGGTGTAACTGTTCTAACAAAATATCGGCTTCCTGATGTATTTGTACCTATCAACTTGCCATTAGGATTCAAAATATCAATAACACCTTGATTACCATTTGCACCTTTAGGAAACAGTTTTTCAAAAGTAGTATTATCAACATTAGCTGATTTACTACCACCCTCAACAATCTCATCTCCAATTTTTGAAACAGCAATTGTCTTCCCAAGCTTTGATGTAATGATGACATAACCGCCATAACCAAGGGTAACTATGGCATCACCTGTTTCTATCAAATTCAAAACTTCTGTTGCTTGAGCTTGCGACACTCCGGTTGCTATCAACCCTTTTTCAATCAGAGAAAGCTGTTCTTTAGATGTGATAATCTGATGGGCGCCTTGCTCCAAACGGTTTACACCAAGCAATGCGGATGAGACACCCAAAACACAGGCAATATTGGCCGCTGAACACACTGCAACACCGGCAATTTGTACCACTCCCATCACCACCTGCACACGTCCATCATGGCGTGCAATCTGGGCAGCTATCTCACGGGATGCCTCTTCACCATACAACCCCCTACTGTATACATCAACCGCAATTGAATCGAGGTTGGCTCCCAATAGCGCGTCCTTATCTTTAACAGAGAAGTTATTTGAATTTAAAATGACCCATTTATCAAAATCTACGAATACGGTATTATGCCAATCAAGGAACTCCTGTGCATCTTTCATCATGGCCGAACAAGCCTCACTTGGCCCCTGATTGCAAACGTCCATCATAATCAACGTCTGTTGTTTCGACTCGGCAAGAAGCAAAGCTATTTGTTCATTAAAAGTTTCCAGCTCTCCAGGCTCACAGGCGTCATTATTCAACCAACATTCTGCAAGTTTTTCAGCTTTCTTTCTCTGCTTTTCTGTCAAATAATTATACTTGATCTCATTTGATGCATAACCACCGGTATCGCTACCACCCGCACCGCTGAGAAGACCAAGCACGATGCTTGACGTCAGTGTATCACTCAAACGCTTGGCATCCTCGCCTTTAAGGCCAGATTGGGCTATCGCCTGATCAACAATCTTTTTGACATACGGGGCAATGATGGTACTGACACCCGCACCAATCGCCGCCTTGATCGCACCATCCAGCCCGTTGACACCGCCCAGCAATCCACCAGCAATAGCATGCAAGGCCGCACGGGCGGCACCACCCTCATCCCAAAGCTTTTTTTCTGCTTCTGATTTGGCATGCTCCCTCATATAGTCCGAGGCTTCCTTGACACCCTTGGCCATATTCTCGGCAGCCTTAGCCCATTCCTGTTGTGTCTTCAGCTGCTCGTTGAGCTTCTTCTGCAGATCCGGCAGACCTTTGATCTCGTCATTGGTATTGGCCGTATCGCGGTTGAGCGTATTGACATCCTGTTTCTGTTCGTCCGGCTTGGTAATCGTGATTTCACCCGGTGAAACAGCTGTCTTGGCACTGCCTTCATCCTTGTCGCCATCTTTCAATGTCGGCTTGATCAATGGCCCGCTACCCGGCGCACCCTGCGTACCAGGGCCCACTGTGCCACCAAAGCCCGATGTCTTGGTACTCCATTCCGACTTGGTCTCAACATCCGACCAAGTCAAAGTGCCGGTTTCAAGTTTATTCTTATCTTCCCCGGCCTCACTGGTAATCAGGCCACCCTTAAGATCAGTGTTGCCATCAACCTTGATATCAAAGCCGCTATCACCAGCATGAATGCCTGACTGTTCATTGACCGTGTCGCTTTTGCCCTTGCCTTTTTGCTTGGTGTAATCAAAATTGGCACTGTTGTTTCCATAGCCGCCCGATATGGTCGTATGATCAATCTTGATCCGTTCCTTATCCAACTGGCTTTCAACATTGAGATTGCCACCCACATCAACCTTGACACCCTCGCCGGAAACAACGGCCCCCTTGAGATTGGTATCCTTGCCCGATTCAAGGCTGACATCGCCTGTTCCCGTCACATGGCTGTTAACATTATAGGTACCATCCGTTGTGGTTTTACCCTTGTCAAAATAGGCATTTCCGCTTTTGAGATCAGGGGCAATCTGAACGCTCTCCGACTGCGATTTGCTTTTACTGTCTTGCGAACCGACAGCACTGACCAGATTGATATCTTCACCTGCTTTTAAGGTGATGTCGCCAGCCTTCTCATCGCCGACAAGGCCGAATAGCGGATTGCTTCCTGCCGTGATCTACACAACGACATTCAAATCGACAACTATGGCTATGGAATTAATAAAGACTATAGTTTTGAAAGCAGGTTCTGACAGCTCATTCCGTTAGATGTTGTGGTCAACGTTATGATATTGCCTTTCGGGTCAACTGTTGCCGTTACACGGCACGAAACCGGTTGCAATGTCCGGATGGGCGGGCCATTGCGAATGGTTGCTACATTGTGGCCATTGACCATTTTCAGCCCTGCCGTTTTATAGGAAGCTGACGATGTTACCCATCGTGTATCACTTTGCTGCCAGATATAGCGGGTTCCCTCTTCTGCAGACTGGATATCATCAGCCACACCCAAAACCGCTTGCAGCGTGCCAATCGGTCGGTCGTCCCAACCAGCAATTGTCTGTGTCTGCCATGGCATGGTTAGCGCACAGCCGGACAGTACAAGAAGAATACACAAGGTGAAGAGGTGATTTTTCAATAACATTGTTGACCAATGACACTTATAAAACAATGGAATTGAGACGTTAGAGATACTTTAAGTTTGCTCATATTGTATCACTCAAACACCAGATATTCATTTTTATACATAACCAGCATTTCTAACCTGACGAAAGCTCATTGCATATCGCAAATAAACCATCACTGCCAAGCGGATGATTTCGGGCGATATTTTGAAATATTTGAAAGAAGCTGACTTGCTCATACCCCAAAATATCATGCTACCGCCAAACGCAAAGTTATTCTGACAATGACGTAAAGTTTATTACTTTTTTTTATTAATTAAAATGGCTGTTCTCATATTACAATTTTTGCATGATACAAATTTTTCTATAATGACAGTACCTTCATCGTTTTCGCAATCTATAACAACTAATTCATTTTTATTGCAAAGTGGGCATGTATAATTTCCATTGCTGTTCTCAATAATTTTATTTGCGGTATCTATCCATTTATGAAGTATCTCTCGATCCATTATCATTTTCCCTTAAGATACAAAAACGCTTTGTCAGCAAAATCTTGTGCACTTTTTGTCTCTCTTGTGACTAGTGCACCAGATACACCACCAGCCGAATTGCTTGTATATAAGCGATGTAATTCATGCAATATCGTTTTTTTAGGTTCAGGACCTATTAATTTTGAGGATTCCTATTTTGGTTGATTTATGATTCATTATTTTTACAGGAGGTAAAAACAATGAGTGATTTGTTTCTATTGAGTGAAGAGCAGATGGCGCGGATATCTCCCTTTTTCCCGTTGTCTCATGGAGTTGCGCGTGTGGACGACCGGCGCGTTATCAGTGGCATTGTCTACGTGATCAAGCATGGTTTGCAATGGAAGGATGCACCCGTCGGCTATGGTCCGCATAAAACGCTCTATAACCGCTTTATCCGCTGGAGCCGGATGGGTGTATTTGACTGCATCTTTTCCGCTCTTGCCGGACAGGGGCCTAAGCCTGAACGCATCATGATTGATGCCACGCATCTCAAGGTACATCGCACTGCTGCCAGCCTTTTAAAAAAGGGGATGTTCCCCGCTATATTGGGCGCACAAAAGGCGGCTTGAACTCGAAGCTGCATACGGTCTGCGATCAGGATGGAAAGCCGATATGCCTGCTGCTGACTGAAGGACAGATGAGCGATTACAAAGGTGCCGCTCTTCTGCTGCCAATGCTGCCAGATACCAAGGAGTTGATTGCTGACCGCGGTTATGATGCTGACTGGTTCAGGCAGGCACTGCTTGACAGAAAGATCAAGACTTGTATTCCACCCAGAAAGGGCAGAACCACCGAAATAGCTTTTAACAGGAAAACTTATCGGTTACGACACAAAATCGAGAACCTGTTTGCCAAACTCAAAGACTGGCGACGTATTGCCACGCGCTATGATCGATGTGCTCATACCTTCTTCTCAGCCATATGCATCGCCGCTACAGTCATCTTCTATCTCAATTAATGAGTCCTGAGCCTAGGTTTCCCTAAAACATCTTTTTCCCAATACCTACCAGATTTAGCTTCATACCAGATACTATTATTTGGGCCATATGCACCGTCAACCTCACGACCATTTTTAGAGATCTTAAAGCTACCTATTCCTCCTATTTTTTTTGCAAGTACTTTTCAAAATCTGTTCCAATCAAACCTTTTGCATCACTATTTTGCTCTAGTTCACCTCCCACATTTCCGCCATGCTCGACAGTTCGCAAAAGAAGGCAATCACCCCACAAATGCTGGAATACTTCGCCGAGGCAGCCCGGAGGCGGCTGCGTGAACCATCAAGCGGTTATCGACGTGAACACCTGCGGGCACTCGCCCAGCGGGTCGAGGTCGGCGACGTCCGCGTTCGGATTATCGGGCATAAGGGAAATCTGTTGCGGGTGCTTGCTGGTCTCTCAGGTGAAAAAACACTGCAAAAACAGGTTTCCACTTTTATTCCAGAATGGCGGAGGGGGTGGGATTCGAACCCACGGTACAGTCTCCTGCACGCCGGTTTTCAAGACCGGTGCCTTAAACCGCTCGGCCACCCCTCCGGTTTGCCGTGCTTTTTCTTTACAATGTTCTTCGAGAAGGTCAATGGAGAAATAACAATACGGCATTAAAAAACCGATTAACGTGTGCCACGATATACATTAACACCAAGATCCCGAATTTTTTTACGCAATGTATTACGATTAACCCCGAGCAATTCCGCCGCCTTGATCTGGTTGCCCCGTGTTGCTGTCAAACAAGCCAGAATAAGCGGATGTTCAACCTCGGCCAAAACACGGTGATAAAGCCCGTTTGGCGGCAAATCCTGCCCAAAAGAAGAAAAATATTTCTGCATATTCAACTCGACAGCCTGAGCAATCGAGATATCGCCAATTGGTGCCTGCACATCTTGTGCATGGCCACTGCGCATCTCGTTTTTCAACTCGCCTTCAATCACATCAACATTGATCTCTTCTTGTGGATAAAGCGCAGCCAACCGCCGGATCAGGTTTTCTAGCTCACGCACATTACCCGGCCACGAATAACGCTGCAACATTTCCAGACCGGCTTTGCTGACATGCTTTAGCGGCAGCCCTTCATTTGCCGCACTCTTGAAAAAATGACGAACTAGATCTCCAATATCTTCAGTCCGCTCCCGCAAGGGTGGCAAACGCAATGGCACAACATTCAACCGATAAAACAAATCTTCACGAAACAATCCCTGATGAATCAATTGATGTAAGTTCTTATTGGTTGCAGCCACAATACGCACATCGGTCTTGATCGGTGTACGCCCACCAACAGTCATATATTCACCCTGCTGCAAAACACGTAAAAGACGGGTCTGCGCTTCCATCGGCATATCGCCAATCTCATCCAGAAAGAGGGTGCCGCCATCGGCCTGCTCAAAACGCCCCATCGAGCGTGTATTTGCGCCAGTAAAAGCCCCCTTTTCATGACCGAACAATTCCGATTCAATCAAATCCCGTGGAATAGCAGCCATATTGATGGCAACAAAGGGCCCCTTGCGGCGACGACCATATTCATGCAGCGCACATGCAACAAGCTCTTTACCTGTGCCGGATTCACCCGTTATCATAACCGTAAGATCAGTCTGCATCATGCGCGCCAGAACACGATAAATTTCCTGCATTGCCGCCGATCGTCCGACAAGCGGCATACTCTCACCGCCCTCTTCTATCTTTGACACTTCGCTTTTGGCGCGAGGCTCTGCAAGTGCCCGCCCGACAATGCTGATAAGTTCGGTCAAATCAAAAGGTTTAGGCAAATAATCATAAGCCCCCGCCTCTGATACCTTGATAGCAGTCATAAAAGTATTCTGCGCACTCATAACAATAATAGGCACTTCCGGACGCGCCTTCTTTATCCGAGGCAAAAGATCGAAAGCATTTTCATCCGGCATTATAATATCGGTAATCACCAGATCACCATCACCGGAAGCAACCCAACGCCATAATGTTGCTGCATTGGCTGCAACCTTGACATCATAACCGGCACGCGACAAAGCCTGATTGAGCACTGTACGGATGGCCGCATCATCATCAGCTACAAGTATCATCCCCTTGCTCATCGCAACATCCTTCTATTATCTTCATCCTCTATATCGGGCTTCCACATGGGCAAAAGTACCTTAAACACCGTATGTCCGGCATGAGATTCACATTCAATCACACCGCCATGATCGTTGACAATTTTTGCCACCAAAGCGAGGCCTAGTCCCGAACCATTGGTTTTGCTGGTCACAAACGGATCAAAAAGATGCGGTAAAATATCCGGCGCCACGCCAGAACCATTATCTTCGACACAAAACTCCAATGGCAAAGCAACCTTATCGGGATTACCTTTCACAGAAAGACGGATACCTGGGCGATAGGCTGTCGTCAGTGTAATAATACCATCCTCACGATTCCCAATTGCTTCTGCGGCATTCTTGACCAAATTCAAGAATATCTGCACCAATTGGTCACGATTGGCATAAACCGGTGGCAGTGACGGATCATATTTTTCAATAAACTTGATCTGGCTTGCAAAACCGTTTTCAGCCAACGCCTTAACGTGATCAAGAACAAGATGGATGTTGACTGGAAAACGCTCAATCGGACGCTCATCCGAGAAAACTTCCATCCGGTCAACAAGTGCAACAATACGATCTGTCTCATCCGTAATAAGGCGTGTTAGCTGACGGTCATCATCACCGACAACCGTTTCCAATAATTGTGCCGCTCCGCGAATACCAGATAACGGGTTTTTAATTTCATGGGCCAGCATTGATGCCAATCCCGTCACCGAGCGTGCAGCCGCGCGATGGGTCATTTGCCGATCAAGCTTTTCGGCCATAGATTTTTCCTGAAACAACAAGACAACGCCACCATCAACCTCTCGCAAAGGCTGAACAAAAACATCAACCAGCTTTTCCTTGCCCAAACGCGGCGATGAAAGATCCACCTTATACTCATTAACTGGAATAGGATTCTTTCGTACCTGCTTGATCAATGTCAGAACCGGGCTACCGAAAGGAACAATCTGATCAATTTGATTACGGGCTAAAACAACAGAACTCGCTTTAAAAAACTGCTCTGCCTCGGCATTGGCATAGGTAATATAATTATCAGCATCAACCATAATAATAGGATGACAAACAGCATCCAATACATTGGCCGCCAAATCATTTTCGATCTTTTGTTGTACAGCCATAAAATCAAGCTACCTTTGTTTTTGGACGTCGATTTTCAAACAATGAATCAATCAACATCTCGACAGTCTGCGGATCCGTTGTTTGCATCAATAACCGCTTACATTCGAGGGCACCAGAACCACCATGACGCATCACATACCAGTCTAGATGTTTGCGGGCATGGCGAATGCCGACTTTTTCTCCATAATGGGCAAGCATCATATGATAATGGCGCTTGATATACCCACTGATATTATCCGGAGGCAAAGCGCCGGCAAGACAACCGGCAAGCCAAGGTTGGCCATAACAGGCACGCCCAATCATGACAGCATCGGCACCACATTCTTCAATAGCCTTGCCTATACTTTCCTCATCACCAATATCACCATTAACGACAAGAGGTATGTTTATCTTTTGACGCACAGCATCAATAGCACGCCAATCTGCCCTGCCTGAATAAAACTGCATACGTGTCCGTCCATGAACAGTCACCATAGCAACACCCAAATCTTCGGCCATAGCCGCCAGCTGTGGTGCATTTATAGAATATTCATCCCATCCAAGCCGCATTTTCAGCGTAACGGGCACTGTGACAGCTTTGACAACAGCATCAATCATACGTGCTGCCAAAGCCACATCCCGCATCAATGCGGCACCAGAATAACCACCGATAACCTTTTTAGCCGGGCACCCCATATTAATATCAATAAGATGGGCACCCGATTGTTCTGCGATACACGCAGCCTGAGCCATCCAATAAGGATCCCTTCCAGCAAGTTGCACCATATGCAAGCCAAGCCCCTCACCCGATAGACGGACCAAGCTTTCATCTCGACCTTGGCAGAGCTCTCCACTGGCAACCATTTCAGAAACCACCAGCCCGGCACCGGCTTCCCACGCCAGCTGCCGGAAGGGTAAATCTGTCACACCGGACATAGGTGCAAGAAAGACACGGTTTCTTACCGTAACAGAACCTATATCTATAGGGCGTGCCAACCAGTCCAACTCAATTGCCTCTTTGTTGTGCAAATTAAAATTCAGCATAATCTGTAACCACACGCAATGAAAAACACAATCATTACAACCTATGAAGCGCAATTATTATAAATTCATTTGCTTTTTAAGGTAGACAATCCCCATATAAACAATGCGTTATTATGACAAACTAAAAAAGGAAAACAAATGAAGCTCTATTATTCACGTGGCGCTTGCTCCCTATCCGCCCATATTGTGGCCTGCGAACTTGGCATTGATCTTCAACTTATCTCCATTGATCTTAACACAAAAAAAACAGCTGACGGCGCCGACTTTCTAGCCATCACCCCCAAAGGCTATGTTCCTGCCCTGCAGCTTGACGATGGACGCGTGCTAACAGAAGGCCCGGCAATCGTACAATATCTCGCCGACTTAAAACCTGAAAAAGGCCTCCTCCCCAAAGCCGGAAGCTTTGAACGTGCAAAAGTGCAGGAATGGCTAAACTATATCGGAACAGAATTGCATAAGAATTTCGGCCCTCTTTTTAATCCAGCCTCGACAGAGTCGGAAAAGAATGCAGCCAAACAGAAACTTATGAACCGTTTCGAACTTACTGAAAAAGCATTGGCTGAAAATGAATATTTGACAAGCAACGACATGAGTGTTGCCGATTGCTATCTATTTGTTGTCACACAATGGTGCAGCCATGTCGGCGTTGATATTTCAGGCTTTAAAGCTCTTGCCGCTTTTATCGCCCGCATGAAACAACGTGATTCCGTTAAAGCCGCAATTGCTGCTGAATAAAGAAAAGAGCGCCGTTGCCACTCTGAAATGGCTGAACGGCGCCTTACCAAACTTGAATTTTTGGAAGCTTACGGCAATTCTACATTGAACTATACACTTATAAAACAATGAAATTGAGACGTTAGAGATATTTTAAGTTTGCCCATCTTGTATCACTTTGCTGCCAGATATTGATTTCTATACATAGCAAGCATTTCCAACCTGACGAAAGCTCAGTGGATATCGCACGTAAACCATCACCACCAAGCAGATGATTTCAGGCGACGTTTTGAAATACTTGAAAGGATCTGACCTGCTCATCTCCCAAAACATCACGCCCTCACCAAACGCAAAGTTATTCTGACAAGGCCATACCGCCGCCTTTTATACTCTAGAATTTTCCACTTATACCAATCATTGTACCATAAGCAGCATCGCGTGTTGTCGTGCCACTGACATAAGGTGTCACGTCAAAGCTGAGCTTGTCGGAAACAGCATAAGATAAGGTCGTCAAGAGATTTGCACGTGTGTGTTCTGCATGGCCACCGAATCTGAATGCTCCAATATAGTCGGCACGGGCAAGAAGGCTTGGATCTTTGTACGAAAGATCTTGTTCGATTTCTCCGTTGATCGACCATATCACCTTATCGGTAAGATTTCTGGTGTAATTCGCTCCCAGATAGGCGGCAGTGCGTTCTGATTTAACGTCCGAATAGCTGAAGGCAAACGCAACATTGCTCTCTGTATATCCATCCATCTTCAGATGGCTGTAACGCAGGCCGCCATAATAACCGAAACTATCCTTTTGTGAAAGGGAATGGTTACGTCCCAATTCAAGCGAAGCGCCCCAGCCATGAACAACACTATCTCCAGCTCCTGCTTCCGTATAGGCAAGCACAGAGCGTTTGCGCTCAACATCGTAACGATTGGCTGCAAGTGCTCCACGCACATACCAGCTACCATCGGAGGTTGTATCTTTCCACTGCGCATAAAGACCGCCACCAATATTATTGTTGTTGCGTTCAAAGCTATCTGGCAAATCACGCCAGACAGAATGGGCAATCGATATACCGGCAGAGAAGTTATCCGTGAATGCATGTCCAAAATTCATACGTGCCTGAATATCCCTATTGCCATCAAAACTGTTGATGTCAGATTTTATGCTGTAGCATGTCTCACCGGCCTTGTTGGCATAACAGCCATCTTGCAGACGGGTAAGCCCCATGCGCTGCATTTCCATAGCAGCAAAACTGTCATTGGCAGCCGCAGCGACGGTCTCAATCGTGTTGTTAACATCAATAGGCCTAGGCGAGATCACACTAGGAGAAAATTTCCAAAGAACTGCGTGAATGTCCCCGCTCGCCGTTTGGCTATCACCAACAATAACATTACCATCTGCAGAGATCGCTTTGGCAGATGAAACATCCCCACCGAGTGTTCCAAGATCTTGCATATTACCGGACTCTGTCCAGCGGAAAGCGTGAAAGTTCAAGCCCGTCATTGAGCTATCACCAATAATGACACCACCATCCGCAGAGATGGCAGTGGCAGATGAATAGTCTCCACCAAGTGTTCCAAGATCTTGCATATTACCGGCCTCTGTCCAGCGGAAAGCGTGAATATTTAAGCTCGCTGTTTTGCTATCACCAATAATGACACCACCATCCGCAGAGATGGCAGTGGCAGATGAATAGTCTCCACCAAGGTGACCAAGATCTTGCATATTGCCGGACTCTGTCCAGCGGAAAGCGTGAATGTTAAAGCTCGCCGTGTAACTATTACCAACAATAACATCACCATCTGCAGAGATGGCTTTGGCAGATGAAGTGACCCCGCCGAGAGTTCCAAGGTCTTGCATGTTGCCAGTTTCTGTCCAGCGGAAAGCATGACTTTTTCGGTTCGCCGTGTCACTATCACCAACAATGACACGACCATCTGCAGAGATCGCTTTGGCAGATGAATAGTTTCCGCCAAGTGTTCCAATATCTTGCATATTACCGGCCTCTGTCCAGCGGAAAGCGCGACTGTACCCGCTCTCCGCTTGGCTATCACCAACAATGACACGACCATCTGCAGAGATGGCAGTGGTATATGAATAGCTCCCCCCCAGTGTTCCAAGATCTTGCATATTACCGGCCTCCGTCCAGCGGAAAGCATGACTTTTTCCGCTCTCCGTTTGGCTATCGCCAACAATGACACGACCATCTGCAGAGATGGCAGTGGTATATGAATAGCCCCCCCCCAGTGTTCCAAGATCTTGCATATTACCGGCCTCTGTCCAGCGGAAAGCGAGACTGTTCCCGCTGGCCGTTTGGCTATTACCAATAATGACACGACCATCCGCAGAGATGGCTTTGACAGATGAAGTATTTCCGCCGAGTGTCCCAAGGTCAGTTGGAGAAAACTCTTGTGCAGCGACAAGTGTTGTTCCGGTAGATAACCCTGCAACAGCTATAGCCGCTAATAAGCACAGACGGTGGGAGAAAATAATTCTTGGCATCTTTTTTTACCATGGATGGATTATATTTTGGATATTAACGACTTAAGACGATTTAAATAATGAACGAATCAAGAAGCAGCCTCGTACTTTCATGCCCAGTTACGCCAGCATGGTTAATGATCTATTAAAAAGGTGTTGTCAGACTAACTCTAACTCATCTGAAAGGGGCGGGATGGACAAGCTTTACGCAGAAGTTGACGATGTTACCCAGCGTATATCACTTTGCTGCCAGATATAGCGGGTTCCCTCTTTTGCAGACTGCACATCATCAGCCACACCCAAAACCGCTTGCAGCGTGCCAATCGGTCGGTCATTCCAACCGGCAATTGTCTGTGTCTGCCATGGCACGGTTAGCGCACAGCCGGACAGCACAAGAAGAATACACAAGGTGAAGAGGTGATTTTTCAATAACATTGTTGACCAATGACACTTATAAAACAATGGAATTGAGACGTTAGAGATATTTTAAGTTTACCCATCTTGTATCATTCAAACGCCAGATATTCATTTTATACATAGCGAACATTTCTAACCTGACGAAAGTTCAGTGGATATCGCACGTAAAAACCATCACCACCAAGCGGATGATTTCAGGCGACGTTTTGAAATACTTGAAAGGATCTGACTTGCTCATCTCCCAAAACATCACGCCCTCACCAAACGCAAAGTTATTCTGACAATATCGCCCAGATTAGGTCATTTTTACATTTTAGGCGTATCCTTCCACATTTCGTCAAAGTCTTGTATCCATTTTGATAAAATTTGATAATATTCATCACTTGGAATTATGATTTCTCTTATCGTATCAAACATCTTCTTTTTAGGGTTCAAAGATTTGTATCCAATAAGACGAACGAAATCACCTTCATCAAACTGTAAAACTCTGCTACAATCATCAAATGCTTCATCTCCATCAGGAGCCCATTCTATTTCATTAGCAAGTATAAATTTATCTAATTCATCCTTACCAAGTCCAAAAAAATGCTTTTCTTTTTCCGAATATCGCCAATATGTGTTCTCATGTGCCCAAACAATTGCCTTTGCTGAAGCTTTACACAAAAACGGAGCGACGTGTTTACCTCGCTGTCTGAGTCTATCTTTTACTGTATTATACGAACAAGCTAACCATGTTGCATCTGGTTCCCGAACACCATAACAAACACCATCGAGATAAATAACAAAAAATCCCCATGCTAATGATCCAAGGTTTTCATATGCTTCGATCATTTCTGTTTCGATAGCAAAGTTATTTTTATCACCCACAATCATTTCAATTTTCCTTTAATGCCAAAATATTTTTGTATATCTGGCAGCGTATCGCTATGCGCTATGATCGATGTGCTCATACCTTCTTCACAGCTATATGCATCGCCGCTACAGTCATATTCTATCTTAATTAGTGAGTCATGAGCTTAGTTTAATCACTTGTAATTCGATCATATTAACGCCATTATATACATATAAAGTATGCGCATATTTATGGAGTATATTATGCCAGCCTTACAATTGCGGAAGCCAGTCAATCTATCTTTGAATGGGCAGCTTTTAAAAGAAGCACGCTCATACAGAATCAATATGTCTAAAGCAGCAGAAAACGGCATTATTGAAGCATTAAGCAAAGCCAAAACTGAACTATGGAAACAAGAAAATGCCATAGCGCTCGAAAGCTCCAATGACTATGTGTCTAAAAATGGGCTTCCTCTGGTAAAGCATCGGCAATTCTGATGGCGCGATATGATGTTTATCAGGGCAGCAATGATATTCTATTGCTGGACGTACAAGCTGATCTTCTTGACCAACTCAAAACGCGAATTGTCGTTCCTCTTATATTGCGCGATAAAGCCCCTTCTCCGGCACAAAAACTAAATCCAATCTTTAAGATTGGTAAGAATGATTATGTCATGGTTACACAATTCATGGCTTCGGTTGAAACTCCAGAGCTTAAATCGCTCATTACCAACCTATCCCATGAACATGATACGATCATTTCGGCACTAGACATGATCACACAAGGATTTTGATATTTAACTATCGTATCTATAAAAAGCCTAATCCTATGTTATGAAAACAAAAAGTGGGGAATAATGAACGAACTTATAAAACAAGGGGAAATAGGCGAAAACGCCCTCAATAAATGGCTATCGGACTCTCAGTTACCATATGTTTCCATCTGCCAGTCTCCAGAAACATTTACTCAGTTGTTTTCCGGCAGCACAAAAAGACCTGATTTCTTTTTATTGATCCAATCCATTGGACTAATTGCCATTGACGCTAAAAATTATACATATTCTGAAACTTATGACAATTATACCTTGAATTATAATGATGAATTAAGACGCGCCTTAATGTTCGAAAGCCTTTTCAGAATACCCCTCTGGTATGCTTATTATGATGAAACAGGAAATCAATGGTATTGGATAAGCGCACTCAAAACCCTTGAAAAAGGCGATCTAAGCAAAAGAGCGGCGACAAACCTGAAAGCTTTCTCGCCATTAAACGCGAGCATTTTGTAACCATAAAAACGGTTGATGAACTTTCCAAATTATATACACACCGTATTGATGATTTGAAGAAGCTATCTAAAACGATGTCATTCGAAACAAAACCGAAAGCTTATGCCAACAGAAGAAAGACTGATAAGGTCACATCAACCAACAAAGAATCACCAGAAAAAACGCATATAAATATCACTGCTCCAAATGATGTTTTAGAGAGCAAAAAGTCGTCTTTTCGACACTTCTTAAAATCTGTAACGCGCTGGTTTTAAGTGTTTTTTTGACCCTAATTGCTACAAAACTGCTACAAAAAATGCCAAATCTTTTTGCCTACATTTTACGATCTTATAACATATTGTTTTTATTGATGATTTTGGCGCACCCGACAGGATTCGAACCTGAGACCTCTGCCTTCGGAGGGCAGCGCTCTATCCAGCTGAGCTACGGGTGCGCATTATCCTAAAAAAAATAGAACTGTCCGCTTTCTAACCGACACATCTTCATTCATCAATGGGGAAAATAACATATACAGAATTATAGACGCTCACAGATAAGGTTAAATTTCTCACCGCAATGTGAATTAGACTTTTATTGCTACATCAACAGCATGCTGTTCTACTCAAAATTACTGACAGCCCAGCTCTGTCGATACTGCACATATGGGAGCGAATTATCATGCATCATACCAAACTTAAAAAAGTACTCTTTATCAGCAGCATATTGCTCGCAACACTATCAACAGCGTTTGCACGTGGCGGCACACTTAAAGACGGTACCGTCTCATCAGAAATACTCAACCGCGACATTCCATACAGTATATACCTACCGGAGGGCTATGATGATTCCAAAAGCGATTTTCCAGTTCTCTATCTGCTGCATGGTGCCGATGAAGATCAACACACATGGCAAGAAAAAGGTTCGGTTCAATATACGCTTGACGGACTAATCGCCCAAAAGGCCATAAGACCAATGATTGTTGTCATGCCAACCTTTGGACCAGAATCATGGTATACGGATGGCGCACATGAAAAGGACGCAGCCGCACTTGTTGATAATCTTATCCCTTATATCGAAAGCCACTATAAGACAGAAAAACAACGTTCCGGACGTTTAATCGGCGGCCTTTCCATGGGCGGCTATGGCGCCCTGAATATTTCATTACGCCAACCCAACCTTTTTTGTGGCGCCGCCATTCTCAGCCCTGCCATCTACGACCCTTTACCACCAATGGATTCTGCATCTCGTCGAGCCGAGCAATTTATGGGAAAAGATGGAAAGTTTAACGAGAGTCTATGGAAAAGCCTAAATTATCCGACAGCACTTGAAAGCTACAAACAAAAAAAGACCCCCGTATCCATGTGGATTGAAAGCGGCGACAATGACCGTTTGGGCATTGCCGTTATGTCAGCCAATCTCTATTGGCGCTTGCATACAATCCAACCGGACAATGTCGAGCTACGCATCATTAACGGGGACCATGAATGGCTGGTCTTCCGGGAATCTCTCATTCATGCCCTACCCTATATCGACCATCAATGCAGCATATCAACGGCTGAACCCAAATAGATAGCCAATAGACAAAAGCCGTGACGATTTAATCGATCACGGCTTCACCATAGTATTTTATGGACACCCAAGGACTTCTCTGGCTAGCCCCAAAAACATCTCTATGCCAATTTCAAGGCTTGATTCATCAATATCGAAATTATCAGCATGATGCACAGCCGGAATATCACTACCAATCATAAAGTAACAACCATAACCGCCTCTTTCACGAACACGTTGGATCATAAGAGAAGCATCATCCCCCCCGCCGATTGACCATTCAGGCAATATTTCTTTCAAGGCGGATATAGTATGCGCAACTTTCGTTACCATGGCCACAGCTTCGGGACTGTTCTGGTTGCCCGGCATATGGGTTTTAGGCTCCAATGTCAGTTTCACACCATGCATAAGAGCTGCACCATTGAGAATTTCATGAACACGCCCTGCCATAAAGTCATGTGCCTCTCGGTTCTCGGCACGTACCTCCAATAACATTTCGCAATGCTCAGGGATAACATTATATCCTTTGCCTGCGGATAATTGACCAACATTGACAAAGGTTTGCGAACCGGTAAAGCGGGCAATAGCATTAATATTCAATGTTGCTGTTGCGCCGGCCATAAGGGCATTTTTTCCCTCTTGCGGCCCCATAGCTGCATGCGCCCCGACACCGGTAAAAACAGCCTTCCAACGGGATGCAACCAAAAAGCCAATCGTATCAGCAGCCAAAGAGCCACTTGGTAGAAAACAACCAAGATGCTGACAGAAAAAGTAGTCGACATCATCGACAACACCTGCCGCAACCATCGGCTTGGCACCTTGGGCAATTTCTTCTGCAGGTTGAAAGATAAACTTGATCGTACCTTTCAGATTCTTCATTTGTGCAAGGCGAGCAGCTACGGCAAGACCTATGCCATTATGCCCATCATGACCACAGGCATGCATAAAACCTTCGCGACATGAACGATAGCCCCCCTCATTCGGCTCATGGTCTTGCGCCAATGTCTCTTCGACCGGCAATGCATCCATCTCAAATCGAAAAGCTAAAACAGGACCATCACCAAATGTTTTTGTTGCCACAATGCCAGTTTGCCCATCCGGCATTTTATCC
The DNA here is from genome assembly GCF_055808085.1 of Bartonella sp. bp_1. Lineage (NCBI taxonomy): Bacteria > Pseudomonadati > Pseudomonadota > Alphaproteobacteria > Hyphomicrobiales > Bartonellaceae > Bartonella > Bartonella sp. bp_1. The sequence goes on along the minus strand of NZ_CM147851.1, from coordinate 808,428 downwards.
ATCCATTTTGCGATACCACCCGCCTGCAAAGCTTCCGCTTTTGCCTGCTCTACAGCAGCCACACTCGGTGGATCAATAATCTCACTCTTATCCATAACCTCAGGCCCAACCCTGACATCAAACCCCATCTTTTCAAGATAATCTGCCGTCAACGAAGCAGTCCGATAAACTAGAAATCCGGTCTCTGGAAAGCGATGGAACTCACGCCGCAACGTAACCGCAGGATTATCATTCCTATTAAAAATTTCATCGAATGACTTTGACATATCCTATTCCTTGATAATTCCGGTCGATGATTTGCGTGTCAGCAAAGAAACAAGAACAAAAGTAGCAGCATTCAACAACAACGCAATCATTCCCGTATTCATGAAACGAATGAAAGAAGGGGCATTGGGTACCTGTTGGGAAAAAGGCAAAGTCGAAAGGCTGAAATAAGCGATGACAGCGCCACCAACAATGATACTGGCAATGGCCGCATATTTATTACCGAAAGGACGCGGCAAAATGGCAAAAGCGAAAGTCGGTAAAAGTTGGGTCAGCAAACTGGAAGCAAATATACTTAAGGACACAAATGTTGCACCACCGCCCAAGGTAAAATAAACGGCAATCAAAGCAAAAAGAGGTAAAATAAATTTGGCAATTTTAGCAACATTGGCATCTGTTGTTTGAGGAGCTAGCCCCTCCTGATAAATATTTCTGGAAACCAGTGTTGAAATATTAAGCAGGATCATGGCTCCCGGTACGAGTGCTGTCAACAGACCGATACCGCCAATCAAACCGACAAACCAAGGACTAAAGGTCTGTTTGATCAGATAAAATAAAGCCAGATCTCCTTCTGCACCGGTCAATTGTGGAATCTTGAAAATTGCAGCAAATCCGACAAGAAACATGAAAGCCAAAACAATCTGATAGAGTGGCATTAAAATTGCATTCTTGCGAATAGCGCGTTCACTCTCGGCTGTGTAGATTGCAGTAAAGGCATGGGGATAAAGATAATAGCCAAGGCCGATAACCAGAATAGTCGTATTATACCAGGTCAGACTTAATCCCTCATCTGGCAATCGCAAAAATTCGGGCTTAGCCTGATTGATCATGGTGAACATCTCGGTGACACCACCATAATAATGATAAGGCAGGTAAAGACCTAAAAAGATTGCCATAATGAGGATCATCATATCCTTGAAAATAGCAATAATGGCAGAACCGCGAACGCCGGAAATGATTGTATAAACAACCATACCAATTGCCGCGATAAAAATAGCAATAGATGGAGTGATCGCACCATAGGAGGTTTGTGAAACAATAACACCCAGCCCACGCAGCTGGATAATAAGCAATGACGTCATGCCGATAGCGGCAATAATAGCAATTACAATGCCTAAGGCCTTACTTTGATATTTGGTCGCAAAGAAATCAGGAAACGATACAAGATTGTGTTTTTTTGCAAAACGCCAAACTGGGGGCAATATCCAGTAGGATGTTACAAAAGCCAAACAACCATAAGCAAGAATATAGAAAGTTGGCGCCCCTTTACTGTATGACCAGCCACTCGCACCTAAAAATGTAAATGTCGTAAAAACTTCACCGGCCATTAAGAAGAATACCATCAGGCTGCCAAATCCCCGGCCGCCGACGGTCCATTGCTCAAGGCTCATCTTACGCCCACGCTTGGCGTATATTCCAATAGCCAGAGCCAGAAGAAGGAAAAATCCTATAATAGGAAGTGCCGCATTCATTTGCCGCCCTCCTTATCGTTGGAGGAACGGTTGCTATCATCAGAATAAAAAATGACCGCCATAATCAGCGAAGAGAGGATAAGCCAAAGAATATTCCATAACATTAAAAATGGAAGGCCGAATAATAATGTATCGACATAAGCGGCGATATACCCACCACTTAAAAAACCTATAAACGGCAAAAAACCTAAATAATAAAGCGGTTTCATATCACCTCCATTACGCTGGCTGCATCTACCCGTATAGCTGCAGCTTTCCCCGACACGTCCATAGGCTTAATTGAAAGTTTTAAATAAAAAAAATTTATTATATAAATAGTGCAATAAATTATTTTAATTATAGGCAATCTAGATGTTAGCGAATAAAAATATGTCGTTACGACAATTGGAACTATTTACAATTGTTGCATATGAGCGGAACTTTACCAAAGCCGCCAAAAAAATTGGCATGACCCAGCCAGCATTAAGTATTGCTATTCGCCAAATAGAAGAAAAATTAAATACAAAACTGCTGTCACGCAACGCTCATACCGTGACTTTGACAAAAGCCGGAGATCGTTTCTTGCCTCAAGCCGAACGATTATTAGAAATAGCAAGACATGCATTCAAAGATATGCACGCAGATTTGGTCGGACAAAAACCAAAATTGCGCATCGGCGTTCCCCCTTCCATCATGGCGCGCTTTGCAACAATTTTACAAAAAATGAAAAAAAACAATTTCCCAAGTGACTTTACCGTTATTGATGGACCTGCAGAATATTTAACCAGACAACTACAAACCGGCAAATTAGATATTGCCTTTTCAATATTGACAGAACCGCATCCCGACTTGGTACAGACCGTTCTATTCCACGACGAAATCATCCTGCTCACCCACCACATGCATAAGCTTGCAGCCAACAACTCTATTGAATGGGGCGCGTTAAAAGATGAAGAAATTGTCGCCTTTCAACGCGGCAGCGCACGCCAACTATCTGAAGTTATTGTAAAACACCATCAAATGGCATTATCGACTATTTATGAGATTGATACACTTGCCTCTATCTATGGCCTTGTTCAAGCGGATCTTGCGGTTGCCCTTATACCCCGACTTTATACACTAGGCATGAAAACACAAAACATCAAAATCATTACACTTGAAAACCCGACTATAAAACGCGCAATGACCCTTTTGCGTCATCCCGACAAGATCATATCCAACCCCAATATCATTGCGTGTTATGACTTTATTTCAAATGAATTTCATAAAGGAACCAAAACAAGATAGCTTGTTTTCAATATAATGATTTATCACCTGAGTGTTTCAGGCAAGCACAGTATTGCAATAATGAGCCCAACAAGAGCAATCAAAGCCAGGCTGACAAAGGTCAATTGATAGCCATACCCGATAATCATAAGCCCAGCAAAAGTCGCACTTAATGCTGCACCTATACTCTGCACCATAGAAACAGCACCCTGCACAGCATTAAAATGCCCCTTTCCCCAGGTCATATCCGAAACAACAATCGGAAAAAGTGCTCCCAATATACCGGCACCGACACCATCAAGCAGCTGGATTGAGACTAGCCAAAACGGATTGTCAAACAAAGGATAAAGAAAACCGCGTAGACATAGAAAAGCAAAGGCCAGTAAAATAAATGGCTTCCGCCCCCAAAGGTCAGTCTTTGCTGTAACAAACAAAGAAACTGGCACCATTACAAGCTGGGCAGCAACAATACATATAGCAACCATCGAAGTTGCATGCTCAGCACCAACAAGACGGCTTAACAACTGCCCTAATATTGGCAGCATAGCGGCATTGGATAAATGAAAGAGTGCCATCAAACCGGCAAAAATCAGAACCACCCGACTTGTCAGAAGCATTTTAAGCCGAACCGGAGACTGCCCACTTTCCGCCATTCCCTGCATTGCCTGAACATTGATGGCACGAGCCGGTATTTTGGCAATAACCAAAATAGAAAGAACCGTCAAAACTGCCATGAGCCAAAAAACGAGAACTGGACCTAAAAAATAAGAACCAATGGCTGCAATAACGGCTGCAAAAACGTTACCTGCATGATTGAAAGCCTCATTACGACCGATACGGCGCGTAAAGTAACGCGGCCCCACAACACCAAGAGAAATACCGGCAATAGCAGGGGCAAAAAAACTAGCCGCCATACTCGCTAGCGCCTGCGTCACAGCAACAGCAGAGAAAGATGAAATAAACGGCAACAATAGACAACAAAATGTTACAACAAGCGAAGCCGCAATAACGATGAGACGCTTTGTTCTTAACCTGTCAATCAGGATACCGGCCGGCGTTAATGTCAACAACCCACAAATTCCGGCAAATGTTGCCACATAACCGATTGTTGCCTCATTCCATCCCTGTTGAGGCCCTTTTATCGCCAATAAATAGATTGCTAGATAAGGACCCAAGCCATCACGAACATCGGCAAGAAAAAAGTTTACTGCATCAAGGCGCGACCGATAGGATGAAGGATTATGCATGTCCATATCACACACCAAGAAAAGACGCTTTTATCTTGCTCTTCACGAAAAGGCCCAATTCAGAGGACATCTACATATTACAGTACGGAAATATTTACCAGATAGAGCCTTATTCATACTTGAGAAAGGAATCAAGAGTAAGCTTAGCGTTCAATTTCTCGAAGCGGAGCTGAACTTTGCGCAACTGTACTTTCATATTACTGGCAACAACAGCCATTCTCTCGACAGGCTGTCTCTCCAAATCACTTGACAACAAGACGCTTGCCAATGCTTCATCTGCTTCGACCTATTCAAATGAGACAACTTCCAGTATTTCCAGCCTTACCGCTTCATCACCAGTTGGAACGGCCGAATGGAAACACGCCTATGAACTTTATGAGCGACAGGCTGAAAACTATTGGAACAGGGTTGCTGAACTACGCAAAGTGCGAAATGACAAGAGAGCACGCGGCCTGACCATTGCAATGACTGATTATGTATTGACACAGCCCCCTGTTTATAACGGCCCTCCACGCCCATCAACAGGTGGCAGCCCCTCAACCGGGCAGCGCCCGTCTATACCGACAATAGATGATTTTATTGCGGCATCTCAAAAAGTTTATGGCTTTACACCGCAACGGCCATCAAACGAGCAGCAGTTTATGCAAGCCTATGCTCGTCAAGCACAAAAAGCAGGTTTCAGCCGTGATCAACTGGTTGCCATCTATGCTTTTGAAACTGGCGGCAACGGTACTTATGATTTACAAGCCGGCATGCTTCCAGGAAAAAAAGAGGCTCGCCCTATTTCCACGGCTATGGGATATCATCAACTTGTAGCAACAGCGAGCGTAAGCGTCATGTGGGAATATGGACAGACAATTGCAAATGAATTACGCCAACGCGCCGCATCCAGCAATGCCAGCGAGCGGAAACAACTGCTTTATAAAGCCGATGTCATCGACCGTATGACCAGACAAGCCAAAACAGTTCCGCATCAATGGGGAGAACAGGCAAAACTTGCTAAAACACAAGCAGGACTAGGCATCCATGCTATGTTATTGGATAAAGATGTCGGTCCCATGTTACAAATCCATAAACTTGCGACATCCCTTGCTTTTCTTAGACGCAAAGGGGTAAATCGCAACCTAAGCGGTGCAGAGCTTGAAATGCTTAACCTCACCGGTGACGGCAACGGTTATGATATGATTTCAATGCCTGTTGCTTATCGAGATAAAATACCGACATCCAATTTTTTTGTCCGCAATGGTTATGAACGCAACCCAGTTGCCAAGCATAACAGTACCGTCGCTCGTCTTCTTCAAGCAACAGAAGAAAAAATGCGCAACAATATGAAGCAAGACGGCGCAATGCTGCTCAACCAGTCCTTTAGCGCCAACCTGTTATCACAGCGTTAATAACCCGCTACTGACGTGCACGATCCAAAATACGCTTGCATTCGATTAATTCAAACAAGGCTTCCTGCAAAAGCGTTTTTGTATCTTTAGATGTACCATTGCTGCCGCCAATAAGCGGCAGACTATCGTCACCCTTCAAAAGACCAAAGAATTTTCGACCGCTTTTTTCTTCCTCGACATGCAAAGATTCATTGCTTGTTTCAGCCTGTTTCTTTTGCGCCACAGCCTCAACCGCAGCCATATCGCCATCAGCAAGGGCAACAATAAAATTAATACCGTTTTCTTTTAAAAGCTTCTGAACGCCCTTAATCGTATATCCCTGATCATACAGCAAATGCTTGATACCACGAACCAGATCAACATCTGCTGGGCGATAATAGCGGCGTCCACCACCACGTTTCATCGGCTTAAGCTGTACAAACCGCGTTTCCCAAAAACGCAATACATGCTGTGGCAAATCCAACGATTGCGCCACCTCACTAATTGTACGAAAGGCATCAGGACTTTTATCCATAACCACATTCCTGAAAAAGACCAAAGTAAGGTTCATATAAGAACACTTTACTTTGATTCTATCTGTTCATTGATTGGTTAAGATGATGTCGGATTCGCCAATGAAAGCAAACCAGACAGATTCTTTGTCCACGCTAAATTTAATAAAATTATCTGGCGCGCTTACGATGAGCATCCAAAATGCGCTGTTTCAGGACATTGGAAGCCTTAAAAGTCATAACCCGACGCGGCAGAATTGGTACAACTTCGCCTGTTTTAGGATTACGTCCGACACGCTGCGTTTTTGAACGCACCTGAAAAGTGGCAAAAGAAGAAAGCTTGACCGACTCGCCTCGCACAATGGCATCACCAATTTCATCAAGGATCATTTCGACAAGAGCTGAAGATTCGGTGCGGGACAATCCCACATCACGGCAAACAGCATTTGCAAGATCTACGCGCGTAATTGTTTTCTCTGCCATTGCCTGTTCCTCTCATTGTTGGTTATCAAAATTTTTATACCCCTTCCCGCTATCAGGTCAAGATATCAAAACACCTACCATCGAATTAATACGGCACCCCATGTAAAGCCGCCGCCCATTGCTTCGAGCATAACCAGATCATTCTTTTTAATGCGGCCATCCGCAACAGCGACCGAAAGGGCCAGAGGCACAGAAGCCGCTGATGTGTTGCCGTGACGATCGACTGTAATAACAACCTTTTCCTCGTCAATACCAAGCTTTTTGGCCGAAGCATCAATAATACGCTTATTGGCCTGATGCGGCACAAACCAGTCAAGCTCATTGGCATCAATCTTGGCTGCAGCAAAACAATCGTCAACAACATCCGTAATCATTCCAACGGCATATTTAAAAACTTCACGCCCCTCCATCCGCAAATGGCCTGTTGTTTGCGTGGTCGAAGGGCCGCCATCGACATAAAGCTTCTGCATATGGCATCCATCAGAGCGAAGTTTTGCCGCGATAATACCGCGCCCCTTCGCATCTTCCTCTCCATCAATGGCTTCAAGTATAAGAGCACCTGCACCATCACCAAAAAGGACGCATGTTGTACGATCTGTCCAATCAAGAAGGCGCGAAAAAGTTTCTGCACCGATAACCAAAACACGTTTTACCGCACCACCACGAATATAGAGATCGGCTGTTGTCAAAGCATAAACAAAGCCCGAGCACACAGCCTGTACATCAAAAGCCATACCATGATTCATGCCAAGCTCTTGCTGGATTTCAACAGCTGAAGCCGGAAAAGTATGATTGGGAGTTGCTGTTGCAAGAATGATCAGATCGATATCGTCAACCGTCAGTCCGGCATTTTCAAGAGCCGCACGCGCAGCCGCAGCGCCAAGAGAAACCGTTGTTTCCCCCTCCCCAGCAATATAACGCTGACGAATGCCTGTCCGTTGTACGATCCACGAATCCGATGTCTCAACCGTCTTTTCAAGTTCGGCATTCGTTACAACTCTTTTTGGCAATGCACTGCCGATGCCACAAACCGCAGACCGTATCATATTTTATTTCATTCCTTTATGCGATTAACGGACATATGAACTATCCGTCAGCCTGCGTTATATCTTCTTCAATCTTGGACAATTCAGGACGGTTCTCATGGAAATGGCGCAAATCAGCCGATATGCGTTGCAGCAATTTATTGTTGACCATCTCATAGCCGACACGAATAGCCGAAGCAAATCCATCACTATCTGTACCGCCATGGCTTTTGATCACAACACCATTCAGCCCCAATAAAACGCCGCCATTCACCCGCCCCGGATCCATCTTTTGGCGTAACTTATTAAAAGCACCAATAGAAAAAAGATAACCGATACGCGAAAAAATCGAACTGCGCATTGCATCACGCAACGTCTTGGCCATCTGTCTCGCAGTCCCTTCTGCAGCTTTCAGCGCAATATTGCCGACAAAACCTTCTGTCACAACGACATCAACCGTTCCTTTGCCAATATCATTACCCTCGACAAACCCCTTATATTCGAGTCCATCAAGCGTTACAGCCTTAAGCATGGCTCCCGCCTGCTTAATCTCGTCAAGTCCCTTGACCTCTTCAACACCAACATTCAAAAGACCGATCGTAGGACGCTCGACATTATAAAGCGCGCGGAACATGCCCGCACCCATCACAGCAAGATCGACAAGCTGATTGGCATCGGCACCAATCGTCGCCCCGATATCCAGAACAATACTTTCACCACGCAATGTCGGCCACACCCCGGCAATACCCGGACGATCGGCTTCTGCCATCATGCGTAGACAGAAATAGGACATCGCCATCAAGGCGCCGGTATTACCGGCGGAAACACAAGCATCCGCATCACCGTTTTTAACGGCCTCTATAGCATGCCACATAGATGACTTTCCACGGCCATTACGAAGCGCCTGACTGGGCTTTTCATCCATTCTTGTCGCAGTTTCTGTCGCGATAAAATTCGAACGCTCATATAATTGGGGATATTTTTTCAATACTGGCTCGACAGCATCCGCCAATCCATAAAAAATAAAATGTATATCAGGATAGCGAGCCGCAGCAATTGCCGCACCGGCAATCGTTACCTCAGGCCCATAATCACCGCCCATTGCATCGACCGAAATTTTAATCAAACCGATTTCCTATTCGTTATTTGCAATGTTTTTTACCCTATCATCAAAATAAGATCATCGGCCGAGCCGATATCTGAACCAACGTGTGAAAATACCGTTTTTATACATTCATACAACTGTAAAATTGACAGGAACCCTTATGTTTCTTTCAATTTTTTCAAAACAGAAAAAGGTGATACAGGCTTTTCAACGTCTTCTTTATTATCGGTTTTACCCGAATTTACCGTCGCGGCAAGGCTCGCAGCATCACTTTTGCGTGGATAAGGATCAATAGCCAACTCAAAAAACTCCTCGGCAACCGAACCGACATCAATTGTATCTCCAGAAAACACCTCCGGCGCATCACTGCCTTCCGCATCCAGAAAAATCTCTTGTGGATCATGCCCGCCTCTTTGACGGGTCAAACGCGAATCATCAGGTAAAAAAACCACTTCAACCGGCGTATCGATTACATTCGTCACAGGCTCGAGCGTTACCACACAACTTTGCACAACTTTTGCATGGATATGTCCCTTTAACCGTACACCGCGCCTTTTCCACGGCAAAAGCTGAAACTCGGCAGAAAAATCAAGGACATCAACCAGCCCATGATTTCTTGCCAGCTGCTTTCGTTCTTTGGCATCCGTCTGCAGTGTCAAATGCAGCCCTTTGGCCGCCAAAGGCACAACTTGTACAGGAAACCGCAAAGCATATTGCATTGTTGGGTAATCCATATTGGACATGCATTCTCCGAATATCTACCTTTTCAGTAAGGTGCTATAATATAAGGGCAACGACAGGCTGCAAGCAGAATATTCAGGATAAAATAACAGTCTGCCTTTATTCGTCCATTATTTTTCCTATTGTGCTGGCTTTACAAGCGGCAATCAGACGGGCTAGAAGGTGACTGGTCGCGACGACTGGTGCCGCACCATAGAGAATATGCGCCTTACGGCAACGATGGAGAATATCATTGTTTCAAACGACATATGTCAAAAATAGTCTGAAAAGCGGTATAGCCCTGAGCGTTTTAATCGTTGCGGCTGTAGGACTGGGAGCATGTAAATCACATGATGTCCTCAATACCAGCCAAACCTATAATGAAGGTTATATTCTTGATCAGGACGCCCTTGATTCGGTGCCTGTTGGTTCAAGCCGAGACCAAGTTATGCTTGCTATGGGATCGCCTTCCGTAACAGCAATGTATGACAATGAAGTTTTCTATTATATTTCGCAAACACGTTATCGTGGTGCGCAATTTATGAAATCCAAGATTGTAGACCGCAAAATTCTTGCAATCTATTTCGACAAGGATGGCAAAGTCGCCAAAATTGCAAATTATGGTCTTCAGGATGGCAAGTTGTTTGACTTTGCCTCACGCACTACACCGACTGCAGGTAAAGACCAGACTTTCCTTAACCAGCTGATAACAGGGGCCAAGGGCAGCCCTTCAGGCCTACCAACAACATCACGCTGATTTTTTCAGAAAGAATAAACAAAAGCCGCGTTTTGAACGCGGCTTTTGTTTTATCTGTAATCCTATTGTGCAATACGCAAAAAGCGCATCCGACACATGTCAATCGTCGCGATAAACTTTTTCACGACGTTCATGACGCTCTTGGGCTTCAAGAGACAAAGTCGCAATTGGACGCGCGTCCAAACGCTTCAGGCTAATAGGCTCACCTGTCTCTTCACAATAGCCGTAAGTACCATCGTCTATACGCTCAATAGCCGCATCAATTTTACTGATCAACTTGCGCTGCCGGTCGCGTGCGCGCAACTCAATTGCCCTATCCGTTTCCGACGAAGCCCGATCAGCCAAATCAGGATGATTTTCATTTTCTTCCTGAAGGCTTTCAAGCGTCTCTCGCGCTTCACGCAGAATATCATTTTTCCATTCGATAAGTTTGGCTCTAAAATACGCTTTTTGGCGCGCATTCATAAAAGGCTCATCCTCGCTGGGACGATAATCGAGTTCAATTTGATTGCCCATGGTTATCTCACCCGCAATATTACCAAATATTGATGGCTATATATTGACACATTTTCTTAAGTACAAGTCAAAAGATCGCTTATCTTGTGTTTTCAACATTTCATCATCAATGCCGTATAATTGGATACGACCGCCATGAAACGCCTTTTCAATAGAAATAGAGTAAAAAGTGATCTATCATAAAAAACAGATCAATATAAAACACTTGTCATGCAAATTTTTCTCCTTAGACATGCAGATGCCGAACTGACAGACAGTGGCCAGAGCGATCATGATCGCCCTCTTAGCAACAAAGGTCTTATAGAAGCACAGAAAGTCAGCCAGCAATTACAGCTTTTTTCATATAAAATCAGCACAGTTCTCTGTTCCAGTGCGCAACGCACACGCCAGACACTTTCCAAACTAGCTTTAGATAAAGCAACCTGCACCTTTGAGGAAACACTCTATTGGGGCAGTGGCCATGACTATTATCGGCTATTGCAACTTAAGGCATGTAGCGGACTGTTGATTATCGGCCACAACCCCTCCATATCGGCACTCATCCATCACCTAGGCTGCGCTCCCTATCCTGACTTCTCTTTACCAACAGCAGGACTTGTTGCCTTCCATTGCACTCAATCTCTTGAAAATGCACATATCGACCATTTTTTTAGTCCCTGAAAACGCCTTTTTTCCTTGTAATAAAAATAGACGACCCCATATCCCTACCCCATAGATCCGACGCATATGGAGATAAAGCACTGTCTATCGATCATATCCGTGAAGAAACACGTCTCGCTCTTTCAACAATTGGCGACCGGACGACCAATCTTTTTAATCCGACATTAAGATTAGGTGTAACGGGCCTGTCTCGCGCAGGTAAAACAGTTTTTATTACAGCTCTCATCCATCAGCTTCTACACTCATCCCGATTAACCCTGTTCAATGCGTCACATGAAGGACGGATAATCAACTTCAAAACCGATCATCAGCCGGATGATCAGATTGCACGCTTTGAATATGAAAAGCACCTTGCCTCAATCCTCAATGAGCGCTTATGGCCACAATCCACCCGTAACCTGTCGCAAGTCCGATTAACACTGGAATATGAATCCCGTTCGCGCCTTAAGAATATAATAGGACGCAACCGTCTTTCCATTGATATTATCGACTATCCGGGCGAATGGTTGCTGGACTTGCCACTGCTTGAAAAGAGCTATGAAGAGTTTTCGGCCAGCGCCTTGGCTCGTGCCACCAGTCCCCGTTATGAACCACATGCCCGAAAATGGCTCTCCCTTATCAGCAGTATCAATATTCTGGATAAGGCAGATGAGCAGACTGCAGACCGGTTGAGCGAGGCTTTTACAACTTATCTACATACGGTCAGAGAAGATGAAAATCTCTTATCCTTGCAAGCACCGGGACGCTTCCTTATGCCAGGAGACTTTGATGGTGCGCCGGTATTGCGCTTTTGTCCACTACCTCACCTAGGCAACCATAAATTGCCTGATGATTCATTAGGTGCCATAATGAAGCGCCGCTTCCAATCGTATAAAAAATATGTCGTTACACCTTTCTTTCGCAATCATATTGCCCGTCTTGATCGGCAGATTTTGCTTGTTGATCTGATGCAGGCATTGAATACGGGATATGACGCGATCGAAGAAATGAAAGACAACCTTTCCCAGATATTAAAAATATTTCGTCCCGGTGCCAATCACTGGCTGAAAAAAATATGGCGTCATCGCATTAGCCATATTCTGGTTGCAGCAACCAAAGCCGACCAAATCCATCATCAAAACCATAAAAAACTCAATATATTGATACAGCAAATGGTTGCACAAACCTTTCCACAAGCCGGCATCCAAGACGTCCAAATTGAAAGTTTTGCCATTGCCGCTATACGCACAACAAAAGAAGCCACCAGCAAAAGCAAAGATGATCCCCTGCCCCTGATCATCGGGACACCAATGCAAGGAGAACATATTGGTGACCATATCTTTGACGGTCATACAGAAACAGCCATTTTTCCTGGTGATTTGCCGGATACGCTTGATGCCTTAAAAACGGCAAATGGCCAATACCCGCTTAATTTTGTGCGCTTTCGCCCCCAACCGATCGAAAAAGACGGTGCCCTTGCTCATATCCGCCTTGATCGTGCAATGCAGTTCCTGCTTGGAGATATATTGTCATGACCAAACGTGCGCCCCGTGCCATTTCCGATCTTGCAACACTTGATATTCCAGAAGAAGACTTTTTCACCCATCACGAAAAACAAGAGCTTGATCAGCTCGATTATATAACACCGCAATCTACAAAATCAGGTTTCGGATGGGGTAAATTATTTTTCTTCGCTCTGGGCGCACTCATCATATTGGCTATAGGTCAGTGGATTGGAAACCTTATCCAGAATCTTGCTACGCAATCAACAATGCTCGGCTGGATAGCCTTTATTATTACCATCATCGCCCTTATAGCTCTTATTGCATTCATTATACGTGAACTTTGCGCCATATCCCGGCTGAAAAAAGTTGATCATATCCGGCAAAAAGCAGAACAAGCCACCTCTTCTGATGACATGGCTCTTGCCCGGCAAGCTATCCATGCATTGTCACAATTCACATCCGGCCAATCGCTTGCCATAGCTGGTAGACAGAACCTTGAACGGATCAAAAATGATATCATTGACGGCAGGCAGCTTATCCATCTAGGAGAACGGGAAATCCTTCGCCCGCTCGATCAAAAGGCGCGTAACTTGATATTAGGAGCGGCAAAACGTGTTTCCATTGTAACGGCTGTCAGCCCACGTGCCCTTGTCGATCTTGGTTATGTTGCCTTTGAATCCACCCGCCTTATCCGTTCTCTTGCTGAACTCTATGGCTGCAGACCGGGACGTCTGGGATACATATCATTGATCAAGCGTGTATTGACCCATCTTGCCGTAACCGGCACACTGGCTTTAGGAGACGGTCTTTTGCATCAAATCATAGGACAGAGTCTGGCTTCAAAGCTATCGGCCCGTCTAGGTGAAGGAGTCGTCAATGGCTTGATGACAACACGAATAGGAATCGCGGCCATGGATACATTGCGCCCTTTTCCCTTCGATGGCGAGAAGCGTCCAGGCTTAAATGAATTTGCCAATGAAATTATTAGGCTTTCCGACAAGGATACAACAAAAACATCATCACCCCCTAACAACAAAACCAATCATTAACCATTCCCGAGTCATAATGAAAATGCATATTTTCTCAATATGCTTGTATTAGCGTCTATCAGGCAGAGTATCTTTTATTATGAAAAAACTTCTTCTTTCTATCGCTTTATCTTGCGGTCTTTTGCCTGTGGCGTCTTTAAAAGCTTCAGCCGATCAGGATAAGGATTTTTTCCAGTCAATAGAAGGCACATGGAGCGGCCCCGGTGAAGTTGTCGCCGGTAAATATAAAGGTACAAAATTTACCTGTAACCTTTCAGGCATTTCGGAACAGACTGCAATAGGAATGACACTTGATGGCACATGCCGTGTTGGTGTCTTTTCACAGCCAATGAAAGCAACGGTCATCCGCAAGGGTTCCACATTTTCCGGTGCTTTTAATGATGGCGCCAAGGGGGAAGGTCTTGATGTGACTTCCGGCAAGGTTGGCAGCGACCATATGGTCTTCGCACTGAACAGGAAACAGCTGAATGGTGCCCTAATGGCAAGACTTTCAAGCAAAGGCGAAATGAATATTACTGTTTCAGTCAAACTGGATGAGGATCTTATCCCCGTTGTCGGCATGAAACTCAAACGTACTGGTGACGTTACACGTGATCTTGCTCGCAAATAATTGCAAGATAATATGTGATTACATTTTTAAAGCGTTAAATTTTGATAGGATCGGTTAAGATAGGTCAAGGCCGACTTTGCATCATGGCGAAGAATAGATAAAACTCGTCCAGTCAAAATATAATGCGTGGTATGCTCGTACCATTCACTCAATTCGCAATCGAAAGACGCCAAAGCATCCTTAAGAACCGGAGCTCCGGTTGCAAGCTTAGTCCATACAGCCTGTTGAAAACGCTCTTCATTCGATAAGTTTCCCCGACCGGCAAAAGCGTCCGATAACGGCTGGTGATGACCGGCCAGCGTATTGATACAAAAATTCTTATTTTCAATAAAAAAACGGTTTTCTTCGCGATTGCGCATCAGACAAACAAGAATAGTCGGCGGATTATCCGATAATGAACAGCAGGCCGATACAGTAACACCGCGTTGTCCAGCAGCCCCATTGGTTGTGACAATATGGACAGCAGCCGCAAAATGGCTCATCGCATCACGATAGCTTTCCGGCGAAACGGATAGGAATATATTTTTATCAGACATAATCACTATTTTTTCTTATTCATACCCTGCACTTATACAGCTTTTATAATCTTTCAAGAGCAAAAAGAACCATGAGATAATAAGCATCCATGCAAACATGCTCTTTGATGTTGACCGATTACATGTTGTCTATGCCGCGCTGACGGACGCACGACCTTTAAAAGGGAAGCTTAAACATCGTAGAGAGATATAAAAAAACTATGACAAAATCATTATACGCGGCATCTATCATACAATAGCTGCAACTAACAACCCATATCCGGTGTGGAGTGCGTTCAAATGAGGGTTTTATCACTATCGATCTCGTGCTAGCACAGAATTGATTTTCAGGAGAAGCCTATGTCACAGCCTATTATTGCCCCCTCTATTCTGGCATCCGATTTTTCAAAGCTCGGACAAGAAGTAACCGATGTCCTTGATGCTGGCGCCGACTGGGTACATATTGATGTTATGGATGGCCACTTTGTTCCTAATATCACATTCGGCCCCGATGTGGTCAAAGCCATTCGTCCATTGACCAAAGCGGTTTTTGATACCCATTTGATGATTGCGCCTTGCGATCCCTATCTAGAAGCCTTTGCAAAGGCCGGATCGGATATTATCACAGTCCATATCGAAGCAGGACCACATATCCACCGTTCGCTACAGGCTATCCGCGCTCTCGGCAAAAAAGCCGGTGTTTCAATTAATCCTGGCACACCAGAAAGCACTATCGAATACCTGCTGGACAGCCTTGACCTCATTCTGGTGATGACCGTCAATCCCGGCTTTGGCGGACAAAGCTTTATTCCTGAAACCGTGGAAAAAATAAAACGCATTAAATCCATGATCGGTAATCGCCCGATCGATCTTGAAGTAGACGGTGGCATTACCGACAAAACAATTGGCGCAGCCGCCAAAGCCGGTGCTAATGTTTTTGTTGCAGGCTCCGCCATCTATAAGGACGGCAATAAACAAATTTATGAAACGCGCATCAATACACTGCGCCAAGCAGCAAAAATCTAAAAGGAAACAACTATGATCCCGCGCTACTCCCGCCCCGACATGGTCGCTATCTGGTCACCGGAGACTAGATTTCGTATCTGGTTTGAAATTGAGGCACACGCTTGTGATGCCTTGGCAGAACTAGGCGTCATCCCGAAGGAATCAGCTAAAACCATTTGGGAAAAGGGTAGCAAAGCTGAATTCAATGTGGCTCGTATTGATGAGATTGAAGCCATAACGAAGCATGATGTTATTGCCTTTCTTACTCATCTGGCTGAGTTCATTGGCCCTGATTCCCGCTTTGTCCATCAAGGCATGACCTCATCGGACGTTCTTGACACCACACTCAATGTCCAATTGATGCGCGCCAGCGATATTTTGCTTGCTGACATGGATAAACTACTTGAAGCACTCAAAAAGCGTGCTTTTGAACACAAAGACACAGTTACAATTGGCCGCAGTCACGGAATCCATGCCGAGCCCACCACATTCGGTGTCAAACTGGCTCTGGCCTATGCCGAATTTTCACGTTGCCGCGACCGTCTCGTTGCAGCCAAAGAAGAGATATCGACCTGCGCAATTTCAGGCGCTGTTGGTACATTTGCCAATATTGATCCGCGCGTTGAAGAGCATGTGGCCAAGGCACTCGGCATGCGGCCTGAACCGGTCTCAACCCAGATTATTCCACGTGATCGTCATGCCATGTTCTTTGCAACCCTTGGCGTTATTGCCTCGTCAATCGAGCGTCTGGCTATTGAAATCCGCCATTTGCAGCGCACTGAAGTCTTGGAAGCGGAAGAGTATTTCTCACCCGGTCAAAAAGGCTCATCTGCCATGCCGCACAAGCGTAATCCTGTGTTGACCGAAAACCTGACCGGCCTTGCCCGCATGGTACGTGCCTATGCCAATCCGGCCATGGAAAATGTTGCCCTCTGGCATGAGCGCGACATCTCGCATTCATCGGTTGAGCGCTATATCGGCCCTGACGCCACCATCACACTTGATTTCGCACTGGCCCGCTTGACCAACGTCATTGAAAAATTGTTGGTTTATCCAGACAACATGATGAAAAACATGAATAAATTTCGTGGACTTGTCCACTCACAACGCGTTTTGCTGGCTCTGACCCAAGCCGGTGTCAGTCGTGAAGATGCCTATCGTCTTGTCCAGCGCAATGCCATGAAGGTCTGGGAACAAGGTAAGGACTTTCTTGAAGAACTGCTTAGCGACGAAGAAGTCCGCAAAGCACTTTCAGAAGAACAAATTCGTGAAAAATTCGATCTTGGCTACCATACCAAACATGTCGATACAATTTTCAAACGAGTCTTCGGATAAGGTTTATAGCTCGGCATAAAGGGCATCATTGTCCTTTATGTCGCCACAGCCATGAAAAAAAATCATTTCATCACACATGTCCTTATCGCACTGACAACACTCGTCGTCGTGGCGAGCAGTTTTTTTCACTGGCGCAGCACACCGCAAAAACCATCAACACCAAAAGCGCAAGAGCCTGTATCACATGATACCGGCAAGATGGCCTCTCCTTCCGTCACGAAAAACTGGTGTTTACAGCATGCGTTCCAATTTAAAAACTATATTGTCTGCAAGGTTAATCCAACACAGGATACAATCCGTCTTTTCCTCAATGATGATTCAGGCAAGCCTTTTCATTATTTCCGCAATGTTGTCCAATCTTTGAAATCACAAAAAAAGACACTAGCTTTTGCCATGAATGCCGGCATGTATCATAAGGATTACAGTGCTGTCGGTCTTTATATAGAAAATGCCAAAGAGCTATATCCGGTATCGACACGTGAAGGGCCGGGTAATTTCCATATGATGCCAAATGGTATCTTCTTCATTGAAGATGGCAAAGCCTATGTACGAGACACACAAAGCTATCTAAAAGAAACCCATAAACCGGATATTGCCACACAATCGGGTCCTATGCTGGTCATCAATAATGAAATACACCCCCGTTTTATTCCTAATTCTCCATTTCTTGAATATCGCAATGGCGTTGGTGTCGATGGTCACGGCATGGTTTATTTTGTTATTTCACAGACCAAAGTAAACTTTGACGAGATGGCGCGATTCTTCCGCGACATATTGAAAACCCCAAATGCACTTTTTCTAGACGGCTCTATTTCCAGCCTTTATGCACCAGAAATAAACCGTTATGATTGGTGGTACGCTTTGGGGCCGATTATCGGTGTTGTAATCGACACCCCTCCAGATCCATAATTATTCAACAGTTACCGACTTGGCCAGATTGCGTGGCTGGTCAACATCAGTCCCTAATAATACAGCTGTATGATAAGCCAAAAGCTGCACCGGCACGGCATAAACTAACGGTACAATAAATTCAGGAACATCCGGCAAGACCAAAGAGGATAAAGATCCCAATCCGGTCGTCTGAGCCCCCTTTTGGTCCGTCAGCATAATAATACGTCCGCCACGAGCGGCAACTTCCTGCATATTGGAAACAGTTTTTTCAAACCAGCGATCATGCGGTGCAACAACAATGACCGGCATGGTTTCGTCAATCAAAGCAATTGGACCATGCTTTAACTCACCGGCTGCATAACCTTCGGCATGAATATAGGAAAGTTCTTTCAACTTTAAGGCACCTTCCAAAGCCAACGGATAAGATGAACCACGTCCAAGATAAAGCACATTCTTGACATTCATCAGATCACGACTCATCGCTTCCACCTGCTGATCAAGCTTCAAAACCTCATTGATCAATCGCGGAGCTTCCGAAAGTTCACGCACATAGAACTGTTCCTGCTCTTCACTGATACGTCCACGTACACGTGCGGCTTCAATCGCCAATGATGCAAGGGCTGCTAATTGGCACGTAAAGGCTTTGGTCGATGCAACACCGATTTCTGGTCCTGCCAATGTCGGAAAAACATAATCAGCCTCACGGGCCATCGTCGATTCCGCGACATTAACAATTACAGCTGTTTTGATGCCTTTTTCCTTACAATAACGTAGAGATGCCAATGTATCCGCTGTTTCTCCCGATTGAGAAACAAAGACAGCCAAAGTATCCTTATCAAAAGGTGGCTCACGATAACGAAACTCGGAGGCAACATCATTCTCAACAGCAATACCGGCAATCATTTCAAACCAGTATTTGGCAACCAATGTTGAATAGAAGGCTGTACCACAACAACTGAATGAGATGCGCGAAACCTTTTTCCAATCGATACCATCTTGATTCTTCCGCACAATATGCGAACCGAAATCGAGATAATGGGCCAATGTATGAGAAACAACTTCCGGCTGTTCATACATCTCTTTTAGCATAAAATGACGATAATTGCCTTTACTGACCAGAAAAGCAGAACCGGTAGACTTCATCTCAGGTCGGCTAATCTCTTTATCGTTTGAATCATAGATTTTAACCGTTTTATGTGTAAGAACAGCCCAGTCCCCATCTTCCAGATAGGCAATACGGTCCGTAAAAGGTGCTAAAGCGATTGCATCCGAACCGACAAACATCTCACCATCGCCATAACCGATAGCAAGTGGAGGACCTTGGCGTGCTGCAATAATCAGATCGTCATGCCCTTCAAATATAAAGGCAAGGGCAAAAGCTCCACGAATACGTTTCAACGCAGCGCTGACAGCCTGAGCCGGCGCCTTACCTTCATTGATGATATCCGTTACCAGATGGGCAACCGCCTCGGTATCTGTTTCCGTTTCAAATTTGTAGCCCTTGGCTTTCAATTCGTCACGCAACTCAGTGAAGTTCTCGATAATACCATTATGTACAACGGCGATATGATCAGTCATATGAGGATGGGCATTGCGCTCAACCGGCCCGCCATGAGTGGCCCAACGTGTATGCCCAATGCCCGTTGAACCGTTTAAATTAACAGTCTTGAGCTTCTCTTCCAGATGTACAAGCTTTCCTTCAGCACGCAATCGTTGCAAGCGATTACCTTCAAGCGTTGCGACACCGGCAGAATCATAACCGCGATATTCAAGCCGCTTTAATCCGTCGATCAAAAGAGGCGCGACTGGGCGTTTACCCAAAATACCGATAATGCCGCACATAAAAAGCTCCAATCCTTATTTAAAAATGCGTTGTATCACAGCAATGATGCAATATTTCAACATCTGTTATACGTCACTTCTTTTTTGCAGCCTTGATTGCCGCAAAACGTTGGCGCAATTGGGGCGCAAAATCCGGTTTTATTGTTTGGCGTGCACGCCCCAAAGCAAGGCTTTGTGCCGGCACATCATTGGTAATAACACTACCGGAAGCAACATAGGCTTCTACACCAATCTTGACAGGAGCCACTAAAGCAGAATTGGATCCAATAAAAGCGCCCTGACCGATTTCGGTCTGCCATTTATTAAATCCATCATAATTACACGTAATGGTACCGGCACCGATATTGGCTTGCGCTCCTACTGAAGCATCCCCAATGTAGCTTAAATGGTTGACCTTGGCGCCCTCACCTATTTTTGCATTTTTGACTTCACAAAAATTACCAACCTTGGCATGTTCCGACAGTTCAGCCCCCGGCCGCAAACGGGCATAAGGGCCGATTTGCGCTGACTCACCAACGTCTGCACCTTCCAGATGACTAAAAGCATGAATAACCACCCCTTTGCCCACCTTGACGCCGGGGCCGAAGTAGACATTTGGCTCGATTACAACATCTTCACTGATCTGTGTATCAAAACTAAAATAAATACTCTCTGGCATCATCATTGTTACACCTGAAAGCATTAATTCTTGGCGCTTGCGTTGCTGCCATATGGCATCAGCCGCAGCCAATTCCAGCCTTGTATTAATACCGATAACATTATCATAAGGTACAGCAAGCGCACGAATATCCAGCCCCTTGGCATGTCCAAACGCCACAATATCGGTCAAATAATATTCACCTTTGGCGTTATTATTATCAACTTGTTCCAAAAGTGCTAAAAGGTGCGTACCGCGCACCGCCATCAAACCACCATTACAAAAGTTGATCTTTTTTTCATCAAGGCTTGCATCTTTTTCTTCAACAATCCTGACAAGCTTACCGTTTTCTTCAATCAGACGGCCATAGCCTGTCGGCGTATCCGTTATAAACCCCATCACAACAATATCGGCCCCTTGCGCAAGCGCATTACGGGCTTTTTGTAAAGATTCAGCCTCAATCAACGGCGTATCACCAAAAACAATCAAAATATCATCAACCGTTTTTAATAATGATTGACGCGCTGCCAACACAGCATGTGCCGTTCCCAACCGTTCCTTTTGTTCATATATTTGAATATTAGAAGCAAAAGGCATAACGGCTTTTTCAACATCCGCCGCTCCACGGCCGACAACAACAGCCAACTCTTCGCTACCAACAGACTGCATAATATTAACAACATGACAGACCAAAGGAAGTCCTGCCATTTTATGCAAAACCTTTGGTAATGAAGACTTCATCCGCGTGCCTTCACCCGCAGCCAGGACAATCGATAAACAGCTACGCGTCATAAAACATTCCTTGTGCATTTAAATAGATTTGTAACAAATTGAATGGCACCTTACATACGACCAGTAAAGAAACCCACAATATCAGACCAGCTCATCCCTTCCACATTTGCAAGGTCCGGGAAAGTCTCCAACATCCAATAAGACATGGTTTGCATTTGTCCTGTCAAAAAAAGAATACCGGTCAAGACAAGAAGGATACCTATAATTTTTTCAACCACCCCCAAAAATGACCGAAATTTTCCAAGAAAAATCATAAAGGCTCCGGAAAACACGCCAGCCAACAAAAATGGAATGCCAAGCCCTAATGAATAAAAGGCTAAAAGCTGCGCTCCCTCCAATGCCGTCTCTTTGGAGCCCGCAACAGTTAGAATTGGACCAAGAATCGGTCCTATACAGGGGGTCCAACCAAAAGCAAAGGCAAGCCCCATAACATAAGCTCCCAATGGAGAAGCCTGAACATTGCGTGTTTGGAATCGTGCTTCGCGTAAAAACAATGAAATGCGCAGAAGCCCAAGAAAATTGAGCCCCATCAGAATAATAACAATGCCAGCCGCAATCGCCAACCAGTCTTGATAGGCCCTAAGAAACGCCCCTATCGTGGTTGCAACAGCACCAAGCGCAACGAAAACTGTGGTAAACCCCAAGACAAAGCATAAGGCAGCCAAAACCAAAGCCAATAATTTCTGGTCGTCGATTGTATCAGGCTTGCTATTGCGAAAATCATCCATGCTGACTCCGGCCATATAACAAAGATAAGGCGGAACCAGAGGCAATACGCAAGGCGAAAGAAATGACAAGGCCCCTGCCCCCAAAACACCTAGAATCGAGATATCCACACCCAAAGCGCTGCTCCATTTATATACACGCAGTTATCTAACGCTTTTTTTTACAATAAAAAACGGCCGCGGTAAAACAGTGATATATTATCCGCAATCAATGTTTTTTTCACGGCTAAAGCAAACAGTTGCCTATCTTTTTGCATTTATGCATTTTTTTATAAAAAAGGTGTTGACCAATGGCAACTGCCTCCGTATGTTCCGGCAACTTTCAGCGAGCAGATGCTCGCTCGGGAGCGCGTAGCTCAGCCGGTAGAGCAACTGACTTTTAATCAGTAGGTCCAGGGTTCGAATCCCTGCGCGCTCACCAATAAAATCAATAACTTATTAGTTAACCGCGTCACACGACGTTGATTTTGTGACGCGGAATATAGATAAAAAGCAAAATACCTAACCTCTCCATTTCAAAAACGCGGCACAAAGAAACAAAACTCCTTTACCTCTTCGGCACTTGATAAAAGAATCAAAACCGTCTGGTTGAGTTTTATCCATCGCTGTTTGATGTGGACAACATGCAGATTTTCTAATATGCACTTCAATACGACATGGGTCGCCTTATGACATGCGCATGATCGCGCCTATGATACCTATGGTATACGGAAGTTGGTGCAAGAGCTAGATATGTGGGCCAATATCCCATTAAAAAAGAACAAAAAAACGTTTCTTTTTTTCCCTATGGCTTACCAGTTACGCGATCTTGTCGAACGTTTTTTCGGCAAGCTCAAACAGTTTCCGGGGATCGTCACCAGATACAAAAAGTATCCCATAAATTGCCTTGCCGTTATCAAACTCATGGCCGTCTATATCTGGATCAAATTTTTTATGCGCCTACACTCTAAATCGGCCGACGGGGCGGACAACTGTTGCTAAAAAGACCCATTTCTCAATCCATTGAGGATAAACTGAAATTTGTGTTTGTCAGTTAAATCCCATCCCGTGTATCATGCCGCAAACTATAGGCACGTATATGCAAAGCAGTTCATTAACGACACAAATGGTAGCCGATCTTGCGGGGGTTCACAAAGATACCTTGCTGCGGTGGCTTCGGGATCATGCGGTAGCGGAGCCTCATCGTAACCGTCACGGTTGGCGCGTCTTCTCGCAAAGAGAAGCTGAGGCCATCGTCGCTTTCGCGCAAAACGGCGGCGATGCCCAGGTACCGCTTAACGGTCTCGACCCGGCCATTGAACGGTTGCGAGGTATAGAATGGGATTTCACGTCGGCGAAAACGTCTTATCTGACACACGGTGTTCATCCTTATCCTGCCAAATTCATTCCGCAAATTCCAAATGCGTTGATCCAGGAATTATCCTCTGTCGGCGAGACGATTGCGGATATCTTCTGCGGTAGTGGCACCACGCTGCTGGAGGCGCTCCAACTGAAACGCAATGCCATCGGAATCGATGCGAACCCCTTGGCAGCCTTGATTAGCCGCGCCAAAACCACACCGCTGGGCGAGGCGCAGTTTGCTTGTGTAAGTTCGCATCTTCACGAATGCCAAGGTCTCGCCGATCACATATCGCCTGCCGAAGGCGATCTATTTTACGGCGGCAGGTCATTTATATCGCCCGGTGAGCGGCCAGGCCCGCAAATCTGTGAATTCTGGTTCCTGCCGCATGTTGTCGAGGAGCTAGCCGAACTTCGTAGGCTGATCGAAAAAATCCAGTCAGAGTCCGCAAGGATGCTCTGCGAGGTTACGCTGTCCTCGATTATCGTGAGTGTGTCGAAGCAGGACTCCGATACGCGCTACGTTCGCCGCGAAAAGCATATCCTGCCGGGAGATACGGTCAAGCGGTATATTTCGCAGCTCAAAGGTGCGATGGAAGCGACGAAGGAACTCACCGACCTGATCGAGGATCGCTTTCACTGCGATATCTATAATAGCAACATTCTCGATATGCCCGAAACGGAGCCGTTTGATCTGGTAGTCTGTTCGCCTCCTTATCCAAATGCGTTCAGCTATCATCTCTATCACCGGACGCGGCTTCTCTGGCTCGGTTACGATCCGGAAGCCTTCAAGAAGATAGAAATTGGTAGCCATCGGAAATACAGTGCCAAAGGCCCCCACCGGGCGACCGAGAAAACTTTCCAGGCGGAGTTCGAGAGAATTTTCCAATGGTTGCGAACGCGCCTGCGGGATCGCCGGTATGCCTGCTTTGTCATTGGCGATTCTACGCTCAACGGGGAACGCATCGACAACGCTTCGTTAGTATCGGAGGCGGGCTCCGTCGCAGGCTTCCGCGAGGCCGCACGTCTTGAGCGATCCATCAACGCCAACAGAAAATCCTTCAATCCGAAAATCGGGAAGATAAAAACCGAGAAAATTTTGATTCTTCAGAAAGTCTGACATGGTCGCCCTTACCTGCAAGATTAAAGAATATATCCAGCCGTTCGAGCGTCAGCTTGCGCTGGCCGAGTTGCGGGCCTTGTCAGGCGACGATCCCTTACCGGTGAATGGCAATCTTGAGACGGCCATCTCGTTTCGCGTCACAAGCAAAGTCAGCCGCGAAAAACTGTGCTCTCAACTTGCCTACTGGGAGGCGGTCTCTTCCAAAACGACGTCTGTCACCGATCAACTTCGCGGTGAGGCGACGTCACTCATTGCAAGGAACGGCGTCGCTCTGAATGATATGCCGCTCATGGCGCCAGAGATCGTCGATAAGAAGCTGCCCAACAAGCGCTGCCTGCGGTACGCCACGCACGGGCTTCATGAGTATCGCGGGAAATTCTTTCCACAGCTTGTTCGCGCCCTAATTAATATGGCCGAGGTTCCCAGAAACGGCATCGTCATTGACCCGATGTGCGGGAGCGGCACCACGTTGGTCGAATCCGTCCTGCTTGGGCGCCGTGCCGTTGGGCTGGATATGAACCCGTTCTCCGTGTTCTTGTCCAAGGTCAAATGCCAAGCGCTGAACCTCAGTCCGGCGCAACTAATCAAAGCGTATGAAAAACTGACGCAAGAGCTGAAAAAGCCCGTCCGCAAGCGTACGCAGCAGGGACATTTTGCGACGATGAGCGGCTCCGATCAAGACTATCTCCAGAAATGGTTTGCGCCGAGCGTCCTGGACGAACTCGACCATATCCAGATGGTCATCGACGGTTTGTCGCCCGGGTCGATCCGCTCTCTCTATACCCTGTGTCTAAGCAATATCCTGCGGCAGGTGTCTTGGCAAAAGCCGGACGATTTGCGCGTGCGCAAAGAGGTGCGGTCCATCGCGCCTAGGGCAGTGATCGAACGTTATCTGGATGAACTGCTCCGCTCCACCAAGCTGATCGTGGCCTACAATGCACAGCGAGGGACGAACGGTTTTGGCACGCACGAGGTTCACGGGGCCGATGCGAGAACGTCCGCACAGGCGCTGCCCGACCTGATCGGGAGGGTTGATGCAATCATCACATCGCCACCCTATGCTACGGCGCTGCCTTACCTCGATACGGACAGGTTAAGTCTGATCTATCTGCAACTGCTCTCCCGCCCAGATCATCGCAGCCGCGATACCCTTATGATCGGAAACCGCGAGATTACGGACAAAATTCGAGCGGCCTACTGGGAGTATTATGAAGAACACCGCCACGAGCTACCCTCAGCGACCCGTACGCTCATCGAGAAGATCGACAAGCTGAACAAGAACTCTGATGCCGGATTCAGGCGGCGCAATCTGTCGGCGCTACTGGCCAAATATTTCTTCGACATGAAAGCCGTGGTCGAACAGCAGCGCGCGTTGCTGGCCTCGCACGGCACCATGTTCATGGTGATCGGAAACAACCGCACTACAGCCGGCGGAGAGGCTATCGAGATACGCACGACCGATCATCTAGCGAAGATCGCGGAAGCTGCCGGTTTTCGTCTCGCGGGAAACCTGTCCATGGATATGCTCGTCTCTCGCGATATCTTCCGCAACAACGCCATGCCTTCGGAGCAGATTATTACACTACAAAAGGATCAATAATAGCCGTAGAGCTTTAGCGAATTCCGGACAGTGTGGGTGCAAAGCGCACGGTAGATCGGGTAGTCCGTCGCGCCAGGCGGGATCACAACCGCGAAATAATCGGACCCACTGGCGGGATCGGTGCGTTCGACCCTCAATATATCCCCGATATTGCCAGCACTTCGCAGGGCCTCGCTCCGAAGCCGGAAATCGTGCTTGTCTGGCCAGGTCATCATATTAACGTTGACGAGGTTCGTGCCTAAACGCATCCGTACGCCGAAACGGTCGAACTTTCCCATCTTGGACGCGTCCGCCGTAAAGCTGTCTGGCCAGCCCCAAAAATCGGGATCGACATCTCGGGCACTGAGCGGAACAAAGATTTCAGGGGACCGCCTCGATGTGCCGGCGATCACCTGCCCGGTGCCTACGTCAGTACGTTGAAGAGTCATCACGAAACCCTTGGACGGTAGGGCAGCAGCTCCCGTTCCAGCGATAGTTGGAGCTGCCGCAGTATAGGTTGCTGTTCCCGCAGTACGGGCGCGCCTTGCAACTGCTGGCGCTCGTGTAACACCCCGCGCAGAAAACAACGTTTCCAATTCTTCGGTATCGTCGGCGGTTTCTGGTTCGTACTCGCCTCCTTCCGCCGGAGCCCGTTCGGGCACAGTCAGCGCTTCAATTGGCACATAGCCCCGCGCGACTAGCTTAGTCAGGAAATCGGCCTCGAGAACCCGCGCCGTTCCGCTGCTGGTGTCCGCCCAGTCGTCGAGAACGGTTTCGATGGAATGAAGGATCGAGGCGTCAGATTCCGCCGAAAGGTCGAGATCGAGATGCACCGCGGCTTCGTAGTTCGTGAACAGACCGCCTTCCGTCAAATTACCGGAGCCGATTAGTACTTCGGCCTTAGTCTCCGACCGGAACAGATAGACCTTCGGATGGAAGGTGGAGGCAATCGGGTTGTGGAAGACGACGACGCGCCCGCTGTTTCCGACCCCTAAGAGCAGGTCTTCGAGTCCTTCCCTGGATGTTCCGCGATGGTCGATTCCGACGACCAGCTCGCTGCGGCTCGTCTTAGAAAACAAGGACAAGGGCTCGACAATATGGCGTGTGCCGGATTGCTTTACGAACGCAACCGCAGCGCGGAAGGTCAGCCAGGGCTTTCGCAGGTTTTCAGTCAGGAATTCGCCGAGGCGATTGGCCGTCGATGGCTGGTGGATGAACTTCATTAGTACAGCATATTCGAATCGCCCGAGCACAGAACCCGCCGCCGATTATGATTGAAACGACGCACAGGCTACACGCAGATATTTAGCGAAGTTAGCTACCCTGTCAAGTGTACACTTTAAAGTTAGAAGGATTACTGATTTTTTTGTGTGTATTGCGTTAGTGAGAAATTAGCGAGTGCGTAATGGGGACGTCTTTCATTGTAGTCGATCATCCATCAGTATGCCGCCTCCCGCAGCGAACAGGTGTTGGTTAAGAACCTTTTCGCGGAAAGTCCGGTTGAAACGTTCGATATGGGCGTTCTGATTGGACTGGCTCGGTTGAATATAACGAATCACCATGCTGTTGCTCTCGATGCATGGCATAAAAGTCTGGCCGAGACACTCAGGTCTGTTATCGGTGCGCAGATACTATGGGGATCCATGATTGCACTTGGCTGCACGGATACGCAGACCAACCGCGTTGATAAGATCAATGTGTCGACCTCGATGTTCAGGGCCCCTCGGTTGAAGTCATCAACAACGTTGAAGGTTCCAAAACTGCGACCCCATGTCAGTGCATCGGCCATTAAGTCGGCTAATCAGACGGTATCTAGTAGGCGGGGTACGTAGAGGGACACGCGATGACGCTTGGGAAGTCTTTACCTAGCCTTGCGCCTCAGATTGAGGTTCAGCGCCTTGCACATGCGATAGATCCTCTTGTGGTTCCAATCGGGTCGCTTGCGCTGCTTCGTCTGAACTTTTCAGAAGCCGCGTCTTGAATAAACCTCGACCAGATCACAAAGCGCTATCATCAACTCTCCATCGCATCCCCTCCAGTCCAGAGGTGGTTGATACTGTGCGAATTGTTAGAAGCTAACGTATTCACAGGACCGGCGCACCTGTAATGCGTGCATTTCACAGAGGTACCGCATCGCAACGCGCTTGCATTCCGGCCTTACAATTTTTTTACGATCAGATCCTTCATCTCCGCATTGTCAAGCGCAAGCTCTGCATATATCCTTTTTGAGTTCGGCGTTCTCTGCTTTCAATTCCTTGACCCAAATGAGCTCCGATGCATCAAGGATGCTAAATTTAAACTGCCACTCGTAATAGGTCGGCGCGCTGATGCCCGCTTACTGACAAATGTCCTTGACCGGAACAACTGCGTCAGGCTGCTTCAAGATTGTGACAATCTGCGTTTCGCTGAGTAGTGACTTCCTCGTACAATTCCTCCTGACATCAACACCACATTATTCTACTTTTAATCTGTGTGAAGAAAGGGGAAGCTTAAGCAGTCGCGCGCCTTTTGTTTGGTTGTGCCGGATAGTTCATTGACGTTGTATACAGTCGTTTAAATAAGTTGAGGCATTTTGTTGCTCCAAAAAGAAAAAAGCCGCATTGGTGCGGGCTGTAAAGTTGGGAGACTTTCGGAATGAGAAGCCGCCTTATTCGGCGGCTTCAACCATGACGGTTTGATCCGTCAGGCCGGAACATTTGGCCTGATGAAATTTGGCATAATGTCTTCAGAATCCCGCTTGTTGTCATTGGTCGAGCGCAACAGTGTCGGAAGCCAATCTGTATCTCGGGTAATGCGTTCGGCCGCGTGCGCGATCTGTTCTTTTTTGAAAGTGCTCAATTGGCGTGCCGTCGTCGGGTCTTTCACTTCGGCGATAACGTCGAGCACCTGCGCCTTGGTCATCATGGAAAAGCAATTATCGGCATCGGGGATAAAGCCTTCCTCACGCATGTCAAAGTCGAGTGTTTCAAACAACAGATCCTTCTGCTGGCGACGGCGATTGGCGTTGTAAGCCTGCATGGTTTTGCCTTCGACGAGATTAAGACCATAAGACAGGTAATGCGCTAGAAGTGTCAGCTTTTCGTCGGTCATCATGGCGCTGATCTTGTACCAGAGATCTTTATCATTCGGGCTTTGCAGTTCCTTGTAGTCAGCTTAGCGCTTATCAATTTCCTAGCCGTATGGCGTTTCTTCCAGTTTTTCATAGCCGAAAGCATTGTCGGTGATTGAAATCTGCGAAATATGATCCAAGCCGCGCGAACCATAGGCAGTGTAACGTTTGCGGAACAAACGGCAAAGCAAGAATGTCAAGGCGACATAGGATTTTTTTCCAAGCTTGTTGCGCGCGGCCTTGGTGCGGTGCTGCGTCAGGCCCGAGAGCAAGCGATCAGACAACCCGGAATCGGATTCGTCAACCTCGGCGATATCTTCCGACTCACTATCGCCCTGCATTTTTTCCAAGGCGACAGGATAATCATCCGGTCCACCAGTACCGTCATCGGTATAGAGCGGCTTCTGCATCGCTTCGATCAAGGAAGGACTTCATCATATCGATCATCAGCTTCAGTCTGCAAAGCATCAATTTCGGCGTTCTGTTCATCCGTGGATTCAAGTACGGTACCCTTGTAATGCTCATAATCGTGGCGTTCAGTGTTCTGGCTGTTTTCAAGCGGTTTAACCTAGTTCCAGTCCGCGGCACGAAGTTCCTCCGCCTTACTTTCAAGCTTTTCCATGAAAAGGTTGTCCAGTAACATGACATCTTCCAGATAAATATCATTTTCATCATCGAAGAGATCACGTGTTATTGGGCCGCCGGCTGCGGCATAAGTGTCCACACCGACGAAGCGAACACGACGGTCTGTGGTTTGTACACTCGTTTCCATTAGATGTCGCTTGATCTGATAAGGCTGTGCCCATAAGGAAGCTGCATGAGTAACTTCCAGACCTGCTTCTGACGTCCTGATCATCGGTAATGGCAAAAGCTTCCAATTGTTCAAGTGTCATTTCCTGTGCGATGTAGTCGTCAAGCAATTCCGGTGTGACGCGAGCAAGTTTAATTCGCTGCCTACGATCAAGGGTTATACGAAATAGGCCACGGCAATTTTCCGCAAGGGGAAATCGAAGAAATTGCTTTTTCAGTAAATGGAAGTTCGGAATTCATCTGTATATTTCTACTAAAAGATATGGATATCTGTGACGCGGATGTGACGCGGAATCATTTAACCGCAAAATATTAAAAATGGAAAGGTGGCCTTACGATATTTTACGCTCTAAAACCAACAGTTGAATAATATCAGTTAGTTATAATTTTGTTGGTAGTATGAGGGCGTAAGCGTGAGTGTATAATAGAATGATTAAATAATAACTTTTAATCAGTAGGTCCAGGGTTCGAATCCCTGCGCGCTCACCAACAAAAATCTCTTTTCATTAGCGTTTTTAAAGCAAGAAAAGCTGCAGTCACTACAGTTAGACACTTTTTGTTTTCCGTCTATTCACATCCTGCTCCAAGTCCACAATAACCGGAGCAAGCTTTATCGGTCTCCATGAAGCCCGAAAGCTCATCAACAGCAAAATACTATTAGTGTGACACAAAATATCAACCACATAATTGATGTCGATAGAAGAATCGTTAGCACGTCTCTCTTCATGAAGGGTCATAACGAACCAATCCTTAAAATCAGTGCATCAGACCACAAGACCACAACACAAATTCACAACGCGCATACGTCAGATCAAGCAATCGGTGTGTAAAAATATTACACCAAATGAGCATATGAGAAAGGGGCCAACAGGCCCCTTTCTTATGACTACTAGATTAAAGCAACCAATTATGCCTCATCTTTCTCATTGCGGATATTAGCATACTTAATCAATGCCAAACCGCAAACGAGTGTCAAAAGCACCTGTGCAATACCAAAGGCCATAGGCGATAAAATTGTATCTGTTTTATTGAGCAGATACTGCGCTACAATCGGCGTTGAGCCAGCAAAAATCATCGAACATACCTGATATGTAACAGAAATTGCGGTATAACGCACTCTAGCCGGAAATGCTTTGACAAGAATACCAGCAAGAGCAGCATAATAAAGCGCATGAGGAATAGTTGCCAAAGCCATGCCGATCATAGCCAAAGGCATGGATTTTGTTTCAATCAGCGTGAACATCAATGGCAAAGTAATAACTTCAGGAACCAACATCCAAGTAATAGTCTTTTTAAGATCAAACTTTGAAGCTAAAACCGCACCAAAAGGCTGGACAAAAAATTGCACGACCAGAGCAAAAGTAATAATCGTCAAAAACTCGGTGCGGGTAAAAAAATGCTCCTCAACAGCCCAAGCCAAAGCGAATGTAGTTTTAAAATATGTTGCAGTAACAGTGATAACTGTTGCCCCAATACCGAGTAAAACAACTCCCAAATGGCTTTTTAATACTTCACCGATAGGAAGACGAACGATAGTCTTTTCCTTCATCAGCTTTTCCATTTCAGGCGATTCATCGACATTCATACGAATGATCAAACCAATGATAACCAACAGCGCCGAGAAGATGAATGGAATACGCCACCCCCAGCTCATAAATTGCTCATCGGGCAACATTGAGAAAAATAGAAAGACAACTGTTGCCAACAAATTACCAGCAGGGGATCCTTGCTGCGCAAAAGCAGCATAGAAAATCGACTTGCCTTTTGGCGCATGCTCAGCTGAAAGCACAACGGCTCCGCCCCATTCACCACCCATCGCAAGCCCTTGGATAAGGCGCAACGCCACCAACAACCCAGCAGCCGTAATACCGACACGATCATAAGTCGGAAGAAAGCCAATCAATGTCGTACAGATACCCATTAAAAACAAAGTAGCAACAAGTGTTTTCTTGCGTCCAATACGATCCCCAAGATGACCAAAGAAAACGCCCCCTATTGGACGTGCAAAAAAACCAACCCAAAAAGTAGCAAATGCGGCCAATGTAGCAGTACCAGGATCCGTTGATGGGAAAAAAAGCTTTCCGAGAACAAGCGCGGCAGCTGTACTATAAGCATAAAAATCATACCATTCGATTGTAGTGCCAACAAAAGAAGCAATACCTGCTTTCTTTGCTGCTCGTGTTCTTATTTCCAATTCACTCGACATTTAATTTTTCTCCCTACTCCAATATAATATTTTACTTTATGTATGTTTCATATCCACATGTTTTAATAAGGATATCCATGGAATATCCTTAACAAAGAAAATGATTTATTCGTTGATGTATTCTGAAATATTGTGACTACAATCCTTCAGAAGAGGCAGATATTTTTCAAAAATATCCCTCACTTCAATTTGTGCCGCCGGCATCCCTAGATTAATAGCAGCAATTGTTTTACCGGTTTTATTTTTAAGTGGGACCGCTATGGAGCAAAGCCCCAATTCAAGTTCCTGATCAATAAAGGCATAGCCTTGCCTTTTGATATTCTTGAAGATTTCATCAAGATCCGTACGATTTATACATGTCTTGGGTGTTTGGGCTATGATTTGACTTCTTTGCAATATGACATTGCGCTCTTCCTGTGACAAACCTGCCAACAAAACACGCCCCATAGAGCTACACCACGCCGGAAGACGACTACCAATAGTCAAATTGATCGACATGATACGTTGTTGCGATGCACGCGCTATATAGACAATTTCAGTACCATCAAGCACAGAGGCCGAAGTACTATGGCCTATTTGTTTAGAAAGTTTATCAAGCCACGGCTGAATAATCTTAGGCAGAGGATTCAATTCCATATGACTACGCCCAAGATTAAAAACTTTACTCGTCAATGAAAAAAATTTGCCATCATAGTGAGCATAACCAAGCGCATGAAACGTTAACAGACAGCGACGTGATGTCGCTCTATCCAAGTTGGTCAGACGCGCCACATCGGCAATCGTTAAGCGTGGTTCACTACGATCAAATGCTTCAAGAACCTTCAGCCCTTTAGCAAGACTACCAATATAATCTGTATCCTTCATAGTCCTCCCGATGTTCACAATATGAACATTTATCAATTATTGAACAAATTTATTGACGAAGGCAAGAAAAAAAATTTATCCTCAACGAATAAGGGAGGAGCAGAGAAGATTTATTACCATTTATAAACACCATCGGCTGTGATGCTCTGCAGCACATTCTTAGTGGTACTTATCGTTGGTGATACGCTGATAATAATCTGAAAGGGAGTTTTCTATGTCTAACAAAGAACGTGTTCTTATTACAGGTGGCGCCAGTGGAATTGGAGCTGCCATCGCCAAGCGATGTATAACTGATGGATATGAACCAGTTATTATCGACCGTATAGGAGATGGGATACATGCAGACCTCACAGATCCCGAGCAAACACGAATAGCCATACAAAAAGCACTTGAAGGTGGGCCTATCACCCGACTTGTAAACAATGTCGGCATGGTAGCCCCTAATACAGCAGAACAACAAACAATTGAAGAATTTGACCGTGTCGTATCACTGAATATGCGTTGTGCATTACAAGCCATGCAAGCTCTTTTGCCTGACATGAAAAAAGCGGGCTTTGGACGCATTGTTAATATGTCGTCACGCGCCGCCTTAGGCAAGGAGTTGCGTACTGCCTATGCCGCAACCAAAGCCGGTTTAATTGGCATGACACGCGTTTGGGCACTTGAGCTCGGGCAATTCGGGATAACAGCCAATGCTATCGGCCCCGGCCCTATACGAACAGAGCTTTTTGAGCGTGCTAATCCGGCTGATTCTCCACGCACCAAAGCAATCATTGAATCTGTACCAGTTAAACGCATCGGCTTGCCAGAAGATATCGCTCATGCTGTCTCCTACATGCTTGATCAACGCAGTGGCTTTACCACCGGTCAAATTCTTTATGTTTGTGGTGGCATGACCATCGGCGTTGCAGGAGTCTAAAATGAATAAGGGAAAAAACACCAGCGTTTCTATTATTGGCACTGGTATTATTGGTACAGCTTTTGCGCTGGTCTTTTCACGCGCCGGTTGGCAAGTTCAAATTTTTGATTCTTCAGCTGATATGCGTAACAAGTCGTTGGACAGTATACGTCCGCGTCTTGATGCGCTTGCGCAATATGACTTAATCCATGAAAGTACAGAGACCATTCTTAATCGCGTCAAAGTCTTTGATAATATGCAAAATGCCGTAACTGGCACGACTTTAGTTATCGAGTGCGGCCCTGAAAAGCTTGATGTCAAACAGTCCATTTTTGCCGAACTTGATCAACTCGCTGACATTGAAA
Organism: Bartonella sp. bp_1; assembly: GCF_055808085.1. Classification (NCBI taxonomy): domain Bacteria; kingdom Pseudomonadati; phylum Pseudomonadota; class Alphaproteobacteria; order Hyphomicrobiales; family Bartonellaceae; genus Bartonella; species Bartonella sp. bp_1. Next base: position 773,872 of record NZ_CM147851.1, on the reverse strand, counting down.
CGATTCTCGTCAGCTCTTCATCAGCCTTGATGATTTCTGAAATTACTAAGCATATAAATCATAAAGAGCGCTGCCTGATTGCACATCCAGGCAACCCACCCTACCTCATTCCTGTCGTAGAAATTGTACCATCTACCAATACATCAAAAACTATAACTCAACAAACTATAGATATTTTTTCATCCGTCCATATGCAACCCATATTAGTGAAACATGAAATTGAAGGCTTTGTATTTAATAGACTTCAAGGTGCCATCTTGCGTGAGGCCTACTGCCTTGTTCGTGATGGCATTGCTTCAGTTAGCGACATTGATAATATTGTGAAAAACGGTTTAGGCTTGCGCTGGTCTGTTACTGGTCCATTTGAGACCGTTGACCTCAATACAATTGGCGGCATTCCTGTACATGCAAAAAAAATGGGACCAGCCTACGAACGCATGGGAGCCCAGCGCGGTCAGCATGACCCATGGACAGAAGAAATGGTTCATGAAGTTGAACGCCAAAGACGAGAGATACTACCTCTTGATCAATGGAAAGAGCGGGCCGCATGGCGTGACCATCAATTAATGCAGTTGCTCAGCAATCGCAAAAACAGCAAATCTTAAGCTTTAAAAGATGCATAAAGGGTCCTTCTGGGTCCTTTTTTTAAAGTTCTATTTTTCTATTTATCTGTCCCAATCATTGTGTAAAAAAACAAACATACCCCATTCCCACTCAAATTGATGAGACAGATGCTATACTATTCATAAGCCAAATTAACTTGGAAACAGCAACTCTACTGTCTGTGCGATATATTACCTACAACAACAGCATATATTTTATGAATGAATTCACCATTTATCCATTTTCCTATATTAGGTTGTTGCGATAAGGAAAAAAAAATGAACATTGCGGCTAATTTGATTATACAAGAAAAGCGCATTTTGACCCAAAATGGCCGCTTTTTACAAGTAGGTGCACTCGTCTATCGAATTCATGACAACCAACTGCAAATCCTATTAATTACCAGCCGCGGAACGGGGCGCTGGATTATACCTAAGGGTTGGCCCATGCCAGGCAAAACACTGGCCCATGCAGCTCTGCGGGAATCCTATGAAGAGGCAGGTGTGCGCGGCGTTGCCGAAATTCATCCTGTCGGCCGCTATGACTATGAAAAACATGATATGCCTAAAAATGAAAACGGCAATTTCAGCGTTGATGTTTTTGCTGTACACTATTCACATCAGGAAAAAAAATGGCCCGAACATGGGCAGCGCATTTATGAATGGGTTGGACAAGCAGAAGCGGCACGACGTGTTGCCGAACCGGAACTGAAAAATATTTTATCGACTTTCACACCCCAATAAATTATCAGCCGTCCATCACATTAAAACGGCCCCCGAAGGAGCCGTTTACAAAGTAAAAATTTCAAGGCTGCTTAAATTTTAACAACTCTCACCCATCCTTCAGGATCAGCAATATCACCTTTCTGGATTCCGACTAATTCACTACGAAGCTTTGCGGTAATTTCACCACCTTCGCCGTTGCCGATAATGGTTTCACCACCTTCATATTTAAAACAAGCAATCGCAGCAATAACAGCAGCTGTTCCACAGGCAAATACTTCCTTCAAGGCACCAGACTTGGCATCAGCCTTCAATTCATCAAAAGAATAAGACTTTTCCTCAACCTTGAGGCCATATTTTTCAGCCAGTTTCAAAATTGATCTACGGGTAACACCGGCCAGAATATTGCCATCAAGCTCGGGCGTAATCAGACGATTATCACTCATGATAAAACAGACATTCATACCGCCCAGTTCTTCAATCCATTTTTTCTCGACGACATCAAGAAACAAAACCTGATCACACCCCTGCTCGTAAGCATTGGCCTGCGCCAACAAACTTGCAGCATAATTACCGCCACATTTAGCAGCACCTGTACCACCCGGCCCGGCCCGGCTATACTCTGTCTCCAACCAAACATTGACCGGTTTGACACCACCTTTGAAATAGGGGCCAACAGGCGACGCAATAACACAGAAAATATATTCCTTCGAAGGTCGCACGCCGAGGAAATTCTCACTCGCGAACATGAAAGGACGCAGATAAAGACTGGAATCGGGAGCATCCGGTATCCATTTATGGTCTATCCGCACCAGTTCTTCTACAGCTTCCAGAAAAAGCGCCTCCGGTAACTCAGGCATAGCAAGCCGTTCAGCCGATTGATTGAAACGCTTGGCATTTTGTTCCGGTCTAAACAAAAGTATCCGGCCATCTTTAGCGCGGTATGCCTTCAATCCTTCGAATATTTCCTGCGCATAATGTAAAACAGCACTAGCCGGATCAACTTCAAAAGGCTTGCGCGCTGTAATAGCACCACTATGCCATCCCTTATCTTGCGACCATTTCAAAACAGCCATATGATCCGTAAAAACCACGCCAAAACCAGGGCTTACCAATAATTCTGCACGTTTTGAATCAGAAACACATTGCGGATTAGGATTAATTGCAAACTGATTTCCAGACACTGCCTTTTGCATTTTCACAGCCTTTTTATATTTGTTTCGAGCAACGCGAATAATCCTCCATACACAAAAAAGCACGAGGACGTTATAACCTTATTGCTTGGTAATAGATGAAGTCAACGGGGCGTATCAGGTTGCAACATCAAAAGCACTTGATTAGCTTATATTCACTTGTTTTTGATAAGCATTTCTTAAATGAATATGCTCTTATGGGGGGCATAAAATACCACTTTTCAACCATAAGTTTTTTATATAGGCTGACTGACAAGGTTAACTGGAGGAATATCATGACAAAAAAATTATTCAGCTTTGTTGCGGCCGGAGCCATTGCCCTTAGTGGTACCGCTGTTGCATCTTCGGCATCGGCAGAAGACGTTATTACATTAGGCGCATCCGTTCAGTTAACCGGCCCTGTTGCCAATACAGGCCGTTATTACAAAGATGCCTATGAAATTACGGTAGACAAAATCAATGCAGCAGGTGGTGTAACTGTTGATGGCAAAACCTACAAGCTTGCCTTGAAAATTTATGACAATCAGTCCAACGTCAATTTGAGTGTACGCCAATATACACAACTTGTAACAGACGATAAGGTTAACTTCCTTCTCGGGCCTTTCGCCAGTAATTTTGCACTCGCCGATTCGGTTATATCTGAAAAATACCAGATCCCTATGGTTCAAGGCGGTGGTGCTTCAGATGAAATATACACCCGTAATTTCAAATATATTTTTGGCACTTTGGCCCCAGCAACCAACTATTTCAGCTCGACCCTCGATGTCATGAAAGACCTCGACCCAAAAGTCGAGAATGTCGCCCTTCTCTATGCCGATGATTCATTTGATGTATCGGTTGCACAAGGTACACGCCCGCTGATTGAAAAAGCCGGTTTTAAAATTGTTGCCGATGAGAAGTTTGCAACCAATGCAACAGACTTCAGTTCACTTATCTCGCAATTAAAAAGCAAAGATATCGATGCGGTACTCGTTGCCGGCCATGAAACAGAAGTATTGAACTTCGTACGTCAATCCAAAAGTCTTGCCTTTGCGCCCAAAATGTATTCCTTCACTGTGGGCGTCTCGACTGAAGACTTCCGAAATGCATTGGGCAACGATGCCGACTATGCCTTTGGTATGACCGCATGGCTGCCTGTTAGCGACTTGAAAGACCGCTGGTTTGGCGATGCTGCCAAGTTCGAACAGGAATATAAGGCACGCTTCAACTATGAACCTGATTATCACGCTGCATCCGGTGCTGCCGATGTCCAAGCCTTTGTGGAAGCCATGGAAAAAGCAAACTCGATTGATCCCAAGAAAGTGCGTGATGCATTGGCTGAAATCAAGTTTGACAGCCTTTACGGCCCTGTTGCCTTTGATAAACGCGGCCAGATTGATCTGCCACAAATTGTTATTCAGGTACAGGATGGAAAGCTTGTCGAAATCCGTGGTCCAAAAGGCCCGATTTCTCCGGCCAAATTCCCGATGCCTGCATGGGACAAGCGTTGATATAACACTCAAGAGGAAGCATTCTATGCTTCCTCTTTTCACCTGATTTTCCAAGACTTATTCGCAGTTAAAAGGACTTGATGAATGAGCCTATTCCTACAAATCATTATAAACGGTATTCTGCTTGGCGGCCTCTACGCCATTATGGCCCAAGGGCTAGCTCTTGTTTGGGGCGTGCTGAATATTGTCAATCTTGCGCATGGCACGATGATCATGCTGGGTGGCTATGTAACATGGACACTTTTTACCTATTTCGGCATTGATCCCTTTATAGGACTCGTTCCCACAGCTATCATCATGTTCTGCCTCGGCTATCTTCTTCAACGCGGTATTCTTAATCTTGTTGCCCGCGGGCCGATGTTCAATGCGCTCCTGATTACCTTTGGGTTTGAAATTATTTTCATGGATATCGCCCAGCATGTCTATTCTGCCGATTTCCGTACCATCAACCCAAGCTATGCCGGACAAAACTTTAATATTCTAGGCATGACCATCCCCTTGATGAATCTTTTGGCCTTTATTGCGGCCTTTTGCATTTCCGGTTTCATGCTCATATTCATGACCAAAACAAGATTGGGCCGCGCCATTCGTGCTACTGCACAAAATCTGGTTGCCGCCCGTCTCTATGGCGTTGATCCGCGTCATCTTTATGCTGTTACCTTTGGCCTTGGTGTTTCTATCGCTGCCGTTGCTGGTGGCCTTTATGGCACAGTCAATCAGGTCAATCCCTATATCGGCATACCGCTTACAGCCAAATGTTTTGCCATCACCATTATTGGCGGACTTGAAAATCCGCTAGGTGTTGTTGTCGGGGGGATTTTACTTGGCGTTATTGAATCCCTTACTGTCCTCTGGTTTGGTGACACCTATCGCAATGTGGTCAGTTTCGGCATTCTCATTGCTGTTCTGATTATACGCCCGGGTGGTCTCTTGGGGAAAACATCATGAAGTATATTCCTTCCATTATCGCTGTTTTATGCGCAATTTTTGCTCTTGTTTTTCCTCTTTTTGGCTCCATCAGCTGGATGACAGTAGCATTCGACGCATTTATTATTGCCGTTCTTGCCCAAAGCTGGAACATTATTGGTGGTTTCACAGGCTATGCCTCTTTTGGTAATTCTGTCTTTTATGGCCTCGGAGCCTATGGCGCCGGCATCGCCATGGTACAATACGACCTACCTTTCGGTGTCGGTGTATTATGCGGCGTTGTACTCGCAGTTATCTTTGCATTACTTTTAGGGCTTCCGATCCTTCGTCTAAAAGGCCATTATTTTGCTATCGCAACGTTGGCATTGCCACAGGTTATGGCTGCCATCACATCCAACCTGCCGATTGCGGGGCAAAATATCGGTCTTGTTCTGCCTTTGCTTAACAATGAAACCTTCTTCTATGAAACAGCGCTTATCCTGCTGATCATTGTAACCCTTTTTGTAAGCTTTCTTACACATTCACGTTTTGGTTTTGGCCTGATCGCCATTCGCGAGAATGAAGAAGGTGCTGCAGCCATGGGCATCAATACAACACTGTATAAAATTCTGGCCCTCATGCTTGCCAGTTTTTTCTGTGCCATGGCTGGATCTCTGCAAGCCTATAAAATCACCTTTCTGGATCCTGAATCTGCCTATGCGGTACAAATGAACGTCCAAATGATCATTATGGCTGTATTTGGCGGTGCCGGTACGGTTCTAGGTCCGGTTTTCGGTGCCTTGTCGTTGCAGTACATTTCTAACTGGCTGGCAACAAACTATACCGACATTGCAGGCCTGTTCTTCGGTGTTGTCATTGTTATCGCCGTTGTTTTGATGCCACGCGGGCTTGCCCATCTGGTACGCAATATAATGAAGCAGGGGCTGCGTTATTTCGTCAACAATGTAAAGGCGACCAAACTATGACTGCTCTTCTAGAACTTCGCCATGTAACAAAACGCTTTGGCGGCCTGACGGCCGTCAACGATGTCAGCTTTACCCTCAACAAGGGTGAAATACTCGGATTTATCGGCCCCAATGGCGCCGGTAAAACCACCGTCATCAGTCTTATCAGCGGCTCCATCACACCGACCGAAGGCGATATCCTTCTCCATGGGCAACGTATCAATGACATCCCTACCTATAAGCGTGCGCACATGGGTATCGGCCGTACATTTCAAATTATGAAGCCCTTCCCCGGACTTTCTGTACTTGATAATGTTGCTGTTGGTGCATTATTCGGCCGTAAGGACACTGGTAGTAAAGGCCTATCGAGCGCCCGTGAAAAAGCCCGTGCCAATCTTGAATTTGTCGGCCTTGGCAACATGATTGACAAACGGGCTGAAGATCTTGGTGGGCCGGATCGCAAACGGCTTGAACTGGCCAAAGCTCTTGCCATGAAACCGGAAATGCTTTTATGTGATGAGGTCATGGCAGGACTCAATCTGGTGGAAATTGACGAAGTCATTGATGTTATCAAAAAAGTGAGAGACAGCGGCGTAACCATTCTTGTAATCGAACACGTGATGAAAGCTATTAAAAGCCTGTCTGACCGTGTTATGGTTCTTCATCATGGTGAAAAAATTGCTGAAGGCAGTACGCAGACCGTGTTGTCCAATCCCATGGTGATTGAAGCTTATCTAGGGAAGAAGCGTGCATGACAAATTCTTCTAAAAAACCAATTCTGGAAGTTAAAAATCTGTCTGCCGGTTATGGCGAGCTTCCCGTTATCCATAATATCAATATGGTTGTCCATGAGGCTGAAATTGTTGCCATGGTCGGTAGCAACGGTGCTGGCAAGACAACCTTATTACGGGCACTTTCACATATCATCACCCCGACAGGTACAATCATCTATGACGGCAAGGATTTCTCAGTTTCAAAATCAGATGCGATTTTCCGTGCCGGTCTGGTCCACATTCCTGAAGGCCGCCAACTTTTTGACCGTATGTCCGTGGAAGAAAACCTGTTGATGGGCGCCTATAGACGCAATGATAAAGCCCAGATCAAGTTTGATCTGGAAAAGGTCTACGCACTTTTTCCACGCATGGCCGAACGCCGTCGTCAGATGGCAGGCTCCATGTCTGGTGGAGAGCAGCAAATGTGCGCAATGGGCCGTGCTTTAATGGCCTCTCCCAAGTTACTGCTTGTTGACGAGATGAGTCTTGGTCTAGCACCAGTCGTTGTCGACCAGCTTATGGAAATTCTTCATAATATCCGCAAGCAGGAACAAGTGACTGTACTTCTGATTGAACAGGATATCCATCTTGCTCTGGATGGCGCCGATCGCGGTTACGTTATGGAAACCGGCAGTATTGTATTGGAAGGCTCGGCGAAAGATCTGATCAACAACAAAGATGTACAAAAAGCCTATCTTGGCTTCTAGGCATTTTATTATAAAGCGCACTGGTTTTATCGTGCGCTTTATCTTTGTTTTCAAACTACTTTTATCTTAGGGCACGACCTGATTGAATACGATGTAGGAAAATGCTGAAAACAATAATCAATGTCGACTTTCCTTTTCAAATCAGATGTTTTTTGGGTGTTCGTTTTAGCGCTATTGACCCACACGGTGAACAATATCCCAAAGCGGAATTGGTAACATCAAATGAGACCGCTAAAGACTTCATAAAAAAGGCCGGAAGTTTTCCGGCCTTTTATATTCTGTTTTACTTATGGTCTACACAAGAGCCAAAGCCGCATCAATGTCTGCGATAATATCGGCAGCATCTTCAATACCAATAGATAAACGTACAACATCAGGACCTGCGCCAGCAGCGATACGTTGCTCATCATTCAGCTGGCGATGAGTTGTAGAAGCCGGATGAATAACCAATGATCGCGTATCACCGATATTAGCAAGCAACGAAAATAGCTTTAATGATGAGGCAAATTTGACACCGGCCTCATATCCACCTTTAACACCAAAGGTAAAGACAGAACCTGCTCCTTTCGGCGCATATTTCTGTTGTAGGGCATGATATTTGCTGGATGCCAAGCCAGCATAATTAACCCAAGAAACCTTGTCGTGTTTTTCAAGATGCTTTGCAACTTCCAATGCATTATCACAGTGCTTTTGAACACGCAAAGCCAATGTTTCAGCCCCCGTCAGCAACAAAAAGGCATTAATCGGTGAAATCGTAGGGCCAAAATCACGCATCCCCAAAGCACGGGCAGCCAAAGCAAAGGCAACATTGCCAACAGCCTCATAAAAAACCAAACCTGCATAATCGGGGCGCGGCTCAGTCAGTTTTTTATAATTGCCCGACTTACCCCAATCGAATGTCCCACCATCAATCAAAATACCGCCCATGGAATTACCATGGCCGCCAATAAATTTGGTCAATGAATGCACAATGATATCGGCACCATATTCGATCGGCCGTAAAAGATAAGGAGTAGCCAATGTATTATCAACAATCAGCGGAATGCCATATTTCTTGGCAATTTTTGCAATCGCCTCGATATCAACAATAATGCCGCCAGGATTAGCAAAACTTTCAATATAGATAGCACGCGTACATGAATCGATCTGAGCTTCAAAAGAAGCGGGGTTTTCGCTATCGGCCCAACGCACCTGCCAGTCAAAAGACTTGAATGCATTGCCAAACTGGTTGATCGAGCCACCATAGAGCTGGCGTCCAGCAACAAAATTATCACCAGCCTCCATCAAAGTATGGAATGTTAAAAACTGTGCGGCATGCCCTGAAGATGTTGCCAAAGCTGCTGTTCCGCCTTCAAGTGCTGCAATTTTTTCTTCCAGCACAGCCTGTGTCGGATTGGTGATGCGGGTATAGATATTACCGGGATCAGCCAGCGCAAAACGGTTGGCAGCCTGATCGGCATCTTCAAAAACATAGGCTGTTGTCTGATAGATAGGTGTTGCCCGCGCACCGGTTGTTGGATCAGGAGCAGCTCCAGCATGAACGGCCAGCGTTTCAAAGCCCTGTTTTTTGTCTGTCATCGAAATATACTCCATTTAATAATCTGCTCATCCCGTCCTCTCATATCAGGCCCTAAGGGTAAAAATACCCTTACAAAAGCCGAAGCAGAAGAAATGGAATGCTATATTCAGCCAGATTGTGATAAAATTCACGTCAATTCAATTGTCGGACAACGGTCCATAACCACATCCATACCCGCAGCAACCGCTTTTTGCGCACTATCTTTATCAAAGACGCCAATCTGCATCCAAAAAAGCTTAGGCATAAAATTCAGTTTGAGCGTTTCATCAAGAACACCGGCTACAGCACTCGAGTTGCGGAAAACATCCACCATATCAATAGACACATCAATATGGCCAAGACTTGGCTGGACTAACTGCCCCAATATTTCCTGACCGGCATAGGATGGATTAACGGGGATAACCCGAAAGCCCCGATTGAGAAGAAAAGCCATAACTCCATAGCTTGCGCGGTTCTGTTTAGGCGATGCACCAACCAGTGCTATTGTCTGCACCCGAGAAAGCGCTGCCTTAATTGCGGTTTTTTCTGCTAATAACTGCGCCATATTCCCTCCAGAACCCAGCCATCATAGATCAATTACACTCACACTTCAAAACACATCCAAGTTTCGAATCGCCATTTATCTCAATTAATATAAACCGAATATGAAGCTTCTCAAAGTCAAAACAGCATACAATATCAATAAAACGGTACCATAATACCGCAAATACAAACTATTGATTTTATGCAATATTTTATATTTATTGTTTTTCTTCTTGACCTAATATAGCGGAAGCCTTATTGAGCGCACACGCCAATACCTTTTAAACGAGGCTCGGTACATTTTTGTATTGGATTAACCCGATACAATACAAGCAACAAAAAACGCCTGATAGGGACTTTTAAAGGCTTTTCAGGATCTGATTAAGGAAAACTTCCATGGCAACTTTTTCACAAAAGCCAGCAGAAGTAACGAAGAAATGGATTATTATTGACGCCGAGAACCTCGTTCTGGGTCGCCTTGCCACTCTCGTTGCCAACCGTCTGCGCGGCAAGCATAAAGCAACCTTTACTCCCCATGTCGATGATGGCGACAATGTTATTGTCATCAATGCCGACAAGGTTGTTTTGACAGGTAAAAAATACACCGACAAGAAATATTACTGGCACACCGGTTATATCGGCGGCATCAAGGAGCGCACAGCGCGCCAGATCCTCGAAGGCCGTTTTCCCGAACGTGTCATTGAAAAGGCAGTTGAACGTATGGTTCCGCGCGGTCCACTAGGCCGTCGCCAGATGAAAAACCTGCGCGTTTATGCCGGTACAAACCATCCTCACGAAGCCCAGCAGCCGGAAACACTTGATGTTGGTGCTTTGAACCGCAAGAATAAAAGGATTGCATAAATATGGCTGAGATCAACTCGCTCTCCGAACTGGGCAATGCAACAGGCGGCGCTGAAGAAGCTGCTAATGCCGCACCTGTCCATGTCCAGAAACTCGACGCTCAGGGTCGCGCTTATGCAACCGGCAAGCGTAAAGATGCTGTTGCCCGTGTATGGGTCAAACCGGGTTCCGGCAAGATCACTGTCAACGGCAAAGATTTTGACAAATATTTCGCCCGTCCTGTTCTGCAGATGATTTTGCGTCAGCCGATCGTTGTTACCAATCGTGATGGCCAGTTCGATATCGTTGCAACGGTTGCCGGTGGCGGCCTTTCCGGTCAAGCCGGTGCTGTTCGTCATGGCATCTCAAAAGCATTGACCTATTATGAACCGGGTCTGCGCGGCACTTTGAAAAAAGGTGGCTTCCTCACACGCGATAGCCGTGTTGTTGAACGTAAAAAATACGGTAAAGCCAAAGCTCGCCGTTCATTCCAGTTCTCCAAGCGTTAATCGCAGCGAACTTACAAATTCCAAAAAACCCGCTTTATGCGGGTTTTTTTATTTCCTAAATTCGTTGCTATCGACGAACACACATTAGCAATAGCGACAACTGCAATAAATTGCAGCCACTCCGGTGTTTTGATATTAAAACCACACAGTTTCAGGTCCGCAACTTTCTGATTTCTTCAATCAAAGTATTACGTTCCATCCATTCCAGATCGACATCTCTTATGTCACACCAAGACTACCCCAGATATTTCTTGATCGTTTCCATAAAATACGGCACCGAAATGGGTTTCGACATATAATCTTCACACCCCCCTGCCCGAATGCGCTCTTCATCGCCCTTCATGGCAAAGGCTGTCACAGCAATAACCGGAATAGCTTTCAATTCATCATCAGCTTTCAGCTGCTTGATGACGTCAAGGCCGGAAACTTCAGGCAATTGTATATCCATAAGAATAAGACCGGGGTTGTTTTGACGAGCCAGATCAAGTGCTTCAAGCCCGCTACGCGTCTCAACCGTTTCATGGCCGCAAGCCTCTACAAGATCACGAAAAAGCTTCATGTTGAGCTCGTTATCTTCAACGATCATCACTTTTTTTGCCATGCCTGAAACTCCGCCTGCTTTGTTTGCATTTGTCAAAGGCATCATATTGCCTTTGTACCTTTAAAGGGTAAACTATGAGTCGTTTCTGAACATTTAAGAAAAGCTGATGAAAACAATCTATTCCCGTGAAGAAGCCGAAAGATTAGCCATCGAAGCGCTAAGCTTTATTGCGCAGGACTGCGAATTGCTGCCGCGTTTTCTTGATCTGACGGGGCTGACAGCAAATGACATCAGGCAAGCAGCCTCCACCGATGGCTTTATGGCTGGTGTTTTACATTTTCTGCTCTCACACGAACCATCATTATTGCAGTTTGTGCAAGCCACAGGCCATGCACCCGAAAATGTTATGACTGCCTACAACGCATTACCGGGCGGCGGTTCTATTGATTTCTCATGGTGAATTTCAACCAACCGCAATATGGATTTTGTCGTGATTGTCTGACACTGCAACATCAGCATACGAAGAGATGCAACCATTGCGGTAGTCCCCGTCTTGTCCAGCACAAAGAACTCTATAATCTTTCACTCGCCCATATTGATTGCGATGCCTTCTACGCCAGTGTTGAGAAGCGAGATCATCCGGAACTACGCGATAAACCGCTCATCATTGGCGGTGGCAAACGTGGTGTTGTCTCGACAGCCTGTTATATTGCACGTATCTCGGGCGTACGTTCAGCTATGCCGATGTTCAAAGCACTGGAGATATGCCCCAATGCAGTCGTCCTTCCTCCCGATATGGCAAAATATGCACGTATCGGGCGCGAAGTACGACAAATGATGCAGGAATTAACCCCCATGGTAGAACCGCTTTCTATTGACGAAGCTTTTCTTGACCTACAAGGCACAACCCGCTTACACAAAGCCCCACCTGCTTTCACCCTGGCCAGACTGTCACAAAAAATAGAAAAGGAAATCGGAATTTCTGTTTCGATCGGCCTTTCCTATTGTAAATTTCTAGCCAAGGTCGCATCGGATTTTGATAAACCACGCGGCTTTTCCGTCATCGGAAAGACAGAAGCCATCAGCTTTCTTGCCACCCAGCCGGTCAACATCTTATGGGGCGTTGGCAAGGTCCTCGCCGAAAAACTTAAATCAGATGGTATATGCTCTATCAGCCAATTACAGACAATGGATGAAGCCGATTTGATGAAACGCTATGGCGCGATGGGCCAACGCATTTACCGTCTTGCAAGAGGTCAAGATACGCGCAAGGTGGAACCCGATAACGAAATGAAAAGCGTTTCAGCCGAAACAACCTTTGATGTCGATTTGAAAATAATGGATGATCTTGTGCCGATACTACGGACCTTATCGGAAAAAGTATCATTCCGACTCAAACAAGATCATATTGCCGGACAAACTGTAGTACTCAAACTCAAGACCAGTGATTTCAAGAGCCGCACGCGCAACCGCCATCTTACAGACCCGACACAAATTGCCGACCGTATTTTCCATACCGGACTTGACCTTCTGTCAAAAGAGATCGACGGCACAGCCTTTCGCCTGATCGGCATTGGTGTGCAGCAACTTGTCAGTGACGAAAGTGCTGATCCTGCTGACCTTGTTGACATCCAATCGACAAAGCGGGCACAGACAGAACGAGCCATAGACCAGTTACGCCATAAATTCGGCGGCAAGATAGTCGAAACCGGTTATACTTTTGGAAAAAACCGCAACATACAGCCGCAAAGGGACAAATAATGAAGCGCTATTATATTGGCGATATTCATGGTTACATTGATCCGTTAAACCAATTATTGAATCATATTGCCAAAAATGAAAAACTTGACGACACCAAAATCTTTTTTCTGGGTGATCTTGTCGACAGAGGCCCTGCATCCAAAGACATCATAGAGCTCCTTATCAATCTACAACGTGACTGGGGCAATATATGTGTGCATCGCGGCAATCACGACGCCATGTTCCTATCTGCTATCAAGCAAGGCAAGCTGGCACCTCGTTTTCAGGCATGGATGATTCATGGTGGCGTAGAAACACTTAAATCCTACAATGTCGACGAGAACCATATCCAGGATATTTACCGACAACATCCCGAGCATGTCACTTTTATTGAAAACACCAGCCTCTACCATCAGCAAGGACATTTTATTAGCGTTCATGCCGGAATCAATTTTTCAATGCCTGTCGACACACAAACCGAGGAAACCTTTTGCTGGATCCGGCACCCCTTTCTTGATTATATTGATGATACAGTACCTATTGTCATCCATGGCCATACAATCATTGGCGATATGCCGATTATCACCGAAAACCGCATATCGATTGATACAGGCATTTATTCTTCCGGTCGATTAACAGCCTGCGTCATTGATGATGATTGTAATATCAATTTTTACCAGACAACAAAAAATAATATTGCCCCAGTAAAGCCAGCGCTTCTTGACCGCGGTTGTGGCACCATATTCAATCGGCAAGATTTAAAAATCGAATGAACCAAGCACAACTAACAGAGAAAGATGGCGATCCCGACAGGATTCGAACCTGTGACCCACAGCTTAGAAGGCTGTTGCTCTATCCAGCTGAGCTACGGGACCGCAAACAATGATTATATTATTCTGGAATCAATGTGTCCAAGGCTGCTGGCGATTGGCACTAAAGTTATCGGAATATGAAACGCGACGACGCTTCGGCGTGTGCGGATCTTCTACCCGATAGGCAATACCGTTTTTGGTTGCAAAGGCAATCGCATCCTCTTTGGTATTAAAACGCATCTTGATCTGTCCCAGCATATCGGCTGAAGCCGTATAACCCATTAATGGCTCAACCATTTTAGCTTGCTGGGGTTCATATTGCAAAATCCAGAATCCTGTATTGGCTTGACCGGACTGCATAGCAGTTTTAGCAGGGCTATAGATACGTGCAACCATTTTTCTATTCCTTACAAACGATGAAAACGCCTTTAAGAATAACACTTAACATGACGACTTCCCGTCTGTCACATCATGTTTTTGTCAGACCATCTCTATAGCAGAAACGGCCCTATTAGACAAAGTGGTCGGAGCGATAGGATTTGAACCTACGACCCCCTGATCCCAAATCAGGTGCGCTACCAAACTGCGCTACGCTCCGATGCTTTTGTCAAGCAACCTCTCACTAGGATTTTCGAGCGACAAGTGCAAGTACAAAACCACGAAATTTACCGTTTCTTTTTAAAATTAACATTTTTGATAACCAAATCAAAAGATTCACGCTCTAATCTTTCAAAATAATATGTCATCTGAAGGATAGGTTATGGCTGCACGTAAAAAAAACACCCGCCGAACAAACCGTAAAAAAGCACCAGCCCAGAAACGTTTTTCCTTCGGCAACGCCGCTCTCGGCGCACTGATTATTGCTGCTGCTGCCGGCTGGTATGTCGCACATGAAAAACCTGTGAATGGCAAACCTGCCCAACATATGGCTATACGTAATAATACTCCACAAAGCACACAATCTACTATTGTTGTTCCACGTAGCAAAGAACTGACCATCAACGCACTGCTTAACGAACCCTTGCCACATCAGCATGCCAGTGTAACGCAGATGACAATGCACAGCACCGTTATTCCGGCTTTAAAACCACAAAGCACACAAGGGAACCAAATCATCGTTCCCTATAAGCCTGATACCACCTTGCCCCCACAGGGACGCTTTGCGGTTAAAAACGCTGCCAACGCAATCTACGCCAAACAACGCATTGCTATCTATGCGACAGCCAATTCATCTTCAAAAAAAATTGCAACCGTTGAAGTAGGACAAGAAATGCGCTCTTACGAAACGGAAGGCAAATGGCATCGTATTGTCGTTCCTTCAACCGATATTATCGGATGGGCCAGAGCTGATCAGTTAACCCGCTCCCCTATAACAGCCAAGCACAACAGTGACATAATTAAGACCGGTTCGATTGCGCGTGATCGCCACTGAGGCTTTCAATAACCTCGCTTGCTATCTGACGGTTGATTCGAGACTTTCTTGCCAAAGCAAGTCGATCAACTTCAACAGCAAAATGCTGTAATGCCGACAAAGAACGTTCAATACGGCTAATAATATAATTGATCAGTACTGTGTCTATTTCCATTTGCCGGTCAGCCAGCAACTTTATCAGAACAGCAGACAAAAGATCATCATCAGGTTGTTCAATCTCAACAAACATCACCTGCTTCATCCGTGAAGCAAGATCGAGCAACCCCAATTCCCATTCCTGCGGCGATGTACGTGCCGTCATCAAAAGACTGGCATGATGATTGATGCTATGTCCTTGACGGACACTGTTGATAAGATGAAAAAAGGCCGTTTCATCGAACGGCTTGCTATCGATATCTTCCAGCAGAATAGGAATCCCCTTGCCTGCCATGACAATGGCTTCGTCCATTGCTTTTAAAGAGGCATGAAAAGCACCGACTTTTTGCGCCCACACAGTAGCAAAATGGGTCTTTCCCGCCCCTTCCGGTCCAATGATCAATGCCACTGGCAAAGGCCATTGCGGCCATTGTTCGATCAGCTGGAAAACTGCATGATTACTTGACGTAACAACCAGATCATCCCCGCTTAACCCCGGTTGCAGCGTCAACTCCAGCGGCAGTTGCCGCGGTGTATCGCTCACTTGCTTTTCTCCGTTTTATTCTGCGGGGAGTACATAGGGGACGCCAGATAGGTATGAAGAGCAAAGCGTACAAGTACGCCGATAACCGCCGCGGCCGGAACAGCAATCAACATGCCTGTAAAACCGAACACCGAACCAAAAGCAACCAAAGCAAACATCAACCACACCGGATGCAGACCGACAGATGAACCCACCAGTTTCGGCTGTAAAATATATCCTTCGATAAATTGACCGACAAAGAAAATACACATTACAACAATAATCCAGAGCCAGTTATCAGGATAATATTGAAACCAGGCCAATCCTAAAGCCAAAAAAAATCCGCTCATGGAGCCGATATAAGGAATAAAGCTAATAAAGCCGACAAAAAGGCCGATCAAAAGACCAAAATTTAATCCTGCAACAGAAAGGCCCACAGCGTAATAAACGCCCAGAATAAGGCAGACCGTACCCTGTCCGCGTACAAACCCAGCAACAGCACGGTCCATTTCACGAAAAATACCGCGTACAGTTGCCAGATGGTCTCGTGGAATCCATGAATCGAGACTATCAACCATGCGCTCCCAATCCAGCAACATATAGAAAGCAACAACTGGGGCAATAACAAAAAGACTGATAAGACCAAACAATGACTTACCAGAGTTCCACAGGGACTGCAGCAAAGTAGAAACAAAACTCTTGCCCTGCTGCATCAAGGCACTAATCGTATTAGACTGATCGGAAGTATTGCCACCCAGATATTTGTTGATCCATTCAAAACTATGTTCATTAAGATAACGCTGCAGGCTATCAATATAACCGGGCAAACGCTGTTCAACAAAGACAGTAAACTGGCTGAGCTGCGTATTGAGGATTGGCACCAACACCATCAATCCGACAACTAAAAAGACAATAAAAGCCAATAAAATCAGTACAGTTGCCCACATACGTGATATGCCGATACGCTGCATCAGCTCGACAATCGGATTAAGGAAATAAGCTAACGCCAATCCCGCAACAAAAGGAAGCAGAACATTGCTGAAGAAAAATAGGAAAACAAGGAAAAAGGCCAGTGTTCCCAGCCAAAACAAAGCCTGCCTTTTAACGCTGCCGCGAAAAGGTGCATTGGCATAAGCGGGAACATGCACGGCTTTACGTCGACGGGCTGTTTTTTTTACAGCCTTATGCGTCAGCTCTTCTATGCCGTTATTTTCTGCACTATCGTTAGCTTTATTCATGTTTTTCCAATTAGCTATTACCATGCACAGATATGCGACTTATCATGCCTTGGTCAAGCATTACGCACCCAATCAATGAATAAATGCCTCTTTTATGTCGTTAACGACGGATTAGACTTGCACGATGAAGAGTGACATGGCATTGCGAAA
The DNA here is from genome assembly GCF_055808085.1 of Bartonella sp. bp_1. Lineage (NCBI taxonomy): Bacteria > Pseudomonadati > Pseudomonadota > Alphaproteobacteria > Hyphomicrobiales > Bartonellaceae > Bartonella > Bartonella sp. bp_1. Next base: position 756,492 of record NZ_CM147851.1, on the reverse strand, counting down.
TAAGCTTTGGATTAAGGTTTCAGGAATGCGCCATGACAAATCACACCGCCGATAATAAAACAGTCCCCCACGGCATGACCTATGCTGATGCCGGCGTTGACATTGATGCGGGCAACAGCATGGTCGAAAAAATCAAGCCACTGGTGCGCTCGACCAGACGTCCAGGTTCCGATACCGAAATTGGCGGATTTGGCGGTTTGTTCGATCTAAAAGCAGCAGGTTTCAAGGACCCTGTTCTTGTTGCTGCCAATGACGGTGTAGGCACCAAGCTTAAAATTGCCATTGACGCCGATTGCCACAATACAGTCGGCATTGATCTTGTTGCCATGTGTGTCAATGATCTCGTCGTCCAAGGTGCGGAACCTTTGTTCTTTCTCGATTATTTTGCAACCGGCAAACTGGATCCCGATCAGGGTGCCGCCATTGTGGCCGGCATTGCCGAAGGCTGCCGGCAGGCAGGAGCAGCCCTGATTGGCGGCGAAACAGCCGAAATGCCCGGTATGTATGCCAAAGGCGACTATGATTTGGCTGGTTTTGCTGTAGGGGCTGCCGAACGTGGCCAATTATTGCCATCTCAGGCCTTAGCCAAAGGCGACATTATTTTAGGTCTTGCATCGTCGGGCGTCCATTCCAACGGGTTTTCACTGGTCCGTAAAATTGTAGAAAAAAGCGGACTTGGCTGGCAGGAAAAAGCCCCCTTTGCTCCGGAACAAAAACTTGGTGCAGCCCTTTTGACACCAACCCGAATCTATGTACGTTCTTTGCTTACAACTTTACGCGAGACACAAGGCATTAAAGCATTGGCCCATATTACCGGCGGTGGTTTTCCTGAAAACATCCCCCGTGTTCTACCTGAGGATTTATGTGCCAACATAGATCTTGGTGCTATTCGTGTGCCTCAGGTTTTTTCATGGCTTGCCAAGCAAGGCGGCATTGATGAAAAAGAAATGCTACGCACTTTTAATTGCGGAATTGGCATGATTGTTGTCGTCGAGGCCCAATACGCAGACACAATAACGGCTAAATTAACCCGTGAAGGCGAAACCGTCAGCCGCCTTGGTGTGCTGAGCGAACGCGAAACACAAGGTGTCGTCTATCAAGGGCAACTCGCGCTATGAAGAAAAAAGTCATCATTCTGATTTCCGGCAGCGGTTCCAATATGGAAGCGTTGATCAAAGCAAGTAGAAAAGATGACTTTCCTGCAGACATTATAGCGGTTATTTCTGACAAAGGATCAGCCGGAGGCTTGCTAAAAGCTCAAGAACAAGGGGTGCCCACCCATGTTTTTGAACGTAAAGACTATGATAGCAAGCAAGCGCATGAAGAAGCCATTTTGCAGTGTCTTGGCACTTATGAACCGGATATTATCTGTCTTGCCGGTTATATGCGGCTTCTCTCAGCGTCCATGATTTCACCTTATCGTGGTCGAATTCTCAATATTCATCCTTCGATCCTGCCCCTTTTCCCCGGTCTCAATACACATCAACGTGCTCTTGATGCCGGTGTTAAAGTTGCAGGCTGCACTGTTCATCTTGTCACTGAAGATATGGATGAAGGGCCTATATTGGCGCAAGCTGTTATCCCTATATTATCTCATGATGACGCGGACAGCCTTGCCAAAAGAGTACTTAAGGCGGAACATCACCTTTATGCTGCCGCGCTTGCACAATTCATTTCCGGCAAGTCTGATACGGTTGTCCCAGACGCCCAGCTTTTCAGCCTTTAAAAGTCCCCTAACCCTTTTTCTTGCTTTATCGAGCGGTTGCGCTCATATTGATATTGCGTTGAATCAAAAGATAAGGAGAAGACGCCGAGGTGAACCAGCATGCTTTTTCTCTATCGGACAAAAACATGGGGTCGTCGCTTATTGACGGTTTCGGTCGCCCTATCAACTATCTACGTCTTTCCGTAACAGATCGATGTGATCTACGATGCAGTTATTGCATGGCCGAAAACATGGTCTTCTTGCCCAAGCGCGAACTGCTGACATTGGAAGAACTTTATCGCCTCTCTTCACGTCTCATCAAAATGGGTATTCGCAAAATTCGCCTGACAGGCGGCGAACCGCTGGTAAGACGTGACATTATGACATTGTTTGAACTCATCGGACAGCACCTTGGCAATGACCTTGATGAGCTAACCCTGACGACCAACGGTACCATGCTTAGCCGCTACGCAAAAGATCTGGCACGTTGCGGTGTCAAACGGCTTAATGTGTCGCTTGATACATTGGATGCCAAACGCTATCATGAAATAACACGACGGGGCGATATCGCCCATGTCCTTTCCGGCATTGATGCGGCCCTTGAGGCCGATTTAAAAGTCAAAATCAATACGGTTGCAATGCGTGGCGCCTTTCTTGATGAGGTTGATGATCTCATCCATTTTTGCCATAGCCGCAATATGCATCTTACTTTGATTGAAGAAATGCCCTTAGGCAACACCGGCCACAACAGATACGACACTCATCTTTCCCTCAGCGCATTACGTGATACACTTGCCAAACGCTGGACACTCACGCCAGCTCAATTGTCTACCGGCGGTCCGGCTCGATATATGCATGTTGAAGAAACGGGCGGCATTATCGGCTTTATAACACCGCTCTCATGCGATTTTTGCAGCAATTGCAACCGCATCCGAATTGGTTCTACAGGCCGCCTTTATACCTGTATGGGCCATAATGGTATGATTGAATTGCGCGAAACACTAAGAAATAACGAAAGCGATGACGCTCTCGTTGAAAAAATATGCGAGGCCATCCGTACCAAACCCAAAGGGCATGATTTTATAATTGGTAAAAATCAAACACATGGACCTAATCGCCATATGTCCGAACTGGGTGGCTAATCAGCAAAATTAAGATTTTTGCTAAAAAATGCACAATGATGCGTTTTTTTGTTTTACTCTCTATATCTTTATGCTAGGTCGTCCCCGTGTGCCCTTATAGCTCAGTTGGTAGAGCACCTGATTTGTAATCAGGGGGTCGGGAGTTCGAGTCTCTCTGGGGGCACCATTCTATTCCTAAAAATACAATAAAAACAATATGTTAGAAAAATTAATTTTCTTTCAGTCCACCCCGCAGCCCACCTTTCGGCGGGCGCTTGCAATGGTGTTAGATATCCAGTTTCGGCAGATTGCGAACAATCTTCATCGTTTCAAGTGAAACAGTGATGATTCTCAAGAGCAGTTCCAGTGGATAGGCTGGGTTGTGCATGGTCTCTATAGCCCAGTCATTGGCATCATTGACAATGCCGCTGGCTTTATCGGTACGCACGCGCTGCCGCTCCACCACCCAATCAATGGCCGCTTTGCCATTGACGATATAATCATAAGCCTCCAGCGGTATATCCGTGATTGTGATTTTGTCGTTATAGATGATGGTCGTCAGGTCTTTGTCCTTGCCGTTACGGCCATATTTCATCTTCTCGACATAATAGTCGCCATTTTCCAGATTTTTATTTTTGGTGATGATATTGGCAGGGTATTTTTCAACCGTTTCATAATTTAGGTGCAAACTTGCCAAGGCACGGCCAGCTTTTGAAAAAGCCATAAAATCATCAAGTTTTTTCACTGCCGGTATGCGCGGCAATTCTTTCATCAGATTATCAGCAAAGCGGGCGCGGTAATCTTCGGAATGCAACAGGCCATAAATATAATAAAACAAATCTTCCTTGGTGATTGTAGTGTCCTGATAGGCATCGTGAAAATGCTTCAAACCCGCACCCGTTATCGCATCACGCCGCTTTAACTGCGGTGTTGTTTCACTGGCAAATAGACCTTCCCCCGCCTCTTCTCGCTCATAAAGATAAAGCGGGAAACATTGACCAGTATCTAAAGTGTGCAAGTCTGTAATGATATTGGTGATAAGTGTTGAAAAACCGCTTCGTGCTCCGATACCAGTTATTGCTATCATTATGTTTTCAGCTTTTGCATCAGGAAAGATGCGCGGCATTTGATATACGCGTTCATTAAAGCTTCGATCATAATATAGCCATTGACTTGAAAACGGGCGATAATCGCTTTTGATGAGCGCGTCATCATTATAGGTATTCTGTTTTCCTCTGACAGCATCTGCCACCACCCCATCAGACCAACTGATTTTAAGTGGATCATTATCAATAAAATTTTTAACACTGACTTCACGCATTTTCCGATCGTGAATTGGAAAAGATTCATTAAACCGCTCGACTTCTTGATTATAAAAGCTAATCATGTTCTGCATATTCTTTAATAGCTTTTGTGCAGACGAATTGTAACACCAAGCATCGCGTTGTGTTTTTAAACCAGAAGAATAATTTTCAAAAATAGCTATACTGCTTTTATCTTTTTTATCACCCATAACGATAAAATCTTTAAAGCTATCATCGCGCTGGTTAAGCCAATCATTGTGAACATCTGGGGTGATTTCCAGCCAACTGATTTTGGTTAAACTCCCAAGAGAATTAAGCTTGCCTTTTTTATCATCAGACTTCAAATCATCGCCAATATCATAGTAATAAATTTTGCCTTTTTGCGAGGCATCGGGATTTTTGACCAGAATAGAAATAGCAATGCCAGTCATACTGCCTTGCTCAAAGATATTCTGCCCTTCTTTAGCTCGGCCTTTTGAAAGCATATTTTTTCGAATATCGCCGCGTAGATTTATAATGTAAAGACTTGAATATTCCTTAACCAAACATTTGCGCATACCATCCATTGCAGGCTTTTCAATAAAGCCAGAGCCGGAAATAAAACCAATCACACCGCAATCGCCAATGCGGTCTGACGCCCAGCGAATGGCGCGGATATAGCTGTCATAGAGCGAATTTTTATTGGTTGCGGTCGAATAGGCAGCATAGGTTTCTTCGATCTGCTTATCGAGTTTGGGATATTTAATATTCTGGTTATTATCATTGGCGCTATCCTGCCCTGACGAATAAGGCGGATTGCCAACAATAACCTTGATATCCAAAGCCATTTGATCTTTGCGGCGCTGGCTGTTGTCGACCAGAATAGCGTCAATCATGTCGCCTTTTTCGCTCATCTGGAATGTATCAGTGAGCAAAATACCGGGGAAAGGCGCATAATCGCCACCGACAAGGGCATGATAGGTCGATTCAATATTGATGGCAGCAATATAATAGGCCAGCAGCACCAACTCATTGGCATGAAGTTGGCTTTTATAAACGCGCGGCAAGTCTTGCTGCGCTATCAGGCCGCTTTGCATAAGCCTTGTGATAAAGGTGCCGGTGCCGGTGAACGGGTCAAGAATATGTACGCCTTCGCTGCCCAAGCTTTGGTTAAATTCGGCTTTTAATACGTCATTGACGCTGTGCAGGATAAAGTCCACCACCTCAACTGGTGTATAGACAATGCCCAGCCGCTCGGTCATTTTTGGGAAAGCATTGCGAAAAAACTTGTCATAAAGTTCGACGACTAGCTTTTGACGGCCTTCTGCCGTATTGATGCCTTCAGCACGCATGGCAACGCTGCGATAAAATTTATCAAGGCTTGTCGATTCTTTATCAATGTTGAATTCATTGAGTGCATCCAGCACCTTCTGGATGGCTTGCGACATTGGGTTATGATCTGCAAAGCTATAGCCTGAAAATAACGCATCAAAAACCGGTTTGGTGATGAGGTGTTGTGCCAGCATCTCGATGATCTCGTCATCACTGAGCGCATCATTCAAATCGTCTTTCAGCTCGGCAGAAAATTCCTTGAATGTGGCAATTGCTTTGGTGTTTTCTGGGTTTTCTAGAATGGCCTTGATGCGGTCAATATGGGTGCGGGCAATCTTGGCAATATCATTGGCCCATTCTTCCCAATGGTGGCGATTGCCGACCTTTTCAACCAATTTGGCTGTGATGGCACGTTCAAGCTCTGTCACCTCGTAAACAAACTCAATTTGCTCGCCTCCTCTACCACCAGAAGCAGGGGCTGCCTTTCCTAGATTATTTTTTCCTTTGGCAAGGCCTGTTGCCTCTTTCATCACCTTTTTACGGCGTTTGCCCATATCGGTAACGGCAATGACTTCCATTTTTTGCGGGTCAGAACCAACTAAGTCCATTTTGTTAATCATCGCATCGAATTTATCATCATGCGAACGCAAGGCCTGTAAAACCTGCCATACAACTTTATAGGTCTTATTATCATTCAAAGCTTCATGCGGCTCTACCCCAGAAGGGATAACCACCGGCAAGACAATATAGCCGCGGGTTTTATTGGGTGCATTACGCATGACACGCCCGACCGATTGCACCACATCAACCTGACTGTTACGCGCTGTTAAAAACAAAACGGCATCAAGAGCTGGCACATCAACACCTTCAGACAGGCAGCGGACATTTGATAGAATACGGCATGTATCTTCAGGTGCAGAGGATTTAAGCCACTGGATTTTTTCTTCCTTCTCGCTGGCATTCATGCCGCCATCAACATGGCGTGCCTCGCAATGCAACCTGACGGACATTTCTTCTTCATCGGTTGCGGTGCGCTGGTATTCTTCCACTACATCTTGAAACATATTGGCAATTTGCAGTGAGCCGACCTTATTACTCTTTTTGCGATCAATCACCTGACAAAAGGCAACAGCGCGTTGCATGGGGTTGGCATCACCTTCAAGACTTTCGGTTAGGTTCTGCTTTGAAAGCGCCTTCCAGCAGCCAACAATTTTGGCTGCATCATCCACCCGCACCTCGTTATTCTCATCTTTCAGAATATTTTGCAGACGGCGGTTGATCTGGCTTTCTTCAACTGTCAGCACGATCACCTTATAATCAACCAAAAGGCCGCGCTGCACCGCTTCCGAAAATGTCAAAACATGCAGGTCTTTGCCATAAATGGTTTCATCATCCATCGAATAAAGGACAACATCACCATCCTCGGCTTTAAGCTTGGCATCATCTCTATAGATACGCGGTGTGGCCGTCATATAAAGGCGTTTGGTGGCATTGATAAAATCATTGTTATGAATGCGCACGAAAGCGCTTTCCTCATCGCCTTCATAGGTCTGACCGGTGGTGCGGTGTGCCTCGTCGCAAATAACAAGATCAAATGCGGGTAAACCATAATCTTTTTGCGCTTTGGAAATGACATCAATAGAATGATAGGTCGAGAAGATAACGCTCATGGCATTGTCTTCATGCCAAGCGGTCATCTCTTCTGCCAGCTTTTCGGCATCGGTCGTGGCGGGATATTGCAGCTCATGCACAAAGGTCTGCACACTGTCATCATCTTTTTTATCGCGCTTTTTACCGACCTCAACATCGGAACAGACAGCAAAGCTATGAAGTTTGGTTTCGCTTTGCTGTGTCCATTCAGTCAATGTCTGACTTAACAAGGCAAGGCTTGGCACCAGAAATAAGACACGCTTGCCAGCGCCTGCCTGTGCCTCGGCAATCTTGAGACTGGTAAAAGTTTTACCCGTGCCACAAGCCATAATGAGCTTGCCTCGATCTGCCGTCTCCAAACCTTTCAATACGTTTTTTGATGCTGTTTCCTGATGCGGCCGCAGTTTTTTCTTTTCATGAATGACAAGCGCCTTATCAGGTGCATATTGTTCCCAGTCGATAACACTTTGTTCAAGAGCGGCAAGATCAATCTTACTAACAGGAATATGCTGGTTATCCAGCATCGCCTCGGCATTCTCGCCCCAGCGATTGGTCGTGCAAACAATGATGCGATTAGTGAAAGGTTTTTGCCCAGATGCCGACATAAAACTATCGATATCACTCTTACTAATTTTATGATCTGGCGCATAAAACTTACATTGTATGGCATGAAGAAAACCAGTTTTACGTTCCTGAGCGACAAGATCAATCCCCTTGTCCTTGCCATCTTTACCATGTGCCAATGCCCAGTCTTTGAACGTCCAGACATCGGCATAAAGATTAGAATAGAACGGTTCATGCTTGAGATAAGAGATAATCAACTCTTCAAAATAGGTGCCTTTTTCACGCTCAGAAACGGAAGCATTGCGAAAACGGGTCAAGACCTTTTCAAGGGATGTCTGTTCCAGTATCTCGCTCATGCTATTGCCTCCGCTTAATCTATGCAGCCTTTGACTGATTTATGTATCAAAATCATACCTTAAACGTTAAAAATAAAAAAACACTTTCACTAAAATAGTGTTTTATAGTGTCCGGAAAGCCATAAGGGTATCATCAAATCAAAAAATCATACGGTTTATGGAAAGAAAAGCCCCATGCCGGTTTGAGCTCCCATGCGGTTCAAGACTTTAGGCCTCCCCCTCCTAGTACCTTTTGTACCGGCTTTTGAAAAACTACCATCAAAATCAAAAGCTGTTATTTCCATGCTAACATTTGCTAACATAGTGCGGCTTTTATTTCTTTTGAAAAACCTTAACATGTCTTAGCATGCTGTTTGTCAGGTTAATTCGTGAAAAGCATAGCAAAACCAGCGCGCTGGCCGTTATAACCTTACTGCCTATAAAAAGGCTGTTCATGGAAACCTTTTACCCTGCCATTTGCAGGCTATGAAAATCAAAACAATCAAACATCAATAAAAAAGATACGCATGAGCCCCACGCTGGTAGTGGCTCCCCACAAGCTTTTAATGTTTCAAGCTCCCCCCCCCCATCATGCCACGGCCTTGCCACTGGTGTCACTATCCACCGCCACCGCACGGCCTTGCTTGTTGTATGCAATGCGTCCCTTTTCACGCAATCGGTCTTCCGCATTGGCTGCACGAGTACCGCCCCATCCCAGCACACGCATGGCCATCCCATATGACATAGCACCATGAAGCTGAAGAGCTTTGAAATAGGTCTCATCGTCATCCGGCTTGGCTTTACTATCATAGATAATTTCAGGATAAAGCTGGGGTGGTTTAAACCACTTGAATGTCTCAACATTATTCAACATCGGTACGGTGGTGGCGCGCTCTAAAATGTCAACATTTGTCAACATCGACAGTTCCGCTGCAATATGTTCAGCCTCTTCCCTTGAAAAACCGCCATCATATTCAAGAATAGCCACCCGTTCGTCTATCTGGGTGCACTGCTCTTTGACCTTGCCCCTTAGATTATCCTCGTTATTAAGTTAGTTTGTTTTCTGTTTAGGAGACGAACGAGATGAAGAAGAGCCGGTTTAGCGAAGAGCAAATTATCGGGATATTGAAAGAGCATCAAAGTGGCATGACTGCGGTTGATTTATGCCGCCGCCATGGGATTAGTGATGCAACCTTTTATAAATGGCGTTCCAAATATGGTGGGATGGAAGTGTCGGATGCCAAGCGCTTAAAAGCGCTTGAAGATGAAAATTCCCGCTTGAAGAAGCTTCTGGCTGAAAGCGTTATGGATGTGGCGAGCTTGCGCGAGATGCTGTCAAAAAACTTTTAACGCCTGGTTCAAGGAGAAGTGCCGTGAACTGGGCGATTGAAGAGCGATCTTATTCGCAACGCCGTGCCTGTTATTTGGTTGGTATTGATCCGCGGGTTTACCGCTATCAATCCCACCGATCTGATGATGGTATTCTGCGCCAACGTCTGCGTGAACTATCGCAGGCACGTCACCGTTTTGGCTACCGCCGTTTGCATCTGCTGCTGCAACGTGAGGGGTTTATTGTCAATCATAAGAAGCTTTATCGTATTTATCGAGAAGAGGAGCTTAAGGTGCGCAAACGTGGCGGCCGAAAGCGTGCTTTGGGAACACGTTCACCAATGACCATTCCACAGGATGTCAATCAACGTTGGAGCCTCGACTTTGTCTCGGATGCTCTGATTGATGGTCGACGCTTCCGACTTTTGAATGTGATTGATGACTTCAACCGGCAATGTCTGACAATGATTATCGATTATTCCCTATCAGGCAAGCGTGTTGCGCGCGAACTTGACAGGCTTTGTGAATACCATGGAGCACCCAATATGATTGTCAGTGACAATGGCAGCGAGTTCACATCCAATGCTATGCTTGAATGGCAGGAAAAGCATAAAAATGTCGAATGGCATTACATTGCACCGGGAAAGCCAATGCAGAACGGTTTTATTGAAAGCTTCAATGGCAGGTTACGTGACGAATGCCTCAATGAGCATCTTTTTACTGGTTTGACATATGCACGCCACCTTATCGAAGAATGGAGGAATGACTACAACCATAAAAGACCACATACAAGCCTGAAGGGTTTAACCCCCATAGAATTTACTAAAATGCATAAAAAAGATCAAAATGTGAACATTGCTAACTTATAAATGGGGATAAGTTAGGGGCAAGGTCACAGCTGGCGCTCCATCTTCTGTTATCAAATTAGATGATTTAACTTTTTTTATAACAACACGATCTGCTTCTGCCTCCATTTTTGATTTAGTCCAACGCCAAATACCATCACCTAATCGTGGACGTTCTGGAGGGAAAGTAACGCCTGGCGGTATTATTCTAGAACCATCTGGACATGTTATAAAAAATCTTTGTTCAGGATTTTGATTTTCTAAGCTAGACATATACATTCTAACAAGCTGATATTTTTCCCCTTTTCTGGGGCCCGTTTCATCAATCAAATTATATGCTTCATAATTTACACCACCAAAAAATTTTATCGTTGAGTTTATATCTTTTGCATAGGTCATGATATAATCAAAATTTGGCGCCCAAAAATCTCCCTTATTGTTACTTTTCTTAGTAACACGCCCTGCGCATCCAATAAAATTCTCGGCACCAAACACCTCATCACAAAGCCGTTTGAGGTTGGCCTGCTCATTATCATCTATTGATATAAAAATAACGCCGTCAGCGCGCAGTAGATTGCGCGCCAGTTTCAGGCGCGGATACATCATGCTTAACCAATCGGAATGAAAGCGGCCATTGCTGTCAGTATTGGCCACCAGCCGATTGCCATCCTCATCAATCTGGTTTGAGCGTTCCAGATAAGACGATGTATCGTCGGCAAAGTCATCTTCATAAATGAAATCATTACCGGTATTATAAGGCGGATCGATATAGATCATCTTAACCTTATTTAGATAGGTCTCCTGCAACAGTTTCAGCGCATCAAGATTATCACCCTCGATAAAGAGATTTTTGGTGGTATCAAAATCCACACTTTCCTCACGCGCCGGGCGCAATGTCTTGGCAATTGGCGCATTGGCGGTGAGAAGCGCCTCGCGTTTGCCCGGCCAATCAATTCTATAACGCTCTTGTGGCCCTTCGACGATATGGTCGCTCAATTCCTGTTTTAGCAAGTCGAAATCAATAGAACGGACAATATCCCCGTTTTCGTCCGCTGCTTCCGTTACACAGTTGGGGAAAAATGTCTTGATCCTGTCGATATTCTGCTGGCTCAAATCCGGCGAATGCAGCTTCATTTTTTCCATTGTCTTACCCAACTATGTCTTTTCTACTATTCACTTTCCTGCAAATGCAGAAGCGCGGCTTGCTGTTTCTTCAATTCACTATTAATCTCAACCTTGCGGTTAAACTGTTTTTCACGACTAAGCTGTACTTGTAATCTTATAATGTCTTTTTCTTTTTGCTGTCCGTCTTCAAATGCTTTTAGACAATTTGTGTTTTCAAACAAGAGAAAATTCTACCTATTTTGATTGGATTACTTATGTAATGGTTTACCAATAAATTAGAACAATCTGCCACTCAGTATTTTCTGAAAAGAAGGGCGCCTACCCTTTTCAAGCTCTCACCTTTATTATCCCATATTATCCCAATTACCTATGACCCCAGCGCCGCACCCTCACCGGCCTTTACGCTTGTTGCCATACGCTACGGATAAAGCCGTCACATTAAGAGCAATCAGGATTCTTGTTCTTCTTTCTCCCGCATCAATTGGGTGAATTCAACACGTGCCTGCTGGGCCGCCTGAGAAGCTTCAAGTTTGGCTTCCTTGGCTTTTTGCAGCGTATTTGAAAGGCGCTGCAATTCATCCTGTAATTCTTGCGGTATGGTATGCTCAGATACATCCGCATCCCACTCAAGCGCCAGAGCACGTATTTTCTTACGAACCTTGGCCAAATCACGATTGGCATCACGCTCAATTTCAGCCGCTTCCATAGCCTTGTCTCGCATCTGTTCGAATTTTGCCAAAGCAACCCCCTCTTTCGACCAAGGATCCATCGTATTGGAATCACTGATATGGATAATCGGGTCGGAATAATCTTCCTGATTGCGCAGATCAAAATTGGCCGCTTTAACAATCGACACCATCTGCAGGCAGGTTATAAACAACAGCGGCAGACCGCCAACAATAGCTGCCGTTTGCAATGTGCCAAGACCGCCCAGAAACAACAGAACACCGGGCATAAAGGACAAGGCAAAAGCCCAAAAAAGCCTATTCCAGCGCAATGGTTCATGAACAACCTTTTTCTGCACCACAGCAGCGAGAATATAGGAAATTGAATCAAAAGTTGTGGCCGTGAATATAACGCATAAAAGTGTGAAGACCAAGATTACCATATAACTGAATGGTAGTTGTTCCAGCGTGGCAAAAATAGCCGCTGTCGGGCTTTCACGCTTCAAGATGCCGATAACATCAACAACACCGTTTAATTGCAGCGACAAACTGTAATTACCCAAGATGATGAAAAACAGAAAACAACCGATAGAACCAAAAAAGATTGATCCCACAACCATCTGCTTAATGGTACGCCCACGCGAGATGCGGGCTATAAACAGCCCCATACTGGGAGCAAAAACCAGCCACCATGCCCAATAGAATATTGTCCAGTTTTGTGGAAAATGCGTACGATCAAAATCACCCATCCCACCAAAAGGCTCCGTCCATGTTGCCATGCGAAAGAAATTCGTCAACATGTGTCCGAAAGCATCAAGGCCGGTATTGAGCATAAAAACTGTCGGGCCGGCTAAAAGCACAAAAAGCAAAAAGCCCATAGCGCCCCAGAAATTTATATTAGAAAGAAATTTAATGCCCTTTTCCATACCGGCATAGGAGGAATAGGCAAAAATGCATGTACATAGCAGAAGAATACAAAGCTGTACGGTAATCGTTTTGGGTATGCCGAACAAGTGGTGCAAACCTTCGGTGATGAGAGGCGCGGCGAGACCAAGCGTTGTTGCACCACCACCCAACATACCAAAAACAAACAGGATATCTACAATTTTACCAATAAGCCCCTTGCTGCGTTCTTCACCCAATACCGGCATAAGAGACATCGAGATTTTTAACGCCGGTTGCTGACGCACATAAAAGAAGTAGGCAATAGGCAAAGCTGGGACAAGATAAATGGCCCAAGCAACAAAGCCCCAATGGAAAAGGCCATAAGTGGTTGCCCAACGATAAGCTTCATGACTACCCGGCTCAAGATTGAAAGGTGGTGTTATGATATAATAGGCCCATTCAATCGTTCCCCAATAAAGGATAGATGCCCCTATACCTCCACAAAACAACATGGCTGCCCAAGACATGGTGCCAAACTCAACATCTTCATCCGGCTCACCCAATTTGATCTGCCCGATATCGGAAAAGATCACAAAAATCATAAAGAAAAAGGATACAAGACCAAGCAGAAGATAAAGGAACCCGAGCTTATCGGTCATGAAAGCTTTAGCAACTCCCACCCACTGCGCCCCCATTTCAGGAAAGAACACAAGCGGTAATGTTACCGCCAATAACAAAACGACAGAGCCCCAGAACGTCACTTTGTCGATGAGGTGGAACTTTAAACTTTTCAATATCCTATCCCTACTATTTTAACTCTGATATCGGTATGGCATGCAAAAGCATTGATACATATAACCCATACCCTACATAATATTCAGCTTTAACACAAAGTCACTTGCCCTTATCCAGATCGAACCTAGTCTATTTTATCCGGACATCATATAATTTTGAAAAGATATAAAATCACAGGAAAGTTTTCCACGATATTCACAGGACAAAATTTGCCGTCAATAACGGATTAAAAATCCAGAAGTTTTCTTTTTTTTGATCCGTTTTTAGTGCTATATGAACACGGAAAAGAATTGAAAAACGACATTTTTCCATCATTCTTCTTCACAAAATAACATATGTATCTTGACGTTTTTTTCACGATCAATACTATATCTAGTGTTCGAAGGTTCTTTTTGATTCGTATTGAGTGGAAAAGAAAAAGGAAGTCTAGGAAAGGTTGTTTTTCAGCCCAACTTAGAGCCATACCGCGAATTTGTTGGTTGATATTATACATGAACACCGCTGGAATATATTGCAGTGGCGTTGGTGTGCGACCGCTTTTTTGTAAGGATGGCCTTCAGCAAAGACATTGATAGACTGGAATAAATATAGGGTTGTTGGCGTGAGGGTAGAGTACCCAACAACTCGTGGGGTATTTTTTGTTAAGGCTCGGAATGAAGTTCTTGTGAAGAGGGAAGAGAATTGAGTTATTTCACAAGAAAAGAATCTGATCTCAAGCGTCTAGTCGCAATGTAGTGTTAAATTTGTAGTGCTTACTATGAGAAAACTTTTACACGGGCGGATGGATCCGCTCCTTTAGATAATGAAAGACTGCACCATGACTATTACAATCTATTCCAAACCGTCTTGTGTTCAATGCAATGCTACCTATCGTGCACTGGACAATAAAGGCCTCGATTATCAGGTTGTAGATATTTCTGAAGACCAAGATGCCTATTCATATGTGCAATCGCTTGGTTATCGTCAGGTGCCGGTTGTCGTAGCCGGTGAAGATCACTGGGCAGGCTTCCGCCCTGATATGATTAACCGGCTTGCACACTAATGAGCCTGCTGGTTTACTATTCAAGCGCAACCGGCAACACCCATCACTTTGTAAAACGACTCGATCAACCTCTCTTCCGGATTGAAAAAGACAAGCCGGGAGAGCGGGTCTATGAACCCTATGTTATGGTGGTGCCGACCTATGCCGATGGTGAAGGACTTGGCGCAGTCCATAAAGCTGTTATCAGCTTTTTAAACGATGAACACAATCGCGCTTTGCTGCGCGGTGTGATCGCAGGCGGTAATCGCAATTTCGGCTGGGCTTATGCCCTTGCAGGCGATGTCATTGCAAAAAAATGCAATGTACCATGCCTTTATCGCTTTGAACTGCGCGGAACACCCGACGATGTCGACCGCGTGAAACACGGATTAGAAGAATTTTGGAAAAAACAACCATGAACCGTTCGTCATCGCTTGCACAAGAGCCAGATTATCACGCGCTGAATGCCATGCTCAATCTCTATGACGAGCAAGGCCACATTCAATTCGACAAGGATAAGCTGGCCGCTCGTCACTATTTTCTTCAACATGTCAACCAAAACACGGTTTTCTTTCATAATTTGAAGGAAAAGCTCGATTATCTGGTTGATGAAGGATATTATGAAAAGAATGTGCTTGATGCTTATGACTTTCCTTTCATCAAAAATCTTTTCAAACGTGCCTATGCACATAAATTCCGTTTTCCGACATTTCTTGGCGCTTTTAAATACTACACCAGCTACACACTAAAAACATTTGACGGCAAACGTTATCTGGAACGCTATGAAGACCGCGTATGTCTGGTCGCGCTGGCTCTGGCACGCGGCGACAAAAAACTGGCTGAAAAAATGGTGGACGAGATTATCTCCGGCCGCTTCCAGCCGGCGACACCGACCTTCCTCAATGCTGGCAAAAAACAACGTGGCGAGCTTGTTTCCTGCTTTCTGCTGCGCATTGAAGACAATATGGAATCAATCGGTCGGTCGATCAATTCCGCCCTACAGCTTTCAAAGCGCGGCGGCGGCGTAGCATTATGCTTGACCAATTTGCGTGAAGCCGGTGCACCAATCAAGAAAATCGAAAACCAGTCATCCGGCGTTATTCCGGTCATGAAGCTTTTGGAAGACGCGTTTTCTTACGCCAACCAACTTGGGGCACGTCAAGGTGCCGGCGCGGTCTATCTTAATGCCCATCATCCTGACATTATGCGTTTCCTTGATACAAAACGTGAAAATGCCGATGAAAAAATCCGCATTAAAACCTTGTCTTTGGGTGTTGTTATTCCCGATATCACCTTCGAGCTTGCCAAAAATAATGAAGATATGTATCTCTTCTCGCCCTATGACGTTGAAAATGTCACCGGCAAGCCATTTAGCGATATCGCACTTTCCGACCATTACCGCGAATTCGTCGATGATCCGCGTATCCGCAAAAAAAAGATCAATGCCCGCGAATTCTTCCAAACGATTGCCGAAATCCAATTTGAATCCGGCTATCCCTATATATTATTTGAAGATACAGCCAATAAACTCAATCCGATTGATGGCCGTATCTCGATGAGCAATCTTTGCTCGGAAATCCTGCAAGTCAGCGAACCGAGTGTTTTAGAAACTGACCTGAATTATGAACATATAGGAACCGATATTTCCTGTAATCTGGCATCCCTTAATATTGCCAAGACCATGGAATCTCCTGATTTTGGCCAGACAGTCGAAACCGCTATTCGTGCGCTTTCTGCTGTTTCCGATATGAGCGATATCTCCTGTGTACCATCCATTGCCAAAGGAAATGCGCAAAGTCATGCCATCGGTCTTGGTCAGATGAATCTTCACGGTTTTCTTGCCAAAAGTCGTATCTATTATGGTTCACCGGAATCTGTCGATTTTACCAATATTTATTTTTATACCATCACCTATCACGCTCTCAGAGCATCCAATCTAATTGCCAAAGAACGCAAAGAAAAATTTGCCGGCTTTGAAAAGTCGACCTATGCCAGCGGAACATTCTTTGACAAATATATCAACAAGTCTTGGAAGCCCAAACACGCAAAAATCAAAAAGCTGTTTGAAGAAGCCGGCATTGCAATCCCAACGCAAGAAGATTGGGAAAAGCTGAAAGCTCTGGTTGCCAAACATGGACTTTATAACCGCAATCTGCAGGCAGTCCCACCGACCGGTTCAATTTCCTATATCAACCACTCGACATCCTCGATTCATCCAATTGTATCGAAGATTGAAATTCGCAAAGAAGGCCAAATCGGGCGCGTCTATTATCCTGCTCCCTATATGACCAATGATAATCTGGAGTATTATCAGGATGCTTATGAAATCGGTCCTGAAAAAATCATTGACGTCTATGCAGCAGCAACACAACATGTCGATCAGGGATTATCTCTGACACTGTTCTTCCCGGATACGGCGACAACCCGAGACATCAATAAAGCGCAGATCTACGCATGGAAAAAGGGCGTTAAGACCATCTACTACATCCGTTTACGCCAAATGGCCTTGAACGGTACCGAAGTTGAAGGTTGTGTATCCTGTTCGCTGTAAGAGCTGCTTGTGAGGAAAAAATGAATACCACCACACCCCACCAAAACAACATGATTGAAGCAATTAACTGGAACCGCATTGAGGACGAAAAAGACCTTGAAGTGTGGAATCGACTGACCGGTAATTTCTGGCTGCCAGAAAAAGTCCCGCTATCAAATGATATCCCGTCATGGAATAGCCTGACACCGGATGAGCAAACTTTGACAATTCGCGTTTTCACTGGCCTGACATTACTTGATACAATCCAGAACAATGTCGGTGCCGTAGCATTGATGCCGGATGCGATTACACCCCATGAAGAAGCGGTATTGACCAATATTGCCTTCATGGAAGCCGTACATGCACGCTCCTATTCATCGATTTTCTCCACACTGTGTTCAACACCCGATGTTGATGCTGCTTATCGCTGGTCACGTGAAAATATTCATCTACAGAAAAAAGCTCAGCTCATTCTTGAACGCTATCGTGCAGACAATCCGCTCTTGAAAAAAATCGCTTCTGTTTTTCTAGAAAGCTTTTTGTTCTATTCAGGCTTTTACCTGCCAATGTATTGGTCAAGCCGTGCAAAACTCACCAACACAGCCGACCTTATCCGTCTTATCATTCGTGATGAAGCGGTCCATGGCTATTATATCGGCTATAAATTTCAGCTGGCCTATGAAAAACTCAAGGCTAAAGAAAAGCAAGAACTGAAAGATTTCTCTTTCGGTCTGCTGCTCGACCTTTATGATATTGAATGTAAATATACTGAAGAGCTTTATGATGGTATCGGCCTGACCGAAGACGTTAAAGTATTCCTTCATTACAACGCCAATAAGGCATTGATGAATCTTGGTTTTGAACCACTATTTCCGCCAGAGACAGCCCGTGTCAATCCGGCAATACTTTCAGCCCTTTCACCCAACTCGGATGAAAATCACGACTTCTTCTCCGGCTCGGGCTCTTCCTATGTAATCGGTAAAGCAGTTGCAACAACCGATGATGACTGGGCATTCTGATCGATCCCAAGTAAAAAAAGAAGGCCGGAAAAATATACCGGCCTTTTTATTTCCAAAAGACGCGCCACCTTTTTCAGCAAGACATCCAAAACCGCTTTCCAAACGCTCCAAAGATTGTTTGAACACCCAAGCACACCTGCCGAAAAGTTATTTACCACATCACGCCCCATGACAAAATCAAAAGCATGAATCAATATAGCTATTACGATACACGATATTGATCTCATCTTAGCCGGATGGATTAGCCATAGCGCTCCCATCCTTGATATCGACCTTGATTTTCCTAATGATTGAAAAAGCGCCTTTTCTATTCATACGAACTGTGATTATCTCCACGCATGAACAAACAAATTGAAAAACTCTGTTTTATTGCCGCTGATACGGATGAAGCCCATAAAGCACGTAAAAACCTGATAGAACGCTACGGCCAAACCGATGTGGCTACAGCAGATGTTATTGTCGCTTTAGGCGGCGATGGAACGATGCTGCAAATTGTACGTGACTATATGAATACGGCCAAACCGATTTATGGCATGAACCGCGGTTCAATCGGCTTTTTGATGAATGAATATAGTGAAGACGATTTGCTGGCACGCATATCTGCAACCCACCGCGAAGAAATCCGACCCTTACGTATGATCGCCGATTCCGATGTTGACGGTCGTATAGAGGCTCTGGCCATCAATGAAGTCTCTCTCTTTCGCCAGTCCTATCAGGCTGCCAAGATTAAAATAAGCGTTGATGAAAAAGTTCGTATGGAAGAGTTGATTTGCGACGGCATCATGGTTGCCACACCCGCAGGATCGACAGCCTATAATCTCTCGGCACAAGGCCCTATTTTGCCACTAATGTCTCCACTGATGGCACTCACACCTGTCAGTCCGTTCCGGCCACGCCGCTGGCACGGTGCCTTGCTTCCCGATACTGTTACAGTACGTTTCGATATGCTGGAAGCCAATAAACGTCCAGTCAATGCCGCAGCCGACAATGTTGAAGTCAAATCTGTACGCTGTGTTACCATATCATCAGCCCCTGATATGACAGCTTCTGTCCTCTTTGACCCCAACCATTCATGGGATGAACGCATTCTTTCTGAACAATTCCGTTACTAAAACACCACAAAAAGGATCAAAAGCTTATAAAAACGTGTGCTTTTATGTGCAAAGGTTGACTTTTATGCGCCAGCGGCTTAACGCCATTAAAGCTTAACGCATTTTTTGCAAATATTTGACTTTAAAAGTCGTATTCTGCACATGTTCAACTCCCTGAAGAGAAGTATTCTTAGCATTGACAACTTTCGCCGATCTGGGCCTTTCCGATAAAGTTCTTCAAGCCGTCACCGCAGCGGGTTATGAAAATCCAACGCCTATTCAGGCTGGAGCCATCCCGCATGTCTTACAACGCAAGGATGTGCTCGGCATCGCCCAAACCGGAACAGGAAAAACAGCCTCCTTTGTATTGCCGATGTTGACTCTGCTTGAAAAAGGGCGGGCAAGAGCCCGTATGCCACGTACGCTTATTCTTGAACCCACAAGAGAATTGGCCGCGCAAGTTGGTGAAAATTTTGATAAATACGGCATCAACAACCGCCTGAATATGGCTCTTCTTATTGGCGGCGTTTCCTTTGAGGATCAAGATCGCAAGCTTGAGCGTGGCGTTGATGTCTTGATAGCAACGCCCGGACGCCTTCTGGATCATTTTGAACGGGGAAAATTGCTGCTAACAGGTGTTGAAGTTCTTGTTATTGACGAGGCCGACCGTATGCTTGATATGGGCTTCATTCCTGATATTGAACACATTTGCAAGCTTATTCCGTTCACCCGTCAGACACTGTTTTTTTCAGCAACGATGCCACCGGAAATTACCAAACTGACAGAGCAATTCCTTCATTCACCCGTTCGTGTCGAAGTCGCCCAAGCATCTTCTACAGCCAAAACCATTACCCAAAAACTGGTCAAATCCGGTTCCAAAGCATGGGATAAACGTGCGGTTTTACGTGACCTGATCAAAAAAGAAGGTAGTGAACTGAAAAATGCGATTATCTTCTGCAATCGCAAAAAGGATGTCTCGGAACTCTTTCGTTCATTGGTCAAACATGATTTCAGCGCCGGTGCGCTTCATGGCGATATGGATCAGCGGTCCCGCATGACGATGCTGGCTAACTTCAAAGATAATAAGCTCAAGCTCCTTGTGGCCTCTGATGTAGCCGCACGTGGACTGGATATTCCCGATGTCAGCCATGTTTTCAATTTCGATGTACCGATCCATGCCGAAGACTATGTCCACCGTATTGGACGTACCGGTCGTGCCGGACGTCTTGGCAAGGCTTTTACTATTGTCACAAAATCCGACAAAAAATATGTCGATGCAATTGAATCCATGAGCAAAGAAAAGCTCGAATGGCTGGATGGCGACCTCTCGACGCTACTAGCGACGACGGAAGAGGGAACAGATACCCGCCATAAAAGAAATACTCGCAAAAGCGATAAAAAATCGCCACCTCAAAAGAAGATTGAAGAACTGCAGGAAACCAAACCGGCGCCTGAAAAACAAACGACCCCACCAAAGCCCATTCGCAAATCACGCCCTGAAGAGCGTGACGATCCTGCTCCCTTAGGTTTTGGTGAAGACGTACCGGCCTTTATGCTCATCGAACCAACCTTCAAAAAATAAGATCATCCGGCGGCCAACCGTTTCAGCACAACTTCGTGTCCAATTAAAACCAATAGACCAGCCATTTCAGGGCCATGCTGATGGCCGGTCAAGGCTACTCGCAAAGGCATAAAAAGTTCTTTTCCCTTACGTCCTGTCTTTTCTTTCAATACAGAAGTCCAATTCTTCCAACTTTCCTGATTAAATGGCGCCGATGGCAAAAGAGCAGCGGCAACAGCTATAAATTCCTGATCTTCGCTATTGAGCAGTGATATAAATGATTGGTCGGCATCTGAAACAATCGGCCACCAATGAACCGTATCATTGACCTTATCAATATTGCCCTGGATAATTGTCCAAAAATCTTTTGCTTTCTCGCCGTAAATACCCAAACGCTCGAGCCGCTCTGCCACATCTTCATAAGAATAGCCGTGGACAAGAGGACGATTAAGATTACCAAGATCAGCAGGATCAAACTTGGCAGCAGATTTAGATGTGGCGGTTAGATCAAAATGTTGTGCCAACACTTCCATCGTCGGATAGGCTATTACATTCTCCGATGTACCGATCAAGGTTGCAAGTGAGGCTACGGCCATTGGTTCAAAACCATCTTCATGCAACCCACGAATAGAAAGCGCACCCTTGCGTTTGGAAAGGCCCTCGCCGGATGAAGTCGTCAGGAGATTGATATGGCCAAATGTCGGCACTTTGCCGCCAAGCGCTTCAAAAATAGCAATCTGCACGCCGGTATTGGTAACATGATCATCACCACGAATAATATGGGTAATCTCCATATCCATATCATCAACAACCGATGGTAGCGTATAAAGATAGGTGCCATCACCACGCACGAGCACCGGATCTGACATCGAGGCCAGATCAATAGTCTGAGGACCACGTACCAGATCATTCCACTGCACTTCGCTACGTCGTGTTTCAAAAGGGCTACTTTCAAAATTAGGGAGCAAAAAACGCCAATGAGGCTTACGCCCTTCTGCCTCATAAGCTTTTCTTTGCTCATCGCTCATTTGCAAGGCTTCACGCCCATATACCGGTGGCAATTTACGAGACAACCTTATTTTACGGCGCCGTTCCAGCTCTTCCGGCGTCTCATAACATGGATAAAGCAGCCCCTTTTCTTTCAGCCCCTCTACAATCTTGTCATAAGATGAAAACCGCTTGGATTGATACTCCACCTGATCGGGCTTTATACCCAACCAGTCAATATCTTCGGCAATAGCATCAATATAACGCTGCTCAGAGCGCTCCTGATCGGTATCATCGTAGCGCAACACAAATTTTCCGTTATTTTGCTGGGCATAAAGCCAGTTAAATAGCGCAATACGTGTATTGCCGATATGAATATAACCGGTGGGCGAAGGAGCGAAACGTACTTTAACCATGGGGATTATGCTCTATTTTTGTCGCGGAAACGATTGGTAATGGGATAGCGGCGATCGCGGCCAAAGTTCTTATGCGATATTTTGACACCAGGCGCAGATTGACGGCGTTTATATTCGGATAGATAAAGCAAATGCTCAATTCGTTCAACCACTGCCCGCGCATGCCCGCGCCCGACAATTTCATCAACGCCCATTTCTTTCTCAACCAAACATTTCAGAATATCATCAAGCACCGGATATGGCGGCAGACTATCCTGATCCGTCTGGTTTTCACGCAATTCTGCTGAAGGTGCCTTATCAATAATATTTTGCGGAATAACAATACCTTTTGGTCCCAACATATAGTCAGGCTTATTTTTATTACGCCAATCACACAGCGCATAAACTTGCATTTTATAAAGATCCTTTATCGGATTGAAACCACCATTCATATCGCCATAAAGCGTACAATAACCAACCGACATTTCCGACTTATTGCCTGTTGTAACAACCATGGAACCGAATTTGTTGGACACTGCCATCAAAATGGTACCACGTGTCCGACTTTGCAGGTTTTCTTCAGTAACGCCGCTATCTGTGTCTTTAAAAATCGGTTCAAGCGCTTTGAGAAAGCCTTCAACCGGTTGAAAAATCGGTATGGTCTCGTAAAGACATCCCAACGCCTTGGCGCAATCTTCGGCATCCTTGAAGGATTCCTGTGATGTATAATGATAGGGAAGCATAATGGTACGTACACGATCTACACCCAAGGCATCAACAGCCATAACCGCACAAATGGCCGAGTCCACACCACCGGAAAGGCCTAATACAACGTCCTTGAACCCATTTTTATTGACATAATCGCCAAAACCCAAAACACAGGCACGATAATCGGCAGCAAGACCATCATAAAGTGTCTCTTGCGGGCCTTCGATACATTGCCATTGATTATCATGTTTTTTCCAATGGCTGATGCCGATCTGGCTTTCAAAATGCTTCATCTGGAAAGCCAGAGAACCATCACCATTAAAAGCAAAAGAACCGCCATCAAAAACCAGCTCGTCCTGACCGCCCAATTGATTGGCATAAATAACAGGCCGATTACATTGTTCAATCTGTTTTTCAACAATTTGAAGTCGCAATTGCGGCTTGGAACGGCTATAGGGCGAGCCATTGGGAACCAGAATAATTTCAGCGCCTGCCGTTACGAGAGAATGGCAAATCGTAATATCGTTCCAAATATCTTCACAAATCGGCATGCCGATTTTGATACTGCGCCACTCAACCGGCTCAGGATACGGGCCCTTCTCGAAAACGCGTTTTTCATCAAATTCGCCATAATTGGGTAAATCATACTTCAAGCGATCGGCAATAATATTGCCATCATCAATCAACACGGCACCGTTATAGACCTTATGATCCCTATGGATAGGCATCCCTATAACAATGGCGGTTCCTTTTCCCTTTGTATATCGCGCCAAATCTTCAATGCTATTAGCACAGGCCGATAAAAACGCCGATTTAAGAACAAGATCCTCAGGCGGATAACCGCAGATAAAAAGCTCGGAAAAAAGAAGAATATCAGCGCCCTTGGCAACAGCCTCGTCATAGGCTGTTTTTGCCAAAGAAAGATTGCCTGCAACATCCCCCACAACAGGATTTAACTGGGCAACTGCCAGACATAAATGGTCAGTGATAAATTCTTGTTTCGCCATATTCATGCTGTAGCGTGCCTTATCACCTTATGCAATCCGCTTTAATCTTTGCCCTTATCACCAAAAAGTATTGATGACAGCCCATCCCCAAACGACTGCTGCCAATAAAATAGCAAGCAGAACAGCAAGAGAGCCGGCATCTTTGGCAATACGGATATCTTCCCTAAAATCCCGCGTCAGCGCATTACATGCGGCTTCAACTGCTGTATTCAGGATTTCAACAATCAGGACAAAAACAATCACACCGATCAATATAAAAAATTCTACCATGCTTTGACTAAGCCAAATCGCGACTGGTATAGCGATCAACAAAACCGCGACTTCCTGTTGCACGGCTTTTTCTGTTTTAAGCAAATAAACCAACGCCCGACAGGAATTCTGAAAAGCCGCAAAAAGACGTTTCATACATAAAACCCTATTTCATTGAAAATATAAAAACCACTTTTTAAAAGCGGTTTTTATAAGATCAGCCGTGAGTAGCCTTTTTGTTTTCAATCGCATCACGTTCTTTTTTCAAAAGCTCTGCAACAAGAAAAGCAAGTTCCAAGGCCTGATCTGCATTAAGACGCGGATCGCAATGGGTATGATAGCGATTCGACAGATCTTCCGGCGAAATACCATGCGCACCGCCAGTACATTCGGTAACATTTTTTCCTGTCATCTCGATATGAATACCACCGGGATGGGTACCTTCGGCACGGTGAATAGCAAAAAATTGCTCAACTTCCTTTAAAATACGATCGAAAGGCCGTGTCTTATAACCACCGGCTGTAATTGTATTGCCATGCATCGGATCACATGACCATACAACCTTGCGCCCTTCCCGCTCGACAGCACGAATAAGAGCTGGCAAATGATCGCCGACCTTGTCATAGCCAAAGCGGGCAATCAGCGTCAGACGACCTGATTCATTTTCCGGGTTAAGCAAATCAATAAGGTTAAGCAATTCGTCCGGATTAGACGATGGACCGCATTTAACACCGATCGGATTTTTAATGCCACGACAATATTCAACATGGGCATGGTCAAGCTGGCGTGTCCTGTCGCCAATCCACAACATATGACCAGACGTTGCATACCAATCACCGGATGTTGAATCAATACGTGTCAAAGCTTCTTCATAGCCCAGCAACAATGCCTCATGGCTGGTAAAAAACGATGTCTCGCGCAATGACGAATTGGTTTTGGCATTAATACCGATGGCCTGCATAAAGTCCATCGTTTCGGAAATGCGTCTGGCCACAGCATCATAACGTTCACCCTGTGGACTGTTACCGACAAAGCCCAACATCCAGCTATGAACATTTTCAAGATTCGCATAACCGCCTTGGGCAAAAGCGCGTAAAAGATTAAGGGTTGCTGCCGATTGACGATAAACCATCGACATACGATGAGGATCGGGAATGCGCGATTCAGGAGTAAAGTCAATACCATTGATAATATCACCGCGATAGGATGGCAGCTCTACCCCATCCTTACTTTCAGTATCGGAAGAACGCGGCTTGGCAAACTGACCGGCAATCCGACCAACCTTCACCACCGGCTTGGCCGAACCGAATGTCAACACAACCGCCATTTGCAAGAAAACACGGAAAAAATCGCGAATATTATCGGCTTCATGCTCAGCAAAGCTTTCCGCACAATCACCACCTTGCAGCAGAAAAGCACGGCCTTCAGCAACTTCAGCCAATTCACTTTTCAATTCACGGGCCTCACCGGCAAAAACCAATGGCGGATAACGACGAAGTTTGTCTTCAACTTCCTGTAGCTGTGCCTGATCAGGATAAAAGGGAACCTGCTTGATCGGTTTTTTTCTCCATGATTGCGGTGTCCAATTCTTGCTCATTTGATACTCGCCATTCAAAAGTCATACATCAATGCGTACGTTTATAGACCAACATACCCCGACTTGCCAGCATTTCATTTGCTATCAAGCCGCTGGCCGTTTTCATAGCTATAACTCGGCTGATACATGGTTACCAATTCCTCTGCCGCACTGGGATGCAGTGCCATGGTTGCATCAAAGACATCTTTTGTCAGACGACCTTTCAAAGCAATCCCTAAAAGCTGCGCCATTTCACCGGCATCCGGCCCGAATATATGGGCTCCAATAACAAGACGGCTTTTTCCATCAACAATCAGCTTGGTCAACATACGCTCATCGCGACCGGAAATCGTATTGCGCATCGGACGAAACAATGCACGATATACATCAACTTTTTCATATGACTTCACGGCATCTTCTTCCGACAAACCAACAGTTCCGATTTCAGGCTGAGAAAATACAGCTGTTGCAATCAGATCATGATCAGGCTGGGTCGGGTTGTTTTTAAATACTGTCTCGATAAAGCACATAGCTTCATGGATCGCGACCGGTGTCAATTGAACGCGATTGGTTACATCACCAACAGCATAGATATTATCAACATTGGTCTTCATATAAGGATCAACAAGAATTGCACCGGCCTTATCCAGTTCAACACCGGCATTTTCCAATCCTAATCCTTGCGTATTAGGCACACGCCCCATAGCCAGCATAACTTCATCAGCAGTCAAAACTTCACCATCAGAAAGGGTTACATGTAGCCTTTCTTTGCGTTCGACACTTTTCAGTTCGTTATTATAAATAATGCGAATACCTTTTTTGGTCATCGCTTCACTTAACAACCCACGCAGATCATGATCAAACTTACGCAATAATAAATCACCACGATAAACCAATGTCGTATCCACACCCAACCCATGGAAAATATTGGCAAACTCGACCGCAATATAACCGCCGCCGGAAATAACAATAGATTGAGGTAACTGCGCCAGATCAAACGCTTCATTCGAAGAAATACATAATTCATGTCCTGGTAAATCCGGATAGGCCGCCACCCGACCACCGGTTGCGATCAGAATGGTCTGCGCCGTAACACGTTCACCTGTTTTGGTCAGTTCCAACGTATGCGCATCAACAAGCTGAGCACGACTTTCAAACACACGAACATTGTTATTATCCAATCCTTTACGATAAAGGCCTTCAAGGCGGGCAATTTCCTTATCCTTAGCATCACGCAATTCAGACCAATTGAAAACTGGCTT
Source organism: Bartonella sp. bp_1 (assembly GCF_055808085.1). Classification (NCBI taxonomy): domain Bacteria; kingdom Pseudomonadati; phylum Pseudomonadota; class Alphaproteobacteria; order Hyphomicrobiales; family Bartonellaceae; genus Bartonella; species Bartonella sp. bp_1. The sequence continues at coordinate 729,452 of NZ_CM147851.1, read as the reverse complement.
TTCAACCTTCCAGCCAAAACCGGCGCTATCAGCAAATTCTTCCGAATAATGCGAAGCATAGACGAACAGTTTTTTGGGTACACATCCGCGAATAACACAGGTGCCGCCCATACGGTATTCTTCGGCAATTGCCACACGTTTTCCAAGACTGCCTGCAACCCTTGCCGCCCGCACACCGCCAGATCCGCCGCCAATAACAAAAAGATCAAAATCAAATGCCGACACAGCAGTCTCCTTTATTCCAATGACCGATCAATATATCGGTATGCTTCTATCAAGATAAAAGCCTTATGCGCATTCTTAATTTGTATTTTTTATTCCTGACAAGACCAGACAGAGATCGTACCATAAAAAAAGCGGCCTTACGGCCGCTTATACAGTTACCAATATTCTTATTTTGGATCACTAGGATTTGTTGGTGCCGCAGGCTTTTCAGGCGTTTTCGGTGCTTCAGGCGCCGCAGGCACTACATCCAACTGAGGTGCCTTAGCTGCACCGATTTTTTCAACCAGAGCTTTTCCAACATTAGTTGCCAATTCTTGTGCAACAGCCTGACTCCAGACATTAAAGGCACCGACTGCATCATTCATAGCAACAGGACCTTTTGACAACAACTTTTTGCCAGCGTCCGACTCATAAAAAGCGGCAATGGCATTTAATTCTTGTTCACTGAAATGCTTGGCATAAGCACGGGCAGCTTCTGTCTCAAGATCACCACGACGCTTAGCCAAAGACAAAGCTTCTGTATCAACTGTATCAGAAATAACAGCTTCAAGATTAGGATCCTTGCGCACCAGTTCGTTCTTTAGATCACGTGCCGTGCTGGGCAAAAAATTATCAAACGGATCTGTTGCATGAACAGCCGCGATTGCTTTACGTGCAGCCGCAATATGGGAAGCACTGATTTCCTGCGCCTGTGCAAAGCCAATGCTTGCAGCAACAAGCAAAGCAACTCCGGCAGGTTTAATCAATTGACGATAAAAAGTTTTCATTCAGTTCTCTCCATATCTGCAAACAAGTGGGATCAATCCCGCCTCTTCCATATTCTTAAATTCAATATCTGTAAACTCATCTTCAAACGAGGTCAGATACCGACAAAACATCAATATTGCCATCTTTGCGAGCAATAACAGCATGAGAAGCAATATCCAAAAACAGGCCATGCTCAACAACACCGGGAATCGCAAAAAGTGCATCTGATAATGATTTTGGCTTAGAAATACGGCCAAAAAATGCATCCAGAATGTAATGCCCGCCATCTGTCATAAAGTTTTTGTTATCACGCTGTCGCAGACGGATATCCAACCTTAGTCCGTAATCTGCAGCAACCTTTTCTATGGCAAGTTTTGTTGCGCCTACCCCAAAAGAATTCACCTCAATCGGCACGCCAAAATCACCCAATTCGGATACAAGCTTGCTCTCATCCGCAATAACAATCATATCATGCGAAGCACAAGCCACAATCTTTTCTCGCAGCAATGCACCGCCACCGCCTTTAATCAGCCCCATTTTCGGACCGATTTCATCGGCTCCATCAATTGTCAGATCAAGAATCGGCTCTTCATCAAGTGTTGCCAATGGAATTGAAAGAGACCGGCATAAATCGGCAGATGCTATGGATGTTGGAATACCGACAATGTTGAAGCCATCAGCTACTTTTGCCCCCAACAACCGTATGAATTCATTGGCCGTGGATCCTGTGCCAATACCAAGTTTCATGCCCTCCTTGACAAATTCCAACGCTTTGGCAGCTGCCGCAATTTTTAACTTTTGAGCGTCCATAATATCTTTACAATCTACATCTATAGGCAAAAGCCGATATGCCAGCTTCCAGCCACTATAATCATTCATAAATCCTATTGGCAGAATTTTAAAACAGCCGTTCTAGAAAAGGCACCCTCTACACAACCACTTTCAATTGATAATAGCCGATTTCCCCAACTTTTATAAAGTTGAACTCTGGCATCAAGATTTTAATTGATTTTTTGAAACAATACCTTCATATATCTATCAAGTTTAATGGTTTTCTATAGAAGAATAACGGATTTTTCCATGCTGGTATGCTCTTGCAATGTAATCAGCTCACAAGAAATCGAGGCTGTTATCCGTGAAATGCTGGATCATGACTGCTGGCAATTGATCGTTCCTGGGCATGTTTATCATGCTATGGAAAAGCGTGGTCGTTGCTGTGGCTGTTTTCCTAATGTACTTGAGATAATAATTAAGGTAACAAAAGAATATCACCTCACGCATGCAATCGATGAGGCAAAAACTCTCGTCTATCTTGAGCGGGTGCGGGCATTGCATTCAAAATACAGGAGAATTGGAAATCATGAAAGGTCACGCAAAGGTCATCGAGCGGCTTAACGAAGCTTTATTTCTTGAATTGGGAGCCGTCAATCAATATTGGCTTCACTATCGTCTGACAGAGGACTGGGGTTATACGAAACTCGCCAAAAAAGAACGTGAGGAATCCATTGAAGAAATGGCTCATGTTGATAAGCTGGTTAAGCGTATCATCTTCCTTGAAGGCCATCCCAATATGCAAACACTGGCACCTTTGCGTATTGGTCAGAACATCAAAGAAGTTCTGGAATGCGATCTTGCCGGCGAATATGAAGCCCGCGAATCCTATCGCCAATCACGTGAAATCTGCGCCGAACTTTCCGACCATATTTCGAAAAAGATTTTTGATGAGCTTCTTGAAGATGAAGAAGGCCACATCGATTTCCTCGAAACCCAGCTTGAACTGCTGAACAAGATCGGTGAAGAGAAATACGGCCAGTTGAATGCCGGTTCTGCCGATGATGCAGAGTCCGAATAAAGTCATAGTGACCAGATAAAAATAGGGCTCTAAGCCCTATTTTTATTCCCATGCCCGCGAAGCATATATTCTTTGTCTATTCCATGGCCTTGTCGGCAGGCCACTTCCCCAGTTAAAATAATTATCCTGATCTATTTCCAATGCACCCTTTAAGGTTAGATCCTGCCGTGTAATCATGATGGGCATCTGTGACGTAGTGGTGAAAGGTGCGCAATCTGCAAGCATATTACTAAAATCAGCAATAATAACTGCCGCCTTTGGGCAAATCTCAGGCAAAAGAAGCGGACGCGTCACACTATACAGACGTCGTCCATGCGGAAGAATAGCAACACAATAACCACGCTGGCATAAAAACCCATTCCCCCATGCTTCTGGCTTTGAAACAGGTGGATAATATCAGGGATGGCAAAAGTACGCCTCCAATTATCAACCACAAAAGATGAAGTATTCTTTTGATTGACAGCCATATGCCCCTGCGGGTCAAAGAACGCTACCAGTCTTGCATCTTCCGATACCAGAATTTGTGGCTTGGGCTGTGCCAGATTGATAATAATACCAACAATCAAACCAGCCAGTCCAAAAAATCTTAAGATACTGTGCATGAACAATAAACAGACCAAGCCCGCGCTCATAGCAAGAATTGCCGATGTTGTGATACGGCCAAAATTAAAATTTGGCGACAACGATGCCGTCCAAAGCGCAATATCGCGAACAAGATCAATACCATACCCCATAATACACAAAGGCAGATACTCAAGCCCCAAAGGCATCAACAAAACCGCAATTAAAGCAAACGGCATAACAATGACAGACATAACAGGAAAAGCGAGCGCATTACTCAAAACACCGAGTAGCGCAATGTTATTAAACTGATAAGCCGAATAAAGACCGCTGACCGTTCCTGCAATAAGAGACGCTGCAGCCGTTGATAGAAAAGCCACAAAACAAGAACGAACAATGCGCATGACAAAAGAATATTCTTCCACGAGATTTCCGGCATTCTGGCGATAGCGGCTCCACCAGCCAAAGGCCGCAATTAAACCAGCCGTTGCAGCAAAAGACATCTGGAAACTCGGTCCAAGAATTTCATGCGGTGTCAAAATCAAGGTAATCCATGCAGCTATAGCCAGATTACGCATAGTTAATGCCGCCCGATCCAGAACAATGGCAAAAAGCATGACGGCAACCATGATAAAACTACGCTGCGCCGCCACATCTGCACCTGAAAGCATAAGATAAAATGCAGACATAAACAAAGCCGCGCCAGCGGCAACTTTTTTCACCGGATAATGTGATGAAAAAACAGGAAAAAACGCAAAAATACTTTGCATACCCCACAAAAAAAGACCGGTAACCATCGCCATATGCAAACCAGATATGGAAAGAATATGCGACAGACCGGACAGGCGCATTGCATCATTGGTCGCAGTGCTTATACCACCGCGCTGGCCAGTAATGAGGGCAGCAGCAATAGCGCCATTCTCACCTTTAATGACCTGCTGGATACGCGCTGTCATAAGACTGCGCAATCGTGTAATTCCTATAAACAGCCTTTCCTTCAAACTAACAGGAAAAGTCAGTTTGGACTTTTGCGGCATACCAACAAAATAGCCCTGAGCACCAATTCCTTTAAAATAAAGATTAAAAGCAAAGTCATAACCATCCGTCCGTACCGGACCTGAAGGCGGTCTCATATGGACGCGTCCCTCTATTATATCCCCGACCTTTATACCTTGAGGAGACAAACGAGCCGTCAACTGAACCCGGGAAGGTGCATATTTCAATGACGGCGTATCAGTAGCCAAAATATCGATCAGAAGTCGGTAACGGCCGCCATCACGCTTTTCCAAATCGACAAGACGCCCTGTCAGATTTGTTGATACATTATTGCCTAGCATCACGGTATCAAGCCGCCATGTTTCCAACTTTGCAGCCAATAATCCTGCGCATAGACACAGGCTAAATCCTGAAATTGTCTTTAACAGATAATAATGACGGCATAAAAAGCGAAAACCTGTTACAATAAGCAAAATGATAAAAGCATCGCTCCAATGCATTTCATAAGAAAGATTGAAATAGATTAACGCGCCCGAACCAGCCCAAACAGGCGTAAACAAGAAACCGACCCGATGGGCCCTTTCTATTTCAATTGTCTCTGCCATACGGCGTATAATACGATAAAGCCATGCATGATGATGCATATAGAACCATGCATGATGATGCATTTCGACAAAAGCGGCGTCAGCATCTGGATAACTTAGCGGCATACCGGCAATATTATGCCGTATAGGCTCTACCATCGGAAAATGGCTGCGCTCATCCACCTCGTTTAATGTAGAATTGGGCTGCAAATTATGATCAACCCGCCACGATGACTGTTGCATGTCTACCAGTCTATGCTACATCACTTAAGAAAAAAAGCATCATTGCCGGAGTTTTTATGTCTAAACCTGTCATTACACGTTTCGCGCCCTCTCCTACCGGGTTCCTGCATATCGGAGGCGCCCGTACCGCCCTTTTCAACTGGCTCTATGCTCGTCATCATGGCGGAAAAATGCTTCTACGCATCGAAGATACCGACCGCGAGCGTTCCACACCTGAAGCCTACAACGCGATTATTTCAGGACTCGACTGGCTGGGACTGAAATGTGATGGCGAACCGATCTCGCAATACGCGCGTGCTAACCGACATCGGGAAGTGGCAGAAGAACTGGTTGCACTTGGTAAAGCTTATTATTGTTACGCCTCGCCTGAAGAATTGACACAAATGCGTGAAACAGCACGCGCTGAAGGACGACCGCCACGCTATGACGGGCGCTGGCGTGACCGTGACCCATCACAGGCCCCTGAGGGTATTAAACCTGTTATCCGCATCAAGGCGCCGCTAGACGGCGAAACCATTGTCCATGACCGCGTACAAGGTGAAGTGCGTTTCCCCAACAAGGATCTGGATGACATGATCATTCTGCGCTCTGACGGTACCCCCACCTACATGCATGCTGTGGTGGTCGATGATCACGACATGGGCGTAACCCATATTATCCGAGGTGACGATCATCTGACCAATGCCGCCCGTCAAACGCTGATTTTCAATGCCATGGGCTGGGAAGTGCCGGTGATGGCGCATATTCCACTGATACACGGGGCAGATGGAGCCAAACTTTCCAAACGCCATGGTGCACTTGGTGTCGAAGCTTATCGGGATATGGGCTATCTGCCGGAAGCATTGCTCAATTATCTGGCCCGTCTGGGCTGGAGTCATGGCGATGATGAAATCATGTCAATCAAGGATATGATTTCATGGTTTGATATTGATGACATCAATAAAGGCGCCTCACGCTTTGATTTCAAAAAACTGGAATCAATCAATGGCCACTATATGCGAGAAGCCGCTGATAGCGAGCTTCTGCAGCGGGCCCTCGATATCCTGCCTTCCATTGACAATGGACAGGATATACTCGCTACTCTTGATGATGAAAAACGCAACCAATGGCTGGCAGCCATGCCCGGTCTGAAGGAACGCGCCAAAACGCTGGTCGAACTAATAGACAGTTCCAACTATCTTTTTGCCAAGCGTCCGTTGCCGCTGGACGAAAAAGCACAATCTCTACTTGATCAAGAAGGTAAAAAACTTCTCACCGATATTCTTCCCGTCATCGAAAACTGCAGCTCATGGACCAGTGAAGCACTCGACAGTGCCATCCGTGATTATGCGCAAATAAAGGATATCAAGCTCGGTAAGATTGCACAACCTTTGCGTGCAGCTTTAACCGGCAAAGGTGTTTCACCCGGAGTCTTCGACGTTCTTGTTGTGCTAGGTCGTGAAGAATCATTGGCACGCATCAAAGATCAGACCAATTAAATCGATTAACTTCACGCAAGCGTGACGAAACACACTAAAAAGCGATGTTTTTACCATTGCAAGCGGCGTAGATTTGATTACTTTGATACAAGGAATTCCCTGTTATCAAAAATACCGCGCAACGGGGTAGGTACATAAGCGGCACCTCGTTATAGAGGCGGAGGATCTGAAAGGAAAATCATGTCTGATAATAAAGCAAAAATTACCGTAGCCGGAAATACAATTGAACTTCCAATCCGAAAAGGAACACTGGGACCCGATGTTATCGAGATTGCTCCCCTATACAAAGAAACCGATACATTCACCTATGATCCGGGCTTTACCTCAACAGCATCATGCGAATCCAAAATCACTTTTATTGATGGCGACAAAGGCGTTCTTCTCTATCGTGGCTATTCGATTGACGAATTGGCTGAAAAAGGCGACTTTCTTGAAAGCTGCTATCTGCTGCTTTATGGCGATTTGCCAAACAAGGCCCAAAAAGAAGAATTTGACCGTCGTATCATGCAGCATACTATGGTGCACGAGCAGATGTCTCGCTTCTTCCACGGCTTCCGTCGTGACTCGCATCCTATGGCTGTTATGGTGGCCTGCCTTGGCGCCATGTCGGCCTTCTATCACGACTCGATCGATATTACCGATCCCAAGCAGCGTATGATCGCCTCTATTCGCCTGATTTCCAAGGTTCCAACATTGGCAGCTATGGCACATAAATATTCAATCGGCCAACCATTCATCTATCCACGTAACGATCTCGATTATGCCGCTAACTTCCTGCATATGTGCTTTGCTGTGCCATGTGAAGAATATAAGGTCAATCCTATTTTGGCACGCGCTATGGATCGCATTTTTACCTTGCATGCCGATCATGAACAGAATGCTTCAACATCAACTGTACGCTTGGCCGGTTCGTCGGGAGCCAACCCATTCGCCTGTATTGCTGCCGGTGTTGCCTGTCTTTGGGGCCCTGCCCATGGCGGTGCCAATGAAGCCTGCCTGAAAATGCTGGAAGAAATCGGTTCTGTTGAACGTATTCCCGAATTTATTGCACGCGCCAAAGACAAGAACGACCCATTCCGCCTGATGGGTTTTGGACATCGTGTTTACAAAAACTACGACCCGCGTGCCAAGATCATGCAGAAAACCTGTCATGAGGTCTTGAACGAACTTGGCATCAAGGACGATCCGCTGCTTGATATTGCTATGGAACTTGAAAAAATCGCCCTTCATGATCCTTATTTCATTGAAAAGAAACTTTATCCTAATGTTGACTTCTATTCAGGCATCACTTTGAAAGCATTGGGATTCCCGACCGAAATGTTTACAGTTCTCTTTGCGCTTGCCCGTTCAGTCGGCTGGGTTGCACAATGGAAAGAAATGATTGAGGATCCGGCACAAAAAATCGGCCGCCCACGTCAGCTCTATACCGGTGCAGGGCCGCGTAACTATGTTCCGGTAAATGAACGTAAATAACAATTTCAAAAACACAAAACCGGCCTTTGGGCCGGTTTTTTTATATCTTATTTTTAAGAAGATTAAGCACAACCTCGGCGGCCAATTCACCCGATGGTTTATCTGTTTTCATCATCGCTCTCATTTGTAAGAAACCATCCATTTGTGCCTGCCGAGCAGCCCCCGGCTGTAACAAGCGTTCAATCTGGCGGGCCAACATGCCGGGTCTTACAAACTCATTGAAATACTCAGGAACAATTGGCTGATCGACAATAATGTTGGGAAGGGCCGCACTCCATATATGAATATGCGGCAGAATAAATATTCTGGAAAAAAGATCTGCTTTATAGGATAGAACTGTCGGAATAGCACAAAGGGCCAACTCCAAGGATACAGTACCAGATGCCGCTAAAGCCGCATCAGCATTGGCAAATGCCTGCCATTTAGCCTCTTCATCGGTCACGACAACCGGCCGCTTTTTCCAGTGGCTTATATGCTCCATAATGCGGGCTTCATGGCGTTTCAAAGTCGGAAGCACAATCTCCAATCCGGGCAAGCGCTCGACCAGCAAAGCAACGGTCTGCCCGAAATCTGCCATCAGATGATCTATTTCAAAGCGACGGGAACCGGGCAATATAACCAATTTAGGCGGTATTGCGCTTTCTGTCTTTTTGGACTGGCGTTCCTTGACCACACTCAGCAATGGTGGATAATTGACCAGACGATGACCGACATAGGTTGCTGGCGGACCACCAAGATCACGCATTACCTTTTCTTCAAAAGGCAAGATGACCAGAACATGATCAATATAAGCGCGCATATCGGCTGCCCGCTTGGGACGCCATGCCCAGACAGACGGGGCTATATATTTGATCACCGGAATATCTGGATTGAGTTTTTTGACCTTTTTAGCAACACGATGGGTAAATTCAGGACTATCAATAACAACCAGACAGTCCGGTTTTTGTGCAGCAATCATCTTGGCAATAGACGAAATACGCGATAGCAGTTTTGGCAGTTTCGCCAAAATAGCCCCAAGCCCCATCAACGCAATCTCATCAGCACTCATCATGCTTTTAAGACCCAGCCGCTCAAGGTGATGCCCACCAACACCGATCAGGTCAATATTATGCGCAGATTTACGAGCCAAGGCAGCAATCAGATCGGCCCCCAACAAGTCGCCTGATTCTTCTCCGGCTATAATAGCTATCTTCAACGGTTTAGTCATACGATGTCCTCACCGTCAAATGTCGCAATAAACATGCCGTGTTGATTAGCGCGCTCGATTGCTTCTTTTGCCTGAAGAATAAACGTTCTCTCAGCCTCGACACATATACCGGCAAGACCGACCTTATAGGCATTGTCGACAGTCTCCGGCCCAATTGTTGGTAAATCGGCACGGGCATCCTGATCAGGCTTGACCCGTTTAACAAGAACGCCACCTTTCAATGGCACACGTTTTTCCATCCTCATTTCGCCAATACGCTTTAGCATATTATCTGTGCCTTCTGCACCTTCCAAAGCAACAACACGACCACCAATGGCAATTGCTCCCTGCCCGACATCAAGATGCCCCAGACATTGAGCTGCTTCTGCAGCCAATATAATATTATGCTGCTCACGACGATCCGGCTTTTTACGTGTCAAAGGTTGACCGCGTGGAGCCAATAAATCACGCACAACCTCATGCGCGCCGACAACACGAAAATGATATGCTTCAAGTAACGAGATAAAAGCACGCAAAAGGGCATCATCACCCTTACCAAAAGCTCTAAACAACCGCGGTATTGCTGCCAAAGTAGGGCCGTCAAAGCGAAGATCACTCAAATGTGGACGGCTTTTTACGCCCCCCGCCAAAACAACATTGCTTATATTCGCTTTTTTCAGCGCCTTGACCAACTTGGCAAATTCAACAATGGAAATTTCACAATGCTCGTATTGGTAAAGAGAAGAATCGGCTTCACCACGTAAGGGAACCAAAAAAGGATTTTGACCGCGTTGAGCCAAATTTTCAGCAACAGCAACCGGCAAAATACCATTGCCTGCAATGATCGCCGTGCGTCCATTGATGATGCGGTCGTCACTTTCCGTGCCCGCAGCCACCATCCTCAATCCCCTAATTCCTGTCCGCCCTGCCCGATTTTGGGTGTGCAATAGGATCGTTTGCTGCCATTGGTAATAAATCCGATCATATCGGCAACAGCGGCCGATTGCGGATAAGCGCCCAAAACATCATCAGCACGTTCCTGAATTGGTTTGCTACGATCAAACAACATCGGCACTGCATGGCGCAAAGCGTGTATTTCCTTCCGCTCCATGCCGGAACGCTTCATGCCGATAATATTAAGACCGCCAAGCCAGGCATGAACACCAATTGCCATACCAAACGGAATAAGATCCCCAACGAGCGCTGCCAACCCGCCAACAAAGGCATGATGGCCGACACGGACGAATTGATGCACAGCACCACCACCGCCGATAATCACATAATCACCGATCACAACATGGCCGCCAATCATAACATTATTGGAAAAAGTTACATGATTACCTAAAACGCAATCATGGGCCACATGGGCATAGGCTAAAAACTGGCAATCATCACCAACAATCGTTGTTGCCAATGAACAATCGGAACCGCGATTCATCGTAACACCTTCACGGATATCACAATTCTTACCAATAACCAGAGTTGTCGGCCCGCCTTTATGCTTATTGTTTTGCGGATCACCGCCCAATACAGCATGGGAATGAACTTTTGAATCCGCACCAAGTGTTGTGTCACCTGTTACAACCACATGACTCATCAAGCGGCACCGATCGCCAATTTTTGCTTCCGCTCCAATATGACAAAATGGGCCTATGGCCACACCTTCGCCTAATTGCGCACCCGGTTCAATAAATGCCGTAGGGTGGATTGTAACATTGGCCATCTGATCAATCTCCTGCCTGAAACTATAGTCAGGCCTCTTCTGCGACCGCAATCATTGCGGCGACTTCAGCTTCAGCAACTTTAAAACCATCAACCTCTGCCGTACATTCATATTTGGATATGCCGCCACGTTGTTTCAACTTTTTAACATAAAGTTTCAATTGGTCTCCCGGCACAACAGGTTTACGGAACTTGGCATTATCAATCGTCATAAAATAAACAATTCCCGGCTTGTCCGCGCCACGGCTAAGCAAAGAAATAGCACCGGCTGTCTGTGCCATTGCTTCAATTATCAGCACACCCGGCATAATCGGGTTTTCAGGAAAATGGCCGGTAAAGTGCGGTTCATTAATCGTAACGTTCTTAATACCGGTTGCTGATTCATCACCATTGATATCAACAATACGATCAATCAATAAAAATGGATAACGATGCGGCAATGTCGCCAATAACTTTATAATATCAGCTGATTCCAGCGCGTTATTTTCAATAGAGGTATTCATTCTATCTCTCCCGAGTAGACTTTCCGATATTGCGCAAAGCCGCAACCTCACGGAACCATTGTTTGAATGGACGGGCAGGTGTACCACCCCATTTTTCACCGTCCGGTATATCGTTCATAACACCGCTTGCAGCAGCAATCTGTACTTGTGAACCAATTTTCAAATGCGGAGCAAGGCCTGCACGCCCACCAATTTGTGTTCCGTCTCCAATCGTGCAACTACCAGCAATCCCGGCAAGAGCGACAATCACGCAATGACGACCGATTTTTACATTATGGGCAATTTGTACCAAATTATCGATCTTTGTACCTTCACCAATAATCGTATCATCAAGTGCACCACGATCAATTGTTGTATTGGCACCAATTTCAACATCATCCTGAATAATAACACGGCCAAGCTGCGGGACTTTTTCAATTCCGTTTTCACCCGTTACATAACCGAAGCCATCCTGCCCGATACGCACGCCAGCATAAAGATAAACGCGATTACCAAGCAACGAAAAATGAACCGATGCCCCTGCAGCAATATAGCAATCACGTCCAACCCGACAATTTTCACCGATAACCGCCGTAGAACAAACAATCGTACCGGCACCAATTTCTACATTGCGTCCAACAACAGCCCCGGCCTCGACTGTTGCACCTTTTTCAATGCGTGCTTCAGGATGGATGAAAGCCTGTTTTGAAATACCGACATCGCCGAAGGATGTACCGGAAAGAACTGCGTTCGGGTATAAGACTCTACCAATCATGGAAAAGTCACGTTGCGGCGAAGATGTTACAAGCACGGCAATACCGTCTGGAATCTTCGAAACAAGATCAGGCGGACATAGAACAGCCGCTGCGGCAATATTTTTTAAAGAACTCGTATGTTTTTTATTCTCGACAAAAACGAGCGAACCCGGCCCGCTATTGACCAGCGAAGACAGTCGCTCAATTTTTGTTTGCGCCAGGTCAAGATGACGAAGGGAAGCACCGGTCAATTCCGCTGCTTCCCCTACAGTCAATTGCCGTGACGGCGTAAAAAATACAGGATCCGCCATCAAACCACTTTCTCTTCCGGTACGAGAACCGGAAGAAAATATCTATTAGAACTTGGTTGAAACACCAAAATTAAAGGCCTGGGTACGATCACCCTTTTCTTTAGCAATCGGCCATGCATAGTCAAAGCGCAATGGACCAAACGGAGATGCCCACATCAAGCTGACACCGGCTGAAGCACGCCATGCGCTGCTGTCGCCCGTAACATCGTTTTCCCAAGAATATTGTTTATCGTAACTTGAGTCATACAGCGTTGCAGCATCTGCGAAAAATGCACCGCGCATACCGAGGCTTTCAGGCACAACAGGCATCGGGAACTGCACTTCGGTTGTAGCATTCATATAGGTTGTCCCACCGAGGAAGTATTTATCGCCATTTCTAGATTTTTGACGTGGACCGATACCGTTATATTTGAAACCACGGATCATGTCTGTGCTGCCTTTGAACATATCAAAAACACGAGCACCATCATCGCCGAATTCATGAATATAGCCACCACCGGCAGACACCAAACCGACAATATCAAGCTGTTCCGACAATGTCTTATACATCATCGCCTTACCCGATGTCTTCAGGTAATCAGCATCACCGCCAATACCAGCATATTCCTGCGTTGCACGAATAAACAGACCGTCATGCGGGGTCTTCATATTGTCGATGGTATTATAGGTCAGACCATAACTAATTGATGAACGAACCCATGGACTATTCTTTGAGGCCTGAATAATGGCACCGGAATAATCCTCTGCCTGCCAATACTCTTTTTCGCGACCCTTCTGATCAACCAGCTTACTATAATAGCCGCTACGATCCAGATCATATTCTTCCTGGCTGTAATTATAAGCAATCGAAGCTGTCAACTGATCCGTTACAGGAACACCGAAGCGGATTGTACCGCCCGTCTGCTTGACATCATAATCGTCATTCATACGGTATGTATTACGGAACAGATCAAAACCGGCTGACAAACGATAGCCGAGGAAATAAGGCTCTGTGAATGACAGGCTATAATTACGGGCATCGTCTTCACCGAAGCCGGCACCAATACGGAAATACTGGCCACGACCAAGGAAGTTACGTTCGGTGATTGAACCTTCAACCGAAGCACCCGGGCTTTCACCCCCTGTTGTATAACCACCACCGATCGAGAATTCACCCGTCGATTTTTCAGTCACATCAACAACAAGAATTACCTGATCCGGTTCAGAACCGGGCGCCGTCGTTACATTCACTGTCTGGAAGAAGCCAAGACCTTCAAGACGACGCTTAGCGCGCTGAACAATCGTCTGATTAAAAGCGTCACCTTCACTCACATCAAATTCACGACGGATAACATAATCGCGTGTCTTATCATTACCACGAATCTCAATGCGTTCGACGTAAGCGCGCGGACCCTGATCGATATTATAGGCAATCGAAATTGTATGATTTTCAAAATCACGATCACCACGCGGCTCAACCTTGGCAAAAGCATAACCGGAATCCGCAACACGATCATTCAAAGCCAGAACCGTATCTTCAATGCGCTTGGCATTATAAGTCTGACCCGGTTTGGTCTTCAAAACACCATTCATGGTCGCTGTATCAACACCATCAACGGTGCTTTCGACAGAAATATCACCAAGCTTATATTTGGCACCTTCGTCAACAACGAAAGTAATATCATACTTGTTTTGAGCTTCGTCAAAAGTAGCCTGAGAGGAAACAACCTGGAAATCCGCATAGCCGCGATTGAAATAGAAACGGCGCAATGCTTCGCTATCAGCGGCAAGACGATCTTCACTATAAACATCGCCACGGGTCATCCATGACATAAAGTTCGATTTTTTTGTTGCGATAACATCGCGCAAACGACGATCACCGAAAGCTTTGTTGCCTTCAAAAGTGATGCTACCGATTTTGGTTTTCTTGCCTTCAGAAATCTGGAAGACAACATTGACACGGCCCTGCCCCAGATCAACTGTACGGGCATTAACGGTTACATCATTACGACCTGTTGAAGAATAGGCATCACGAATTGTCTGCTCATCATTTTTCAATTTAACAAGATCAAAAGATTCGCGTGGCTTCAACGAAAGATAACGCTGAAGATCAGGATCCTTGATTTTCTTGTTACCTTGGAAAAGAACCTGATTGACGACTTCATATTCCTTAACATTGATCACAAGCGTATTGCCGACCTGACGCATGGTCACATCTGAAAAGACGCCCATCGCGAAAAGATTTTTAACACTTTCATCAATGTCATTATTGGAAAAATTCTTGCCAACCTTAATATTGATGTGCTCGCGCACCGTCGCAGAATCAACACGTTGATTACCGCGCACCTCAATACTGCGAACAGTTGCCGCATCGGCTGTTGTTATAGATGCCAACGACACTGCAACTGTTGCAGGAACCGCCAAAGCAACTGACATGGCCACTGCAGAAGCTGCAGCAAGAAATTTAGAATTCGCCTTCATTGGCTCTTTACCCTTGTTTCTTTTATTCTTTACCGATCTTACGCCGGAAAATACTTGTCTACCCTAATAACGGTTTTTTTCACACAAGCAAGACCCCAGATCAAAATCCTCAGTAGTTCTTGCGCAACCGTGGCATGGATGTCACGCCAAAAGACAAATATGGTAAACAAAATTCACTGTTTTTTGCAAAAAAACAGCAAATATCAGCAATTTCATCCCTTTAGATCATCCACGCCGACGCTTTAACACGGAAAATAGTCATTGGAAACCGCAAAAACCATAAAAGCGAACACCAAAAACATACCGATTCGGAAAATAATCGCCTGTATTTTTTGCGGCACTGGCCGCCCCATCAGCCCTTCAGCCACATAAAAGACAAGATGACCGCCATCAAGCGGCGGAATCGGGAAAAGATTGACCAGACCAATACTGATAGACAAGAAGGCCGTAAAGTTCAAAAGAGAAACAAAGCCAAACTCGCTGATTTGCCAAGCAATCTTGCCTGTCTTTGTCGGACCACTCAGCTGACAACGGTCCTCACGTCCAGTAATCAACCGTCCAACGACATGGATCGTCTGGGTCACAATAAAGACGGCCTGATCCAGCCCTTCATTCGCGGCTTGTAAGAGTGAGTAATGAACCCGCTTAACATAAGCTGGATCAACCGTACGGCCATCGGCAGGATTAAGCGGCGGCGTCACACCAATAAGGCCAATACGGGTTTTATTGCCAAAGCCGTCATCACGCTCATCCCGCAACGGCGTAATCGTCATATCCAGCATACGCCCCTGGCGCTCTATCGTAAAATCAATCGGATCACCGCTATGCAAAGAAATATAGGCCTGTAGATCTTCAAAGCTTTCAACCGTATCGCCTGCCATTTTGACAAACCGGTCTCCGGACTGTAAGCCAGCCTCGACCGACGGCATATTAGGCAACAAAGTCCCGACAACCGGCTCTGTAACCTGACGCCCGTATAAAAAGAAAAAGAAACTCAAAACCACGACTGTAAAAATGGCATTGAAAAACGGACCGGCAAAAACGGTCGCCGCCCGCCGCCAAGGCCCAACAACAGGAAAAGCATTGGCCGGCATGATCTTATTATCATGTGCCCCCGGCATGCTCGCAGCATCCTCATCACCGATAAATTTGACATAGCCGCCAAGCGGAATCAAAGCCAAACGCCAACGCGTTCCCCGTTTATCCGTATAACCGCATAATTCCGGCCCAAACCCCAGCGAGAAAGCAGAAGCACCAATGCCACACCAGCGCCCGACAATATAATGACCGAATTCATGAACAAAAATAATCGTCAATACTGCGGCAATAACGCCGAATAGGCGTAGAACAATTACCAACAATGAAAAGAGATCAACAGATTCCAACATTCGACCTCTATACCAGATTAAAAAAATTGGAGGGAACCTGCGCATCCGAACAGAACGCACAGACAAGGTAAAGAATCACGGCGGCACAAACAAGCCCATCAACCCGATCCATAAATCCGCCATGTCCAGGCAGAAGGCGCCCTGAATCCTTGACATTAAAATGTCGTTTGACCCATGATTCACCAATATCGCCCATTTGCGACACGACAGACAGAACAAAAGCCAGCAAAGGAACGATTATATTTGCCGGTGTCGTATCCATAGCAAGATAAGCAACCAACATTCCACCGGCAACGCCAGCTATTGCACCGCCAACGGCACCCGACCATGTTTTATTTGGAGAAAGCCGAGGCGCCAGCTTAGGCCCACCTAAGGCCCGGCCATTGAAATAGGCGGCAATATCTGTTCCCCATACAACAGCATAAAGAAAAATGATCGTGCCAAAACCGGCAGGTTCATCCCCGCGCAACAGCGCTAATGATATTGTCGGTATTGTTGCATATAAAAAGCCACCAGCCACCCAACCGGCAGAGCGGCCGGAAAACAATGCCAATAAAAGCGCTGAAGCACCAACCAGACTGAAAAGCAGCCACGCGGCATAATCGGCAATCAGCAAATAGGCAAGAACAGCATAGCAGACGACACCGATGACTGTTGTCATCATACGGTAATGTTGGGCTGACAGATTTATCCACTCATAATAGACAGCCGCACCGATCACGCATGCAAAAATAGCAAAAGGCACCCCGCCTACCCATGTCATCCATAAGGCAACGGCTGAAAAAACAACGGCCGTGATTACACGTAGCACAAGATTAGACATCAGCCTCTACCCCGCTTTTTCACACTGCAACCACCCACTACCATGCTATAGCGCCATATCTTCACAATAAAGCACTCCGGCGCTCTTCATCAGCACCAAGCGCACCAAATCGTCTATCACGACAACGATAGGCCATAATCGCCCGATCAAAATCCTGGGGTGAGAAATCAGGCCAAAAAACATCGGTAAAATACATTTCTGCATAAGCAGCCTGCCAAAGCAGAAAATTGGATAGACGCATCTCACCACTGGTGCGAATAATCAAATCAGGATCAGGCATATCCGCAGTATCCAGATAGGACGAGACTGTATCACCAGTAACATTGCAAGACTTCAACTCACCACGTTCGACCGCAATCGCAATACGTCTGGCAGCCCGTGCAATTTCCTGCCGTGCGCCATAGTTGAATGCAATAACAAGATTAAGACCGCTATTATCTGCTGTCATATCTGTTGCTTCCTGCAACATTTTTGCAATATCATCCGGCAGATTGTCTTTTCCACCAATCACAAGAATACGCACATTGCGGCTATGAAGCTCACTCAAATCACGACGGATAAAAAATTTCAGCAAACCCATCAAATGAATGACTTCTTCATTCGGACGAGACCAATTTTCCGATGAAAAGGCAAAAAGGGTCAGCCATTCAAGGCCGCGCTCGCCAGCGTAACGGACAATCTTATGTAAGGTCTCCATCCCCGCCTTATGTCCTGCAATACGCGGCAACTTGCGTTGCTGCGCCCAACGGCCATTGCCATCCATAATAATAGCGATATGACGGGGATCCGACATTAAAAACTGCACCTTTCGCAGAATCAGACCTGCATGATCTCAACTTCTTTTTCACTCAAGATCTTATCGATATCGGCAATTGTTTCGTCCGTTAGCTTCTGCACCTTATCGGACTGGCTACGGCTGTCATCTTGGCTGATTTCACCATCTTTTTCCGCTTTTTTAAGATTGTCCATGCCATCACGACGCACATGCCGCGCTGCAACACGTGCAGCCTCGGCATATTGATGGGCAACCTTAACCAGTTCACGACGGCGCTCTTCATTCAGCTCGGGCAAAGGTATGCGCAAGGTTGTACCATCTGTAATAGGATTAAGACCAAGATTCGATTCACGAATGCCGCGCTCGACAGCACCTACCATACTTTTATCCCAAACCGAAACCGATAACATACGAGCTTCAGGCACCGAGATATTAGCAACAGTATTCAACGGAACGGATGAACCATAAGCTTCAACCATAACTGGCTCAAGAAGTGAAACCGAAGCACGCCCTGTGCGTAAACCGTTCAACTCATGTTTGAACGCGTTAACAGCTCCTTCCATCCGACGTTTCAGGTCACTAATATCCATAGCTCCACTCATCAATATGCTCCTTATTCACTGCACTTAACGCAGCTTATGCATTATTTCTGGTCCGATACAATTGTAAAGCGTCCGCTACCATCCAAAACACGTGCCAAACCACCTGCTTCATGAATAGAATAGACAACAATAGGAATATTGTTTTCACGTGCCAAGGCAACGGCAGTCGTATCCATAACAGCCAAGCCGCGACTTAATACATCTTCATGTGTCAGGCGATCAAAACGGGTAGCTGTCGGATCTTTTTTAGGATCTGCAGAGTAAATGCCATCAACCTGCGTACCTTTCAACAACACATCCGCACCGATTTCTGCGGCACGAAGAGCTGCAGCTGAATCAGTTGTAAAAAATGGATTGCCTGTACCGCCGGCGAAGATAACCACTTTGCCATGCCCCATATAAGCCATTGCCTTGCGCTGTGAAAAACTTTCAGAAATCTGCGGCATGGCAATCGCTGACAAAACAACAGCATCTATACCCAGCTTCGTCAGAGATGTCCGCAAGGCCAATGAATTGATCGCTGTTGCCAACATCCCCATATGATCGCCGGTAACACGGTCTCCCCCCCGTGAAGCCACAGCAACACCACGAAAAATATTACCACCACCAATCACCACGCCGACTTCGACACCTAACTGGCGCGCCGCCGCAATATCAGCGGCAATACGGTCAACAACAGAAACATCAATCCCGAAGCTCTGCTCGCCCATCAATGCTTCACCGGAGGCTTTCAACAAGACGCGCTTATAAAGTGGTTTGGCAGCCATGACCTTGTCTCCGAATTCTTGATAATGCACGCTAAACCATGCATTCATTATTCTTTTAGCGTGTGCCTTATCCTTAAAGGCAGCTCCCACATCTAGGAATACGCTAGCACTCTCGATACACGAAGGGCACCGCGTTGTCACGCGATGCCCTTGATAATTATGCGTTCAACATCGCAATATTCACGACATTATCCCTTGGCCGCAGCTGCAACCTCAGCAGCGAAGTCGGTTTCTTCTTTTTCAACACCTTCACCCAGTGCAAAACGGACAAAGCCAACAATTTTGGCTGGCTTGCCAATTGTTTTTTCAGCTTCCTTCAAAGCGGCTTCAACCGAGAGATCAGGATTCATAACAAAAGCCTGTGACAACAGCACAACTTCCTCGTAGAACTTGCGCAACCGTCCTTCAACCATCTTTTCAATGATATTTTCCGGCTTGCCACTCTGGCGGGCCTGATCAGAGAAAATTTCTTTTTCACGTTCAACAGCGGCCGGATCAACTTCGGCAGGCGTTAAGGCCAGTGGATTGGTTGCAGCAACATGCATAGCAATCTGGCGACCAAAAGCGATTGCCGCGTCTTTATCACCTTCGGTTTCAATAGCAACCAGAACACCCATTTTACCCAAACCATCAGCAACGCCATTATGGATATAGGTTGCAACAACGCCCGGCTTGACATTCAGCATAGCTGAACGGCGGAATGCCATGTTTTCACCAATTGTACCAATAGCATCCTTGATCGTATCAGCAACAGACTTCGTCGCTCCCGGATAGGTTACATTGGAAACCGCATCCACAGAACCATCCGTATCAAGAGCGGCCTGAGCAACATTACGGACAATATCCTGAAAGGCATCGTTACGGGCAACAAAGTCTGTTTCCGAATTGATTTCAATCAGAACTGCAGTCTCACCATTGGATGCAACACCGATCAAACCTTCGGCCGCTGTACGACCAGCCTTCTTATCGGCCTTTGCAATCCCTTTTTTGCGCAGCCAATCAACGGCCGCTTCCATATCGCCGTTGGTTTCACCCAAAGCAGCTTTACAATCCATCATACCTGCGCCAGTCAATTCACGCAGTTCTTTTACCTGTGCAGCGGAAATGCTCATTCTATGCCTCTCGATTTTTTTTAAAAACATGACGCCTGCGAACTGGATAATCCCGTTTGACAACAAACGCCCTTAAAAGACAAAGCGGGCAAAAGAGGTTTTCCTCCTATGCCCGTTTGCCGCAATTTACAGTGGCAAAGACAGCAGATGCTTCTTTGCCAAGGCTATTATTCAGCAGTCGGGGCTTCTGCCAGAGCCGGCTCGGCCGGAGCTTCGGCCTGTGCTCCAAGATCAACGCCCATCGAACCCTGCTGACGAGCAATACCGTCAAGCGCTGCCTTGGCAACCAAATCGCAATAAAGTGCAATTGCACGTGATGCGTCATCATTGCCTGGAATCGGATAATCAATGCTGTCAGGATCGCAATTGGTATCAATAACCGCAACAACCGGAATACCCAGTCGCTTAGCTTCCTGAATAGCAATCGCTTCCTTATTGGTATCAATAATGAAGATCAGATCGGGAACCGAACCCATATCCTTAATACCACCCAAAGCACGATTGAGTTTTTCACGTTCGCGATCAAGATTAAGGCGCTCTTTCTTGGTGAAGCCCTGTGCTTCGCTGGCCAAAATTTCATCAACCTTGCGCAGACGTTGAATTGAATTGGAAATCGTCTTCCAGTTGGTCAGCATACCACCGAGCCAACGGGCATTGACATAATACTGGGCCGAGCGGCTGGCTGCATCGGCAATGATATCGGAAGCCTGACGCTTGGTGCCAACAAACAACACACGACCACCACGTGCAACTGTATCCGACACAACTTTAAGTGCCTGATGTAGCAACGGCACAGTCTGTGCAAGGTCAATAATATGGATGTTGTTGCGCGCTCCATAGATATAAGGAGCCATTTTAGGGTTCCAGCGATGTGTCTGGTGACCAAAGTGAACGCCAGCTTCAAGCAATTGGCGCATTGAGTAATCGGGCAATGCCATTGTTTTAATCCTTTCCGGTTGAACCTCCACGGAAATTGGCAGATATCTGCCACCGGCGGAAACAGGCGGATTTCTCCCGCCTATACCCATTTTCCGTGTGTGGAATGGGGGTCTCTTACATGTTCCACATGAAAAAGACAAGAGCCTTACGCTCTTTAACGAGACTTATGTCTGCAGCGCCACCCTAAAATCACACAAATCGCACATCATATCGGCTATCTGCGTCAGAAACCCGCCAATCCTCTCACCATGATAAAATGCACTATAGGCCACCGGTGGCAACATCGGCTGCACCGGTATCATCTCCAACTTCTGCTGTGAGATCAATCCGCGAAAGCAATGCCGAGGCAGATAGGAAACACCAAGCCCAGCAACAGTCAGACCAAGCAACGCCACAAGATTATCAGCTGTCATAATATGGGGAAACACAACACCATTCATCCGCAAAAACCGATTATAGCTGATACCAAGACCGGATTCACCTCCCTGCACCAGAACACGATATCGCGTCAGATCATCGAGCGTACGAACATGATCCAGATCAACCAACCCGGGTTTGGCCATCCATACATTGGATAATTCTCCCAAACGGACAACCTGCAATTCCCCGTTGGAAAAAACATCAGGCGCCACCACCATATCAACCTTGCCGTCCTCAAGCTGACTCATCAATAACCGACTCGCCTGAACCTGAGGCTCAATAGACAAGTGGGGAAATCGTGCCTTTGCCTCTTGGACAAAAAGAGGAAACCATGTCATGGCTGTCAACTCTGTTATACCCAACCGCAAACGATTGATCGGAATCGTAGTTGATGTTCCAATATTCAAAATATCAAGTTCAATATCCAGAACCTGCACAGCGGTAGATAACACTCTTTCACCGACAGGTGTCAGTACAGCCGTTCGCTTGGAGCGATCGAACAACTCCTGATTAACAATGGCCTCAAGCTCTCTAATTCTTTTCGAAATCGCTGATTGCGATGTATTAAGCTTCATTGCAGCACGTTCGAAACTTCCCAATTCTACAATCCAATAAAGCGCTTCAAGCTGTTTTATCGTTAAAGCCGACATTTATCATTCCTAAAAAATATAAATAGATCGAATCTATATGCCTAATTTAATCGTAAAAAGTCATTACATCCAATAAAATCATAAAAAATCAAAAAACATTATTCTAAATGATATTTTATTTTCATGATAAATAATATTTATTTATCTCTTTTCTATTCGTGACAATCGTCATAACACGATCCTTAGAATATTTAAGAGGAGGAAAAAATGGCCGCAATTGCAATGAACCCATCTGCATCGCCTGCCAAACCCAGCTTGATAAAAGCCTATAAAAATGTTGCCACATCTATTATCAGCGACAATCTAGAACGGTTACCCGGCTGCAGTTCCATTCATCATTTTCATAAATATAGCGGACGTCTGGTTGGTACTGCTGTTACGGTCAAAACGCGCGCGGGTGACAATAAAGCCATTCATGAAGCGTTAGAGATTATTCGCCCGGGCGATGTACTTGTCGTTGATGGCGAAGGCGATACTTCACGCGCCCTTATCGGGGAAATAATTTCCTCCATTGCAGCATCACGCCATGCCAGCGGACTCATCATAAACGGCGCATTGCGCGATTGTGATGCCATATGTGAAAACAGCTTTCCCTGTTATGCCATCGCAGCCAATCATCGTGGCCCGTACAAAGATGGACCTGGGGCGATCAATGTTCCCATCAACATTGGAGAGCTTTTGATCTCGCCCGGTGATATCGTCGTCGCCGACCTTGATGGCGTTGTCGCTTTTTCACAAGAAATTGCAGAATCTCTTCTGATCAAAGTTCAAGCCCAAATCGAAAAAGAAGCAGATATCCTGCGCTCCATTGCTGACGGCACCTACAAAAACGCCTATTCAAAATGACAATCAGGGGAAGACTCTATGACACCTGCAAAAAAAAATAAATCCGCATTTCGCTGGATCATTGCCCTTATATTTTTCCTTGCCTATTTGATAGCCGGTGCTGACCGTGCAAATATCGGCGTGGTCGTTCCATTCATCAAAAATGAATACCACCTCAGCAATACAGATATCGGCGCACTTGCCAGTCTTTTCTATATAACATACGCCATTATTCAAATACCTGCAGGTTATTGTTTCAGCCGATTTGGTATCCAAAAACTATTAACCGGTTCCCTTATCCTAACATCTCTAGCAACACTCTTCATCGGCATGACACATTCTGTCCTGCAATTAAAATTCGCCCGCGGCCTCTTAGGCGCAGCCGAAGGCCCTATCAATATCGGTATTATATCAGTCATTAATCGCTGGTTCCCCGCCAAGGAAAAAGGTCTCGCTACCGGCATTTTCATGTCAGCCGCTAAAGTCGCTCCAGCTATCGTACCGCCTCTTTGCGCAATGATTATTGCGCTTTATGGCTGGCGTGAAGTTTTTTACATATTTGCGGTACCCGGTCTGATTATTGCAGCTTTATGGATTTGGCTCGTCAAAGACAACCCTGAAGACAGCATTCATACTTCACAGGAAGAACGTGATTACATCAATGCCGACGAACAAGATGCCGTCTCAAATAGCAATGGCAATAGCACTACTAAAGCAGCCGACAACACGCTTCTAGATAAACTCATCAGAACAAAATCCATTCAAGCACTAGACAACAATCGTTCCATCTTACTTTCATGGAACAATTGGGCCTGCGCATTAGGATATTTTTTGATGGTTGGCATCACTTATGCCATTATGACTTGGATTCCAACCTATCTGATCAATGTTAAGCACTTTACCATTATAAAAATGGGCTTTGTCGCATCAGCTCCATGGATTGGCGCCATTATCGGTAATATTTTAGGTGGCATCCTATCTGATCGTGTCTTCAAAAAACGCCGTAAACCTGTCATGCTGATCACCACTTTCGCTACAATCGGCATGATGTACACTATGCTTCATGCGCCCGAGAATCCAACTTTGCTTGCGCTACTCTTCCTTGTCACCGGCATTCTGCTCAATCTAGGCTATTCAACCTTTCTGGTTTATCCTATGGGGTTGGCATCAAAGAACAAGGTTCCCTTTGCCGCCTCCATCGTCAACACCGGCGGATCGCTGGGCGGTGCCTTTGCCCCCTTCGTGGTGGGCTGGATTCTCGATCATTATGACTGGAACAGCGTTTTTATCTTCCTCGCAGGCTGTTCATTATTGGCGTTGATCCTGCTTATGACAATGATCGAGCCACGAAAAACCAGCCACTAAAAACCAAATGCCATGCCTCCTCGTCCGGCATGGCATTTCAAAGCCAATCATAAAGAGAACATCACATGATCTATATACTCGATCCGATTGCCGAGTCGGCTGTTAACATGCTGGAAAAGCATTTCGACGTTGTGAACTATCCACAATCATTGAACTCAGACTGGCGCCAAAATGCCCGGGCTATTGTTGTCCGCGTTGCCCCTATCCACGCAACTGACATCAAAGCAGCCAAAAACTTGAAAATAATTTCCAAACACGGTGTCGGGCTTGACAATATTGATATCATTGCTGCCGAACAGGCCGGTGTAAAAGTGACTAATACCCCCGGTGCCAATGCGCGCTCTGTTAGCGAATTGGTTATAGCCTTCAGTCTGGCACTAAGCCGACAACTGATACAATCCGATAGCAACATCAAAAACGGTCATTGGAAATTACCTGAAAAAGCCATTGAAATCAGCGGTAAGACAATCGGGCTTATCGGTATTGGCAGCGTAGGCAAAGAAACAGCCCAAATATTCAAAAATGGGTTCGGCTGCTCAATTTGCGCCTATGATCCTTTTGCTGAAGTCGATATCTTTACAACCTATGGCATAAAACGCTGCGCAACCGTCGATGATGTCTTATCACAAAGCGACATTGTCAGTGTTCATGTTCCCTTGACCAGCGACACAAAAATGATGATTGGAGAAAAACAATTCAATCTAATGAAAAAAGATGCTTTCTTGATCAATGTAGCGCGTGGTGGAATCGTTGATGAAGATGCGCTTTATAATGCACTTCAATCTGGTAGAATTGCCGCAGCCGCCAGCGATGTATTCGCAGATGAACCTGTCATGCATAATAATAAATTGCTGACATTGTCCAACTTCATTGCCTCCCCCCATACTGGTGGCAATACAGACGACTCACTTCAACGAGTAGGTCTGGCTGCCGCACAAAATATCATTGATCACCTTGCCATCTAATAGGCAACGAAAAGATATTACCTTATTTTGCCTGACAGGTCTTTGCGGTCTTGTCAGGCTTGAAAAGTTCGAGTGAAACAAGTTTACCCCTGACGCTAAAATCGCCATAATCCATCACCAGATCACGGGTCACGCCATTTTCATAAAGCTTGAAAGAGGTCCGATAGGTAGGCAGCCCATCCGGGTTGGTTTCATCATCAAAATAGGAAATTGTCACCGGCCAAAAAGAAGCTTTGCCAACCTCTCCCATGGCCTTTTCTTCCGCACTACCCTCAGGACGCTTCAACGCCCCCAATACAACCGTTGTCTCACTCAATTTTTCAGCTGTATCGGAACCGTCATAAAGAACAGAGTGCATAAAATGCTTGCCACCCAAAGCATTACGCACAATATTGAACGTCTGCATCGTTGGGAAATCAGCTTTCTTCAGCTCAACATCCTTTTCGTGTGGCTTGGTAATATGAACCTTAATCACTTTACCATCCTGACTTGCACTACCATCGACTTCCTGCGTTAATTCCTGATCCATATAGGTCTTGGATACAAATTTGAACTCACGGCCGTCAGCACTTTCAAAACTTGTTGTCTGCTGATCGGAAACGCGCACCGGCATTTCACTCGACTCAATACGTGTAACAAAGCGAAACCGTGTTGTATAACCTTCACATGGTGAACCATTGAATTCATAGACCATACGGCCATTTAATCCGGAAATCCCAGACTTGTCCGATGCATTATCCAAGACCAGATCATAAACAGCCCGATGTGAAGAAAAATGGGGGGTATCAGCTGCGTATAAAGGTGTTACAGCCACACCGCTCCAGATTAAAACACTTGCCAAATAAAGTTGAACACGCATTATCATTTCTCCATATATATAAGCCGTTAGCATAGAAAAATGGCAAAAAGCGAGTAAAAACGCGACGATGATCATGCGACTATTTGCTTACCAGCAAAAATCGTCTATGGATGAATGAAAACATCCAATAAAGAGGAGGCACTATGTCAAATACTATTGAATCCCGCTTGCAAGCACTTGGCGTCACCATTCCCGAAGCTGCACAACCGGTTGCCAATTACGTAACAACAGCCAAATGTGGCAACCAGCTGTTTATTTCCGGGCAGTTGCCCCTTGTTAACGGGAAAGCCGTTGCCACAGGTAAAGTCGGCGGCAATGTTAATGCCGAAACCGGTAAAAAAGCTGCTGAAGCCTGCGCTATTAACATTCTCGCTCAGGCCAAGGCCGCTCTTGGCAACCTTGATAAAATCAAGCGTGTTGCCAAAATCAATGTTTTTGTTGCTGTCGAACCAAGCTTTACTGACATTCCGCAAGTTGCCAATGGCGCTTCCGACTTTTTTGTCAATGCGCTAGGCGATGTTGGCAAACACGCTCGTTCTGCTGTCGGCGTGGCAGCACTACCACTTGATGTACCCGTCGAAATCGAAGCCATTCTGGAAATTTAAGGCACCCGATCATGACAACCGACTGGCTGTGCGCGCTGCCCATCGCAGCGCGCGGCCTACACGACATGAACAAAACCCTGTGGGAAAATACACTGCCAGCTTTCGAACTGGCTGCTCTGCGCGGCTATGTGATCGAATGTGATGTCCAGCTTTCGCGTGACGGTGTCGCAATGATCTATCACGATTTAACATTGCAGCGTCTTATCGGCCGCAAAGAACGTATCATTGATTTAAGCTCTTCAGAAATACGCAAGTTCGAAATCGGTAACAGCGGACAAAAAATCATCTCTCTGGAAACACTCCTTGAAGATATTGACGGAAAGGCGCCTATACTGGTTGATATCCATGGTAATGATGGCGAGGATAGCGGCCTTATTACATCCGTTGCCGATCTTCTTATCCAATATGATAATAAAACCGCCATGATGTCCAAAGATCAGCATATTTTGCGCCGCTTTCCTGTAACTGGCCAGAATATTCCTCATGGGCTTGTCGGCAAAGGTGTTAAGCGTAACGATATCGAAGCCCATTTTTCCATGCTCGCCCACAGTGTCAGTTTTGTCGCCTATGATAAAAATGATATTTCAAACTCTTTCACGCGCTTTGTCCGTACCAAACTTAATCTGCCTGTTCTTGCCTATACCGTCCATTCACAAAAAGAATGGGATACTGTTGCCAACCAGGCCAACCAGATGATTTTTGAAGGCTTCTCCCCAAAAAAAGAATCAATTCATATAAATAAATAGTTTTCTTAACACTTTATCTATTCAAACAAACGCCTTGATGCACAAACATTTCATCGGTACTCTTGGCCAACCAAATTATTCAACAGAGGATGCCAATATGTCGACGGCCTATGATAATGACAATATTTTTGCAAAATTGTTGCGCGGTGAAATTCCATCTGTGCGTGTTTTCGAAGATGACGATATTGTCGCCTTTATGGATGTTATGCCACAAGGCCCAGGGCATACGCTGGTCATTCCCCGTCAAAGTTCACGCAACCTGTTGGATGCCTCTCCGGAGACACTGTCCAAAACAATTCTTGCTGTTCAAAAAATTGCACAAGCTGTCAAATGCGCTTTCAATGCCGACGGCATTACCTTGATGCAATTCAATGAACAGGCCGGCGGACAAACCGTCTATCATCTGCATTTCCATATTATTCCACGTTTTGATGGCGTTGATCTTAAGCCCCATACCGGCGCTATGGCTGATCCCGCTGAACTGGAAGAACAGGCTAAAAAAATCCGCGCAGCCCTAGCCTAAGATAAGCGCCTCTCCCTTATCAAGATGGACTTCAGGCATGGGTTTTTGGCTTCTTGCCTTTGGCCGGTGCTTTTAATGTTTGATGGGGCAATATCTCAAGTGCAAGCTTATCCTTATCAACGAGCACCTTGACTGTACCGCCGCTTTTGAGCTTGCCAAACAATATCTCATCGGCCAGCGGCTTCTTGATATGTTCCTGAATCACCCGCCCCAAAGGACGTGCCCCCATGCGCTCATCATAACCTTTTGTTCCAAGCCATTTCATCGCGGCGTCCGACAATTCAAAAGTGACATCCCGATCGGCAAGCTGCGCTTCAAGCTGTAAAATGAATTTCTGCACCACCTGATGGATAACAGTTGTCGACAAAGGTGCAAAAGGAATAATCGCATCAAGGCGGTTACGGAACTCCGGCGTAAACAGCCGGTTGATAGCCTCAACATCATCGCCCTCACGCTGGGTTTTGCCAAAGCCGATTGCTGCTTTGGCCATATCGGAAGCACCGGCATTGGTAGTCATAATCAAAATGACATTGCGGAAATCAATCTGTTTGCCATTATGATCAGTCAAACGACCATTATCCATCACCTGCAATAATATATTGAAAAGATCAGGATGGGCTTTTTCCACCTCATCCAACAAAATCACCGCATGAGGGTTTTGATCCACAGCATCGGTCAACAAGCCACCTTGATCAAAACCGACATAACCGGGAGGCGCTCCAATCAAACGTGAAATAGTATGGCGTTCCATATATTCCGACATGTCAAAACGTAAAAGCTCAACACCTAAAGAATGTGCCAATTGCTTGGCAACTTCCGTCTTACCGACACCTGTCGGGCCAGAAAAAAGATAATTTCCAATCGGTTTTTCAGGTTCCCGCAATCCAGCGCGCGCCAATTTAATCGAAGCTGTCAGTGCTTCGATAGCTTTATCCTGCCCATAGACAACACGTTTTAATTCGTTTTCCAGATTGGCCAAAACCTTCCGGTCATCGCGCGATACCGTTTTAGGTGGAATACGCGCCATCGTTGCAATTGTCGCTTCAATTTCCTTCACACCAATTGTTTTTTTGCGCTTGTTCTTGGGCAGCAGCATCTGTGCTGCACCGGTCTCATCAACAACATCAATCGCCTTATCAGGCAATTTACGATCCGCCAAATAACGTGATGAAAGTTCAACCGATGCTTTCATTGCATCATCTGTATATTTCAACTTATGAAAATCTTCAAAATAGGATTTAATCCCCTTCATAATTTCAATTGCATCGGGCACAGAAGGCTCATTGATATCGATTTTCTGGAACCGTCGGGCAAGCGCACGATCCTTTTCAAAAATCTGGCGATATTCCTTATAGGTTGTAGATCCCATGCAACGGATAGCACCCGACGACAAAGCCGGCTTCAACAAATTGGCTGCATCCATCGTCCCCCCCGAGGTTGATCCTGCTCCAATAATATTATGGATCTCATCAATGAATAGGATCGCACCGGGATAGGCTTCAAGCTCTACGATAATCTGCTTTAAACGTTCTTCAAAATCACCACGATAGCGTGTACCAGCCACAAGTGATCCCATATCGAGTGAAAAAATCACCGCCTCACGCAGTACTTCCGGCACCTGTTCTTCAACAATACGCTTGGCAAGTCCCTCGGCAATCGCTGTTTTTCCAACACCGGGATCACCGACAAAAAGCGGATTGTTTTTCGAGCGGCGACATAGAACCTGTATTGTCCGGTTAACTTCACTGTCACGTCCAATCAGCACATCAATCTTGCCGTCCTTGGCTTTTTGATTGAGGTTGATGCAATAGGCAGAAAGTGCATCCGGTGTTTTTCGTAAACGCTCACCATAATCATCATCCAAATCATCGTCATCATCCAAATCACCATGATTTGGCAATGACAGCACACCTTCCTTAGCAATTCCATGCGAAATAAAATTGACCGCATCATAACGTGTCATTCCCTGCTCCTGCAGAAAATAGGCAGCATGACTTTCCCGCTCGGCAAAAATGGCAATCAACACATTGGCGCCCGACACCTCATCGCGACCGGCCGACTGTACATGAATGACAGCACGCTGGATGACCCGCTGGAAAGAAGCAGTCGGACGAGTGTCATCCTGATCACTACTGATCTGAGCTTCCAACTCGGCCTGAACATAATCGGAAAGGCGCTTTTCAAGTACAGTCAAATCAACACGGCAGGCCCGCATGACAGCACTGGCATCCTCGTCCTCAATCAAAGCCAAAAGCAAATGTTCAAGGGTTGCATATTCATGATGCGCATCACTGGCTAAAGTCAGAGCACGATGCAATGTCAATTCAAGACTAGATGTAAAAGACGGCATAAGACAACCTCACTGTTTTTCCATCACACATTGCAGGGGATGCTGATTTTCTCGCGCTACACCCATCACCTGAGCCACCTTCGATTCCGCTACTTCATAAGTAAAAACCCCACACTCACCGACACCGTCATGGTGGACATTAAGCATGATACGGGTTGCTTCCTCACGATTCTTTTTAAAGAACCGCTCCAGAACCATGATCACAAATTCCATCGGCGTATAATCATCATTGAGCAACAAAACGCGGTATAGATTCGGCTTCTTCAGACGCGTTCTCGTCTGCGTTACAATGCCTGTTTCATGATCCGAACTCCCCCTATACCTGTTTTTGTCCTCATGCAGAACAGGGGCTATAAGCATTCTATTGAATCTACGTAACTTCATCATGGTCTTCTATGTAGTATTTTATCTTCCAATTTTAAGGCCTCATGACGGCAATGCAACAGATGTTTACAACAAGCGGCATTTTTCTCGGCACTAATCTGCACCAAACTCCATTTCTAGGAAAAAATTCATCTCCTTAAAAGCTTCAATCTATAAACGGATTGGTAACGCTGTCACGCTATAGTCAATCAGCAGACTGATGGATTAAATACATCAGACCTGCAATCATTTTGTCTAAGATGTTAATTTGTTTTGATTTTAAGGTGTTCAGCGTGTCTTTTTCATTTTCCAGAGCCTTACCTGCCATCCAGAAAATAGCTGTTATTGCTTCGATTGCCATTTTTGGAATCGGCAATGTTCAAGCAGCAACCCCAAACGGCATTTATGCCGATCGGTATGCAGCAATCGTTATTGATGCCAATTCAGGGAAAACTTTGTTTCAAGTCAATGCAAACGCACGCCGTTATCCCGCCTCCTTAACAAAAATGATGACGCTCTATCTGTTATTTGAAGCCATGCAAGAAGGCCGTGTATCTCCGAATACACCTATTCCGGTTTCAGCCCATGCCGCTTCGCGTCCGCCAACAAAGATCGGTTTCAAGCCTGGCCAGACCATTGGTGCAGAGGCCGCAGCCAAGGCATTGATTACACGTTCAGCAAATGATGTAGCATCCGCTATTGCAGAATATCTCAGCGGCTCAGAAAGCCGATTCGCCCAGATGATGACGGCAAAAGCGCGTCGCCTCGGCATGATGAACACCAATTTCGCCAACCCTTCAGGTTTGCCGAATCCAAACAATTATTCGACCGCACGTGATATGGCGATCCTGTCGCTTTCGTTGCGCCAACATTTTCCAAGACAATATGCATGGTTCAAGATTGAAAGCTTTCAGTATCGCGGTCAAACGATCAGCAGCCATAATACACTGGTCAAAACCATGAAGGGTGTAGATGGCATAAAAACCGGTTATATCAATGCCTCTGGTTTCAATGTTGCAACCTCCATGCGCATGGATAATAAAAGCCTTGTTGCTGTTGTCATGGGTGGCCGTACAGCCCGCTTACGCGATGCCCATATGGCTGAGCTGCTGCGTCGCTATCTACCTCAGGCAACGAAAAGCAAAGGTAGAGAATCGGCACTAGTTGCCGCCGTATCGGCGACACCTTCAACCGATGTTGCACTCTCCTCCCATCTGCCTTCAGGTCATGAAGCCCCCATCCCCTTATCGAAAAAAGCAGCAACAGCACGCGAACAGGACAGCGCCATACTGACCGCCCTGGCTTCACAATCGGTCAAAGAGCAACCACAAGCCGCTGTCGCCGCGAATAATGCAATCGTCAAAGATATTGATCCGGTCATTACAGCTTCAGCACCAACAACAGCACGTGGCATTGTATCTTCAGGCTGGAGCGTCCAGATCGGTTCATTACCAAGCCAGTCACAGGCAAGCGAGATGCTTTCCAAAGCTTCCTCGTCTTCGGCCAAAATTGCACTGAGAAAAGCGTCTCCGCACACCGAAGTTTTCGAAAAAAATGGTCAGCGTTATTTCCGTGCCCGTTTCACCGGTTTTAATGACAAAAAATCGGCTTCCGATGCATGTGCCGCTTTAAAGAAAGCAAATTTTAACTGCTATGCATTATCCCAATAAAAATTGTTGATTAAAGAGTGTAAGCGTAAAGGGGTGTCATTATGGCGTATGGAATGGAATTGGGATTGGGACAAAGTCTTGCGACCGCTCAACCATCGCAAACGCGCTCAGCGCTTCACTTCAAATCACTACAGGAAGCGGCTGCGAAACTGGCTGACTTGAAGAGTACGCCAAAAGCACTCGGCACAAAAGATCTGGTCAACCTGTTTATCTGCCAGAGCCAGCGCAATCGGCGCATGGCGCAAAAATTTGTAAAAATCCATCTTCGTTTGTCCAGCCCTTCCGGCCGTAAAGCGGTCATGTTGCGCCTTGGTGCAACCAATTCATAATCACAAAAGTCCCAATTGCGCCAACTCTTGTCTAAGATGGGGCGGCAAATCCGAATGCGCCCCGATCCTGTCATCTGTGGGCGCTTCTTCGTCTTTAAGATAACGCCACCCCTGAAAAGCCCGACGCGGCTGCCATATTGTCGGTATAATTTTGGATTCCAAAACCAGATGACACCGCTGGATATTCTTGTCATCGGTAAATATGCGAATATCCTTCAATAGCTGCCGGCATTGTATATTACCCTTGATCACCCAATAAAGAGAGCCTCCATCCAATAATTCGTCAATACGTTTGGGCACCATACGGGTGGTATGGAATTGCTCGGGCACAAGCCCGGCCGCACGCTTTTCTTCCAGACGGAAGTCAATCCAGGCGGCAAGTTCCTCTATCGATGAAACACCCACACATAATTTGACAAGATGAAGAGGCATCTAGCATTCGCCTTTAGTAATCAACATTCAATCGCATTCACAGCAAGTCCGGCCTTGCTGGTTTCCTTATAACTATCCAGCATATCACGCCCTGTCTGGCGCATAGTCTCGATACAAGCATCAAGCGATACAAAATGTGTCCCATCGCCATAAAGCGCCAATGATGATGCTGTTACCGCCTTAACAGCCCCCAGTGCATTACGTTCGATACAAGGAACCTGCACCAGCCCAGCTACCGGATCACATGTCATGCCCAGATGATGTTCCAAAGCAATCTCAGCTGCATTTTCAATCTGTTCACACGTGCCGCCCAAAGCAGCCGTCAAACCTGCTGCAGCCATTGCCGACGCCGAACCGACCTCACCCTGACAACCAACCTCGGCCCCAGAGATTGATGCATTGCTTTTAATGACACCGCCAACAGCGGC
This sequence comes from Bartonella sp. bp_1, assembly GCF_055808085.1. NCBI lineage: Bacteria > Pseudomonadati > Pseudomonadota > Alphaproteobacteria > Hyphomicrobiales > Bartonellaceae > Bartonella > Bartonella sp. bp_1. The sequence continues at coordinate 695,441 of NZ_CM147851.1, read as the reverse complement.
TGCTGTCAGCAAAAATTGGCGCACACCTTCAACATCAGCCCCGTCATTAAAACGCAGATAATAGCGCAATGCTGCCGGAATAACGCCGGCAGCACCATTTGTCGGCGCCGTAACAACACGTCCACCAGCCGCATTTTCTTCGTTGACCGCCATAGCATAGACAGATAACCAATCATTGGCGAGCAGCGGATTATTACGGTTTTTCTTCCAATCATCCTCTAACCGCTCATAAAGCTTTTTGGCGCGTCGTTTCACATGCAGGCCACCAGGCAGCTCGCCTTCTTTTGCCAAACCACGCTCGACACAAGCATTCATGGCATCATAAATGGCATCAATCCCTTGATCCAGCTTCTCACGTTCCATGAAAACTTCTTCATTGGCCCGTTTCATCTCGGCAATGCTCAAGCCACTCGCACGTGCCATTTCCAACATTTCCTTTGCATTGGCAAATGGATAAGGCACATTTTCAACCACCGGTTTTTCATTATGTTTGATACGGTCAAGATCATCGCTATTAACGACAAAACCACCACCAACCGAGTAATAAATACGCCGAAGCAACATATCGCCATTCTTGCCATAAGCTTCAAAAGCCAGCCCGTTAGGATGTCCAGGAAGTGGCGTTTTTCGATCAAATATAAGGTCGTCTTTAGGATTAAAAAAATATTTAGGATGGCCAGCAGGATGGACATATTTCCGCTTCTTTACCTTTTCCAGCATCTCATCCATTTTATCTGGATCAACATCGGCCGGGCTTTCACCGCAAAGGCCAAGGATAACAGCACGATCCGTCGCATGGCCGATACCGGTAAATGCTAATGAACCATGCAAATAGGCCTTCAGACGGTTGACAACAGCACCATGCGGGCGCGGCCAATCACCATTTTGAATTTCATCAAGGAACATTACGGCAGCGGTCATAGGTCCCATCGTATGAGAACTAGATGGACCAATACCGATTTTGAATAAATCAAAAACAGATAGAAACATAAAATCCTGCTCCCTTCATATGAAGCATGATTTTATATAGGTTTTATTGGGAAAAATCGAAAAAAAATTATGCGCCAAAAAAAAGATAAGCCAGAAAAATAGCCGAACTCAAAACAACAAGACCACGCACGGCAACAGCCAGACAGGATTTCTCAACTGTATTTTCCATTAATATCCCTCTTTGAGGGTTTCATGCTCTTCTTCACAATGAAACCATCATATAAATTCTATGACATCATCCTCGTAACGAGGCAGTGCGATGCCTATAAAGGCAACGACACGAACACGCAATATTAAAAAACAGTTAACAACGTGATATTTTGTTCACAAGCAACAAAACAGCCTTAATAAATAGTTAAAATACAACATTGTTTCAACATGGAACAATGCATGACCTGCCCTCAATCGCCAAGACTGTTAATAAAGCGGGTGAAACTGGAAACCGGCTCACGTTCTGTGGAGAAATTGTTTTCAGGTGCCTTTTCATCACGATAGCCAAGCGCCATCCCGCAAATAAGCTGCTGATCGGACGGAATATCAAGAATTCGCACCACATGCTGCCAATAATCGGTAAAGGCTGCCTGCGTACATGTATCAAGACCAAAGCCGCGGGCAGCAATCATGATCGATTGCATAAACATGCCCATATCAAGCCAGCTTCCTGTTTCCATATCACGATCTAGAGTGAGCAAAAGACCGACCGGCGCATCAAAAAAGCAAAAATTACGGGCCTGCTGTCGGGCCATTTTTTCTTTATCGCCGCGTTCAATCCCTACGCTGTGATAAAGATCCCAACCGACCTTGCGCCGGCGTCCCAGATAAGGCTCACGCCATTCCCGCGGATAATAATGATATTCACGAGAAGGCTTTTCACCGGACAAGGAAAGAGAGACCAGCTCCTCTCCCAATTTTTTCAAGGCTTCTCCTGTAATAACCGTTACTTTCCATGGTTGTATATTGGCACCTGAAGGCGAACGCGCAGCTAGGGTTAGAATTTCTTCTATCAGTGCAGGTGATACAGGTTGTTGCGTAAATGCACGGATAGACTTGCGACTGTTCAATGCACTGACGACATCCAATATTTCTGATGAAACCATTTCATACCCTCACGTGAAAAAACAACAAGACAAAGAATTAGAATTGACGTGACTTTAGCAGTTGCCCATAACAAGACAACAAGCACACAAGGATAAACACAGATTGCGTTTAAGAAAAATCGATATATTACGCGGTCTCGCATTGATCGGCATGATCATTTACCACCTGAGCTGGGATCTTAGTTATTTCAATTATCTCCCATCGGATACTCCGACATCTGGGGGATTGCGTATATTGGCGCGAATTGTCGCTGCCTCATTTCTATTCTTAAGCGGCTTCAGCCTTGTACTGGCCAATCACGAGCATATTTATGTCCGCAAAGTCATTAAAAGATTCTCGGTCATTATCACCGCAGCACTTCTTGTTTCTATTGCTACCTATTTTTTTATGCCGCAGGATTTTGTCTATTTCGGCATTTTGCACCATATTGCCCTGACCGGCCTCCTTGGCCTTTTGTTTTTACGTATCCCCAATGCTCTGGTTTTTGCCAGTGCAATTGCAGCATTTCTGCTGCCTTATTATTTTTCACATCCATTTTTCAATACGCCCCTGCTCTGGTGGACAGGTCTTGCCCTCAATCCACGGGAAAGCTTCGATTTCGTTCCGCTTTTCCCATGGTTTTCGGCCGACCTTGCAGGTATATTTGTAGCACGTCTACTCAAACATTATGACAAGCTCAAATACCTTGAAAAGCCATGTATCAATATTCGTATTTCCAGCCTTATTGAATGGAGCGGCAAGCATTCACTCGTCATTTATCTAATCCATCAGCCCATCTTGATTGTCATACTTTGGGGTGTTTCCCTGATTATCCCACCATCCCTCCATGTCCTTGAAGGCGAACTTATCAAAACCAGCAAACAACTTTGCAAAAACACAACGGATCCGGAGTATTGTGTCGCAATTGACCGATGCACAATCGATACACTCAAAAAGAACGGACGTTTGCGTATATTTATTACGGGCGAAATACCCCGCGGCTCACAGGAACTGGATGCCATAACGATGAAATGTATGGAACAGCAAACAGAGATAAAGAGCGATGAAAACTAGATTAACGCCTGTTCTGATCATGCTTGCCTCATTATTTGTCGCACCCATGATAAGCCTTGCGCAAAAACCACCTGAAAAAATCATATGGATCAATCCAGAAAGTGGCAATCGAATCACACTGACTCACGGCTGGTTTTACGACTATAATTTCGTTGATAAGAATGAGAACCGGATAAGATTTAGCGGACCATCAGCGCAAATTGACTATTATCGCAGTCCTATGTCCAATGTGGATGTTCCTCTACAAGACGACATTAATGATGATATTAAACGGTGGGCCTCTATCGAGAACAATATCGATTTGGAATGGCAGGAACATTTTTCCACCCCTTACCATTTTCTTATCGCACGAACACGCAATACAATCTTTATTCAAGACACATATTTCAGGCGGCAGCGGCTTATCAAAATAAGCTGCCAAAAATCCGAAGACTGTGAAAATACTGTAGAGCTGGCTGTAAAGATACTAGAATCCTTACGTCCATTGGTGGAGTTTTCATCCGTCAAAAATTTTATAACCGGAACAAGCGGTGATTGGGACGATGACTGGCAATTAAGCTATATACGAATAAATAAAGCTATAATGGGGTGGGGTATTTATTCCCCTAAAAAAAATATCATCTCTGCTCTTGTTGCGCGTCGTGAAAGACATATCAATCCGACAGATCTTAAAGATTTTATGCGATTTTTTGGTCATGAAAATATGTATCCCTATCTCGAGATAATACCAAAATCGAGTACTGGCGTCGGACCACAAAGCAAAGCCGCTCGTTTTGACGCAAAAAATCAATATCTGGAAGTGTTCAGCCTGGAACATAATTATGTCGGCTATGCCGTCATCATATCACCGCCGAATACCAAAAAAGAAGACCTCGATATGCCTTATAGGTGGACTTATTCAATGCTCAATGATGAATTGAAATTTCTAGGAAACAAAGAAGCACCCGTTACTACCCTTAAAAGCCCGATCAGCCACTTTGCTTTTGACTTGCCCAAAGGCTGGGAAGTTTCCCCGCCCGTTTTTGAAGATCCCAATAAAGGAACCTACGATAGGATGCTTTTCAAGGGTATGAATCGTATCACCTACAGTGCACGATGGATGCCGGCTGAGTATGCGCTGGAATGGCCGCAAAAATTTGCCAGAGACAACCCAGCCCTCATTGTCAAAGAATATAAAGATAAGGACATGATATTTCTACGATCTACGGAAAACCGCGAAACTACCAGCAAGATTCCCTATGTATCCGCTCAATATGTTACGTATAAGCGTGGGCGTCTATGGCAAATATCAACTGTTATACTCGCACAAGGCGATTCGAAAGATCATGATCTTATTATTGACAAGATGATGGACATGATCCGGGCTGACTGCGCTTTTGATATAAATGACAACGAGACTTCCCGCCACTAACGTAAAGAAAATCTATTTTTAGGGCATATCTTGTTTTGACATTTGCCCATACTGTCGAGGGTGCTTATCCTGTCCATGTTGCGAACAGTAAGAAAGAAACCAAACAATCTGGAAGGTCGACGCTGAATAAAGCTTTTCGTAACATGCTTTAGCGACTGACACCGAGTTCGGCCAAGCGTTCGAAGCACATTTCTTCAATACGCTCCAACTCATGCAATGAATCATCAATATCACGGCGCATCTGTCGTAAAGCGATACGTTTCTCGTTGATTTTGCCAAGCGTGCCCTTGACCGATGCTTCGTCAAAAGCCGGTTCATTATACATGGCCAGTAATTCAGCAATATCAGCCAGTGAGAAATTTAGCCTTTTGGCACGTAAAATCTGTTCAATCCTGTTACGGTCTGCCTGCGTATAAAGACGGGTACGCCCCCGTCTAAAAGGAGAAATTAGTCCCTCATCTTCATAAAACCGGAGTGTACGGGTCGTAATTCCGAATTCACGCGTCAATTCACGAATGGTATAATATTCATGGATCATCGGCTTGCCTTTTCTAGCCCCCCAGAAAATCGAACCACCATGTGGCAAGCCCCAGAAACGCAAAAAAGCCGACAATATCCGTCACCATTGTTACAAAAACAGATGACGCAATCGCCGGGTCGGCCCCTAAACGATGCAACAAAAGCGGTATCAGAATCCCCCCCAAGGCAGCCGCCAACATATTGATTACCATAGCCGAAGCGATAATTGCGCCAAGATCTGCATTTTCAAACCATAGACCGGCGGCAAGCCCGATAAAAACAGCAAAAACACATCCGTTCATCAGGCCAACAAGCACTTCACGGCGGATAACACGAAACGCGTTATAGATATCAATATCACGTGTAGCAATCGCGCGGACGGTCACCGTCATGGTCTGCGTTGCTGCATTCCCTCCCATAGAGGCAACAATCGGCATCAAAATAGCCAAAGCGACCATATGCTGGATTGTACCGTCAAACAAACCGATAACGGCCGCCGATACAAAAGCTGTCAACAAATTGACCGTCAGCCATGGTGCCCGAGAGCGTGCTGTCTGAATCACCGTATCAGATAATTCTTCATCGCCAACGCCGCCAAGGCGCATAATATCTTCTTCCGCCTCTTCCTGAATGACGTCAACAACATCATCAATCGTCAAAACACCAAGCAGACGGCCATTTTCATCAACGACAGCCGCAGACAAAAGGTCATATTGCTCGAATATTTGTGCCGCTTCTTCCTGATCCATTGTGGCAGGAATAGGCTGACGCGTCTCATGCATGACTTCGTCAACCCGTACCGGACGACGGGTACGAAGCAGACGATCCAAGTCAAGAGCCCCCAGAAGATGAAAAGTCGGATCAATAACAAAAACCTGCATAAAGTGATCCGGTAATCCTTCATCGTCACGCAGATAATCAATAACCTGTCCGATCGTCCAGAATGGTGGCACAGCAACAAATTCGCTCTGCATACGCCGACCGGCACTATCTTCTGGAAAATCAAGCGAACGCTGCAATCTCACACGCTCAGTGAAAGGCAGCTGTGCCAAAATTTCGGCCTGATCCTCTTCATCAAGGTCTTCAAGCAGATAAACAGCATCATCGGAATCAAGTTCCTGAACGCCTTCGGCAATCTGCGCATTGGGCAGCGCCTCCATGATCTCAAGGCGAATAGCCTCGTCAACCTCGGTCAAGGCAGCAAAATCGAAATCATCACCCAACTGCGCAATTAGGTTCTGGCGCTCGGACGTATCAAGCGCATCAATAAGATGGCCAAGTTCCGAAGGATGGAGTGAAGCAACATCCTCTTTTAAAAATTGCGTATCATGCCCTTCAACCGCCTGGCGCACCCGCTCCAGAAACCCACTGTCGATAGCGCCATCCTCACCGTAAATCGTTTGCGATGCTGCTTCTTGTGTTGACTGTTGGTTATGTACGCTTTCGCTCATGAATGACCTTTAATTGCCTCTGCCTTTCGGAATAGAACAAGTTGGGCTTGGAGAGAAGCGCTTTTTCACCTCTTCCTATTATCATGATAATAAAACTGTGTGATGAAACAAATCCGACTGTCTTTTTTCTACCGCTTCATGACAGGATAAGAAACGAAACAGGTCCAATGGCGGCAATATGATGCGCAAAAAAAAGAAATGGCTGGTTGCGATTATAGCCATATCGACAATTATTTTCGTTGCTGCTGCAACATTCGAACCATTTATCAATTCTATCGGCCGCAATGAACTGCGCGACATCGCACTTGAAAAAGGGCAATGCAGTGATGAAACATGCAAAGACGGCATTGCATGGGCGACCGATATTTTGGTCAAGCAATCAGGATTGGACGCGAAAAGAATACCATGGTGTATGGCGACCAATAAAATCTATTTCGCTGAAATACCGTTGCTTAACGCCCTTAAAAACAAATTTGCCAATCTGATGTATAAGCGCTGCGAACGCGACGAGCTGACACTGGATGACGCCAATATCACCATTGGCGAACCACATAATCATGATCATGACGAGGATGATCATAATGACCAGCATAATTAAAATCTCTATCACCAAGACCGTAGAGAACAGCGACTTAATAGCGCTTTTATTCTACTCGATAGGCACAGGCATTAACCGGATAATGATCAAAAAATAGAAAGCCGGATGGCCGACCTTTCAAGGTGACGTAGCATCGCACCCGCAGCCTCTTCTTCATTGCCTGCAATAATAGCTTGAGCAACAGCAATATGCTCCTGTTCGGCGGCCCCAAAAGCCCCCGTTACCTTGCTGGTATTGCCATGTGCCAAGGTCAGAAAATCAATAATCGGCTGATTAAGCGTTTCAATAACCAGTTTAAAAAGCGGATTATTACTTGCAACAGCAACAGCCCGATGAAATCGCATATCAGCATCTGCCCTGTGTGCAAGCTGATTGCCTGCTCCTTTTAACTTCTCAATTTCATGATTAAGAACAGCGATATCCTTGTCATTACGTCGCGTTGCAGCCAATCGCGCTGCTGCCGGCTCGATAACACGGCGCAATTCCATGATATGGGCAGGCAATAATTTTGACTGTAACGGCATTTTAAACATAGCCGTCGCTTCAATCTGCTCGACAACAAAGGCCCCCCGCCCCTGCTGGGTCCGAATCGTACCCGCCTGCTTCAATCGAGCAACCGCTTCACGAACCACGGCACGACTAACCTGAAAAGCCTCAGAAAGCTGCTGTTCTGTTGGCAACTGATCGCCGGGGGCAAGATCACCGGAATTGATGCGGGCAAGCAAAACCTCCACAATCTGGTCCGCCAGTGTTTCTCTACGCCGAACCGGTGCAAGATCAAGGTTTCCCAAAGAATAGCCGAGATCCTGAACGGGGTTTGCCTCGACTTTTCCCATGATAACTGCCTCTCTTATTGCCAAATGCTTTATATCACATAGCGTAATTCGAGCATATTTTCCAGCGGCAGTCCTATGCTAGAGCTTTACCCGCCGCTTATGTCGCAGTTTTTGCACTTATCAATGAAACAATATGCTCGCCAATCGGCAATGAAGCGGTTGCCGCCGGAGATGGTGCATTACAGATATGCACCATACGAGCTGTCTCCTCGATGAGAAAATCATGGACCAGTTCACCATTGGCCAAAACAGCCTGCGCACGAATACCCGATGGATAAGGATGAAGATCACTCAATTGCAACTGGGGACAGTATTTACGGCATAATTCAAGATATTGGCGTGATGAAAAGCTGCTCTTGAGCTCCGAGACAGCCGATTTTCTATTTCTCCATAATACGTGCCAAAGGCCTGGAAAGAATGCCATTGCAAGAGCATCTTTAAGAGTGAAAGCAAAACGGCTGTATTTTTCACGGGCCAAGGCAAGACAGGCATTAGGCCCGACAGTAATACTACCATCAATCATGCGTGTCAGATGCACACCCAAAAAAGGAAGATCAGGATCCGGTACAGGATAGATCAGATGTTTTGTTAGCTGGTTCAGTTGCGGTGACAAACGGAAATAATCACCACGAAAAGGTACAATCTGGAAGTTGGTTTTAAGGCCAGCCATTTTAGCCAGTCGATCAGCCTGCAAGCCACCACATACAATCAGCCTCTGCGCTTCAATTATTTCCTTATTTGTGGATACAACAACTTTATCAGATGTCTCGTTAATCGCCGCACAGGGCATATTATAATGAATAACGCCGCCAAGCCGGCGTATCTCGTCCGCCATCGCTTTTGCCATGCCGGGATAGTCAACAATACCGGTATCCTTAACCAGTAATCCGCTTATTCCGGCGATAGATGGTTCGTGTTGGCGCAAACCAGCCTCATCAAGACGCAAAAGATCAAGTCCATTTTCTGTGGCACGTTTTTCCAAGGCATCCAGTCGCTCCACTTCGATCGGCGACGTTGCAACAATCAACTTTCCACATTGTTCGAATGCCACATTATGTTTCTTGCAAAAATCAATCGTGGCAACCAGCCCCTCTTTACAAAAGCGGGCTTTAAGACTGCCGGGCGCATAATAGACACCAGCATGAATAACACCACTGTTATGACCGGTCTGATGAAGTGCGGGGCCTTTTTCTTTCTCGATAATAACAAGTTTGGCCTGAGGGTATTTTTGTAGCAACTGCATAGCTGTCGACAAACCGACAATACCGGCACCAATGACACAGAAATCAAACACGGCCCACCACTCCTATTCCACAGCTATTCCAGAAATATTACCTGACATTTAAGTAAACAGACTTGAAGGTTATCAGACAACATGATAACTGGCAACAATAATCGAAATGATGCCGTCACAAGTCTAAGCCTTTCAAACCGGGCACTTTTCGATATCGGAGGAGAAAATCATGGCATTCCAAAGCACAACCGAAACATCAATTGAAAAGAAAAAACGCATCCGTAAAGTCGCAACGGCAACCATTGTCGGCTCGATGCTTGAGTGGTACGATTTCTACCTATATGCAACCATGGCTTCAATTGTTTTCGGTCGCGTTTTCTTTGATAGTACAGATACCCAATCAGCGACATTAAAAGCTTTTGCAACATTCGCGATCGGCTTTCTTGCCCGTCCTATCGGCGGCATGTTTTTCGGCTATTTCGGCGATCGGTATGGACGCAAGAAAATGCTTGTTGTGACCTTTTGCATGATGGGTATCTGCACCGCTATGATCGGCCTCATTCCTTCCTATGCAACAATCGGTATATGGGGGGCAGTGTTATTGGTTATTATCCGCATTATCCAAGGTCTTGGTGCTGGTGCCGAGCTTGCAGGCGCAGCTGTTACATCTTATGAACACGCCAGTAACGACCGACGTGGCCGCCAAGGCGCATGGCCTGCATTAGGCCTCAATCTTGGCCTGCTGCTCTCCTCTGCTACCATCTATATCCTAACAATCAATGGTGATGAATTCCTGCTTTCCGGCGGTTGGCGAATACCATTTATCCTCTCCATCATATTGGTTTTTGTCGGTCTGTGGGTTCGTCGCAGCCTACCGGAGACCCCCGAATACATTGCAATGGAAAAGAAAAAGCACGAAAAAACAGCATCTTTTATTGATGTATTCCGCTATAACATGAAAGGATTGCTGGTCGTCTTTTTTGTCGCTATCGGCTACAATGCTCTCAGCTATATTTTCAAAACATTCTCATTGGCCTATCTGACCGAATATCAACATGTAAGCGCATCGGTAACATCACTTTCTGTGACTATTGCCAGTCTTGTCGCAATCTTTTCTGTGCCAAGCTTTGGTTGGCTTTGCGATCACTGGAGCAGTAAAAAAGTATTGGCTTGCGGTGGTGTCCTTTCAATTGCCTTTGCCTATCCTTTTATGGCGCTATTACAAACAGGCAATGAAATGGCAATCTATCTTGCTCTGGCCATTGCAACAGGCATATTAGCACCTATGATGTTTGCACCACAAGGTTCATTCCTCAGCCGCCAATTCCCTGTTAATACCCGCTCTACCGGTGTTGGAACCGGGCGAGAAATAGGAACAGCCATTGCTGGTGGTCTTGCTCCTCTTGGTGCATTGGGACTGGTTGCGGCCTCTCCGACCAATTCGGTTACTGGTGTTATCATTATCCTTGCAGTATCCGCTGTTATTCTAGTGATTGCCGCCTTGCTTGATCAAGGAAAACACCATTCCGAACATAAAAACTAAAATCCCTCTCAAAGAACGCCGTAAATATTACGGCGTTCTATTCCCTTATTACGCATATCATGTCGTTAAAAATCGGTACGGAATTTTAGCGTTCGTCATGGCAAAATAAGCACCCAAGACGCTTTACAACACAGAGCGCATCCGATCAGATTTTTGATCAGATTTCCGAACATCCCAATAGCCTCTATCATTGTACCAGCGCCGTAATGACCACGGACGCTTTATATAAGCCAAGCCCAAAGGCCTATAACACCAATATCAGCATCTATATAAAGCGTAACATTTTACACATATCGCCTATACCCTAAAGCAATGATGTTATGACAGCTCAAGGTCAAATAAAAAAGCCCGGTCGCAAGACCGGGCTTTTCATTACATCAAGCAAACCGATTATTCGGCAGCTGTGTTTGTCATATCTGTCAACATCGCATTGGCTACTTCGCCACCCGATGCCTTACGACGTTCGTCAACAATCAGATCATCGCGCGCTGTTGCAATGCGACGGATCTGGGCAATCGTGCCGCCGGTACCAGCTGGGATAAGACGGCCGACAATGACGTTTTCTTTCAAGCCCTGCAATGTATCCATCTTGCCAGCAACAGCCGCTTCAGTAAGAACGCGGGTTGTTTCCTGGAAGGATGCCGCCGAGATAAAGGACGGTGTCTGCAACGAAGCCTTGGTAATACCAAGCAGGACAGGATTGCCGATTGCCGGCTTCTTGCCTTCTTCCAACAGACGGTCATTAACCTCATCCAGCTCGATACGGTCAACATGATCACCCGGAATATAGGTGGAATCACCCGATTCAGTGATCTCAACCTTCTGCAGCATCTGACGAACAATCACTTCAATGTGCTTGTCATTGATCAAAACGCCTTGCAAACGATAAACTTCCTGAATCTCATTGACGAGATAGGAGGCCAACGCTTCAACACCCTTAATAGCAAGAATGTCATGCGGTGCCGGATTGCCGTCAAGGATATAATCACCCTTTTCGATCTGGTCACCGTCCTGCAGATGGAATGGCTTGCCTTTTGGAATAAGATATTCCACCGGCTCGACCGTTTCATCATTTGGCTCAATCATAATACGACGCTTGTTCTTGTAATCGCGACCAAAGCGGATTGTACCATCAATTTCAGCGATAACCGCATGGTCTTTCGGACGACGGGCTTCGAAAAGCTCGGCAACACGCGGCAGACCACCGGTAATATCCTTTGTCTTGGCACTTTCCATCGGCAGACGGGCAATCACGTCACCAGCCTTAACATGCGCACCCGGTTCAACCGAAAGAATGGTCTCGACCGAAAGCTGAATGCGGGCATCTCCACCCTTGGCAAGCTTGGCAATTTTGCTGCCCTTCTTGTCTGTATTGATGACAATTGCAGGCTTCAGATCTACACCACGCGGATTGGCACGCCAGTCAATAACCTGACGCTTGGTGATACCGGTGGATTCATCAGCCGTTTCTGTAACCGAAAGGCCGTCAACCATGTCCTCAAAACCAACATAGCCTTCAACTTCGGTAAGAATCGGACGTGTATACGGATCCCATTCGGCAACACGTTGGCCGCGTTTGACCATATCACCATCGTCAACAAAGACGCGTGCACCATAAGTGACACGATGCGAAGCACGTTCCTTGCCGGCTTCATCCTTGATGACAACAGCCATATTACGGCCCATAACCACAAGATTGCCCTCGGAATTACGCACCACATTGCGATTCTTAAGCTCGACCTTGCCCTCATAAGAGGCTTCAAGATAGGACGAGTCGACAACCTGTGCCGTGCCACCCAAGTGGAAGGTACGCATGGTCAGCTGTGTTCCCGGCTCACCGATAGACTGGGCAGCAATAACACCGACAGCCTCACCCTGATTGACCGGCGTACCACGGGCCAAATCACGGCCGTAGCACTTAGCACAAACGCCAAGACGGGTTTCACAGGTCAGAGCAGAACGAATCTGGACAGACTGGATACCGGCTTCTTCGATTTTGACCACATCGGCTTCTTCGATCATACGCCCGCCTTCGACAAGCACTTCACCGGAAATCGGATGAAGAATATCAAGAAGCGCTGTACGACCAAGAATACGCTGGCCCAAAGAAGCCACAACCTGACCGGCATCGACGATCGGCTGCATGGTAAGACCTTTCTCGGTGCCGCAATCGACAGACGAGATAATCGCATCCTGTGCAACATCAACCAGACGACGTGTCAAATAACCGGAGTTAGCGGTTTTCAACGCCGTATCGGCCAGTCCCTTACGGGCACCGTGGGTCGAGTTGAAGTACTCGTTCACAGTCAAGCCTTCTTTAAAGTTTGAAATGATCGGTGTTTCGATGATTTCGCCTGAAGGTTTCGCCATCAGACCACGCATACCGGCCAGCTGTTTCATCTGGTTAGCCGAACCACGAGCACCTGAATGCGACATCATATAAATCGAATTCATCTGCTTCTGGCGACCGGTTTCCTTATCAAATTCAACCGCCTGAATGCGTTTCATCATTTCTTCAGCCACACGGTCAGTACATTTACCCCAAGCGTCAACCACCTTGTTGTACTTCTCACCCTGTGTAATGAGACCATCATTATACTGCTGTTCATATTCCTTGGCCAAAGCTTCTGTCTCGGCAACGAGACGTGCCTTTGTTTCCGGAATGACCATGTCATCCTTACCAAAGGAAATACCCGCACGGCAGGCATGGGCAAAGCCAAGCTGCATGATACGGTCACAGAAAATGACTGTCTCTTTTTGGCCGCAATGACGATAGACATGATCGATCATCTTGGAAATGTTCTTCTTGGTCATTTCCTGATTGACAATATCAAATGGCACATTGGCATTTTTAGGCAACAATTCACCAATGATCATACGACCCGGTGTGGTATCATAGACTTTGGAAACTTCATTGCCTTCGGCATCAACAGTCTTGAAACGACCCTTGATCTTGGTATGCAAGGTAACGATCTTGTTTTCGAGCGCGTGTTGCAATTCACCCTGATCAGCAAAAATCATACCTTCACCAGGCTCTTTTTCCGCCAGAATCGACAGATAATAAAGGCCCAGCACCATATCCTGTGACGGCACGATAATCGGCGCACCATTAGCAGGATGAAGGATGTTATTGGTCGACATCATCAAAACACGTGCTTCAAGCTGGGCTTCCAGCGAAAGCGGCACATGGACAGCCATCTGGTCACCGTCAAAGTCGGCGTTGAAAGCTGTACAGACGAGCGGATGAAGCTGGATAGCCTTACCTTCAATCAAGATAGGTTCAAAAGCCTGAATACCCAGACGGTGAAGGGTCGGGGCACGGTTCAGAAGAACCGGATGCTCACGGATGACCTCATCAAGAATATCCCAAACTTCTGGACGTTCTTTCTCAACCAGTTTTTTGGCCTGTTTAACAGTCGAAGAGAAACCCTTGGCATCAAGACGGGCATAGATAAACGGCTTGAAAAGTTCCAAAGCCATTTTCTTCGGCAGACCACATTGATGCAGTTTCAATTCAGGACCGGTCACAATAACCGAACGGCCGGAATAATCGACGCGCTTACCCAGCAGATTTTGACGAAAACGACCCTGCTTGCCTTTCAGCATATCAGAGAGCGATTTCAATGGACGCTTATTGGCACCGGTAATGGTACGGCCACGGCGACCATTGTCGAATAACGCATCAACAGCTTCCTGCAGCATACGCTTTTCGTTACGCACAATGATACCGGGAGCACGAAGCTCGATCAGACGCTTCAAACGATTATTACGGTTGATCACACGACGATAAAGATCATTGAGATCGGATGTTGCAAAACGACCGCCATCAAGCGGCACCAAAGGACGCAGATCCGGCGGAATTACCGGAATGATCTTCATGATCATCCATTCCGGACGGTTTCCCGACTCCAGAAAATTCTCGACAATCTTCAAACGTTTCATCAGCTTCTTGGTCTTGAGTTCCGATGTTGTCTCGGCAAGATCAGCGCGTAGATCACCGGCAATTTTTTCAAGTTCCATAGCGGCCAGAAGTTCAAAAATGGCTTCTGCACCGATCAAGGCTGTAAACTGGTCCTCACCGAATTCATCAACAGCAATCATATATTCTTCTTCTGAAAGCAGCTGATGGAGCTTGAGCGAAGTCAGGCCCGGCTCGGTAACAATGTAGTTTTCGAAGTAGAGCACACGTTCGATATCCTTCAAAGTCATATCCAGCAAAGTGCCGATACGGCTTGGAAGTGACTTCAAGAACCAGATATGGGCAACAGGAGCTGCCAGCTCGATATGGCCCATACGCTCACGACGTACGCGTGAAAGCGTAACTTCAACACCACATTTTTCGCAGATAATGCCCTTGTATTTCATACGCTTATATTTGCCGCACAAGCACTCATAGTCCTTGATAGGGCCAAAAATACGGGCGCAGAAAAGACCGTCGCGTTCCGGTTTGAACGTACGGTAGTTGATGGTCTCCGGCTTTTTGATCTCGCCGTAGGACCAGGACAGAATCTTCTCAGGGCTCGCAATCGAAATACGAATAGAATCAAACGTCTGCGCTGGCGCCTGAGGATTGAATAGATTCATGACCTCTTGGTTCATGCCGTTCTCCTTGGGGGTTCTTCCTTGAACCCGTTGCGGCAGTTCTCTTCAAACTGCCTTAAAGTCGAAATTCTTTAAACAATCGATAGCGCGCCGCAAAACGGCGCGCTATCGGCGTTATTCCGCAGCGTCCGGCAGCTGCTGCTGAGCTACCATCTCGCGGGTATCATCAAGCTCAACATTAAGACCCAGCGAGCGCATTTCCTTGACAAGAACATTGAAGCTTTCCGGTATACCGGCTTCAAACGTATCATCACCACGAACAATCGCTTCATAGACCTTGGTACGACCCGCCACGTCATCCGACTTGACGGTGAGCATTTCCTGCAAGGTGTAAGCGGCGCCATAGGCTTCCAGAGCCCAGACCTCCATTTCACCAAAACGCTGACCACCGAACTGCGCCTTACCACCAAGCGGCTGCTGGGTAACAAGCGAGTAAGGTCCAATCGAACGGGCATGGATCTTGTCATCGACCAGATGGTGCAGTTTAAGCATATATATATAGCCCACTGTTACCTGACGGTCGAAAGGTTCACCTGTACGACCATCATAAAGGGTAACCTGACCTGAAGTCGAAAGACCCGCATCCTTGAGCATATCATTGATGTCGGCTTCATGCGCACCGTCAAAGACCGGTGTTGCAATCGACACGCCACGCTTCATCTGCTTAGCCAAGCGGACAACGCTTTCATCGTCATAGTTGCGTACAGGCTCGTTACGGTTGTTATCAGGAATGACATCCTCAATACGACTCCGCAACGGCTTGATATCACCTGACTGCTGATAGGCTTCAAGAAGTTCGCCAATCTGCCTGCCCATTCCGGCACAAGCCCAACCAAGATGGGTTTCCAGAATTTGACCGACATTCATACGGCTCGGCACACCCAAAGGATTAAGCACGATATCCGCATGTGTACCATCTTCTAGGAATGGCATGTCTTCAACAGGCAGAATGCGTGAAACAACACCCTTATTGCCATGACGACCGGCCATTTTATCACCCGGCTGGATCTTGCGCTTAACAGCAACAAAAACCTTGACCATTTTCATAACGCCTGGAGGCATCTCGTCGCCACGCTGGACCTTTTCGACCTTGTCCATGAAACGGGCTTCAAGCAGCTTCTTGGAATCGTCATATTGGTTGCGGAGCGCTTCGATTTCGCCCTGAAGTTTTTCATCTTCAACAGCGAACATCCACCACTGCGAACGCGGATATTCATCCATAACCGCCTGATCAAGCTTGGTGCCTTTCTTAAAGCCTTTCGGGCCAGAAACAGCAGCTTTACCATCCAGCATATTAACAAGACGCGAATAGACGTTACGATCTAGGATTGACTGTTCGTCATCACGATCCTTGGCCAGACGTTCGATTTCTTCGCGTTCAATCGCCATAGCACGTTCGTCTTTTTCCACACCGTGGCGGTTAAAGACACGAACCTCAACGATTGTACCAAATGTCCCGGGGGGCATACGCATGGAGGTGTCACGCACATCCGAAGCCTTTTCACCAAAGATGGCACGCAACAACTTTTCTTCCGGTGTCATCGGGCTTTCACCCTTTGGCGTAATCTTACCGACCAGAATATCGCCCGGCTGAACCTCGGCTCCGATATAGACAATACCGGCTTCATCAAGATTCTTGAGTGCTTCTTCCGAAACATTGGGAATGTCGCGGGTGATTTCTTCCGGTCCAAGCTTGGTATCACGGGCCGCAACTTCGAATTCCTCAATATGGATCGATGTGAAAACATCATCCGAAACAATCTTTTCAGAAAGTAGGATCGAATCTTCGTAGTTGTAACCATTCCAAGGCATAAACGCGACAAGCACGTTACGACCCAGAGCCAGATCACCAAGATCGGTTGACGGACCATCGGCAATAATATCGCCTTTTTCAATCCGGTCGCCGACACTGACCAGTGGACGCTGATTAATACAGGTCGACTGGTTGGAACGCTGGAACTTCTGCAAACGGTAAATATCCACACCTGACTTTGACGGATCAAGGTCTTCTGTGGCGCGGATCACGATACGGGTCGCATCGACCTGATCAACAATACCACCACGTTTCGCACCAATAGCCGCACCAGAATCACGCGCAACAATCGCTTCCATACCGGTACCGACAAACGGCGCTTCAGCACGCACCAACGGCACGGCCTGACGCTGCATGTTCGAACCCATCAGAGCGCGGTTGGCATCATCGTTTTCAAGGAACGGAATAAGAGCTGCAGCAACAGAAACCAGCTGCTTTGGCGACACGTCCATGAGGTCGATGTTTTCACGCGGCGCCATCAAAACTTCGCCGGCGTGACGACAGACAACGAACTCTTCGGTAAAACGGCCGTCTTTATCCAGCGACGAATTGGCCTGTGCTACATAGTGCTTGGACTCTTCCATAGCTGAAAGATAAAGCACATCCATTGTCACCTTACCGTCAACGATTTTACGATACGGACTTTCGATAAAGCCGTATTTATTGACGCGGGCAAATGTAGCCAAGGAGTTTATCAGACCGATATTCGGGCCTTCCGGCGTTTCAATCGGGCAGATACGACCATAATGGGTTGGATGCACGTCACGCACTTCAAAACCAGCACGCTCACGGGTCAAACCACCCGGCCCAAGAGCCGAAAGGCGACGCTTATGGGTGATTTCAGACAACGGATTGGTCTGATCCATAAACTGTGACAACTGCGAAGAACCAAAAAATTCACGCACAGCAGCAGCCGCCGGCTTGGCATTAATAAGATCCTGCGGCATGACAGTATCGATTTCGATCGAAGACATACGTTCCTTGATGGCACGTTCCATACGGAGCAAACCGATGCGATACTGATTTTCCATCAACTCACCGACCGAACGTACACGACGGTTGCCAAGATTATCAATATCGTCAATCTCGCCTTTACCATCACGCAACTCAACCAGCATCTTGACGACAGCCAAAATATCTTCTTTGCGAAGGGTACGCACTGTATCAGGGCAATCAAGCTCCATACGCATATTCATCTTCACACGTCCGACAGCCGACAGATCATAGCGCTCCGGATCGAAGAACAATGAATTGAACATGGCCTCGGCCGTATCCATAGTTGGTGGCTCACCCGGACGCATCACGCGATAGATATCGAACAAGGCGTCTTGACGGCTTTCATTCTTGTCGACAGCCAGCGTGTTGCGAATATAGGCACCGATATTAACATGGTCGATATCAAGAACCTTGATCTCTTTCGCACCGGTATCAAGCAAGACCTGCAACGATTTCTCGTCCAACTCGTCACCGGCTTCAAGATAGATTTCACCGGTTTCATAATTGACAAGGTCTTCAGCCAGATATGAACCATAAAGGTCATCTTCTGTTGCCTTGATAAATTTCAGGCCTTTTTCTGCCAAAAGCTTAGCTGAACGGGCTGTGAGTTTCTTACCGGATTCAGCAACAACTTCACCGCTATCCGCATCCACAAGATCGGAAATCAGCTTCATACCCTTAAATCGGTCAACCGAATAAGGAATACGCCAGCCGTCTTTCTTAGTCTTTTCATAAGTTACGGTGTCATAGAAAGTCGACAAAATGTCCTGACCATCCATACCCAAAGCCATCAACAAGCTGGTGGCGGGGATTTTACGACGCCGATCAATACGTGCATAGACCACATCCTTGGCATCGAATTCAATATCAAGCCATGAACCGCGATAAGGAATGACGCGAGCTGCGAACAGAAGCTTACCGGAAGAATGTGACTTGCCTTTGTCATGATCGAAGAAAACACCCGGTGAACGGTGCATCTGCGAAACGATAACACGCTCTGTGCCGTTAACGATAAAGGTACCGTTATCAGTCATCAACGGCATATCGCCCATATAGACGTCCTGCTCTTTGATGTCCTTGATTGACTTGGCGCCTGTATCTTCGTCAATATCAAATACGATCAAACGCAATGTCACACGCAAAGGTGCGGCATAAGTCAGATCGCGCTGACGGCATTCTTCAACGTCAAATTTCGGTGCATCAAATTCATAACGAACGAATTCGAGCATAGAGGCGCCCGAAAAATCGCTAATCGGGAATACGGACTTAAAAACGGCCTGCAAACCTTCGTCAGAACGCCCACCTTTTGGTTCTTCAACCATCAGGAACTGGTCATAAGATGCTTTCTGAACCTCGATAAGGTTCGGCATCTCCGCCACTTCGGGAATCTTGCCAAAAAATTTGCGTACGCGCTTACGACCGTTAAATGATTGGGTCTGAGCCATCGTCGCTCCTTCACATTTGCCTTAACCAGCCGACTAAACCGGAAAAAGCTGTTTTTGTCATTTCAGGCTACGCCTGATCCATCACTGCAACACCCTGCAATTCAATCGCAAGGCGCTCAACTCTCAACATCTGGCGACAAACCATTCAATCGTTTGACACATACCAGAGCTTGGCCACCCGCCCTGCTTTTTACAGCTTTTATCGGCAAATGGCCTATTCATCGCGCCCCTATGCAACCGGAGCGCCTAGCTTCTCAAACCCAAGAAATCAACACATTGATTCATCCTTGGCCTTGAACGGGCTAAACCCGTTTCCTGACGGCCACCGAACCGTCAGGAAAAGGGTTTAACAAAACACGGTTTTTCCCCAAAAGAGGAAAACCGGCGGACTATATGGCCCGCCGGAAAAACAAACTTATTTAAGTTCGACCTTAGCGCCAGCTGCTTCAAGTGTAGCCTTGATTTTTTCAGCTTCGTCCTTGGAAACACCTTCCTTAACGGCCTTAGGTGCACCTTCAACAAGATCCTTGGCTTCCTTGAGGCCAAGACCTGTGATGCCGCGAACTTCCTTGATCACATTGATCTTCTGAGCGCCACCATCGACGAGAACAACGTCGAATTCAGTCTTTTCTTCACCAGCAGCAGCAGCGCCGCCACCAGCAGCAACAGCAGCAACAGCAACAGGTGCAGCAGCCGAAACGCCCCATTTTTCTTCCAACATTTTGGAAAGCTCAGCAGCTTCCAAAACAGTCAGGTTAGAAAGGTCTTCTACGATCTTTGCGAGATCAGCCATTTTAATATTCCTTACATTACAAAGGTTTGAACACTAGTCGCAGATTTTGAACATTCAAAACCCACATTGATTTGTTTAACAGTCAACCGGAAAACCTTACGGTTACCCGGCCTGCGAAACAGCCTTACGCTGCTTCGCCCTTCTGGGCATAAGCGCCGACAACACGAGCCACTTGACCGGCCGGTGCATTGACAACTTGGGCAATACGGGTCGCAGGCGTAGAAATCATGCCTACCAGTTTCGCGCGCAGCTCATCAAGCGACGGCAAGGAAGCCAGAGACTTCACACCATCTGCATTGAGGCTGGTTGCACCCATTGCACCACCAAGGATAACGAGTTTATCGTTGCCCTTGGAAAAATCGACAGCGACTTTCGGCGCCGCGACCGGATCGGCTGAATAAGCAATCAAAGTCTGTCCGGTGAACAGCTCCGACATGCTTTCCGATTCCGTGCCCTTAAGAGCGATTTTGGCAAGACGGTTTTTCGCAACTTTAACGGTACCGCCCGCTTCACGCATTTTCGAACGAAGATCGTTCATTTGTGAAACGGTCAGACCGGAATAGTGAGCCACAACAACTGCACCGGACTCTTTGAAAGCCCCGTTGAGCCATGTGACAAATTCGCGTTTTTCCGCTCTATCCACTGTCTCTCTCCATTTGACAGATCCTGATAACAAGATCTGCCGGGTTACCTTTGACCACACAACCACTGTGTGACCGATGAGGATCCTGTCCCCTTCTCATCAACGGTCAGACCGCCGACATTCAAAGGTAACGCTGGTTCAAACCTTCATATCTTTCGATATTCGGGTCATTCCCCCAGTCTCATGCAGGCTTTTACGATTAAGATGTGTCACCACATCGCCCACAATCTCGGACAGGACATTCCGGATTTCTCCGGCATGACCCGAGTTCTTTTCAAAACCCGGATAGTTTATCGACACGCTATCAAAACTTGCCGACAACCGCCCCTTGCGGGGCGGCAAATTTTAAAATCATTGTGCCGGACGAACAGTCGCCGGATCAACCTTAACACCAACACCCATTGTCGATGAAATCGCAACACGCTTGAGATATTCACCCTTGGAACCGGCAGGCTTGGCCTTGATAACCGCATCAGCAAAAGCAAGGATATTTTCTTCCAGCTTTTTAGCATCAAAAGAAGCCTTACCAACACCAGCATGAATGATACCGGCCTTTTCAACGCGGAACTCAACAGCACCACCCTTGGAAGCCTTAACAGCGGCAGCAATATCCGGTGTCACAGTACCGACTTTGGGATTTGGCATCAACGAGCGCGGCCCGAGAACCTTACCCAGACGACCAACCAGCGGCATCATATCCGGCGTTGCAATACAACGATCAAAGTCAATTGTTCCGCCATTGACGATCTCGAAAAGATCCTCTGCACCAACGATATCGGCACCAGCGGCCTTAGCTTCATCAGCTTTGTCTCCACGGGCAAAAACAGCCACACGAACATTACGTCCTGTGCCATTCGGCAAGTTGACAACACCACGAACCATCTGGTCGGCATGACGCGGGTCAACGCCCAAGTTCAATGCAACTTCGATGGTTTCATCAAATTTGGCAACAGCACGCTCTTTAACGAGACCAACAGCCTCAGCCAAACCATAAAGCTTATCAACATCAAAGCCTTCACGAATCTTTTTCGTTCTTTTCGCTAATTTTGCCATAATCTCAGCCCACCACTTCCAGGCCCATTGAACGGGCTGAACCTTCAACCATACGTATAGCCGACTCAATGTCATTTGCATTAAGATCTTTCATCTTGGCTTCTGCGATAGCACGCACCTTGTCACGCGAAATCTGACCCGCAACAATCTTGCCCGGCTCTTTGGAACCCGACTTCAATTTGGCTTCCTTTTTCAAGAAAAAGGAAACGGGCGGAGTCTTCATTGTGAAGGTGAAGGACTTGTCCTGATAATAAGTGATAACGACCGGAATCGGCGCGTTCTTTTCCATTTCCTGCGAAGCTGCATTAAAAGCCTTACAGAATTCCATGATATTGATACCACGTTGACCCAAAGCAGGCCCAATCGGAGGAGACGGATTGGCCGCCCCTGCCGGAACCTGCAGCTTCAACTGGCCAGCAATTTTTTTAGCCATATTTTTCTGCCTTCATTCAAAATGCCGGAAGCCCGGCGTTGCAGTCTGGTGGTACGGTTTAAACAACCGGCTAAGCTGCCCTCTCCTTCCACCAAGTTATACCGTAACATCATATTACGGCAGTAAGATGATCAAAGCTTTTCAACCTGACCAAATTCAAGATCAACAGGCGTTGCACGACCGAAGATCGAAACTTCCACTTTCAAACGGGAGCGCTCTTCTTCAACTTCCTGAACAATACCATTAAAAGATGCAAACGGACCATCTGCCACTCGAACTTGCTCGCCAACTTCGAAAGAGACAGAAGCCTTGGGACGTTCAACA
This sequence comes from Bartonella sp. bp_1, assembly GCF_055808085.1. Taxonomy (NCBI): domain Bacteria; kingdom Pseudomonadati; phylum Pseudomonadota; class Alphaproteobacteria; order Hyphomicrobiales; family Bartonellaceae; genus Bartonella; species Bartonella sp. bp_1. The sequence goes on along the minus strand of NZ_CM147851.1, from coordinate 672,606 downwards.
CCCTCTTGAACCTGCATCAAAATCTGTTCGGCTTCACGGTCAGAAATTGGCACAGGCTTGGAATCAGAGCCCAAGAATCCGGTGACCTTAGGCGTATTCTTGATTAGATGATAAGCTTCATCCGTCAACTGGGCACGCACCAAAACATAACCGGGAAAGAATTTACGCTCGGAATCGACCTTACGACCACGACGCACCTCTACAACCTTTTCGGTCGGCACCAAAATTTTCTCAAACAAATGATCCAGACCTTTCAGTCTGGCTTCTTTTTCAATAGCCTCAGCGACCTTCTTTTCAAAGTTCGAATATGCCTGAACAATATACCAACGCGCGGCCACAGTGACGTTCCCTTACAATCAAAAATTCTACAAATTAAAATAGACGCTCAAAAAAACCGATCATCTGCCATAAACCAAAATCAATAATCCGGTCGGCAAAGAACAGAAAAAAGCCAGCCAAAAGCGCCATCACGAAAACCAGCACGGTTGAAATAACCGTTTCACGATGGTTCGGCCAAGTCACCTTGGCGGTTTCCGAACGTACCTGTTTGATAAATGTTATCGGATTGGTTTTAGCCATTGCTATTCTAGATCCCGGTTCAATGTCATCTACACGATTTAAATCGTTAAAAAACATACAGTTAAGACGCGGAAAGCCAATATCAGCCTTACGCGCCCCAATCAATGAGCCACTTCAATACCCAATCATGCGGCGAAACACAAGCCCTTTGAACAGATAAAATGGCCAGACACTCAAAAGAAAAAGCTCCGGCGTGACCGAAGCTTTTTCCTGTAAGTAAATGGCAGGGGCAGCAAGGCTCGAACTCGCGACCTGCGGTTTTGGAGACCGCCGCTCTACCAACTGAGCTATACCCCTACAATAGGCGGCAAAATATACCACCTATCAAAATCAAATTACTCGATGATTTTGGCGACGATGCCAGCACCGACGGTACGACCACCTTCACGGATAGCAAAGCGGAGCTTTTCTTCCATGGCGATCGGCACGATCAAAGCAACATCAACGGCAACATTATCACCAGGCATAACCATTTCTGTACCTTCAGGAAGCGTTACAATACCGGTAACGTCTGTGGTACGGAAATAAAACTGAGGACGATAGTTTGTAAAGAACGGTGTATGACGACCACCCTCTTCCTTCGTCAGAATATAGGCTTCTGCCTTAAATTTCGTGTGCGGTGTAACAGAACCCGGCTTAGCCAGAACCTGACCACGCTCAATACCATCACGTTCAACACCACGAAGCAGCGCACCGATGTTATCACCAGCTTCACCCTGATCAAGAAGCTTACGGAACATTTCAACGCCGGTGACTGTCGTCTTCGAAGTCGGACGAATACCGACGATTTCGATTTCTTCACCAACCTTGACAACACCACGCTCAACACGACCGGTCACAACTGTACCACGACCCGAAATCGAGAAAACATCTTCAATCGGCATCAAGAACGGCTGATCAACAGGACGTTCAGGTGTCGGAATATAAGCATCAACTTCGCTCATCAACAGACGAACAGCATCTTCACCGATTGTCTTATTGCTATCTTCAAGAGCAGCAAGAGCAGAACCCTTCACGATCGGAATTTCGTCTCCAGGGAAGTCATACTTCGAAAGAAGTTCACGAACTTCCAATTCAACCAATTCAAGAAGCTCTTCATCGTCAACCTGATCAACCTTGTTCAGGAATACAACAATCGCAGGAACACCAACCTGACGGGCAAGCAAAATGTGCTCACGTGTCTGGGGCATCGGGCCGTCAGCTGCAGAAACAACAAGAATAGCACCATCCATCTGCGCAGCACCGGTGATCATGTTCTTCACATAGTCAGCGTGACCAGGGCAGTCAACGTGTGCATAGTGACGGTTTTCTGTTTCATATTCAACGTGAGCTGTCGAAATCGTAATACCGCGTGCACGCTCTTCAGGAGCAGCATCAATCTGGTCATACGCCTTGAACTCACCAAAAAATTTCGTAATCGCCGCTGTCAGTGAGGTCTTACCATGGTCAACGTGACCAATCGTGCCAATGTTTACGTGCGGTTTATTACGTTCAAATTTACTCTTTGCCATCGCCGTCTATCTCTCGTCTTGTTTAGCATCCTTGACATACAAGGATATCAGAACTGAATTTAACCGACCCGCTAAAGCGGCCCGGCTCCATACCACTAAGACGGAAGATTCCGTCCACTTCAAAAAAAGTGTCACCTAATCACTGGAGCGGGTAGCGGGAATCGAACCCGCATATTCAGCTTGGAAGGCTGCTGCTCTACCATTGAGCTATACCCGCGCTATCTCTGTACCAGTAGTGGTGGAGGGGGTTGGATTCGAACCAACGTAGCGTACGCAACGGATTTACAGTCCGTCCCCTTTAACCACTCGGGCACCCCTCCATATACTACCGACAGAGTTGCGCGATGAGGTATCACCGCATAGCATATCAACAATTTGTAAATATGCTTTGCGGTGGCGGTTATGCCGATTAGTAACCTTTGTGTCAACCGCTTTCATCAGCTTCTTTTGAAAATGCGCGATTTATTTTTATTTATGTCGATTTTGACTATCTGGAAAGACTACAAACCGCTATGAATACGCAATGAACGAAAAAACACCTAAAGATTCCCATTATGCGCGGCTACGCCGCCAGCATCGTGATTCCAAACGGACAGGCCCGGCCCCACAGAGAGCACGTCCGTATTTTGAAGGCAAAACAACAGACAATGGAAAAGTACGCCTTTACGGGTTACACACAGTTGCTGCAGCCTTACAAAACAAGCGCCGTGTCTGCCATCGCCTATTGGCTACACGTAATGCGCTTTCACGACTGGATATAGACGAATCGGCTCTACCACTTGAAGCAGAGATTGTAGAGCCACGCGACCTTGATCGTGAATTGGGTTCTGATGCCGTTCATCAAGGTATCATGCTAGAAGCTAATCCGCTCAAGCCCCGTTCTTTAAACGAACTTTCATCATCAAACCTCATTATCGTCCTTGATCAGGTCACTGATCCGCATAATGTCGGCGCGATTATGCGTTCAGCCGTGGCATTCAATGCCGGCGCCCTGGTAACGACGGCCCGCCACAGCCCGCAAGAAAGCGGTGTCTTGGCAAAGTCTGCCTCTGGAGCGCTAGAAATGATCGATCATATCACCGTGCGAAATCTGGCTGAAGCGCTTGACCAGATCCATCAGGCGGGTTTTTCAACCTTCGGCCTTGATTCAGAAGGGCCTCAGCCTTTGGAACCAACATTTTCAGGCAAAAAAATAGCGCTTGTTTTAGGTGCTGAAGGCAAAGGTCTGCGACAAAAAACGCGCGAGACAGTAAGCGCCCTTGCCCGCCTTGACATGCCGGGAGAGATCAAGTCTCTAAATGTCTCCAATGCAGCAGCCATCGCCCTTTATGCGGCCAGACAATATCTGAAATAATCAAGCACCCCTATCTTGCCGACGGTCAAAATAGCCAATAAGGAAAAAACCAACGAGCAAAGCCACCATGCATATCTGCCAATTCAAAGGGCTTCCTGTCATGTTAATTTCAACATCATTGCTCGGTTCGGTTAAAATCAATGGATCAACATTACCAAACACCACCATGCACACAAGATTCCATGTGAGCCATCCCCCTATAAGAGCTAGGGCCAAAGGACAATTCATTACTTGCCTTATCGTTAAGACCGGACCTTTAAATTCAGTTTGTTCCGATGGCAATTTCACTCTTTGAAAATTATAGCGTGCACCTGCCCCAATCATTGCAGAAACGAAAGAATAGCTTCCTGAAACAAAGCCTAAAGCTTGACTGGCACTGATGTAGATAATCAAAGCCGACAAGATAGAGGTCACAATCCAGAAAAAAACAAACGACCGTACGCCTATACGATTGGCCAATGGCGACCCAAAAACAATCAGCCATGCCATATTGACGATAAAAACAGTAAAATCATCATAATAGACAAAACTATAGGTAAAGATCGAAAACCAGGACTCTTGAAAGCTCAACGTATATAAACCGGGATTGAATGCAAAGCGTGCAAAAACATATGCACGGTCTTCAGGATTGATCCCATAATTTAAAATAAAAAATGCCATTGCATAGGCAAAAACCAAAAGGGTAACAACCGTCGATATATTAAAAGCTTTTTCACGCATCAGTTCTTACCTGCCGTTCATTTGATGTACATCCTATCAATTACGACAAAATGTATAAAACGCATATAAAGCAAATCTTCATGAACAGCCATAAATGTATATGCAATCTCCTAATGCCGTATCACAATCTGCATATTTTCAGGGCCGGACTGTTTGACCATATTATAGAGGATTTTAGCATTAGCGGTCTTGAGCCGCACACAGCCATGACTGGCAGGACGACCAAGACGACCAACCGCATTGGTACCATGAATGGCATAGCCATTATGATAGAATATGGCATAAGGCATTGGCGAGTTATTATATTTACGTGACCGCCACATCGTATGCATGCGCTGTGGTTTATAACTGCCACCCGGTGTTGTATAGCCTTTGCGACCGGTTGATACTTTCCAGTTGTAAAGGATTTTACCATCCTGTTTGACAGTCATGGTCTGGTTCTTCACATTGACCTCGGCCAATATATCTGCCGCATAGGAAGCCATTGATGTCATCAATGCCATCCATAATGCCGTAATTATCACGATACACTGTCTTACCATTGCTATCCCCCCTTACCGAACACCATCCGCTTACAATCAATAACGCATTAAAGTAACGCGCTCTGACGAAGAGAAAAAGAGATTTGCCCTGCCGTGGTTAACAAGACAAAACAGGTGGATTTTTCTACAATGACATCAATATTTTGGCATATTCTGCATTTGATCGAGCACCTGCTGGAAAGCGCGAGGAGCCAGATAGCCATCCACATAATTACCGACACCGACGAGTTTGAAGGTAAAACCGCTCTGGGCATATTCACGAAATTCTTTTTCAGGAATAAAAAGACGACCGGCTTCTGTATTGGTACAACCAATGGTACAGGCAATTGTACCAGCTTCACGCGCGACATAACGGTAATTGCGTTTATTTGACCAGGCCATACTCAGCATCAAATCATTGGAATTGGTCGATGTTGCCACTGTATCAATGACATAGCCCTGATTAGAAATCCATTTTGCCTGCATTTCAAGCTGAATCAAGGGATTATTGGTAAAATAATAACTTTTGGACGAAACTTCAGTCACCCTGGTATTATAGTCGTGCTTGACACCGGGCTGGGTTGCTAACTGGCACCCGGAAAAAAATAGAAAGCCGAGAAGCGTAAGAAAAACGGCAAGATGCTTTTTATAAAAAACCATAATCTGTCCCTTGAATACAAATAAACTACCAGCCGATCCTTACGCCAAGCTTATCAGTGCCTAGCGGATGCATGCGGGCAACTGTTGCAATATGGATACAGCAGTAAAAATTTGAAAATAGAGACTTATCCGACTCTTGAATATGCTGACAAGGCATGACAGAAGAGGCCATCTGAAATCGAACAAAGGGGTGTATAAAATGACATATTATACAACACGCCCTTCAAGGGCTTTCCACTAACAGCCATTCAATTATGCGCCAATCAGGCGTATCTGTTCGTTATCAGGATTTTATTTTGACATATGATCAACTTGAGGCATCGCAATCCTTGGCGATGCAAAAAACATTGATTCAACATCATTTCGATGACAATTTCTGGATTGAGGACAAAGCACTCGAACAACTTTCCCAAATAGCCGCATTACCCGACAGTCTGGCGGTGGATGCTTTTCCCGATCTACACCCAGGCAAATTCGGCCCTGTCGGAATGGCATTTCTTGCCCATCGCCTTTATCCATTGCTGATTGGCAATGACATCGGCTGTGGCATGGCCATCTATCAGCTTGATCTTAAGGTCCGTTCTATCCGACTTGATAAAACAGCCGACCGATTAAGAGAGATGGATCAGCGCCCTATTATAGACCTTGAAACACATATGGCGGACGCCGGAATCGATCCCGCACTCGACAGCTTCTCATTGGGCACGATTGGCGGTGGCAACCATTTTTGTGAACTGCAAATGGTTCAAGATAATTATATTTCAGGTGCAATAGATCCGGCCTATGCTTATCTGCTTGTCCATTCAGGATCGCGCGGAATAGGCCAACAGATACTTGACCGTACAAAGGCTGACATGACGGGCTTTGAACCATCCAGCGATGATGCGAATACCTATATGAAAGTGCATGATCAGGCCTTACTTTGGGCACGGCTTAATCGCCAGCTTATTGCTTTAAAAGCCGCCAGAGCCCTAAAGGTCGATTTTAAATGCCTATGCGACATACCGCATAATATGATTGAGAAAATCAATGGCCATTATCTGCATCGAAAAGGCGCAGCAATTGCAACAGGTACTATGCTTCCCATCGCCGGCTCGCGCGATTCGTTAAGCTTTATAGTAAAACCGGGAGAAAAAATTGCTTCCGCCCAGTTTTCACTATCACATGGCTCAGGGCGCAAATATGACCGTAGTTCCATGATCGGGCGAATCGGCAAACCGCGTTCAAAACGTGAATCCATGCAGCGTAATCAATGGGGCGGCCATATTATCTGCGATGATCGCCAATTGATTATCGAAGAATCCCCACAAGCCTACAAGGATAGCATGGCCGTTATACGCCAGCTCGAATTACGTAAACTAGCAGAACCAATAGCTGCTATGCGTCCCATCATTACATACAAAAAAGCAATAATGGATCGCAGTATTCATCTTGATCGGAAAGGAAAAAAAGATGTCTGAACACATCCATCTTTTTATCACCAGTGGTGAAGGTCCAGCGGAATGCCGTATTGCCCTTTCACATCTTATAAAAGACATTAAAAAAAATGCCGAAGCACAAGGAAGCAACTGCCAAACTGTATATGGCCGTGTTATCGATAATCACGGCCCCTCCTCCGCTATTATCACACTGGAAGGACCAAATGCAGAGCAACTCGCCCGCACCTTTATAGGTTCCATCCGCTTCACTTTTCAAAGTCCGCTACGCCCAAACCACAAACGAAAAAACTGGTATGTCGGCGTTAGCGTGATTGAAGATGATAATGCCGATGTCACCCACGATCTCGATATGCGTGACATCCGTTTTGATACGATGCGCGCTGGCGGCCCCGGTGGCCAACACCAAAACACAACAGATAGTGCGGTTCGCGCCACCCATCTGCCAACCGGACTGTGTGTCATATCACGCAATGAACGCTCACAACATCGCAACAAGGCCAAAGCCGTGCAGCAAATAATATATATGCTGGATTGTCTGAAAGAGGAAAGAAACGAAAGCAAGAAGCAGTCTCTCGCGCTACGTAACAAGCAATTGGAACGTGGCAATGAGATACGCCATTATAAATTATAGCCAATGACTTATATCAGAAAAAATAGCTAATCTTATTAAAGGATTAGCTATTTCACCCCATATATTTGAGCTGTTTTTTTATAATGAAAAAATATCTTTTCCTGCCACCCTATTGTGGCGGTGGAACCTTGGACTGTTGCTTACAATTTGTCAGCCACACATCGTAGATCGGATGTTCGACCGCATTCAAACCCGGACTATCAGCAAACATCCAGCCGGTAAAAATACGCTGTATTTTCTTATCCAACGTAATCTCGTCAACCTCGACAAAACCATCCGTACGGGTCGCCTCATCAGTCGAGCTAGTATAACAGGCACGCGGTGTCACCTGCAAAGCACCAAACTGGTATGTTTCACCGATATAGACATCAAATGAAGTAATACGGCCGGTAATCTTATCAAGACCGGAAAATTCAGCGACCGGATTGCTCACACGTTCAGCATGGGCCGTAGTGACAAGACCACACAATAAAATAGCCCCGGACAAAGCTGTAGCGCGCTCGAAGATTTTATAAAACAATGACAACAAGGGCGTAATAGCTCACATTCCTGACAGACAAGATCCCTTTGTAGATCTCAATTATGGCGAGACAAGGGGCAAACAAAGATCATTTTTTTTCCGGTGTCCAAGCATCATAATCGCCTGTCACCTGTGGTCGGCTGCCATGATGGGCAATAGAGCCTTTCGGTGTATAGGCTTGTGATGTACCGGTCATGTTGGGTAAATGACTTTTTTCCCAATCACGAGCCTTATAATTTTCTGCACTTGGCGGTGTATCTGTACGATGATGCATCCAACCATGCCAACCTGCAGGAATAGTCGAAGCTTCAGAATAATTCTTATAAATGACCCAGCGACGCGGATAACCATCCTTGTGCATGCTGCCTTCATAATAGACATTGCCGAATTGGTCTTCACCCACACGCTTTCCTTTGCGCCAAGTAAAAAAACGCGTATTGATGGTGTTACCATTCCACCAAGTAAAGGTCTGCTTTAGAAAACCAGCCATGTCCTTCAGCTCCTTGCCTATGCAATTTCAAGCTTTGCCTTGCAGTCTTTATGGCGCTCATACCCCCGAAAAGCAAGGCTTTTTATTGTTTAATCAAAAGATCGATTTTTCCATCGAAATCTCGGGAAAGTCACCATCCTGCGCCTTTTTGACCGATTGCTTGTACCCCTGGCTCTCGTAAAATTGTATAGCCCGACTGTTTTTTTCAAAAATATCAAGCCGAATCCGACGTGCATTGGGGAAAGACTCTTCAATCTCGATCAATAGCTGACGGCCGATTCCCTGACTCTGGCTTTCCGGTCTAACATAAAGCTGAAACAGCTTTACAGCATCCGGATCGCTTTTAACCGCACCTTGTGCAGCATAAGCAACACCATGAAGACTTTCGCCATCATCCGCGACAATGTACTCGCTATGTGGACGGGAAAGGTATTTTTTCAGCATTTCCAGAGAATGCATCTCATCACTAAGGCGGCTGACCGCCTCAACACCAATCATATCATCATACGTTGCGTGCCATGTCTCTTTTAGAAGTTTCTGTATCTCTTCAAGATCATCTTTAGAAGCTGTTCTCAGCCACATTATCCCCTCACTCGATTCCCAATTTGGCCTTTACAAGATCATTGACAGCTTGCGGATTTGCTTTTCCGCCTGTCGATTTCATAACCTGACCGACAAACCAGCCGGCCAAGGTCGGTTTTTCCTTGGCCTGCGCCACCTTATCGGGATTGGCGGCCATAACATCATCAACAGCTTTCTCGATAGCACCGGTATCGGTTACCTGTTTCAATCCACGTTTTTCAACAACCTCACGTGGATCACCGCCCTCATTCCAGATAATCTCGAAAAGGTCCTTGGCGATCTTGCCGGAAATCGTACCTTCCTTGATCAAATCAATAATCACACCCAGCTGTTCAGGCCTGACCGGTGTCTGCTCGATATCAAGGCTAGCCTTGTTCAAGGCCCCCAGCAGATCATTAATAACCCAATTGGCTGCAAGCTTGCCATCACGTCCCTTGGCAACTTCATCAAAATAGTCGGCAATGGCCTTTTCTGTTACCAGAATAGAAGCATCATAAGCCGTTAATCCCATATCCTGAACCAGATGTTCCTTGATTTCATCCGGCAATCGCGGCAAATCACGCGCCAATTCATCAACAAAAGCCTGATCGAACTCAAGCGGCATAAGATCTGGATCAGGGAAATAACGATAATCATGCGCCTCTTCCTTAGAACGCATCGAACGTGTTTCACCTTTGGCCGCATCAAACAGGCGGGTTTCCTGATCAATCGTGCCGCCATCTTCCAAAACAGCAATCTGGCGATGGGCCTCGTATTCAATCGCCTGACCAATAAAACGGATAGAATTGACATTCTTGATTTCACAGCGTGTACCGAAAGGCTCACCCGGCCGGCGTACTGAAACATTGACGTCGGCACGCATCGAGCCTTCATCCATATTGCCATCACAAGTCCCAAGATAACGCACAATCGTACGCAATTTGGTCATATAGGCTTTAGCTTCATCGGATGAACGCAAATCAGGCTTGGAGACGATTTCCATCAAAGCGACACCGGAACGGTTCAGATCGACAAAAGACATGGAAGGATGCTGGTCATGCATGGACTTGCCGGCATCCTGCTCCAGATGCAACCGCTCGATACCGATTTCAATATCCTCGAATTGTCCCTTATTATCGGGACCAACAGAAATGGTAATCTTCCCCTCGCCGACAATAGGCTGTTTAAACTGCGATATCTGGTAACCTTGCGGCAAATCCGGATAAAAATAGTTCTTGCGGTCAAAAACAGATTTCAGATTGATCTGTGCCTTCAAGCCCAGACCTGTACGCACAGCCTGACGTACGCATTCCCTATTAATGACCGGCAGCATACCGGGCATCGCGGCATCCACCAACGAGACATTATTATTCGGGGCCGAACCGAAAGTCGTTGAAGCACCGGAGAACAGTTTGGATTGCGACAGAACCTGGGCATGCACTTCCATGCCAATGATCACTTCCCAATCGCCGGTTGCACCGGGAATCAAACGCTTTGCTTCTGTTATACGGGTATCAACAAGGGTCATTTTATACCATTTCATATCCAATAATGACTTTATTGGCTAAAACAAAGTGCCCGTAAAGGCAAGTCTTAGCACTCATTGTCCGATGAAAATCATGATCAACCCGCATTAAATTATCGATAAACCATCATTCAAGCCTGCTCTTTGCCGCTTCTTCCATCAGCCATTCACGGAAAAGCCGTGTCGGCTCATGTTTCAGCCGATCCGCCGGATAGACAAGCCAATAGGCATAATCATTGGCAATAGAAGAACCATCGAACAGACGCATGAGACGACCTGCCTTTATAAAATCATTGGCCAGAAACAGACGCCCCATGGCAACACCCTGCCCGTTCATCGCAGCCTGCAGCATCTGCCCGTGATCATCAAATACCAAACGGTCGCCCTTTTTGGAATCATGAAGACCATATTGCCTTAACCAGTTAAGCCAGTTTTTTTTCGGCGTATCGTAAAGGCGACAACAGTTAAAAACATCCTGCGCCTCTTCAATCCGGTGATAATCCGCAAAAGACGGATTGCAAAGCGGTGACAAGGCTTCATTGGCAATCCATTCACTGACAACCTTCTTCCAGCCGCCCTGACCGGAGCGTATCGCAAGATCAAATCCATCCTGATCAAAAGACCAAATATCGATCGAGCTATTGATATGAACCGATATATCACCATATCGCGCCTTAAAAACACCAAGACGCGGAAGCAGCCAGCAACTGGCGAAAGACGGCAAAACTGTTATCCTGACCGTCTTTTTATGTAAATCATAAAGATCATGTGTTGTTTGTGCCAAACGGACAAAAATATCCGCCAACTCCTTTTGATAGGTCTTGCCTTCAAGTGTCAGCACCAATTGATGACCGCGACGAATGAATAAAGGAAAGCCGAACCAGTCTTCAAGGCTCTTGATCTGATGGCTGACAGCAGCCTGCGTTACACAAAGTTCGTCAGCCGCTTGCGTAAAATTCATATGGCGGGCGGCGGCTTCAAAAACCCGCAAAGCCGACAATGGCGGTATTTTATTCACTCGATTAGCTCTCCTTATTGAAAGAATAAGAATAAATCATTTTCATCGACAAAAAAAGATGCGCTAGACAATTGGAATTTCCTCACGACAAAACATGACGGAGCAACATGGCAACTTGGACAATATGGCTGCAATTTTTAGGATTTATCGTACCGATGGTCATCAGCCCCGGCCCCGGCAATACAATATTGGCGGCGATGGGCACCCAATATAGAATTAAAGGATCCATCTGTTTTTGGATCGGTTTTGAAATCGGCGACCTTTTCTTGAGCGCCCTCTATGCTTTCGGTCTCGGTGAATTCATTCACGCTTCACACGGCGCCGTGTTTTTTCTGAAATGGGCAGGCATTCTCTTTCTTGCCTATTTGACATGGACTTTCATCCAAGCTGCCTTTCAAATCAAAAAAGCGGATCAGCCATCATCGATCACGCACCTCGGTCTCATTGACGGGTTTTTATCGGTCTGCCTCAACCCCAAAATCCACACCATGCTGCTCGCTTTATTTTCTCAATCTACATGGACCAACAGTACATCCATGCTGATACAGATGATTATCGGCTTCATGCTGGTATCTATCCTGTCACACGGTCTATGGATTATCAGCGGACAAGTGCTGCTCAGCCGTCTTCGCAGCATAAAGGCGCAACGCCTTCTCAATCTGTTTTTCGCCCTATCCATTGCCCTCTCGGCCATTTCACTCCTTTGAACCGTTCAATAAAAAAACCCGGCACAAAGCCGGGTTTTCAAATCAACATTAACAACGATCAATCGGCTTTTTTCTTAGCCGGTGCTTTTTTGGCTGGCGCCTTCTTCTCGGCGCTATCATCAGCCTTCTTCTTGGAAGCAGCTTTTTTCTTCGGCGCTGCTTCGTCTTCGTCGTCTTTCATCAGCTCTTCAACTGAAACCTTCTTATCGGTTACCTTGACCTGACCCAAAAGATGGTCGATGACTTTTTCTTCAAAAATCGGCGCCCGCAAATTGGCAACGGCATCCGGTGTACGACGGAAGAATTCCATTACTTCCTTTTCCTGACCCGGATATTGACGAACCTGATCAAATACAGCGCGCTGCAATTCTTCTTCAGAAACTTCTACACCGGCTTTTTCACCAATTTCCGACATGACAAGACCAAGACGTACACGGCGTTCCGCCAGCTTGCGGTATTCCTTACGCGCTTCATCTTCTGTTGTATCTTCGTCTTCAAAAGTGCGTCCAGCCTGTTCAAGCTCTGCATTGATCGACGCCCAGATATTATTGAACTCGACATCCACCAGCGTTTCAGGCGTTTCAAGCTCATAATCCTTATCAAGCGCATCCAGAATCTGACGCTTTACCTTCTGGCGAGTCATATTGCCATACTGGCTTTCAAGCTGCTGCTGAACCAGTTCACGCAATTTGGCAATTGATTCAATGCCAAGTTTCTTGGCAGCTTCATCATCAACCTTAACAGCATCAGCCTTGGCCACTTCCTTGACAGTAACATCAAACGTCGCTTTCTGTCCGGCAAGATGGGCAGCACCATAGTTTTCAGGAAATGTCACTTCAATCGTGGTCTTGTCACCGGCTTTGGTACCGATCAACTGTTCCTCGAAACCGGGAATAAACTGCTTGGAACCCAAAACCAATTGCGCGTCATTATCGGCTCCGCCTTCAAATGGTTCGCCATTGAGTTTGCCGAGATAATCCATTGTTACGCGATCACCGTCTTCGGCTTTACCTTTTTTCTCGGTAAAGGTGCGTGTATTGGCAAGAACGCGCTCGACTTGCGCATCAATATCCTTGGCAGGAATATCAACAACTTCACGCGTTACCGCAATTTTAGTAACATCTTTGAGATCAACTTTCGGCAAGACTTCATATTTCAAGGTAAAAACAAAATCGGCTTTGCCTGCAAGAACCTTTTCAGCTTCTTTTTCATCTTCATTCATATCAAGCTGCGGCTGTGTAGCTGAACGCTCTTTACGATCTGACAAAATCGAAACAGGTGCCTCACGCAAAATATCGTTGATGACATCGGCCATAAATGAACGGCCATACATCTTGCGCAGATGAGCGGCAGGCACTTTGCCCGGACGGAAACCGTTGAGCTTAACCTTGTCTTTGGCATCATCAAGCTTTTCATTCAGTTTCGCTTCCAGGTCTTTAGCGGGAATCACAACCTTGATCTCGCGCTTCAATCCCTTATTGAGCTGCTCAGTAACCTGCATCGGACAACCTTCACTTCTTTATGGGAGCATTTGCTCCGTGTTCAATCATTTTCATTCGAGCATCATAACGATGCATTTATTTCACAAACACCATAATGATGTTTTCAAATTCTTCTGCATCCCTTGATAAAAGGGGGGTTTATGGTGCGGATAGAGGGACTCGAACCCCCACGGTCTCCCGCCAGAACCTAAATCTGGTGCGTCTACCAATTTCGCCATATCCGCCGATTGACCATATTCATACCGGAAAACCGGTAATATTGACACAGCCTATCATAAAACCTTTAGCAAGCGCGCGTTTCTATATCATCCAATTTCAAGCAATCAAAGGAAAAAAGCCGGTTCAGACAATAAACACAGCAAAAAACTGTAACCAATGTATCTCAAACCATATTCAAACGCCATATAATAGCGTTTTAATCACATACTCTTTCTGCTTTGTGGCACTTAAAATGCTTATTCCATAAAATAGGACAAGCTATGATGACTATGGATGGCCGTTTTACTGCATCAGCGCAAACCATCATAGGTAAAAATCGTATCTGAATCTTCTTCTATAAGGCGAATGTATAATATGACAAACGACTATACAGTCGGCACCTTCCTATCATAACGGCTATATACTCCCATTTAACGCCCGCCCTTGCGGCCACGTTTCTTCCACTCTTTCAAAGGCATAATGTCAGGCTCGTCCCCGCCTGCGCCATACCATGAATCAACAGCCCATTTTGTTTTATTTCCATCCATAATAACCGCGGTCCAATGTGGATAACGCCCATCCAGGAAAAACCCGCGCGAATCTTTTGCCACGACATTATGATAGCGCATAAGCCCCGCCGATTTTAAAAACTGCAAAAATGCGTCCGTATTAGTCGACTCATCAACACAATCCATCTGCCCTTTACGCTTAGAACGGCCGAAAGCCATTTTGGGCTCATCGCGCACACCGATGACCTCAGTTGCACGTTCCTCAAAAATTGCTACCGCTCTTTTGATTGCCTCACGTTCAGCTATAGCACTATCAACCGCAACAAATAGAGACGCAATGGCCTTCAGATTAGAATCATTTAATACGACAATGGTGCGATAGTGGCAGTCATAACCATGACAAACACGAAAACGCGGACTAGTCATTTGTAGGCTAGTTGTCTGTGCATATGCAGGCCATAAAGACACATTGCCTCCGACATAACATAGAACCAAAAAACACAAACATTTCTTTATCATCCACTTTCGCCCCATCAATGATCTATCAACGGTCCCAAAATAACGTGCCACGCCTATTTTAATCGCAAATCCGTTTGACTACGCCAATCTTCGCTTTTCAGCGCCTCACGCTTGGTCTAAAGAAGCTTTATGAAAGCACAATCTGATCCTACCATCCACATTATCGGCGGCGGCCTTGCTGGCAGTGAGGCGGCTTGGCAATTAGCCAATGCCGGTTGCCATGTTGTTTTGCACGAAATGCGCGGCATTCGCAATACCGATGCCCATAAAACGGATAAGCTGGCAGAACTCGTCTGCTCCAATTCTTTCCGGTCCGATGATGCGGATAATAATGCGGTTGGCCTGCTGCATGCTGAAATGCGGATGGCCAACTCACTGATTATGGCAGCAGCCGATGCCCATCAGGTGCCGGCAGGCAGTGCTTTGGCAGTTGACCGTGAAAAGTTTGCCGAAGAAGTCACAACACGCATTTACGCCCATCCGAACATTACAATTGACCGTGACGAGATTAGCGCCCTACCGCCGCAAGAATGGGGTAATGTTATTATTGCAACCGGCCCATTGACTTCACAAGGGCTTGCACAAGCCATCCAGAAACAAAATGGCGAAGAAGCGCTTTCCTTTTACGATGCTATTGCTCCGATCATCCACACCGATTCCATCAATATGGATATTTGCTGGTTTCAGTCCCGTTATGACAAAGTCGGCCCCGGCGGCACAGGTAAGGATTACATCAATTGCCCACTCGACAAAGACCAATATTACGCCTTTATTGATGCACTGATAAAAGGCGAGAAAACAGAATTTCGTGATTTCGAGAAAACGCCCTATTTCGATGGATGTCTACCGATTGAAGTCATGGCGGAACGTGGCCCCGAAACCTTGCGCCACGGCCCAATGAAACCGATGGGGTTGACCAATGCCCACAATCCGGACGTCAAAGCTTATGCGGTTGTACAATTACGTCAGGATAATGCGCTGGGCACGCTTTACAATATGGTCGGCTTCCAGACAAAACTGAAATACGGTGCCCAAACTGAAATTTTTCGTATGATTCCGGGCTTGGAAAAAGCAGAATTTGCCCGTCTTGGTGGCCTACATCGCAACACCTATCTCAACTCTCCGGCGCTTCTGGATGAAAGCTTGCGGCTCAAATCCATGCCGCGTCTACGTTTTGCCGGACAGATAACCGGCTGTGAAGGCTATGTTGAATCTGCCTCTATCGGTTTATTAGCCGGATGCTTTGCTGCAGCTGAAGCCATGGGTAAAAAGCCTTGCCTTCCACCGATCACATCCGCTTTCGGCGCACTTCTCAATCATATTACCGGTGGCCATCTGATTGATGAAAACGAAGGGAAACGCTCATTCCAGCCAATGAATATCAATTTCGGACTTTTCCCACCCGTTGAAATAGTCAAGCCGGAAGGTAAGAGATTACGCGGCAAAGAAAAAACCACAGCCAAAAGGCAGGCAATCACTGCCCGTGCCTTGAATGATTGCCGCCAATGGCTTGATGAACAACGATAAAAAGGAAAAGCGATGCAGCCTATTGTTGTCTTTGATCTTGATGGAACGCTTGTTGATTCCGCACCGGATCTCTTGGAAAGCCTCAATTTCTGTCTCGAAAAAGATGGGCTAACCGCCTATGCTCCCAGTGATCTACGTCGCCTTGTCGGCATGGGCGGGCGCATTATGATTGAACGGGCACTTGAATATCAAAACATCAAACCGGAAGAAAAACGTGTCGATGGGCTTTTACAAGTTTTTCTTCATCATTACGAACAGAACATGCCGGGTAAAACCAAATTTTTCAATGGGTTGGATCGTGTTTTTGATGATTTGAATCAGGCAGGTTTTATACTGGCTGTCTGCACCAACAAATTTGAACATCTGGCACGACACCTTCTCAATGGACTGGGTGCCACCCACCATTTCAAGGTCATTATTGGCGGAGATACATTCAGCTATCGCAAACCTGATCCACGCCACATTATTTCGACTATTGAAAAAGCTGGCGGTGATCTAGCACAAGCTGTCATGGTGGGCGACAGCCGCGCCGACATTCTAGCAGCACAAGGCGCCGATATTCCTGTCATTGCAGTTGATTTCGGCTATACCGAACAACCTGTCAGCACTTTCAAACCCTCGGTCATCATTTCTGACTACAAGGAAATGACCGTCAATATGGTCAACGGACTGATTGAACGCTGAACGGAAAAACCATGTCTACCAACCGAAAAAAGGGCGATTTTATTGTTCATCTAAAAGATGCAGAACCGATCTTTGAAGGCATGACACGGGCGGTTTATCGTCATCCCTCACATCCTGACTATCTCATCAAAATTCCCAAAGATGCATGGGAAGACAAGATTGCCTTATCGTCGAGATTTCGCCGATGGCGCAAGTCATGGAACCGTAATTCAAACAATCTCAAAGAACTGATGGAAATGATGCGTCTCAACCCGATGGGCCTTAAGACCGTCAAACATATGGTACAGATTGTCGGTATGATCTGGACCGATATCGGCTGGGGACTGGTCGTTAAAGCCGAGCGAGATCAAGACGGCCATTATGCCAAACCACTGGAACAGCGCCAAGACGACATTCACCTTTATAAAGCAGAGATTGAAGAATTTATCCATTGGGCCCAAAACACCGACTATATCTACCATGACCTCAAGGCTGACAATATTGTTCTGGCATGGCGTGATAATGCACCACAGGTCGTACTGGTTGATGGCATTGGTGAAAGTGGCCTAATTTTACGCCGTACCTGGTTTCGCAAACATAACAGGCACAAGAACAACAAGGAACTCGCCGAGTTCATTGCCCGAGTCCAGCCTTTTATGGAAACAGACAAAACATAGGTTTCCTATTTCAACATGCAGGGTAGCTATTATCCGCACAATTCTTTCATAAAAGAAGATTTATTCCATCATAAAACAGATCGGCACGACACAATAAAAAAGCCCGCCATAAAGGCGGGCTTATAAAAATGTCGCCTATAGTCTCAACGGTTTCTCCCGCAAAACTATTTCGGCAGCATCATATTACTTGCTGTTTACAGCTTCTTTCAAGCCTTTACCAGCCGAGAACTTCGGTACGTTACGGGCAGCGATCTTGATTTCAGCACCTGTTGAAGGGTTACGGCCTTTTGTTGCTGCGCGATGCGATACTTCAAAAGAACCAAAACCTGGAAGGCGAACATCGCCACCTTTTTTCAAAGCTTCAGTAACAGAAGCAATGAAAGCGTCAACTGCTGCTGCTGCATTGGTCTTGGACAAGCCAGCTTTTTCAGCAACGGAGCTAACCAATTCATTCTTATTCATTCGGTATTTCCTTTCTCTGTCTACCGGACGACATAACGCATGCCGGTTGGGCACGAGTTTATTCAAAAGCTTTACAAACAAAAGGCTAAAAAGCACTGTAACCACTGGTTTTCATGGGATAAACACAGCTTTTTTCATTCCAAGTGCGTTTTTTTGATCACAAAGACAGTTCGATAATAAAAAAAAGCGGGAAACCCGCTCTTTTTGTTATCTTTTATGTCATTCATAATAAATCAATGGGCAATAGAAACGGAGGGATCCTCATCACCTTTTGCCGCTGATTCGACCGGTGTCTTGGGTTCAACCCACTCAATGGCCTCGGGACGACGCACCAACGCATGCTCCAGCACTTCACTGACATGGCTCACAGGAATGATTTCCATATTGTTTTTGACATTATCCGGAATATCGACAAGGTCCTTGGCGTTTTCTTCCGGTATCATAACTTTTTTAATGCCACCGCGCAAAGCTGCCAGCAGCTTTTCTTTCAATCCACCAATCGGCAGAACCCGTCCCCGCAAAGTAATTTCGCCCGTCATGGCAATATCTTTGCGGATAGGAATACCCGTCAGCACCGAAACAATAGTTGTCACCATCGCAATACCAGCAGAAGGACCGTCTTTCGGAGTTGCTCCTTCCGGCACATGAACGTGGATATCACGCTTGTCAAAGAGTGGCGGTTCGATACCAAAATCAACAGCACGCGAACGCACGTAGGATGCCGCTGCCGAAATCGACTCCTTCATCACATCACGCAGATTTCCCGTCACTGTCATCTTACCTTTACCAGGCATCATGACACCTTCAATGGTAAGCAGCTCACCACCGACTTCCGTCCAAGCCAGACCGGTTACAACACCGACCTGATCCTCACCATCAATCTGCCCATAACGGAAACGTTTGACGCCAAGATAATCAGCAATATTTGTATCGGTAATCTTGACCGATTTTTTGCCGGTTTTCATGATCTCCGTTACAGCCTTACGACCAAGCTTCATCAGCTCGCGCTCAAGGCTACGCACACCCGCTTCACGGGTATAATGCTGGATGATGGAGCGCACAGCATCATCGGAAACCGAAAACTCCTTCTTCGACAAGGAATGTTCCTTGATCGTTTTCGGCAACAAATGACGACGTACAATCTCCATTTTTTCATCTTCGGTATAGCCGGCGATACGAATAATCTCCATACGATCCAGCAAAGGACCTGGAATATTAAGCGTATTGGCTGTCGTCACAAACATAACGTCAGAAAGATCATATTCGACTTCCAGATAGTGATCCATGAAAGTTGAATTCTGTTCGGGATCCAACACTTCAAGCAAGGCTGATGACGGATCACCACGGAAATCCTGCCCCATCTTGTCAATTTCATCTAGAAGAAACAAGGGATTAGCCTTTTTAACCTTTTTGATCGATTGCAAAATCTTACCTGGCATAGAACCAATATAAGTACGCCGATGACCGCGAATTTCAGCCTCGTCACGCACGCCACCCAATGACATGCGGACATATTCACGTCCAGTTGCCTTAGCAATCGAACGGGCCAGCGATGTCTTACCAACACCGGGAGGACCGACAAGACAGATGATCGGACCTTTTATCTTGGCAGAACGAGCCTGCACGGCAAGATATTCGACAATACGTTCCTTAACCTTATCAAGGCCGAAATGCTCTTCATTCATCACCTTTTCGGCAAAGGTCAAATCCTTTTTGATCTTAGATTTTTTGCCCCAAGGCAGCGTCAAAAGCCAATCAAGATAATTACGCACAACCGTTGCTTCCGCAGACATAGGCGACATATTGCGCAATTTCTTCATTTCAGATTCAGCCTTGTCACGGGCTTCTTTGGTCAGCTTGGTTTTTTTGATACGATCTTCAAGTTCTGAAAGCTCGTCACGGCCTTCATCGCCGTCACCCAGCTCTTTCTGGATCGCCTTCATCTGTTCGTTAAGATAATATTCGCGCTGGGTCTTTTCCATCTGGCGCTTAACGCGTGAACGGATACGCTTTTCAACCTGCAACACCGAAATTTCACCTTCCATAAAGGAAAGGGCTTTTTCAAGACGGGCGTGGACAGACAGCAAAGCCAGCATATCCTGCTTTTCAGAAAGCTTGATTGCCAAATGTGAAGCTACCGTATCCGCCAGTTTTGAAGGGCTTTCAATCTGGCCGACAGCGCCAACAACCTCGGGTGAAATCTTCTTGTTGAGCTTCACATAATTTTCAAAATCGGCAACAACCGAACGCGACAATGCCTCGATTTCGATATCGTCTTCTTCAGGCTCATTCAAGGCTTCTGCACGGGCTTGATGAAAAGCCTCGTTTTCTACAAATGATGTAATCTTGGCGCGCGTAGAACCTTCAACAAGTACCTTGACGGTACCATCAGGCAATTTAAGCAATTGCAGCACATTGGCCAATGTTCCGATATCATAGATATCTTCATCCTTAGGATCATCGTCACTGGCGTTTTTCTGTGTTGCCAATAAAATCTGTTTATCCTCACCCATAGCCTCTTCCAAGGCCCTAATTGATTTATCGCGCCCGACAAAAAGCGGTACAATCATATGAGGGAAAACAACAATATCACGTAACGGCAACACCGCGAAAAGCCCTGCAGCCTTTGCGTCCGTCTTCGGTGACTGATTATCCATTTAGTTATCCTTTCTTGGGCTTCAAGCCCGGAGCCATACTATCTTTTCCCGGTTCTTCAGCAAAAAAACAGTATGCACAGAAACCTATAATTGGGAGCTATCTCCCAAAATTCAAGACCATAACGAAACGGTCTTGAATGATTAAGCAGAAGCGTTTTCTTTTTCGCCTTTGTTTTCAGCATAGATATAAAGCGGCTTGGCTTTGCCATCGACAACCTCTGCCGAAACGGCAACTTCCTGTACACCTTCCAGTGTCGGCAATTCGAACATGGTATCCAGCAATATCTTTTCCATGATTGATCGCAGACCACGAGCGCCCGTCTTACGTTCTATCGCCCGATTAGCAATGGCTTTCAGCGCATCATCATGGAAAGTCAACTCGACATTTTCCATCTCGAAAAGACGCTGGTATTGTTTTACAAGCGCGTTTTTCGGCTGTGAAAGAATTTTCACCAAAGCATCGACATCAAGATCTTCCAGAGTCGCAATCACCGGCAGACGCCCGATAAATTCAGGAATAAGGCCGAATTTCAACAAATCTTCCGGCTCAAGCTCATGAAAAATTTCACCAACACGACGATCATCCGGTCCCTTGACTTTGGCACCAAAACCGATCGAAGTCTTTTCTCCACGTGCAGAAATGATCTTTTCAAGTCCGGCAAAAGCACCACCGCAAATAAATAGAATATTTGTAGTATCAACCTGCAAGAATTCCTGCTGTGGATGTTTACGCCCGCCCTGTGGCGGCACGGAAGCAACAGTACCTTCCATAATCTTGAGTAGTGCCTGCTGCACCCCCTCGCCCGAAACGTCACGGGTAATGGAAGGATTGTCAGCTTTACGGCTGATTTTATCGACCTCATCGATATAAACAATACCGCGTTGCGCCCGTTCGACATTATAATCAGCCGATTGCAACAGTTTGAGAATGATATTCTCAACATCTTCACCGACGTAACCGGCCTCGGTCAATGTTGTCGCATCAGCCATGGTAAAAGGTACATCAATGATCCGTGCCAGTGTCTGCGCCAGATAGGTTTTACCGCAACCGGTCGGCCCCACCAACATGATATTGGATTTTGCCAGTTCGATCTCGGCACTTTTCGATTGATGGGCCAAACGTTTATAATGATTATGAACAGCAACCGACAAGACGCGTTTGGCATGATTTTGACCGATGACATAATCATCAAGCACATCTTTGATTTCCTGAGGTGTCGGAACACCATCGCTGGACTTAACCGATGATGTTTTGTTTTCCTCACGGATAATATCCATGCACAACTCGACACATTCATCACAGATGAAAACAGTCGGCCCGGCAATAAGCTTACGCACCTCATGCTGGCTTTTGCCACAGAATGAGCAATAAAGCGTATTTTTGGAATCGCCCCCACTATTTCCTATTTTGCTCATCTCTTTTTCCTTTCACCAATGAAGGA
Source organism: Bartonella sp. bp_1 (assembly GCF_055808085.1). Taxonomy (NCBI): domain Bacteria; kingdom Pseudomonadati; phylum Pseudomonadota; class Alphaproteobacteria; order Hyphomicrobiales; family Bartonellaceae; genus Bartonella; species Bartonella sp. bp_1. The sequence continues at coordinate 650,214 of NZ_CM147851.1, read as the reverse complement.
TGAAATAACTCTATCCATCATCATTTCTAATATCTCACCATATTATATAGCATACATTTTCTTGCTTAAAGCTTATCGTATTCTTTTTATGGTGTCAGATCGCTTATTCAGGGTCTAATGACAGAATGAAAATATTCTGCCATCCGTCCCCATTAAATCAATCTTTCTTATCTTCTTCCGTCTCACCGCGGTTCTCGATGACCTGATCAATCAAACCGAAATCCTTGGCCTCTTCAGCTGTCATAAAATGGTCACGATCCAGAGTCTTTTCAATCACATCATAATCATTGCCGGTATGTTTGACATAAACTTCATTAAGGCGGCGCTTCATTTTGATAATATCTTGCGCATGGCGTTCAATATCGGAAGCCTGCCCCTGAAAACCGCCTGAAGGCTGATGCACCATGATACGCGCATTAGGCAAGGCAAAACGCTGCCCCGGCGCACCAGCTGTCAATAACAACGACCCCATAGAAGCCGCCTGTCCCATGCACAAGGTCGAAACCGGAGGCCGGATAAATTGCATCGTATCATAGATTGCCATGCCGGATGTCACCACACCGCCGGGCGAATTAATATAAAGATTGATTTCCTTTTTCGGATTTTCCGCTTCGAGAAATAGCAACTGTGCGCAAACCAGCATAGCCATGCCATCTTCAACCGGCCCATTGATAAAAATGATACGCTCCTTCAAAAGGCGCGAAAAAATATCATAGGCACGCTCGCCACGGCTTGTCTGTTCGACAACCATAGGAACGAGGCTCATTGCTGTTTCAATCGGATCACGCATATTTTCTTTCCATCTATTCGAATCGCGCATTCTAGCGCTTCTGCCTTATAAATAGGCTATTGTAGCAGGCCTTCGCAACCCATTATCGGCGATTTTCCTATGCGAGATGCTCCAGTAGCCCTTTCAGATAGTTTTCTTCAACAAAACAGAAAGGCGTCCCGCCTGCTAATGTCAAAAGCGCACGGTGCTGCAAAATAACGTTATCATGCTTATCTTTATCATCCAGAAACCGCACAGCAAGGCGCTGACGTTTAAAGCCAAGTGGCTCAACAACATAACCAAACGGTTCGGATGTCGTCTCCAGCCGCTGCAACATATCCCCGCTCAAATAGCGCCCGACAAACCAGTTATGTGCATCGGAAACTGCAATATTTCGAGCTTTGAGAATAACATGGCGATAGTAGAGATGTTCATCTGTGGCCAAACATAGCGCCTTTCGAACCTCTATCGGCGGCTCGACAATGTCATGGCATATCCGTTCAACCTCTATATGTGTGCCACCAAAGAGATTTTCAAGTGCTTTGGTCGCACTATCATACGCCCCCAGACATTGATCAAGTGCCTCAACGGCCTGTCGCTCATATGGCTTCATAGTCCGCCTTTAGCCGAAATACTTAAAATCAGGAATACGGGACACCGCCCAATCATAAAAACTGCCTTTTACAGGCTGCTCGGTTGTACGGGCTTTTTTATGAATATGGAACCCGTAAAAATCAGGATGATCAAGGGGCAAAAGACCATATTCCGGTTCGAAAATGCGCTCTGCCTCACGACCCGTCCAATAATAGAAGGTTTCTTTTGATTGCGCAGACTTGAAAAAACCATATTGCTTGGCAAGTCGTGAAATACCATCATTGCCAAATACCGTAATACCAAGACGCCCAGGATAGACCTCTATCCCTTTACGATGCAACTGCCATGGTATCCAGACCCGCCGTTTAAATCCAAGCCAGTTAGGCACGGGATTCCCTTTTTCCAAATAATCATCAAAGCGTGCAATAATTGGATTGTCAGGCGGCAAATAAAGAGCCGAAACCCCAACACGTTGGCGATTTTCACGGGCAAGCCAGACATGCGCCGGATCGGGATGGAACTGTTTGACAAGATAGACATCAGTATCCAGCCACACACCCTGCCGATGTTTCATCAACATAATACGGAAAATATCGGAAAACTGCACAATTGTACGATTCGGCTTATAATCGGGAAAATTTTTATCCAGCTGATAAAAAATCGAAAAAGGCAAAATCGGTTCGGCATCGCAGAACTCGACACCATCCGGCAGGTTACGGATAGGCTTATGGGCAAAAAGCTTCACATGTTGTCCTGTCAACACCATGGACGACAAACACAATCGATCGACAGGCCGCAACTGCTCACCATACCAGAATGTGCAAATATCCATCACCCCCCCTTCACTCTAAAAATATTCAAGACTAACCCGGAAGAGCTGCTCGACATCGCGCACGGCCTCGTTTAAAGCAAAAAATATTACCCGATCACCCGATTTCACCACGGTATTAGCACGCGGCATGATCAGTTCCTTATCCCGCAAAATTGCTCCCATCCTGATCCCCTCGGGCAGATTTATATCACTCAAAGGCCGCCCAACCAGAGGCGATGTCTGCATAGCTTGAGCTTCAATCATCTCTGCCTTGCCATCCGCTACACTGTAAAGAGAACGGATGCGGCCACGACGCATCTGCTGGAGCACCTTAGATACGGTTACACTGCGCGGATCAATATAGGCATCAATCCCCACTGTTCGGGTAAATTCACGATAAGCGGGATTATTGATCAGAATGAAATTGGCCTTGCATCCCAAGCGCTTCGCCATGATACCGCTCAATACATTGACCTGATCCTGATTGGTCAGACAAACCAGAAGATCACTACGATCAATATCGGCTTCTTCCAGAATGGCTGCATCCAATGCACTGCCATTTATAACCGCCGTATGTCGAAGCTGATCTGTGATCAATTCGGCGCGCGCTTTATCCGGTTCAATGATTTTGACACGATTACGATGCTGGCGCTTTTCAATAGCCTGCGCGACATAAGCACCAATATTACCACCACCGGCAATGACGATCCGGTTTGCCTCACTCTCTTCATGGCCAAACAGACTGAGCGCCCGCTTAACCTGTTCACGTGCACAAACCAGAAATGTAATATCTCCGACCTGAAGCTCGCTATCGGCATGGGCAATCAACAGTTCCTGCCCTCGATGTATACCGACAACCGTTGTCTGAAGATCCGGAAAAAGATCACTGAGCTGGCGTAAAGGCGTGTTGATGATTGGACAATCATTCATACATTCAATTGCCAATGAAACAATACGCTCATCCCCAAAATAAAGCACATCCATGGCCCCAGGCAAGGCAATACGACGCAAAACCATTTCACCGACTTCACGCTCGGGTGAAATTACCACATCTATGGGCATATTCTCACGTGAAAAAAGGTCCTGATATTGTGGATCAAGATAGGAGCGCGAACGGATACGGGCAATTTTTGTCGGCACATTAAAAAGAGAATGTGCCACCTGACAGGCCACCATATTGACTTCGTCATAAAGAGTGACAGCAATTAACATATCTGCTCCGCCGGCACCGGCCTCGGCCAAGGTTTCCGGATGGGCGCCATGCCCGACAAGACCGCGTACATCCAGTGTATCACGTAAGGTCTCGATCAGTTTCGGCTCGACATCAATCACCGTGACATCATGGCTTTCGGCCGCTAGACGCTCGGCAATGCCATAACCAACCTGCCCCGCCCCGCAAATAATCACCTTCATCGGAGATTATACTCCCAATGATTTAAGCTTGCGATGAAGCGCCGAACGCTCCATACCGACAAACTCAGCCGTACGTGAAATATTCCCCCCAAACCGGTTAATCTGGGCAATAAGATATTCTTTTTCAAAAAGCTCACGTGCTTCACGCAGCGGCAAAGCCATAATATGCTGGTCGGAATCGGTCGGCGCACGCGGCAATGAATCGCCAACTTCGGCCGGCAAAAGGTCAGCTGTAATAGGCGATAGCGTATCTTCTCCACGTGCTAAAATAAGCAGACGCTCAATATTGTTACGCAACTGGCGCACATTACCCGGCCAGCTATGGGCCTGCAAAACCGCCATAGCATCATCACCGATCTCACGCGGCTTAATTCCTGCCTGTTGCGAAATCTGTTGGATGAAATGGTTGATGAGCATAGGAATATCCTCACGGCGGCTTGATAAAGGCGGCACACTGACCGGCACAACAGCCAAGCGATGAAAAAGATCCTCGCGAAAACGTCCTTCGGCAATTAGCCCTTCCAAATTTTGCGCTGTTGATGAAATGACTCGCACATCGACTTTGACACGTTTGGAACCACCAACACGTTCAAACGTCTGATCTGTGAGAACACGCAAAATCTTATTTTGAGTTTCACGCGGCATATCGGCAACTTCATCAATATAAAGAATGCCGCCATGAGCCTCTTCCAATGCACCGACCTTACGCTCACCACCATCCATTTCAGTGCCGAAAAGCTCGATTTCCATCCGCTCTGGCGTGATCGTTGCAGCATTGATTGTGACAAAAGGACCATTGGCACGTGTCGACAGAGCGTGAATGGCACGAGCGGTCATTTCCTTACCTGAACCGGAAGCCCCCGTAATCATGATCCGGCTATTGGTTGGCGCAACCCGTTCAATTGTCTGCCGTAATTGATTCATCGCCACAGAATGACCTAAGAGCTCCGGTGCATCGACTGTTTTCTTGCGCAATTCTGAAACTTCACGCTTCAGTTTAGAGGTTTCCAAAGCCCGTTCGGCAACCAACAGCAAGCGATCCGCCTTAAAAGGCTTTTCAATAAAGTCATAGGCCCCGCGCTTAATAGCCGAGACAGCCGTCTCGATATTGCCATGGCCAGAAATCATCACAACCGGCAAGTCGGGATAGGATTTTTTGACTTCATCCAGCAATGAAAGCCCATCTAAACGGCTGCCTTGCAACCAGATATCAAGAAAGACCAAACGCGGAACTCGGTCGTTGATGGCTGCCAATGCTTCATCCGCATTGGCAGCAAGCCGTGTTTCATGACCTTCATCGTCCAATATACCGGCGACCAATTCACGGATATCCGCCTCGTCATCAATAATCAAAATGTCGGAAGCCATAGCCTTCACCCATTCTTTCCAATGCAGCAAGGAACTTTTATCATTTACAATTACGCCCCTTCGCTTTCATCATCATTAGCAACAGGAAACACCATACGGATCATAGCGCCCCGTCCATTATAAAACTCTTCCGGCGCATCATGAAGTTCAAGATACCCTTCATGGTCCTCAACAATCTTACGCACAATCGCGAGTCCCAGACCGGTCCCTTTTTCACGCGTTGTCATATAAGGTTCTAACAGTTTCTCGCGTGATTCTTTTGGCAAGCCTTTGCCGTTGTCTATAACATCGACAAAAAGTTGCGCATTATTGAGATAAGCCCGAACCAGAATATGCCCCTGTGATTTTTCAGCACCTTCAAGGCCATCAATCGCCTCGCTTGCATTCTTGATCACATTCCCGAAAGCCTGACCAATCAGACGGCTGTCAAAATGCCCCCAAAGCGGAATATCTGCAAAATCACGTTCGAAACGGATATCATGGCGGGCCACTTCCACCAGAAAAAACGCCTCGCGCAATGGTTCGCGCATATCAAGACGCCGGATCTCAGGTTTCGGCATACGGGCAAAAGATGAAAATTCATCAACCATGCGGCCGATGTCGCCAACCTGACGGATAATCGTATCCGTACATTGATCAAAAACTTCACGATCCTCGGTGATTACCTTGCCATAACGGCGGCGTATTCGTTCGGCAGAAAGCTGGATAGGTGTCAGCGGATTTTTAATTTCATGGGCAATACGACGGGCAACATCCGCCCAGGCACTTGACCGCTGGGCTTCTACCAAATCGGTAATATCATCCATCGTGACCACCCAAGACTGCCCCTCACCCGAACGGTCTTCCATCGTAATCTGAATGTTGTAGCTACGCGCACGACCACCAATATTAATTGTCACCTGATCACGGTGATTCTGGCGCCCGGAAGCACGTGCGACCTCGAACACCTGACCGATCTCGGCGTTTAGCGACAACAAGCTTTTACCCACAATATCGCTCTGATCAATGTTGAACATGGTTTCAGCGGAACGATTGATCACGGTAATATCACCGGCATCATCAACACCGGCAACACCGGCAGTCACACCGGCAAGGACCGCTTCAGAAAACCGCCGCCGCTCATCAATCTGGTTGCTGGCTGTAATCAGTTCATTATGCTGTGTCTTAAGCTCACGAACCATTGTATTGAAAGTCTTGGACAATTGCCCAACATCTCCATCCTTGGCGCGCACCGGCACGACAACATCTAGATTACCTGATGCCACATCATCTGCTGCACCAATTAACAAACGGATTGGACGTACCAGACGGTCAGCCACAGCCACACCGGTCCAGATTGCCGATAACAGCATAATCAAGAAAAGACACAGATAAAGCACACCGAAAGCAATTTGCATCGGAATCCGGTTGGCATCCATCTCCTTATAGCGATTTGTATTGGCATCGGTAAGACGAAGCGCATCCAGATAACGCTGGTCTACATCACTCAGCACATAAAGGAAGGAATTGGGAATATCATTCAACTTTAAAATGACACCAAAATAATCATGCGCGCCAGGCTGAAACATAAAAGGATTATCAGTAGTTGCCCGTGCAATCATATCTGGAGAAGGCATAGGCAAGCTATCTTCATCCCCTTTGTCACTCGAAGCAAAAACCGTGCCATTGGGACTCAGCAAAAAAGCACCACGCAAATCACGCCCATCAGCATGCAAAGTCATCTGGCGTTGATATTCCTTAGGATTAAGTACCAACAAACGGCGATTGTCCAACTGTAAGGCCATCGTATAGGCTGAATTGCGCAAATTCTGCAATGTCTGTCCTGCATAGGCATTAGCCAAGTTTACAGATGAAGCCACAATCTGACGTGTATTGGTATCAAACCAGCGATCAAGCCCGAGATTAAGGGTTACAGCCGCCACAATAGCCACCGCTAAAGCAGGTAAAGTTGCAACAATAGAAAATAGTGAAATGATGCGCACATGCAATCGCGAAGCTGCACGACGGGCGCGCCAAGCCTTTATAATAGGAGCAATCTCCCGCAAGACCACAGTGCCGAGACATACAACCCAAGCGCCGTTAACAGCTGCCAGAACCCAAGTCACCCGTTTGTTCGGAATAATTGGCGTCAGCCCCAACAGGATCACAAATGATACAACAGCCGTTACCAAAGCCAGGATAATAATCAACGCACCTAAAAAGACGCGCGAGTACCTGCTTTGCGAATGTTCGGATGCCCGATATTCACGAGATTGCGAATCAGATGATTTTTTGACCATTTTCATGGGAGTAACTTGCCTTATTCGTTGCAATATTGCAACGCTTTGTGGCGAAATTGCAACGCTTCACACAGCTATCCCGTATAAAATAGCAAACGCCGGATCAATATTTCAATGCCGCCTTAAAACCGACTTTCTCAATATTACCAATAAACTTGGGCTAAAAAGTATAGAATATCTTTGCTTCTTTTTAAGAATGGTTCTAAAGTAGAACAAATGATTTTAAGAAAAGGATGAGACAATGCGGCTTACCAAACAAACCAATTATGCCATTCGCATGCTCATGTATTGTGCTGCCAATGAAGGTGAGTTGAGCCGCGTACCGGAAATCGCCAAAGCCTATTCCGTGTCGGAACTTTTCCTATTCAAAATTCTTCATCCCCTGGTTGAGGCAAAACTGATGCAGACAGTACGCGGCCGCAATGGTGGCGTCAAACTGGCCAAGCCAGCCAATAAAATTACAGTTGCCGATGTTGTCAAAGTAACAGAAGATAACTTTGCCATGGCTGAATGTTTTGAAAACAATGCCGTTGAATGCCCATTGGTCAATGCCTGCGGCCTCAATGCCACACTCGGCAAGGCTCTTAAAGCTTTTTTTGATGTACTTTCAAGCACGACGATTGAAGATTTGCAGCGTCCGACCTTCCGTAAGAATTTAGGCATTGAAGATACGCAAGAAAGCTGCAAAATAGCAAGCTGATGCCTATATCAGCCCGAGGACAGAACCATTTCTATTGCAGCAATCATCTTAAGTGCCGGACGGGGTGAGCGTGCAGGTGTAGAAGAAGGCCCCAAGCAATATCGCCTACTGGATGATAGGGCTGTCATCTATCACACCGTTTTGCCCTTCATCCGCCATAAAGACATTGATCCTATCATCGTCGTCATCCACCCTGATGACCACGACCTTGCCCGCAATGCATTGGCAGAACTTTATGATCAGGTCACCCTTGTTGAAGGTGGAGCAACACGCCAGCAATCAACTCTCAATGGCTTATTGGCATTAGGCAACAACAATCCGGACTTTGTCCATATCCATGACGGCGCGCGGCCCTTTATCCATAGCGAACAGCTTGACCAGTTGCACCAGTCGCTTCATTCCGACCACGGTATCTTGTTAGCCTTGCCTGTATCCGATACGCTGAAAAGAATTGATGAGAAAAAATATGTAACAGATACGGTCCCACGGGCTCGCCTTTATGCGGCGCAAACACCACAGAGCTTTCCTTATCATAGCATTTTAAGCGCTCATAAAGCCGCTACACAATCAGGAAACCATGACTTCACCGATGATTCATCCATCGCAGAATGGGCCGGATTACCTATGTCTATTGTTTCCGGCGCACCCGATAATATCAAAATCACCTGGCGCAAAGATATAGAGACTGCGCGCCAGAAGCTTTTACAAGGATCCAATATGTTTCCCGATATACGAACCGGCAACGGTTATGATGTCCACGCTTTCGAGGAAGGCGATCACGTCACGCTTTGCGGCGTTAAAATTCCAAATGACAAAAAGCTCAATGGCCATTCCGACGCCGATGTTGCACTTCATGCACTGACAGACGCACTTCTTTCAACTTGCGGCGCTGGCGATATCGGCACTCATTTTCCACCGTCCGATCCTCAATGGAAAGGTGCATCATCAGATATATTCGTGCGCCATGCAGCCCAAATTGTACGTGAAAAAGGCGGGCGTATTAGCAATGTCGCCATCACCCTAATTGCAGAAGCACCACGCGTCGGCCCCTACCGTGATCAGATGATGACAAATTTAAGCCAGATACTGGCCATCACACAAGATCGCGTATCGCTAACCGCAACAACCAATGAAAAAATGGGATTTGTCGGACGTAAGGAAGGCATTGCAGCCATTGCGACAGCAACCGTCATCTATCCAGGGGAAGTACCGCAATGAAGCTGATTGCCGAAGAAAAGGCAAAAAGTTTTCTTGCAGCCTGTCGTGAAAAAGGGATTCGGGCGGCAACGGTTGAATCCTGTACCGGTGGACTGATTGTTGCAAGCCTGACAGATATTGCCGGTTCATCCGATGTTGTCGATTGTGGTTTCATCACCTATTCCAATGAAGCCAAAACGGCCCTTGTCGGTGTACCGGCAGAATACATAGAACGCTTTGGTGCTGTATCAAAACCGGTGGCTATCGCCATGGCTGAAGGCGCACTCAGATACAGCCGCGCGGATATAGCCGTTGCGGTCACCGGCATTGCTGGCCCGGGCGGTGGCACTAACGAAAAGCCTGTCGGCCTTGTACATTTGGCTGTTGCTTACAAAAACCATGAAACACTGCATTATGAAGCCCGCTTTGGTGATCTTGGTCGTGATGGTATCCGTCACGCCACGGTCGATAAAGCGCTTGATCTTATGCTTGAAAAACTCAATGAGCCGGCTTGACGGTATATCGGGCAGCAACCCGATTGGCTGCAAAATCCAATAACGAGCAGAAAATAAAATAGACACAGCCGACAAAAAGATAAATCTCGGTAGAATAGGCACCCGTCAACCGCCCATCAACCTGGCGCGCCAGATAAAAAAAATCCTGACTGCCTATAATATAGCCCAATGATGTATCCTTCATCAGCGAAATGCACTGGTTGATAAAAGATGGTGCCATTTTCGGAAGGGCCTGTGGCAACACCAGATACCATAAAACCTGCCAGCGATTAAAACCAAGCGCTAATCCTGCAGCCCATTGTCCCTCGCCAATACTACGCAAACCTACCGCCACAGCATGGCCAAGATAGGCACCACCAATCAATGACAGGGCAATAACCACAGTTAGCAGGCTTGGTGCTTGTATCTGAAAAGCAATAGGAAGAAGAAAATAGATCCACAAAATCAGCAATAAAACAGGAATAGCACGAAAGAACCCAATAATTGCCATCAGTACGCTTTCGACAGCCTTACTGCTCATAACCAAAAGAATGCCGCTAACAAGGCCGATCAGACCAGAAAAAACAGCCGACAAAACACTTAAAATCAATGTCAATGCAAGACCTTGTAAAGGTCCATTGGGATAAGCACCAACCAAAAGATAATCTATATTATCAGTAATAATTGAAAAATTCATGCCAGCACCCTCAATCCAAGTTTTTTGGCTTGGCGACGCTGCCAAAGATAGAGAACAAGCTCCATGGCTGCGATCGTGGCAATATAGAGAAAGGTCAAAATCACATAGACCTGAAAAGCCAATAACGAGCGTGTTTCAATTTGTGCTGCCACATAAAGCAGTTCAGCAACACCAATCGAGGCAGTTAAGGATGAATTTTTAAGCGCCATCATATATTGCCCGACCAGTGTCGACATAGCGTTGCGTACAGCCTGTGGCAGGACTACGCTAAAGAAAGCCTGAACGGGCGAAAAACCAAGCGCCAAAGCAGCCAGACGCTGATTTTCGCCAACAGTCTGCACACCGGCACGTAATTCTTCCGCAATATAGGCAGCTGAATAAAGGCTCAGCCCCACAAATCCCCATATGAAATCATAGCCTGGGAAAGAAAGTGTTATCGGCCCGAAAGCCCATTCATGACTGTCCATCAAAAAATCTTTGACGGCAAAAGGAACATAACGGCTGACGCCATTATACCAGAAAAACAATTGCACAAGCAGCGGCGTATTACGAAAGACCGCAATATAAAAGCGGGCAAACCAAACCAGTAGCTTTATATTGCTCAACCGTAAGCCGCATAATAGAATAGCCAATACAGTTGCCAGCAAACAGGATAAAAAGGTCAACCAGATCATGACCTGATAGCCTTGCGCGATCCATTCAATATATTCTTGCGAAAGCATGAAAGCACGTCCTGTTGCGAATAGAAAAGAGTCGGCAAAGCCGACTCTCTATTTTCTACCTTGTAAGGTCTTTATTTCTTGTCACCAATTTTAAAATTACGTGGCAATGGTGTTTTTGTATCTGGACCAAACCAATGATTGTAAATTTCTTCGGCCTTACCAGACTTTTCAAGATCAAGGAGCGTTTCATTCACAATGTCAATCAAACGTGTTTCGCCTTTTTTAGCAGCTGCTGCCATATAGTCATCGGAAATGGCAAAGTTTGGCACTTCATATTCATCCTTATCCGGCACATTAGCAAGCAAGCCGATAAGCTTCGGACCATCTTGTGTAATGGCCTGAACATTACCATTGCGCAGAGCAGCAAAAGCAAATGGCGTATCATCATAGGAAATGATTTTTGCGCTAGGATAGAGATTTTTCAAATTAACTTCGTTTGTCGTCCCTTTATCCGCACCGATACGCAGATTGGCTAGCTGGTCAGCCGACTTCAAAAAGCCTTTCTTGGCGATGAACTGTTGGCCTGAAGCAAAATAGGGGATGGAAAAATCGACCTGTTTGGCACGTTCTTCAGAAATCGTAAAATTGGCGACAACCAAATCGGCCTGGCCAGACACGAGAAGTGGCATACGATTGGCAGGATTGGTTGGTACAATTTCAAGTTTGACACCGAGTTTATCAGCAATCGCCTGTGCAAATTCAACATCAAGACCAGTAATCTTTTTGGTCTTTTCATCAACAAAACCGAAAGGTGGATTACTATCAAAAGACGCAATCTTGATAACACCGGCTTTCTTGATATCGTCAAGACGATCTGCGTGGGCGCTTGCACCCAACAACGAAACCGCAGCAACAGCAAGCGGCAAAATACGCAAAGCTTTAAGAATTTTTTTCATTTAGGCGATTCCTCACGATTAAAAATATTTTCTATTTATGACAGAAGAAACAGAAGTTAAGAGGAATATTTTTGCAACTTAATAAAAAATAATATTTTATTTTTCTCAAAAAAACTTTTTTAAGAAAATTTATTTACGCCATAAATCTCATCTGCCCGTTTTTCAAAAGCATCGGTAAATTTACGAAAGGCGATATCGAACATTGACCCCATCAACATGCCCAACATGCGGCTCTTGAATTCATAATCAATGAAAAATTCAACGTTACAAGCATCCGCCCGCCCTTCAAGAGCGTGAAAAACCCAACGATTTTCCAAATAACGGAACGGTCCATCAATGTATTGTACCTCGATCAAGCGCTCGACCGGTTTAAGATAGACGCGTGTTGTGAAAGTCTCACGCACCATCTTATAGCCAACAGTCATATCGGCCACAAGCAGCGTATTACCCTCTTTTTCCTTACGACTTTTTACCGTCAGGGCCTCACACATCGGTAAAAAAAGCGGATACTTTTCGACATCCGCAATCAATGCAAACATCTGTTCGGGAAGGTGCCCGACTTCGCGATGTGTGGTAAAACTCGGCATTTACTGTTTCTTTGATGCTTCTTTTATGAGCTTTTCCTCACGTGCAGCTTTCAATGCGGCAAAATCATCGCCGGCATGATGACTGGAACGAGTAAGCGGACTCGATGCCATATGCAGGAATCCTTTGGTCTTACCGATCTTGGCAAAGGATTCAAACTCTTCCGGTGTCACAAAACGGATAACCGGATGGTGCTTGCGTGTAGGCTGCAAATATTGACCAATCGTCATGAAATCAACATCGGCTGTCCGCAAATCATCCATCAACTGCAATATCTCGTTACGCTCTTCACCCAAGCCCACCATAATACCGGATTTTGTAAAGATTGTCGGATCAAGTTCCTTTACCCGCTGAAGCAAGCGGATCGAATGGAAATAACGCGCTCCGGGACGAACTGTAAGATATTTCGATGGCACAGTTTCCAGATTGTGATTGAACACATCGGGCTTGGCCGCTACGACAATCTCCAGCGCCCCCTCCTTATGACGAAAATCAGGGGTAAGAATTTCAATCGTTGTCTGTGGCGATTTACGGCGAATAGCGTGAATTACATCGGCAAAGTGCTGTGCACCACCATCATCGAGATCATCACGGTCAACAGAGGTGATAACCACATGTTTAAGCCCCATCTGCTTAACGGCATCAGCCACACGTTCCGGCTCGTCATGGTCAACAGCGGTCGGAATCCCAGTGGAAACATTACAAAATGCACAGGCACGTGTACAGATTTCACCTAAAATCATGAAGCTGGCATGGCGCTGATCCCAACATTCACCAACATTGGGACAACCCGCCTCTTCACAAACCGTAACAAGTTTGTTGGTACGCACAATATCACGCGTTTGCGCATAGGTACGCGAGGTCGGTGCCTTGACACGGATCCAATCCGGTTTCTTCAAAACTTCACTATCAGGCCTGTGCGCCTTTTCAGGATGGCGCACCCGCTTTTGTTCAACCGTATTGAGAACAGTCACCATGATCGACCTCTATGTTCTGACGCCTATTGCGCCACTGTGTCGTTACAACACCTAAAGTAGAGACGCAAGATTAGGCATTCAATACCTGCCCATAAGCGTCCAAAACACTTTCCTTCATCATCTCCGACAAGGTTGGATGCGGGAAGATTGTATGCATTAATTCCTCTTCCGTTGTTTCCAAATTCATCGCAATGACAAAGCCCTGTATCAACTCGGTCACTTCTGCGCCGACCATATGGGCACCAAGCAACTGGCCCGTTTTTTTATCAAAAATCGTCTTGACCATACCCTGATCCTCACCCAGTGCAATAGCCTTGCCGTTGGCAGCAAAAGAGTAACGGCCAACACGGATATCAAAACCGGCAGCTTTTGCTTTGGCTTCTGTCAGGCCGACAGAAGCAACCTGCGGTGTACAATAGGTGCAACCGGGAATTTTGCCTTTATCCAGAGGATGGACTGTTTTCAGACCGGCAATTCTTTCAACACAGATCACGCCTTCTTCTTCAGCTTTATGCGCCAGCATAGGCGGACCGGCAACATCACCGATAGCATAAATACCTTCAATATTGGTGCGGCTCCATTCATCAATCACCACACAGCCGCGATCTGTCTTGATACCTAAAGCCTCAAGCCCCAAATTTTCAATGTTACCCTGCACACCGACGGCCGAAATAAGCCGCTCGGCTGTAATCGTCTCGACCTTGCCATTGACATCAATATGCGCCGTAACCGAATTGGCAGCCTTTTCAACCTTGGAAACCTTGGCTTGCGTTAAGATACGAATACCTTTTTTTTCCAATTGCTTACGAGCAAATGTTGAAATCTCGATGTCCTCTACCGGCATAATTTGCGGCATCATTTCAACGACAGTCACCTCGGCGCCCATATCGCGATAGAAAGAAGCAAATTCAATCCCGATCGCGCCTGATCCCATAACAACCAGCGATTTCGGCATAGTCTGGGGAACCATGGCTTCAAAGTAGGTCCAAATCAGCTTACCGTCCGGCTCAATGCCGGGAAGCGCACGCGGCCGCGCACCAGTTGCAATAATGATATGCTTGGCCTGATAGGTACCCTCGCCTAACGTACCCTTGGGTACGGGATTTTGTGGCTGATGAACCGGCTTGGTTGACTTGCCAACAATAATTTCAGCAGGCTGGGGCCCTTTTGCACCTTTGGTAAGCTTTGCCTCTCCCCAGATCACATCGATCTTGTTCTTCTTCATCAAAAAACCGACACCGGCATTCAACCGGGCCGAAACACCGCGTGAACGGGCAACAACATCCTTGACATCGGCATCAATGGTTCCGTTCAACATCAAACCATAATCCTTGGCATGTTCACCAAAATGCTTGATTTCGGCTGAACGCAGCAGCGCCTTGGTTGGAATACAGCCCCAATTGAGACATATGCCACCCAGATGTTCACGTTCGACAATAGCTGTTTTAAAACCAAGCTGAGCCGCACGGATAGCTGTCACATAGCCGCCAGGGCCAGAACCGATAACAATTACATCATAAATATTGGCCACAGTTTTTCCTCCGTGGTTTTAAATTCATTTATCCAAGCATCAACCGAAGAACAGGCGCGATAGCCTGTCCCAATGCACGGTTGTTTTCCACATCCAGATGGACACCATCAATATTGTCGGCATGGCAAACAGTTGCGGCATCAAAAAAACCACAACCAAACTGGTCAGCCAAATCTCCATAATAGAGACTGAGCTTTTCAGACTCGTCCACCGCACCTGCAAAAAGGGCTGCAAAATATTCATCTGCCGTTTCAACAATATGAGGTGGTGAAACAATCAGAATATCCGGTACATCCATATCAAAAACATAGCTGTGATGGCGCACAATCTGAATCAGTCTTTGCATCCCCATACGGGCAGCAAAAGCCGTTCCAGCCACTGATGGCTTAAGATCATTGGTACCCAACATCAACACCACCAGATCAAGCGGCGCATGAGAAGCGAGCAAAGTCGGCAAAAGACGCGCACCATGGCGATCTTCAGCAACACTTGCATCCTCATAGGCTGTTGTGCGACCATTCAGACCTTCCGAAATCAACCGATAGCCCGATCCAAGCACTTTTTGCGTAACGACTGTCCAACGGTTTTCAAAGACATGCCGGCCGGGCCCTAAAGGATTCCAGCCCCATGTCAATGAATCACCATAGCACAGAACGTTTTTCGTCATTTCATCAAACCAGCATCGAGAACGGATTCTCTATCAGTTTTTTGAAAACCTGTGCCAGTTCTGCTGCCAAGGCACCATCAACCGAACGATGATCGGTCGAGATGGTGACCGACATTATATTGGCAACAGCCAGCTTGCCGTCCTTGACAATTGCCCGCTCTTCACCCGCACCAATCGCAAAAATTGTTGACTGCGGCGGATTGACGATAGCAGAGAAATTCTTGACGCCATACATGCCCATATTAGAAACCGAAGTTGAACCACCCTGATATTCCTCAGGTTTCAACTTACGCTCACGCGCACGTTTTGCCATATCCTTCATTTCATTGGAAATAACCGATAGACTCTTTTCGTCCGCATGCCGGATGATAGGTGTAATCAAGCCGTTAGGAATAGAAACGGCAACGCCGACATCGACATATTTATGCTGTAGCATCCCGCTATCAAGCCACGAGACATTCGCTGCGGGAACGGCTTTCAACGACTGTGCAACCGCCTTGATTACCATATCATTGACCGACAGTTTATAGCTCGGCTTCTCGCCACTTTCGGTTTTGACCATCGGTGCGCTGGCATTAAGCTCGGCACGCAGTTTCAGCAAAGCATCAATATTGCAGTCAACACTGACATAAAAATGCGGGACAGTCTGCTTGGCTTCTGTCAAACGCTTGGCAATTGTTTTGCGCATACCGTCATGAGGAAGAATTTCATATTCACCCTCTTTAAAGAGCTTGAGAGTCTGCTCGTCGGACGGACCGGTTGCAAGTGGCATACTTGCAGAAGCGGCAGATAATGTTTTGGCACCACCGCCAGCGATAGCTTTTTCAACATCGCTTTTGACAATGCGCCCATGTGGGCCGGTACCAGCAATAGCTGACAAATCGATACCGGCTTCCTTGGCGATACGCCGCGCTAAAGGCGAAGCAAAAACACGCTGGGCGCTTTTAGAGGCCGAACCATTAAATGATACTGGCCCTGCCGGCGCAGGCGTTGCGGCAGTCGGAACCGGAGCTGGCGCAGGCGCCGCTTTAGGTGCAGATACGGATGAACCGCCTTCTGCAGCCTTGGCTGCTTCTGTCACGTCTTCACCTTCCTCGGCCAAGACAGCAATCAAAGCATTGACCTTCACACCCTGTGTACCGGCGGGCACGACGATTTTTGCTACCGTTCCCTCGTCCACAGCCTCGACTTCCATTGTCGCCTTATCGGTTTCAATTTCAGCAATCACATCACCGGAGGAAACCTTGTCGCCTTCCTTGACATTCCACTTGGCCAGATTGCCCTCTTCCATCGTTGGCGAGAGCGCAGGCATGGTAATTTTAATCGGCATGATAATGCGCTCCTCTTTAAGCCTTGTAGGTTACAGCCTTAACGGCATCGACAACTTCACCGACATTTGGCAAGGCCAACTTTTCAAGATTGGCCGCATAAGGCATCGGCACATCCTTACCAGCAATGGTCAAGATTGGTGCATCAAGATAGTCGAAAGCCTGTTGCTGAACGCGAGTTGCAATTTCCGTTCCGACCGATGACTGCGGGAAACCTTCCTCAACAGTAACAAGACGACCGGTTTTCTTAACCGATTCAACAATGGTCGGAATATCCATCGGACGAATGGTGCGCAAATCAATCAATTCCGCATCAATGCCAAGCTTTTCAAGCTCAGGCAATGCCTGCACCGCATAGTTCATCCCCATGCCGAAAGCAACGATGGTTACATCACTACCGGCCTTATGGATACGGGCCTTACCAATCGGCAACAGGAACTCATCCATCTGCGGCACATCGAACTGATGCCCATAAAGCAGCTCATTCTCAAGGAAAACAACCGGATTGTCATCGCGTATAGCCGACTTGAGCAGACCTTTAGCATCTGCCGCTGTATAAGGCATAACAACCTTCAATCCCGGAATATGGCTATACCATGAGGCATAACACTGCGAATGCTGTGCACCTACCCTTGCTGCTGCACCATTAGGACCACGAAAGACCATTGGTGCCGACATCTGCCCGCCCGACATATAACGGGTCTTGGCAGCGGAATTGATAATTTGATCCATTGCCTGCATGGCAAAGTTAAAGGTCATGAATTCGACAATCGGGCGCAAGCCGCCAAAGGCAGCCCCAACACCTAAACCTGCAAAACCATGTTCGGTGATTGGTGTATCGACAACGCGACGCGGACCGAATTCTTCCAAAAGCCCCTGCGAAACCTTATAGGCCCCCTGATATTGGGCAACTTCCTCACCCATCAAAAAGACCTTTTCATCGCGGCGCATTTCTTCCGCCATAGCCTGATTAAGCGCATCTCGCACAGTCAGGGACACCATTTCGGTGCCAGCAGGAATATCAGGATCGGCCGCCACTTGTGCCCGTGGTGCTGCTGGCACTGTGGAAACAGATGTTTCAGATGCAGGTGCATCAGCCACCTTGGCCTCGTCTTTCTTCGACTTGGATGGATCAACAGCCTTTGCAATATCAGCAGCAGTTTCACCTTCTTCCAAAAGAACGGCAATCGGCGTATTCACCTTGACACCTTCAGCACCTTCCGGCACCAAAATCTTACCAATTGTACCTTCGTCGACGGCTTCGACTTCCATCGTTGCCTTATCGGTTTCAATCTCGGCAATCACATCACCGGATGTGACCTTGTCACCTTCCTTTTTCAACCATTTGGAAAGCTTACCCTCTTCCATTGTTGGCGAGAGTGCTGGCATCAGAATATCAATAGACATGTTCGCTTATCCTCTCACTTAAACCAGAATATCGGTATACAGCTCTGCTGTATCCGGCTCAGGATCGTTTTGGGCAAAATCAGCTGCATCGGCAACAATCGCGCGGATATCCTTGTCGATATCCTTCAGCTCATCCTCGCTGGCCCAACCTTTTTCAATAACACGGTTTTTAACCTGATCGATCGGATCATGTTCAGAGCGCACTTTCTGTACTTCTTCCTTGGTACGATATTTCGCTGGATCGGACATTGAGTGGCCACGATAACGATAAGTCTGCATATCCAGAATCATCGGCCCCTTGCCAGCGCGTGCCCATGCAATTGCCTCTTCGGATGCGGCTTGAACCGCACGCACATCCATACCGTCAACAACAATACCGGGAATTTCAAAAGAAAGACCGCGACGCGAAAAATCAGTTTCAGCCGATGCACGCGAAACCGCCGTTCCCATGGCATACTGGTTGTTCTCAATCACATAGATAACCGGCAACTTCCATAGTGATGCCATATTGAAGCTTTCATAAACCTGCCCCTGATTGGCAGCACCGTCACCAAAATAGACAAGTGTCACATTATCCTTGCCCAGATATTGGTTGGAAAAAGCAAGCCCCGTACCAATCGGCACCTGCGCCCCAACAATACCATGACCGCCATAGAAATTCTTTTCTTTGGAGAACATATGCATCGAGCCGCCCTTCCCCTTGGAAAAGCCGCCCTGACGACCGGTCAATTCAGCCATAACACCGCGCGGGCTCATACCCGCAGCCAACATATGACCGTGATCACGATAGGATGTAATAATCTGGTCGCCATCCTTGGTCGCATTCAAGGAACCGGTCACAACCGCTTCCTGACCAATATAAAGATGGCAGAAACCACCGATAAAGCCCATACCATAGAGCTGTCCGGCTTTTTCTTCAAACCGGCGGATCAATAGCATCTCGCGATAGGCGTCAAGTTCCTGCTCTTTGGTAAAATCAATAGGCGCGGGCGCCTTGGATGTATTGGATAATGTTGCTTGCGCTTTGCGCGTGGCTTGCGCTTTCTTGGCCGGAGCCTTTTTTGCTTTCGTTGCCATATTCAACTCCCTTTAATAGGAGCTAAAATAAGCTTCATTGCAATCCATGACAAGTACTAAAAATACAATTATAAAAACTCACAACGGATTGATTTTTATAATCTTTTATAAATTAACCTGATTTTGGTTAATTGGATAAATCGCCTTTTGAAAGCAAAATTGTCAATTCATTGGGGTGTGACAAATTAAGATTTTTACGCGCATATTCATCAAGCGCATCTTTTTCAATAGAGCCGTCTTTTAATAGCGCAACTCTCTTTTCAAGTGCCTGTCGCTGCCCAACAAGACCATCCAGCCTATTATTCAGATGCCGGATATGATCTTCAACCCGCTCACGCGAATAAAGACCATATTCGCCATGATAAATATGATAGCCAAAATAACTCAAAACACCGACCGTTAGCAACGGCAAGATAAACCGGCTCTTATTGCTACGGCGTTTTTGTTTTGTCCACATCAAGAGCATTTCCAATTGGCAAAAAACTTCATCACAAATGTGATTTGCTTGATCTATGACTGATTTTGTTTAAAGAAGATTTAAACGGAGAAAAAATCATTGGAAACACAGCTTCAAAAACCAAAAATTGGCGGCTGGCTTTATGCAATAGGTTTCTATCTGGCCTATCGTGTCATCATCATAATTGCAGGCTTTGTCTTTGCCTATCGATATATATCGGCCGAACATTATGCCTTTTACCTCAAAGAGATGTTTTTCTCGGCTCCAACTCTTTTTCTGATCATTATGTTAATCTGGAGCATTGTTGCCTTTTGCAAAAAACATCGTGCTTTTCCCTATATTCTAGGGTCATTACTAATCTACCAGATCAGCTCCAACATCTTCAACATCTGGTCTATGATTAATGAAATGATAGACTATGGCGAATTCATTCCAAGCACCATCTTTTTTAAATTTTTACTCCATATCGGAATTGCCGGTATAATCGGGCTTTATCTGCTCTTATCCGATCGCGTTAAACAGACTTTCACCCGTTAAACAAAAAAACAAGACTTGATCATCATGCATAAAATAAGACCTCCCCTCCACGCCCTTCTATCAGTGATCTGGCTCTATGGTCTCATAGCCATATACCTTATCCCTATCATTGCCAACAATCTTTCGCAGCAAGGTTGGCTCTATAGTTTCCTACGATCTGTTTACGAATATCTCAGTCTATTTCTTATAGCCAATTCACCTTTGAATTATATAGGGCTAGACTACATAGGCATCATTGGTTTCAGCACCAATGTTTTTGCCTTAATTCTCTTTCATCTTAGAAAAAAACTTTACATCGGCTTTATCAGCGCAATGATAATCATGATACCCGTGCAAGCATTCTGGTTAAGCGCTTTAAAAGACAATCGCCGTATAAGTCACTATTTCGAGCCCTCCATCAGCGCCCTCAATCCACTTTCAGTCACACTATGTCTATTATATCTGGTGCTCGTCATATGGCTCATCTGTTCTAAGTCCACCCAAAATACATTCAACCACTAAACTCTCAATTCATAAAAAAAGCGGGCCACCGAGCCCGCTTCTAATATCTTTATTCCATCCACTTAAAACAAAAAAGTCTATTTCATAAACTTTAGGCTCAGGCCCCATTAATTTTGTCAAAATGGTATGAGAAAAGGGCCGAAGGAAATATGAATATTTAAGGATCCTTGACGATATTATCGGGAAATTTTCCCATATTCGAAGGACATAGAAACAGCGTATCTGCTTTGTCAGAAAGCTTAACCGGATAGAACATCCTCTTCTCGCTTTCTTCCGCATATATTCTTGCTGTTTACTATGGCATTTTAACAAAATTAATGAGGTCTGAGCCTAGATGGGCTGAGTAAAAGCCTCCCGTTCCCAGCAATATCATGCCTCTTTTATGATCGAAAACTAACCTTCATCCGTCATTTTTTTTATTTCATCATAATTATCGCCCAGCATATTTTGTAATGCTTCTTCATCGCTAAAATGATTATTCTTGGACTGGATAGCATACAGAACAAGACCAAGAATGACCCATAATAACAAGATGATATATTCTGGATATTTTAAAGACATCGATGTGCCGGGCATAATTGTCATCAAAACAATCGCAACCGCCCCCAAGGCACCAATAAACGGCACCCATTGCCATGAAACCTGATAAGGGCGTTTGTTATGAGGGTATTTACGCCGAACTTTATACATACAAAGAACAGTCAAAGCCCAAGACAAGCCAACATACACCCCACCAGCATCCAAGAACCAGATCATAGCCCCCTTGCCTAGCCATCCGAGCCCCAAGGTTATAATCAGCGTCATGGTCAAGGCATTGACAGGAACTCCACTTTTACTGACTTTTCCGAGAAAGACAGGAAGTAAGCCACCGCGCCCCATCGCAAAAATAATACGCGAGCATCCCATTGCCATGCCCAGTGAACCAGTCCCCATCCCCAAAAAGGCAATCCCCATCGCGGCATAACCTAAAATGGGATATCCTGCATGGGTAAATGTCGATATGGCGCCAAATTCCATATTTGCAGAATCCTGCCACGGAATAATCATGGCCGTACCAAGCAGCACAAGACAATAATAGGCACCTGCAATAAAGATAGTCAGAACAATAGCCACTCCAATTTTCTGAGGAGATATCCGTGCTTCTTCTGCCAATAAGGATACCAAGCTAAATCCAGTCAAAAAAGTCAAAGCCGGTATAACAAACCGCATGGTAAAAGCCATTCCATGCACCACATCGGTCTCAGTTTGCCCAAGCGCTGTAAAGGCCGGCCAAAAATTACTCCAACTGCCCAGTCCAACACCAGCCGCTGCCAAAGCCACCCCCAACAACACCTTGACAGTGAATAATAATTTTTGTGTTTTTGCTCCTACATCAACGCTTCTCGTATTAAGAAGATAGAAAACAACGACAAGAGTGATACCAGATAAAAATTCACCCAGATAAACTTGGCTTCCGGCAATATTATATAAAGGAATCGCTTCCATGATCGGTTTCAATATTGGCAAACCTTTACTTATCAACCCGCCAAATGCCGCCATATAAAAGGCAGTAGAACTGATAAACGCACCGATCAAAAGCCAGCCAATGATAAAGGATAGCTTGCGATTGTAAGCAATAAAGGTGAATAAGATTTCCCCGCCCGCACGTGGAAATTGCGCCGCCAACTCACCATAGGCCACCGCCACACAACCGGCCAGAACACTCGCCAGCACCATACCCAAAACCACACCACCGGCGGTATATTCGGCAAAAAAATAACTGGTGGTATAAATCCAGCCAGATCCGATAACACCGGCAGATCCCAAAATAACCAATGATGTAAAACTCAGTGATTTCTTTAAGGAGATATTCATCTCGTTCAACTTTCTCAATTGTTATCCGCGGCCCATTTAAAATAAGGATACATCATCATTTCTATTGTGAAAAAGAGCGCAGTCTTTGCCATACAATGCCAGATGGGTGGAATATCTATATATGCTCGACCCGTTTTGCCTCACCATAAATGGCATAATCCTTATGGCGGTAATGCGCCCATAGCTGATTACCGAAGTCATAATGCCACCATTCACTTGTTATATTGGTAAAACCGGCCTTTATCATCGCACCATATAACAAGCGGCGGTGACCATGAGCACTATGATCAAGCCGATTTTCAAAAGCATTTGTATAAGATGCCTCGCTCGGTTCATCAAAAACGCTCCCCATATCCAGATAGCTTCCGGTCGCACGTTCAAACAAAGTGATATCTACCGATCCACCCGTCAAATGGGGACTTATAAAACGGGCATCAGCAGGTGCCACAAACTTCGAAAGCATGGCTGCATATTCATCGGCATCCAAATCATGATGCGTTTTTTTAATTTCCGCGCCAATCTGTTCCAGAAGCGCCTTTTGTACGGCTCTGGGGCGCCATGCATCCAAAACGACAATACCAAGGTGCTCGGGCAAAAATGCTATAGCATCGTATAATTTTTCAACAACACTTTCGCGAGCCAAACACTGATTGATCGCATGCGGAACTTTATTTTCATAATAGATAGGATGTTGTTTCAAGCGGCCTTCATTGGGAATGTCAATCAAAGCCTCTCCGCAATCATTGATAGCCACATTTTGGACCACATCCCAATGATGGCCTTCTAAATCAGGAATAGCCTGATCCATGAAATCAATCTTCATATATCACTCCTCCTGATATATAAATTATCATATAAAAGCAGTGTCATCGGGATAACAATTCGTAAAATTATAAATATCCAACCGATAAAACTTTTTATATCAAGATTCATAAAGCAAATGCTTCATAAAAAGCAAGCTGACCCGCCTGCTTTTTAAATTCTTTATTGTCGCTTTTATTAAAAACGAAACGCTGATTTACCAGCATAACGCGCTTGAGAACCCAATTCTTCCTCAATACGGATTAGCTGGTTGTATTTTGCCAACCGATCGGAACGCGCCAGCGAACCGGTCTTGATCTGTCCACAATTGGTCGCAACAGCAAGGTCGGCAATAGTGCTATCTTCTGTTTCACCGGAGCGGTGTGACATCACAGCTGTATAACCTGCCTTATGGGCGGTCTCGACAGCATCCAATGTCTCGCTCAGCGTACCGATCTGGTTGACCTTGATCAAAATCGAATTGGCAACGCCCATTTTGATACCGTCACGCAAACGTGCCGAATTGGTCACAAAGAGATCATCACCAACAAGCTGGCATTTCTTGCCAATTTTATTCGTAAGAATTTTCCAGCCATCCCAATCGTCTTCTGCCATACCGTCTTCGATCGTTACAATTGGATAAGCGCCCACCAGCTTGGCCAAATAATCTGCTTGAGCCGCTGCATCACGCACCACGCCTTCGCCTTCATAAGCATATTGACCATTTTTATAAAATTCGGTCGAAGCGCAATCAAGACCGATAGCAATCTGCTCACCCGCCTTGAAACCGGCAGCCTCAATCGATTCCATAATGAAATCAAGAGCAGCTTCAGCACTTTTCAGATTAGGAGCAAAACCACCCTCATCACCGACATTGGTGTTGTGTCCCGCATCTTTCAAGCGCTTTTTCAATGTATGGAATACTTCAGCACCATAACGTACAGCTTCTTTTAAGGTAGGCGCCCCCACAGGCAAAATCATGAATTCCTGAAAATCAATCGGATTATCGGCATGAACACCACCATTGATAATATTCATCATCGGGGTTGGCAGCAGAGAAGCCTGTGTACCGCCAACATAGCGATAAAACGGCAAACCGGACGATTCAGCAGCTGCCTTGGCAACCGCCATTGAAACACCGAGAATAGCATTGGCACCCAGACGGCTTTTATTGGCTGTACCATCCAACGCGATCATCGTCTGATCAATAGCCACCTGATCTTCGGCATCTAGACCGCCTATTTCTTCCAATATTTCACCATTAACTGCAGCTACAGCCTTCTCAACACCCTTACCGCCATAACGGCTACCACCATCGCGCAGCTCAACCGCCTCATGGGCGCCGGTCGAAGCGCCTGAAGGCACCATCGCACGGCCAAAAGCACCATCTTCCAATAGCACATCAACCTCAACAGTCGGATTACCCCGGCTGTCCAATACCTCGCGTCCTAAAATATCAATAATAGCGGTCATTTAAGGGGCCCTTCCCGTTCAACTTTCAACGTATTTTGGATATATTCATCTCATATAACAAATTCTGAGACAAAACAAATGAAGATCACTTTATTTACTCTCTAGGCGCTGTTTGATTCCTGACGACGGCCCTATAAACATAATTTCAAGATCTTTATCGGGATGAAATTGTTTTTTGTGCCACTCATATCGCTGGGAACCAGTCTGCTTCATTCCATCGGCACAAAATGCAACAATATCATCGTCCGTACCTTTATCAACAACAAGATGAAAATCGCCAATTGTCCCATCGGCCCAATAACCACCGGTTGTCAGTATATATTTCACGACATTAAAATTGATCCCCGTTGGATAGAGCCTATCAGGTTGTGTCGCCGCCTCTTTCATTGACTTATAAGCACGCTTGGCATCATCAGTCATACAAAAATGATCCTCCTCTGGTTCAGTTATCACCCCATAAGGATCACCACCGGGTACAGGCGTATAAACATGACGTATATGTAGCTTTAGTCCGGCGGGAAACAGTTGCTCCCAAGCTTCGACCGCTTGTTCATCTTGTCTATCATAATAGTCTGTCTCGACCAGTCGGCCTTCAACCCATATTTTGAAGTCATCGACAAAATTATTCTCATAATAAGGAAAAGGAAAGCCAACAATTGTTTTAATATCTACGTTGCTGCGATTTTCAAACACGTAATTCACTTCTATTTTATGAAGTGAAATATAAAGTTCCTCTGATACCATGGCGATATTTTGCTGCTGCAATAAAACGAGTCCGCCAGCTGGATCCATCTCCCATGAGGCATCATTGGCATAAGCGCCTGTCAAACAAGCAACCCCAAACAACAAAGCAAAAACAAGCTTCTTAAGCATTCCGGGACACAGATTTGCTTTTGGCAAGTGCATCAAAAGCCATCAAGGTTTCCAATAAACGTGGCAGATCGGAAAGCTTAACCATATTGGGGCCGTCCGATGGTGCATGATCAGGATCCTGATGGGTTTCAAGGAACACACCGGCTACACCGACCGCAACAGCTGCACGCGCCAAGGTTTCAACAAATTCGCGCTGTCCGCCGGAAGAACCACCCTGCCCGCCCGGTTGCTGGACTGAATGGGTGGCATCAAAAATCACCGGCGAGCCGAAAGAGGCCATAATCGGCAATGCACGCATATCCGAAACAAGCGTATTATAGCCGAAAGACACACCGCGCTCACACGCCATCACATTGGGGTTGCCGCTTTCCGTCACTTTAGCCAGAACATTTTTCATGTCCCATGGTGCCAGAAACTGCCCCTTCTTGATATTGATTACACGACCCGTCTTGGCAGCTGCAACCAACAAATCGGTCTGACGGCACAAAAAGGCCGGTATTTGCAACATATCAACAGTGGGAGCCACCAATTGACATTGCTCCTCGGTATGAACATCGGTAATGACCGGAAAACCGAACTCTCTTTTCAAATCGGCAAAAATTTCCATCGCTTTTTCAAGACCGATACCACGTGCAGCATTCAAGGATGTGCGATTGGCCTTATCATAGCTTGACTTATAAACCAAACCGACACCAAGCTGATCTGTCATCTCCTTTAAGCGACCAGCCATATCAAAGGCATGATCACGGCTTTCCATCTGGCAAGGGCCTAAAATGAAAGACAAGGGCGCATTATTCGAAAAAGTAACATTTCCCACCTGAATGGCGGCATTGGGGCAAGTCATAGGATGCTCTTTAATTAAGAAAAGCGGAAAGATTATCTTTCCGCTTTTAAATCATACAAGTCGGCTCTGTTCAACTGCAGCCGCGATAAAGGAAGCAAAAAGCGGATGCGGCTCAAACGGGCGTGACTTCAACTCGGGGTGATACTGAACGCCGATAAACCACGGGTGATCTTCATATTCAACTGTTTCAGGCAAGACACCATCAGGAGACATACCAGAAAAGATGAGGCCGGCCTCTTCCAACCGCTGTTTATAATCGACATTAACCTCATAGCGATGGCGATGACGTTCGGCAATATCGCTCTTGCCATAAATCTTGGCAATATGACTACCATCCATAAGCTTAGCGGCATAAGCGCCAAGCCGCATCGTACCACCAAGATCACCAGAGGCTGCACGTTTTTCCAAAGCATCCCCTTTAAGCCATTCCGTCATCAAACCGACGATCGGTTCCTTGGTCGGACCGAATTCGGTCGATGACGCATTCTCTATGCCGCAAAGATTACGCGCAGCTTCGACACATGCCATCTGCATACCGAAACAAATACCGAAA
Source organism: Bartonella sp. bp_1 (assembly GCF_055808085.1). NCBI lineage: Bacteria > Pseudomonadati > Pseudomonadota > Alphaproteobacteria > Hyphomicrobiales > Bartonellaceae > Bartonella > Bartonella sp. bp_1. The sequence goes on along the minus strand of NZ_CM147851.1, from coordinate 622,809 downwards.
AACGGTACCTTGCGCTCACGGGCAAAACGGGTTGCCAGAATCTTGCCTTCTGCACCACGTTTGCCGAATGCACCCGGCACCAGAATGCCATGAACTTTCTCAAGATAAGGGGCCGGATCTTCCTTTTCAAAAAGCTCCGATTCAATCCATTCAAGATTGACTTTGACCTTATTGGCCAGACCGCCATGGGCGAGTGCTTCAATCAAAGACTTATAGGCATCCTTAAGGCCGGTATATTTACCGACAACGGCAATTGTTACTTCACCTTCAGGATTATGGATACGCCGTGTAATCTCTTCCCAGCGCTCCATACGCGGCTTGGGGGCCGGATCAATACCGAATGCAGCCAGAACTTCAGAATCAAGCCCTTCGCGATGATAAGCCATCGGCACATCATAAATTGCCTTGACATCCAATGCCTGAATAACCGCCGTCGGGCGGACATTACAAAAAAGCGAAAGCTTGTGGCGTTCGCCTTCAGGGATTTCACGATCTGCACGCACAAGCAGTACATCCGGCGCAATACCGACAGACTGCAACTCTTTTACCGAATGCTGGGTCGGTTTTGTTTTCAACTCACCTGCTGCGGGAATATAGGGCATCAATGTCAAATGCACATAAACAGCGCTCTGACGGGGAAGCTCATTATGTAATTGGCGGATAGCTTCCAGAAACGGCATAGCCTCGATATCGCCAACCGTACCGCCGATTTCACACAAGACAAAATCAAATTCATCATTGCCTTCGGTAATGAAGTTTTTAATTTCATCCGTCACATGCGGAATGACCTGAACAGTTGCGCCCAGATAATCACCACGGCGCTCGCGCTCTATAATATTACGATAAATCCGTCCTGTCGTAATATTATCTAGCTTATTGGCCGAACGACCGGTAAAACGCTCGTAATGACCAAGATCAAGATCGGTTTCTGCACCGTCATCGGTAACAAAAACCTCGCCATGCTGATAAGGCGACATCGTGCCGGGATCAACATTAAGATAGGGATCGAGCTTGCGGATACGCACACGGTACCCACGCGCCTGTAAAAGTGCTGCCAAAGCAGCTGCAGCTATGCCTTTTCCAAGGGAAGAAACCACGCCACCAGTAATAAAAACATATCGTGCCATGGGATTATGGGCTTAATCTGTTTTCTATGATTCTGCCAGCAAAAAATGCAACCATACCAAAGTTTCTACACAGAGTTCTTCTCTAATAAAAAAGCCCCGCTGAAATCGGGGCTTTTATTGACATTACAGCACAACAACTTCTGTACCGACATTCACTCGATCATAAAGATCAAGTACATCATCATTACGCATACGGAAACAGCCATTGGAAGCATTGGAACCAATAGTCCATGGTTGGGTTGTCCCGTGAATACGGATATAGGTATCCTTGTTGCCCTGCCACAGATAAAGCGCTCGCGCACCGAGCGGATTACCCGGACCGCCATCCATACCATCGGCATATTGGGCATAATGGGTTGGGCTGCGCTTGACCATATCCTTGGTTGGAATCCAGCGCGGCCATTCACGCTTGAAACGGATATTAGCGCTGCCCTTGAATTCAAGCCCCTGCTTGCCAACGGCAATACCATAGCGGCGTGCTGTACTATTCGTCTCAACAAAATAAAGAAAATAATTTTTAGGATCAATAACGATGGTACCGGGCTTATAGCCGGAAAATGAGACTTCCTGAGCATTGAAACGCTCCGGCACAGCATAGGTTTTAAGCTGCGGCTGCTTCACCCGCTTTACCGATGCGGTTTTGGTCGCCGTCTCGGACTTGCTGGCGGCCTGTACAACTCCTGACAGGGCAACTAAACTGAAAAAAAGACCGGATAGACCGGCGATCATAAAACGGCGCATGAATACAACCCTCAACCCTAAAACCAAAAAGCGGCCTAAAGCCGCATTTCACATTATTATAGTATAGCTATATCGATTCTCAACTCACGACTTCGCAATAGAAAAAAAGAGCTTCCCACTATTGCAAAGGCGCAACAGTTATTTCAGCAAAAAAAGAGCGGCCAAGCCGCTCTTTTCTAATGATTTATCTTTTAATTGCCCGATGGGACAGGGCTTACCGGTTGTGGCACCGGTGATGTTTGCTGCTCCGGTGTTGCCGACTTATCCGATGCAGGACCACCCAGCCCCTTCATAACATCATCCGTTGTCTGATTGGCGGGCGTCGGTTCTGCCGAACCAGCTGCACTAGGTTTTTGACCTGCTGCTGACGGAATACGTTCGAGAATATCTGAAGCCGGATTGGAAACCGCATTCACGATCACCAGAATAATCGACATAATAAAGAAGCAGGCTGCCAGAATAGCCGTCACACGTGTCAATGCATTTTTTGTACCGCGTGCGGTCATAAAACCCGAACCACCGCCAACCCCTAGGCCACCGCCCTCGGAACGCTGGATCAGGACTACCCCGACAAGGGCAATGACGATCAACAGATGGATAACGATCAAGACTGTCTGCATAAATTCTGCTCTTTATATTTTTATCTGGCCAACATTTTGCCTGAAAATCTAGCGGTTCTTTACACGCAAAAAAACGCTATTGAAAGAGGGCAACCACAAAAACTTTCCCCATACAAAGATTAAAGTGTTCGATAAGCCTCACAAATAGCGAGAAAATCAACCGCTTTCAAGCTGGCGCCACCGACAAGCGCACCATCAACATTATCAACACCCAATAATTCGACCGCATTGGAAGGCTTGACCGAACCGCCGTAAAGCAGACGCATTCTAGTTCCTTCCTGTTGAAAACTGCCAACAATGTGCCGACGCATGAAAGCATGGACCTCGGCAACATCCTGCACGGTCGGGGTCTTACCGGTACCGATAGCCCATACAGGTTCATAAGCGATAATTGTATTGGCTGCCGTTGCACCAGTCGGTAGAGAACCTTTCAATTGTGATGCAATCACATCAAGTGTCTTGCCACTTTCGCGCTCCGCTTCAGTCTCGCCAACACAGACAATGGCAACAAGCCCTGCCCGCCATGCAGCTTCAGCCTTGGCAGAAACCAAAGCATCACTTTCATGATGATCGGCACGACGTTCCGAATGGCCGACAATAACATGGCTGGCGCCTGCCTCACGCAGCATTTCAGCCGAAATATCTCCTGTATGCGCACCCGAAGCAGCAACGTGGCAATCTTCACCGCCCAATGCCAGCTTTTCACCGTCGAGCGTATCGGCAGCACGTGAAAGTAAAGTAGAGGGCACACAGATCAATGCATCAAAGCGGGTTCCAAGATCAGAACTCAAGCCTGTTGCAATCGCCCGCAACTCGCCAAGGGCACTGCCTGTTCCATTCATTTTCCAATTTCCGGCAATGATAGGACGTATATCAGGTGTCATCGCATTCAGCTCCTTCAGCAATTATGTCCAGACCATAAAACAATGCACTGATACACCATTATTTTAAGCTGATAATCAAGTGATCTTGTCTATTTTGTCGTTTATTCGCATGAACAGCACACAAAATCCTCAGGACGACGAAGTCTTTAACCTTGCATAATTTGCCGCTTTCAGGCAAATCCATAGCTGATTATGGTTTAAATTTCAATTCGTCACGGGATGACACTATGCTTGATTCTATGCGCTCGGCTGTTAATTCTTGGGTTGCCAAGGTTTTTCTGGGCCTTTTGGTTATCTGTTTTGCGGTTTTATGGGGCGCGCCCCAAATAACCCAGATTACACATGATGATGCAATGAGCGCGGGCAGTTCGAGCATTTCGCGCAAGGATGTCCATTACAGCCTCAATGATACGATGATGCGCTATTCCGTTGCGCTTAATCTACCCGGTATTATGTCTCCCGACCAGGCACAGCAATATCAGATTCCACAACTGGTACTCAGCCAATTACGTTCGGATGTCCTCCTTAATGAAGAAGCACGCCTAATGAAGATCGGTGTTTCTAAAGACGGCATTGCCCAAGCTCTGGGCACGGATCCATTCCTGCAAGAAAATGGCCAGTTCAGTCCTATTCTTTTTAACGATTACCTACATCGTCTAGGCGTACAGCAAAACGATGTTTTCAATATCTATGCCCAGAAAGAAAAACGCGCCCAACTTTTACAGGGTGCGCTTGGTGGCATGAAGGCACCTGATGCATTTTTTGCAGCCTATATGCTTTATCAAAATGAAACCCGTAGCATCAACTATATCACATTGAAAGCCGCGCAGGTCGGCTCTGTTGGCGAACCGGACAAGGCTGAACAAACAAAATGGTACGAGGCCCATAAAGAAAGCTTTTCTGTGCCAGAATACCGTACCATCACCCTGATGAGCATGACCGGTAAAGAGCTTGTCCGCCCTGCTGATGTCACACCTGACGAAATCAAGGATTTTTATGAAAAAAATCAGGCCCGCTTCAGCGAACCTGAAAAACGCAGCTATCAGCAATTGCGCTTTGCTACGCGCGAAGCCGCCGATGCCGCAGCCCAAAAACTGAAAAACGGCTTGAGCTTTGATGAACTAATTAAAGCCGAAGGCAAAAAGCCTGAGAACATTCAAAAAGGTCCTGTTACCAAAGCCGAATTGCCGACATTGCTAGGCGGTGAAATCTTTGACTTGCAGACAAATCAGGTAAGTACGGTCATCAATGATTTGCAGGGGCCGGTTATTGTCCGCCTGACAGCTATGACACCATCGGTCGCTAAAAAAATGTCTTCGGTCGAAAAAGAAATTCGTGAGTTTATCGCCAATACCAATGCAGCCAATGCCATGCGTGACAACTATCAGGCCATTGAAGATGCACGGTTTAACGGTGAACCGCTGAAAGAAATTGCTTCACGCTATCAATTGCCGCTGCGCACCATTACTGTCGACAGCACCGGTAAGGATAAAAACGGGGTACAAATCAAGGATCTACCAGAGTCTCAAATGCTTCTTAATGCTGCTTTTCAGGCAGAGGCCGATACCGACCACGATCCTTTGCCTGTCCAAAGCGGCGGTTATATCTGGTATAATGTTAGTGACATCACTCCCTCGCGTATTCTGGCAGAAAGCGAAGTTCAGCAAAAAGTCATTGACGGTTGGAAAAATGACGAGATCCAGAAAAAACTGGATAAAAAAGCTGATGAACTCAAAAAAGAACTTAATGATGGCAAGACTATAGACAAACTGGCTGCACAATTGAATGTCGCAACAGAAACGGCGCGCGGCATCACTCGCACGGCATCACCAGAAGCCATTGGCAATGATGCCGCACGGGCAGTCTTTGCCGGTCCTGATGGCTCGATTGGCAGCGCCAAAGGTGCAAATCCCCTGACGCGGATCATCTTCAAGGTCACTGAAACCGTTGATCCATTAAGCACCAGCCCTGAAGACTTGCCACAAAACATACGCGATGGCTTCAATCTGTCATTTCAGGATACAATCCAGAACGTCATGCTCAACTTTGCTGATGATGCCTACCCGATCAAAGCTGATCCTAATGTCCTCAATCAAATCCTTAGCGGTCAATTTGAACGATAAAGGAACCTACCATGTGCGATCTCAAGCCCTATATCAATAAAGCTGCCACCGGTGTTGCTTTGAATCGTCAAGAAGCAGAAGAAGCTTTTTCAATTATGATGTCGGGCAGTGCCACACCGGCGCAGATTGGCGGTTTTCTAATGGCTTTGCGGGTCCGCGGCGAAACCATTGATGAGATTTCAGGCGCCGTTAACGCCATGCGTAAAAAGATGCTGCCTGTCGATTTTGTCCCCGGCGCTATCGATATTGTCGGTACCGGTGGTGATCAATCCGGCTCCTACAATGTATCGACCGCATCCGCCTTTGTTGTTGCCGGCGCAGGGGTTCCCGTTGCCAAACACGGCAATCGTGCCTTGTCATCAAAGTCTGGCGCAGCTGATGCGCTGAAAAGCCTCGGCGTCAATATTGATGCCAGTGCCGCCGTTATCGGGCGCTGTATTCGCGAAGTTGGGCTGGGCTTTATGTTTGCGCCAACGCACCATTCGGCCATGCGCCATGTCGGCCCTGCCCGTGTTGAACTTGGCACCCGTACGATCTTTAATATTCTCGGTCCTCTTTCCAATCCTGCTGGTGTCACCAATCAGCTGATTGGCGTTTTTGCACCCAAATGGGTCGAACCAATCGCTAAAACCCTGCAAGGCTTAGGGTCAAAATCTCTCTGGGTTGTCCATGGCAGTGGCATGGATGAATTGACCACCGCAGGAGAAACAATTGTAAGCGAAATTAAAAATGGGCAGTTGCGCAATTTTACCCTCACACCTGAAGATGCCGGTATAAAACGGGTTGATTTCGAAGCTCTTCGCGGCGGAGACCCTGAACATAATGCAGCCGCCCTTCGCGGTGTATTAGAAGGACAAGAAGGCGCCTATCGGGATATTGTTCTACTTAACTCTGCAGCCGCCCTTATCATCGCCGATAAGGCCGAAGATCTTAAACAGGGCGTTGAAATAGCCAAAGAAAGCATTGACAGCGGCAGGGCTAAAACCATTCTTGAAAATCTTGTTATTGTTTCCAACGAGGCCTTATAATGAGCGATATATTGGCAAAAATAGAAGTCTATAAAAAACAGGAAATCGCAGCTGCCAAAGCTCGTTTACCACTAGAGGAAGTAAAAGCCCGTCTTGATGACAATGACAAGCCGCGCGGTTTTTATGAGGCGCTTAAAGCCAAACAGGATGCAGGACAATTCGGTCTGATCGCCGAAATCAAGAAAGCCAGCCCTTCCAAAGGACTTATCCGCCCCGACTTCGATCCTCCGGCATTGGCCAAGGCCTATGAAACAGGGGGAGCAGCCTGCCTTTCTGTATTGACCGATACACCATCCTTTCAAGGTGCACCGGAATTTCTTATGGCCGCTCGTCAGGCCTGTTCACTGCCTGCCTTGCGCAAGGATTTTCTCTACGACACCTATCAGGTCTTCGAAGCACGTCTATGGGGTGCGGATTGTATCCTGATCATTATGGCGGCTGTTGACGACAATCTTGCCAAGGCCCTTGAAGATACGGCGTTTTCACTTGGTATGGATGTCTTGCTTGAAGCCCATACCGAGGACGAAATGGAACGCGCCTTGAAACTTTCATCACCACTTGTCGGCGTTAACAACCGCGACTTGCATGATTTCTCTGTCAATCTCGCCAATTGTGAACGTCTGAGCACTATGGTGCATGATGATCGTCTACTGGTTGGCGAAAGCGGCGTATTTACCCATAATGACTGCCAAAGATTGGCCAAAAGCAATATCCGCTCCTTCCTGATTGGTGAAAGCCTGATGCGTCAGGATGATGTTGCAATGGCAACCAAAAAATTGCTTGGAATAGACTAATGGCAAGGCTTACCCATATAGACGAAAAGGGCCAAGCGCATATGGTCGATGTGGGAAGCAAGGATGATACAATACGCAAGGCCATCGCACGCGGCCATATTCGTATGGAGCATACAACGCTTGATGCCATTGAAAACGGCAAGGCACCCAAAGGCGATGTTTTGGCTACAGCGCGTATTGCGGCCATTATGGCGGCAAAAAAAACATCCGATATTATTCCGCTTTGCCACCCCCTCAACCTTACCAAAATTAAGGTTGATATTGAAGCTGATCATCAGCTGCCCGGCTATCAGGTCACAGCAACAGTCCAACTCACAGGGAAAACCGGTGTCGAAATGGAAGCCTTAACGGCCGTATCTGTTGCCTGCCTGACAATCTACGATATGGCCAAAGCGCTTGATCGCTTTATGGAGATCGGCAATATTAGTGTCGAAGAAAAGACCGGTGGAAAATCGGGAGATTGGAAAAAGGAACAATAATGGCACTACTCGGCACAGATGAAGTCCTTCAACTTTTGCTTGAAACCATTCCTACCCTGTCCCCTGAAAGCGCCCCTCTTGATAAGGCTGGTAATCGCATATTGGCCGCTCCTGTTAAAGCTCGGCTGACACAACCACCATTCAACTCATCTGCCATGGATGGCTACGGCATCCGTTTTTGTGAAGCTAAAAACAGTCCGCTGACACTGGTTGGCGAGGCTGCCGCCGGACGGGGATTTAATGGGGCTCTCAACAAGAACGAGGCCATCCGTATTTTTACCGGTGCACCTGTACCTGCCGCTGTTGATACCGTTGTCATGCAGGAACATGTCGAACGCGATGGCAATCTTATCCATCTAACCAAGCTCCCTACTCAAGGCGCCAATATACGTCCTATGGGCGGAGATTTCAGTCAAGGCGATATTGTGCTGGAAGCCCGTCGCCTTTTAAGCCCTTCAGCCCTTTCCCTTTGCGCGGCGAGCGGCCATGACAATGTTTCCGTTTATCGTCGCCCACATATTGCCATCCTTGCAACCGGTGACGAGCTGGTTGAAGCCGGCACCCTTCCCGGCCCGGACCAGATTATTGCTTCTAACAATCATGGTCTGCGTGAACTCATTCGACGGCAGGAATGTGAAATTACCGACCTCGGTATTGCTGCCGATAATAAGGAATCTATCCGCAATGCCGTTAAAAAAGCCCGTAACAACCATATCGACATTCTGGTTACCAGTGGCGGTGTATCGGTCGGCGAATACGATCTGGTGCAGGATGTACTGCGCGAAGAAGGTATGAAACTTGATTTCTGGAAGATTGCCATGCGCCCTGGCAAACCTTTAATGTTCGGAAAATTACCAGGCGAGAAACCGCTTTTTATTCTTGGACTTCCCGGCAACCCTGTTTCGTCACTGATTTGTGCACGACTTTTCCTGCTACCGATTATTGCCAAAATGACAGGCCGCCCTTACAAACCTGAAATTATCAAGGCCCGACTTAAAACACCAATCAAAGCCAATGGCGAACGCCGTCATTATATGCGGGCGACACTGGCACGAGATGATCAGGGATTTTATTGGGCAAGCGAAATGGATAGTCAGGATTCTTCCCTCCTGACCCGTATGGCCCATGCCGATGGACTGATTATCCATGAAGCCAATGCTCCAGCCCTGAATATCGGCGATCTATGTAATGTTCTGGTTGCCCCTGACGGCCTTTGATTTTAGCTTCACTACACCGGAAACTTGCTGCTTAGAGCTGTACGTGTCAATATCCATTGACGCTTGAAAGGGCGGGTGCGGCCAAACGTCTTGAAGGCAGAGGCACCGGTTTTTGCTATCGCTTTCAAATCATGTGGAATAAGTGACAAAGGCAAAAAGGCCGGCAAAACTTTTTTATCCAAATGCTGATAGGCCTCACGAAAAGCAGCATAATGCTCATCTGCCAGAGCCTGCAATGCTTCAATAATATGAACACGCGCAGCTTCATTCTCGTTGCGCGCCAAGGCATCATTTCCATCGGCTCCAACAGCTTTTAAAAGATCGGCAGGAATAAACATCTGCCCGCGAGCAGATGTCATCGGCAATAACCGCATCAAGCCACTTACACCTTGCGCTACACCGCCATGACCAGCGGCATCGGCACTGGCGAGAGCACTCTCCTTATCAAGAATCATAACAGCCAACTGGATAATCGAGCTTGCCGTCTCGCCGAAATAGCCTTCCATATCACTTCGAGACCCCATAGGATCATTATAAAGATCAAATATGCGGGCATCACAATAACGCAGAAAAATATGCCGAGGCAAACCATGCGTCTCTATCGTCCTCAACAAGCTTTCCAGAACCGGTCCACCTTCAGTGCTTTCCGACTGGCCGTTCTCGATAGCATCACGCCAGAACCGCAACCTGATCTCACCGGCCATCGGCTCACGCACAACATCACGTATATGAGCAATTTCGACATTGAAGGCATAAAGGGCAGCAAGATGGGCGCGTTTATCTTTTGGCGCAAAAAGTACACTCAGATAACGGTCGCGATCACGCGCACGCAAAAAATCCAGACAATATTGATCCGACTTATTCATTCAACAGCATAAAACAAAGCGGCGACAGCCCGATTTTCAGCCAGCAATATATTATAGGTTCGTACTGCAGCACCGGTACTCATCGTATCTGTCGAGATCGACTTTTCTCGCAAAGCCGCTCGTAAATCATCCGGCAAACGTTTAAGATCTGTACCCGTGCCGACAATAAATATTTCGATATGGCCCGCCTCGTCCAGAACACGTGTAATATCGACAAGACGTGGCACAGGACCGGCAAGTTCAATGCCGTACGTACCCGATGGGACACAGATAATCGATCCTTTATGCGACATATCGGCAAACCGGAATCCACCATTCCCATAGGCATCAATCGGGGCGCGATCCGGAAAATGGGCTTCTCTAATTTCTATCTGTGTTCCCATAATTAAACCTTTTCAACCGGAACGGATTTTGACCGCACACCCAGAAGAACCAAGAAGGGTCCTGCAATAAAAATAGACGAATAGGTACCGATTAAAATACCAAGCAAAAGAACGGAGGCAAAATTACGCATATCAATACCGCCAAAATAATAAAGCGGAATATGCGCAATCAGGGTTGCCAGAGACGTCATGATTGTACGTGATAATGTACGGTTAATCGCCAGATCAACCAGTTCTTTCATAGTGATATCACCACCACGGGCCAACAACTGACGCACACGATCATAAACAACAATTGTATCATTCAACGAATAGCCGATAATGGCTAGAACAGCAGCGATCGACCAGAGGTTGAACTGCCAGTCTGTGATGATGAATACACCAGCCAGAATAATAATATCATGGATCGTGGTCACAACTGCACCAACTGCAAACTGCCAGCTGAAGCGCACCAGAACATAAACAAAGATAGCGATTAGAGAAATAATGACAGCCAAGAGACTTGCCCGGCTTAATTCATCAGAAATGGTCGGGCCAACAACATCGACACGCTCAAGGCGATAATCATCAGAAAACTCATTGGCAACCTTGATTCGTGCAGATTGCTCAGCATCTTCGCCCAATCCCTGATTAGGAATACTTAAGAATGCCTGCGATGGTTTTTTAGAGGCTTCAACACCCGCATCAAGTACATTCAGTCCCATGGCGCGGTTCTCAATATCATATATATCGGCGGCACCGTTCTTGGCATCCAAGACGACCAGCGAGCCGCCCTTGAAATCAATACCATAATTAATGCCAGTCGTGGAATAAAGCACAACAATCAATATGATGAGGATGCCCGCCAACCCAAGGGTAAAGCTACGCAAGTGCATGAACCCGATACGGCTGTTAATCGCAACAAGCCGCATAAAACCACGTGGCAGCTCCATGGGCTTAACCACCTTGATCCACCAGCTCATCATCATCCGCGTAAAAGTTATCGTCGTAAAAAGCGATGTCACAATGCCGATTGAAACAACAAGCGCAAAACCATGAATAGGACCGACACCCAACAAAAACAGAACAAGAGCGGCAATCAAAGTGGTAATATTGGCATCCATAATGGTTGCAAGCGCACCAGAAAAGCCCGACACCACAGCCTGTGTCAGCGAATATCCGTGACGTCGGTCTTCACGGATACGTTCAAAAATCAGTATATTAGCATCGACAGAAACACCGATAATCAGCACCAATCCCGCGAAGCCAGCCAAAGACAAAGGCGTTCCAACAAGGCTCAAAACTGCCATCAAAATAACAATATTGACAGCAAGCGCTATATCGGCAAGCAATCCTAAAAAGCCATAAGCCAGCAGCATAAAAAGAGCGACAACAACAACAGCACCAATTGCGGCATAAAGCCCTGCCTTAGCATAATCGACCCCAAAATCGGCACCAATCGTGCGCTCTTCAATAAAGCTCACATCTGTCGGCAATGCGCCTGTCGAGAGAACAGTTGCCAGATTTTGCGCAACCCCACGATCTATATTGTCGATACGCAGATAACTGTTTTTTACATCATCAGGCATTGGTCCAACAACCTGCCCGTCAAACATCGCCAATAATCTTTTTTCACCCGCGCCCTGGCGGAACTGTTCGATCTTCCGGCGTCCCTCTTCATCAAAAGTCAACGTCAATGTTGCCGTATCAGCATTAGCATCTGCGGATTCGGCAACGGCATTGACAATATTATCATTGGTGAGAAGCGGGGTTTTGTGAACGACATATCCGGTTGGTGGATCCTCTTCCGAATAGACAAGCAGATCACCGGCAGGGAGAACAATTTTACCGGTAATAACATCATCAGCCACAACATTCTTATCTTCAGCCACAACTTCAAGCCGCGCCGTTACACTGATAATATCTTTAAGCAACTGAACATTAAAAAGACCCGGAACCTCAATACGAATCTGGTTGCGACCTTGCGCAACAATGGTAAAATCGCGCAAATCCGCATCCAGATTATAGATGCGACGCGTCATTACATTGATGGTTTTATCACGATATTTTCGCGCAGTATCATCATCGGGAAATTGAACAACAAGGCGAGAACCGCCTTGTAGATCAATACCCATCGGAACGTGGACACCAGCATACCATTGCGGCAAACTGTTTAAAACGGATTGCGGTAGAAAATTAGGCAATCCGACAAGGAGACCGGCAACAACGACAAGCCAGACCAGAAAACGCTTCCATGGTGAAAAGTAAAGCATGAAAAACGATCCCTGTTTATCGCCAGCCTAATGCCCCGATCTATTTTGTTTCTGTCTTTTTGACAACCGCTTTTTTCACGCTCTTTGCCTTGGCTGCGACCGGTTCCTTGGCTTCAGCTACAGCTTCGCCTTTTGTACGTACATCCGACAATGTAGAGCGCAAAACCCGGATCTTGGTATTTTCACCGATTTCGACTTCAATCTCTCCGCTTTCGTCATAAACTTTGGTGACTTTACCGATAATGCCACCACCTGTTACAACCGTATCGCCACGCCGTACGCTGTTAAGCAGCTGCTGGCGCTTTTTCATCTGCTGGCGCTGCGGACGGATAATCAGAAAATACATGATACCGAAAATAACAACAAAAATCCAAAGGCTTTCCAAACCCATGCCACCTGTAGCAGCAGTTGTACCTGCCTGCGCATAAGCGGGAGTTATGAACATAATGATCTCCTCAGTATCTATTAGAATTACAACACTTCATCTGTCCGCTTCACGCGGACTTTACCTTGTTTACGCAATAAAGACTTGAACAGCCGAAGGCAACCAGCAAAAACTCATGCTAACATATTTAACATCTGTTATTTTCAACCATACGATATCTCTCATAGCAGCAAAAAGCCAAAATAGGACAAGGACACAATGAGCGACAATAAAGAACTGATGCAGAAAATGGATGCACTGATTGCGGTCCTGAACCGTATGGCCCCTCCCCAGTTCGAAAAACCCAATTATGAAGCAGCCGACTGTTTTGTCTGGAATCCGGAAAAGCTCCATCTTGATGCCGTCCCCCACGTCAACCGTGTCGATATCCGCCTCATCCAGGGCGTCGACCATGTGCGAGACATGCTTCTTGACAATACCCGCCGTTTCGCCGAAGGCCTACCCGCCAACAATGTACTTCTCTGGGGTGCACGCGGCATGGGGAAATCCTCTCTGGTCAAGGCTGTACAAGCAGAAGTCAATACCCGTAACAGCGATCACAAACCTCTCAAGCTCATCGAAATTCATCGCGAGGATATCGATACCGTGCCACTTCTCATGAACGAGATCAAAAATACACCTTATCGTTTCATCCTTTTTTGCGATGATCTTTCTTTCGATCATGATGACACATCCTATAAATCGCTTAAAGCAGCCCTTGATGGCGGCGTTGAGGGGCGCCCCGACAACGTACTCTTCTACGCGACCTCCAACCGCCGCCACTTGATGCCACGCGATATGATTGACAATGAACGCTCAACAGCGGTCAATCCATCGGAAGCTATAGAAGAGAAAGTCTCCTTATCAGATCGTTTTGGCTTATGGCTTGGTTTTCATAAATGCAGTCAAGACGACTATTTAAGTATGATTGAAGGCTATGCATCCCATTATAATCTTGAACAGAATTGGGAAAAAACAAGAGCGGAAGCACTTGAATGGGCGGCAACACGCGGCAATCGCTCAGGCCGTGTCGCATGGCAATATGTACAAGATCTAGCCGGCAGACTTGGAAAAAACCTTTCATGAACATAAAAAAACCCGGCAAAACCGGGCTTTTTTTTAATTCACCTTGATTAGTTTTCAAGATATTTAATCGGGTTGACCGGCGCCGAATTCTTACGCACCTCAAAATGCAGGCGCGGATTGGTAGCATTACCAGACATACCGGACTTGGCAATCTCGTCACCGCGACGAATCTGTTGACCGCGCTGTACCAAGATTTTCGAGTTATGACCATAAACAGTCACAATATTATTTTCATGTTTGATCAGAACGGTCTGACCAAACTCTTTCAAGCCATCACCGGCATAAATAACAACACCATTTTCAGCTGCTTTAACGGGTGAGCCTTCCGGCAACATAATATCAATACCGTCATTCGTGCTCGTCCCTTCTTTCTGGCCGAAGCTTGAAAGAATCTTGCCACGAGCGGGCCAACGCATCTGTGAAATGCCGGTTGCCTGCGGGGCAACAACAGCCACATCCGTTGCCTTCTGCATTGTATCTGAAGGTGCCGCGACGGCAGGCTGCGAAACCGGTGCAGTCGTCGTCTGTGCTGCCTTGGTTGTTGTGTTAGACGGCGTAACAACAACCGTCTTCACTTCATTTGTCTTGGCCGGTGCGGCCACTTGCGGCGCAGATACTGTCTGGGCCTTAGGGGTTTGCGCTGCGGCCACCCGAGTGGATGCAGCTGCACCTGGAATAACCAGAGACTGGCCGACACGGATAGCACCATTGCTCAACCCATTGGCCTGCTTTAACTTTTCTACGCCGACACCGGTCTTGCGTGAAATGCTGTACAGCGTGTCACCACTCTGGACAACATAAGAACCATTATGAGTCTGGGCAGAAGCCGTTGTTGTAACCGGGCTAGACACAGAAGTGGCAGGCAATGTGCCAAGATTTTGTGGCGGTGTACCAAGCTGACCGGCCGATGCGGTCTGAACCGGTTGAGGTGCAGGCGGATAGGCCTGTGATTGCACTGGTGGCAATTGGGAACTTTCGATACTACCAGCTTGTGGCGGCATCTGTTGATAGCCACCCTGATTATTGATAATGGATTGCTGATTGGGAGTGGCGCCCGTATAAAAATCATCGGTAAAGCGCGCAGTATTGGAACTGCAACCAGCTGCAATACCAGCAAGAATGATAAGAGAAACGCCCTGAACAGAACGGCGGATAGCTTTACTCAATACAATAGAACGCATAGTTTTTGCCCGTTACTCAATACTCAACTGACGCTATTAAATCGCGTTAATATTACTGACGGGTTAAGATTATCAATTTTGCCATAAAAAAATCATTTTTTTTAAAATGGGTAACTGTTCTTTCAGTCTAAAGCGCGGCCGCAACTCCTTCTATAAACGGCTGATAACGGACTTTGAAAAGATCGGCACGCTCAAAACGACTGCCGGTTTTGGTATATTGTACCATGGTCTGGATACCTTCTTTTTCACCGATAGGCGCAATCAATACACCATTACCGGCAAGCAATTCGAGAAAGTCGGATGGTTCCTTTTCCAAGGCAGGCCAAATCATAATCCGATCAAAAGGCCCTGCCCCCGGCACAACCTTACTACCATCCATCTGGCGTAAAATGACATTATCCAGAGCAAGCATCTGAAAACGCCGCCGAGCAGCATCACACAAGGTTTTATAGCGCTCAATCGTTGTTACTCTTCCCGCAAGACTGGCCATTAAGGCAGCGGTAAAACCCGAACCGGTACCAATTTCAAGCACACGGTGTTTTTTTTCAAGCTGCAAAGCAGAAATTAAAATAAGCTGTTCGTCTATACGTTCAATATATTCACCACATTCAATTGGCAGCACAGCATTTTCATAAGCATTGTGCTGCCATTGTGATTCTACGAAATTAAGTCGCGATACGCGCTCCAAAGCTGCAAAAAGCCGTGTATCACTGATTCCTTTGGCCCTTAGACGCAACGCCAGTTGAGCCAGCTCCTCACGCTCCGAAATCTGCAGCCCCGTCATCATGCCTCCAAAATTGCATCTGCAATTACATCCCGCGAACGATAGGCTGTCAGATCAAGCTGCAAAGGTGTAACCGATATTTTCTTGGCACGAATGGCAGCAATATCGGTATCTTCCATGACATCGGCCTTATCGCGTTCAAAACAGAGCCAGAAATAAGGAAAGCCACGCCCATCTTCACGCTTATCAACATGAATCTTATGGGCAAGTTTACCTTGTGTCGTCACGGCATAGCCCTTCACTTCACTGGCCAAGCATGCGGGAAAATTGATATTGATTAAAACATCATGCACAATATCCGTCTTCAACAATTTACGGATCAAAGTCGGCGCATGGGTTTCAGCAGTTTCCCAATGGATAACACGTTTACCATCGACTACCTCATATTCCTGCGACAAAGCGATGGAACGCACACCAAGCAGCATTCCTTCCATGGCGCCAGCAACCGTCCCTGAATACGTCACATCATCCGCCAAATTTCCACCCGCATTCACACCGGATAAAATAAGGTCGGGCTTTTGCGGCAAAATATGATGAAGCGCCATAATAACACAATCGGTCGGCGTACCACGTACAGCAAAACGCTTTTCATCGATCTGACGTACCCGCAAAGGATCAGACAAAGTCAAAGAATGCGCAAGCCCGCTCTGATCTGTTTCCGGTGCAACCACCCAGACATCATCGGAAAGTGTCCGAGCAATATGCTCCAACACAGCCAATCCTTCAGCATGGATACCATCATCATTGGTCAACAAAATACGCATAGCCCATCCTTTTAAGCACTAATTTTTGAAAGCCCACCCATATAAGGCCGCAAAACATCAGGAATAACAATCGAACCATCTGCCTGCTGATAGTTTTCCATAACCGCAATCAGACAACGCCCAACGGCCGTACCCGACCCATTCAATGTATGGACAAATTGAGGAGCCTTCTGATCCGGCGCACGATAACGGGCATTCATCCGACGCGCCTGAAAATCACCACAAACCGAACAGCTTGAAATTTCACGATAGGTGTTCTGCCCCGGTAGCCATGCCTCAATATCGTAAGTCTTGCGCGAAGCAAATCCCATATCACCAGTGCACAACACAATGGTACGGAATGGAATTTCAAGACGACGCAATACATCCTCAGCGCAATCTGTCATCCGTTCCAACTCATCCAGAGATGAATCGGCATCGGTAATCGATACCATTTCAACCTTCCAAAACTGGTGCTGGCGCAACATACCGCGTGTATCACGTCCAGCGGAGCCGGCTTCAGAGCGGAAACATGCTGTCAACGCACTCATACGCATTGGCAACTGCGCAAGATCGACAATTTCGTTATTTACCATATTGGTCAGGGTGACCTCGGCTGTCGGTATCAACCAGCGCCCATCCGTTGTCTGAAACAGATCTTCGGCAAATTTCGGTAATTGTGCCGTACCATAAAGCGCATCATCACGCACCAATACCGGTGTCGACATTTCCTTATAGCCATGTTCGCTGACATGCAGATCCAACATAAACTGGCCAATAGCACGTTCAAGGCGAGCCAAAGCGCCAGAAAGAATAGTAAAACGCGCCCCCGACATACGCCCCGCGCGCTCAAAATCCATCAATCCGAGCTGTTCACCCAGATCAAAATGCTCTTTGGGGGTAAAATCAAATATTGGCGGTGCTCCAAACTTGCGAATTTCGACATTGTCATTTTCATCCACGCCAACAGGCACATCATCAAGCGGTATATTCGGCAAGCCTGACAAAGCCTCTTCAAGTGCCAAAGTCAAACGGCGCTCTTCAGCCTCAGCCTCAGCCAAAAACTTTTTCAAGTCAGCCACTTCATCTTTCAATGTTTCAGCTTTGGCCTTATCGCCAGCCGCCATGGCCTGCCCTATCGCCTTGGATGCAGCATTACGACGCTCCTGCGCATCCTGCACTTTGACGATGTGGTTGCGCCGCTCCAAATCAAGAGCAATCAAAGCATCGGATGCAGCCGATGCACCACGCTTTTGCAATGCGGCATCAAGAGCTGCCGGATTTTCGCGTATCCATTTAATATCAAGCATGGGATATTTCCGTTCTCAAGAATCCTATAATAAGACTGTCTTAAAACAGATTATAATAATCAGGAAGCGTCTTCTGTGACTTCCGGCTTCTTTTCAAAGTGTTTTGCCAATAAAATTGACAATTCATAGAGAAGGATAGTTGGCAAAGCGAGGCCGAACATCGACAGAAAATCCGCTGTAATCATAGCAGCACCAACAAAAGAAAACACAATTGCCCAACGTCTTTTTTCGGCTAGAAACTTGGCTGTAACCAATCCCGCCTTGGCAAGCAGGGTCGTGACCAGAGGCAGCTGGAACACCAATCCGAAAATCAGCATCATCGACGTCATGAAGCTCAAATAACTCGAAACCTTCACGATAAACTCAATCTTGATATAGGCATTCGGCAAAGTTTGCTGTGTAAGGCCGAACCAGATAATGAGCGGAGCAACAACAAAATAGACAAATGCTCCGCCGATTACGAATAATAAAGGCGCCACCACGAGAAAAGGCAAAAAAGCCATGCGCTCGTTTTTATAAAGACCGGGCGCAATAAAGCTATAGAGCTGGAAAGCGATATAGGGAAAAGCCAGAACAACAGCCCCGAAAGCCGCCAGCTTGATTTTAGTAAAAATAGTCTCCCAAACTTCCGTGGACTGCACCCGTATATTATTGGGATCCCCGCCAAAAAAGGACATCGCCCACTGATAGGGAATAAGAAGCAGATCAAGAATGTAGTCCTTGATCATAAAAGCGAATATAAAAATAATGGAAAACGCTATGATCGAGTGGATAAGCCGCTGCCGCAATTCGATCAGATGATCGAGCAATGGTGCCGCGCTAGCGTCAATATCGTCTTCCTGCTCAGCCACTTACTTTCCTTTTTCTGTTCTCTTTTTGACCGTGGCACCAGCTTTTGCTTTTACCGGCTTTGCTTTGGAAACAGCGACCTTTTTAGTCTTGACCGACGAAACCTTCCTATCCTTGCCATTTTGCAACAACCCAGCTGCCGACACAGTTTTTGCATCCGTTTCGACATCAGCCATATTGGTAGGCCTTTCAGGCTGCTGCTCTGGCGTTGAATGGTCTAATTCCACCTTCAACACATCCTGAACAGGATCAAGTGAAGCCCGCACGTCACTAGCAACATCACGAATTGGATCAAAAACCTTGCTCAAGCTATTACGCGGATCGAGATTTTTAACATCGCCAATCGTCTTTTTCAGTTCATCCAGCTCTGCCTCTTTCATAGCATCATCAAACTGGCGGCGAAATTCATTGGCCGTTGTGCGCATACGCGCAGCCGCTTTGCCAAAAGACCGCATCATCTTTGGCAATTCCTTTGGTCCTATCACAATGATCAAAATGACCATTATGACAAGAAATTCCGGCCCATCAATACCAAGCATCACCTAAATCCAATTCAATCTATAAGGTATAATCCCTTATTTCTTGCTTTTTGCTTTGGCTTTCGGCGCGGCCTTTGCAGCCGTAGTCTTTGTCGAACGTTTGGCAACAGTTGCCGCCTTGGCTTTTGCCGGTGCTTTAGCCTTGGCCACCGTTTTGGTTTTGCTTACGGTTTTGCTTGCGGCCGCTTTGGCAGGCGCCTTCGCTTTGGCAGGTGCCTTACGGGCAACGGGGGCAACAGGCACATCTTCTACCACTTGCGCTTCAATCGTTCTGAGCGCAGGCTGGGCAACAGGAGCAGGCTGTCGAACCGTATCAACATTATTGCCTTCATCCTCATCATCCTTCAGACCTTTTTTAAAGCTTTTGATGCCCTTGGCAAAATCCCCCATAAACTCGGAAATCTTACCCCGCCCGAAAAGCAACAGGATAATAATGAGAATGGGAATGAAGTGGACTGGATTAAAAAAGTTCATACTGTCTTTAACTCCTAGAAATCATATTTTTATCAGCATAATGCGTTTTCGCATCAGTTTCAAACAACCTTATTATTTTTCTTCTTCACCTAATGGTGTTAGCAGCCCCAGCTGTTCCAAATCGATATCTTCCAGCGGATCTTCATCATCCTGAAGGGCATCTGGATCAACAGAGGGAACCGGTATTTTAAAATGCCCCGGCAAACGTGACGACAACAATCCGGCTCCTTTCAATTCTTCCATACCCGGCAAATCACCAATATCGGCCAACGAAAAATGATCGAGAAATTCCTGAGTTGTACCATAGGTTACCGGCCGGCCAGGTGTACGCCGACGTCCGCGTAATTTGACAAAACCTGCCTCCATCAACACATCCAAGGTACCTTTCGAGGTTTCAACGCCTCGGATATCTTCAAGCTCGGCACGCGTTACCGGCTGATGATAAGCGATGATCGCAAGAACCTCCATAGCAGCACGCGATAATTTACGCTGGCTTTCTTCTTCACGATTCATCAAGAAACCGAGATCGGGCGCTGTCCTGAAAGCATAGGCTTCACCCACTTTCATCAGATGGACACCACGCGTACTATAATCTTTCTGTAAAATATCAATCACGGCATCAATATTGGTATCAACCGGTAAACGCTCTTCCAGCGCGCGATAGCTAACAGGCGCGCTGGATGCAAAAATAATTGCTTCGGCCATACGCACCAATGCCGGATTAAGATTGAGTTCACCTGTCTTTTCTTTGCCGTCAGATTTATGATCAGCCATATCGCTATTCCCCAATGGCCGGAGATAATCCGGTCTGTTCATGTGCGATTTGCGACCGGGGAGAAACAGCAAGCGGACGCAGATAAAGCGGTGCAAAAGCTTCCGTCTGCTTCAACTCGATCTGGCCTTCACGCACCATTTCCAAACTGGCGGCAAAGGCACTGGCCAATGCCGTTCTGCGCTCTTCCGCCTGTGGGATATAAGCGAGAAGATAATGGTCTAATGCCTGCCATTCCATCGGCGTCCCCAAAAGGCGAGCAAGAATTTCACGCGCATACTTCAATGACCAGACGGTTCTCTTACCCACTTCCATATGGCTGACCGAATTACGCTGTCGTAGTCCTGCATAGGCGATCAACAAATCATATAAAGATACATCATATTGATGCTTCTTTTCGACCACAACAATCTCAGGATTACCACGGGCAAAAATGTCTCGTCCCAAACGATCTCGATTGACCAGCTTTCCCGCCGCATCACGCATTGCCTCAAGCCGCTGCAACCGGAATTGTAGCAACTCAGCCAATTCTTCACCGCTTGCGCCTTCCTCATCCTTGCTCTTGGGGATAAGCAAACGTGACTTAAGATAAGCAAGCCATGCCGCCATCACCAGATAGTCAGCCGCAAGTTCCAATCTCAGCCGTTGGGCCTCGGAAATGAATTGTAAATATTGTTCGACCAACCCAACAATAGAAATACGCGCCAAATCAACCTTCTGGTTGCGCGCCAGATGCAACAACAAATCGAGTGGCCCTTCAAATCCTTGCACATCAATAACAAGGGTCGGCTCGCTGACTCCATGGTCCTCGTCATTTGTCCATATCGATTCCATCGCACGCTGTGGCGAACGCTTCATGGAATTTGCAGGTCTCAAAGCCACTCTCGTTCCTTTCGCCAATAAATCAGGCTTGCAATCCAGCCGTTAGTAAGTGGAACTCTTCGCGCAATGCCTGCTCGTCATCATTTTGCGGCGCACGCATATAATGGAAGATAGCATCCACTCTTTTGAGGGCATCGCCCGTCAAAACCGGTGCGGCCTGCGCAACCGGCACCATTTCCGTCATGTCTCCGTTACAATGCAGCACCATATCGCATCCAGCAGCATAAACCTGTCCAGCAAGCGTCTTGAAATCATGCCCTACCGCATCCCCAGCCAGTCCTTTCATAGACAGATCATCCGACATCAACAATCCGTCAAAGCCGATTTTGGCCCGGATAATTTCCTTCACAATCTTAGTAGACATGGTCGCCGGATGGGTACTGTCAATAGCATCAAAAATAACATGAGCCGACATGGCCGCTGGCAGATCCTTGAGTGCTTTGAAGGGTATGAAGTCATGTTCTTCAAGCTCGGCAAGCGATGCGGTAACACGCGCCAGCTCCTTATGTGTATCGTTAAATGCACGACCATGCCCCGGAATATGTTTCATTACCGGCAAAACACCGCCATCACGCAGCCCCTTGGCCGCAGCGCCCCCCATTTGTGTCACAATATCGGGATGGTGGCCATAAGCGCGTGCGCCGATCACATCATGCGCTCCTTCCACCGGTACATCAAGCACGGGCAGGCAATTGGCATTGATCCCCAAGGACATCAAATCAAAAGCATGAAGGCGCGACATAATCCATGCTGCACGCAATCCAGCCTCTTGATTGTTTTGATAGATTTTTCCGAGCAACGCTGCGGACGGATAATCAGGTGCCAAAGGAGCACGCAATCGTTGCACACGCCCCCCTTCCTGATCAACAAAAACAAACATATCCTCACGACCCGCTGCCTCACGCAAACTGGCGGTCAACCCCCGCACCTCATCTTTGCTGCCGATATTACGGGCAAAAAGAATAACGCCCCATGGTTGCTCACGGGAGATAAAAGATTTTTCATCCGCATGAAGTGTTTTCCCCGCTACTCCGGTAATAAACGCTTTCGACGGTTGCGATTGTTCTGACATTATAGCCTCAAGGTAATTTTCATCCCTATAAACCATAATCATGACACAAATGGCGCGGGCATTTGAGGTTTTAAACAGTTTTTAGCACGATCCCCCGATACAATATTGCAACATTAGCAAAGCTTTTTATTTTTACCCATTGTTTTTTGCAAAATAATGATATGGCCCGTGCTAAAAACTGTTCCATATCGTTATGGTCAATGCGATATTACATGAAGACAGATATAACGGATTATCAGATTATGGGTTTGTCCCGCCGCACATTTATTATTTCCATTCCTGCACTGCTTGGTGCCTGCACCTTCCGCCATCCTGTCCCCGGCGGCGAGGTTGGCGATTCACCGCTCCCGCTTAAAAATCCGCCACAAAACCAAATGACACGCCGTAATGTGCTGGTGAGAACGGAAAAAACCCAATATAATAATGACGAGGACTTTACCCCCTCATCCGGCACAAGGACGCTCAAACCATCCAAGTCCCCGACCAAAACGCTTAAATCGGTCAAAGACAAAGCAAAGAGTACATCCCGTAGCACCATCAAGATTGATCCCTATTATGCCGATATTTACGGTGCCAAACGGGATGGCGGATTTCATGTTGCCGCTATAGATTTGAGCCGGATCAATCCCGATTTATGGCGACGTGAGGTTGACTATACAGGCAATTATTCAGCTGGTACAATCGTCGTAGACCCCAACAATTTCCATTGCTATTTTGTTTTAGGTAATGGCCGCGCCATCCGTTATGGTGTCGGGGTAGCCAGAACGAATGCGACGGATTTTCAAGGCGAAGCCACCATCGGGCGCAAAGCCGCATGGCCATCATGGCGACCAACCGACAATATGATCCGTAAACAGCCGCAGCGCTATGGCCATTTAAGCAAGGGCATGGCAGGTGGGCCAAACAATCCGTTGGGGGCACGTGCGCTCTACCTTTACCGCAATGGAAACGATACGCTCTTCCGCCTGCACGGCACCAATGAGCCAACCTCTATCGGTAAACGTGTTTCCTCAGGCTGTATCCGCTTCCTCAATCAGGACATTATAGATCTTTATTCACGCGTCACGACAGGCGCCAAAGCTATTGTTCTGCCACATCGGAATTCTTCCTTATGAGTAGGATATACTCGTTCGCCGCATTTTTTAAGGAAATATAATGAACTATCGTCATGTCTATCATGCCGGTAACTTTGCCGATGTCTTCAAGCATATTTTGGTCACACGCATTGTCGATTATCTCAAACGCAAGGATCAGGCTTTTCGTGTCATTGATACCCATGCCGGTATCGGTCTTTATGATCTCAGTTCGGTTGCCGCACAAAAAACCGGTGAATGGCATGACGGCATCGGTCGTATCCTTGCACAATCATATAATGACGAGATCAAGGCACTTATTCACCCATGGCTTGACACCATAAAGGATTTCAATCCCGAAGGTGGATTGCGATATTACCCCGGTTCCCCCTTGCTTGTGCGCCATCTATTACGCAAACAGGACCGTCTAAGCGCCATGGAACTTCACCCTGACGACTTCAAAACCCTCAAAAAACATTTTGAAGGCGACTACCAGTCTAAAATCATCCATCTTGACGGCTGGCTTGCGCTCGGCGCACACTTGCCACCCAAAGAAAAACGCGGCCTCGTTCTTGTTGATCCGCCTTTTGAAGAAAAGGGCGAATTCGAGCGGCTTTTTGATGGATTATGCCGGGCGTACCGTCGATTTTCCGGTGGCATCTATGCTTTATGGTATCCGATCAAAAACCCCGATCAGATCGAGCATTTCATCCGTAATCTACGTCAAAGTGCGATGACCAAAATATTACGTCTGGAAATTGCGCGCAAACCCTATTCTGCCACTAGCGGCATGGACGGTTGTGGCATGATTATCGTCAACCCGCCCTATGTACTGGAAAAAGAGATGGATATATTGACACCGTTTTTCCAAGACACACTGGGCGAAACAAAAGACGGCCAATATCTGCAGGCCAAAATTAATCGTGAATGGATTAAAGGCGAATAGCTTTGATCTTGACGCTATAATCGCGATACAACAACATTGCGTGGACAAAAACAGGAACGATGAAATGACTTCTTTTTTTAAAAAAAATACGCATGCTGCAAGCTTCGCACTGACAGCTGCTATCATGGCTCTTTCAAGCCATACGGCCTTATCGGCTGATATAGTTGATATACAGCAAACCTATATGACCCCCGGTATTTGTGCCAGCCAGCATGTCCTGAGCAATGTATCGCATAACTTCTACCACAGTGTACGCCATATCCCCAATATGCCGATTGTACGAATTAAAGGATTTTCAGACATCACCCAGACCCGTTATGCCGCACCGGCTGAAACCTATAATATTGCACGTCATTATTGCAGCGCCACAGCTGTTTTAAACGATGGTAGCACGCATAAAGCCTATTATATGATCGAGCACAATCAAGGCTTTATCGGCATTGGTGGCATGAATGTCGAATTTTGCATCGATGGCTTTGATAAATGGCGCATTCAAGACGGCAAGTGCCACGCCATTCGCTAAGGCTAGAATCTATCCGGCAATAACAATCAGGAATGATAAAGACATGATAAAGCTATTGGGATCCGAACTTTCACCTTTTGTTGCCAAAGCACGCTTGGCCATGCGCTATATGGATATTCCATTTGAGGAAGTGCACATAAACACAATGCAGGATCCGCAAGAGCTGACACAATTCAATCCTTTGGGCAAAATTCCGGCCCTAATTGCCGAAAATAACGAAGTCTATTTCGACAGTACGGTTATCTTAAGCTATCTCAACCTGATTTCGACCGGCAAAAAGATTTTTCCGCAGGACCCGATAGAACGTTTGAAAGTTGAGCGCACACAATCTATCGCCGATGGTCTAGGCGATGTTATGGTTGCACATATTTATGAGCGCCGCTACCGGCCAGCAGAAATCGTTCACCAGCCTTGGCTCGACAAACAATGGGGAAAAGTTACGCGCACCCTCGACTATATAGAAAAAAATCTCCCTTCACTTGATCATGGATTGGATGCTGGTAGCCTGACCTTGGGAATCATGCTGAATTTTGCAGAACAGCGATTTGAAGGACAATGGCAGATCGGCAGACCGGCATTACAAAAATGGTGGGAGCGTTTCCATGCGCAATATCCGCAATTGCAAAAGCCGGTACAACACGCTTAAATCTCTTGAAAAAATCAAATGTGAAAGCCATCTTATGTAACAACAAAATGTAAGATGCATCGTGGCTATGGCTTAAAGGGTCATTATTGTGAAAAACACATCTTCTCCTGTAGCCCTGATCACCGGCGGTGCAAAACGTATCGGCGCAGCTATCGCGCGTGATCTTGCCGCCAATGGCTTCAAAATAGCAATCCATTATTATAATGGCCATGAGGAAGCCCAAGCCCTCGGCAACGAACTTCAGCAAGCAGGTACAACCGTCGAGATATTCCGTGATGATCTATTGGCCAGCCATGGCAACGGACTTATTAAAGCCGTATGCGAGAAAATGGGGCCACCACAGCTGGTCATCAATAACGCCTCGCTTTTTCTCGATGATAGCCTAGACCAGCTGGATCCTCTCATCTGGGACCATCATTTCTGTCTTCATGTCAAAGTACCTATCGTTCTGGCAAGCGCCATGAAACAATCATTAAAAAATGATATGCAAGGTCTGATTATCAATATGATCGACCAGCGCGTCTTGAAACCCAATCCGCAATTTCTGTCCTATACTTTATCAAAATCGGCACTTTGGACAGCAACCCGTACATTGGCACAAGCCTTGGCGCCCCATATCCGCGTCAATGCTGTCGGTCCGGGGCCATCACTCAAAAGCACACGTCAAAACGAAGATGATTTCAAGCGGCAGTCGGAAGCGATTTTACTGGGGCATGGGCCGGATTTGGCCGAATTCGGTGCCACAATCCGCTATTTATGGAATGCCAAATCTGTAACCGGCCAAATGATTGCGCTTGACGGCGGACAACATCTAATGTGGAAAACAGCCGATCTGGCGGACATTGTCGAATGAAAAAACCATCTAAAAATACGGGAGATATCAGCTCGCTTGAACTTCATGCAACAGCAGATCCTGAATCCATAGCTGTCGACATTGAAGAAAACGAAAACACCAATATGCATGACATCAGCTGGGACCACACCCAACAGGATGATACTTCGGAAAACACCCTTAAAGGAGCGGCCCTTATCAGCGATATTGTAACACGGCTGCCCAATAAACCGGGAGTCTACCGGATGCTTGATGAGGATGGCAATGTGCTTTACGTTGGCAAGGCCAACTCCCTGAAAAAACGTGTCAGCAATTATGCGCGTGGACGCGGCCACTCCAACCGCATCGAACGGATGATCCGTGCCACACGTGCCATGGAATTTGTTGTCACCCGTACCGAGACCGAAGCCCTTCTGCTAGAAGCCAACCTTATCAAACGGTTGCGTCCGCGTTTTAATGTCCTGCTACGCGACGATAAAAGCTTTCCCTATATTGTCATTACCCAAAACCACCAAGCGCCCGCCCTTTTCAAACATCGTGGTGCCCGCTCGCTTAAAGGTGATTATTTCGGCCCCTTTGCATCAGGCGGCGCAGTCAACCGGACGATTAACGCCATGCAGCGTGCCTTTTTGTTACGCAGCTGTACAGATTCCGTTCTTGAAAGCCGCACCCGCCCTTGTCTGCTCTATCAGATCAAGCGCTGTGCTGCGCCCTGCACCAATGAAATCTCGCAAGAAGACTATGTCCTATTGGTAGAAGAGGCAAAAACCTTTCTTTCGGGGCGCAGCAAAACCATAACCGATAATATGGCCAAAGCCATGCATGCGGCTTCCGATTCTCTCGACTTCGAGCGGGCAGCCCTTTATCGTGATCGCATCAGCGCATTGACACAGATACAATCCCATCAGGGCATTAATCCCCATACCGTCGATGAAGCCGATGTTTTTGCCATTTATAGCCAAGGCGGCATGATATCCATTCAGATTTTCTTTTTTCGCACGGGACAAAACTGGGGCAACCGCGCCTATTTCCCCAAGGCCGATCCGGCCCTTTCTTTAGGTGAAGTTCTAGAATCCTTTATCGCACAGTTTTATGATAATAAGCCCATACCCAAACTTATTCTCATTTCACACCCCATTCCAGAACTCGACCTGTTGCAAAATGCTCTATCATTCAAAGCAGAACGCAATGTCGCTATCCATGTCCCCCAACGCGGCGAAAAAAAGGATCTGGTTGACCATGCCATGACCAATGCCCGTGAAGCCTTAGGACGCAAACTTGCAGAAACATCGACGCAAAAAATACTACTTGAGGGTTTTGCCAAAACCTTCAAACTAGAAAAAGTACCGCGGCGCATTGAAGTCTACGACAATTCGCACATACAGGGCACCAATGCCGTTGGCGGCATGATTGTTGCAGGCCATGACGGTTTTATCAAAAATCAATATCGTAAATTCAATATACGCTCAGACGATATTACCCCCGGTGATGATTTCGGCATGATGAAAGAAGTAATCGAGCGACGATTTACCCGGCTATTGAAAGAGCAGCCCGAAACAGAAGAATATGACGAAGATATTTTTCCGCAATGGCCGGATATTATCCTGATTGATGGCGGCCAAGGACAAATGAGCGCAGTCCGCGCTATTCTATCCGATCTCGGCATTGAAAACCGTGTCACCGCCATCGGCATCGCCAAGGGTGTCGATCGTGAAGCCGGACGTGAGCGATTCTTTATGGCAGGGCGCCCTTCCTTTACCCTGCCGCCACGTGATCCGGTGCTTTACTTTGTCCAGCGTCTGCGTGACGAAGCCCACCGTTTTGCCATTGGCACCCACCGCGCCAAACGCAAAAAGGAAATGGTCAAGAATCCGCTGGATGAAATCGAAGGTATCGGTCCTGCACGCAAACGTGCACTTTTAAGCCATTTTGGTACAGCTAAAGCCGTTGCCGGTGCGGCTCTGAGCGATCTGATGAAGGTCGAAGGCATATCCGCTACTACCGCCCAAACCATCTATGACCATTTCAACGAAGGATAGATAATCGTGGAGCGCTGCAAGTTAGGGGTTGTTTCAAAGGCTTTGATTCCGTTAGATGGACATGAAAACACCCGAAAACAATACGCTGTGGCATATTATAGAAACAGATGAGCAAACATACTTTTTCACTTCCCAATATATTGACCTATGCCCGCATTGTTGCAGTGCCGATGGTTGTCTTATGCTTTTTCATGGAAGGGCGGTTACATTCCAGCGATGCAGCTCGCTGGAGCGCCGTTGCCATTTTCATTATCGCCTCAATCACTGACTTTTTTGATGGCTATCTTGCCCGTATCTGGAAGCAGACATCCAATATCGGACGGATGCTTGATCCAATTGCAGACAAGCTGCTGGTCTCTGCCTGCCTTCTTCTGCTAGCTGCCGATTCCGAACATACCATTGCAGGCTGGAGCCTTTGGGCCGCTATTATTATTCTATGCCGCGAAATTCTGGTTTCGGGGCTGCGTGAATATCTTGCCGAATTGAAAGTCTCCGTTCCGGTTTCACGATTAGCCAAGTGGAAAACAGCGGTACAAATGTTGGCTCTGGTATTTCTACTAGCCGGTCCGGCAGCTGATAAAATATTTCCCTATACAACCAAATCCGGCATCGCCCTCTTGTGGATTGCTGCCATTTTGACCTTGGTCACAGGCTGGGACTATTTCCGCCATGGATTAAAACATGTGATCGATGAAAGGACATAAATGAAGCTTCTCTATTTTGCCTGGATCCGTGAAAAAATCGGAAAGGCAGAAGAAAAAATAGATATTCCCGCCCATATTGTTACAGTCAGCGATCTGCTCGCCTTTCTGAAAGAAAGAGGAGACAACTATCAACAGGCGCTGGCTGAAAAAGAATTGATACAGGTGGCTATCAATTATCAACATGTCTCCCATGACAAGCGGATAGAAGGTGCCGATGAGATTGCATTGTTTCCGCCTATGACCGGCGGTTGAATATGAATCCTCCTTTATTAAATCTCCGTGTACAACGCGAAAATTTCAATCTGGAAACAGAAATGGCCTGTATTCAGGCAAAAAAGGGACACATCGGGGCTGTGGTCAATTTCATCGGCTATTGTCGTGATGAAGGCGGGACATTGGATGCGCTGGAAATTGAACATTATGCCCATATGGCAGAAATCTATATCCGTACCCTTGGCGAAAAAGCTGTATCACGCTTCAAACTGGATGCATTGACCATCGTCCACCGTTATGGTCTGATTGCAGTGGGTGAAGAGATTGTGCTTGTTATTTCAGCCGCGGCGCATCGCAGCGACGCCTTTGACGCGGCAAGCTTTGTTATGGACCACCTTAAAACCGAAGCACCTTTTTGGAAAAAGCCCCATCGCAAGGACGGACAAAAAGCCGAATGGGTACAATCCTGCACGCATGATGAACATAAGCGCCAAAGGTGGTAAATTATTGATAAGATCATTAACACCGCCAACTCTGCCTTAATTTAATCGTAAATAAAGACCATGGATTATAATCGAGTGCAGCAGTTAAAGCTGCTATATCAAAAATCATTGTTTATCGGAATCTATTATATGAAAAGAAAAGCCCTTGCGGCCCTGTCTATTGGACTTGCGTGTCTCGCCAGTATCGTAGCTATCGGTCTTCCAGCTTTCGTTTTCAATACATCTATACCCACACCGGGTATTGCCGAAACATTGCGTATCCACGGCAGTGTGACATACCATCAACGCATCACATTACCCAATCACGCCATGCTGACCGTCCAGCTGATAGAAATCAATAGTCCAAAAGCACCTGAAAAAACGATT
Organism: Bartonella sp. bp_1; assembly: GCF_055808085.1. NCBI lineage: Bacteria > Pseudomonadati > Pseudomonadota > Alphaproteobacteria > Hyphomicrobiales > Bartonellaceae > Bartonella > Bartonella sp. bp_1. The sequence continues at coordinate 592,334 of NZ_CM147851.1, read as the reverse complement.
GCACAAACGACAGTGCAGCCAGACGGAGAAGTTCCAATTGCGTTTACCCTGCCTATTGATTCAAAATCCCTAGACCCGGACCATTCATATCGCATTGCAGCGCGTATTACCGTTGGTGATACATTATGGTTTGTCAGTGCGCGTGATGAAGGTTTCAAAGCAACAGAAGCACTCAATGCACATGATCTCGTATTGACTATGGTTTACCAGAATACGGCAGATAACAATGTCCCCAATGATGTATTGAATGGTCAGAAATGGATTGTCGAAGATATTTTCAACGACGGCATTATCGATTCTTCCCATCTTACGATCAATATCGAAGCCGAAGCCAATGGCCTACCCGAAGAAGACGGCCTGCGCTACCGTATCAATGGCACAGGCGGATGCAATCATTACACAAGCTCGATTATCTTAAATGAAAGCAAAAAGACCGTGCGCTTCAATCCTCCTGGCATGACTTTTATGGCTTGCGCAGAAGCCATTTCAGCTCAGGAAAATCGTTTCATCGATATGCTTTCCAAAACACGCAGCTATGAATTCGATGATTTAGGACGTCTGTTCTTGAAAGATAGCAACGACCAGATTATCGGGCGCCTAGTACCTGACATCTGAAATAAAAAAGCCCGGTCAAAACCGGGCTTTTGATAAATTACATCAAGTAATCAACCGACAATTTCAGTCCCCGAGAACCAATAAGCGATTTCTTCACGTGCGGTTTCCGGTGCATCGGAGCCATGAACGGAATTTTCACCGATAGAAAGTGCATAGGTCTTACGGATTGTGCCTTCTGCAGCATCGGCAGGATTAGTTGCACCCATGATTTCACGATTTTTCAAAATGGCATTTTCACCTTCCAAAACCTGAACAATAGTTGGAGCCGATGACATGAATTCTGTAAGTTCTTTGAAGAAAGGACGGTCTTTATGCACAGCATAGAAACCTTCCGCTTCGCGTAGGCTCATCCATACGCGCTTGGAAGCAACAACACGAAGTCCTGCATCTTCAAGCATTTTTGTAATTGCACCGGTCAGATTACGACGTGTTGCATCGGGCTTGATCATTGAAAATGTACGCTCTACAGCCATATTTCACCTTTAGTATTTATCAAAATTGAAGTTGGTGCTGCTCTATACGCTGTACAAAGATGATTGCCAAGAGCGTGCCGCATTCTTTTTACTTGCGCTCACATGGTGCTCTATGCGAAAGCGTCCAATATTATGCTTATATTTGATGATATAACGGTACGTATGGCAGGGCGTGTATTGATTGATCACGCCAGCATTACCTTGCCTGAAGGTTCAAAGACCGGTTTTGTCGGCCATAACGGAACCGGCAAGTCAACTCTATTCAAAGTTATTACCAGCGAACTTGCCTCAGATACCGGTTCTGTCCGTATGCCCAAAGAAACACGAATCGGCCAGGTCGCACAAGAAGCTCCCGGTACAGAACAATCCTTGATCGAAATTGTCCTTGAGGCCGATAAGGAGCGTAGCCAACTGCTTGCCGAAGCAGAAAAAGCGACAGATCCGATGCGTATTGCCGAAATCCATACAAGGCTTAACGACATTGATGCCCATTCTGCCGAAGCCCGCGCCGGTGCCATTCTATCGGGCCTCGGCTTTGACAGCACGGCACAAATGCGCCCTGCATCATCCTTTTCCGGCGGTTGGCGTATGCGCGTGGCCTTGGCCGCCGTTCTTTTTGCCGAACCCGATCTCCTGCTACTAGATGAGCCAACCAACTATCTTGATCTTGAAGGTACGCTTTGGCTGATCGATTATGTTCGCAAATATCCAAAAACAGTTATCATCATCAGCCATGATCGTGACTTGCTAAACAGTGCAGCCACATCGATCATGCATCTGGAAAACAAAAAACTTACTTTCTGGCGCGGCAATTACGACCAGTTTGAACGCCAACGCGCAGAAACCATAGAACAGCAACAAAAGCAGGCGACAAAACAGGAAGCCCACCGCAAACATATGGAGGCATTTGTTGCCCGCTTCCGGGCCAAGGCCACCAAGGCGAGACAAGCTCAATCACGTATCAAGGCACTGGAAAAGCTTAAACCCATCGATATATGGCGCGATGAACATGTCCAGCCTTTCAAATTTGCACAGGCCGAAAAAAAAGTGGCCTCTCCCATCATTGCCATGTCTCAAGTCGATGTCGGCTATGAAGAAAACAAACCCGTCCTTCGAAATCTTGACCTTCGTATTGATGATGATGACCGCATTGCCTTGCTCGGTTCCAACGGCAACGGCAAATCAACACTGGCCAAGCTGATTGCCGGACGTCTGAAAGCACAAAAAGGCACCATAACATTGGCGCCCCAGCTCAAGATCGCTTTTTTTGCACAACACCAACTTGATGATCTACATCCGGAAGAAAACGCGATTGAGCATGTACGCCCGTTGATGACTGGCGCACCGGAAGCCAAAATTCGCGCCCGTGTTGCCCAAATGGGATTGACCACAGAAAAAATGATGACCAAAGCCAAAGAGCTGTCCGGTGGCGAAAAAGCCCGTCTGTTGATGGGCCTTGCTACCTTTGAAGGTCCACATCTGCTCATTCTTGATGAACCGACCAACCATTTGGATATCGACAGCCGCGAAGAGCTTGTCCATGCACTCAATGATTTTGAAGGTGCTGTTATCTTGATTGCCCATGACCGCCATTTGATTGAAGCCACCATGGATCGCCTATGGCTGGTTAAAGATGGAACCGTTAAAAACTATGACGGCGACATGGATGATTATCGCAGTGATGTTTTAGGGCTAAGTCGCCCCAAAGCCGCAGCTGAAGCTAAAACGACAAACAATCCGAAATCCAAAAACGAACAACGCAAGCTAAGCGCTGAAAAACGCAGCCAGCTTGCCCCTTTACGCAAACAGATCACAGATGCAGAAGCACTGATGGAGCGGCTACAAAAACTGATCGCTCGGCTGGATGAAGAACTGGGCAATGGCGAACTCTATACCAATACGCCCGATCTAGCGGCTGAAAAAGCAAAAGAACGTGCTGATGCGGCCAAACGGCTGGAAGATGCAGAAATGCGCTGGTTAATGCTCTCCGACAAATATGAAGAAGCTATTGCTTGAAATATCGTTCAATAGCGCAACGCTATAGGGCACTTCAAGAAAACAAGCTCCATAAGATAGTATCACATTTATTATTCAAGATGCTCGACATTATCAGGCTTTTTATTTAAGCAGTTGCATCGCTACTCATAATATTGCGTAAATTAGAGAGGAACTATAAGAAAATGTCGAGTATTGATGCATCGCAAACCGAAAAAAACTCTGTTGGGCATATTTTGCTGGCCAGTTTGATCGGAACAACAATTGAATTCTTTGACTTCTATGTGTTTGCGACGGCAGCCGCACTCTTATTTCCCACTCTATTTTTTCCTAAAGGCGATCCGACTGTCGCACTTTTGAGCTCTTTTGCCGTTTTTGCCGCAGCCTTTTTCGCCCGTCCTCTGGGTTCAGTTATCTTCGGGCACTTCGGTGACAAAATCGGCCGCAAAGCAACGCTGGTTGCCGCTTTACTCACGATGGGAATATCAACCGTTCTGATTGGTTTTCTGCCGACTTATGAAACAATCGGCTGGGTAGCACCGCTACTTTTAACAATTTGCCGTTTTGGTCAAGGATTAGGCCTTGGCGGTGAATGGGGAGGCGCTGTCTTGTTGGCAACAGAAAACGCACCACCGGAAAAACGCGGCTGGTATGCGATGTTTCCGCAATTAGGCGCGCCTATCGGCCTTTTACTATCCGCCATGACATTCTGGTCAATGTGGGTCTTTCTTGACGAAAGCCAACGCCACGACTGGGGCTGGCGCATTCCCTTTATCGCATCAATCATTCTGATTATTGTCGGATTATGGGTTCGTCTTTCAATCAGTGAAACACCTGAATTTAAAAAAGCAGTCGAGCGTGAAGAACGTGTCAAGGTGCCTATTGCCGATGTCTTTACCAAATACCCGCGTGCTTTGTGTCTCGGCACATTTGCCGGTATGACAACATTTGTTATCTTCTATATTTTCAGTGCCTATCTTTTATCCTATTCACGCAACCATATGAATCTTGCCTTTGACGAAGCGCTCGAAGTGCAGATGGTCGGCGCCATTTTCTTCGGGCTACTAATCCCTTGCGCCGGAAAGATTTCCGACATGATCGGTCGCCGCACCTTGATGATATGGGTTACAATATTTATCGGGCTTTTCTCTTTTGCTGTACCCTATTTGCTAGATTCCGGTCTTAGTGGCGTTTTCACTCTTTCTATGATTGGGCTCGGTTTAATGGGACTAAGCTATGGGCCGATCGGTGCAGCACTAGCGTCACCCTTCCCGACAGCAATCCGTTATAGCGGCGCTTCCATGACCTTTAATCTTGCCGGTATTGTTGGCGCATCCTTTGCACCCTATATCGCTGAAACGCTAGTCCAGAACTTCGGCACAGCCTATATCGGCTATTATCTATTACTGAGCGCCTTTATATCGCTGATATGCTTTATCATATTCACCGATGAGGAAATATCCGGCTAATTATGAAAGACAGTAAATAAAGAGACATAATGGCGGCAATAAAGCCGCCATTTTCATATAAAAAGACTGCGGCAAAGGAACAAAACGCCAAATCAGCCCCGCATATAGGGCTGTAAGAAAAATTAACAATATGTCGACCGAATATCCCAATATTGCATAGGGAACCATTGAAGACATAATATGGGTCGTACCGACAATAACCGTGCAAACAAACCCCATCGCTGATGCCCATAAAAGAATAATCAACCGATCCAGCATCAGCGGTCACGATCCTTCATACGTTTAATCGTCCGCCAGAGACTGAAAACGCCCAGCAGCAAAATAATGGCAAAAACCCAGCGACCATCCCCTTTATCTTCAGCAATAAAATAATGTGGGAATAAAAGACCGGCGACAGCGATACAGATCAGAATAAAGGGAGTAATCCGCATCAGTTCAAGCTTTCTTTTCCCAATGTTTATCCTCACTCTGCTGCCAGTAGGTCAGCTGATGGTCTGCTGTTTTTAAACTTTTCCAATAATCACGCGCTGCCTGAACCTGATCCTCGTCGTGTCCATCAAACATAATCACAACCCGCTTAAAGCTTTCAATGGTACGGCAATTTGTGCCTTCCAGACAAAAACAGACATCAGCAGCATTCCGATTATCCCCATCAAGTGTCAGCAAAACCGGCTGTTGCTCTGCATATTTATCCGCAGCTGTTCCATGGGCCACAAAGGAATCATTGGAAAATGTCCATAAATGGGCATCAAATGAATCATGCTTTTCCACCGTAGCAAAGTTAAGAAGAACACGCCACTGCCGCTCGAGTGAACGCTCGACAAGCCCTGGCAAGGCCTCCTCAAGTGGCGTTTGTGTCAGATGATAAAAAAGCACTTCAGCCACATCAGCCCTCGTAATAATCGGCAACCAATCGGTCAAGCAGGCGAACGCCGTAACCGGACCCCCATGACTGGTTATATTCATTTTTCAACGATGACATAGCCGTACCGGCGATATCAAGATGCGCCCATGCCACATCACCTACAAAACGTTTCAAAAATTGTGCGGCCGTAATAGAGCCTGCATAGCGGCCGCAACTATTGCGCATATCGGCAAAAGTCGAATCGACCATCTTGTCATATTCAGGCCCGAGCGGCATACGCCACAACTTTTCACCACTGTGCAAGCCTGCATCAAGTAAATGGCTGGCAAGCATATCGTCATTGGAAAACAATCCCGCATGATGCTGCCCCAGCGCAACCATAATAGCACCGGTCAAGGTTGCAAGATTGACCATAAATTTCGGCTTGAAACGCTCTTTGGCATACCAAAGCAAATCCGCAAGAACCAAACGGCCTTCAGCATCTGTATTGATCACCTCGATGGTCTGTCCCGACATTGATGTCACGATATCACCGGGTCTCTGCGCATCGCCATCGGGCATATTTTCCACCAGCCCGACAATACCGATTGCATCAACATTGGCCTTACGGGCGCTCAACACCTGAATCAAACCAGTTACGGCGGCCGCACCCGCCATATCGCCTTTCATATCTTCCATACCCGCACCGGGTTTCAGCGAAATTCCCCCTGTATCAAAAACAACGCCCTTACCAATAAAAACAAGCGGCCTGTCTTTCCCTTTAGTCCCTTTCTTTCCATTCCACCGCATCACGACAACACGGGGCGGACGCCGAGAACCTCGCGACACACCAAGAAGCGCCGCCATCCCGATTTTTTTCAACTCTTTTTCATCAAGAATTTCGATTTTTACCCCGTTCTTTTCAAGCTTTTCAATGCGCTTAGCAAATTCGAAAGGGCCTAGAACATTAGCCGGCTCATTAACAAGATCACGCGCGGTTATGACGCCCTGAGCCACCTCAAAACCTTTTTGAACCGCCTTTTTAACATCGACGGCATTAGATGCAACAAGCGTGATAGAAGTCGTTTTCTTACCTTCTTTCACTGTTGTCTTTGAGGTTTTATATTTCTTGAAGTCATAATGGCGCAGATGCAATCCCAATGCAAAATCAGCTATTTCCTTTTCCTGTAAGACGTAATCCTTCAACAAAAGCATAACAGAAGCCGTTGCGCCGCGCCCAATAAGCGAAAAAGCCGTACCACCAAGCTTGATCCAGTCATCTTGTCCATTTTTTTCCACTTCGCCGACTCCCAGCAAAATCAATCTGAAGAAACCAGCGCGTGTTTCAACCATCGTTTCAACCGTCTTACACTGCTCGCCCTTGAATTCATGAGCGTTCATCAATTGTGTCAAACTTTTTTTGCCAACCAGCTTCTCAATACGCCCATCACAATCACCTTGTGAATTGACAAGCGCAACCACAACCGCATCTGGAGCCTGAAAAGCCTGTTCTTTGAGGCCGACCACACTTAACTTCGACATATTCCCTCCAGAATCTTCTTTACATATCATGCCATTAGGCAAGCAATCCTATCTAAGTGTGATCTTTATAACACGTTTCAATATTCATATCGTCAACAGACTTGAATTAATCACAATAGATATGGCAAATAATGTAAGTTTTTAATATTTCGTTAATGTTTGAGCTTGCTTGTTTGCTCAAGCTTGTTAGAAACCGAAACAGAGAAATATTTTAAATATAAACTTTGGTATCTTAGCAGCACCGTAGTCGTGCGTCAGTTAATTGAAAAGGTGTATGCTCCCCGACATGCGTATTATTGAGTCATACATCCTTAGACGTATAACCGTACTATTTCTGGCTGTTTTGTTTGCTGCCATCGGCATCACATGGACAGTTCAGGTGTTGGCGCGAATCAACTTCCTGACAACGAGTGGACAGACATTTCTAACCGTTCTGAAATTCTCGTCGCTGTTTATCCCGTCCGCAATTCCGCTTGTCATGCCTTTTGCGTTGGTTATTGCCATTGCACAAACGCTTTCCACCATGAACCAGGATTCGGAATTGGTTGTTATTAATGCATCCGGCGCACCGAGCTCTTCAGTATGGCGGCCCGTTCTTTATCTGGCCGTTGTCATCTCGATTCTTTCCTTTGTCATTGCCAACTTTGTTGCTCCCCATGCCCGTATCAATATGAGAGATATGGTTGCCAATGCCCACTCAGACCTAATCAATGTCCTGATCAAAGAAGGTAATTTTCGCGAATTAAGCGATAATATCTATATGGAAATCGGTGAACGCCATGCCGATGGCTCCATCGGGCGGCTTTTTATTGCCGATCAGCGCAATCCCGATCTTGATCTTTATTATTATGCCGTGAATGGTGCCGTGCAAAGCAATAATCGTGGCAGCTTTCTGATTATGGAAAATGGCGAAGTCCAGCGCCATGATAACAAGAGCGGCGATGTTTCCATTATTAAATTCAATTCCTATACATTCGATCTGGGAGAATTTTCACCCGCCGGTGACAGTGTTCTGCTTTTTCCCAAAGATCAGTCCCTTTCGTTCCTACTCAACCCCGACCCCAATGATGCCAACTACCAACGCCGGCCCAACCAGTATACAGCCGAACTCCATCGTCGCTGTACCGAGTGGATCTATCCTTTCATCTTTGCATTGATTGCTCTGGCTGTTGCTGGCGATGCCCGCTCCCACCGCGAAGCGCGTATATCGGCATCCTTTTCCGCCATCAGCCTGTCACTCATTGCTTATTGGCTCGGTTATTTTTTTGGCGACCGTGCGGATAATGATCTTGCATTCATTCCCCTTCTCTACCTGTCGCCACTGGTTATCGGTACCATATCGGCTTTCTTGATCTTCACGCACCGGCGTTTGGGGCTTCCAGCCGGGATCAGTGACAGGATTGCCAATTTCGTCGACCTTGTCAAAAAACGCTTTGATCTTGGTGATCACCAAAATAGCGGAGGTACGACACAATGATCGGCTGGACGCTGGGACGCTATTTCTTCATGCGCTATGTCAAGATAACGGGCTGGTTCCTTCTTGGAATCTTCACCCTTGCCCTTTTAATGGACTTCACTGAAAATGCAGGGCGTATCTCCAACCTCCCCGGTTATACGGCTTCTCGTGCCTTGATCATGTCGGCACTGCGTATTCCCTTCATCATGCAACAGCTATTTCCTTTTATTGCATTATTCGGGGCAATGGCGACGCTCATTTCTCTTAATCGTAAATTCGAACTTGTTGTTGCACGTTCTATTGGTGTTTCAGCATGGCAATTCATCTTTCCAGCCTGCCTTGGCGCATTTCTTTTCGGGGTTTTAGCTGTCATCATTGTCAACCCATTGGCTGCATGGGGGACAACCCAGGCTGAAAATATGCTTTCCGACCTCAAAGGAACGCCAAAAACATCATCCACAGATATCGATCGTATACCATGGTTAACGCAAAAGACCGATGACGGGACTACAACCATAGGTGCTAAATCAGTTATCAACAGGGGACATACACTCATCGATGCACGCTTTGTCCAATTCAATCCGGACAATACAATTATGCATTGGCTGAATGCAGAACGCGCCGAGCTAAAAGACAATTATTGGCAGCTTATAAACGTCACCCAATACAAAGCCGGACAAGAACCACAACACTTTGATGTTATTGACATAAACACAAATTTGAGACCCGAATTTGTCGAAGAAAAGCTAGCTGATCCAGCCAGCATTCCATTCTATGAACTGCCCCATAAAATTTCGGTTGCCAGATCCTTTGGATATTCGGCTAATGAATTCAATATGCAGTTACAATCTCTGGTTGCAACTCCATTTTTAATGGTTGCCATGACATTGATTGCGGCTACCGTTTCGTTAAAATTTGTGCGATTTGGACAGTCAGGAGCGTTGATTCTGGGTGGAATCATTGCCGGGTTCGTGCTTTATGTAATTTCGGTTCTGGTTCAGGCCTTTGGTAATGCAGGATATGTTCCTGCTATTATTGCAGCGTGGGTGCCGGTTCTTATTGCGTTATTTTTTGGAATTTCCTTTTTGTTACACAAGGAAGATGGTTAGGTGAGTAGGGTGAGCTCGGTTAAAAAACTGGTTAAAAAACTCGAATTTCTCGCTTTTGGAACTCTTATGCTTGGCGCATTCGGGTCGCCTTTAGTTATGTCGTCGGCTATTGCCCAAAACCTGCAGCCTCTTTCTTCAGAAAAGACAACCAATCCTGAGGCTCGTATGCTTTTATCGGCAGATGAGCTTATCTATGACCGTGACGCCAAAACCGTTACGGCACAGGGCAATGTACAGATCGAATATGACGGTAACCATATCGTTGCCCGCAAGGTTGTCTACAACCAGCAGACAAAGCGTGTCATAGCCGAAGGCAGTGTCGAGATTGTCGAGCCGGATGGCAATAAGATCTATTCCGATAAAATTGATATGACAGACGATCTCGGCGATGGTTTTGTTAACGCATTGCGTGTTGAATCTGCAGACAACACCCGTTTTGCCGCTGAAAGCGCTGAACGCAGCAAGGGTGAAATGACTGTCTTCAACAATGGCGTCTACACAGCCTGCGAGCCCTGCTATTACAAACCTGACCGTGAAGTCAAATGGCAGCTGAAGGCCAAAAAAATCATCTGGAACACCGCAACCAAAACAATGCGTTTCGAAGATAGTCACTTTGAAGTCTTCGGCACACCAATAGCTTGGTTTCCTGTTTTTGAAATGCCAGATCCCACCGTCAAGCGAAAATCCGGTTTTCTCCAACCGGGCTTTTCACAAAAAAGCAATCTTGGATATGGCATCAAGAATTCTTATTTCTGGGCCTTGGCACCCAATTATGACCTGACACTATCGGCAACGGGCTATTCTAGTCAGGGGCTATTGCTGGATGGTGAATGGCGCCATCGTCTAGAGAACGGTTCTTATACTGTTCAATTTGCCGGTATTTATCAGGTTAATCCGGGTGAGTTTGATCGTGATGAAACCGACCGTTTTCATGAAAAACGCTTTATGCTAGGGACCAAAGGGGATTTCGAAATCAACCCGCGCTGGACATATGGCTGGGATATTCTGGCCCAAACAGACCGGGATTTCTCAAAAACATATAATATTACCAATTATAATCAGAGTGTCCATCGCTCACAGGTCTATCTGACTGGGCTTTCGGGTCGCAATTACTTCGATATGCGGTTCTATCATTTCGAAGTGCAGGATTCATTGTTAAAAAGCAGTCCGAGTGAGCGCAATTCGCGCCAGCCTTGGGTTTTGCCACGCATCGACTATACTTTCATCCCTGAAGAATCGATCTATGGCGGACAGCTGACCTTCAAAGCCAATCTACAAGCTATCTATCGTGATCGCGCAGATTATGCCTTTGCCGACTGGAGCGGCAATCCTCTTAATCGTGCACGATTGGCTGGTGTCGCCGGTACCAATGCCCGCCTAACCAATGAAGTGGAATGGAAACGTACCTTCATCACACAAGGTGGCTTGACATTAACACCATTGCTAGCCTTGCGTGGCGATGCCATGGGCACTGATGCCAACGGTTCTTATAATGCGATCAATATGCGTGATGACGCTTTCCGCGGTATGGCAACAGCCGGTTTTGAAATGCGCTATCCATTGCTTTTTACAGCTGGCAACACTACCCATATTCTTGAACCGATTGCACAGATCTTTGTTCGCAACAATGAATCTTATGCCGGCAAAATGTTCAATGAAGATGCGCAGAGCTTCGTTTTTGATGCCACGACTTTATTCCAACGCGATAAATTTTCCGGCTATGATCGCCTAGAAGGTGGCACACGTGCCAATCTGGGTTTACGCTATTCCGGCAATATCGGCAACAATTGGTCACTTTATGCCCTAGCTGGACAATCCTTCCAGTTGGCAGGCCGCAATTCCTTTGCAACAAAAGATATGGTTAGTGTCGGCTCTGAATCGGGACTTGAAACCGCTCGTTCCGACTATGTTGCTATGCTCGGTGCCAATAATGGTTCCGGATTCTCGGTTGCCACTCGCGGCCGCTTTGATGAAGAATCAGGCGCCATGCGGCGTGGTGAAATAGAAATCCAGCAAAACTGGGGACCTGTCTGGGCCTCCTCGCAATATGCTTATATCCAACGACAAGCCTATTACGGTTACGCTCAAGATCGTCAAGAAGTCTCTGTGCAAGGCGGCTTCAAGCTGACAGATACATGGACGCTCAGCGCCAACACAAGCTATGATCTGGTTTCAGATACGCTTGTTCGTGCCGGTGCCAATGTCCAATATCTTGATGATTGTGTAGGCCTTTTACTTGGCTATCAGCAGACCCGCAATCCATGGGATGACGATGCTAGCCATAAATGGGGATTCATGATTTCATTCCGTACTGTCGGAGATTTTGGTCAGGGAATATAGTTCACATCCGCAGTTTTATGATATTAGATATGGCGTTGTTTTTCCTCTATGAAATTCTTATAATAAACGCTTAATGAGTTCTATGCCCGAAATAAAGAAAGTTTGCACACCCATGAAAAATGTACGACGCGGTTGTATGGCCCTGCTATTGACAGCGGCATTGAGCGGGATAAGCCTGTCACAAGAAGGCTTGATGACACCAGCCTATGCAGCAACAGAAGTAGCCGTTATTGTCAATGGCAATGCTATTACCAATTATGATATCCAGCGTCGTGCTGCTTTCTTGCGATTACAACAGCGCAAAGGTAATCTCAACGCTTTGGCCAAAGATGAATTGACTGAAGAAATGCTCAAACGCATTGAAATGAAAACTCGCAACATCAATGTCAGCGATGCCGAAGTCAATCAGGCCTTTGCAGGCTTTGCCCAACGTAATAAAATGACCGTAGCGCAGCTATCTGCCATGCTCAATCAAGCCGGTGTTACACCTGAGCACTTTAAAACCTATATTCAGGTACAAATGGGGTGGGGGCGCCTGTTGCAAGCGCGCTATCATGCTGAGAACGGTGGCTCATCCGGTCTTATCCCGATTGAAAAGGCAGTCCAGCGTATGCTTAAAAATGGCGGCGTCAAGCCAAGCGCCAATGAGTATACAATGCAACAAGTTATTTTTGTTATTCCAGCCAATAAACGCGGTGTCTTAATGGGCAGCCGCAAGCAGGCAGCCAATTTTCTACGTACCAATTTTACCGGCTGCCAGAATTTAAAATCTCTGGTTAATGAAACTCGCAGCAAATTCAAGGTCGATGTGGCGCCGCCCAAGCCGCTTAATCGTATTATCGAACAGCAATTGCCACCAGAATGGGAAAAAGCCGTCAAAGCAACTCCTGCTGGCAAAATGACTGCACCGCAAGAAACTGAACGCGGTGTCGAAGTTCTAGCTGTTTGTGAAATTCGCAAAGTCTCAGACGACAAAGTCGCCCAGCTTGTTTTTTCGATCGAAGATTCACAAGGCAACGGCGGCGATAAAAAGATCGAAGATCTGAACACAAAATATCTTGGCGAATTACGGGCTAAAGCACGGATTGAAACACCTTGAAATCTGTGCTTGCGGTCAGTGCTGGTGATGCATCCGGTATAGGCCCGGAAATTATTCTCAAAGCATGGGCCAAACGTCATGAATATGGCCTGCCACCTTTTATGGTTCTAGCTGATCCTGACCTTTTAAAAGCGCGCGCTGCGCGCTTTTCTATTCCACTCGACATTAAGATTATTGAAAAAAGTCAGGCATACATAACAAATAATAGTGCCTTATCAGTATATGCTTTAAAAAACAGACAAAAGGATGCACCCGGCATACCGCTAGTTGAAAATGCGGCCGCCACAATTGAAGCGATTGAACGCAGCGTCCATTTGGTCCATCAAGGTGCAGCAAAAGCGCTTGTCACATGCCCAATCGCCAAAAAGCCGCTCTATGATGCAGGTTTTCCTTTTCCTGGCCACACGGAATTTCTCGGGTCATTGGCTGACACACTCTATCAGGGTGCTTTCAAACCTGTCATGATGCTAGCCGGACCGCAGTTAAAAACAGTGCCAATTACCGTCCATATCGCATTACATAATGTGATGGACACACTGACCAGCGATCTTATCTGCGAAACAGCTCGAATTGTTTATAAAGACCTTCAAAACCGCTTTCAAATCAATCATCCACGTCTTGCTATGGCAGGCCTTAACCCCCATGCCGGTGAAGATGGTACGATGGGGCATGAAGAAATTGATGTCATACAACCCGCTATAAAGACATTGCGCAGCGAAGGCATCCATATTAACGGCCCCCTACCCGCTGATACCATGTTTCATGACCATGCGCGCCGTCAATATGATGCGGCTTTGTGCATGTACCATGATCAGGCACTCATTCCTGTCAAAACTATCGGCTTTGATGATACGGTTAATGTTACACTCGGCCTCCCCTTTATCCGGACATCACCCGACCATGGTACAGCCTTTGATATCGCCGAGAAAGGTATTGCCAATCCTGCAAGCTTTATCGCTGCTTTAAAAATGGCTTGGAAAATGGGGGACGGCAAGAATGGCCATTGATACGCTCCCCCCCTTGCGCGAAGTCATTGAAACCTATGGGCTAGCAGCTAAAAAGTCCTTAGGACAAAATTTCCTATTCGACCTTAACCTAACATCAAAAATTGCCCGTACAGCCGGTGATCTGCAAGACTATCCCATTCTTGAAATCGGCCCCGGCCCGGGTGGACTGACACGCGCCCTGCTGGCACAAGGGGCATATGTAACAGCTATTGAACGGGATGAGCGTTGTCTTTCAGCTCTTGATGAAATAGCCAAACACTATCCCGACCGTTTACGCATCATTTCAGGTGACGCCCTGCAACAGGATTTTGCGACATTATGGGCAAATCTTGATCAAAAACCGAAAATTGTTGCCAATCTTCCCTATAATATCGGCACTCAATTGCTGCTTAACTGGCTATTGTGTGAGCCATGGCCACCTTTTTATGCATCGATGACCTTGATGTTCCAGCGCGAGGTTGCCGAACGTATTGTCGCCCACCCCGGTTCTAATCATTATGGTCGGCTGGGTGTATTGGCAGGATGGCGGACAGAAGCAAAAATCGCTTTTGACGTACCACCCCAAGCCTTCAATCCACCACCCAAGGTGACATCCTCGGTTGTTCACCTTGTCCCGCGGGAAGCTCCTTTACCATGCCAGGCAGATACGTTGGGCCGTGTTACACAGGCAGCTTTTGGCCAAAGGCGCAAAATGCTACGCCAGAGCCTAAAAGCCATTGGCGGTGAAACACTTCTTGCCAGAGCTGGAATTGATCCGACTCGACGTGCCGAGACATTGGAAATCGAAGAGTTCGTTACACTTGCCAATCAATTATAGATAAAGCTCCGTAACTCCTCCCTAAAAAATATTAACTGGTTTTTTCTTCCAGAAGACTATGAACAAAGCTTTCAAGATATAGCAAACGCTCACGTTTTACCGCTTCGGCAAGATAAATAGATTTTACCAATGCAAAACACTGGGCTAAATCTTCATTGATCAGAACATAATCATAATTACACCATTGCTCGATCTCGACACGGGCATTGTTAAGACGGATATCAATCACCTCTGCGCTATCTTCAGCGCGACGATGCAGACGGGATTTCAATTCACGCATGGAGGGCGGCAGAATGAAAATAGAAACAACATCCTGAGGCATCTGCGCCTGTAACTGCTCCGTCCCCTGATAATCGATATCAAACAGCATATCCCTACCCTGACCCAGCGCATCTTCAACACTTTCTCGTAGGGTGCCGTAATAATTACCGTGAACCTTGGCCCACTCAATCAATTCGCCATTATCACGCCGACGCTCGAATTCTTTAACGGAAATAAAGTGATAATGCACACCATCAACTTCATCGCCACGGCGCGGACGGGTTGTCACACTGATAGATAAACCAAGATTTGCCTCTTTCAAAAGTAATCGCGATATGGTCGACTTACCCGCACCCGAAGGCGAAGACAGCACCAATAAAAGTCCACGTCTCTTACCCGCATTCAAATAGGGACTACCGGAAAGAATTTTGTTTGCGCTCATAATGGTTATTTTCTCTATTCCAAATTCTGTATCTGTTCACGATATTGATCAATGACCGCCTTTAACGCAAGCCCTGTTGCCGACAGACTGGGAACATTGGCCTTTGCACATAGCGTATTGGCTTCGCGATTAAATTCCTGTGCCAAAAAATCCAACTTGCGTCCTATGGCACCGCCCTCATCCAAAAGAGCGCGTGTAGCGGCAATATGGGCATCCAGACGATCCAACTCTTCTTGTATATCGGCACGCGTTGCCAATAGCGCCGCCTCAATATAAAGCCGCTCGGGTTCAAGCTCGGCAATTTCTGTCACAAGTGGCGCAATCTGCTGTTTCAGACGGTCACGGATAGCATCCGTTTGGCGCGCCGGGTCAGATCGCGCCTGATCCGTTAGTTGAGCCATCGTTTCAACATGCGCCACAATCAGCGCTTTGAGCTTTTTTCCTTCCCCATTGCGCATAGCCACCAAGGCATCAAGAGCCTCAATAAATGTAGAGAGAACCCGTTCATTGATAATCTTTTTCTGCTCATCTGAAAGCTCGGCAACATTATTATCAATAACACCGCGCAACCCCAACAATCCCTCTATATGAACCGGCGGCATAGAAAAACGGCTTTCCAGAGTTTTCATTTCATGAATCAGGGATTCAAGATAAGCTATATTGATCTTGGGCACAGACTGCTCGTGAGGGGAATCAATACTAAGCGACAGCTGGACATTGCCACGACTAAGCTTTTGAGCGGCCAACCGGCGCAATTCAATTTCCAGCACTTCATAACCGGCAGGAAGCCGAAACCGCAAATCAAGCCCTTTGCCATTGACAGACCGCATCTCCCAGCTGATTTCAAAACCGTCATAAAGCGATGTCGCACGGGCAAATCCGGTCATACTTTGAAGTGCCATCTCTTTGTCCTTTATCAATACAAATCCCATCCAGAGCATCAATAGACAGATAATTCGCACCTATTTTTCAGGCGTTTCAGTATTCTCGTTTTTTTGTTGGGCACGCAGTTGCCGCAGTTTTCCAGTATTTTGTATATGCTCGTCAAATGTCTTGGAAAACACATGCCCCCCTTTGCCATCGGAAACAAAGAATAAAGCATCTGTTTTTTGCGGATTGGCAACCGCTTCCAATGCATCTTTCCCCGGAATAGCAATTGGTGTGGGAGGAAGTCCGAAAATACGGTAAGTGTTATACGGTGTATCGGATTTACGATCATCCGCTGTTACCGGCTTATCAGCTGGTTTACCGGCTCCACCATAAACACCATAAAGAAATGTCGGATCTGTCTCCAACCGCATATTCTTTTCCATACGATTATAGAACACACCGGCAATCATTGGGCGTTCTGAAGCCACACCCGTTTCTTTCTCAACAATAGAAGCCAGATTGACCATATCTTCACGACTTTTAAGCGGCAGAGTCTTATCACGCTTCTGCCAGATATCCTCAACCAGCTTTTGTTGGCCATGCATCAAACGCTGGATAACTTGCTGACGGGTCGTACCACGTGTAAAGCTGATGGTTGTTGCCATCAGGCTGCCTTCGGGCGGTAATTTTTGCGGTATATCACCGGTCAAAATTTCATTGTTTTTCAAACGCTCAACGGCTTGAAAAACAGTTAACCCCTCCGGAATTGTCAGGCTGTATTCAATCGATTTGCCTAAAACCAAAATATCCATGATTTGTCGCATCGAAGCATGAGCCGGAATTTCATATTCACCAGCTTTCAAATCCTTGGCACGGTTTTCAAAACCGATCGTATAGACAAATACTTTGTTGGAGCGGATCAGGTCCTGTGACTCAAGTTGAGCTGCAATCTCACGAATACCGGTACCCGGTTTAATCAAGATTGTCTTTGCCTCAATAGAAGGACCTGGAGCTTCGAACATACGACTTGAAATATAAAGGGTCGCGGCAGCGATAATCACGGCAATAAAAACCAGCATCATCGCAAAATTAATCAAAATAACAAATTGATTGCGGGCAAGCTTTGAACGCTTACGAGCTATAGCGCCTGCAGCTTCAGCTTGCGGCGCGCCATGATCTTGTGAATGTCCGGCACCCTGCCCTTGCCCATCCATTGTGGACGTTGACGCTGTTTGTTTTTGATCATCCGTCGTCAATAGTTTGCCCCAATTCCTTTATTTTCCATAACGTTGATGCATACAGCACCATATTAACCGTTCTTTATTGGGAAAATATGTCAATCATGGCAAAAAGCACAAGTCTGCAGCCTTTGAAACAGCAAGAAAAAAGCGATTATAAATCCGCTCTCCCCAATTTAATGAAAAGAATGTGAAAATCAGCCGTTAAAACGACGCATAACCAGCGAGGCATTGGTGCCGCCAAAACCAAAGGAATTGGATAAAACCACATTAATTTCCTTCGCTTTAGGCTTATGCGGTACAAGATCAAGCTTAGTATCGACATCCGGATTATCAAGATTAAGTGTTGCCGGTGCCATATGATCACGCATAGCCAGCACACAAAAAATCGCTTCAGCCGAACCGGCAGCCCCCAACAGATGCCCGATCGATGATTTTGTCGATGACATGGTAGCACGGCTGACAGAATCACCCAAAACGCGCTCCACGGCAGCAAGCTCTAGCGTATCAGCCATTGTTGAAGTGCCATGGGCGTTAATATAGTCGATATCTGACGCTTTAATACCGGCACGCTTGATTGCCATCTCCATGCAACGCTGTGCCCCTTCGCCATTTTCGCTTGGTGCAGTAATATGATAGGCATCACCCGACAGGCCGTAACCGATAATTTCGGCATAAATTTTAGCACCACGTTTCTTGGCATGCTCAAGCTCTTCAAGAACGAGAACTGCCGAGCCTTCCCCCATGACAAAACCATCGCGGTCTTTGTCATACGGACGCGAAGCATGAATAGGATCATCATTACGTGTCGTTGAAAGCGCCTTACAGGCAGCAAAACCAGCCAACGAAATACGATTTACAGGTGATTCTGTACCACCGGCCAACATAACATCGGCATCGCCTAAAGCGATGAGACGCGATGCATCGCCAATGGCATGGGCACCGGTTGAACAAGCTGTTACGACAGAATGGTTGGGGCCACGCAAATGATGCTTGATGGAGACATAACCAGAAGCCAAATTGATCAGACGGCCAGGAATAAAGAAGGGCGAAATACGCCGCGGCCCCTTATCACGCAATGTATAACCGGCCTCAACGATGCCTTCAACACCACCAATACCCGAACCGATCATTACACCCGTGCGAATCTGGTCTTCATCACTTTCAGGATGCCAATTGGCGTCATCAAGCGCTTCATCAGCGGCAGCCATTGCATAAACAATGAAAGGATCAACTTTGCGCTGTTCCTTCGGCTCCATATGCAAATCAGCATTAAACGTACCATTGGTACCATCACCAACCGGAATGCGTGCAGCAATCTGGGCTGGCAAATCATCAACTTCAAATTCTGTAATACGGCGCACACCGCTTTGACCATCAAGCAGCCGTTTCCAGCTATCCTCGACATTGCCCGCCAAAGGAGAAACCAATCCAAGACCCGTAATAACGACACGTCTCATATTTCTACCTTCTGGCTGCGGTATAAACCGTGAAAAGAAAAGCAGGCGCTTTTTTGCCAACAGCCTGCCGGACAAAATAAGAGCGGGAAAGCCGCAGGCATCCCCGCTTATCTATTTGAAGATTAAGCAGAAGCCTTGTCGATGAACTTGACAGCGTCACCAACAGTCAAAATGGTTTCAGCGGCATCGTCAGGAATTTCAACACCGAATTCTTCTTCAAAAGCCATAACAAGTTCAACTGTGTCCAAGCTATCTGCACCGAGATCATCGATGAAGCTTGCACCTTCTGTTACCTTGTCGGCGTCAACGCCCAAATGTTCAATTACAATCTTTTTGACGCGTTCTGCTGTATCACTCATTGTCGGAACCTCGACTTTATGTTTCTATCCCTGCCATTGGTTAATGGCATGGGCTAATCTAATCAAGCGATAGATGCATGAAAAAGCAAAAAAGCCGCATTTTTCTGCATCCTGTGGATATCCTCATAAAGGATAAACCGGTTTTCCACCGATCTTGAGGGGCGCAATTAGCATGCTCTTCCCCAAGACGCAAAGAGATTTTATCTTTTTATCCAATTTTACCCAAAACAAACAGAATAAATGGTTGAAAAAAGCATTAGAATGATGGCGGACACAAAAAATGGATGCTGTCCAGACCATTCTGGTCCTATTCATGGTGTCAAAACGGCAAAAAAATGTGGGTTATTGAACAGGCTGCACACTACTATCATAAATACGACACCTAAAATAACAAAAAGACCGGTTGAACCGGCCTTTCAATTCCATTCCAAGATCGTTTAGATCATGGCCATACCGCCATTGACATGCAATGTCTGGCCGGTCATGTAAGCAGCCTCGTCGCTGGCAAGATAGACGGCCGCAGCAGCAACTTCATCGCTCGAGCCCATACGCTTCATGGGAATAGCGCCCATGATTGTTTCCTTCTGCTTATCATTCAGCTTGTCGGTCATTGCCGATTCAATAAAGCCTGGCGCGATACAGTTAACTGTAACACCACGCGTAGCAATTTCCTGTGCCAGAGATTTTGAAAATCCGATCAAGCCAGCTTTGGTTGCGCAATAATTCGCCTGTCCCGGATTACCGATCACACCGACAATCGAAGAAATATTGATAATACGACCAAACCGGCGACGCATCATCGGATGGGTCAATTCACGAGTCAGGGTAAAAACAGCCGTCAGATTGACATTAATGACATCATCCCAGTCCTGATCACTCATCCGCACAAACAGACCATCACGGGTAATACCGGCATTGTTGACGAGAATTTCAACACCATCCATGTCTTTTTCAGCTTTTTCAGCCAACGCCTTGACGGCATCGCGATCCGACAGATTGGCTGGAAAGATAAAAGTCCGCTCACCCAATTCCTGAGCAAGGCTTTTCAGCTTTTCTTCTCTTGTACCATGCAAACCAACGATTGCACCTTGTGCATGCAGTTTACGGGCAATCGCTTCGCCTATACCGCCTGTCGCCCCTGTCACCAACGCCTTGCGGCCTTTGAGTTCAAACATATCTTTCCCTCATTTCCTGTGTGAAATACCGTGTTTTCAAAAGCCGGCTTATACGCCCAATGCTTTTAATGCCGCTTCAATTTCTTCTGCCGAGCCGACACTAACACCAGTCATGTCCTTGTTTATCCGACGCGCAAGCCCCGTCAGCACCTTGCCCGCACCGACTTCATAAAGCGTATCAATGCCATTGTTACCAAACCATTCGATCGTTTCGCGCCACCGTACACGGCCTGTCACCTGATGCACCAGCAACTCAACGATTTTCTTCGGATCACGCACCGGCTCAACTATGACATTGGCAACAACCGGTACTTTAGGCTCATATTTATTCACGTCCAGCAACGCCTCATGCATGACATCAGCCGCAGGCTGCATCAAGGCTGAATGGAATGGCGCTGATACTGGCAACAAAATAGCCCGCTTAGCACCCTTCTCACCGGCCAAGGCTGCCGCTTTTTCTACAGCCGCTTTCGTGCCGGAAATCACAATCTGTCCACCGCCATTATCATTGGCAATCTGACATGCGCCTTCACTCAAAGACGCACTGCAAACCGCTTCAACATCGACTTCTTCCAAACCGATAATGGCAGCCATGGCACCCTCGCCAACACCGACAGCCTCTTGCATGGCATTACCGCGAATACGCAAAAGACGTGCTGTATCGGCAAGTGAAAATGTACCAGCAGCACAAAGGGCAGAGTATTCGCCCAAGGAATGACCGGCTACAAATTTAACCTTTTCAGCAAGATTGAGACCCTGCGCTTCCATCACACGGATAACCGCCATTGACACAGCCATCAATGCCGGTTGCGCATTGGCTGTCAGCGTAAGCTTATCTTCAGGGCCTTCGAACATTGTTGTTGAAAGCTTCTCGCCCAACGCGTCATCAACTTCTTCAAATACCGCCCGCGCTTCGGCAAATTGTTCGGCAAGCATCTTGCCCATACCGACAGACTGGCTTCCCTGTCCCGGAAATGTAAATGCAACAGCCATTATCATGCTCCCTTGCTATTTAATCATTGCTCTTGACGAGTGATACCAAAAAAGTCAAGGAAAATGGCTTGAGCCACGCCTTTTCATCTTTATTTTCAACCCTTTTTAACCGGCGGGATATGCAAAACCACTTCCGGTATGGCGGGCATTACCGCCCGAACACCAAAAAACGCACAAAAGCCCCCTAAGATCAGGCCAGCAAAAATATCAAATGGATAATGGACACCAACAAAAATCCGCCCCCAACAGACAAGGAGCGTCAAAACAAGCGCCATTTTCGCAGCTGTTTTATAGCGTAACATATAAAGCACAGTAAAATAGGCAGCACAGATAGTTGCATGATTGGAGGGAAAAGAAGCATTACTTTTGTGATAAATCAGAGCCTGCACCAACCCCTCGACAAAAGGCCTATCACGATAGAACCCGATCGAAATCAGAAAACCGATAAAAACGGCAATGACAACAACAATAAAAATGGTCAAGGCCGCCCGACGATCAAATATACTGCCAGCAAACCACATAATCACCAGATGGGCCGGAATAATATAAAGCAGCACCTTGGCACTGAATATACCGAACCATACAAACAGCGTTGGTGTGTCGGGTGTAGCTGCTACCCAGTGCAGCAAAGCGGCATCAATTGATTGGAACATAAAAAGTCTTTCGATTCTGGAAATAGAGAGCTAGGGCCTCACAAATCGGCAATATTATGGCAGGCGTCCGATAAGATAGAAAGGATCCCGGGCCTCAAGCTATCTTTGCACGCTTTCATCATAAAACTTGCGCCCCAAAATTTGGATGAGACCAAGATAGAAAGTATTTTCCGGCAGTTCACGCAAGCTTCCCTCTTGCCATTGGCTGATATGGCCGGACTTCTGGCGCCACCGTTCAAAATATTCCGTTTCATTATAGACCGAAAATTCAAGTGCATTGCGGTTTTGTGGCGCATTATAGTAGATATACCACCGTACAACTCCGCTTTTATCAAGATAAGTCGCGACAGGCATATAACCATCTTTGGTCGCTTTTTTCACTTCATTCTTATCTGTAGTTTCTGTACCAATCCCCTCTAACGCCAGATTGGCCTGCACTGATGTTTGCAATAAATGACGAAACAAGGATTCCTTATCGCCGCTCAAGAGATCATTATAAAGTGCTATTACTTCGGATGATACCATCGTCAATTTTATATCCGGGTCCTTGATAGTCACCGTCTGGTCCCATTTTTCCGATTGACTGACAATAACAATATCCATTGCCTGATACGTGACATGGAATGCGCTTTTGCTCCCTCCTTTTTCCAGACGGAATGACAAATGCGCCGGCCCTATTGTGGTCGTGCGTGTTTCTTGTGTGTTCCCATCACGCTCATGCCATACAAGGGGTCGAAAATCCATATTTCCTTGCAAAACTGTTTTTACATCGGGATCAAGGATAAAGGACATTCGGACAAAATTGCGCAAGTCAAAAGGCCCACCATCAGACAAAATAAAAGGCGTGTTCCAGTCCTGCGCTTTCAAAGCGAGATCAAACTTTATTCTGTGACCGGCTTTTTGCTCGATATAGAACATAGCCGGATCAAGCAGATCCAGCATAACATTCTTACATTTTGCTGGCTTCTCATAAGACAACATAAAACAAACAGGATCAATGCGGCTAAAAAGAACAGGAATATCCACGCCAGCATACAACCCATGATCCGTTTGATCTAAAACAGTGATCGCTTCATCGTTGACAGCCGATCCCATAAGGGCGCTGAGGATGCCGGAAATGCACCGATCAAGGGACTTAAAACCACTAAAATCGCTGAAAGAAACTGCTTTAACATTGATCTCTTATAGTCTTTCCTTGCAATAAATGACACAGAACACTTGCCAAATCCAAAAAAAGCCCGTAAAGACGCGCTGTTCGTTGCCGGCATTTGGCTGGGGGCTGAACGGAGGGCCGCTTGCGGCAGGGTCATGAAAAACACCCGTCCTCCTGTGTCTCCGCTCTCGAATGTCTTAAACCAAAGCGTCCTTTCTTCGGGGAACTCCCCTTATTAGAGAAGTCGCAGAGGCTTTGCGTCAAATCCGGCATGGTGAAAAAGAAGAAAGGCAAGATAATGGCTCTTTATGAACATGTATTCCTTGCCCGGCAGGATATTACGCCGCAGCAGCTTGATCAGCTTGTAGATACCTACAAGGGTGTGATCGAAGCCAATGGCGGTAAAGTCGGGCGTATTGAAAATTGGGGTCTTCGCACCCTGACCTATCGTATTCGCAAAAACCGCAAGGCCTATTATGCACTGATGAATATCGATGCACCGGCAGCTGCGATTGCCGAAGTTGAGCGCCAAATGCGTATCAATGAAGATATTTTGCGTTACATGACCATCCGTGTTGAAGAACATGAAGAAGGTCAGTCCGCTATGCTGTCACGCCGTGATCGCGATGAGCGTTTTGGCCGTGACGATGATCGTCCGCGCCGTCCGCGCCGTGATGACAATGAACGCAATGCAGAAGCAGAAGGAGCTGAATAATGGTTGAAGTCAGTCAGACTGCTGCACGCCGTCCTTTCCATCGCCGCCGCAAGACCTGTCCGTTTACAGGCCCGAACGCGCCAAAGATCGACTATAAGGATATCAAGCTTTTACAGCGTTACATTTCAGAACGCGGTAAAATTGTTCCTTCACGTATTACGGCTGTCAGCCAGAAAAAGCAGCGTGAATTGGCTAAAGCCATCAAACGTGCCCGTTTTCTCGGCCTTTTGCCTTATGTTGTAAAATAATCCTATTCGGAAGGCGTTCTGCGCCTTCCGCATTTCAAACGGTCTATGACCGAGTTGGGGCAGAAAACGCCTCTAACTGCAAAAAGCAGGACAGCGCTTGATGAATACAAACAGCCACATCTATCCTACAGCTATTGTTTGCGGTCTTTTGTCTGCAGCCTTGGCTATGGCTGTCATGCGATTAATTTCTTTCCCACCGCTGGCAGTTCTGGTTGGTTGTTTTGTTGCAACCCCTATCTTTATCGCGGCGTTTGGCTGGGGAACAAAAGCAAGCTTTATTGCTATCATCGTTGCAACGCTGGCCTTGTTGGTTGCTGAAAAATCGCCTCTGCTCTTTATTGAATGGCCAATAACCGGTCTTACTTTCAGCTTGCTGTTCTTTCTTCCCGGCTTTTATGCCGCATGGCTTCTCGGCCTTGCCAAAAACATAGAGCCAGATACTCAAACAGCAAAAAAGGCAAATCTTATATGGTTTCCACTATCGTCTATCCTCTATCAGAGCACAGTTTTGATCTCACTGGTGACTATTCTTCTGGCTTTTTACTATACTGCCAATCCACCAAAGCCTGAAACAATCAATCCCTTTATTGATTATATTATCGAAAACATTACCGCTTCACCCGATAGCAGCGGATTTGATCTTGCCGCCTTCAGGCAATATCTCCAGATAAATTTTACCTTGTATAGTATCATTCTTATTTCTACCTATAGCCTGTTACTTTTTATCGGTAATCTTTATGCCTCGACCAAAATTGCAAAAAAAATGGGGCGCCTCAAACGTCCGAGCGATGATTGGCCATCACGTTTTCGCCTACCACTAAACGCCTTGATACTTTTTGCAGTCAGCTTTGTGCTATCCTATTTTGCTGAAAATAGCAGTATCGGCGTTGGCGCAATGATCTTCGAGGCCTCACTGACAACTGTATTTTCAATTGCCGGTCTAGCCTATCTGCATGAAATTACAAAACCGCTCAAGGCACGGCTGATCATTCTATCTCTTGTCTATTTTCTAATCCTATCGCTGGTTTTGACCCTGCCAATTTCCATTATCATACTGATGATGGGCATCTGGGCCACTATCCGCGAATGGCTCAACTTAAAAAACAACCCGATCAAATTATAAAACCGATCCATCGAAAGGAACTTATTATGGATGTTATTCTACTTGAACGTATTGCACGCCTTGGCCAGATGGGTGACGTTGTCACCGTAAAAGACGGCTATGCGCGCAATTTTCTGTTGCCTCAGGGCAAAGCCCTTCGTGCTAATGAAGCCAACAAGAAACAATTTGAATCACAGCGCGCCCAGCTTGAAGCCCGCAACCTTGAGCGCAAGTCAGAAGCTGAAAAGGTAGCTGAAAAGCTTGACGGCAAGAGCTTCATCATCATCCGCTCGGCTGGTGAAACTGGCCAGCTTTATGGTTCTGTTTCAACCCGTGACATTTCCGATATTGTCACTGCCGAAGGCTTTAGTGTCGGCCGCAATCAGGTTGAGCTCAACCATCCAATCAAAACAATCGGCTTCCACGCATTGGCCATCAGCCTGCATCCGGAAGTTCAAGTTTCTATCAATGTCAACATCGCCCGTTCAACCGAAGAAGCTGAACGTCAGGCTGCTGGTGAAGATCTGACATCAGCTGAAGCCATCTATGGCATTGAAGAACAGCCCTTGGCAGAAGAAATCGACGAAGATGATTTCGACGGCGAAAACGAAAACGCATAAAATATTTTTGGTCACCAAAAAATGATCGCGTCCGGTGGCAACACCGGACGTTTTTTTGTTTTTTCAAAGCCTCAGTCGTCTATATTTGAAAGCAAGATGGATTATATCAACCAGCAGGCACAATCGGCAAAAGCCGATAACTGGAAAGAGAAAATCAATGTTCGCTTTACTGAAAATTGTTGCCGACCGGATTATCAAAAAAGGCAATCTTGCTATTACCGACTATGCAGGCATTACATTTCGCTATGGCGATGGCAATGGCGAACCGGTTCATATCCGTTTCAATTCCCAAAAATGGGAACGGGCTGTTGCGCTGGATCCTGCCCTCAAATTCGGTGAAGCCTATATGGAATGTGGTTTCGATATTATCGAAGGCGATATGTACCAGCTTTTAAAAATTATTTTTGAAAGCGCTGGCCCCGATGCAGAAAACCAGATGTGGATGAAAATGCTAAGCGATTTTCGTATTGCAACCAAACGCTTTGCCCAGATGAATAATCTGCGCCGCTCATCAAGCAACATCCGACATCACTATGATCTTTCAGGCAAGCTTTATGACCTGTTTCTTGATCCGGACAGACAATATTCCTGCGCATATTTTGAAACACCCGATCAAAGCCTTACACAGGCACAACTTGCTAAAAAGCGTCATCTTGCCGCCAAGCTTCAAGTCCAAAAGGGTGAAAAACTGCTTGACATAGGCTGTGGTTGGGGTGGCCTTGGTCTTTATATGGCTCGTGTTCTTGAAGCCGAGGTGACCGGTGTCACGCTCTCACACGAACAATATGTCATTGCCAACAAACGTGCCAAGGAATCTAACATAGAGAATCACGCCAAGTTCCAACTCACCGATTACCGCAATTTGACAAGCCAATATGACAAGATCGTTTCTGTTGGCATGTTTGAGCATGTGGGCATTGGCCATTTCAAAGAATACTTTTCCCACGTCAAAAAGCTTTTAAAGCCCGATGGTCGGTTTGTACTACATTCGATCGGCCGCTCAGGCAAACCGGGCGTTACAAATCCATTCATTGCCAAATATATTTTCCCCGGCGGTTATATCCCGTCTTTATCTGAAGTTATTCCCGTCATTGAAAAAAGCGGTCTTATCATTACCGATATTGAAATCTTACGACTGCATTATGCCGATACATTAAAAGCATGGCGGGAAGCTTTTATGGCAAAACGTGATGAGGCCAAAACCCTTTACGACGAAGCTTTCTGCCGTATGTGGGAATTTTATCTCGCTGCATCCGAAAGCGCCTTCCGCTGGCAGGATATGATGGTTTTCCAGATCCAGCTAGCACATAAACAGGATGCGGTTCCGCTGACACGTGACTATATCACCCATGAAGAAGCACGTTTGCGTAAAATTGATCATATCATGCTTACCGAAAAAGGAACTGGCAGCAAACTTTCGGCCAATACCAATATTGCGCAAAAATCGAAAACAAAAACGCAAAAGGCTGGAAAAACACCGGCATCACGGCGGACCGCACCCAAGCCATTAAAATCGAGATAAAGGTAATAGAGCCTACCAAATTTTGATATCCACCCTGTTGGCGTACAGAATCTAAAATAATGATGACGTCAAGGGCAGAAGCGCATATTATTTTTTAAATATGTGAATCAGTGTGAATCATCATTCTTTGCATTGCATCTGCCTGTTCAATCCTTTTTATCTAGATTGCACTCAATTAGATATCTGAACGAGAATTATACAGGAATTTAAAATGGCCGAAGCAAGTATTCATTCCATTGACAGCGCCAGGGTCGAGAATGAAGACAAACCCGCAGGCTTTCGCCAAGCGCCGCACAACATCGAAGCGGAACAGGCTTTGCTTGGTGCACTGCTTATCAATAATGATGCTTTTGACCGTGTAGCCGATTTTTTACGGCCTCAACATTTCGCTCTGGAATTTCATGGCCGCTTATTCTCCCTTATCCAAAAAATTATCGAACTCAACAAACTGGCAAGCCCCATCACACTCAAACCATTTTTAAGCTCAGACGAAATGGTTGCGGATATGCCTGCGTTCAATTATGTCGTGCGTCTGGCAACAGAAGCTGTCACAATTATCAATGCTGTCGACTATGCCCGCATGATCTATGATCTGCATATTCGTAGATCACTTATTGGTCTGGGAGAAGATATCGTCAACACAGCCTATGACGCACCGGTAGATTTTGCTCCTAACCAGCAAATTGAAGATGCTGAACAACGACTTTTCAAACTCGCAGAAACCGGCCAATATGGCGGCGGTTTTGAAAGTTTCAACGATGCGGTCACCAAGGCCATTGATATGGCAAGTGCAGCGCATAAGCGCTCAAGCCGCCTATCCGGCATCCCAACACAGATCAAATCACTTGATGAAAAAATGGGTGGGCTACAACGCTCCGACCTGATCATTCTGGCCGGACGCCCAGGCATGGGTAAGACATCACTTGCCACAAACATTGCCTTCAACATTGCCAACGCCTTTAACCCCACCGATGACAATGGCAAGCCCAATGAAGAAAATGAAGGCGGTGTTGTCGGCTTCTTTTCGCTGGAAATGTCATCCGAACAGTTGGCAACCCGTATCATTTCCGAACAAGCGGAAGTTTCATCTTCCAAAATTCGCCGTGGCGACATATCGGAAGATGAATTTGCCAAGCTGGTACGTTCCATGAAGCGGATGCAGAAAGTACCACTCTTCATTGACCAAACCGGCGGCATCTCCATTGCCCAGCTTGCGGCACGCGCACGCCGCCAGAAACGCCAACACGGATTGGATGTCCTGATCATCGACTACGTACAACTGATGACCGGCGCATCGCGACGCGCATCAGAAAACCGTGTGCAGGAAATTACCGAAATCACCACCGGCCTCAAGGCTTTATCCAAAGAATTGAATGTGCCAATCATTGCCTTGTCACAGCTCTCGCGACAGGTTGAAAGCCGCGAAGACAAGCGCCCGCAATTATCGGATCTGCGTGAATCCGGCTCCATCGAGCAAGACGCCGACGTTGTATTATTCGTTTATCGTGAAGAATATTACAAGCAAAGTAAGGCACCGCCGGAAGGCACAGCAGAACATGAAACATGGCAGGCTGAAATGGATGCTGTTTTCGGCAAGGCTGAAGTCATTATTGCCAAGCAGCGTCACGGCCCGACCGGCACAGTCAAACTTGCCTTCCAAGCGGAATTCACCCGCTTCAGCGATCTGGCAGAAGAAGATCATTTGCCCGAGCAATTCGGATGAACTAAGTATAAAACGGGTATTGTCAGCGAGGCTGTTCTTCTTGACAAGACCATAAACGGCTGACAGCGATGAAAGTACAATAAGGCTAATGACGAACTTTGCCCGTTGGCTGAATTGGAAATACAGTAAACTGAAGTCTGGGCATTTTGCTCTGGCAAAACGTCAAGATTATATAAAAGCGTAGCTTTGGCGAAACCGATCCGATATGTGTAAGGCCTTTCGCCGATTCATAACGCTTCATAGGACATACCAAAATGGCCAAAGCGCGTCTTCAATATATCTGCCAGAATTGTGGCACCACCTACCCGCAATGGTCAGGACGCTGTGAAGCCTGCGGAGAATGGAATACCTTACAGGAAGAAAATAGCGCAAGTGGCATTGGCGCTGGCCCCGGCAAAGCTGTCCGCAAGGGCCATGCCGTCCCCCTTTCAAGTTTTGCGGGTGAATCAGAAGATGCCCCGCGCATCAAGGCTGGCATTGCCGAACTAGACCGTGTCACCGGTGGCGGCTTTGTACCCGGTTCGGCCCTGCTTGTTGGTGGCGATCCGGGAATCGGAAAATCGACCCTTTTAACACAAGCGGCAGCAGCTTTGGCCCGCCAAGGACACAATGTCATCTATGTTTCGGGCGAAGAAGCTGTTGCTCAAATCCGTATGCGTGCCCAGCGGCTCGGCGTTGCGGATACGACTGTCAAACTTGCTTCCGAAACCAATGTCGAAGATATTCTGGCAACCCTTACCGAAGGAGAAAAGCCGGCTCTTGTCATCATCGATTCTATCCAGACACTCTGGTCGGACATGGCTGAATCCGCACCCGGCACAGTAACACAGGTACGTGTCGGCGCACAGGCCATGATCCGCTTTGCCAAGAAAACCGGTTCAGCCGTTGTTCTTGTCGGCCATGTTACCAAAGAAGGACAGATTGCCGGCCCCCGTGTGGTCGAACATATGGTTGATGCGGTTCTTTATTTTGAAGGCGAAGGTGGCCATCATTATCGAATCTTGCGCACTGTCAAAAACCGTTTTGGTGCAACCGATGAAATTGGCGTTTTCGAAATGTCCGACAAAGGTTTGCGCGAAGTCGCCAATCCGTCAGAACTCTTTCTAGGCGAACGCAATGAAAAAACGCCCGGTGCTGCTGTCTTTGCCGGCATGGAAGGTACGCGGCCGGTGTTGGTTGAAATACAGGCACTTGTCGCCCCCTCCTCACTTGGCATGCCGCGCCGCGCTGTCGTGGGATGGGATTCCAATCGCCTATCAATGATTTTAGCCGTTTTGGAGGCCCATTGCGGCGTTAAATTCGGACAACATGATGTCTATCTTAATGTTGCGGGGGGCTATCGCATATCCGAACCGGCAGCCGATCTTGCTGTTGTCGCCGCGCTTGTTTCGTCCATTGCCGGCATTGCACTACCTGCCGATTATGTCTATTTCGGCGAAGTCAGTCTTTCAGGAGCAATCCGTCCTGTTGCCCACGCGCTGCAACGCTTAAAAGAAGCGGAAAAGCTTGGATTTAATGGCGCCGTCTCCCCACAACCGGCAAAGAATACGGAACACGAAAAAGGTATTAAGGGGCAATTCAACCGCGCCTTTTATAGTGACCTGACTTCTTTTGTCGCACGGATCGCCGCCATGAAAAAACAATGATAGAAAAAACCTTGAATTATGATCGAAAATCTTTTCCTCCATATAGAAAAATAAGCCGCGATGCCTATAGTGCAAACATTGAAAAAGCACAAAACGGCTATTGTAAAAGGATCAGACTCCCATGTTCATGACCCCCGTTGACGGCATTGTCATTCTTGTGACAGTGATTTCGGCTTTTCTAGCCATGGTACGCGGTTTTTCACGCGAAGTGCTATCTCTGGTTTCCTGGCTTGTTGCAGCCATTGCAGCCTATATGCTTTATCCCTATCTCGTCCCCATATTGATGGGACACTTGTCAAGTGTACTGATTGCAACGGCAGTAGCCGCAGCCGTCATTTTTCTGGTTGCCTTTATCATTATATCCGTCATCACCATGAAGATTGCAGACCTTATCATCGATAGCAAGATCGGCGCTCTTGACCGCACCATCGGTTTTATTTTCGGCATTTTACGCGGCCTACTGATTATCGCTGTTGCAACACTGCTGATCAATCACATGGTCAAGCCCGAAAAACAACATGCATGGATTGCCGAAGCAAAAACCAAACCTATGTTTGATGCTCTGAGTGTTAAAATATGGGATGTCCTACCTAAGAACCCACAAGACTATCTTGAAGACCTGCTTGGCCCGAAAGATAATAAGGACACAACAAATGGTCCAGTTGAATCACCTGTTATGCCGGAATAAGTCGACAGAATCAAAAAGCCAGCTTCCGATTGGCCTATGATTATGTTATGAACTGTTTTTAACATCGATGCGTGAAAGGCGACGATGGCGATGAACGATCACAATCATTCCGATTTTTCTCTTGATGATGACACACTGCATGAAGAATGCGGTGTTTTCGGCATTTTAGGTCATGATGACGCCTCGGCGCTAACAGCACTCGGACTTCACGCCCTACAGCATCGAGGTCAGGAAGCGGCGGGGATCGTTTCTTATGACGGCCAGATATTCCATACAGAAAAACACCCAGGCCTCGTTGGCGACCACTATACCGATCCGGCTACTCTTGCCCGTCTTCCCGGCAATCAGGCTATCGGCCATACACGATATGCAACAACCGGCGGCGCGGGGATGCGAAACGTGCAGCCGCTTTTCGCCGAGCTGGAAGTCGGCGGCATTGCTATTGCCCATAACGGCAATTTAACCAACGGTCTAACCTTGCGGCGTGAACTCATCGCGACAGGCGCTATCTGTCAATCGACATCGGATACAGAAGTTATTCTTCATCTCATTGCCCGTTCACGCCATGAATCATCATCCGATCGTTTTGTAGATGCCATCAAACAGATTGAAGGCGGTTATGCCATGCTGGCACTAACCCGAACCAAACTGATTGCGGCACGCGATCCAATCGGCATCCGTCCGCTTGTCATGGGCGAACTCGACGGCAAACCGATTTTTTGCTCGGAAACTTGCGCACTTGATATTATTGGCGCCAAATACGTTCGTGACGTCGAAAATGGTGAAGTCATCATCTGTGAAATCCAGAAAGACGGCTCCATTACGACGAAGGTTATCAAGCCGGAAAATCCAAAACCCGAACGTATCTGCATGTTTGAATATGTCTATTTCGCCCGTCCCGATTCATCAATCGGCGGGCGATCTGTCTATCAGGCGCGTAAGAATATGGGCGTTCATCTGGCACAAGAAGCCCCATGTGAGGGCGATGTTGTCGTACCAGTTCCCGATGGCGGCACACCAGCAGCTATTGGCTATGCGCAAGAAAGCGGCATTCCATTTGAACTCGGCATCATCCGCAACCATTATGTCGGGCGAACCTTTATTGAGCCGACCCAGCAAATACGTGCTCTCGGGGTCAAGCTTAAACATTCGGCCAACCGTGCTGTCATCAGCGGCAAACGCATTATTCTCGTCGACGATTCCATTGTACGCGGTACAACCTCGATCAAGATCGTTCAGATGTTGCGTGACGCGGGTGCAAAGGAAGTCCATATCCGTGTTGCGAGCCCGATGATTTTCCATCCCGATTTCTACGGTATCGATACACCGGAGGCGGCCAAACTTCTGGCCAATCAATATCCCGATGAAAAAGCCATGGCTGCCTATATCGGTTGCGATACATTACAGTTTATTTCCATTGATGGACTTTACCGTGCCGTCTGTGGAGAAAACCGTAATAATACACAGCCACAATTTACTGATCACTACTTTACCGGCGATTATCCGACACGTCTTCTGGATCAGGAAAACGCCAGTAATGTTCATAAACTCGCTGTCTTAAGAAGCAGCCGGTAAAAGAGAAATGACCGACAACTTCCGCCTTGACGGAAAAATTGCCCTTATCACCGGTGCATCGCGCGGCATTGGCTATGCGTTGAGCCTGCAGCTGGCCAAACGCGGTGCCCATATTATTGCTGTTGCACGCACCACGGGCGGTCTTGAAGAACTTGATGATCAAATCAGAAAAAATAGCGGCACCGCAACGCTTGTTCCGCTTGATCTACACGACATGGAAGCAATCGACCGTCTAGGCGCAACAATCTATGACCGCTGGGGCGTGCTTGATATCCTTGTTGCCAATGCTGGCATTCTTGGCACAATCTCGCCTATCAACCATATTGAATCAAAGACTTTTGATGATGTCATGACAATCAACCTTGTCAGCCAGTGGCGTCTGATCCGCAGTGTAGACCCTCTATTGCGGAAAAGTGAGGCTGGAAGAGCTATACTCATGTCCTCTAGCGTTGCCCATTCGGCACGTGCATTCTGGGGAAGCTATGCGGCTTCAAAAGCCGCATTGGAAGTGATTGGCCGGACATGGGCGGATGAAACAAAAAATACGTCACTCAAAATCAACAATGTCAATCCCGGTGCCACTCGCACAAGCATGCGCGCCCAAGCGATGCCGGGTGAGAACCCACAAACCCTGCCAACAACAGAAGAAGTCGCACAAGCTATTGTCATGCTTGCGTCGCCGCATTTGCAGCAATCCGGTAAACTCTTTGATGTGCAACAAAAACGTTTTTTGACCTATCATCTACCCGACTGAGCTATCTTCAGCATTCTACCGATCCCAAACGTACTGAAAAATATAGTATCAACTTGATTGGAGTCGTTATATGAACCAAGATAATAAACGGATCATCATCACCGGTGGCCCCGGTTCTGGAAAAACAACGCTTCTAAAGGCGCTGGAAGAAGATGGGGGCCACATCATGCCCGAGGCTGGCCGTGCCATTATCAAGGCGCAAAAAATAATTGACGGGCCAGCTTTACCGGAAAAAGATCCCTTGATCTTTGCCGAACATATGCTGAGTTGGGATATCCGCAATCATGATGAAGCAGGACTGATTAATGCGGATGTTTTCTTTGATCGCGGCATACCAGATATTATTGGCTATCTAAGATTGATGAACCTGCCTATAGCCCCTTTTTTTCAAGCAGCAGCCTTGCACTATCCCTATTATAAAACCGTATTCATCGCACCATTCTGGGAAGAAATATATGCCTGTGACGAAGAACGCAAACAGGACAAAGCCGAAGCCCGCACGACCTGCCAGATCATGGAAAAAACCTATAGCGAACTTGGCTATCTCATTGAAGTCCTCCCTAAAACCGATATTGTCGGAAGAGTAGACTTCATCCGCTCAAAGCTTGCTGAATAAAGCTCAATCAGCAGCCTGTTTCTTGCTTGGGCCTTCATCCTTATACATTTCAATCAGACGGCGCCGATTATAAGCTCTGACACTAAATGGAAGAAAAGCAATATAACCAAAGGCAGTCAATGTCAGCGTCCACCATGTATAGGTTACCAGAAAACCGACATAGGCAACCAGTACCAACATCATCGGTACAGCCATATCGCGACGTAATTTGGAACCAATAGTCTTGCCGCTCCAAACCGGCAAACGGCTTACCAGAAGGAAAGCAACGACAACTGTATAAAAGCTGAAAATAAAAGCTGAAACAATGCCTGTTCCCAAGCCAATCGAGCCGAGATAGACGGGCATCAACACAATAAGAGCGCCGGCAGGCGCAGGCACGCCGACAAAATATTCTTTCTGCCATGCCGGTTGCTCTTTATTTTCCAGCATCACATTAAAACGGGCTAATCGCAAACAACAGGCGATACAGTAGATCAGGGCAGCAACCCAACCAACCTGATGGGCCTGATCCAACATATAAGAATAGACAACAAGCGCAGGAGCGACACCGAAATTGATAACATCGGCCAATGAATCCATTTGCGCACCGAAAGGCGAAGACCCTTTCATAATCCGTGCGACACGCCCGTCCACACCATCCAGCAAAGCGGCAATCAAAACCATCAAAATGGCATTTTCAAAACGCCCTTCAAATGCCAAACGAATACCGGACACACCGGCACAAATAGCCAGAATAGTAATAACATTAGGGATGACATAACGCATCGGAATAGGCGAGCGGCGACGGTGGAGTTCGTCTTCTGACGATCCTTCAGGATCAAACGATGGAAAAGGCGATGATGAATCCATGTTCGTTCCTTACACTTATCAGTCCAACCGGAAATCTGTAATGTTCTTGCTCTTGTCAAAGGCAGCCAGAACGGTTTCTCCGGCAATAGCTTTCTGACCAACGCTGACACGAAGCTTTACATCCGACGGCAAATAGATATCAAGCCGTGAACCAAAACGGATCAGGCCAAAACGCTTGCCGGCAACAACTTTATCACCTTCACGCGACCAGCAGACAATACGTCGCGCCACAAGACCAGCCACCTGAACAACACCAATATTGCCATGTGCTGTCTCGATCAACAGGCCATTACGTTCATTATGGTCACTTGCCTTGTCTAGTTCAGCATTTGCAAATTTACCGGGTCTATAAATAACCGAACTGATTGTGCCATCAATTGGAATACGGTTTACATGACAGGAAAACACATCCATAAAAACTGAGATACGGATCATTTCTTCATCCCCGAGACCAAGCTCGACAGGCGGCATGAAAGGGCCGACCCATGAAATCTTGCCATCGGCAGGACTCATAACCAGATGTGGATCAATTGGTGTCACACGCTCAGGATCACGGAAAAAATAGATGGACCAGACCGTAACAACAAGGCCAAACCAGAAAAGCGGATCCCATATATAGCCCAGAACAAGCGAAATAATAAAAAATGCCGCAATAAAGGGATAGCCTTCACGATGGATGGGGGCAAAACTATTACGGACAGAACGTACAATACTCATAAATCCAGACTCTATTCCTTCCAGAGCATATCGGCCCTACCAAAGACAAAACAAACCGATTATAAATCTGATCCTGTTCCTTTTACAGAAAAACATCAGATCACACTGCATAATCACATTTCGTTTTCTTTTATTCAATGCAAAGCCAAAAAGCTATTCCCTTCCACGATAAAAACGATCTTTAGCCTCTATTAAGGCTGCTCCGCGCGTTCGATAAACCCGAGATCATCCTCTTCGCGTATTTTTCGCAGCTGTTCTTCCACAGCACTCGCCTGTTTCTGCCGATCCCACATCGAAGCATAAAGACCATTTTGGGCCAAAAGCTGTTGGTGCTTGCCACGCTCGACAATTTCACCACTTTTCAATACTAATATCTCGTCAGCATCCACAACGGTTGATAGACGATGGGCAATAATCAATGTCGTACGCCCACGGCTGACCATATTAAGCGCTTGGCTGATTTCCTGTTCCGTTGCGGTATCGAGCGCCGATGTCGCCTCATCCAGCATCAATATAGGCGGCGCTTTTAAAATTGTACGGGCAATAGCAACACGTTGTTTCTCGCCACCGGAAAGCTTAAGGCCGCGTTCGCCAACCATGGATTGATAGCCTTCTGGCAACTGCTCGATAAAAGTCGATATCTGCGCCATTTCTGCAGCCTTGACGACATCCACCTCACTGGCATCCATCCGCCCATAACGGATATTATAAGCAATTGTATCATTAAATAGCACCGTATCTTGTGGAACAATGCCGATTGCCTTGCGCAAGGATTTTTGTGTGACATGGGCAATATTCTGTCCATCAATAGTGATTTCCCCCGCATCGATATCGTAAAAACGATAAAGAAGACGCGAAATTGTTGATTTTCCCGCACCTGACGGGCCTACCAGCGCAACAGTCTTACCCTCCGGCACCTCAAATGTAACATTTTTTAAAATCGGACGGGCATGATCATAAGCAAAACTGACATTTTTAAAAACGACACGCCCTTTATCAACTTGCAAATCCTCTGCCTGCGGCATATCAACCACTTCTTGAGGAACATCCAACAATGAAAACATTGCTTCAATATCAGTCAGCCCTTGGCGTACTTCACGATAAATGGAACCGATAAAATTAAGCGGTATTGACAGCTGGATAAGCAATGCGTTGACAAACACGAAATCACCCAAACTACGCGTGCCATGCGACACTTCATAAGCAGACATCAACATCATCGCAGCCATGCCGACACCAAAAATGACGGCCTGTCCAAAATTGAGCCAACCGAGCGATACCCAAGTACGGATTGCAGCCTTTTCATAACGGGCCATAGAAGCATCATACCGGACAGCTTCCCTGTCCTCATTGCCAAAATATTTAACAGTTTCGAAATTGAGTAATGAGTCAACCGCCCGAACATTGGCCTCAGTATCAGACTCGTTCATCTGGCGACGTATACTGATACGCCAGTCACTGGCTTTAATAGTGAACCATGTATAAAGCCCAACGGTGGCTGCCATAACAACAAGATAGCTCCAACCATAAGACAGCCAAAAAATAAAAGCAGTCAGTGCAAATTCCAGCAATGTAGGCGCTGTATTGAGGATGGTAAATCGTACGATAGCCTCAATACCTTTAACCCCACGTTCAATTACACGCGACAACCCGCCGGTACGGCGCTCAAGATGAAAACGCAATGACAATTCATGCATATGGACAAATGTCTTATAAGCAAGATTTCTGACCGCATGCTGCCCGACATTGGCAAAAAGCGCATCCCGGAGCTGGTTAAGACCGGCCTGTAGGATACGCGCGACATTATAGGCAAGCACCAACATAACCGGTGTTGCCAAGGTCATTGGCAACCAGTCCGGCATAAACATTCCACCACTCAAGGCATTGGTTGCATATTTAAAAAAATAGGGAACAATAACCAGAATGATCTTTGACAGAACAAGATAGAAGAATGCCCAAAGTACCCGCCGCTTTAAATCAGGGCGGTCTGATGGCCACATATAAGGCCATAAATTGCGTAAGGTACGTAGTGTTTCGCCGGAATCGTCTGATACGGTTTTCGGCTGATGATATACTGACATATACTTTATTTCTTTAAAAGTGGCGGCAAAATCAAAATCTGCCCTGCTTGGATTTTATGAATATCATGGATACGGTCACGGTTCGCCTCAAAAAGAAAATTGGCATAATCGGCAGAACCATAATTATGATAAGCAATGGATGATATTGTGTCGCCACTTTTTACACGTACTGAATCAACCGGCTTACCATCAGAATAGGCCTGTGTATTCAGCGTCTTATCCGGATCAACATGGAAAGGCACACGCATAGTAGCCCAGACCTTGCCAGCGTCATCCATCAAGTCGGTACGAATAATGTGATCTCCCGCCAGCAGCTGGAAATCACGAATAAGTAAAAAAGTGCCGTCTCCCATAATCTGTTCATTGCCAAGCCGTCGATCTTCGATGCTAACCAAGACATGCATGTCTTTTGGTCCATGGCCAAGAATAGCCAAAGAACCTTTTTCATAAGCCATGCCTTCGACGGCAAAATTCTTTTCCTGAGGTTTCCCATTGCTGATCGTGCTTGGTGCCTGCGATATAAAACGTCGTCCTGCCCCCGGCGAGGTTACAATAACCATGATTGCCGTTTTATCATTTTCAGGCACCGTGACAGAAGCAGTCTGAAGCGAAGTTGCAGAATGGCCGTCCTTATCCGTTGAACGCAAAACCCACTGATAATCACCTGCTTTCAGCTTATGTGATAGGATAATTGTAAACTGTTCCCGTGAATCAACAATTGCAGAACCCAGATTACTTGCACCGCTGACAAGTTCCACAATCGTACCGGACTGTGCATAGCCACTTAACTCACCATGGCCATTCTCATTCACGATGAACCTATCGAATACCGGAAGCTTTTCAAGCTTTTCTGCCTGCTGGTTTTCAACAGCATCGGACTGCGCAAACACTGTTATAGGAGCCACTGCACTAAGAAAGACAAAGCACAATAACATCAAAAGGTTATAGAATCGATGTAACAAAAAATATCTCCATTCGATATTTATCTTACATTATGACCGGCAATCAAAAGAAGAAATAATCATAGCCAGACAACAAAACATATATTTCCTATGCCTCAAAGTCACATAATGTTCAACTCGCCGCAGATGAAATCCCCGATGAGTTGCTTGACTCCCGCCATTAATCGCAACACATAGAGAGTATGAATAAAATTAAATCAATATGTGTTTATTGCGGATCATCAAACGGAGAGGATCCGCTTTATATCAAAGCAGCCGAACATTTTGGCCAACTTTTAGCCGAAGCCGGCATCAAGCTGGTCTATGGCGGTGGCACCAAAGGCATTATGGGTGCGGTTTCACGCGGTGTTAAAAACAACGGCGGCGTAGTAACCGGTATTATTCCTGAATTTTTGACAGACAAGGAAGCTACAGCCGGCACCTTGACAACACTTGATGAACTGATTGTAACAGAGACCATGCATCAGCGTAAAACATTGATGTTTGAGCGCTCAGATGCCTTTGTAACCCTACCCGGCGGTATTGGTACATTGGAAGAGATTGTTGAAATAATGACATGGGCACAATTGGGCCACCATCAAAAACCGATGGTTTTTGTCAGTATCAATGATTTCTGGAAACCGATGGAAAGCCTGCTTGCCCATATGATTGAAGAAGGCTTTATCCATACGCATAATCTTGTCAGGCCCATTGTTGTCAATCATGTTGAAGCTGTTATACCGGCTATTCTGGATAAAGTCGCGCAAAACGGCTCATAAAGCCGATCGCTGCCGGTTATAGAAACACCGGCCCTCCCCGCCATTATTCAATCGTATGGATTCTACGCTTTTCCAACTGCAGGCTACGATAGGCCTGAATACTCGATATTGTATAAATCACCAAACCTATCCAAATCAAAGCAAAGGCAACCAGCTGCACATAGGAAAAAGGTTCTTTGAAAAAGACCACAGCCATAATGAAAACCATGGTTGGCGTTATATATTGCATCAAACCCAATGTCGCAAAATTAAGCTTCTTGGCCGCGGTAGCAAACAGGATTAACGGAGCCGCTGTCAATGGCCCTGCCAATAAAAGCAGCAAGCTATCATCAAGTGTTGTTTGTAGAAAATGGCTTTCCCCTCGCCACAAAAGATAGCCGATATAAACGAGCGCAATCGGCAGCATCAAAGTCGCTTCCAGCATAAAACCCTGCGCAGGTCCAATCGGCATGGATTTACGGAAAAAACCATAAAAAGCAAATGTTAATGGCAGGCAAAGTGCAACCCATGGCAATCCACCTGCATTGACTGCCAGAATAACCACAGCACAACAGGCCAGCATGACCGAAAACCATTGTACCGGCATCAAGCGTTCACGCAAAAAGATAAATCCAAGCAGCACATTAACTAAAGGATTGATGTAATAACCCAAGGCTGCGTCAATCGCATGGTTATTCATAATCGCCCAGGTATAAATGGTCCAGTTTGCAGTAATCAAAACAGCCGTAAGACAGGCCATACGTAAAACAGCGGGATTAGCCAATGCCGCCTTCAAATCGCCGACGCGCCGTAAAACCAACAGCGTAATACCTGCAACAGGCACCGACCAAATCATACGATGGCCGATAACTTCCAGCACAGGCATATAAGCCATCACCTTCATATAAATCGGAAACATGCCCCATATGAGATAGGTCAAGAGCGCAGCAATCAAGCCGCTTTTCGTTGATGTCGATTGCTGGCGGGAAGATGAATTCAACAGAACACCTGCATTTCTATAAGCATATGATCCTATCTATAAAGCAATCAATGGAGTTACCTAACTCAAGCGACTATAATAAAAAATACGTAAGACCAAACGAAAAGCAACACGGCCGAAAACCAGCTTGATCACAATATAACCGCAACGACCTCTATATTCCATGCTATGTTGACCACTTTAATGAAAGTAACAACTATTTCTTGACTTCCCAATGACTAATCCGCTCACCGGTTTCAGGATTTTTGCCATCTTTCACCACAACACCTTGTTGCGCCAGTTCGTCCCGAATGGCATCTGCAGATGCCCAATCCTTATTGGCAATAAATGAAAGTCTTTCTTCCAATTTCGCCTCAATTACCTTCGTATCAATAGCAAGCACACGATGAAACAGCGGATGTTCACGATCATGAATAAAGCTGTCATCGACAAATCCCATCAGGGTCATCCCCTCTCCCAAGGCCCGTACATCGCCCTGCTTATAGAAACGGCGCAGACAGGTGATCGCGTTCCATGTATTGAGGTCATCCCCCAACGCCGCCACCAGATCATCATCAGCGCTTGTATCAATGGCAGAATCAAAATCAATCTCGCGCAATAATTCATACCAGCGATAGAGTTCATCACTTGATTCCTGCAATCGCTGTAGCGTCCAGTTGATCGGTTCTCGATAATGCGTCTGCAACATGGAAAAACGCGCGCATAGGCCAATCCACCGTTCACGTATGGATATTTCTATATGATCGTTAAAAAGATCGATATCCGTTCCAAGAACATCCCGTATAGTGACAAAGTTACCAAGGCTTTTAGACATTTTTTGTCCTTCAACCTGCAAAAAGCCGTTATGCATCCATAAGTTAGCCATACGTGCACTGCCAAAAGCCGAACAACTCTGGGCAATTTCGTTTTCATGGTGAGGGAAAACCAGATCAATACCGCCACCATGAATATCAAAAATATTAGTTTGCGGATCATCGCATTTCAAACCACCGCCATAAGGCTCTAACAGTTTTGCCATCGACATGGCCGAGCATTCAATATGCCATCCCGGACGTCCCAGTACGGCAATACCTGCCGGAGAAGGCCAACCGGGTTCACCTTGGGCAGAAGGTTTCCACAAGACAAAATCCATCTCGTCACGCTTGTAGTCTGCAACATCGACACGGGCACCCGCGATCATCTCATCAAGCGAGCGCTTGGCCAACGATCCATAACGCGGATTCTCTCCCATACTTGATACGGAAAAAAGCACATGATCCTCAGCGACATAAGCATGCCCCCGTTCTACCAGTCGTTCAATCAACGCTCGCATATCATCCAGATGATCAGTAGCACGCGGTTGCACAGTTGGCGGCAAGCACCCTAATGCTGCCACATCACGCTGGAACTGCTCATTGGTCTTCTCTGTCAGCAGGCGGATAGCATCATTCAAGGGTAGATCAGGATAATCACGTACCGCACGTGCATTAATTTTATCATCGACATCGGTAATATTGCGCGCATAGACCACATGATCGGGGCCATAGATATGCCGCAACAAACGAAACAGCACATCAAATACCACAACAGGACGCGCATTACCGATATGGGCATAATCATAAACCGTCGGTCCGCATACATAAATACGTACCGCCTTGTCATTGATCGGTGTAAAGTCCTGCCGTTCACGGGTCAACGTATTATAAAAGCGCAATGAAACCATCAATATTTTCCTGATTTTTATTGTTTTTGACAAGTCATAGGCAAAGCGTCAAGCGGCAGAATGCAAGGGCATCAAAAAAGATGCAGCTGCCCATCATTTTTCAATAATTTTTCTTGCTTATTATCATCAACCACAATCGCCTTCTGCACATCCGCCCCGCGATAGGCAGCATTATTGATTTTATTCGATATAGGAACCGCTTCCAGCCCATCATCACAAGGCATACGCAGATAATCCAAAATATCACGCGGGCGCATATTGCGACAATCCAACCAATCCTCGG
The DNA here is from genome assembly GCF_055808085.1 of Bartonella sp. bp_1. Classification (NCBI taxonomy): domain Bacteria; kingdom Pseudomonadati; phylum Pseudomonadota; class Alphaproteobacteria; order Hyphomicrobiales; family Bartonellaceae; genus Bartonella; species Bartonella sp. bp_1. The sequence continues at coordinate 549,424 of NZ_CM147851.1, read as the reverse complement.
CCATTTGCGGGCTCAATATAACCGGCATGCGATGATGGATGGCTTTCAAAGATCCGGTTGACGCTTTTGTTATAATTGCCACCGTATCAATCTGAGACCCTTCCGCGCCACTCCACGTTTCCATCAATCCGGCAAATCCTATCAAAGGCTGTTCTTTATGACAGATATAAAAGGGTCTGGACGCATGGCCGCTCCGCTTTTTCCATTCATAAAAGCCTGAAGCCGGAATGATCACGCGATGATAACGAAGGGCATTCTGGAAAGACTTTTTTTCATGCACCGTTTCGGCACGGATATTGATTGTCAATGGCCATTTATCCGGATTGCGCGTCCATGCCGGAATAAAGCCCCATCGCGCCAAAACACTATCATAAGGTGCACGATTGCTGCTTGGTGGACGATAAGCTTCCGGTGCCTTAACCACCAGAACACCTTGGCTTGGCGCAATATTGTAAAGTGGGGGGAAAGGCATTTCAACCAGCGTTGAAAACCTGCTTTCGACCGCTTCAACCGATGCTGTCAATGCAAACCGCCCGCACATCTTATAGCCCTTCATTGCCACAATCAAACACCATAGGCAAGAGACATCAATAAAAGCAAATGAAAATCTATTGTAATTCAATGTGTTTTGCGCCTATTCTATTCAGACAAAACACCGCTCGATTGGCTTCATCATGTTGACACTGACCTCTGTCCCGCCATCCCATCCGGTCAACGCAGTATCGGTTGTCTGCCGTGTGCAATCCAAGTTTCTTCTTATCAAGCGGGCTAAAGCCACCTTCAAACATTGGCTTGCTTTTCCCGGTGGCTCGGTTGAAGCTGGTGAAACACCGATTGAGGCCGCCAAACGTGAACTATTGGAAGAAACAAATTTGACCGCCCACCAATTAACCCATCTTGTTACACTTAATTTTGGTGATCAGGATAAACAGGCGCCCGACTATTTTCTTTCCGTCTATCATGCCGACCATTTTGAAGGCAATGTTATCGCCGGAGATGATGCACTTGAAGCGGTATGGATGGATATCCATCAAATGCAGTTTGAAAAAGTTATACCTTCGGTCTATCAGGTGGCTTTCCAACTCATGAATCAAGAGAATCAACTTTCATGATTAAACACCTCATAATCTGTCTATTTTTATCACCGCTCTTCAGCCTGACAGCTGTAGCGCAAAATAATGTCGCCCCTCAATATGAAAATGATCTGCTGCGTTTTGCCGAAATATTGGGATCCCTACATTATCTTACCAATCTATGCAGTGAAAAAAGTAACGAATGGCGAGATCGCATGACAACCCTTGTTGAAGCCGAAAAACCTTCCCCGAATCGGCAAGCACGGCTTTATGCGGCATTCAACGATGCCTATCGCGCGTTTTCAGAAAACTATCATCAATGCACCCCCTCAGCCCTGTCAGCCTATCAACGCTATATTGAAGAAGGCAAAAAGCTCTCACGGGAATTAATCAATCGTTATGGCAATTAACCTTTTTTACGATCATAGACTGACAGAATAAAAAAAACTGCTAGATTGATTCCATCCTAATCAAAGCCCAAAAGAACACACGGATTTTACCATGAAGCAAGACAACAGCCAGCTCGCCGATCTTATTGCTGAAGAACAGAAACTGGCCGCGTTGGAATATCAAAGTGAAGCCTGGGCAGGCGGTATCATGAATGGTATCGAACCAGAAATATTTGCTGAAGCCGCTTTCGATACGGCTCTGCGCCATTTGCTAAAAAAACGATCGGAAAAACAGGCACTCAAATTGCTCGGCCGCATGCGTGACAAAATTGTTATGGGCGAATATAGCGATCATAAAACGATTCAATAAGGTCTGATAATATGTTGAAACGACTGGCTTTTACACTTGTTGTTTCTTCTGTCTCTATTATGGCGGCTGCGGCCGTACCCAACGGTACCCCTCATATTGAAAACTCTCATGATTGGATTGCAGTCAATAAAGCCATTGATAATGACTGGCATCAGGATAATTCTACCAAAAACCAATCCAACAATCTGGTTCCGCTTGATGGCGTTGATGGCAAACCAAACAAATTTGATGAAAACGATGCAAAAGTCAGCATTGAATATGATCTTGAAAAACTACCATCAGCAGTACGTCAATTACGTGAAAAGATCATTCTAGCCGCCAAGGCAGGCGATCTTGATGCATTACGACCACTCTTTGAAACCGGTAGCGATGCAACACAATTATCCTTGGCACAAAATGTTGCAGATCCGGTGAAATACATCAAAGAGCTTTCAGGTGATGGCGAAGGACTTGAAACACTGGCTATCCTTATTGATCTTTTCAATAGTGGCTACGCCCATATCAATGCGGGTGAAGATGATGAAATCTATGTCTGGCCCTATTTCTTTGCCCTGCCGCTTGATGATCTCAGCAAGCCTCAGCTGGTTGAGCTTTTCCAGATCATGACAGCCGGCGATCTTGAGCAGATGAAAGAAATCGGTGCCTATAGTTTTTATCGCATCGGCATTACACCGGATGGCAAATGGCGCTTCTTTGTAACCGGTGACTAAATTAAAAATTCAATGTGAAAGTGTTTCCAGATAAAGTGGCAACTGGGCAATTGAGGAAAGCTTCTTGTAACGCGGCTCACCTCGCGGCTCTTCGGCCTCTTCCAGAATCCAGGTGATTTCATAGGGGATATGCACCCCATAGGCACCAGCCTGAAGCGCTGGAACAACATCAGACTTCAACGAATTACCCACCATCATGGCACTTTGCGGTCCCTTTCCATGGCGTAAAAACAAGGTACGATAGGTATCCATATTCTTATCGCTGACAACTTCAACCGCATTAAAGAAATCTCCAAGCCCCGATTGGGCCAATTTCCTTTCCTGATCGAACAAGTCACCTTTTGTAATCAATATCAGCTTATAATTTTCATGTAATAGAGATAAGGTTTCCCTCACATCCGGCAGCGTTTCAACCGGATGGTTGATCATGGCCCGCCCAGCTTCCAGAATCCTGGAAATAATATGTGTCTCAACCCGTCCCTCAGTGACTTCTATCGCCGTCTCGATCATTGAAAGCATAAAGCCCTTAATCCCGAAACCATAAAAATCAAGATTGCGCTTTTCGACTTCAAGAAGATGGCGTTCCAAACTCTTTTCATCGACATAATCGGCAAGCACTTCAGCAAATTGCGCTTCTGTAAAACGAAAAAGACGTTCATTGTGCCAAAGCGTATCATCAGCATCAAAAGCCACGACATTAAACATCACATCATCCCGTCATCAAAAATCTTGCCCATCAAGATCATCTCATATCTTGCATGAAAGACCATGACCGCTTACCTAAATTGCAACCAAAAAGAAAGCTGCAAAGGAAAAGTCTATGAGCGGCAATATGAAAATATGGACATTAGATAACCGACGGGTCCTTTATATTCGTGGTCGAGATAACGAGCATTTCTTGCACAACCTCATCACGACTGATGTCGAACATCTGGAACAAGGAACGATCTCAGCCGGTGCGCTCTTGACACCGCAAGGCAAAGTAATGTTCGACTTTCTTATTGCCCGAACAGTCGATGGTTTTCTGATCGACATTGACCAGATTCTGGTAGAAGCATTCAAAAAACGGCTCTTGCTGCATAGACTGCGTGCGGATGTCTATATTGTTGAATCAAATGAATCAGTTGGCGTGATTGCTTTGCAGTTTGATTCATCTCTCTTGCAAAGTGATTCCGCTTTTATTGACAAGCGTTTCAAAACAAAAGAAAAAATCATAAGATTGTATGGCCCCCTCCCCTTTCCTGCCAACCAGACAATAAACACATGGACACAGTTTCGTATTGATAATGCAATTGCGGAAAGTGGCCATGATTTTATCATTGGCGATGTCTTACCCCATGATATCAACTACGACCAAATCGGCGGCCTCAGTCTTCATAAAGGTTGCTATATCGGTCAGGAAGTTGTCTCGAGGATGCATCATCGCGGCACAGCGCGGCGACGACTATTAATTGTAGAAGCCGATGAAATACTGCCAGCAAGCAAGATGCCGGATGTACAATCGGAAATAACAAGTGGCGGGCGCATTATCGGTACATTAGGCAGCGTAGAAGCTAGTAAAGCTTTAGGGCTGGTGCGTATTGACCGCGTAAAAACGGCGTTGGATAAAGGAGAACCGATTCTGCTTGATAATCTTCCTCTTACCTTGTCGATTCCACCCTATGCAACATTTACCTATCCCGAAACGGCTGATGAATAATGGCTAAAAAAGATATTAAAGACGATGGTCTACCACGCGCTTGGCAACGCATGCTTTCAGGTCGCCGCCTTGACCTGCTTGATCCTTCACCTCTTGATGTCGAAATCAGCGACATTGCGCATGGTTTGGCACGTGTAGCGCGCTGGAACGGCCAAACCAAAGGCGATCACGCCTATTCCGTGGCCCAACACTCCCTTCTTGTCGAACAGATTTATGTGAGGCTCGCCCCCCAAGCATCTGCCGATATGAAACTTGTCGCCCTTTTGCATGACGCCCCCGAATATGTCATCGGCGATATGATCTCGCCTTTCAAGGCTGTGATGGGCGGTGATTATGAAGTCATCGAAAAAAGATTGCAGCATGCCATTCATATCCGTTTTTCGCTCCCCCCTGGTATTGACGAAAAATTACAAAAAACCATCAAGCAGGCCGATCGGATCGCTGCCTTTTATGAAGCAACAAAATTAGCTGGTTTCACCCAAAGTGAAGCCTTCAAATATTTTGGCCGCCCACAAAGCATCACCCCTGATGGTCTTGATCTTATCCCTCGCCCTATCCAGCATATCGAGGGCAGCTTTCTGGCACGCTTCCATCATCTTGAAAAAGAACGCACCCCATGAGCTTCATCATTGTCTGCCCACGATCCCGGCTAGAAGAAGTCGGCATACGCTATCAACCCCATGACATGATCACACTGATCAATGCCGGAACACCGGTCACCCGACCGTTATCCGTCAGTGAAGCCCGCCATCACTATATTGCCTTTAATGATATTAATGCACCGCAAGACGGACTGACACCGCCGGCCCCCGAACATATCCACGCCTTGCTGAGGGCCGTCCATCACTGGGATATGGCCGCCCCCTTACTTATCCATTGCTATATGGGCGTCTCGCGCTCGACTGCTGCCGCCTATATTGCAACCTGCCTGTTGCAGCCTGAAAAGGATGAAGAAGCACTTGCATTGGAATTACGTAAAAAAGCGCCCTTTGCGACCCCTAATGCCCTGATGATTGCCATTGCCGACCAGATATTATCCCGTGAAGGACGCATGATTGCTGCCATCAAGAAGATTGGTCGCGGCGCTGAAGCTTTTGAAGGCGAGCCCTTTGAATGGGATATCGATTCATAATGACAACGCATTGTCAACATGACAATATGTTGTCATTATGACAAATCAAATAGAACCATTCAATACAATGGTGATTGCTCTTTTTCGAGCCAATCACGCCATCATCGAAATGGGCGATAGAATCTCTACCGCCCAGAATCTCAGTGTTGCCCGCTGGAAAATACTCGGTGCATTACAGCGCGCACAGCCCCCTTTGACGGTGCCGCAAATTGCACGTGAAATGGGGCTGACACGACAAGCTGTCCAGCGCACGGTTGATGATCTGAATCGCGACGGCTTTATTCGCGCCATGCCTAATCCCGAACATAAGCGTTCTATCCTTTTTGAATTAACACAAAATGGCCAAACCGCTTTTGCCAATATTAACGAATCTTGGGAAAAGGCCGCCAAACAATTGATAGCCAACATGCAGGATGTCGACTACCTGCACATTGCACAATCTTTGAAATCGCTATCTGATCTGATCGAGGAAGAACCTATCTGATGAAAAGAAATATTGTATCCATCATCCACCGCCTCGCCGGCGGTGTGGCCCTGCTCGTCCTTATGATTTTCTGGTTGTCTACAGTTGCGAACGAGCTTTCCGGCAATTGGGACATGATCCGTCATGTCAAGATCGCCATTCCACGCGGATTTGTTATTCTCATACCGGCATTGATCATGACGGGGGCCTCCGGTTTTCGCCTAAGCGGAAAATCCACACATACGGCTATTGTCCATAAAAAACGCCGTATGAAATGGGTTGCGCTTAACGGCCTGTTTGTTCTCATTCCTTGCTCATTGATTTTGCAGTGTCTAGCATTAGAGAACCAATGGGGCGTTTTATTCACAACCGTCCAGATTATCGAACTGATCGCCGGAGCCGTCAACATCACGCTGATCGTCCTTAATATCAAAGCCGGAATGGCCATTAAGCGGCGAAAAAATCATAAAATGCCTTCTTGATACGCTGACTACTTATAAACCTCAGATTCAGCCGGAAAAGCGCGGGATTTTACATCATCGGCATAATTTTTCACAGCCTCATCCATGGCCTGTCCCAACTGCCCGTAACGGCGCACGAATTTCGGCGTCCAATCATTAAAGCCAAGCATATCCTGCAAGACCAAAATCTGTCCATCACACTGGTTCGATGCCCCGATACCGATAGTTGGAATTGTGAGAGCTTTGGTAATCTTGACAGCTAATGGTTCAACCAGACCTTCCAGCACCACACTAAAAGCGCCAGCCTCTTCAACCGCTGCGGCATCGGCTTCAATACGCGCCCAATCATCATTATTGCGACCTTGCGTCTTGAAGCCGCCAAAAGTATTGACTGCCTGTGGCGTCAGCCCGATATGGGCCATAACCGGAATACCACGTTCTACCAGATAATTAATTGTCTCTGCCATGGTAACACCGCCTTCAAGCTTCAGTGCACCACAACCGGTCTCACGCATAATACGCGCAGCATTGCGATACGCCTGTTCCTTGCTTTCCTCATAAGAACCAAAAGGCATATCGATTACAATCAGCGATTGACTTGAACCGCGCATCACAGCTTGACCATGCAAAATCATCATATCAAGTGTAACGGGAAGCGTTGAATCAAACCCATGAATAACCATCCCGACACTATCGCCAACCAATAAAAAGTCGCAATGAGGATCGGCTAAACGGGCTGTAAATGCATCATAGGCTGTCAGGGAAACAATCGGCTCCTTGCCTTTTTGAGCACGAATCTGCGGCACGGTACGGCGCTTTACAGCTGTCTGGGCACTCATTATTCTACCTCTTTCAATTCCCTCTGGTCTATCAGACGGACATCGCCAAAGCGAACAGTTATCAATAATACAGCATTGCCGCAAACTTCGCCTTCAATATCCTGCAATGTTCGCGCATCAAGAAGATCAACCGCTTCCACATGTCCGCGTTTTTCCTGCCCCAATATGTCCAACACAATCTGGCGCAGCCGATCCACATGCCGCTCACCCTGTTGATAAAGCGCTTCAGCAGCCTGCCATGCCTGCGGAATGATCACAGCGGCCTTGCGATCTTGTGGCGTCAAAAGCTGATTACGCGAAGAGCTTGCCACACCATCTGCATCACGCAAAGTCGCTACACCGACAATCTCGACCGGAAAAGCCAGATCATCGACCATACGGCGGATAATAGTGATCTGTTGAAAATCCTTTTCACCGAAAAAAGCCTTATCCGGCTGGATAATATTGAAAAGCTTCGCAACAACCGTTGTCACACCACGAAAATGACCGGGACGCAAAGCACCAATCAGTATTGTAGATAAGTTCTCGGTATCAACAAATGTTTCATTACCTTGCGGCCACATTTCTTCGACACTGGGAGCAAACACATAATCTACCTGCTCTTTTTCAAGTAATGCACAATCCCCCTGCAAATCGCGCGGATAAGTATGAAAGTCCTCACCTGGTCCGAATTGCTTGGGATTAACAAAAATTGACACAACAGTCACATCGCAAGCCTCTTTGGCATTGCGTGCCAATGTCAGATGCCCGATATGCAATGCTCCCATGGTCGGCACCAGACCGATCGTTGCACCTTGCCGACGCTTGAGAGCCAAAACAGCGCGCATTTCGGCAATAGTCTTAATTATACGCATGGACATTCCTGAAATAAATAAAGCCACCTTTTAAGCGTTGGCGGGCAAAATGTTAAGCCCTGCCACAGCATAAAAGGCAAAAACACATGCTTGGCCTTATTCTTTCATGTCACGGACAGCCACTTTAGGTACAAAAAGAAAACGGATAGCTTGCGGAATAAGGTTTTTGCGTAACAACCAGCCATCAATGGAAAACTTTCCGCTACCGGTAAATGCAAAACTGATAAAGAAGACCATCATCAACATACAATATTCCCAGCCACCGGTGCCAGCATTCCATGTATAACCAATAAGAAAATGGGAACCAATAATTGTCGCAACAAAATAATAGAACGTACCGAAAACGGCTGTCAGTCGTGTTAAAAAGCCCATACCAATACCAATAGCTATAGCCAGCTCGGCAAAGCCGCCCATAATGACAAAGATTGGCGGTAAAGAAATAAAATATTTTGTCGCAAAAACAGTCGTCATATGAAGATATGAATCATAACCGGCAAACAGTTTTTCGCTAAAATGGCCGACCATGTCATAACCGAAATAAAGCCGTAGAAAGGTATATTGCCATTCGGCAAGATCGGACCATTTTGAATCACTGCGTTGCATATAGCTACAAGCGCAATCAAGAAACTGAAGCAGAAAAACAAGGCATGTAACCGACGCCACCCCCATGATAAGCCATGAATCTGCTGCAGCGCCCACACGCCATGCAATCATGAAAGGCAGAGTTGAAAACAGAAAGCCAAGTGTAAAATTGCGTGGTGCAATTAAAATATTGGCCACCAGTGCGATAACCATCAAAAGCGGAGTTGTCCAAATACTCCAGCTTGGCAACTGACCGGCAAAAAACCCGACATAAAGCGTAGCACAAAGAGTAAGAAGACACATGAACGTCGAAAGCAAAACAGGCACGCGATGTGGACGAATTTCACTATATATTTTCGGGCTGGTTGATGGCGTCATTTTAGCCTCGTTATCTCTTTGAGAGTTTATAGATACATCGGGAAATAATATACCTGCAATCTGTCCTGTCCATTATTCTTTATTTAATATTCCGACAGAATAAAATACAAAAATCCAGTTTTCCATAGTGTGGAAACATATTAAAAAGACGCCACTTTACCGCGATATCACACATATTGACGCGACTTGGATTAAGCATCCTTCATGCGATGGATATGACGGATAAAAGCGGCACGCTGGGGTGGAATATCAAGACCACGCGGCTCCCATACATGGCGGGTAAGAAAAAAACCGGTCAGAGCAAAACCATCCACCACATCCTGTTCATGATATGCCCTTTGCTGTGCCCTATGTAAAAAATCAGGAAAGGCCAAAAGCTTGTCCTTCCATGGCTCCCCTGCATGGCGTGAAACAGCACGTCCGCTTTTAGGCGAAACATAGATCAAATCTTCTTCAACACCTGATGCCGCACATTGCGAGAGATCAAGTCCGAAACCCAAATCTTCCAGCAAGCGCAATTCAAGCCGTACCAATAATTCGCCGGTCAAAAGTGGGGTATCAAGATGTTCAATCAATAAACAAAGAATATGATAAAGGGCAGGATGAGGATCACGCTCAGCCAATAATCGCAAATGGGATGCCGCCAATTGCAAACCATAAAGGGCAGCCACATCACGCATTAACTGGGCCGCATTCAACACCAATGGTTCAATCGAAAAACTGCCAAGATGTTCGTCAAGACGCGCCCACCAATGGGCCGCCACCTTGTTCCCCGGCTGCATAACAGCTGCCAAACGACGCGAACGCCCACCTTTGACAATTCCCATATGGCGACCATGCTCCCGTGTCATCAACTCGACGATCAAGCTGGTTTCCCCATGCGGGCGTGACCCTAAAATGATGCCTTCATCATCCCATTGCATCTTGACCACACTGTCTAATCTGAGAAATCAAGCCCCATTTCACGATAACGTTCCGGATCATTACCCCAATTATCACGCACCTTGACGAAAAGAAAAAGATGAACCTTCTGTTCCATAATTTCCATCAGTTCTTTACGCGCGGCCTGTCCGATCGCCTTGATGGTTTCACCACCCTTGCCCAGCACAATTTTTTTCTGGCTGTCCCGCTCGACATAGATCACCTGATCAATCTTGACCGACCCATCCTTGCGCTCTTCCCATGTTTCGGTCTCAACAGTCGAAGCATAAGGTAGCTCCTCATGCAAACGCAGATAAAGCTTTTCACGTGTAATCTCCGCCGCCAATTGACGCATCGGCATATCGGATATCTGGTCTTCCGGATAATACCATGGCCCCTGCGGTAGCGCGGCCGCCAAATAATCCATAATATCGCTACAACCTGAACCTTTCAGCGCCGACACCATAAAGGTCCGCTCAAAACTGATACGGTCATTGAGAGCCTGCGTAAGCCCTAAAAGCGTCGAACGCTCGACACAATCAATCTTATTAAGAATAAGTATTTTAGGCCGCTTAATCGTTTCCAGATGGGTGATAAGAGCATCAACCTCTTCATTAATGCCCATTTGTGCATCCACAAGCACCATAACAATATCAGCATCCTTGACACCGCCCCAAGCACTAGACACCATGGCCCGATCAAGACGTCGTTTGGGACTGAAGATACCCGGCGTATCAATAAAGACAATCTGTGCCGGTCCATGAATGGCAATGCCACGTACCAAAGCGCGTGTTGTCTGTACCTTATGGGTAACAATCGAAACCTTGGTACCGACAAACTGGTTAAGCAATGTCGATTTACCCGCATTAGGCGCACCGATCAAAGCAACAAATCCGGAACGGGTTTCAGTTTCAATTGTCATGCTTCACCTTCTTCCCATACACCTTCACGAACCAATAAAATTTCAGCTGCCGCACGTTCACCATTGCGTTTGGAACGCCCTTCACCTGTTGCGGGGGCAAACCCTGACACCCGCACTTCGACAATAAATAACGGGTCATGATCAGGCCCTTTACGCTTGACAACACGATAAACCGGTTGCGCGCCATTTTGCTGATGTGCCCATTCCTGCAATTCTGTTTTAGCATCACGACGGGCAGCATCAGAAAGACGAGCACGCTTTTCCCAGAATTTTTCAATAAAAGGCCGTGCGGCCTCCAATCCTCCATCCAGATAGATGGTTGCAATCAGAGCTTCCACAACATCCGCATCAATATTACCGCGGCGCTCTTTGCTTATATTTTTAACATCAGCGCCAACTTCAATCATCGCTGGTAATCCGGCTTCTTGCGCAATTTCGGCACACGTCTCGGCATTGACAAGCGCATTCAAACGCACCGATAATTCACCTTCACTGGCATTGGGAAAAAAGCGGAAAAGCATTTCACAGATCAGCAATCCCAAAACACGATCGCCTAAAAACTCCAGCCGCTCATAATTACCCTTCTCAGCACTTTGCACACTGGAGTGAGTCAATGCGCGGGCAAGACGTTTTTCATCTTTAAACCGATGACCGGTTATACGTTCCAGTTTTACAAGATTAAAAGCCATGAGCTGATATCATTTATCCTCTGGCGGGAAATACTGGATTGTCGACACCCACGATAACAGGCGTTCCCAACGAGTGCTAGTCGGCCAGCGCCACAACTGCCATGCACTTGCACCATTACCAATAGAAAAGAAAATCAGATTGGCACGTCCGATCAGATTTTCATAAGGCACATATTTCACCGAAAAACGGCTATCCTCCGAACGATCCCGATTGTCCCCCATCATAAAATAATGCCCTGCAGGCACAGTAAACTCACGTGTATTATCCCCTGGTGAACGTTCAATGGAATCAACGGCATAAGGAATGACATCTAACGTATTATAAGTAACACCATTAGGCAAAGTTTCACGATAGACATCAACCGGTCTGGTTTCTTCGGTAATATCATAATCGGTCAAGACACCTGCTTTGACACGGGGAACGGCCACATCATTGATATAGAGAAGCCCATCACGCATCTGCACCCGATCACCGGGCAACCCGATTAGGCGCTTGATATAATCTTTCTCCTTGCCATCATAGACATCGCGATGGCGAAAGACCAATACATCACCGCGCTTAGGCTCGCTCCCCCAAATACGTCCTGAAAACAGATCCGGCGCAAAGGGAAGCGAATAACGCGAATATCCATAAGAAAATTTGGAAACAATCAGATAATCACCAACCAGAAGTGTCGGACGCATAGAACCGGATGGAATCACAAAAGGCTGGAATAAAAAAGTACGGATAAACATAGCGATCAAGATGGCCTCGATCACAACGATAAGAGACTCTCCTATGCCGTCTTTTTTCTTTTCAGGCTTTGCATTTTCTGTCAGTTCACTCATTCCAATTTACCGTTCTTCACTATCTCGCTATGACTCGCGCCTTAAATAACAGGATTAACTGTTAAAACAATGCTTCATTCACCACCATGTTTAAGCGCTTCAATAATAACAAAGGCCTGCGCCCATGGATGATCATCCGTAATGGTCAAATGGATGACCGCCTCGTAACCTTGTGGTACAATTTGATCAAGACGCCTTTTTGCACCATTGGTCAACAGCATTGTCGGCTTGCCGGATGGTGCATTAACCACCCCCATATCACGCCACCACACCCCTTGTGAAATTCCTGTACCCAAAGCCTTTGCACAAGCTTCCTTGGCAGAAAAACGCTTGGCATAAGAAGCAATGCGCTGTTTACGTCCTTCTGATTTTGCCTGCTCAACATCGGTAAAAACACGATTGGTAAATCGTTCACCATGACGTTCCAATACTTTTTCGACACGGCGTATATCAATCATATCATTACCCATACCGATAATCATGAAAGAGCTCCATCTACGCTTGTGTCATGTAAAAGCCGTTCGCGCACCTTGGCGGCCAACTTTTCCTTACGGCTACGCTGAAAACGCGCTGTCGCCCAATATGCTCCCATATAGGCAAGCGAACCTATAACAAAACCGGTAACCGGTGCACCACTTAAAAGCGGACGGATAAGCGGCACCCATGCATCTTCAAAACTCAATTGATTCCAGACATCCAGAAGATTGCTAAAATGAATATCGATTCCTTCCGGCCCCTCACCAGAAATACCAAATAATGAAAGTAAAAATGTACCAATGACAAAATCAGCCCCAAAAAACAGCGGTATAGTCAAAGGATTTGCAAAAGCCGTACCGATAGCGGCTGCGGCCAGATTGGCACGGGCAAACCACGCAATGATAAGCGCAAGGATAAAATGAAGCCCCAAAAGAGGCGTTGCGGCCATAAAAACACCAATAGCAAGACCGAAGGCCACAGCATGCGGTGTTGCCGAAATACGCAACAGTCTTTTACCCATATACCGTAAGGAACGCGAAAAGGAACGGCGCGGCCATAGCCACAACCGAAAGCGCTCCCAAAAAGTAACAGGTTCTCGACGTCGAAAAAGCATGGTCTCTCTTAACCATCAAATAAGGGCGATACAATGATAATTGTCCTAAATGGCCTTTTATCGATAAAAACACAACTTTACTGTTGCATATTCGCTTCCTTTCCAGCTTTCCGGTCAATCTTTCATCCCCTACGCACAATTGTGTTACTGGTCCAATTAGACTTGTGTGATTTTACATTTTTGCCTAAGACTGGAATTATCTCAGGCCTTTAAACACCAGATAAAAGGACACATGACCATGAGCAACGAAGCAAGCTCACAGTCTATGCCCCGCACCGAGATGACATTTATCTCAATAATTATTGCTGTCAGCTTTGGCCATTTCATGAATGATGTAATGCAATCCATGCTGCCGGCCATCTACCCTATCTTGCGTGACAATTATGGCCTGACCTTCTTGCAGATTGGTATTATTACCGCCGTTTACCAAATGACGGGCTCCATCATGCAACCATTGGTTGGTATGTATACCGATAAAAATCCGATGCCTTATTCATTACCCTTTGCATCGGCATCAACCATGATCGGGCTGCTCATGCTGGCCCATGCCCACCATTATTTTGTCTTGCTAATTGGCGCAGCCTTTGTCGGTTTCGGCTCGTCGATTTTCCATCCTGAAGCCTCACGCGTAGCGCGTCTGGCATCGGGCGGACGTCACGGCTTTGCACAGTCAATCTTTCAAGTTGGCGGCAATACAGGTTCTGCTATCGGCCCATTGATTGCCGCAATTTTTATCTCAACACAAGCCCGCATCAGCTGGCTTGCTGGCCTTGCCTTTCTAGGCATTATTGTCCTGAGCATTGTCAGTCGCTGGTATGCAAATAATCTTAAAGCCCGCGTTGCCAAGAAAGCCTCGCTCATCACCAACCATCTGACCTCTTCACAAGTCACCAAAGCCATTGCCGTGCTCGTTCTTCTAATGCTCGCCAAATATATCTATATGGCCAGCATGCAAAACTATTATATGTTCTATCTGGAAGAAAAATTTGGTCTTGCCTTACATACAAGACAGATATTCCTATTTCTTTTTCTTGGCGGCATTGCATTAGGAACCGTTATCGGCGGCCCCATTGGCGACCGTATCGGCGCACGTTCAGTAATCTGGGTATCAATCCTCGGCGTCTTTCCATTCACCGTGGCCCTACCCTATGCAAATTTGCCAATAACCGGTGTTTTAAGCGTTGTTATCGGAATGATTCTGGCCTCGGCTTTTCCGGCCATCATTGTCTTTGCCCAACAGCTAATGCCGGGAAAAATTGGTACCGTCGCCGGCCTTTTCTATGGTCTTTCATTTGGCATTGGTGCTATTTCTGCCGCAGCGCTGGGAGGCATCAACGATGTTCTCCACTCATGGCAAACTGTATTCCATTATGTCTCTTTCATGCCGCTTTTAGGTTTGGTTGCCGTCTTTTTACCCAAGCTTCAAACCGGTAGAGCCAAATAAACAAATAAAAAGTGCTGTCTAAACGGCAGCACTAAATTGTGCTCTATTGGCTGCACGATAAGTATCAAACAATGCGGCAACGGCACGCACAAAAGGACGCCCTTCTTCACGCATCCTAATAATACCCGCCTTCTCATCAACTAGGCCATCGGCAATAATCGGAGCTAAAGCGCTAATTTCGCGTGCAAAACGATCACGCCCGCCAAAATCAGCTAGATCTACTTCAAAATTACACATGAGCTGCGCAATCAGATCTGACCGCATACGATCATCATCATTGGTTGCAATGCCACGCACAGTTGCCATTTTACCATCACCAATCATACGTCTATATTGGCCTATATCGGCAATTGTTTGAGCAAAGCCTTGATGATATTGTGAAATTGACGAACACCCAAATCCAATCAGGATTGGACAATCATCATCGGTATATCCTTGGAAATTACGTTTCAAAACACCATTTCGTGCGGCAAGAGCAAGCGGATCATCTGGCTTGGCATAATGGTCTATACCGACACTCTCATAGCCCATATCCTCGAAACTCTGCCGGACAATTTCCGCCTGATCAAAACGGGCCTGCGCATCCGGTAATAACTTCTCATCAATCAGCTTCTGATTGGCCTTACGTTTGGGCAGATGTGCATAACCATAACAAGCCACACGATCCGGCTGCATAGCACCGACAACGCGGCAGGTTTCGTGCAATGTTTCACTTGTCTGTAGCGGTAAACCATAAATCAGATCAAAGTTGATACGGGTAATACCCGCTTCGCGCAGTAGACGAGTTGCACGCTCAACAGTAGCCGTCGGTTGAACACGGCCAATCGCTTCCTGTACCTGAGCATTGACATCCTGCACCCCAAGACTTGCACGATTGACGCCCATATTTTTTAAAGTTTCGACCAATTGTGGCGTCACCGTACGCGGATCAAGCTCTATCGCATGTTCGCCATTTTCATCAAAATCAAAATAGGTATGAAGCGCTTCCATGATTGCTTCAAAACTCTGACGCGGCAAAATAGAAGGTGTACCCCCACCCCAATGTAAATGGACAACGCGTGGGCGCCCTTTTAAATGGGCAGCCTGCAGCTTGATATCCTGAACCAGCGTTTCTCCATAAGAATCGATAACATCATCGCGTCGGGCCGCCTTGGTATGACAACCGCAATAATAACAAATATCCCGGCAATAAGGGACATGAAGATAAAGCGAAACCGCTTCTTTATCTTTTATTCCCGATAACCATAAAGCACGCGAATCATCACTAACAGCAACAAAATCAGCCGCTGTCGGATAAGATGTATAACGAGGCACGGCAAGTGTTGCATAATGCAGCAGTGTCGACTTTTCGATCACAGGTCACCTTCTTTCAATGCCCCCCTTATAATCACATGTCGTATATTCGCCAAGCTTTCAATTATTATTTTCAAGAGCTGCAATTTTACGCAATCTTCTATGATCAAGAATTTCAACCATATTAGGGCTTGGTAAACATATAATTCCGGCAGTTTTCAACTTGGAAAAGCTCCGGCTAACTGTTTCAATTGTCAACCCCAGATGATCGGCAATATCTGTACGATTCATCACCAAACAGATTATTTTGACCGACATATCACGCTGAACTGCTCTTTCTTCCAAATCAAGAATAAACCGTGCAATCTTTTCAATCGGTGTAAGACGCCCCAAGAGCAACTGGTTCTCAAATGAGCGCTTCAAAACAAGCCGTCTCAACTTATCGATGCGTTGACGCATGGCCATGTTATGCTCCATGAACGCATCCAACTCCTGCTTATGTAATATGCACAAGCGTGTATCTATAATCGCTTCCGCTGATAAAATATGGACATCATCATCAATCAGACCAATGAAATCACCTGGCAGGATAAAACCGGTAATAAACCGCCGCCCATCCGGTAATGCTTTGAAAAGCCTGACGGCTCCCTCAATGAGCGTAAATACAAATTGCCGCTGGTCACCTTCATTGAAAATAACATCACCAGCCTTAACATTTTTATGCAAAACAAACTTTTCGAGATCACCAAGCACTGTATTACTCAGATCACCACATACAGCATAATCATGCACGAGACATTTGAGACAACCAGACTGCCCATGCAATAACTGCGCAGTATTTTTCTTATTGTCCTGACATGCCAAAGTGTTTCCTTTCAAGATGGCGATCCTCGCAACCGACCAAAGCAATATGAACAATTGCATTATCTTATGGAATGAACTCTGGTTTAATTCTCCATATTGTCGCAGTCGTTGATCATACGCAAAAAGCTGCACTTTTTATCGTGCAACTTTTTGATAACCATATATCTGGAGCGGTTTTGGCAAGCGCGTCCATTCCGTATGGCTTATGTCGTAGGGAAACCTATTTTAAAAGCACAATCGCTTATATACACCATCTACGGTGATGCTTATCAAACATTCCTGCTTCCGGGCTTGATCGGTGGAATAGCCGCCAGTTCAGGTGGCAAATTATCAGCCTCATAAGATGGCACTTCATATTCACATAACGCTATTAACGGTACGCCGACATCGACCTTGCCTGCCGAACGATCCAGAATACAACTGGCAGCAACAACATCAGCGCCCGCTTCACGCATTGCTGTAACAGTTTCACGGATTGAAAGACCTGTCGTCACAATATCCTCGACGATCACAACACGTGCACCTTTTTCAATATCAAAGCGCCGCAACTTGAATTGACCATTTTCACGTTCAACCCAGATTGACGGCAAATTCAAATGGCGCGAAGTTTCATAAGATGGAATAAGGCCACCAATGGCAGGGCCGACGACATAATCAATCGAGCCATCAACTTTTTCCTTGATTTTTAGAGCCAAGGCACGGCAGAGCTTTTCTGTCAGCTCTGCATGCATAAAAACCTTTGCCTTCTGCATATAGACAGCGCTGCGCCGCCCCGATGTCAGGATAAAATGGCCTTCCAAAACAGCTCCAGCCTGACGAAAAATATCGAGAACTTCATCACGTGTCATCACATTATCCTTATCCATTAATCCGTTGCGCAGAACTTACTGCGCCAAGCTCTTTTAACTGAGACAAAATCCGGTTCAAGTGTTTTAGGTCCCAAACCTCTACATCAATAATCATTTCTGTAAAATCAGGAGCTGTACGCACCATGGACAGATTCTGGATATTGGTATCATTGGCAGCAATCACTTGCGCAACCTCAGCCAAAGATCCCGGAGAATTAATCGCCAGAACACTGATACGGGCTGGAAAACGCTCATTCATTTCAGCATCCAGATCCCAGCGCACATCAATCCATCGTTCCGGTTGATCATCATAGGCTGTCAAAGCACTCGACTGGATCGGATAAATGACAATACCTGCTCCCGGTTGAACAATACCAACAATACGATCACCGGGCACGGCCCCTTCAGGTGCAAAACGCACAGGTACATCCCCCTGTGTTCCGCGAATTGGCAGAGCACGCTTTTGCCGCTCAATAGCTTTCTTGTCATCGCCATCGTGTTTGCCTTCCGGCACCTTGAATATCATGCCGGAAGCATTCTGGATGTTAAACCATCCTTCTTCACCATACTTGATCGGAGTCTTTTGCGTCGCACGATTATCCTGATAATCGGGAAATACTGCCTTGAGAACATCACTTGATGTCAATTCACCCCGCCCAACAGCTGCCAGCACATCATCAATGTCTTTACGCGCCAACCGCGGTAAAACCATTTTCAGATCATCCTTGGAAAACTTCTTGCCGGCACGATCAAAAGTACGCTCCAAAATGCGCATACCCAACCCCGAATACTGTTTACGCACCGCCGAACGTGTTGCACGACGAATAGCGGCACGGGCCTTGCCTGTCCGGACAAGCCCTTCCCACGCTGCAGGTGGCACCTGCGCATCGGAACGGATAATATCGACTTCATCACCATTTTTAAGCTCGCTCATCAGCGGCATGATGCGACCATTAATTTTAACGCCGACACAAGAATCACCGACATTTGTATGCACGGCATAAGCAAAATCAATCGGCGTTGCCCCACGCGGCAAAGCAATCAAACGTCCCTTGGGTGTAAAACAGAAAACCTGATCCTGAAAAAGCTCAAGCTTTGTATGTTCAAGAAATTCTTCTGGATTATCGCCTTCCGACAAGGCTTGGATTGTCTGGCGCAACCATGCATAAGCGCTGGTCTCACCGCTCAGTTTGTGCTGTGCATTATCGGACCCGCGATCCTTATAGATCGAATGCGCGGCAACACCATATTCAGCAACCTCATCCATTTCCAATGTTCTGATCTGGAGTTCGACACGCTGACGTGACGGGCCGACAATGGTTGTATGGATCGAGCAATAACCATTCTGTTTGGGAATAGAGATATAATCCTTGAAACGACCCGGCACCATCGGCCATGTTGTATGAATAACTCCTAAAGCCCGATAACAATCTGTCAGACTGTCGACAATTACCCTAAACCCAAAAATATCGGATAATTGTTCAAAAGAAAGTGCTTTTGTCTCCATCTTTCGAAAGACAGAATAAGGCTTTTTCTGTCGGCTTTTAACATCGGCCTTTATGCCGTGCTCAGCAAAAAGCTTGGCTAAATCAGCTTCAATTGTCGAAAGCAGGTCACGGTTGCGCTCCAACAAGCCTGCCAAGCGATCGGTCACGGCTTTATAGGCTTCAGGATTTATATATTGGAAAGAAAGATCTTCCAGTTCCTCGCGCATATCCTGCATACCCATGCGGCCAGCAAGCGGTGCATAAATATCCATGGTTTCTTCGGCAATACGCCGACGCTTATCATCACGCATAATGCCAAGTGTACGCATATTGTGCAGCCGATCGGCAAGCTTTACCAGAAGAACCCGCACATCCTCCGAAATCGCAATCAGCAATTTACGCAAGTTTTCAGCCTGCACGGCTTTTTTTGAAACAAGATCAAGCTTTTTAAGCTTGGTCAAGCCTTCGACCAGCTTGCCTATTTCCGCCCCAAAAAGCTGGTCTATCTCATCACGTGTAGCGCTTGTATCCTCAATTGTGTCATGCAACAAAGCCACCGCAATTGTTGCCTCATCAAGATGCATATCGGTAAGAATGGCAGCAACTTCGAGCGGATGAGAAAAATACGGATCACCAGATGCCCGCTTTTGGTGTCCATGTTTCTGCATCGCATAGATATAAGCCTTATTCAGCAAAGTTTCATTGACGTCAGGCTTGTAACGCTGCACGCGCTCAACAAGCTCATACTGACGCATCATGGGAAACCTCGATCAAAAAAGCAAAAAAATATGCGCTGTCACAACAGCGCATATACTATTCTACGTTTTTTTATAAAAAATCAATAATCGTCGCTTTTTTCTGGAGCAACCAAACCTTCAATACCGGCCAACAGCTCTTCTTCCGACATATGATCAAAGGAAATAGCTTCATCTTCAACAGCAACGCCCTCATCAGCAAAACTATCCGACTGAGCCAGCAATTCAGGCGAAACTTCCGGTTCATCCACTTCAACATGCTTCTGCAAGGAATGGATCAGATCTTCTTTCAAATCGGCAGGCGACAGGGTCTCATCAGCAATTTCACGCAATGCCACAACTGGGTTTTTGTCATTATCGCGATCAATGGTAATCTGCCCCCCTTGCGAAATCTGGCGGGCACGATGACCGGCAAGCAGAACAAGCTCAAAACGGTTATTAACCTTGTCAATACAATCTTCAACTGTTACGCGGGCCATGGACGCCCCTTTCTATAAAAACAACGGTTCAAAAGGATTGGTTTGAGCACATAAACTTTTTTTCATTCAAACACAAGAAAAACCCGTTCTAAAGACCAATTATATCCCCACCCCCCCTTGGCAGGACCACAGAATAACCGTAGAAACAGGTATTACGTTATAAATTTATTATTTTATCCATTTGGTACAAGTTATGTTTGATCCACGCGAAAAAATCGCCCTCTTTATTGATGGTGCCAATCTTTATAGCTCCTCACGCGCTCTCGATTTTGATATTGATTATCAGAAACTGCTGAAAGCATTTCAGAAACGTGGCTACCTTCTTCGCGCCTATTACTATACGGCCCTCATTGAAGATCAGGAATACTCATCCATCCGTCCATTAGTAGACTGGCTTGATTATAACGGCTATCACGTGATCACCAAAGCAGCAAAAGAATATACCGACGGCCAAGGTCGGCGGCGTATCAAGGGCAATATGGATATCGAGCTGACCGTCAACGCCATGGAACTTGCCGATACCATCGACCATTTCGTCCTATTTTCAGGTGATGGCGATTTCCGTATTCTCATTGAAGCTCTGCAGCGACGGGGTAAAAAAGTCAGCGTTGTATCAACCCAAGCAACACAGCCCGTCATGATTGCCGATGATCTACGCCGTCAAGCCGATCATTTCATTGATCTGGTTACACTAAAACCAGAGATTACCCGCGCTAATGGCGAAAAGACACCTCACAACGAAAATTAAGCACGGCTGAAAACCATGTCGCTTTTTCCTGAACCACCCCATGATTGTGCCTTATGTCCGCGACTGCATGACTTCATCGCAATGTGGCGCGACAAGGAACCTGAGTGGCATAATGGACCGGTTAAACCTTTTCTGCCGGTTGGCGGAGAAAATAATATCCGGCTGCTTATCGTCGGGCTGGCACCGGGGCTACGCGGAGCCAATCGTACCGGTCGGCCATTTACCGGTGACTATGCAGGCGATCTACTCTACTCGACCTTGAAAAAATATGGTTTTGCTCGCGGTCAATTTGAAGCGCGCCCCGATGACAGTCTGGAATTACTGGAAACAGCCATTGTCAATGCCGTACGTTGTGTGCCACCAGAAAACAAACCTGTCGGTCAAGAAATCAATACTTGTCGGCAGTTCTTTGCACCGCTCTTGAGCGAACTGCCGAAATTAAAGGCCGTTATCACATTAGGTTCCATTGCCCATCAATCGACTGTACGGGCCTTGGGTGCCAAAGTTTCTGCCCATCCTTTCGGCCATAATCGTGCAACCGATATCGGGCGCCTTCACATTTTTTCCAGCTATCATTGCTCGCGCTACAACACCAATACCGGCGTCCTCACAACCAAAATGTTTCATGATGTCTTTAAAGCGGCACGCGATTATCTCAATCAATAAAAAATTTTGGACCGATTACGCAAGATAAACAGAATCAACAATTGTGAAGGAACAAAGAGTGCCAGCAAAATAATTTATAAGATGTAAGAGTAATACCGCACCGGCCAAGCTCTGCCAAATAATGGAATCACAAAAGGGAATTTCCGGCCATAAATTTTGCGCTACAAGATTATGAAAATAGGACTAAATAATTTGTCCATGACGACCCAATGAGTTTTCCGATAAATCTAACCGCGGTCGCGCAGCAAACGTGACTTTTCACGATTCCAGTCACGCTTTTTCTCGGTCTCACGCTTGTCATGCAATTTTTTACCGCGGGCCAAAGCCAACTCGAGTTTAGCACGTCCGCGCATATTAAAATAAAGCTTCAACGGCACAACCGTCATACCCTCACGTGAAATCGACTGGAAGAGACGGCTCATCTCACGTTTGGAAACAAGCAGCTTACGCAACCGGCGCGGTTCGTGATTAAAGCGATTTCCCTGCGTATATTCAGGAATATAACTATTGATCAACCAAAATTCACCATTTTCAAAACTGGCATAACTTTCAGCAATATTGGCATGGTTGGCACGCAAAGATTTAACCTCGGTACCAGTCAGCACCAAGCCTGCCTCGAGCGTATCAAGGATTTCGAAATTAAAACGTGCCTTTCGGTTATCCGCCAGCAGCTTGCGCTGCGGCGCATCATTTTTCTTACTCATAAACGTTCAAATGGCAGCTTTAAGCCCCTTTGACAAGAGCTTTGACGCTAATTGATAAGGCCGGCATGACGTAAAGCCGCATCAATGACCGGCTTGGTGCTTGCTTCTAATGGTACGATAGGCAAACGCACAGTAGAACCACAAAGACCAAGTTTTTCAGCAGCATATTTGGCACCAGCCGGATTAGGCTCTATGAAAAGCGAACGATTAAGCGGCATCAGCCGGTCATTAAGCGCCAAGGCAGCCTTATAATCACCGCGATTGCAGGCAGCATGTAGCTCTGCCACAAGACGCGGCGCCACATTAGATGTTACCGAAATACAGCCAACACCACCCTGCGCATTAAAACCAAGCGCTGTGCAATCATCTCCCGACAACTGAATAAACTCCAGACCACAGATCTCACGCTGTTCACTAACACGATCAACCTTGCTGGTCGCATCCTTAACACCGACAATATTTTTATGTGTTCGTGCCAGCTCAGCCATGGTCTGGGGTGTCATATCAATGATAGAGCGGCCTGGAATATTATAAATGAAAATCGGCAAGGAGGTTGCTTTGGCCACGGCTGAAAAATGCGCAAACATCCCCCTCTGGTTAGGCTTGTTATAATAGGGCGTCACCAAAAGGACAGCGTCGGCACCAGCCTTCTCGGCATGCTGGGCCAGCTCCACCGCTTCATCCGTACTGTTGGACCCAGCACCCGCCATAACCGGCACGCGCTTCTTTGTCTCTTCAACACAGATTTCGACAACACGCTTATGCTCTTCATGACTCAATGTCGGAGATTCACCAGTTGTACCGACAGGAACAAGACCATTAATGCCTTCTTCAATCTGCCAATTCACAAAAGCACGGAAGGCTTTTTCATCAACATCCCCCTTATCGGTAAAAGGTGTGATGAGTGCGGTAAAGGCTCCCTTAAACATTATCAAGCTCCGTTAACAGCCAAAAGGCAAATTTTCACAGTATGAACATAATCCTGCCAAAAGCATGAAGCAAGTTGATTTTCACATCATCACCGTCATGAAAAATGCATACACAATAAGTTATATCTCATTAGAAATGATTATCCGACCAGAAATTATTGATCAAAGTGGACTTATCAAGGATTACTCCTATTGTTAACCGGCTTTTCATGCTTGACAATTAGAATGCGTGACGACTGTTTTTTATAGAAATGGAATTGTAATGCGTCAGACCCGCGCCTTGTCATTTTTATCGCCTTTATTGCTGTGTGCCCTTGGTTCCACATCCTTGATGTCTTCTGCAGCCATAGCTCAAGAGCTGCCTTCCAAAGCACCTATACCACTCGTCAAGCCCTTTGCTTCGACCACCACACCTACCAGCCCTTTCAATACGGATGGCGTTGTGACAAATGGCATTATCCGCCCCGGCAATATGATTGCCTCCGGTAATTTGAAAAAAGGATTAGACGCCCTTTATAGCAAGAACGCCCCACAAGCCATTGCCATCCGCAATGGCATGCCTAAAAATGCGCTTGATCGGCACATATTAACATGGGCCATCGGTACATCGGGCATGCCCGGCATTCCAAGTTCGGAAATATTCAATGCGGCTGTCGAATTAAGAGACTGGCCCGGCATGGCACAAATGCGGGCGAATTCCGAACGCGCTCTATCAAGCGAAACCAATAGTGCATCTGCCATTATCAATGGTTTCGGTAATCATATACCGGTCACCGCACAAGGTATGGCAGCACTGGGCAAAGCACTGATTGACAATGGGCAAGCCAATCGCGCCCGCCAAATTGTAGCACCATGGTGGTATCACGCAAAATTATCACCTGCAGAAGAACAACTGGTTATCAACAAGGTCGGACCGGCGCTGACAACAGCCGATCATCTACAACGCATGCGTGCTATGCTTTATATGAGCCGCGTTAATTCAGCCGAACGCTTGGCGCCACTGGCACAGGCCCAATCTTTCTTTGAAGGTGTTGCTGCTGTTATCAAAGGTGATTCCAAAGCAGGGGCCAAGCTTAAAAATGTCGATAAAAAGTGGCATAAAGACCCGCTTTTCCAATTTGCGCAAATCCAGTATCTGCGTCGTGCCGGTCAATATAACGAAGCTGCCAAGCTGATGTTAAAAGCTCCCAAGGATCCAGCCTCGCTGATTGATCCAGATGCATGGTGGATCGAACGGCGTGTTCTGTCGCGTGAAATGCTCGATTTGAACCAGCCCAAACTGGCCTATCAATTGGCGTCTGCCCATACGGCCGAAACCCCGGCCATGGCTGCCGATGCCGAATTTCATGCCGGCTGGTATGCCTTGCGATTCTTGAATAATCCCAAAACAGCATTGGCACACTTTACCCGAATCCCATCTCTTTCAACCGGTGTCATTTCCATGTCGCGCGGTTATTACTGGATGGGACGCGCTGCCGAAGCAGCAGGAGAGCGCAAAAACGCCCAAAGCTATTTCCAGCGCGCGGCCCATTATGGCACCACCTATTATGGCCAGCTTGCGGCTTCACGTCTTGGCCGTACAACACTAGATATTGCCTATCCCAAACCAAGCAACGCCGAGCGCCAGCGTTTCGAAGCACGTGAACCAGTACAGGCCATCAAGCGTCTGGAAGCTATTGGCTATCAAGATAAGGCTGGCCTACTTTACCGCGAGCTGGGCGCTTCGATCAACAGTCCCGGAGAGCTTGCGATGCTGGCTGTCATGGCTGAAAGAAAGGGCGACCACTACACAAGTCTGCGTATTGGCAAAAGCGCAGTCAATCGTGGTCTTGATGTCGGCGCGCTATCACATCCGGTTGGTGCTATTCCAGCGTCAGCCAATATCTCTGCGTCCGGCAAGGCTCTGGCCTATGCCATTGCACGTCAGGAAAGCGAGTTTAACCCGACTGCACAATCAGGTGCCGGCGCTAAAGGTATGCTGCAATTACTACCCGGTACAGCCAAGGCCGTTGCTGTAAAACAGGGCATCGCCTATTCACCCAGCCGGCTCGCTACCGATCCGGCCTATAACGCCACACTTGGTGCCCATTTTCTGGGTGAACAACTGGAACGTTTCAACGGTTCCTATATCCTTACCTTTATCGGTTACAATGCAGGTCCCAAACGTGCCCATCAGTGGATTGAACGCTACGGAGATCCTCGTGGGCAGAATATTGATACAGTTGTCGATTGGGTGGAGCGTATTCCATATACCGAGACACGCAACTATGTAATGCGGGTGATGGAGAATTATGAAGTCTATAAAGCCCGCCTGTCAGGCTCAACCGACATCAGAACCGATCTAGTCTCGGGGCGATAAGGATAAGCAAATTAAAAAAGCCGGTTTAAACCGGCTTTTTTAATTTTGTGCATTTTATACAACTGCATTTCCAAAATTCAGTGCAATCCTAACCTTCTTTCAATGCTTCTGGCAGCGGTGCATTGAAAGTCTGCCTTTTACGTTTTTCTTTCGTAAAATAGATCTTGTTATTTGAAAGACAAATATTTCCATCGTCATAATCGGCTGACAGGCCTATAATATAATCCACCCATTGCTCGAAATGAGGATCAGCACCATTGGTGACTTCCAATTCATCATAGACGGGCAAACCCGGTTTTGTTTTTTCAACTTTTTCTATCAGGGCAAAACGGTCCATTTGCGGGGGGATCATCCCTCTCAAAGTGATCACATCACTCTTCATATCAATCACAAAGTTAAATGCTTTCGCTACCGGCAACAAAGTGATTTGCGATTTAACCTCGTCAATATTGGCAATCTTTTTAACCTTGGCAATCAGCTGATTCCGTTCAGCCTCATTCGGCGCCATGCCATAAAGCACAATATCATCATCTGTGACTTTGGCGTTTGCCCAAGGATAATCAATTGTCAGCTCGGCAAACTGT
The DNA here is from genome assembly GCF_055808085.1 of Bartonella sp. bp_1. NCBI lineage: Bacteria > Pseudomonadati > Pseudomonadota > Alphaproteobacteria > Hyphomicrobiales > Bartonellaceae > Bartonella > Bartonella sp. bp_1. Next base: position 522,864 of record NZ_CM147851.1, on the reverse strand, counting down.
GCGGTTATCTGCCGCTCATACGGACGGGCTGAAAACCATAAAAAAAAGATCACACCGGAAACAAACAGCGTAACAAACGGCCAGAAAAAACGTCTCATAAAATTATTGCCTCACAATCCGACACGCTCTAACGTTGGAAACATATCTAAAAGCCCTTGGTTTTACCAACAAGCTTTACTGTTAAATCCGTCATTGAGCTCCTCCAATTCAATAAAAGTAGCCATCGACATCACACAGATCATAATATTCTGGTACTAACAGACTTTATCATAACAGAGCAGTATTTTCTTCTTTCTTATTTAAGCTATTTCACCCTACTTAAAGAAAGACGAGTATATCAGACACACTATAATAATTTTATATCTATCTTAGCGGCGTTCATCGTAAAATCACTTATCGATCTAACCACAGGGCCTCTCATAAAAACCAACTGTCTATTCTTGCCTGCCTCTTCTCTTTAAGGTTCTTGAACACTCACAAAGTTGTTTTGTTTTTTCTAAATGCTATTAATGTGCCGCAGAAAACTAAGACACTTCCAAATCCCAAAAGAAACTTTTGTATCATATTCATGATAAAATCAGACTGATTGGCCGATGAAATTGCTTTGGCTGCATCTTGTGCATTGGTAGCGGTCGTTGCTATTGCAAAGGTTACTTCTTTGCAGCGTGATATAAGTACATCACCTTGTGAGCCGGTATTTTCGAATTTTTTCTCACATGCCGCCTTTAAATCTTCAGGTGCCGATGGTTTTTCGCCACCAATAAAAAAAGCAGCAGCCAATATCACAAGCCCCAAAACAATAAATAATATCGAGCGTTTTTGCATTCACAATTTCCACTTCAATTTAATCAGACCCCAAGGTTGCAAACTTTTTATTCGCTACCCAAATGATGTGTCCTCAATAATGAACAATATGATACCCTACAAGCTTCGACCGGCGTTTATCACATCTTGTAAGACATGAAAGCCTTATCCTTGTGGGATATAACAAGATATAGACGCCCCCCTACCATTCTGATAAAAGGTTTTATATTCAGATTCCTACATGAGGCTTTTATGCGTACGTCTTTCCATATTCTAGTCAAATCAATAATCCTCATGATAATCATTGGATTTACACTGACAGGCTGTGGCGGACATCACAACTCGGGGAATAGAGACCCTAATTCAATGTGGACACCTAACCGGACAATCTTTGGCCTATAAAACACAAAAAAGACAGCGCCGACAGACAAATAAGAAAAGCCTACAGCGCATGTTATTATAGCTCAAGAAAAAGAGCTTTTACAAAAGCTAAGCAAACAATAATACAATGCGATTTCACTAATACCTACGAGCAACATCTATTAATTCATCAAGATCATAAAAAGAACATCTCTCATTAAGAAATTCATCCCTTCTATCCGTTATTTTATTAGCCTCAACAATTGTTACACAATAATCATATCTATTATATTTATTATTGACATAAAAAGCAGGCACCGAAAACAGGATTAAAAAAAGCAAAGCCGGAATGCATTTAATAAATATGGCCCCGGGAGAAAATACACACTTCTTTCTTATATTCTTCCCCACACAGATTATAAGAGCAATAAAAGCAATTATTACAATTGGCATATAAACATAAACAAAAATCATCCATATCAATGACAACGTGCTATATGTCATAACCGTCCTTCTCCAACTGTTCCAATAGCCATATTCTATCTTAGTGAGTGTATCCCTACCATAAATATTGAATATTTCCATTGCTATAAATGGAAACACCATACATGCATTATTTATTTGAAAAACAGCATAGAATCTGTAATTTCATCCTTACGATTGCAGGTTTCATCAAGATATAAAAACTATTGAAGAAAAATGGATATGCATAAAATGGAGTTGAAACATCAATGATCTATTTTTTAGCCATTTTGACGATTGTACCAATCTTTATGATGATCTCTTATGGCGTATTTTTTTTCAAAACAAAAAAAACAACAGATTTGAATGCTTTCACAACCTACTTCACGATCTTTATAACAATCTTACTGCTTATAAGATGGTTTATGTAAAAAGCATATTATTCAATGCGCTCACAACCAGTTCAGCACTATCGAGATATTTTTAAAGAAATCGATCTCCAAGCAAAAAATAACGATTACATTGATAATGCCTACCTGATTTTATCAACCGATCAAGCAGGAGATTAATCGCCATCTTACAAAAATTCAAACAAACCAGATTCATTGACAAATGTGCCGTGCCAGATTTGTGCCAATTTCCATTCACACATATGTACTTTAATGCACACCTATTCTGCTTCTTATTCTTTATCTATATACGATAATTTTCTAGGGAATGGCGGAGAAGATGGGATTCGAACCCACGAGAGCCTTTTGAGCCCTACTCCCTTAGCAGGGGAGCGCCTTCGACCACTCGGCCACCTCTCCGAGGACGGGGAATAAACAGTATTGACGCCAAGTTCAAGAACTTTTGACGATTCGAAGCATTTTTTCTGCCCATATTATAAAGTCATCCCATTAAAAGCGGCAATAAAGCCACCTTGCAGGGCATCACAGCCTATCTATAGACAAACAGATACTGATTCTTAGAAGAATCAACACGTAATCCAGATTAAGTCAGTCAACATAAAACCACTTTATAGTCATTATATATAGGGAGCCATACAGATATGCATTCGCATGATAAAACAATTCCACATATCGCATTATATATCTGCACGTCACAGATACGGTGATTCCATATCAAAAGGAGCCGATTTTACCTTTTCCACAGGCCAAGACGTCGGCCATAGTTAACAAACCCTCAATTTTTTAGCTCCTAAACGGTGTTTTCGTGACTTTTTTGCAACAACGCAGACGCATACTGTCATGACTATCTGTTAAATATGCATTTCGAGGTTGAAACATAAAACGGGGCGAGTATGTTCGGCTCATGAAGAAGGAGCGCTTGCGTGCGACTTTTTCGGTTAATGGGGATCGGGGAACAGCTTGCTGAACTTCAATACCCCGACCCAATTTAAACTTTGACTGGAGGTCAGATATGAACATTAAGAGCCTTCTTCTCGGCTCCGCTGCAGCCCTCGTTGCAGTTTCTGGCGCTCGTGCAGCTGACGTTGTCGTTGCTGAGCCGGAACCCGTAGAATATGTACGCGTTTGTGACGCTTACGGTGCAGGTTATTTCTATATTCCTGGTACCGAAACTTGCATGCGCATTGGCGGCTACGTCCGCGCCGACATTCATGGCGGTGACAACGTATATGGTCGTCAGGTTGGTAAAACAGGTAAGGGCATTGACCGTGACACCTATCGTTGGCGTTCACGCGGTCAGTTGAGCTTCTTGACAGCAACTGAAACAGAACTCGGCACCTTGCGCACAAACATCACCCTGCGTTCGCAGTGGGATGATGGCGACAACAGCTATACACGTCTTCAGTTCGGTTACATCGAACTCGGCGGCCTTCGCGTTGGTATGGACGAGTCGATCTTCTGGCACTGGAATGGTTATGCCGGCGCTGTGAACAACGACGACGTTGTTAACCCAATGATGTATGCCCGTACAAACGTCATCAGCTACACTTTCAACAACGGCAATGGCTTCTCGGCTATTTTGGGTGTTGAACAGGGTTCTAACGATGCTGACGATGCTGGCGTACGTGGATTCAGAACAGATGTTAATGGTAATGTAGGCTTTAACCGTTCAAAAGAACTTAGCGGTAAAATTGATGACTATACACCAAATATCCTTGCTGGTCTGAAGTTTGTTCAGGGCTGGGGCGGTGTATCCTTGGTTGGCGCTTATGACGCTTATTACGAAGAATGGGCTGCCAAGGCTCGTATCGACGTAAACGTTACCGACCAGTGGAGTGTTTGGTTGATGGCTGGTTACAAGTCAGCTAACGACTACTACGATATCGACGAAAATTATGGTAATCGTGGTGTTACTATAGGTGACCGTGAGTATGATGGTGGCTATCGTAAGTATAAAAATGGCCTTGGCCGTTTCGGTATCTATCGTCAAATCAACTCAATCTATGGTGACTGGGGTGGTGACTGGTCCGTTTGGGGCGGTACAACTTTCAAATTCAACCCGAAGACAAGCCTGAATGCTCAGTTGTCCTATGACGACACAGATACATTTGCCGCTTCGTTGAACGTTCGTTATGAACTCGTTCCTGGTTTGGCAATCATTCCTGAATTGACTTACGTTTCATGGGATGACGATGCCGGTACAGGCTACCGTCATGATATAAACGGCGTCGCTGTTGGTGATAGCGTTCGTACTTCCCTTAAGGGTAAAGACGCTTTCGAAGGCATGATCCGTCTTCAGCGTTCGTTCTAATCCTTTAGGATTAAAACTTATAAAAACCCGGCAGTCGAAACTGCCGGGTTTTTTTATGTCTTGATTGAAAGCTCTATTCGCTGTCTTCTGCTGTCTGGTCAACAGCTTGTGACTGCCGCCCCATAGGCATATATTTTTTTTCATGCTAGGCGATAAAAGGGCTTATCGAACCGGCAAGCTCTATAAAATATATTAAATTGGCCGCTTCATTGATGTTCTGCCATATCCAGATGGATGATAAATCAATATGGCCTATCCATATTATCAAGGCCCGATAATGAATGGGGAACGTCCTTTGAGTAATAAGAATCCAACACCACCGCCCGCATTGCCTCTTATCAATGCATTGCCAGCAACAACGCCCTTCATTGGGCCAGAGGCACTGGAGCGGCAATCAGGACAAATATTCAAAGCCCGTATTGGTGCCAATGAAAGCAGTTTTGGCCCCTCACCCAAAGTCATCGAGACTATCCAGAACTACGGCCATGACATATGGCATTATGGCGATCCTGAAAATTATGATCTGATCCACGCCTTGGCTCGCCATCATTGTCTTGCGCCAAAAGCTATCAATGTCGGTGCGGGTGTCGATGCCTTGCTAGGGCTGGCTGTACGTCTCTATATTGAAAACGACGATGTCGTCATCAACTCGCTTGGCGGCTATCCAACCTTCAATTACCATGTCAATGCCTATGGCGGGCGTCTTGTCCATGTCCCTTACAAGGATTTCAAAAGTGATCTTAATGCATTGGCGCAGGCTGCACACGACCATCATGCAAAAATAGTCTACCTCGCCAATCCTGACAATCCACTTGGCACATGGCATACAGCCAATGCTATCGAAGACTTTATCCGGTCTGTTCCTTCATCAACAATGATTATCCTTGATGAAGCTTATGGCGAATGCGCCCCCGAAGCCGCCTTGCCCCCCATTGACCGTTTATGGCCCAATGTGCTGCGAATGCGTACTTTTTCCAAAGCCTATGCACTGGCCGGTATGCGCTGTGGTTATGTCATCGGCCCAGCTGAAATCATTTCACTCTTTGATAAAATCCGCGATCATTTTGCTATCGGCCTTTTAACTCAGAAAGCTGCTATTGCCGCATTGGATGACCAGACCTATCTTGAACAGAGTATTCAAAAGATTATCGATGGACGCCACCGAATCCAACAAATCGCTCTTGCCCATGATCTAGAGCCGCTTGATTCTGCTGCCAATTTCGTTGCTATCGACTGCGGACACGATGCCACATTTGCGCGCTTTATTCTTGATGACCTAGCCCAGCAAGGTGTCTTTATCCGCAAACCGTCTGTGCCGGTTCTTGATCGTTTAATCCGTGTCAGTGTCGGAAATGATGAAGCATTGGATCTATTCGAAACAGCCTTGGCTCAAACACTCAAATCAGCAAAAGGAGCATAGAATGCACAAAACTGAACACCGCATATTCTGCGCTATTGGCGGACTGTTTGGTGCAGGAGGCATTGCAGCCTATGCTGCCGCGGCGCATCTGGGTGGCCATTTTGAATCAATCGCCCCTATTCTGCTTGGAAACGCACCTTTATTGATTGCTCTTTCCCTATCCAATAGAAGTGGTCTTTTGACCCGTCTAGGCGGTGCTTTGATCATATTAGGCGTCACTCTTTTTACGGGCGATATCGTCATGCGCGAAATGACAGAGCACAAACTCTTTCCCTTTGCCGCACCATTGGGCGGTATGGCCACTATTCTCGGCTGGCTGCTTTTTGTTATTTCTGCACTTGTTCCCCACGATAGACCGCAAGACGAATAAATGAACATCATTTTCTTTTGTCAAAACGGCATCAATAAAACGATACTTGACAAAAGCGGCCATCTCAACAAGAGTCACGGCACCAGGGGAGTCCCGACAAGGGGCTGAGAGATTGATGGCTTTTAAGCAGCGCAATGACCCGTTGAACCTGATCCAGTTCAGACTGGCGTAGGAATGGTGTTGTTGTTCAGAATATATTCTTTACCACCTCATCTATCGCATCGTCAGAGAACATCCCTGATGGAGAGCGGATATGGCAGAAAACAGGCAAAATATCCTCGTCAAAGGCGCAGGTGTCGGTGGCCTTACGGTTGCCTATGAATTGGCTATACGCGGTGCATCGGTTACAGTTAGTGCACCACTTGATGCCCCCATCGGTGCAGCAAGCTGGTTTGCAGGCGGTATGCTGGCCCCTCATTGCGAACATGAAAGCGCAGAAGAACGCGTTGAAACATTGGGCCTACAAGCCATGAAATGGTGGGCGGAAAAATTACCACACCTTGTCCAGCATAATGGCACATTGGTTGTTGCATCTTCACGCGATCGCTCTGAACTCAATCGCTTTGCCAGCCGCACCCGCGGACATCAAAATGTCGATACATCATTTATTGCCAAAATCGAACCCGATCTGGCCGATCGCTTCAATAGCGGACTTTTCTTTGCTGATGAAACCCATATTGATCCACGACAGGCATTATTGGCGCTTAAAGCAATATTGAATGAGCGCGGAGTGCACTTTGTCGACAAAGGTGAAAATGAAACCCCCTATGACACAATTATCGATGCAACAGGCAGATCACAAATTGGCAAAGATCCTTCATTGCGCGGTGTACGAGGAGAAATGCTACTATTGCGTACATCCGAAATCAATCTTTCCCGCCCTATCCGCCTTCTACACCCGCGTATTCCACTTTATATTGTACCGCGTTCGGACCATATTTTCATGGTTGGCGCAACCATGATTGAAAGCGATAGCGATGCCCCTATATCTGCCCGTTCGATGATGGAGTTCTTGAATGCGGCCTATGCACTTCATCCGGCTTTTGGTGAAGCGGAAATCATTGAAGCCGGTATCGGCGTCCGTCCTTCTTATCCCGACAACTTTCCGCGCGTAAGTAAAAGCGGCAACCATATTTCAATTAACGGCTTTTATCGGCATGGCTATCTTTTAGCACCAGCCATGGCAATGGAAGCCGCGCAACTGGCACTGGATTGAACAATGAATATAAGCGTTAATGGTGAAATCCTTCAAACCAAGGCATCTACACTTGAACATCTGCTGTCCGAGCTCGGTTATGAAGGAGAATGGCTAGCAACCGCGCTGAATAGCGCACTTGTACCAACCGATGCACGAAGCACATGTAAAATCAAAGAAGGTGACCGGATCGAAGTCTTAAGTCCGATGCAGGGAGGCTGACATGCTAACACTTTATGGCAAGACATTTTCATCCCGCCTGCTGCTTGGTACGGCCCAATACCCCTCACCGGCTATTTTGGCAACTGCCGTTGAAAAATCGGCGGCTGAAATTGTTACCGTTTCATTGCGGCGAGAAACAGCCGGCGGCAAAAGTGGTGGCCAGTTCTTCCAGATGATCAAGGCACTTAATGTGTCAGTTCTACCCAATACCGCAGGCTGCTTTTCTGTCAAAGAAGCGGTTTTAACCGCCCAAATGGCGCGCGAAGTATTCAAAACCCCGTGGATCAAGGTAGAAATCATCGGCAATCAGGATACATTGCAACCCAATGTCTTTGCCTTGGTAGAAGCGACAAAAATACTGACAGAAGAAGGTTTCGAGGTTTTCCCCTACACAACAGATGATCTGATTGTCGCCGAAAAACTGGCAGAAGCAGGGGCCCGTGTCATTATGCCATGGTGCGCACCAATCGGATCGGCCAAAGGACCGCGTGATACAGACGGATTACGCTCCATTCGCGCCCATTTTCCAGACCTGCCGCTCATTATCGACGCCGGAATCGGCCGTCCCTCCCATGCAACAGCAGCTATGGAGCTTGGCTACGATGCCGTATTGCTCAATACAGCCGTTGCCAAGGCAGGCGATCCGGTCTTGATGGCTGAAGCCTTTGCCAAAGCCATCAATGCAGGCCGTGAAGGCTATCAAGCGGGTCTGCTTGAACCACGCGATATGGCGGTTCCCTCAACACCTGTTATCGGACAAGCCGTCTTTTCATAAAACCCCTTTCTCTATGCAAGGTCAGTATTCCATGAAACTTGATCCCTTCTATCTCATTGTTGACAGTGCCGACTGGATTGAACGGCTTATTCCCCTTGGTGTCAGCTTGGTACAACTGCGGATGAAAGATAAAGACGAAACAACGCTTCGCAGCCATATTCGCCGTTCAAAAGAAATTTGTGCGCAATATGGCTGTCAGTTGATCATCAATGACTATTGGAAAATAGCCATTGAAGAACAATGCAATTTTATCCATCTGGGGCAGGAAGATCTGGCTGAAGCCGATCTTGCCGCCATAAAAAAAGCCGGGCTAAAACTTGGCGTTTCCACCCATGATGGCGAAGAGCTGGATATAGCGCTTGCTGCCAAACCCGATTACATTGCACTGGGGCCTGTTTATCCGACAATCTTGAAAAAGATGAAATGGGCGCCCCAAGGACTTGAAAAAGTTACTGGCTGGAAAAAACAGATCGGCCATATTCCCCTTGTCGGCATTGGCGGCCTGACACCTGAACGCGTAACGGGTGTTCTAGAAGCTGGTGCCGATAGTGCAGCCGTTGTCACGGATATATTGCTTCATGATACCCCTGAAAAACGTGTTGACGAATGGATCGAAGTGACGGCAAAATGGCGTTAAAAATCCTCACCATTGCGGGCACAGACCCAACAGGCGGCGCGGGCATTATCCGTGACATTGAGACATTTTCCGCTTTCAAGCTTGGCGCCGCCATGGCCATTACATCAGTCAATGTACAGGATGATCATACCGTTACATCTGTCAACCCGCTGGATCCAACTATCGTCAGTGGACAGATAAGGGCAGCACTTGGTACAGGCAAAATTGCCGCCATAAAAATCGGCCAGATTGCAACACCGGAAATTGCACGTATCATTGTCGAAGATATTCGACACTATCCTACACTGCCTATCATACTGGATCCCGTCCTCGGTGCCTCGTCAGGTAGTCCATTGGCAAAAAAAGGGCTGATCGAAATCATCACATCAATGCTTTTGCCACTTGTCTCATTAGTAACCCCCAACTTACCAGAGCTTGCACTTTTAAGCGATGAGCCTATTGCAGATGCAGAAGAGACCATCAACCGCCAAGCACAAAAGCTAATGCACTTCGGTGCAAAGGCAGTCCTTGCCAAAGGCGGCCACGGGCAAGGTAACAATGCCATTGACAGGCTTTATACAGCACATAAAACCTTTTCATTTTCCAATCCACGCCTTGATACGACCATGCGTGGTACCGGTTGCACTTTATCCAGCGCCATTGCAGTCGGCCTTGTCCAAGGACACACCATGAACGAAGCAATCAGACAGGCCAAAGATTACGTCACACAATTAATGCAAGGCTCACTAACATGCTGATTGGCGTGCTAAAAAGCTCTTTATTAAAGACTTACCACCAAGCCTTTGCCAGTTGAGGCCCATTTCACGCCCCTCCCCAATACTCATAAAAGTTCGCCCATGTGGCGATACTTCGCCAATGAGCAGACTTGTCAAATCGGGACATTGTGCCAGAGGCGAAAAATCCTGAACCGACGTATTGCAGACATTAACGAATTTCAGCTTTTTCAAATGTGCCAATGGCGCCAGATCATGAATTAAAGTGCCTCCAAAATGAACATGCTCCAACAGGGGATAGCGGGAAATGCCCGATAAGTCACGAAGGTCGCTTCGAGCGGCACACATCCATTGAAGAGAGGGCAATTCAGGCAGGCCGGCAAGTGTTGTCAGCCTTGTGTCATCAAACATTAGCTTTTTCAACGCTTGCAATTGCGGCAAAAGCCAAAGATCAGTTATGGTACTATAGCTTAGTGAAAGACGACAAAGATGCTGTTTATCCTGCAAAAATGCCAGTTCGATAACCGGTAATCGATCAAGCTCCAAAACTTCCAGTTTCGTTAAAGAGGCAATAGGCGACAGGTCTTCTACCAATGTATGGCCAATATCAAGCGTTGTCATGGCATGCAGATTTTTTAGTGCTGAAATATCAGTAAGATCAGTGCCATTGACCATCAATTTTGTCAGAGCGTAAGCATTTTCAAAAATATCAAGCGAGGTCAGTGCTTTTCCAATTGGATAAGTTGATCGACGATAATCAACTTCATGATGGCGTGGTGCGCCGGGCGGAGGCTCGTTGCATAAAGCGCAATAGCGCAATTGATAAGCATGGCGTAAAGCAGAAAGATCGCCAACATATGTATTGCCAAGATCAATACTTCTTAATTGCTCCATTTCGGCAATCACATCAATGGAAGAAACTTTGGTTTCCTGAATATCGATCTCTTGTAACCCTATAGAGCGTGAAAGCGGAGAAATATCATGGATATTCGTATGAGAGGCACAGAATGACTTAAGATTTTCTAATTCAGACAAAGGCGAGAGATCATGCACTTTTGTCTCGCTCAAATCAATTTCACACAATTGGTTTAAGCCACGCAAAGGTGAAAGATCAGTAATATTTGTTCCGCACAGATTGAGACGCTTTAATTGGGTGAGTTTCTCCACCCCTTCAAGACTGTCCAGATATTCCTCATCAGGCAAGACATAAGGACTGTAAAAATCAAGTTCTTCCGTATCAAGCGGAATCTCTTGCCCATGAATTGTAATAGTACCGCCCATATATTGTTGTTTCTTTCTGATTTTGTGCGATATGATAAAAAAATGTCCAATCGTATTGAGATCATCACAGCTGATATTACAATGCTTCATGTCGACGCTATCGTCAATGCAGCCAATCATTCACTATTGGGCGGAGGTGGTGTTGATGGTGCGATCCATCATGCAGCAGGACCCAAGCTATTGGAAGAATGTCGGACATTGCATGGCTGCAAGACAGGCGAGGCAAAAATTACCCAAGGTTATCAACTGCCCGCCCGCTTTGTCATTCATACGGTCGGCCCAGTTTGGCATGGCGGACATCATAACGAACCTGAATTGCTCGCAGCCTGTTACCAGAATTCTTTACAAATCGCTTGTGATCATCAATTCCAAAGCATTGCTTTTCCTGCTATTTCAACCGGTGTTTATAGATTTCCGCCACAACAGGCTGCCCAAATCGCTGTCAAAACAGTCAAAAACTGGATTCCAAAATATGATTTTCCTCAAAAAATCATATTTTGTTGCTTTTCCAAAGAAACCGCAACATTTCATCAAAAGGCATTGCATGGCGAATAGTACCCCACCAAACATGATCAAAATGGGAACCGGCTATGGCCTACCTGAAACAATGGTGACACGTTCTTTTTTAGAAGCCTATGGCATCCCTGTCTGGCTAACAAACTGTCATATGGTTGCCATCAACCCCCATAAAGTCCATGGACTTCAAGGAATGGAACTTTATATACCAACAGAGCATGCACACGATGCCGCTCTGCTTCTTTCAAGTCTTGAGCCCGATCCGCAATATGGCTGCGCCGCCAAGAAAAAATGCCGTTGGCTCATCAAGCTCTTTATTGTTTTGTTGCTTTTAGCCATTCTGGAATTTGTTGTCATGAGCGTATTGCATCTATTTTTTCCGGAAACAATACTGGCTATTCAAATAGCACAATATGCTATTATGGAAATGACAGGAATTTATCTCTCATTTATTGGCTTTTTTATATTTTTCTGTTCACTCTTCATCAGTTATTTTGTGCCCCGCGCCATCGGGTTTTTCAGGGTTCCACAAGAAGAAATTGCTCTCCTTCAATCACGCATAACAGACACACCATCTCATATGGAAAAATTTGATGGGTGACTGGTTGCTGATGATTATAGCCATCCTACCATCACTCCGGTCTCTATAAAGACCGGAGTGATGGTTGACTTTAAGTGGCTTTTTGCCCAAAAAGAACTTTTTGGGCTTCCTTATCGGTAGCCAGATTCCTGCGCAAATCCTTGCCCAAATCAAGCCCCTTTTGAACAGCCGGACGGGAGCGGACGGTTTTCAGCCAACGGAATAGATGCGGAAAATCTTCCGGCTTCTGATCATAGGCTTCATAATTCGACACCCAGCCGATACAAGCTATATCGGCAATAGAATAATGATCGGCAAGATATTCATTTTCAGCCAGACGACGGTCCATCACCCCATAAAGCCGATTGACCTCATTGGTATAACGCTCAATGCCATATGGTACCTTTTCGGGCGCATAATTGCGGAAATGTCCCGCCTGCCCCGACATAGGACCGAGACCGCCTATCTGCCACATCAACCACTCTTCGACCATAACACGATTACGTTCTTCCTGAGGATAGAAACGGTTGAACTTGCGCCCCAGATACATCAAAATCGCACCTGATTCAAACACACTGATCGGCTGACCATCGGGCCCTTCAGGGTCAACAATGGCAGGCATGCGGTTATTGGGCGATATGGCTAAAAATTCCGGCTGAAACTGGTCGCCTTTGCCAATATTAATATAATTGACATTATAAGGAATCCCGAGTTCCTCCAACATGATGGAAATCTTCCAACCATTGGGCGTCGGCCAGTAATAAAGCTGGATCGGTCTGGTTTGCGATAGCATTATCTATCCTCTTCATCGTTCGCCATTATCTATAAGCATATAGGAGGATAGCCAGAACATGAACACCTGATGAATGAATATCTCAGCCTACATTCAAACACATTCTTATAGAATAGAGAGAATATCAAGGAGTAGATAGCATGTTGATCCGTCGTATATCCATTTTATCCATTGCCATTCTATCCATCAGCCTTGCATGTGGCAGTGCGCTTTATTACAGCAAATCAACAGCTTCAACACCATGGATTGATCCTGTTATAACCAGTAGTCTTCGATAAAGGCTGGCAAACCAGACCGCCTATCCGTATATAGGACATATGAAAAACAATGGCGCTCTAAAAAACGTAACACCACTGGCTACAATCTGGCTCATCGGAGTGGTTCTGCTAACCCTGCCCTTATTGGGTAGTCTGATGAACAGTGTACACCCGTTTTTTGATTCACTCGCCGATATTCGCATACCGCTTGCTATTTTGACCATTCTATTGACATTACCGCTCTTTCTCACACCACTCAAAAAACAGGCCTTGATGATGATCATATTTGCCTTGATGATTGTCTCATTTAGCAAACAGACAGGCGGCATCAAAGCGCAAGGCGCCAACGCAGAAAAGACGATATTCAAACTTGTCCAGATCAACCTGCGGTATAATAATCCAACCCCACAAAAACTGATTGCACTGATTGAAAAAGAACAACCAGATATTTTGACTTTTCAAGAAGCCTCAAAACAATGGCAGCCAGTCTTGAAAGCTATCAGCAAGCTTATGGGGAATAACATGCACCAATGCAAAAAAGAAAATGACAGGATTGGTGCCAATGGCATTATTTTTTCCCGTAAAAGAACCACACAAGCCATTTATGATGTGCCCAATTGCATCTATGCACAAACAACACGCGGCATTTTGATCGGTTATTCTCTCCCCCTAGAAGATAATCCTATGCAAACAATAGATGTCTTTTCAGCACATCTATCCTGGCCATGGCCTTATGGACAGAATCGACAGCTTAACGAGTTGGAACAGTGGTTCATGCAACGCTATGACCATAACCAAACACGCAACCATGCAATGATTGTTGCCGGTGATTTCAATGCTGTAACATGGAGTAATACAGTCCGAAAATTGGAAAAAACTACCCATACGCGCCATATTGCAGGACTGGGCAACACCTTCCTCTCCTATCAATTTCCATCTTTTATGCGGCCTGTTTTCGGCCTACCGATCGATCAGGTGCTGGTGTCCGATACGATCCACGTCATCCGTGCAGGAACGCTTCCCTCCATTGGCTCCGATCATCTTCCGGTCGTGATCGAATTTCAATTAAACGATAACTGATTTGATTGTATCCTATATCACCTGTTAGAAACGGCTCTCCTTGTGTTTGCAAATGGAATGTTAGTATCGGCTATCACCCCATGGTGTTACCACCTTCCACTACATACTATCGCCCAAACAGTTGGCCTAAAAATTTAATCTTGGCGTTGTCTTTGTGTTTTCTGGACACTGGCATATAGACAATCTCGCATTTTACCCGAGACACTGTAAGTACAAAGATGTTCATGAGGATATTTTGCAACCTCCAACTCACATCAAAACATCCACAGGCAAGATAAGCGTTATTGATGTTCTTCATCTTGAGGACTGACATTGGCATTGTGATGATGTAAGACAGCACAGGACCAAACTGTCGACGATACCCGCAGGATAATGGATGTGACTGAAAACCGCTTTACTTTTGACGATATACTGCACTTTTACGAAAGTGCCGGCGTTGACTGTGCCCTATCGGAAAAGCCACATAACCGTTTTATAGAAAGCGAAGAATCCGCACATCGTCGCGAAGTGGCTTTTGTTGTCAAAAAGCCTGCAGAAAAAAATCCGCCAATCAAACCGACATCTCCACGCCTGTCTACACCTGCCCCTATCCCAGGCGAGAGTGAAATCAACAATGCCATAAATGCCGCACAGCAAGCAGGAACATTGGAAGAACTACGTACCGCTCTGGAACATTTTAGCGGCTGCGGGTTAAAATTTACGGCAAAAAACACCTCCTTTGATGATGGTACCCCGAATAGCCCTCTTATGTTTATTGGCGAGGCTCCCGGTCGCGACGAAGATATTCAAGGTAAACCTTTTGCCGGTCTTAGCGGTGCATTATTAAACCGTATGCTTACGGCAATCGGCTTGAACCGCGATAGCGTCTATCTCGCCAATATAATATTCTGGCGCCCGCCAGGTGACCGTGCTCCAACTGCTGCCGAAACTGAAATCTGTCGTCCATTCATTGAACGACAGATTGAATTGGCCAATCCTAAAATTCTTATCGCAATGGGTGGCCCTGCCGCGCAACTCTTGACGGGTGGGAAACAAGCTATTGTACGTCTGCGCGGCCATTGGCACGACTATAAAACATCTACCGGACAGTCATTGCCATTAATGGCAACATTGCATCCCAACCATTTGTTACGGTTTCCGGCACAAAAGAAACTTGCATGGCAAGATCTCCTTGAAATCAAAGCCAGACTCGACAGTCTGTAACCCAAAATATAGTCTATATTTTTAAAATGGATTTTTCAAAACACCGCTATCGTTAGGCTGTTCTATTTATTTCTATACAATGCAGCACGACGGCTGCCTATGCCGGAAAAACACCAAAGAAAGAAACTCAATTCACATGCACGTTAGTTTTTGCAAAGAGCATTGCCGATTGAATAATGAAAGCTTAGGATCAATATCAATAATAGTGCTCTATCAGGATATTAATCATGAATGCCCCATCCCGCCCTGTTTTTCACCTCGAAGACTATCAACAGACACCTTATGCAATCGAAAAAACAGAACTTGATTTCTCCCTCTATCCTGAAAACACACTTGTCAAAGCAAGCCTTACCTTCAAAAGACGTGATGGCATAAAGCCGAGCACTAAGCTGGAACTGGCCGGTGACGATGTCAAACTGCTGCGTGTCGCCATAAATGGCGAAACACTTTCTGCTGAGCACTATAGCGCATCAGCCAAAAAGCTTGAGCTGACCCCACCGGATGCAACCAGCTTTAATGTTACAATCGAGACCGAAATCAACCCAAAAGCCAACCGCCAATTGATGGGACTTTATCTTTCCAATGGCGTTTTCTGTACCCAATGTGAAGCCGAAGGCTTTCGCCGGATTACCTATTTCTATGATCGACCCGATATATTGTCTGTCTATAGCGTGCGTATCGAAGCAGATAAAAAAAGTTGTCCTATTCTGCTATCCAACGGCAATCTTCTGGAAGAAGGCGATCTTGATTCCGGCCGCCATTTTGCACTTTGGCATGATCCCCATCCCAAGCCTTCCTATCTATTTGCACTGGTCGCCGGTGACCTCGACAGCATCCATGATCGTTTTACCACCATGTCCGGACGCAATGTACAACTGGGCGTCTATGTCGAAAAAGGCAAGCAATCACGCGCCCATTATGCCATGGATGCCCTGAAACGTTCATTCGCATGGGATGAAAAACGTTTTGGCCGCGAATATGATCTTGATCTTTTCAATATTGTCGCCGTATCGGATTTTAATATGGGCGCCATGGAAAACAAAGGCCTCAATATTTTTAACGACAAATATGTATTGGCCGACCCGCATACAGCAACGGACAATGACTATGATGGTATTGAACGGGTTATTGCGCATGAATATTTTCATAACTGGACTGGTGACCGTATCACCTGCCGTGACTGGTTCCAGCTGTGCTTGAAGGAAGGGCTGACGGTCTATCGCGATCAGGAATTTTCATCCGACGAACGGGTCCGTCCCGTCAAGCGCATTGCCGATATCCGTACCTTGAAAGCCGCCCAGTTTCCTGAAGATAGCGGACCACTTGCCCATCCGGTACGGCCGCGGCAATACAGCGAAATCAATAATTTCTATACGGCAACCATTTATGAAAAAGGGGCTGAAGTCGTACGGATGATCCATACATTGCTGGGTGAAGCACTATTTCGCAAAGGCATGGATCTCTATTTTAAGCGGCATGACGGCGAAGCCTGTACAATTGAAGATTTTATCCAGTGTTTTGCCGATATATCAGGCCACGATTTCAGCCAATTCATGCTCTGGTACGAGCAGGCAGGCACACCACAGCTCGATGTCAATGAAACCTATCAGGACGGCACCTATCAGTTGACAATCCGCCAATCTATCCCGCCAACACCGGGGCAGACAAACAAAAAACCGATGGTCATACCGGTGCGTCTCGGCTTTATTGGACCAGATGGCAAGGATATGCAGCTTGAAACCGGCAATATGATCAATAACGGCGTTTTTGTTTTAAAAGAACAGGAACAGACGCTAACAATCCCTCATTGTCCGCAAAAGCCAGTTGTTTCATTCTTGCGTGATTTTTCTGCACCTGTTCAAGTCTCCTTTGCACGCGACCGTCAGGAATTGTTTTTTCTTGCTGCCTACGATAGCGATGATGTCAATCGCTGGCAGGCTCTAAACAGCTTGCTAAGCGATCATCTGGTCGCCGCATCCAAAGGCCATATCGATGAAACGGAACGGGCCGCTCTTGCCGATAGTATCGCGAAAATTGCGAGCGATGAAACACTTGATCCGGCTTTTCGCGCCATGAGCCTGAGTTTCCCCGGTGAAAATGACATTGCTCGCGCCATTGGTCAGGACGTCGATCCACAGGCTATTTTTTCAGCCCGTCAACGCTTCATACTCTTTGTCGCCCAAAACAAGCTTGATATTTTCAATGCGCTGCATCGCAACCTGCCACGGGCCAAGCATTATTCACCCGATACCCGCCAATCAGGGATAAGAGCACTTTCCAATTTGCTGCTTGATTATATTTCCATCGCCAAAAACGATGCTTCAGATGCAGTCAACCACTTCAACAGTGCCGATAATATGACGGATAAAATAGCCGCACTCAATATTCTTGTCCATCGTTTTAGCACCAGCTTAGAAGCCAAAAATGCGCTTCATGCTTTTGAAGAAGAATTCGGTCAGGACCCGCTGGTTATGGATAAATGGTTCAGCACCCAGGCCATGGTTGCTGGCCCCCATACGCTTGATGATGTAAAAAAACTGATGCAGCATCATCTGTTCTCGCTAGATAACCCCAATCGTACTCGTGCCCTGATTGCTGTCTTCGCGGCCGGTAATCCAACAGGTTTTCATCGCGAAGACGGTGCAGCCTATACATTTTTTACCGATCTCATTGTCATGATTGATAAGGAAAATCCGCAGCTTTCTGCACGTCTTGCCACAATATTGCGTAACTGGAAGCAATATGAGCCTATTAGACGCGAAAAGCTGAAAAAAGCATTGGGCCGCATAGCGGATGAAAAGAGTTTGTCAACTGATTTGGCAGATATCATAACCAGAATGCTGGCATAAAGCGTCAAAAACAAAAGGTTAACGCAAATATTAAATTTCTATTAATGCTTATAAATTAAGCTCTTATAATGAAATTTAATTTTTTATTAAAAAAACACTGGACAACACGAATCAGTTTTGATTCATTGCGCTCGTTCGGGTTTGTTGCGTGCCGAATCAGTTTTCCGTTTTTACATTATTTTTTTGAGGGGGCCAGCAATGGCAGAATTGGACGCGTTTAACGCGCCCACACAGACGTTTGTTGATCAAAAGCCTGACGCTAAAAAACGCTCAGGCCGATCAGCCCATGTCGACCTGCTTTCAGGGCCGGCCTATCAGCGTTTGCTGAAGGTGGAACCATGGCTGCGCCGTTCTGTTCCAATCCTTATATTGGCCTTTCTCGTCATTATCCTTGTTGTGCGCTGCCTATCGCTTTATGAATGGCGCCAGAATATAGAACTGGCCTCTCGCAGTGCTTTGACACTTTCAACCAGCCATATTGCCAGCTCCATTGATCGGGCCTTATTGACTCAGACAGACACAGATGCACCGACACTGGATGCTTCCCGATTACAAAATCTGCTTTTTGATTTCCGCACGCAAAGCCTGATCAGTGCATCGGCAAAGATTGCTATCGTAGACAAAGATGGCAATGTGGTTGCCGCCTCCGGTCTTGAACCGGTTCTGGGGAAAAATCTGTCTACCATCATTACCAATGCACAACCGCTTTTTGTCTTTGGCGCCAGTGCCGGTGTTATGCCGGTCAAACTTGACAGTGTCCCTTCCCTTGCTTCTTTCAATCAAGCGGGCAACGGTGATTATGGTGTGTTTGTCAGCGAGGCAACACAAGATATATTTGCGGATTGGCGCAAAAGCGTATCACTTAACATTACCCTTTTTGCCGGTACTTGCGGTGTCATGCTGGCCATTCTCTATGCCTATTACAGCCAAGCCGCACGGGCACGTGACGCCGATGACATTTCAGAAAAAATCCAGAGCCGTATTGCAATGGCTATGCTACGCGGACGTTGCGGCCTATGGGACTGGAATATGGCCAGCGGTCGTGTTTACTGGTCACGCTCCATGTATGAAATGCTGGGTTACAAACCACAAGATGCGCTCCTTTCCATTTCGGAAATTACTAAAATTATCAATCCGATGGATGTAGACTTTTATGATATTGCCGAACGGGTATTAAACGGCGAAACCAATCATGTAGATATCAATGTTCCTATGCGCCATGCCGATGGGCATTATGTCTGGATGCGTATTCGTGCCGAAGTCGCAGAAGGCGACGAGCCACACCTTGTCGGTATTTCTTTTGACGTCAGCGAACAGCACCAGTTTGCAGAAGAAACAGCCCAGGCTGATTTGCGCATCCGCGATGCTATTGAAAACATATCTGAATCTTTTGTTCTTTGGGATGCCGATGACCGTCTAGTCATGTCCAACAGCAAGTTCCGTGAATATGCCGGGCTTTCAAATGAGGCACTGGTTCCCGGTGTCAAGCGAACTGTGATAGAAGCCAAAATTCGCGCGGCCATCAGTGAACGGGCCATGGGAGAAGATGCTCTTGGCAATAGTACTGTCGAGCGCCAAATGGCAGATGGCACATGGCTTAAAATCAACGAACGTCTGACAGGTGACGGCGGTTTTGTCTCTGTTGGTACCGACATTTCCGAACTCAAAGCCCAGCAAAAACGACTGGAAGAACAAGAACGCCGCCTCATGGGTGTTATTCAGGATTTGCGTCATGCACGTGAAGCACAATTCCAGCGCACTGCAGAAGTCGAAAAGCTCAATGAAAGCCTGCAAATCGAAAAAGAACGCGCTGAAAGCGCCAATAAATCGAAATCCGAGTTTCTCGCCAATATGTCCCATGAATTCCGTACGCCACTCAATGCTATTCTGGGCTTTTCAGAAATCATGCTTCAATCGATTTTCGGCCCCTTGGGCTCCGATCGTTATGTCGGTTATATGAATAACATACATAAGACCGGCAAACATCTGCTTGCGCTGACAGAAGACATTCTGGAAATGTCGAAGATTGAAGCTGGAAAATTCGAACTCATGTGCGAAGAAGCCGATGTGAGTGAAATTCTAGATGAAGCATTACATGTTCTTGAACCTCAGGCCCAAGAAAAGAATGTAGCCCTCAATAGCAAAGTAACAACGCCTGCCCTGACAAGAGTTGACCGCCGCGCCATTCTTCAGGTTTTCTTGAACCTGCTTTCCAATGCCGTCAAGTTCACACCTTCCGGCGGCACTATTTCAGTAAATGCTAATCATAAAGGTAATATGCTGACATTTTCAATTATAGATACCGGTGTCGGCATTCCACAAGAAGCGATTGCTAAATTGGGGCAACCATTCGAACAGGTTGAAAATCAATTTACCAAAACCCATACAGGCTCAGGTCTCGGCCTTGCCATCTCGCGCTCTCTGGTAGAACTCCATGGCGGAACACTGACGATCAAATCGAAAGAAGGAAAAGGCACAACCGTGACTTTCACCTTGCCTCTTTCGGCATAAGAAATCCCAAAGTCCTAGTAATCCAGCCTTGGATCAGGGTTACATTTAAGCTCTGTTATCCGTTTAGCGCTTAATGCTGCAGCCCGTTCAGGCCCACTTCGACATGCTGGCAAACTGATAAATTGATAACTCTTTTTCTTCAAACAGGCTTCAACAAAACGATCGCGTAGATTACCATTTTGGTCATAGCTGCGGCTTGACGGCGCAATATACATACCGCCAACACGGTCACAATAACGATAACCATGACGGGTTCTATAACAGCTGATGAAGCCCGGATCATAAATTCCGGGATCAACCTCGGTGACCATTGCTTGCGGTATCTGCTTGAAAGAGGCAATCCGGCACTGGTCAAGATCGCTTTGCTTGGCAGAAACCGGCGTATTCGCCTTATAGAGCATAAGGTGGTTGATCGGCATACAAGCACTGACAAGAAAAAGCCCCATACCCAGAACAGCTATTCTTTCCATTAAAAGCCTCGCTTATTTATAAAGAGACCATTTTCCATCCTGCCAACGATAGAGATTATTGGTCACTGGATAGGCTACATCAGAAGTATCGGCGCTGATCTTACGCAGAAATGAAACCGCCTCTTCATCATTATCAAATGTATAAGCCACCATATTGCGTGAAAGGAATAAGACAACCGGATTGGCCTTGTTCTCGTCAACAACCTGTTGCCAATAAGATGGATAAAAAGCAAAGCTTGCTTCATAATAATCATCTATCAAGATAACATTGATGGGGCCGGCCTGTTCTATCTTAAAAGGAGTCTCTCGGAGATAGCGGGCAAGATTTTCTTCTGCTTTTTGACGTAAAGCCACAGCATCCATTTTCAATGTATCAAGATCATCCGGCATAATATAGGAAACTTTATTATCATCATCATTGACAAAAAGCTGGATAAGCCCGTCAGCGACAGGAAAACTTGGTAGCGGTTCAACGTTTTTTCCCACCTGTTGACGTATGCCATCAATAAAGTCCGATGGCTTCAAAACCGGCATAATCTTATCTGGATCAATGGCATGACCAACCTTTTGTTGTGTGTCCTCCAATGTTGCAAAGAAATACTCAATCTCGCCGTTTCGGACATCCAGATCGCGTGAACGCAAAACTTGTAGAAGATTGACAAGATAGATATGTTGAATATCCTCGGTTTTTTTTTGCCGGATAGAAAAAGAACCATCCTGAGGCTCATAGGTAGCGACCATATCCGGCAACAAACACCCCATAAAAGGACTTAAAAACGTTGCCAATGTCGATGGATTTTCCAGCACCTCGTCATCAATCCGACCTGTTACACATGCATCGGCATAGGCAGCTCCGACAAAACTGGGCAAACTCAATAATACAACCCATAATATTCCTATTCTCTGTATCATCTCATCCTTCATCCTTGAATATTTTGTCAAAAACTATACGTACATTTTCTGCCGTATCCTTGATCAGACTTTCAACCCGTGACAGGTCAGGTTCATTGGCTGCTCGCTGTAACAACTCCGCAAGTCCTGGCGGCATATCATCAGGATCAAGCTCATCATCCAGACACAGCCGAATAACCTGAGAAAGACCTGTATAGAGCTTGTCTGCATGACTAAGGACCTGCGCCGTCTCTCCAACCTTTTCGTCCGTCAGGAAATGTGCCAAAACCTCGCCGGTCGGACGGCCGATTTCAAAAGGTGCATATCCCGTCAAAAGAGCAAACTGGGCAATAAATTCAAGATCGACAATACCGCCTTTCATGGTTTTTAAATCCCACGCATTGCGGGGCGGCTTTTCATCTTCAATCAATGTGCGCATCTCTGCCACTTCTTTGATCGTTTTTTTCTTGTCACGCGGCAAAGCAATAATTCTCTTCACCTCATCCTCAAGTTTTTGCATAAAGAGCGCATCACCGGCAACCGCCCGCGCCCGTGTCAGCGCCATATGCTCCCATACCCATGCTTCATTGCGCTGGTATTTGCCAAAAGCCTCATAAGGGACGGCAACCGGCCCCTTATTGCCGGAAGGCCGAAGACGTAGGTCAACTTCGTAAAGTACTCCTTCTCCGGTAGGAGCCGATAAAGCTGAAACCAGCCTCTGGGTCAGCCGCATATAATATTGGGTGATATAAAGCGATTTGTCGCCATCCGACATTTCAGCCTTTTCATCGTGCTCATAAAGCAGGATAAGATCGACATCCGACCCTGCCGTCAGTTCATGACTGCCAAGCTTACCCATACCCAAAATGGCAATGCGACCACCTTCGACACGGCCATGGCGGCGTACAAACTCTTCTTCGACCGCATTCAATGTCTTGGCAATCATCAAGTCGGCCAGATCGGTAAAGGCACGTCCGGCACGCGGCCCATCAATCGCACCATTCAATAAACGGATACCAATCAAGAAACGCTGCTCATCGGCAAAAATACGCAACCTATCGAGAATTTCTTCATAATTGGTCGAACTACCCAAAAAGTGGTCAAGCCGGTTTTGAAGATAAAACCGGGTGGGAAGTTCTGAAAAAATAGCCGGATCCAGCATACCATCAAAAACATGAGGTTTGCGGGTGATAATATCAGCCAGTCTGGGTGCCGCGCTCATAATGAGAACCAGCATATCCAACAGCGCCGGATTGGATTGCAGCAATGAAAAAAGCTGGATGCCTGCTGGCAACCCTTGCAAGAAACTATCAAAGCGCAAAAACGCTTCATCCGCCCTTTTAGTAGCACCAAAAGCCTTCAACAAGGCAGGTGTCAATTCAGTTAGACGTTCACGGGCCTCGGCCGACTGGGTGGCACGATAACGGCCAAAATGCCATGTACGGATCACACGACATATATCACTGGGACGGTCAAATCCCATGCGATCAAGTGTTGCCAATGTTTCAGGATCATCATCCTCACCGGTAAAGACAAGATTGCCGGTCTCTGCTCCTAACTCCTGCTCCGCCTCGAAAAGTGCAGCATAATGCTGCTCAACACTTTTGAGATGAGAAAGAAAATCAGCTGAGAATTCCTCAATATTCGGATAACCCATCAAGGCTGAAACAGCCGTAAAATCATCATCATCCTCTGGCAGTATATGCGTCTGCTCATCCCGTATCATCTGGATTCGATGTTCAACATTGCGAAGATAGGCATAATCAACACTCAGCGCATCACGGGTCTGCGCAGTAATCCAGCCCATTTCACACAACATACCAAGCATTTCAACCGTACGGCTACCACGCAATTCAGGAAAACGACCGCCGGCGATCAATTGCTGGGTCTGAACAAAAAACTCGATCTCACGAATACCGCCACGCCCCAATTTGACATTATGGCCACGCACCGCGATCTCGCCATGCCCCTTATGGGCATGAATCTGCCGCTTGATCGAATGAACATCAGCAATTGCCGCATAATCAAGATATTTACGCCACACATAAGGGGAAAGTTCCTTGATGACTTTCAAACCTGCATCAATATCGCCAGCGACAGGCCGTGCCTTGATCATCGCCGCGCGCTCCCAATTTTGTCCGCGCCCTTCATAGTAATGCAACGCAGCCCCGACCGGCAATGCCAATGGTGTTGAACCGGGATCAGGACGCAGACGCAAATCGACACGGAATACATAACCGGCAGCGGTGCGTTCCTGCATGATGCGAATAAGACGACGCATCATTTTAGAAAACACATCAACACTCTCATAAGGCTCACCGATATGAGGCGACGTTTCATCAATAAAGACAATCAAATCAATATCGGAAGAATAATTGAGCTCGCACGCGCCGAGTTTGCCCATGCCCAGCACAATCAAACCACAATCTTTTTCGGGATTGTTACGATCTACCAAATTGATCTTACCCCGATCATGGGCATCCCGCAACAAGAAGCGCAATGATGCACCAAGAGCACGCTCTGCCAATCGGGTCAACCATTGCGAGCTTTCAGCCTGATTGAAAGCCCCGCTCAAATCTCCCAAGGCAATCAATCCATGCGCGTGAACCTTGTAACGGCGTAAGGCCTCCATCAAACTATTTTCACTTACCTCGTCTGCCTTATCGCAAAAGGAAAGCTTCGTCAGCACGTCTTCAAGACAGCTGCGTAAATCTGAGGACAACAAAGGGAGAAGATAATCAGGATTGCGGGTAAAAATATCGCGTAAAAAAGGTGAGTGGGCTAAAACCGCGCCGACAAATAATGCACCCTCACTTCTTTTTTCCGCAAAGCGTGCAACATCTTCTATTGCTTTTTCACGGGCTGATTCAACAAGCTCTTCAAGCCATTTACGGGTCTCATTGTCATCGGCTATTATTTTTTTTAAAGACGAAGAAAAAAAAGCTTTGGACATTGAAAGCCCTCATCAGATTGGTTTTCTCCATTCAAGAGCAATGCGCCTTTAACAGCAACTTAAAAAAACAGTTTTAAGCGCTTTTTATTCTCCTCTCACCATCCTGCAGCAAAGGAAAAGCTAAAATAGCACGCAAACCTGTCTTGCCATTTTCAAGCTTTAAAAAGCCACCATGCAATTTCATCACCGCTTTGGCTAATGATAAACCTATACCCGAACCCGGACGGGTACGGCTTTCCTCCAAGCGGAAGAAACGCTCCGTCACTTTTTCAAGCTTATCCTCATCAATACCCGGCCCATTATCAGCCACAATAACCAACAGGTGTCTATCATTGCGCTGTATTGATAAGGTCACTTTGGCATCGCCACTTTGTGAGTTTGCATATTTGATCGCATTATCAATCAGATTGAATACAGATTGCGCCACCAGTTCACGATTAAGCATCAATTCCTCATTCAATGTCTCACCCAAGAGTAAACAGACACCGGCCTCCTCCGCAACCGGCTCATAAAGCTCGGCAACATCCTTGACAATCGGCTGGATATCGGTCTTTTCCAGATGTTCGAGAGAAGCACTTGCCTCAATACGAGAGATCATCAAAATAGCATTGAACGTGCGGATTAGCTGATCGGATTCACCAATAACATCATCGAGTGCTGCACGATAGTCAGACGTTTTCTTTTTGCCAGAAAGCGCTTCTTCAGCCCGATTACGCAAGCGCGTCAACGGTGTTTTCAAATCATGAGCTATATTATCAGAAACATGACGCAATCCATCATTAAGCTCTTCAATACGTTCCAGCATGATATTGAGATTTTGTGACAGGCGGTCAAATTCATCACCGGACCCCGACACCGGCAGACGGCCACTTAGATCCCCCTCCATCAGACGATGAGAAGCGGCCGAAATCTTATCAATACGCTGCAAGGCCCGCCGCCCAATCAAAAGCCAGATCAGTAATGCTCCCAGTGCCATGGCAGCCAGTGCAATCATCACCGCCTTACGGATAACATGTAGAAACCTTTCCGGCTCGCCAAGGTCTCGTCCGACCAAGAGCTTCATACCATTAGGCAAATTTATAACCACAGCAATGGCTTTATGCTCACTTCTTTTACCTGTTTCACCGTAACGTGAATAGATAAAAGCATTTTGTGTCATGCCTTCATTATTTAGCAAACCGGGCTCAATACTTTCGACATTACCTGCCAAAACCCGCCCCATCGGATCAGTCACCAGATACAAAAAGGCCCCTGGTGCACGCGCGCGCCGGTCAATAGTTCGTACCAACAAAGGCAGTCTGCCATATTTATAAGCTTTTTCAATGCTCTTGACTTCATCTTCCAGCACCTGCCGCGTCTGCTCGGTCAACATTGTAACCGAAAGACTGCCGACATAAGCTGCAAGACCAAAAGCAACCAAACCGAACAACAGCACATAAAGAGCGCTTAACCTTATGGCAGTCGTGCGCATCAAGGCAGAAAACCGGTTCATATCTTTTTCGCCGTTGCCTTTAACATATAGCCTGCCCCACGAACCGTATGCAGCAAAGGCGTATCAAAATCTTTCTCGATCTTGGAACGCAGTCGTGAAATATGCACATCAATCACATTGGTCTGTGGATCAAAATGATAATCCCAGACATTTTCAAGCAACATGGTACGGGTGACGACCTGTCCGGCATATTTCATCAAATATTCAAGCAGCCGGAATTCACGTGGCTGTAAAATAATATCATGCTCTCCCCGTTTGGCTGTATGCGCCATGCGGTCCAGCTCAAGATCACCTACACGATAAATTGTCTCGGCCTCTTTGGGGCTTTTGCGCCGTTGCAAAACTTCAATACGGGCCAAAAGCTCGGAGAAGGCATAAGGCTTGGTCAGATAATCATCCCCCCCTGCACGCAGCCCCGTCACACGATCATCAACCTGTCCCAATGCCGACAAGATCAAGACCGGTGTCTCTATACCTTTAGCACGTAAGGCTGCCACAACTGATAATCCATCACGGCGTGGTAACATGCGATCTACAATCAAAACATCATAATGATTGTTTTCAGCCAAAGTATAACCAGTTTCACCATCA
Source organism: Bartonella sp. bp_1 (assembly GCF_055808085.1). Classification (NCBI taxonomy): domain Bacteria; kingdom Pseudomonadati; phylum Pseudomonadota; class Alphaproteobacteria; order Hyphomicrobiales; family Bartonellaceae; genus Bartonella; species Bartonella sp. bp_1. The sequence goes on along the minus strand of NZ_CM147851.1, from coordinate 495,718 downwards.
CCGGCCACATCGGCAGAATGTCCAGATTCATCCAAAGCTTTTTCAAGATAGCGCGCGGCCTCTTTGTCATCTTCGATAACAAGAATTTTCATCACTCTGCGCCTCTCTTTTTAGGTTTCCCCGCCAGTTGATCCGGCGGGGAAAAATGTATCTTATTTCGACTGGATGCTGAGTGCAACAAACCGGTTCTGATCATTAGAATGGATTTGTAACAACACATTTGAACGGCCTGCTTTTTGCGCCTCCTTGATGGCATTTGAAATATCCTCAGCCTTTTTAACAGGCTTACCATTGGCTGCAATGATGACATCGCCAGCGCGCACGCCTTTGTCTGTCAAATCGCTATCAGGATCAATATTGGTAATAACCAAGCCATCGCCATCATCATTAGGAGAAACAGTCAAACCGTAATCATCAAGAGTTTCTGAATCCCCCGAGCTATCACTATTATCCGTCGTACCGGATGACTGATTCTGATCTTTTGGCATCGCGGCAATCTTGATCTTTACATCATCTTTCTTACCATGCCGCCAGACACCCAATGTTGCGGTTTGATTGGGCGCAATATTGGCAATTTTGCGCGCCAAATCTCGAGCATCGGTAACCTCTTCGCCATTTACGGAAATAATGGCATCACCCGCCTTAATACCGGCCTTTGCCGCAGGGCCATCCATCGGATCAGCAACGATTGCACCTTTTGCTTCTTTCAAACCGATAGAATCGGCAATTTCTTTGGTAACAGGTTGGATTTGCACACCAATCCACCCTCGTGAGACCGAACCTTTGTCAATGAGCTGCTTCACCACCTGTGAAGCGGTCGTCGAGGGAATAGCAAAAGCAATACCGACATTACCACCTGATGGCGAGAATATGGCTGTATTGATACCGACAACCTGGCCATTAAGATTGAAGGTTGGCCCACCTGAATTACCACGATTAACGGCAGCATCAATCTGGATGAAGTCATCATAGACACCCGCGCCAATATCACGCCCGCGGGCAGAAACAATACCGGCTGTCACAGTGCCACCAAGACCGAAGGGATTACCAACGGCCACAACCCAATCACCGACACGCACCTTGTTGTCATCGGCAAAATCAACATAGGTAAACTTCTTTTTGCTGTCGACCTTCAAGACAGCAAGATCTGTTCGCGGATCGGTTCCAACCAGCTTGGCATCAAGCTCTGTTCCGTCATCAAGCACGACCGAATAAGCTGTACCATCGGCAACCACGTGGTTATTGGTCACCACATAACCATCTTCCGAGATGAAAAAGCCCGATCCTTGGGCAACAGGACGCGGACGTCCGCCACGACCTTTCTTCTGTTTGGGGCCGCGATCATCAAAATCCCTAAAAAACCGCTTCAAAGGATGATCATCAGGCAACTGGTCAAAACCGGGGCCTCCAAAAAGACTTAAACCTTCATTATCTGGACGCTCATTACTTTTAACCTGCACAGAAACAACAGCCGGCTTGACCAGTGCTACAACATCAGCAAAGCCTTGCTGTTGCGCGCCCTCAACAAAAACAGGAGCCGCCTGCGCGCTGCCCATAGGCAAAGCCAACGGAGCGACAAGTGCCGTAGACAAAGCAAAAACAGTTACAATTTTGCGCAAAGATGAGTGTGTCATCGGAAATTCTCCTTGGATTACCCCTATACGGGGTTGAATATGGATTACCGTATCATGACCAGAATCGGTCACACAGCTATACGCTTATAAATAGGGAGGCAAACCTTACCGGCGAATGGCCAAAGCATGAATTTTTTGTAATTTTTGAATAAAATTGTATAAGAATTATAACAAACAGGGGCTCCTCACCATGGCAATCACACTCGCAACCATCAAAAAAAAAGCACGCGCGCATGATCTTGATTGGGAACATATGGCGGAAGCGGCACGGTTGCGCCTACCAGGATTGAAAGCGACATTTGAACAATTAACGCAAGAGCTTGGCTGGACTTTTGAAGCCTATCAAAATGAAAATGGAAGTTGGACGCCTCCCCACGCTGCCAGTGCCTATATTTGCGGCCTTTATGCTGAAGAAGGCACGGATGTGCTTGAACGATACAAATATGATGAAAAGCATAGATATTCAATCATGCGGATGGTCGAGCATCTCCATACGGACCTTGATACGGATTTTTTCTTTGAGATGTATAAAGACCTGTTCAATAATCCGGCAAGTAATTATGATTTGGCATTTCAATTATGTAACGTTTTGAACTTCAGATATTCGTTCAAGAATCCTGCCCCCATATCTTCCGAACAAAAAAATATTGCCCGTACTTTTCTTATAAAGCTACATGATATCGTCAAAAATGAAATACATCGTGTTTGGGTTCTGGCAGCATTGCGCGGCGTGGCTGATGAAAACACGATAGACTTTATCGCCGCAACCAAACCATTTGAAGAAGAAGTTCATAAAGATCTTCAAAAATCGATCATCCGTGAGATACGCAAGCGATTGAAGGCCGAGGGTATTCTCACAGCCAAACCTGCCCCAAAAAAAACCATCAAGAAAAGACCAACAAAACGGGAAAAGCCAGCAATAAGCAGCTTGGCTAAAATCAAAGTCCATAAAATTGACGATGCCTCATGGCATTACGAGGGTGATTTTCCGCAAGACCTGCCAATCGAAGCCGCCGCCACCCATATCGGCATGTTTTTATGCTGGCTATTACAGAATGATTTTGCCAGTGATGATCTGCAATCGACAAGCTGGTCTGCAATTGAGAATGTAAAAAATCAGGCAATGAGCGGCGCTGAATTTCTCATGCAGGAACTTAACGGAAAACTTGTCAGTTCCGATCTTAATCAGGAAGGTGCCAGTTTTGCACAAGCCTATTATGAAGGCCGTGATGGCGCAGGCCAGTTCTGGTGCGATTATTACGAGACCTTTCAGGTGGTTTCAGATACACTTTATGAAGTTGAGGACAGCTTTGAAAACTATGCCAGACTGGCTCCTCACATTGATCATGCCTATCAGACATGGACCAAAAACGGCAGACCGGATTTTATTGTTCCAAAAAATCATGGAAAGACCGGTTAAAAGCCTTATTTTCCTGATCCCTGACCAAGAATCTTATTCAGACGTTTTTGTTCTTCATCACTCAATGGTTCTATCTTATTTTTACGCCCAGTATAGCTACGTATAACAATCACCATAAAAGCAATAAGCAGCAGTGCAAAAGGCGTGATCCATAAAAGATAAGTCTGTGTTGTCAAACGGGGTTTCAACAAGACAAAATCGCCATAGCGACCCACCATATAATCTACAATTTGCGAATCCGTATCACCTGCTTTCAGTCTTTCGCGCACCAGCACCCGTAAATCATGGGCAAGAGAAGCATTGGAATCGTCAATCGATTCATTCTGGCAGACAAGGCAACGCAATTGTGACGAAATTTCACGTGCCCGCGCCTCCAGAACCGGATTATCAAGCATCTCGTCAGGCTCTACGGCATAAGCCGGGCAAAAAGAAGCGGATAACAACAAAAAACAAACCAGCAAGCGGCGTATCATATTTTAGCCCCGCCTGTTTTTCGTGATGGCGGAGCCTTGGGCGCACCAAAGCGCAACCGCCTGTCAGACAAGGAAAGCACACCGCCCAACATCATAACAAAAGCACCAAACCAGATAAAAATCACATGCGGCTTCCACCATATATGCAAGGCAAGACCACTGTCATTCACATCACCAGGCGCAATATAGAGCTGAGAAAAAAAACGGCTCATAATACCGGCTTCGGTGGTCGGCATATTCTGTGACGGATAAAAACGCTTCGATGCGATAACCTCGCCAATCAAGTGATCCTTTTCATGAACCGAAAAAGAAAATTGCGTTTCGCTATAATTGGGGCCATTAACATCACGCGCACCTTCCAATACAATCGATTGCCCGGCAATTTCCACCCTATCTCCAGCTTGCATGGTCAATATACGTTCATGGCTAAAGCTTGATACTGCGATAATACCGAAAAGCGTAAACCCCATACCCATATGGGCCAATGCCGTTCCGAAAGCGGCACGCGGCAACCGGATAAATCGAAAAAAGCGTTTCTTCAACGGCGTCTTATAAGGGCCGCTCTTTACCCATAAGTCACTCAACGCACCGATCACAATAAACACAGCAAGACCAATAGCCATTGCACTGAGTATCTGCTGCCATCCGACACGATAGAAAACAAAAGCGACCACAAGAATTGTAAGGCCGAAAGCCGCCCACAACCGTTCGGCAACGCTTAACAGATCGCCACGTTTCCAAGCCATGAACGGACCAAAAGGAATAAGTGCCAAAAGTGGTATCATTAAAGGCCCGAATGTCATGTTGAAAAACGGAGCCCCGACAGAAATTTTTGTACCTGTGACCGTTTCAAGCAACAATGGATATAATGTGCCGACAAATACTGTCGCCGCGGCACAGGTCAAAAACAGATTATTGAGCAATAAAAGCCCTTCACGCGATAAAGGACGAAAAAGTCCTCCACTTTTCAAAACAGGTGCCCGCAGTGCAAAAAGAAAAAGGGCAGCACCGATAAAAAAGGCCAATATAAGCAAAATGGCGAGACCACGTTTAGGGTCTACCGCGAAAGAATGAACCGATGTCAAAATGCCAGAGCGCACAAGAAATGTCCCCATGAGGGACAATGAAAAAGTCAAAATGGCAAGAAACAGCGTCCAGATTTTAAGTGCATCGCGTTTTTCCAAAACAATGGCTGAATGTAAAAGTGCTGTACCGGCAAGCCATGGCATAAGGGATGCGTTTTCAACGGGATCCCAGAACCAGTAACCACCCCATCCCAATTCGTAATAGGCCCAATAAGAACCCATCATAATACCACCGGTCAGAAAAAGCCATGACAGGAGCGTCCAAGGACGAACCCATCGTGCCCATGCCGCATCGACCCGTCCATCAATCAAGGCGGCGATAGCAAAAGAAAAACAAACCGAAAAACCGACATAGCCGAGGTAAAGCATCGGCGGATGAAGAGCCAGGCCGATATCCTGCAAAATCGGGTTCAAATCACGACCTTGAAAGGCCGGGGAATCAACACGCAAAAATGGATTGGATGTCAGTAGAATAAAAAGTAAAAAAGCGGCACCGATCCAGCTTTGGACACATAACACCAATGCTTTGAGACGCAGCGGCAAAGCTCTACCAAAGGCAGCAACCAAAGCGCTGAAAAATGTCAAAATTAGCACCCATAGGAACATAGAGCCTTCATGATTGCCCCAAACACCGGTAATCTTGAACAATAAAGGTTTGAGGGAATGGGAATTTTCGACAACATTGCGTACTGAAAAATCCGATACAATATAGGCATGGACAAGCGTTGCAAACGACACAGCAATACAAACGAAGATCAAAAAGGCAATCAAACGGGTAATTGTCAACAAGCGGACATCACGCGCCATCAGACCGACAAGCGGCATGATCGCCTGAAAAATGCTTAAGGCTGTTGCAACAACCAACAGGAAATGTCCAAGCTCAATGACCACGTTTCTGATAGGCCTCCCATAGTCCTTCTTTTTTCAATCGATCGACAATATCTTTTGGCACATAAGTTTCATCATGCTTGGCCAAAACCTGATCGGCAATAAAGACACCATCATGATCAAAACGACCATCGGCGATGATCCCCTGACCTTCGCGAAAAAGATCCGGCAGAATACCGACAAAAACGACTTTCTTGCTTTTGGAATAGTCGGTGACAACAAACTCTATTCTTGCCCCATCACCACGCTTAACACTGCCCTCTTCAACAAAGCCACCAAGCCGAAGCGGCCTTCCCGAAGTTATATCATCCATCGTAATCTCTGACGGCATCCGAAAAAGATTGGTCATATTGGGCAAGGCATAAAGGACAAGGCCAACCGCTGCACCAAAAATACACAAGGCGGCAATGATAAGTGCCAGCCTTCGTCTTTTGCGTTTACGCACCATGCTCTGGACTATACTTTGTTCACCGGCCATTATGGAACCTGTCCTTCCTGCGGCTTGATATTACTCTTAGATGCATTCGGTGCGACACGCTTTTTATCGGCATCAGCCTGATATTTTCTAATCAAATCTTCAAGACGGGAACGATAAGGTGCGTTGTCGGGTACGCGGCCTAAAAAGGCTTTCAGTTGCGCCGCGGCTTTTTGCGGTGCACCATCTTGGGCAATAGATGCTGCAAGAAATATTTGCGGATAATAATCATCGGGTGCCATCTGCACAGCCTTTTTAAAAGCTTCTTCGGCAGCTTGCGTAATCACCCCTCCCTCAAACTGTGTTAAGGCCAGACCATAACCAACCAACCGCGGTGCCGATTCCCCATTCAATCTTATTGCATCAAGATAGCTGTTGGCCGCCTGTTGCGGCATGCCACCAGTCAAATAGGCCGTTGCCAGCTGATCAGCCAAAGAACCATTTTCAGGATCCTTTCCAAACAGATATTCAAGCCGCACAATCTGCGCTTCACGCGACATTTTTTGTGGATCCTGTTTCATAAAGGCATCAAAAGAAGTACCCGGTTGCTCGGGATTCCCCAAATAACCATAAAGCAATAATGAAAAGGCTGCGACCGCTAAGATTGATAAAATAATAATAAATTTTATCAAAGGCCTACGTCGCAAAAAAATATCCTTGTCATTTTCCTTGCGTTCAACAGCCAAAAGCTGGCGCGCCATTTCAAGACGTGCCTCTTCACTGCTTTTTTGATCAATCAGTCCCTGCTTCAGGTCCCTATCAATCTCACGCAACCGCCCCAGATAAAACTGACGGGCAAAAGAACTGGAATTAATAGTAATGAACTCGTCCGTTTCCTTTCGGACGACCGTCACTCCATAAATGATAATAAAGCATATCGCGGCAATAATAATCGCGCAAAAAATCCATAAAGTCATATTTTACTCATAAAGGCCCTTACGACAAAAAGCCAAGACCATCTTTATGGTACACGCAATTTTGTTTGATATTTTGTTTGATATTTCATCTCACATCAAAACATATCAGGTCAAAGGCGACCAGCTGCCATCTATATTGCGGCAAGCAGAACCGCGAGCAGTCTGAGGAATACCATTGACAACAAATGAATGCACATATTGACGGCAATTTTGCGAGCCAACCTGATAAGGCTGCCCCGGCGTCACGTCTCCTGAAGCATTCCCCGTTGAAGATGACCAATGCACCGACTTCCCACTTTCGGTCAATTCCAGCGCTTTATATTCTGCTGCCAGCGCCTTACGCTGATCGCTGCTATCCATATCTTTCAGGGTATTTCCCATCAATCCATATCCCAGAACCGTCAAAATCTTCTTCTCGTCGGCCGGCTTTACTATATCCGTTTTGTGGCAAGCGGCAAGAACCGACAGCCCTACAAATAAACAGATCAAGGAAATAGGACGTTTCATCATCTCAACACCATAACAACAGAAATCGGCTTATAGCAGATTTCAAGCATAGATAAAGCTCTGTTTTCATCGTTTATCATCAAAACTATCGCAGTTTTGTGACCATATATCACGAAGTTGTTTATATGCTTTTCGATAAAATCCAAGCATTCTAAATCAAAAAGAGTGAAGTAATGCGGCAAATGTATCTCAATGCAATGATATACGGGCTTGGCAGCCATATTGCCGGGTGGCGTCTGCCCGATATTGACCCCCATGCAGCTACCCACCTTTCTTATTGGATTGATCTTGCCCAAAAGGCAGAAAAGGGTGGCTTTGATGCTATATTTATCGGTGATATTCTCGCCCTTTCTCCTGCACCACATTATCAAGTAACAGGTTCGCTTGATCCGCTTGTCACCCTTTCGGCCTTAGCTACTGTTACCCAAAATATCGGTCTGATTGGTACCGCATCGACAACATTTGAACATCCCTTTCATTTAGCTCGGATATTTGCTTCCCTTGATCATATTTCTAATGGACGTGCCGGATGGAACATTGTTACTTCATCTAAACTTTCCGAAGCGCGCAATTTCGGACGTGATGCTCTAGCCCCGACAGAAGAACGCTATGCCCGTGCTGAAGATGTTGTAAACGCAGTCAATGCCCTATGGGAAAGCTGGAAACCAGGGGCACGGGTCGCCGATAAGGATAGCGGACTTTTTCTTGATACATTGGCGGTAAAGAATACCAATTATCGCGGCTCCTATACACGCAGCATAGGCCCCCTGACCGTACCACGTTCACCACAAGGGAGGCCCTTGCTCGGCCAAGGGGGGGCCTCGCCATTGGGACGTCGTTTTGCAGCCCATTATGCCGATCTTGTTTTCACCACCCAGACCGACATGCTTCGTGCCGCAGATTTTTATCGAGAGATCAAAAAACAGGCTACTTCTTTCAAGCGGGATGCCCATGTTCGCATTCTTCCCGGTCTGGTACCGGTGATCGGGCGTACACGCGAAGAAGCACAAAACCGTTATAAGCAACTTAACGACCTTGTTTTACCAGGGATCGGATTATCTCGGCTGTCATCGGCTCTTGAGATTGATCTAAGCAGCTTTGACGAACACCAACCTCTGCCGGCCAAACTACTGGCACGTGCCGATATTGAAACATTGCCAAGCCTTAGCCGCCTAATCCTTGATGATGCACGCCGCCATTATCGCACCATAAAAGATATGGTGGAACGCTATAATTTTAGCCGCGGCCATGTCCTTGTCATCGGCACCCCCGATGATATTGCAGATGAAATGCAAAACTGGTTCGAGAATGATGCCGCCGATGGCTTCAACATTTTGTTTCCTATCCTTCCCCATGATCTGGAAACATTTACAAAAACGGTTATCCCTATTCTTGAAAAACGCGGCCTTTATAAAACAACGGGCAAGCCCTCATTATTGCGTGAACGCTTCAATCTTCCAATAGATCATGGCAACATAAATATACTCAAACGCAGCCACAGCGAACACATAGAACAGAAACTTTAAACGCATCTAGTTGGCCGCAAGCGGCAACATTACCTCAACACGCAGACCGCCTGTTTTGCTTTTATTCAATACCAATTTGCCACCATATTCCTGCACCATTTCCGCAACAATTGACAAGCCAAGCCCTGTCCCCGGCTTGCTTTCATCCAGACGGAGGCCACGTTTTAAGGCACGGGCTCTCTCTTCTTCACTTAAACCCGGCCCATCATCCTCAATAAAAATTATAAAAAAATCAGGGCCGTTCTTTTCACGACTCTCCAATGAGGATTCATCACGATAAAGACTAACGACAATGCTTTTCGACGCCCATTTGGCTGCATTATCCAACAAATTGCCAATAACTTCTTCAATATCTTCACGCTCTCCAGCAAAGATCAGATCATTAACCTCTGTAGAAAAAGCAATCGCAAGATTGGGATTAAGCTTTTCCATAACCCTGCATAAACGTTCTATCACCGGTACAACCGGCGTACGATAGACAACACTGTCACGCTGGGCGGCAATACGGGCCCGTTGCAGGTAATGGTCGATCTGCTGGCGCATATTCTGTGTCTGCTCACGAATCAATACACCATTATGATCCTGCATCCGACTTGCCTCATTGACCAGAACCGACAAAGGCGTTTTAAGCGAATGGGCCAGATTGCCAACCTGTCGGCGAAAACGTTCTATAATGCGTTGATTATTATCGATAAGCGCATTCATTTCTTCAGCCAAAGGGGCAACCTCAATTGGCAAACGCGTATCAATATGCTGGGCCTTTCCAGTACGAATCTCTCCCAAAGCCCGTTTAATACGACTGAGCGGGCGCAACATAAAAGCAATGATCAGGGCATTGATGACCAGACTGGCAATACCAAGTGTCAAAAGATACCATCGCAAAGTTACACGAAATTCATGAAACTCGGCGCGTACATCTGCCAGATTTCCCATGACGCGAAACCGCGCAACATAATTATCTCGCCCCAGAACCACATCACTTTCAATAACCTGCATATCCTGCCCCTGTAGAGTCTTGGCAGGGTACATACGTATAAACTGGTCATTGAAGGGAAAATCCTTTTCGCTCGGCGAGGCAATATTGTTGCTGCCCAGCGATGGCGACTTTAACTGTCCTTTCAGTTCAGGCGAAACCGGTATAACATCCCAATACCATCCAGATGATGGATCACTATAACGGATATCGCCAAGCTGCGGCTTGCCGCGCAAGATACCTTCACGATTGGCATAGACCCCACTGATCAAAGTATAGAGATGGGCCGTGAGCAACTGTTCGAAATTACGCTTATTGGCGTTTTGGTAAGAAATAACCGAAACAGCGGAAATGGCAAACAACGCCAACATCACCCAGACGCTGGAAAGGAGTACGACACGGACAATCAGCGAAGACCGTTTTTTAACCCAACGCGATGTCTCTCCTGCTTCACCAACTGTTTTTTGCTCTAAAGGCACCCTTGTCATATTTTCAAGTCTGCGCTTTCAAACGATAGCCCATACCACGCACAGTTTCGATCATATCAAGGCCCAGCTTCTTGCGTAAACGACCGATAAAAACTTCAATTGTATTAGAATCGCGGTCAAAGTCCTGATCATAAATATGCTCGATCAAATCGCTACGGGATACGACTTCCCCCTCGTGATGGATCAGATAGGATAATAGCCGGTATTCATGCGAAGTCAGTTTGACCAACTGTCCGTCAACAGTCACACGCGATGTTTTGGTATCAAGCATAATCGGTCCGCAAACAAGCTCGCTTGTTGCATGGCCTGAGGCACGCCGGATAAGTGCACGCAAACGTGCAAGAACTTCTTCCATATGGAAAGGCTTGGCCACATAATCATCGGCACCGGCATCAATACCGGCCACCTTATCCGACCAGCGGTCACGGGCTGTTAAAATCAACACCGGCATCAGACGACCATCGCGACGCCAACGATCTATAATACTGATACCATCCATTTGCGGCAGTCCCAGATCAAGAATGACCGCATCGTAGGGCTCTGTATCCCCTAAAAAATGACCTTCCTCACCGTCAAAAGCACTATCGGCAACATAACCGGCATTTTGAACGGCCTGAACCAGCTGGCGATTAAGCTCGCGATCATCTTCAACGACCAATATACGCATCACCCCCCCTGCTCAATTGGCAGGCACAGCAACTTCGACACGACGTGGCTTTTCTCCATTGCGGCCAGGAACCAGCACGACAACCACACATACATTGCTACCATCAGCCTGCGAGACAAGATTTGCCTGTGTCAGTGTTCCACCTTGTTGATCGGCCACATGTTTACCGACTTCGGCACAATCTGCGGCCTGCGCAACCCCAACACCCAGCAATGGGAAAATTACAAAAAAGGCTAATATTTTTTTCATCATGCTACACTTCTTACAAATATTATCATGAACCGGACATGAACAGATTGGAATTTATACAAAACCACACTTCCACCCATTATGCCAGTTTTACGCAATATGGTTACCAATCTATTGAAATGGGAACACAATCGTCAAACCTTCGGCTTTTCAGGCACTCGCGTCTCTTTATTACAAAGCAGGTAATCTGTTTTTGAAGAAAAAATTTTTTGTGATCGGATATTTTCTCCTAAAACAACTGCATCATACAAAAAATACTGGCAGAAAATGCGATTTTCTGGCATCACAGCTGTGACCTTTAAAAGGTCAAGTTTCATGGCTTTTGGACCGGTCATTTATGTTGGGCTTCTTTAAAAAATCAAAAACCAGGCGACGCAAGCCGTTCCGCAGTCCCCTGCTGATCAGCGCCGATGCATGGTTAAACAATGCCCTTTATCGTCTCGGCCACGCTTTTGCCTCTTTCTGGTCCGTTGCCACCATCATTTCCAAACGCTTCCGTGTACGCGGTTTCAAACGATTTCTTGTCGAAATCTGCGATGAAGCGCTAACGCTTGGACTGATCGGATTTATCGCCTTTACAACACTTGGCATTTCAATTTTCCAAATGACGGAACGTGATTGGCGCGCACCGGAAGATTTTGCCGTCACTTTTCTTGACCGTCATGGCAACAATATTGGTTCGCGCGGTGCATTACATGCCGAATCCATCTCCATCGACGACATGCCCGATTATGTCATCAAGGCGGTTCTAGCCACAGAAGATCGTCGTTTCTTTGAACATTATGGCATTGATTTTTATGGCCTTTCGCGCGCCCTTTCTACAAATATGCGCGCCAACGGCGTTGTCCAAGGCGGTTCAACCTTGACACAGCAATTGGCCAAAAACATGTTTTTGACCAATGAAAGAACCCTGACCCGCAAGATCAAGGAAGCCTATCTGGCCATCTGGTTGGAAGCCAATCTAAGTAAAAAAGAAATCCTCCAGCTTTATCTTGATCGAGCCTATATGGGTGGTGGCACATTCGGCATTGCAGCAGCTTCCAAATTCTATTTTGGTAAAGATGTTCGTAATATCTCGCTGGCAGAAGCTGCCATGCTTGCAGGATTATTCAAGGCCCCGGGGCGCTATGCGCCGCATGTCAATCTGCCCGCAGCACGAGCCCGTGCCAATATCGTGCTCTCCAATCTTGTCGATAGCGGCATGATGAGCGAAGGTCAGGTCATTGGCGCAAGACGCAATCCGGCGAGTGTCAAATCCGATCTTGGCGGCGGCCATCCCGACTATTTTCTTGACTGGGCTTTTGACGAAATCCGTAAAATGGGTGACCAGCTGCCCGAGCGCACCTTAATCGTTCGTACCACCCTTGATCAGGGCATCCAGAAAGCGGCCGAGGAATCCATTGAATTCCATCTGCGCCAATATGGCCAGCAATATCGTGTCTCTCAGGCATCAACCGTTGTGATTGATAATGACGGTTCGGTACGCGCTATGGTCGGTGGGCGTGATTATGGCGAAAGCCAGTTTAACCGCGCCACACAAAAAGGGCGCCAAGCGGGTTCATCATTCAAACCCTATGTCTATGCCACGGCCATGTCACGAGGCAATCTGACACCGGCCACAATCGTACCTGACGCCCCCATCAATTGGGCAGGTTGGAGCCCCAGAAACCTTGGCGGTTATCGCGGCCGCGTAGATTTGGCAACAGCTCTAGCACGTTCCATCAACTCTGTACCGGTCTATCTTACCATGAAATATCTCAACCGAGATACGCAACCAATTCGCGACCTCATAAAGAATATGGGTATTGATGCTGATATTATTGCGCATAAGACCATGGTTCTTGGAACATCCGACATGACGACGCTTGATCAGGCAACCGGTTATAATGTCTTTGCCAATGGTGGCATGGCCGGCAACCGCCATGGCTTCACCCAGATATTATCACCCGATGGGCGCGTTATCTGGGATTGGAACCGCAATGGCCCTAAGCCACATCGTGTTTTAAGCGAACAAGTCGCCGCCTATCTGAACCAGATGATGGTTGGTGTGACCACACGTGGCTCCGGTGGACGAGCGCGCCTGCCCATGACATTGGTTGCTGGAAAAACCGGCACATCACAAGAGGCCCGCGACACATGGTTTGTCGGCTTTACAGGTAATTATACCGCAGCTGTCTGGATGGGCAACGATGACAACTCGCCGCAAAACCATGCCTTCGGCGGCGTTGTTCCGGCGATGATATGGCATCGTATGATGCTTTATGCGCATCAGAATGTCACTATCAAGCCAATCTATGGTGTTGAGAACTCGATTCTTTCCGCACCTAAAAACAAGGATGACAGCCCTCAGCCTGATATTGCAGCTGATCTGCCGCAAGTTCTCTCTCCTGCAACATCACAGGTCATTCGTGATATTGGGGAAGCCTTTGACAAGGCTCCGACTATTACTATGCCGATCTCAAAAATTGTCTCGTCACAAACCAGCAAGATCCAGTAAAAATATGATATTGCGCAATATACTCTCTGCGATTTTAGTTATTGCTTGTAGCGTTATTCTAGGCGCCTTGGGCAGCAATTATATATTGAACCATTTCGAAGGCTTCGGCCGCATGCGCATCGGTAAATGGTTAGCCTATCCTGAAGCCGGAACATTACAAGCAGATGCCTATGCACGAGCGCGGGCGGCCAAAAGAGGGGATATTGCCTTGGGACGGGCTGAAGGGCTGATGTTCCAAACATGGCAGGATGAACGCGGACGTCCCTTACGCAGCCAATGCGATTACGAATTACACGGAGAGCTTCCTGAAGCCCGCTTCTTTACACTTTATCCTGTTAACAATCGCCTCGAACCAATGAAGCCATCCTCTGGCCTACCTGGCGAGATTTATTCACGCGATATTATCCGCGACAGTGACGGCAAAAATCTAACCATCAATCTCTCGGCAAAAGCCCGTAGCGGCAACTGGCTTGCAACACCCCATAAAGGTGAGTATGGCTTGGTTCTGACCCTTTATGACACGCCGATTGCTGCATCGACAGCAATGCAGAAACTGGTTATGCCGAATATCCATCCTGTAGCCAATGGAGTACGCGAGTGTGAGTAGGATTGCCTATCTAAGTCTGCTGACTGTGCTCGGAGCCATCATCGTACATATTACGATTATTTTTATGGTGCCCTCTTTTGCACAATCCAATGCATGGTCACATATTTCAGCCCTCACCCCCAAATACCGCTTTGCCCTCCTCCCCAAGGATGAAGCGATTATCCGCTCTACAGACCCATTATTCAAACTTGTTGCATGTCATTTCGATCTTTCTGACGGGCCTGTCCAGTTGAAGGCTAATGATACAACATCCTTCTGGTCATTGTCAGTCTTCAACCGCGAAGGCGATAACCTTTACAGCATCAATAACCGCACAACACCCAACAATGTTTTGGATCTGACACTGGGCGACCCTGTACAAATCATGGAGTTGAAAGAAACCATTGATCCAAGTACCGATACATCGGTCATGATTACCCAGGATATTGATGAAGGATTTGTTATTCTGCGCGCTCTAGGCGGCGATACAATTGATAACCGGCAAAGTGAAAAATTTCTGAAAACAGCCAGCTGCCAGCTGCTGGATGACTAAAACCTATTTCAGACCGGATTGCCGACATCCGTATTCTCACCTACAAGGATAAAAGGCTTTTCATCCGGCATATAGCTTTCAAGCTCGACCAGCCAGATATCGGGATCAAAACGCAGCTCCTTCTCAAGAAAAGAAACAGAACGTTCCTCTTCCGCTTGCGTAATGACCCGAACAAAAAAACGTTCGTCATTACTTGTCTCGTCTGAATAGAAGCTTTGCGGTGCTGGTGCATAAAGATCAACCAAATCATCGCGATAACGCCACAGGATAAAGACGGCACCCGCTTCATTGGCACCACGGCGTGTTAGATAGGCAAAACCACCTTCCGCGCGCACCCGTCGCATCAATGCAGAAACCCAAAAATCTGTTGTTAACCGCATCTATTTATCCAATTAAACCAATATCCTGCATCTTGGTCAAAACCTGCCTATTGGCATGGCCTGTTACATCCAATGAAAACATCTCCTGAAAGGATTTCAGCGCTTCAAAGGTCGGCTGGTCAAGTGCACCATTAACGGCAATATTGTCATAGCCAAAAGCACGCAAAGCTGTCTGGATACGCATAATATCCTCACGCCTATCCAGCACTTCTTCTATCCCTTTGTCTTGTTGGCTATCTTGAGGGCGGACTGTTGCATGGTCTTCAACCGGTTGTTTTTCTTCAACTGAAGGCTGCATAGCGGGAATGTCCGACATAGTTTTAGCTGTAGACGAAGCACCATCAGAAATAGCATTGGTGGTGACTCTATCTACAGTTTTATGGCCTTCATCGCCGATCAAAGCAGCAATACTATCGGACTGTCCGGTCTTATTTGACACATGTGCCTCAGTCGGCATACCGGCTTTTTTCCACGCCGTGATAGCCGCGCGTGTTTGGGGGCCATCCAGACCGTCGACCGCACCGTGATAAAATCCAAGACGGGAAAGTTTTTCCTGCATTTGTCGCAAATCGCCATTATCGGCAGTGGCTGAAGGAGAAGCCACGGGCACAGGCGCAATCCTTTGAGGCTGTGAAGCCGTTTGTGTAATAACAGGCTGCTGGACGGGCTGTTCATTTCTATGACTGACCACATCTTGATTATGGAGCGGGCGCGTTTCAAAAAACACGCCATGATGACTTTCCTTTTGTGAGAACACAGCATTATAGGCAACAAAGCCGAAGCCGAAGGTAAAAAGAACAAAGCCACTGGCAACCAGCGGATTGCGACAGCTAGCACGCCACCCCAAGACCAAAAGTCGACAGAACAAACGGCACAAGCCGATACCAGCACGAGCCGGCAGCCCTTTGCGTTTTTTTACTGTTCCCTTATTATTCGGTTTTCTGGCCATCTTACTTTTCGCTTTTATCCTTTATCCTGTCGTCAATTGGCGCAATGCCATATCCGGTTGCGCTGCGAATCCTTTTTCCGGGCCATTCAACAAAACAACCTTACCTTTACCGGCAACCGGCAAAATAACTTCAGCCAATGTTCCCTGCGGCCGATTTTCCTCGAAATTCAATTCCCCACCCAAAGGTGCCAACAAGGCACTGACCAGTGCCAAACCGACACCATTGCCTGTTATGCCTTGTTCCTTCACGCGGGAAGAGCGCACATAGGCACGGCCTATCCTGCTGATTGTCTCCTCATCCATACCGATGCCATCATCTTCGACCCCCAGTTTTAGACGGCCATCCGATGTCAATACGGCAGTCATGACAATAGACCCACATTCGCTCGTATATTTAATGGCGTTGGAAACCAGATTGATAATGATCTGGCGCAAAGTTGTCTTATCGGCACACACTGTAACATGCTTGACCTGTTCAATATCAAAAACGAAAGAACGCTTTGCGCCTAACGCTTCAATCATAGAGCGTATTTCATTCAAGATAGGATAAATTTCACTATGCTGGGCCGCTGGCTTATTCTGTTCATCCTCATTGTCATGAATAAGCGTAGGAACAACTGGAGCCATTGTCCGTTCTACAACTGCCAACAAATGCTCTCCAGCCTGCTTGATCATGCCTGCATATTGACGAATCTGCTCAACCGAAGCTGTATCATAATGCAACATCAAATCGGCAAAACCGATGATAGCATTCAAGGGAGTACGCATTTCATGGGCAGTCACGACCGTTTGGGTCAATTGTCCCTCTATTTCTTCATCGATACGATTTTGCAAAAGTGATAGGCTGATGTGTTCGGAAAAACATTCTTCACACTCCAGTACAACTTCCATAAAACGCAAACGATCCTTGGCCATAAGCCTTAAATAAACCGGAGAAACACCTTCTCCTTTGCGCAAGGTGTCCAGCATATCAAGAAAGGCAATACGATCATTGATATGCACGCTTTCATAAAACGGCCTGGCAACAGAAATAGACAGCATATCCAAACCATCACCGACACATCGGCGTACAATCCCTTCATACGAAATATCTATGATGGTCCTGCTTTTTGTCATCAGCCCTTTTTCCATTGGCAAAGGCACGGATAATCATATTGATGATAACGGCCTTCAAATTTAAATTGTGCCAAAACCATGGCGCTGAAGTTTTTAATGAATTGATAATAGAACCGATTTCAGCGCCATCTTTCACAATATGGTTAACAGCTTTTGACTTTTTTATCCTCTTACGGCATGCAGACGAAAAGAATGATGATTTTGTCAATATTTCATAAATGAAAGACATATAGAATGCCTATTTCCTTATCATAGACAACGCAGGTTTCCATGATCCGTTTTGCTTTTAAATGTGTATTCTTTCTGGCATTCCTGTTTATTGCCATTTCTTTTTTTGCCCCCGCATCCGACCATTCGCTAAGTGCCGATAACGACAATAGTACATCAACTATTGATGCAATTATTGCCGTCAAGCAGACCGTCAATGACCTCGGCAACTTTTGTGATCGCAATGTGCAAACCTGTGAAACAGGCAAGACATTTCTTGGCTCACTGGGTGAACGCGCCCGAGATGGTGCAAAATATGCTTATGAATATCTCGATTCAAAATTCGGCCATAAAGAAAAGGAACCGGCACAGGATATAAAGACCGGTTCAATTCCAACATCCCGACAGCCTGAAGAGCATTCAAATTCAAAAACGCAGATACCGGCCCAAACGACGGCAACAGAGCCTGAGCATTAAAATAACTCGTGAAAGTAATAAAATGAGCGATACAATCGACAATATTATTGAAGGCTTCTCAATGCTTGATGATTGGGAAGACCGCTACAAATATGTCATTGAACTGGGTCGTGAACTTTCTCCCTATCCCGAATCGGCGCGTGATGAGAGCCACAAGGTACCAGGCTGTGTCAGCCAGGTTTGGCTGCTCACCCATCAAGCTGAAGGCACTGACCCCGTTCTAACTTTTGAAGGCGATTCGGACGCTCATATTGTACGCGGTCTTGTCTACATCATTTTAAGTTTCTATTCCGGCAAAAAGGCAAGTGCTATCCTTGCCGCCGACATTGAAGGGTTGCTCACAACATTGGGTTTGAATGACAACCTGACCCCACAACGTTCCAATGGATTAAAGTCCATGGTCAAACGCATCCAGAATGACGCAGAAAACGCTCTTAAATCCTAATAGTGAATAATCCATATTCCAGCTTAAACTTGTTCCTCTTCTGGTTCCAAGCGTAGCGGATAAATGCAAGGGTTTGAAAAGGCATAGTCCTTATAACCGGATTAAAAATATAGCTATAAAAAAAGCCCCCTATCGGGTTCGATCCAATAAGGTTGAACGGTTATTCATTGATAAAAAATATATCCTTCTCCCTTAAAGAAAGACGACGTCAAGGATGAAATAAAAAATCAAAGAATTCAGTCAATATAAAATACAAAATCTTAATTTATTTAATAAAATTAAATTTTATATCGAAAAAAATCTAAGCAAAACTATTAATCGCAATTCATGACATATTATTATATATTTATAGGTATATATATATTTTAAATAAAATGAATTAATATTTTTAGACCAATTGAATTATCCGTTTATATTCAAAAACAGCCTTTTAATCATTACTATTTAAACAATATACGCCCGATTGATATCGGGCGTACAAATAAAAATGATACGTATGCAGCAGTAATTTACTTGGTCTTTTTAGCCGTCTTTTTAGCTGCTGGTTTGCTTGCCGCTGTTTTAGAAGCAGATGTTTTACCAGCCGATGGCTTGCGACCCAATCCCATTTTTTTAGCCAAGGCCGAACGGGCTTCTGCATATTTAGGCGCAACCATAGGATAGTTGCTATCAAGATTCCATTTTTCACGATACTGTTCAGGCGTCAGGTCATAATGTGTCTTTAGATGGCGCTTCAAAGATTTGAATTTTTTGCCATCTTCAAGACAAATAATGTAATCGCTATATACAGAGCGCTTTGGATTAACAGCAGGTTTCGGCTTTTCTACTTCCTGCACCATGTTTTCACTGCTGCCAGCTTTAGCAAAAGCGGCATGGACCTGACCAATCAATGTCGGTAATTCTTCAGCATTAACTGTATTATTGCTAACATAGGCTGCAACAACATCTGCGACAAGTGTAATAAGAAAATCGTTTTCGGTTTCTTTAATCAATTCATTGGTCATTTAAAAGTATTCCTCATTTGCAAATATATTGCACTTTTCGGTCAATCGATAAAAATAAAAAAGAATCACTATCCTCTAAACTATTATAGCAAGAAAGTGGCTCTAATTTGGGCTGGTTTAATAACATCTAATATTCAATGTCAATATTGACTGGATAAATATTTACACCTTAAACTGCAATTATACTTTACCAATCTATCATTTTGATTAAAATCAAATGTGTCCCTACAAAAAGTGCATTCATATAGAACGCTGCTACCATTATCGTATAAAAATGAATAAATATTATACATAGTCTTGTTTCATTGCATTGTATTTCTACCTTAAAAGAAGATGTAAAAATTAATATAACAAGAATAGAATCATTCATATTATCCATAATGGATAGAAAGCCGATTATACCAATGTCAAAACAGACCACACTTAAAGTTATCAAAACAGACAAGGAATGGCGTGAGCAGCTCACCCCCGTCCAATACCAGATCACCCGTCAGCACGGGACAGAACGCGCTTTCTCATGCCCGGACTTCGACACCAGTCGCCCCGGCACTTTCCACTGTGTATGTTGCAACCGTCCACTCTATCGCTCTGATGCCAAATTTAATTCAGGCACCGGTTGGCCAAGTTTTTACCAACCGATAGAAGCTAAAGCCGTCAATCTTTTTGAAGACCTTTCTTATAATATGGTGCGAACCGAAGTGCGATGTGCTGACTGCGATGCCCATTTAGGCCATCTTTTCCCTGATGGTCCACCACCAACCGGACTTCGCTATTGCATGAACGGAAATGCCCTGATCTATAACGAAGATTAAAAACCCTTTAAATAAATATCGCGCCTGAAAGAATTTAAAATGACATCCGATTTTATTGCGGCTTCTGTTCCACAAGCAAAAAAACAAAAACACGAAACAAGCTATCACGGTATTACACTCAACGATGATTATGCTTGGCTGCGTGATGCCAATTGGCAGGAAATGTTCAAAAATCCGTCCATATTAGCACCCGAAATCCGCAAACATCTGGATGCTGAAAACGCCTATCAACAGGCCCTTATGGCTGATACACAAAAATTCCAAACAGCACTTCTGGCTGAAATGCGTGCACGCATCAAAGAAGATGACAGCTCCGTTCCCCTCAAAGATGGTGCTTATGCCTATGGCGTTTCTTATGTAGAAGGCGGCGAACACCCCCATTTCTTCCGTACACGGCGTGACGGGGGAGACAGAGAAGTCTATTTTAACGGAGACAAGGAAGCTGGCCAGCGCGATTATTTTCATCTCGGCAGTGTTGATCACGCCCCCGATCATAAAAAATTTCTCTGGTCCTATGATGACAAAGGATCGGAATTTTACACAATCCGCATTCGTGATTTTGCGCATTTATCAGATCATGAAGATACTCTTGAAAACACAGCTGGAGATGGTGTCTGGGACGCAAAAAGCGAAGGTTTTTTCTATACAAGAATGGATGACAACCACCGTCCTTCCGAGCTCTATTATCATAAGCTCGGCACCTCCCAGAATGAAGACGTCCTGATCTTTAGAGAAGATGACCCGGCTTTTTTCCTCAGCGTTTCTGGGTCAAAAAACAATGATTTCATATTCATTGATCTACATGATCATGAAACATCTGAACTCTGGCTGATACCGGCTACCGAACCACTGGAAAAACCTTTATGTATTTGCAAAAGAGAAAAAGGTATTGAGTATTCCTTTATCTCCGGCGGCGACGTTTTCTATATTCTTACAAACAAGGATAACGCCAAAGACTTTGCTCTCTTTGTCACACCTTGCGACAAACCGCATAGCCAAAACTGGCAAGCTGTTATTCCCCATAAACCCGGACGTCTGATTCTGGCCCATGATGTTTATGAAAAACACCTCATATGGCTTGAGCGTGAAAATGGCCTGCCCCGTATCATAATTATGGATAGAAGCAGTGGCAACCAACACGCTATTTCCTTTGACGAAGAAGCCTATTCTTTAGGCCTCAATGGAGCTGCCGAATATAATACGTGCGTCATCCGGTTTTCCTATTCTTCCATGACCACGCCACAACAATTATTCGACTATAATATGGATAGCCGTGAACGTGAGTTGCTCAAAACACAAGAAGTCCCTTCTGGTCATGTGATCAGCGACTATGTAACCCGCCGTATCATGGCTAAGGCACAAGACGGTGAAGAAGTACCGATATCGCTCTATTACCATAAGGATACAAAGCTCGATGGCAGTGCGCCCTGCCTGCTTTATGGCTATGGCGCCTATGGACATTCTATTCCCGCGAGCTTCAATGCCAATTCATTATCATTGGCCAATCGTGGTTTTATCTATGCGATTGCGCATATTCGCGGAGGTAAAGACAAAGGCTTTGCATGGTATGAAAAAGGCAAACATAGCTATAAGAAAAACACTTTCACAGACTTTATCGACGCCGGACGCCATCTTGTAAAAGAAGGTTATACAAGCCATGACCGACTGATTGCCCATGGCGGTTCAGCCGGTGGCATGCTGATGGGTGCCATTGCCAATATGGCCCCACGTGATTATGCCGCAATTGTTGCGATTGTTCCTTTTGTCGATGTCTTGAATACCATGCTGGACGCAACCCTTCCCCTGACTCCACCGGAATGGACGGAATGGGGAAACCCTATTGATTCAAAAGAAGATTTTGAGTTGATTCGATCCTATTCTCCTTATGACAATGTTTGCGCCCAAGACTATCCTGCTATGCTTGTCATGGCTGGACTAACAGATCCACGCGTTACCTATTGGGAACCGGCCAAATGGGTTGCAAAACTGAGAAAAATCAAAACGGATAACCACCCTATCCTATTTCGTATCAACATGGATTCAGGCCATGCTGGCGCATCGGGAAGGTTTTCAAAACTGGAAGAAACAGCTTATATTTATACCTATATATTAAAGGCAGGAAATAAGCTGGCAACATAATACCCATGCAAGAAAAGCGTAATGAAGATTTCTCGCAACACTTCTATATATAGGCATGACCAAAAGTGCCTATATACTGAGAAACTTCAAGAAGTATCCGGTTTAGCTAACATTGTCATCGTCTACTTTTATCGCCTTTATAAATCCGGAAATTATAAGCCTTACAATAATAACGGCTTTTACATAGCGGCACGGTTTGCTAAGGTTCGCGCACAATATGATTGTTTCAACACATTAGGAAAGAACAGAATGAGGCCCATTCAGTTTTCTTTCATAAGCTCTGTGACGGATATAGGAGCAATAGAATTTTGAAGAAATTGATCAGTCTCTTTGTATTGGCTTTGCTCTTCCTGTCCACCAACAACCTATATGCTGTCGGACGTGATCCACACCCCTTCAGGAATGATCCCGAATATGCGGGTGAGCGCTGTAACACACCCAAAAAAGGCAGCAATATTGTTGCCGGCTACTTCAGCGGATATCAGGAAGCGGCCATGCCCAATGATTCAGACTATGCGCCGATTGACCGCTTTAGGTGTTTTAAGACCATTCAACAATGTCGTGATTGGATGTATATAATGCAATCACGTTATGGTATACCACCGCCACGTATTACCTCTTGCAAACAATATTGATTATAATCTAACGGAGACACCCCATTGAAAAAGTCCCTAACAGTTATTCTCGCATCACTTTTATTTTCAGGCACCATTCTGACAGCCCATACCAGTGGCATTGCGACCAGCCGTGTTGAACGTAATATGGTCAGCGAATATGCGGGCGAAAAATGTTCGACCCCCAAAAAAGGCAGTGGCGTTGTTGGCGGTTTGTTTCGTGGTTGGCAGCAGACACCTTTTGGCGGGCGCGGCTCCGGTATGAGACCGGTAGAACGCTATCGCTGCTTTAAAACCACCAACGAATGTCAAGGTTGGCTTGCCACAATGACCTATCTATATAGCGATAAAGGCAATGACGCCGCTATCTGTAAAAAGTTCTAAACAATCATCGCTTGGTGCAGCTGGTCAAAAAAACCAAAACAGCACATATAATAAGCGTCAGGCCCAAATTTTGCCCATTTCCCGCAATCCCAAGGCCTGCCGCAATCATTATATAATAGACCAAGCCTAGAAAAGCACCGGCACGACCGTATATTGCCCTGTAATTGACAAGCGCACTAGAAAGAAGTGCCGGAATAGCAAAGCCATAGGCAAGGGAAAGAAGAAATCCCACCGACATCATGATGAGTGGTGTATTGAAAAACAAAACAAGTATTCCAGCTAAAAGCGCAGTAATGGCAGCCCCAAACAACTGCTTGAAAAGAGAACATTGACGACTGACGGCATGATGGTTGAGCCATGCACCTGCCAAGCCGCCAACAGCCAGAACGACACCGCTCACCCCATAGAAATCAACGCTGATTCCAAGACCATCATAAAGAAAAGGAGCTATCGCATAAAAGCTGTATAGCATGACGTTAAAGAGAGCGACCAAAAATGCAGTACGCCAAATATGAATATCGGATATTAATTGTCGCAATGCTGCAGCGGGAATATGTTTTGGGGCAAGAGAAACTTGATAGGTTTCTTCAAGCTGCATGCTGGCCCAAAGCAACAATAATGCCGCCAAAACAATCTGGCCAACAAAAACCAGAGCCGCACCGCCTTGCGATGCCAAAAAACCGCCAAGCCCCATGCCAATAACGGGACTGAGTGAAAGCGCAATCCCCATAATAGCAAAAGCTTTGGCAAGCCTTTCACCGCTATATACATCGCGCATAACAGTCTGTGTCCCGACAGATCCGACAGCCGCACCAAAAGCACAGATAATTCTAGCCCCGAGCAAAAGCGTAAAATTTGGAGCAAAAGCGGCAAACAGGGCACCTAAAAAATAAATCATAAGCCCCAGCAGTATCGACTTGCGTCGTCCCATGTAGTCACAAGCCAGCCCCCAGCAGACAACTCCGAAAGCAAACGCGAAAAAATAGACAGACAGGGTTTGTACCGCAACCGCAGGCGTAACAGAATATAAGCTGCTAATGGATGGTAATGCCGGACTATAAAGGGTTTCTGATATTTGCGGCATCATCATCATGGCCACGAGAAGAACAAATAAAATCCTAGGCATGCTCTATCCTTTGTTTGATCCATAGGTAGTAGCATTTGCGTATTTCTTACATTACAGATAAAAAGACAAAAAATATCAAATACAGGACAAATATGCCTTTCTTATCGGCTAAAGATCATTTTAACTCGGATATCTTTGAACATGATGTGATTGGCATTGCCGCAGAACTTAAACGCGGCCACGATTCCGCAATTCATCATCATCAAAAAGACCAGCTGCTTTATGCCCCGAACGGTTGCATGCGGGTAGTTCTTCATGATCAGTGGTTCACTCTGACACCGACACAGGCACTCGTCATTCCAGCCGGCACTCAACATCGTGTGACATTGATGGGCAGCGTTGCCTATCGTTCGCTCTATTTCAAAACAGGTTTTTTAGATATTCATGACACAATCATGGCCATTGCCATGACACCTTTGCTCAAAGAAATCATCGAGCGCATTACGGCTTATCCTTTTGATAGAATACTCCGTCAAAAGGATCCGCTTGTCGTTTTATTGAGAGAGGAAATCCAGACATCCCATGCCAAGATTACTCATCTTCGTCTGCCCCATGACCCACGCATCCACCCCATTCTCGACCAGTTCATGAATGAAGACAGACTACCATCCTTGACAGAACTGGCTGATAAAGCCGCATTACATGAGAAAACACTTTCACGCATCTTTAAACGCGACACCGGACTTTCCTATCAACAATGGATACAGCAGAAACGGCTTATCCATGCTTTTGAATACCTGGCTGAAGGACAATCTATCCACCAGATCGCCAATCGGCTTGAATTTTCAAGTGATAGTGCTTTCATCACCTTTTTCAAGCTCTATACAAGCCAGACGCCAAAGCAATATCAGCGCGAAATTCTATCGCAACAATAGAAAAGACCAAAAGTCCCTTATGACAAGAGTAAAAGAATGAGACCCAGCCAATGCCAACGCTGCAGGTATCCCGAACAGAAACAAAGTCAAACCGACCTATGCTCCTACCGATCTCAGTGACAAGACTACACGCATAATAGTCTTAAATATGCAATTTCCCTGCCTTCAATTGCATTGCTACCTGCGCCACACGTGCGCCCAAATACCGTGCGGTCCGAAGATCAGATGAGGGCGGCACCACATCAGCGCTTTGGTCGACATTAGATTGAGCGGCAGCACCAAGCCAGAAGCCAAGCCTGTTCAACTCCTCATCCGAACCGGTCGAACTATTATTGGCTGGAGGAAGACCAAGATTGACCCAATGCATTCCATGCTGGGCGGCGAAGAGTGATAGTTGTATCAATGTCGATAGCTTATCGCCAGCCAACGCCCCAGAATTTGTAAAGCCGGCCGCAATTTTATCTTTCCATGCAAAATTTTTCGACATAACTGGCTGCGATGTCGATTCCATAAAGGCCTGAAATGCGGCTGAAACATTCCCCATATAGGTCGGGCAGCCAAATACGATGGCATCGGCTTTCTCAAGATCGCCCCAATGAGATGGCACATCATCTGTTTTGATAAGCAATGTCTGTATATTCGCGATTTCCTCAGCACCAGCCTGAACGGCTTCAGCCTGCTTATTCGTATGTCCATAACCGCTATGGTAAACAATTGCGACCAAAGTTTTTGACATATTTCACCCTGTTTATCTATGATATAGGATATATCAACATTTAAAAAGACGATTGGCAAGCCGCTTTATGCTGTTCATTCAAACGGTTGCTTTTTTTCAGGCTCTATACGGGGAAAACACCCAAACAATATGCCTTGCAAATCATATATAAGGGCAAAAAAAACCCGCCATTCGCATAACGGGCTTTTAGATTTTATCTCATGTAGCAAGTGCTTTAGGCTGCTTCATACATTTCCAGCACATAATCCCAGTTGATCAGATTATCAACAAAGGCTTCCAGATATTTCGGACGTGCATTGCGATAATCAATATAATAGGAATGCTCCCACACATCGACGCCGAGAATAGGCTTGGCACCATGAACCAGCGGATTTTCACCATTAGGTGTTTTCATAATTTCAATCTTACCATTCTTCACGGCCAGCCATGCCCAGCCTGACCCGAACTGGGAAGCAGCTGCTGCCGAAAAATCGGCTTTGAACTTGTCATAACCACCAAGATCGCTATCAATTGCCTTTGCCAGCTTTTCCGGTAATTTATTACCGCCGCCACCTTTTTTCATCCATTTCCAAAAATGGATATGGTTGTAGTGCTGCGCCGCATTGTTAAAAAGCCCCTGATTCTTGCCGAAACTTTCCTTGACAATATCTTCAAGGCTCTTTCCTTCAAGACCGGAATCTTTCAGCAGATTATTACCATTGGTGACATAGGCCTGATGGTGCTTGTCATGGTGATATTCCAATGTTTCTTTTGACATATAAGGAGCAAGCGCCTCATAATCGTAGGGAAGTTCGGGAAGTTCGAAAGCCATGGGATTCCTCCTTGTTAAATGAAACGAATAAATAAGACTAACGGCTAAAATGGCGCGATAGATACAGAAATACAAGCCTTGATTGTCATTTCACAGCAGTTTGAACCATCCTGACAGATTATAGGACAAAATATTAACGCTCTCACGATATGGTCTTAAGCCTGAAATTCATTGCGTAAAAGGCTTATACAATGTCAGATCGTTTTAACCGCCGGACCTTTCTTTCATCAATCACCGCTTTAAGTGCCGGTGCCGCCCTTTCTGGCTGTGTGCCCTCACGCTTTCAACACACAAACCCTATTCTGGCGGCGCTCCCCACAAGCAGCAGTGATCTGGCACCTTACGCCAAGATGTATGCATCTCAAAAAGACGGCGGTTTTACATTGCCTGCCATTCCTTACGACAGAATCGATCCGCAATTCTTACGGCAGGTTGTTGACGATCCGACAGGCGAAATTCCGGGAACGATTGTGGTCGATACAAAACGGCGCTACCTTTATCTGGTTCGCCAGAACGGCAAGGCCATCCGCTATGGTGTCGGCATCGGCAAAGCCGGTTTTGCCTGGTCGGGCCGTGCCATCATCCAATATAAACGCCAATGGCCAACATGGACGCCACCGGATGAAATGATCAAGCGCCAACCACAACTGGTCAAATACAGCGCTAAAAACGGTGGCATGAAACCGGGATTGAATAATCCGCTTGGCGCGCGCGCACTCTATATCTTCCAGAATGGCAAAGATACGCTCTACCGTCTTCACGGCTCACCGGAATGGGCATCCATCGGCAAGAATGTATCATCAGGCTGCGTTCGTTTGATGAATCAGGATATAATCGATCTTTATGAGCGTGTACCGGAAAAGACACCCATTCTTGTCGTCTGATCTATTTCTTTTTGCCACCAAATATATTGCCAAGAATACCACGCACAATCTGGTCGGCATATTTTCCAAGACTCCGACCGATTGCATTGGCGGCAGAACGGGTTACCGATTTGACAGCCGCCTCGGCCACTGTCTGGCGCCCTTTACTTTTTCCGTCACCTAAAACGGTGTCCCAAAAGCTGCTCTCGTCTTCCGGTGCGTCTTTGGGCATCTTTTCTTCTGCCGCACGTGCCAGCATCTCATAAGCGGAATCACGATCAACAACCGCATCATAAAGACCTGCAACAGGGCTTATTGCCATTATCTGCGCCCGTTCAGACGAATTCAACGGACCGATTTGGGATACAGGGGGACGAATAATTGTACGCTCCACCATCGATGGCACGCCTTTTTCTTCCAGTGTCGAGACCAACGCCTCACCGGTTGAAAGCTCCATAATGGCCGCCATCGTATCAAAAGCAGGATTGGCACGGAAAGTCGACGCTGCGGTTTTAACAGCACTCGTCTCACGTGGTGTATAGGCACGCAATGCATGCTGGATACGATTACCGAGCTGGGCAAGAACCGTTTCAGGAATATCAAGCGGATTTTGTGAAATAAAATAAACGCCAACTCCTTTGGAGCGGATCAGCCGGACAACCTGCTCGATACGCTCGACAAGAGCACGTGGTGCATTATTGAAAAGCAGATGTGCCTCGTCAAAGAAAAAAACCATACGGGGTTTTTCAAGATCACCGATTTCCGGCAGCTGCTCGAAAAGTTCCGACATCAGCCACAATAAGAATGTCGAATAAAGACGCGGATTATTCATCAATTTATCAGCGGCCAATATATTGATCATACCACGGCCATCATGGCTGGTACGCATAATATCGACAAGTTTTAGAGCGGGTTCGGCAAAGAAGAGATCACCACCCTGCTGTTCCAAAACCAGCAATTGGCGCTGAATCGCACCAACCGATTGTTTGGTGACATTGCCATATCGAGCGCTCAATTCCTGTGCCCGTTCGCTGATATGGGAAAGCATGGATTGCAAATCTTTCAGATCAAGCAACAGCAAACCTTCTTCATCGGCAACACGAAAAGCAATATTAAGCACCCCTTCCTGCGCCGATGTCAGTTCCATCAAACGCGATAGTAAAAGTGGTCCCATTTCGGATATGGTCGCACGGATCGGATGCCCCTGCTCGCCAAATATATCCCAAAAGATAACCGGATTGGCCTTCATTTCGGCACTCTCCAGCCCGACATTGGCAAGACGTCCGATAATATTATCATTAATTATTCCAGCCTTGGCGATTCCCGAGAGATCCCCCTTGATATCGGCACAAAAAACCGGAACGCCGGCTTGCGAGAACGACTCTGCCAGAACCTGCAAAGTAACTGTTTTCCCGGTCCCTGTAGCTCCCGTAACAAGCCCATGACGGTTGGCATATTTCAACCAGATATATTCACCTTTCAGCGTATTATCCGGTTGACGGCTTGCGCCGATAAAAACACCATTATCCTTGAGCATGTTGCCCCCAATCTGATACAGTCATAGTCTATCTATAGCAGACTTTGCTATATTCAAGAAATGAACAATGATTATTTGTTTGAATTTGTGCCAAAAGTCAGCATTTATAATTTAATCGTATATCCGCTTTAACTTTGAAGGATTATTCCATGTCTTATAAGCTTGTCTATAAGCTCATTCTACTTATCTCTTTCGGTTGGCTGACCGGTTGTCTGACGATGAGCGGGGACTATCAACTGACCGCCGTTGACGAAACGGGCAAACCCATCATGGAAAAATCTAAATTCTATGCACAAGGCAGAATGATCTATTCAATGCGAAACGGCATTTGTGCCAATTATCCAAAGGCGACTGTTCATATCACCGATATCAATACGGGCAAGGAGCTAAAAAGCGAAAGCCCCTATAAATGCCATGGCGGTATTTTTAATTAACATCTGTATTAGACTTGCCGGAATTTTATCATTATGATGGAGAGACCCTATCAACAGGACATTACAAAGTTCATGAATAAAGAAGTCGCTGCCATTTCTCCATCACAGCCAAAACGCATTGCAGGCTGGGTATTGATGCAACGGGCTGACGATCCTGATATTGATCGCGCCAACAGCCAGCTCAAGCAAGACATTGCCAATGGCGCAACTGGTGTATCTCTAGTTTTTGAAGGCTCCGGCAATGCATTCGGCTTTGGCCTTCCCAGCAAAATCGAAACAATTGAAGCCCTGTTTGACGGCATTGACCTTGATGGCCTCCATATCCGTCTTGAAAGCCATCCGCACGGACGTCCGCTAACCGATGCCTTTGTCAGCTATTTGCAAAATCGCCGCATCAATCCGGCAACAACCAAACTGACTTTCTCAACCGATTATACCGCCGTATTGGCTGCAACCGGCAAATTGAAAATGTCGATTGAAGCCCTTAAAGCTTCACTGCCGCAATCCATGTCCGGTTTTTTCTCTTCTGGAATCCCCGGTATCGTTCTGGAAGCGGATGGTCGCCCCTATCATAATGCCGGTGCGACAGATGCACAGGAACTGGGTGCCATGCTCTCTGTGGCTCTTGCCCATCTTAAAATGGTTGAGGACGGCCGCCATCACATCGTCTACGCTTTGCCGCATATAGGCTTTGCCACCGCACTTGATCAGGACCCCGTACGCGGCATTGCCAAACTGCGTGCACTTCGTCTTTTATGGCGTCGCCTGCAGGAAGAACGTAACGTCCCCTCACCTTTTGCCGCAACCATCCATGTCGAGACTTCAATGCGTATGATGACCCGATATGATGCCCTTGCAAATCTACCCCG
This sequence comes from Bartonella sp. bp_1, assembly GCF_055808085.1. NCBI lineage: Bacteria > Pseudomonadati > Pseudomonadota > Alphaproteobacteria > Hyphomicrobiales > Bartonellaceae > Bartonella > Bartonella sp. bp_1. The sequence continues at coordinate 465,002 of NZ_CM147851.1, read as the reverse complement.
CACATCATTGGCGGCCTATGCTGCAATTACCGGCGGCGCATCATCGCTCAGCATATTGCCCTATAACCATGCCAACGGCCTACCAGATGAAGATGCTCGCCGTCACGCTCTACAGGTTCAGACTATCATGGCCCATGAAAATACAACAGCACTGACCAAACACCCCAACCGCCGTTCCCACGATTCTGATATTCTGGCAGAAAGCGCATGGGAAGAATTCCAACGGTTTGAAGAAGAAGGCGGCATCATGCAAAGCCTCATCGACGGCAAACTGGCGCGTCGAATCGAAGAGGCACGTGACCTGCGTATTGCCGATCTGCTGAAAGGCGAACGTCTGCTTGTTTCTCAATTGAACGGGCAGAGTTCAACCACAACTCAATGGGGACTATATAAGACAAAGCCAAGTGCTTTTACGGCTGATGGTATATTACATTGCCAGCCACTTACCTTGCATCGCGATGAGAGCGATTTGGCAGAAGCTCGCAACAATGCGCCCATAGAAACCTTGAAAGTCATTTGATGATCACCGTTTTAAGCGTTGATGGAGACCGGCTGATACCCTGTGCTTTTGATACGACAACACAGGTCGATAAGACCTTGTGGATCGATCTTCTCAACCCGACGCAGGATGAAGAAAAACAGATAGAAAAATGGCTCAATATTGCTATCCCCACCCGTGACGACATGGTCGAAATTGAAGAATCAAGCCGCTTTTACATAGAAGACGGCGCCCAATTTCTCACGGCGCCCTTCATCCATGTAGTTGAGGGTGAAAAACGCACTATTGCACCGATCACATTCATTCTCGTCCAGAATCATCTGATTACAGTACGCTATGCCGAGCCCAAAGCCATTTCTCTATTTGTGACGCGCGTTGCCAAGTCCGGCAATGGCATCATCAATACAACCACCAGCGGATCGACAATCATGCTCGCATTGATCGAATCAGCAACAGACCGGCTGGCAGACCTGCTAGAGGCCGTTGCAGCACGCATTGAAAAAGCCTCACATACTATTTTCCACCGCTCGCCCAAAGCGCGCCCTATGACCACCAGCGATTTTCGCCATATGCTGACACAGATCGGCGGACAAGGAACATTTCTGTCCATGGTACGTGAAAGTATTGCCGGCATCAGCCGGCTGCTTGTATATTGTGAAGCCTTTGCGAAAGTAACAGGCCCCAAACACGACCTTAAAGCCACGATCAAATCACTAGAACGCGATACCCAATCACTCGAACATTATGCCGACTTTCTTTCATCCAAGATGACCTTTCTGCTTGATACGGTTGTCGGCATGATTTCTACTGAGCAGAATGCCATTATCAAAATTTTTTCGGTTGCAGCCGTCGGTTTCATGCCCCCGACCCTTATTGCTTCCATCTATGGTATGAATTTTCATTTCATGCCTGAACTGAATGAAAAATGGGGGTATCCACTCGCCATTCTGCTCATGATTATCTCGGCCCTTCTACCACTACTCTATTTCCGTAAAAAAGGCTGGCTATAAATAAAGATAACCAATAATGCGGCATAATATAAAACTGGCAGAAATCCGATAATATGCTATAATGGCCCGCATTATAGGAGCCGTAAATGTCAATCACAGGTGCTATGCGCATATCCGTTGAAGGGATGAACCGTCAGGTTGAGGGCATGACACGTGTTGCGGATAATATTGCCAATGCAACAACCGGTCATGATCGCAATGTCAATATTGATCATGAGCTAGTCGATATGACCATTGCAGAACATAACTTCAAGGCCAATTTTCGCGTCTTCCAGATATCGGAAGAAGTTATGGACCAGATCATCAATCTGAAGCGCTGATTTATATTGACTAGAAAAAGTTGGCTGGGGTACCTGGATTCGAACCAGGGAATGCCGGTACCAAAAACCGGTGCCTTACCGCTTGGCTATACCCCATTAAAAGCGAATATCTTATTCGGCTGCGCGCCTTATAGCTGTTCAATGCGGTCTGTGCAACCATCGTAGCTTTATCTTTTTAAAATTTTTCGTTTAAAAGAGTTTTATCCTTTATCCAATGATCTATAGATACAAACATTGCGACAGATACATAATATCTTCACAGGAACAGCAACATGCCGATAAGCTTTGAAAAAGAGTTCGATCCCGCTTACGGCACTGCTGTAAAATTATGCCCGTCCCTCTTTCGTCTCACCGTAAACAATCCCAGCCCCTTTACCTATTGTGGAACCAATAGTTACATAATCGGCGACCACAATCTTGCTATTATAGATCCCGGCCCAATTGATGAAAACCACCGTCAGGCATTAATCGATTTTGTTGGTGCACGTACGGTCAGCCATATATTGGTCACCCATTGCCATATGGATCATTCGCCGTTGGCAAAACACTTGGGCAGCCATTTCAACGCACCCGTTGTCGCAGGCGGACCATACAAAACATCAAGAACAATACAAGAAGGTGAGGGAACAGCCCTTGATGGGGGGGCACAAAAGGACTTCACACCCGATATTATATTACATGACAATGATACTATTGAAGGTGACGGCTGGTCATTAACGGCAGTCAGCACACCCGGTCATATGGCCAATCATCTATCTTTTTCATGGAATGAAGCAGAAGTTCTCTTCACCGGAGATCATGTTATGGCATGGTCGACCAGTGTCATCGCACCACCTGATGGATCCATGAAAGACTATATGGAATCGCTTGATAAATTATTGGCACGCCAAGACCGGCTCTATCTGCCCGGTCATGGTGGCCCTGTCTTCAAGCCCCATGCTTTTGTGCGGGGAATGAAAGCCCATCGGAAAATGCGCGAATGTGCTATTCTTGAACGGCTAAGACAGGGTGATCGCCTGATCGCGGAAATGGTCAAAGTCATTTATCGTGACACAGATCCAAAGCTGCATCGCGCTGCCGGTCTATCTGTCTTCGCCCATCTGGAAGATATGGTTACTCGCGGCCTCGTACAATGCGACGGCACCCCGCATATCGACAGTGCCTATTCGCTTTCCTGATCATCGGGACTGAGCAATATCTCCGTATCCAGCGCATCCATAAAATTCGCAATAAATCGGGCATTGGCACCAAAATCACGTTGTGTATCGCGTGATGCCGCACGCATATCCACAAAGGTTGTATCGCCCTCATCAATCAACCGAACAACAACATCGGAAACAAACCCAAGATAGAAAGTCTTAGCAACAGCCTCGACATAAAACTCACTATCTTCACCGCTTTTTCCCTTTTCTCCCGAAATAGACCAGCCCTGCGCCTCGATAACCTTGCGCACAGCTTCCAAAACACGATCCGGCGAGCCATCATAACGGCGTCCAGACAATTGCGGCCATTGGCGTATCTGCATATCCGTTTTCATATCGCTAGGTGGCGTTAACATCCATGCATCCAAAGGACGCAAACCAGCAATAAAGGCAGGCGGATTAACCGGATCACTGGAAATATCGTTCAATGGCGGAAGCATATACCATTGGATAGCAGCATACCCCAAAGGAACGGCAACAATAAGCATATAGACAATAGCAAAAAGCGATTTCATACCGCCGGCATCGCCACGCTTCCATAAATCAGACAATCCCTTACAAGCCAAGACCAGCCCCAACAGCGCCGCCACAACAACAATAACAGCCAGAACCAGAAGCTCTCGGGTTGTAATAATGGAAAAGCGATGTGTTATAATCGCGCCAACCAGTAAAAAAACAGCCAGACTGCTCAATCGCGGCGCCCAACAGGCAGCCTTTGAAGCTATGCGTATATATTTTTTTCTCATTGATCCGACAATCTTTTCGCTGGCTTCCTGCCAGTCATCATTGCTGCCTGCGCGGCAGCAAGACGCGCCACCGGAACACGGTAAGCGGAACAAGAAATATAATCCAGACCGGCTTTTTCAAAAAATAGAATCGAATCAGGATCACCACCCTGTTCACCGCAAACACCGATTTTCAGATCAGCTTTGGTCTTGCGTCCACCCTTGACACTCATTGTAATAAATTGGCCGACACCGAGGGCATCTGTTGCACCAAAAGGCTCACGCTCCATCAAACCTTTACGCAAATAAATTTCCAGAAAACTGCTCGAATCATCGCGCGAAATACCGAAAGTTGTTTGCGTCAAGTCATTGGTACCGAAAGAAAAGAAATCGGCTGTTTCAGCCAAACGATCAGCATTCAACGCTGCCCGTGGTAATTCAATCATTGTCCCGATCTGATAATCAATCCGTATGCCTTCTTCCTGCATCAGCAATGTCGCAACCGTTTCAATCCTCTCCTTGACGAAATCCAGTTCTGACTTCATGCTGACTAATGGCACCATGATCTCGGGTTTCACATCAATATTATGTTTTTTCTTGATTGCAATCGCCGCTTCAAAAATAGCACGGGCCTGTGTTTCAGCAATTTCAGGATAAACAATTGCCAAACGACAACCACGCATTCCCAACATCGGATTGAACTCGTGCAAGGTCTCGATGCGACGCACCAGCATTTTTTTATCAAGCCCCAAAGCTTGTGCCAATTCCAAAATATCTTCTTGGCGGCGCGGTAAAAATTCATGCAAAGGCGGATCCAGAAGACGGATTGTCACCGGCAAGCCTTTCATAATCTCGAATATGCGAATAAAATCATCACGTTGCATCGGCAATAATTTATCCAAGGCCGCCCGGCGTCCTTTTTCATCTTCGGCCAAAATCATTTCGCGCATGACATGGATGCGCTCACCCTCGAAAAACATATGTTCTGTACGACAAAGGCCGATACCTTCCGCACCGAATGAACGGGCCATTTCCGCATCAAGCGGTGTTTCGGCATTGGTGCGCACATCCATACGACGCTCACGATCCGCCCATTCCATCAAACGGGCAAAAGCATGGGAAAGCTCCGGCTGCACCATGGCAACCTCACCCTTGAAGATTTCACCACTAACCCCATCAATGGTAATGAAGTCACCTTTTTGGAAAATTTCATCACCAATCATCATCTGCTGCTTTATCTGATCGACACGCATGGTCGTAACGCCACAAACACAAGGCTTGCCCATCGAACGGGCAACAACCGCCGCATGGCTCGTCATCCCGCCGCGCGCGGTCAAAATTCCTTGTGCTACGTGCATGCCATGAATATCTTCAGGGCTGGTTTCCATCCGGCATAAAATGACCTTGCCACCTTCCTTAACACGTTTGACCGCATCCTGACTGGAAAAGACCAGCTCGCCACAAGCTGCACCGGGGGATGCGGGCAATCCGCCTCCTAGTAATATGCGTGATGCATTTTTATCAATCATCGGGTGCAGCAACTGGTCCAGAGAACGGGCATCGACGGCCATCACCGCCTGTTGCGGCGTAATCAGACCACTTTGTGCCATTTCAACGGCGATACGCAAAGCGGCCTGTGCCGTGCGTTTGCCACTGCGCGTTTGCAGCATCCACAACTTGCCACGCTCAATGGTAAACTCGATATCCTGCATATCGCGATAATGCTGTTCAAGCCTATCAGCAATTACAACAAATTCCTTAAATACTTCCGGCATAACCGCCTCAAGAGAGGGGTCATCCAAACCACTCAACTGGCGTTGTGCTTCGGTCAATTGATAAGGTGTACGGATACCGGCTACCACATCCTCACCCTGCGCATTGACAAGATATTCGCCATAAAGCGCATTTTCACCGGTAGATGGATTACGCGTAAAAGCAACGCCAGTTGCCGATGTATCCCCCATATTACCAAAAACCATTGCCTGTACATTGACGGCAGTCCCCCAACATTCGGGGATATCATGAAGCGCACGATAAGCAATAGCACGGCTATTCATCCAGCTGGAAAAAACCGCCCCGATTGCCCCCCATAGCTGTTCATGCGGATCTTGCGGAAAAACTTCACCAAGCTCTTCCTCAATAACCTGCTTATAAAGGATAATTATTGCTTTCCAGTCATCGGCGGAAAGTTCGGTATCCACCTTAAACCCGTTTTCATCCTTATAGTCATCAAGCATCTCTTCAAAAAGACTGTGGTCAATCCCCATAACCACATCCCCATACATCTGGATGAACCGACGATAACTGTCATAGGCAAAACGTTCATCTGACTGGCGGGCTAACGCTTCGACCGTTTTATCATTCAACCCGAGATTGAGAACAGTATCCATCATACCGGGCATAGATACGCGGGCCCCTGAACGCACGGACAACAAAAGCGGATTACGGGCATCGCCAAAAATGCGTCCCGTCAGGCGTCCAATCGTTTTCAGGCCTTTTTCGACATTATCGGCAAGACCATCCGGATAGGACTTTTGGTTTTCAAGATACCATTGGCAAACAGATGTTGAAATCGTAAAACCGGGCGGAACCGGCAATTGCAGGCGGCACATTTCGGCAAGATTGGCACCCTTACCACCCAGCAGGTCTGCACGTCTGGCCGAACCATCCGCTCTACCACCGCCAAAATTATAGACCCATTTTGCCATATCTGGGCTCCTGCACACCCGTATCTACAATCATATGACGCACTTTAAACACAAAACAGCCCCGCCGAAAAAGAGAAAACGTCTCGACACATGCCATTCTATGCGCTTAAGCCTTTTTTGGCACAAAAACAATAAACTGATGTTAATGGACTTTAAAAAGCCCTTTGATCATAAATTGGAAAAGCCTGCCATGAATAAGATATCAAGTTCGTTCATCGGCAGATAATTAATCTTGTGCATCTCGAATCGAGTTGGTGATATTTTTTTCACATTATCGCCGCAAAAGCTGACAAGATTTTTGACCTTGCCCTTATCAATAATCAAGGTAAAGTCGCCTATTCTACCACCAGCCCAGCTTTGAGCTGTGGTCAGGATATATTTCAAATAGACAAATCGCACATAACCATAACCGTCGCGTGTTTCCCTTCTATTGAGTGTGGTGAAAAAATCCTCGTCTAGACAGTAAGTTTCTTTTTCATGTCCGTCATCACGCATTTCATCCACAACACCCACCGGAGAACCACCAATTTCGCCGGATGGCCCTGGTATATAACTCTGGTGTAGATGTATTTTTTTACGCGCTGGAAAGTACTGTTGCCAGTGATAGGTCACTTTCACAAAGCGACACTGATCAGCTGTGCTGCAAGTCTCATTAGTCTCGTCATCCGCTGCAATAACTTCACGAACCATCTTGGTCGCAATTTCGCGTCCATCGGCAAAGACATGAAAATCAAGAATTCTGCCGTCCTTACCAGATGGAATATTTTGATCATATTCAGCATCCAGTTCATAAGGCGCAACAGGAAACAAAACCGTTGCCGTAATGTCATTGTCCGTGAGATTTTCAAAAATATAGTCAATCTCGATTTTATCCATCGAAATGTAAAGCTTTTCAGAAATCATAGCAATATCTTGGGTTTGCTGCAATTTCAATCCGCCTGCATCCACACCGCCATAACCGGAATTGGCAAAAAGCAGACTACAAGAAGAAAAATAGAAAAATAGCATTATTAAACTACGCATGACGCCTCCCAAATCAGCTGGCTTCACGCAATTTTTCTGCTGTTTGCAAGTCAACGGAGACAAGCTGCGAAACACCCTGCTCGCCCATTGTAACTCCGAAAAGCCGACTCATACGAGCCATGGTAATCGGATTATGGGTAATGACGACAAAACGTGTCAAAGTCGAGTTAGCCATTTCATCCAACAAATTGCAATAGCGTTCGACATTATGATCATCCAAAGGCGCATCGACCTCATCCAAGACGCAGATTGGTGCCGGATTGGTCAGAAAAACCGCAAAAATAAGCGCCATAGCAGTCAACGCCTGCTCGCCACCCGAAAGCAAGGTCATGGTCTGGGGTTTCTTACCCGGAGGCCGCGCAAGAATTTCCAGACCCGCATCAAGCGGATCTTCCGATTCAATCAATTGCAACTCGGCTTCTCCGCCACCAAATAGATGGGTAAAGAGCCGCTTGAATTCCTGATTGACCTTTTCAAAAGCAGCCAACAAACGTTCTCGCCCTTCACGATTGAGATTATGAATTGCCTGACGCAATTTCTTGATCGCTTCGACCACATCATCACGTTCAACAGTCATCGCCTCATAACGCTGACGCAGTTCCTGCTCCTCTTCTTCCGCCCGCAGATTGACTGCCCCCAGACGCTCGCGCTCCAATTTGACACGCTCGATCTGGTGTTCCAACGTTTCAATGTCAGGTTTATCACCATCCGGTGGGAAATTAGCCATTTGCAGCACATCCACCGGTGCGCAATTGAGATGCTCGCTTATACGTGCTTCAATATCACTGCAGCGGTCAACAGCCGCATTCAAGCGTTCTTCAGCACGGGCACGTTCCTCTCTTGCACTGGAAAGCTGTGCAAAGGCTTCAGCCACAAATTTTTCACGCCCTGTCTGGTCATTTTCGGCTTTTGCCAACCGGTCCATAATCTCATGGCCTATTGTCTCGGCCTTGGCTATTTCCTCAAATAAGGCGATACGCCGCTGTTCGATATCATCGGGCGCACTCATCAAATTTTCAGATTCTTCCAAGGCCTGTTCACGGCGCTCATCCAGAATAACGATCTGGCGGCGTGCATTTTCAGCACGCCCACGCCAATCCGAACGCTCACGGGCAATCATTTGCAAACGCTGACAAGCAACATCAAGCTCGCGACGGAACCCTTCTACCGCAGCCCGGGCATCGGCAAGCGCCACCCGCTCTTCATTAACCTTGGCTGTCATCGCTGCAATTTGTGAATCAAAACTATCTGACGGCGTTAAATCCGCTGCTTTTTGCTGCAAAAGAGCAGTCTGGAAATCAATCTGTGCCAGTTCATCAACCAAACGCTGACGATTTTGTTCCAATGCCGTGCGACGGGCTAAACACTCCCCCATCCGCTTTTCAAGATCGGATAATTGGCGTTGTATTTCATCACGCCGCATAACCGTTTGACGAATATCTTCACGTATCTGTTTTTGCCGTTGATCAACATTGCGGACAGTCAATGCTGCCTCTTCAAGTGCTTTCCGGCTTTGAGCGACAACAAGCAAAGCGGCTTCCACACGACCTTCCAATTCACCAAGCCGATTTTTCTGTGCCAACCGTTGGGCTGCTGCAGTCGGTGCATCGGCGCGTGCCGTCAAACCGTCCCAACGCCATAAAGCGCCTTCACGGCTCACCAATATCTGTCCGGGTTTCAAAGTCTGCTGTAATTTGGCTCCGTTTTCTTGTGTGACAATACCGACCATTCTAAGCGCACGTTGCAAAGCATGCGGTGCATCAACAAAATCAGCCAAAACCTCAACGCCATCGGGAAATGAAGGCAGGGATGATGCAACGGCATAATCTTTCCAGAACACGGCTGCCGCCTCTTCCATTGCCGCCTCAAGCCCATCCCCTAACGCTGCACCAAGAGCCGTTTCAAAGCCCTTTTCCACTTTCAGCAAATCGACAACCGGCGCATAGTCACCACTTGATGCCGCCTGTAACATATTCTGGATGGTTGCTGCCTCTGCTTCCAGACGACCGACATTCTTTTCAGCCTCTGCCAATGGCTCGCGGGCAACCTCCTCCTGTTCACGTGCATGTGCAAACTCATGCTCGCATTGCTGCAGGGAAGCTTCTAAAGCCTCCATATTTTCCTGCAAACTATCACGCATTTGGCGCATGGCATCAATATCGCCCTGCGCTTCTATTTCCTCATTGATCGCCTCGATCTCGCTAATGACCCGATCTAGTGCGCTCTGTTGTGCCGCACGGCGCGTCGCAATGTCGACAAGAGAACGCTCGATCTGGCTGATCTCGGCGCGCACCTGCATCTGCTCTGCCGTCTTGATGCGCAAAGTTTCTTCACTTTCACGCAGGCGCTCAGCAACCGCTTCCATCTGTTCTGTCCGAGCGGTTTCCTCCGCCGCGCTTTCCTCCAATGTAATTTTAAGGCTTTCCTCCTCGCCATCAAGACGAGCAAGAATTCCATCATTTTCTGCAACAATGCTGTTTTCACGTTCGATGTCAGCATTCAACTGTTCAAGACGTCGCAATAATTCATTCTGGCGAAATCTATTTCTCTCTACTTCTTCTTCAAGTTGCCGGCCAGCCAATTGCAGCCGTTGCAGGGTGGCCGCTGCACGGGCTGCCTCCTCACGCAGGGGATTAAGTCTTTCACGGTCCGCATCGCGTTGTTTTTCTGCCAACATATGGGCCTGCGCCTTTTCGGCCACATCCGATGTGGTTTTGGTCAAAAGGGTTTCAGCTTCCACCTCATTGGTTTTAGCCTGCGCCCAACGCAAATAATAAAGCCCAGCTTCCAATTCACGAATATTAGCAGAAAGCGACTTGAAACGATTGGCCTGACGGGCCTGGCGCTTAAGACTTTCCATCCGACCGGACAAATCACCAACAACATCTTCCAGCCGATCAAGATTGCCTTCAGCCGCTCGCAACCGCAATTCTGCCTCATGACGGCGGCTATGGAGACCCGATATACCGGCCGCCTCTTCAAGCAAAGCCCGACGAGCCTGTGGCTTGGCCTGTATCAACTCACCAATACGCCCTTGTCCAACCATAGAGGGAGAACGTGCGCCCGTTGACTGGTCGGCAAATAATAATTGCACATCCTTGGCGCGGACATCCTTGCCATTAATGCGATAAACAGAACCCGATTCACGTTCAATACGACGCGATACCTGTAATTCATCGGCGTCATTAAAAGCCTGTGGCGCACTGCGATCCTGATTATTGAGAAAAAGGGTTACTTCAGCACTGTTACGGGCCGGCCGCGTATTAGAACCGGAAAAAATAACATCATCCATGCCGGAAGCACGCATGTTCTTATAGGAGTTTTCACCCATAACCCAACGCAGGGCTTCCACCAGATTGGATTTGCCACAACCATTCGGGCCGACAACACCCGTCAGCCCGCGCTCAATGACAAATTCCTGTGGCTCGACAAAGGACTTGAATCCCAACAGCCGAAGCTTGGTGAATTGCATAAACTCTCAACCCTACTCATCATACACACCGCCGAAGCGGAATAACGCAAACAAAAAAGCGTCAGCCCATCAAAGCCAACGCTTTCTCTATTAACATGAAAATGCGGTTTTAAAGATGCTTGTCGATGATTTGCGACATTTCATCCACAGTTAAGGCACCTTCATACATATCACCATTGATAAAAAAGGTCGGCGTAGCCTCGACACCGAATTCCTGCCCCTTTTGGAACGAGGTATTGATCGTATCCAAAACAGACTGATTTTTCAGACAAGCTTCAAAACTGGCATCATCAAAGCCTGCCAATTTGGCAATCTGTTTAAGCGGCGTAAGCGCATCAGCCGGAGCGGCCCATTCCATCTGCTTTTCAAACAACACCTGAATCAAAGGAAAATAACGATCTTTCGGTGCGCAGCGTGCCAACATGAAACCGGCTGTCGCACGTGGATCATAAGCAAATTCACGGAAAATCAGCCGAACCTTACCGGTCTTAATGTATTTTTCACGGATTTGCGGCAATGTATCACTATAAAAATGCGCACAATGCCCACAGGTCAAAGAGGCATATTCAATCATTGTCACGGGCGCATTGGCGTCACCTTCAATCATATCGGTTGCTTCACCGGCAGCAAGAAGCTTGGCCTGATCTATGCTTTTTTTCGGCGCAGAGGGCGCAGCAAACGATGCGCTGCTCCACAAACCTGTAGCTGTTGCAGCTGTAAGTGCTGCAGTCAAAGAAATAAGATTACGACGATTGATATTTAATGTCATGAAAGCCTTCCCGTTACTAAAATATCCGTTAGCCGATGCTTGATCAGGCGGATAAGGTATATATTCAATAAAACAGCTTTGTGGCAAAGTCTCGCTCTATTTGTTAAATTTTTTGTTAGACATCTCTTTTTGACGGCGCAATATCCCCTCACCAAGCTGTTGCAAGGCATCGCGTATCCTATCATCTTCAATGTCATTCATTTGATTGGCAATACGCCCCTTATCCTCCGGTTCGAGCTCGATTTTCGTTTCTTTTATTGGCAGATCACATTCAACGACTCTCTGCTCGATCTTAAGGCGTGAAATTGCATTATAACCGAAAAATGCATTCACCCTGTTCACCAGCTGGCTGCTTTCATGCGACAGTTTCATGGCGGCAAATCCCTGACAGGCGACAACCAATGTTGCCGGCTCAAAATGCTCTGTCTGACTGCTGTTGCGCGGCCACAATATCTTTAAGGGCTGTGTTGTTTCAGCCAATTGCTCACCGACAATATCATCCCATGCATTGAAAAGTTCGACATTGATACCGGCACGTTTGCGCATCAACGGATCCAATATATCCGTTGCCTCGGCACTTAAAGAACGCGCACTGCGATATGGTTTTCTAGCCATGTTTGGCCAATCTATAATCCTTGAACCAGCTCACAAAGCGGGCAATCCCGTCATCAATTGTCGTTTGGGGATGATAATTAAGATCATGTACCGCCTTGTCGATGTCGGCATAGGTCAAGGGCACATCGGCAGGTGGCATAGGCAGCATTTCCTGAATGGCACTTTGACCGGTTGCCTTTTCAATCGCATGAATAAAATCACCAAGTCTTACCGGTCGATTATTGCCGAGATTATAAATCGGACGAATCTGGGCAGGATCCTCCAGAACCCGATTAACAACACCCCGCACACCGGCAATAATATCGTCAATATAGGTAAAATCACGCTGCATATCACCGTGATTAAATACCTTGATCGCACGTCCAGCCAAAATCGCATCGGTAAAGAGCCATGGTGCCATATCAGGTCGTCCCCATGGACCATAGACCGTAAAGAAGCGCAACCCGACAGTCGTTAACTGGTGGACATGTTGATAGGAATAGGCCAGCAACTCTCCCGCCCTTTTGGTTGCGGCATAAACGGAAACCGGTGCATTAACGGCATCATCCTCGCTAAAGGGTATCTTTTTATTGGCACCATAGACAGAGGACGAACTTGCATAAACAACCGGCGGACGCTTGGCCATTTTCAAAGCCGTTTCAAAAATACTAACCTGTCCCTGCACATTGGCACTGACATAGGCTGAAGGATTTTCGATCGAATAGCGCACCCCTGCCTGCGCGGCAAGGTGGATGATAATATCGGCATCATAATCGGCGGCGATTACCGATTCAAGCGCCGCCATATCGGCGATATCAACCTTGGCAAAACGGAACTCTTCATGCAAAGCGAGCCGCTTGAGACGATCTTCTTTCAGACCTACATCATAATAGCTGTTGAGATTATCAAGACCAATCACCTGCCAACCTGATTGCAGAAGATTTTCAGCCATATAGGAACCAATAAAACCGGCAGCCCCTGTCACAATTGCTTTTTTCATTTCCCTGTTTTCTTCTTAAGCCTGTTAGGTTTCAAGCCATAGACAATGCGTCTTGCATAATCGCCAAGCCTGAAAAAAAATGTTCCTATCCTTTTATAAAAAGGCAACCGGTTCATTCTATAATATTTACGGCCATGAGCAATGGTCGAGCCGGACGTTTTCAAGAAACCGACCAGATCATGATCAAGACTGAAAATTTCAAAACCAGACCAACCGCGTTCCAGCGCCACATCATAAGGCAGACACATCGGCGTCAGACATTGAAGCAACTTTGCTGCGCCTTTTTTGCTGACCAAATAGGCAGCCGCACTACCTTGCGGGCCATGTAAAAAACGCCCTATCCAATAGCCATACCCTATATCAACAAACGGTCTAAACCCTCTATATCGATGGTTGGCCAGCTTGACGATATCAAACCCCTCATAGCTACATATCGCCTGAACAACCGCATGGGCATGTGCTAGAAAAGCGACATCATCTTCGACAATAACAGCATAATCCTCATCTCCTTCCGCAACCTGTCGAAGCGCTTGAAGATGTGACAGATAACACCCGGCCTCACCCGGTAAAATCTTCTTGCCATGGCGATATCGGAAAGCAGATTCATCTATTTCAGGATAAGCAGAAATATCCAGTTCGAGGCCATCAAATGCACGAATACGGCGAAAGTCGAAGCCAGATGCACGTGCCGAATCAATGAGAGCAGGCAGACGATCTGCCGAACGATCCAGATTGATAACGTAAAGAGGTATAGTCACACGCATTGCTCTCATTGCAGCCTTATTGTCTTTTATAAAGATGGCCGTGATTTGACTAGCCATTTCTTTTGCATTTCCCGTATCTTTATGCTTCATCCCCCTTATGAGAAAAGCGATCGCAGAAAAATTGCTCCGTTGGTACGGCCTCCACCACCGCCAATTGCCATGGCGGATAGGTCCGCATGACCATAACCGGAAAGCCGATCCTTATCATGTCTGGCTTTCAGAAATCATGTTGCAACAGACAACAGTTGCCAGCGTCAAACCCTATTTTGAAAAATTTATACACCAGTGGCCAAATGTCAGAAGCCTTGCTGATGCATCCCTTGAAGATGTCTTGGTTGCATGGGCGGGACTTGGTTACTATTCACGCGCCCGCAATCTCAAAGCCTGTGCCGATTACGTTGCCGACCAACTCAATAATCGTTTTCCTGATCAAGTTACAGCTCTTAAGCAACTGCCCGGCATTGGAGATTATACCGCAGCCGCTATTGCTGCCATTGCCTTCGACCGATCGGAACCCGTTATTGACGGCAATGTCATCCGTATTGTGACACGGCTTTTCGCAATTTCCATCCCCAAAGAAAAAGCCAAAGCTGTTATTCTAGAAAAAACACGTCAAATAACACCGCTTGAAAAGGCGGGAGATTTTGCCCAAGCCATGATGGATCTGGGTGCAACGGTCTGCACCCCCAAAAAGCCCAAGTGCTCCATTTGCCCTTTGCATAGTGACTGTCAGGCCCATAAAGACGACAATCCTGAACAATATCCAATTAAAACAGCGGCAAAAGAACGCCCGATACATTATGGAAAAGCTTTTGTCGCTCTTTCTGATGATCACATGATCTATCTGGAAAAGCGCGGCAATAAAGGCCTGTTGGCAGGCATGACACAAATCCCCAATGTTTTCGGTACCAATAAGGACGAAGTCATCGAACCGCCCTTCAAGGCTGATTGGCACCATAAGGGCGATGTAACCCATATCTTTACCCATTTCACCTTGATGTTATCGGTCTATCGGGCTGATCATGTCGCAAAGACTGCTGCAGGCAACGGCTGGTGGAGTGACCACCGCCAACTGGATAAGGAGGCCCTGCCAACGCTATTTTCCAAAGCGATCCAATGCGCTTTTAACAAAAAAATATAAAAAAGCGGCTTATGGTTTTCTCTTCCACAAGCCGCTTGAAGTTGACCGGAGACTGGAGGTTATCCGATCCATATTAATTGTTAAACGCCGCTTACAGCGATTTGTTTCCGGACTTTTTCACGCAAAGTATCAATCAGCTTTAGCGTGCCCTTTTCTTCATAATGCCAATAGGTCCATCCATTACAACTTTCGGCATTCTGCGCTTTTCTACCCATCATATGGATAGATCCGGCATCACCTTGACAAGAAACCGTACCATCGGCGCGTACAATGGCACTAACCTGACGCTTCTTGTCATAAAGAACGGTGCCCGGTGCAATCAGATTGCTTTCAATCAAAGATACAAAAGCCACACGCGGCTCCGCCTTTTTACCGGTCAGCAATGCCAACTCGGGCTTGGCCAAAGGTTCAACCGCCGCAATGCGCGCCATTGCCGCATCAATATAGCTTTGCTCGCGTTCAATACCTACAAAATCACGCCCCAACCGTTTGGCAACAGCGCCGGTCGTGCCAGAGCCGAAAAATGGATCGAGAATCACATCACCCGGCTTGGATGAGGCCATAATGACACGGGCCAACAAAGCTTCGGGTTTTTGTGTCGGATGAACCTTATGCCCTGAATCATCCTTCAAGCGTTCATGTCCGGTACAAATCGGAAACAGCCAATCGGAACGCATCTGCACATCTTCATTCGCTGCCTTCATGGCCTCATAATTGAAAGTATAATTCTTGGCCTTTTCATCACGTGAAGCCCAAATCATGGTTTCATGGGCATTCTGGAAACGACGACCACGAAAATTCGGCATCGGATTGGTCTTGCGCCAAATAATGTCATTCAGCAGCCAGAAGCCGATATCCTGCAAGGCTGTACCAACACGGAAAATATTATGATAGGAACCGATAACCCAGATCGTACCATTAGGCTTCAATACACGCCGCGCGGCCAAAAGCCATGCACGGGTAAAGGCATCATAGGCCTCGAAACTTTCAAACTGGTCCCAATGGTCATCAACCGCGTCCACCAATGTCTGGTCGGGTCGGTGAAGATCACCATTCAACTGCAAATTATAGGGAGGATCGGCAAAAATGACGTCAACCGAATGGGCCGGAAGCTTTTCCAGAGCAGCAACGCAATCACCCTTCAAGATTTTATTGCGCCATTCATCCGATGGAGCATTGATATTCAAATCATTAACAAGACGTGTAACAGACATCGGCTACTCATTTACTCGAATACAAATCTGCAGCGAAACAAATCACCGCTTTACTGTCTGTTATGGTTACTGAAGAGGGTAAATATGACGTTAATGGCAAAAACAAATTTATAAAAATCTATATTGTTTAATTATTATAACAAGATAGCGTCGTCATATGAATGATCCGAAAAAGCCAGGTCATCCAATTTTGTATTTCCATTATATAGTTTGATTGAAATCGAGATTTTCTGGCTCATCATGAACAGTTGAAGACGCATAGCCAAAATCATTATGCTCTTGTGAAAGAATTTTTAAATTCCGCGCAGAAACACGACCATAACCCCATAGCAAAAAGCCATATGAAATCACCTCGCTATTTCGTGGAATATCCAGCTGCGATGAATAATTTTTCCAATCATTATCCCCAACGATGCCGCCGCCTTCCTGTTCCGGCAAACGGTTGTCAAAGAGAACAACATTGCGCAAATTATCGTCAACACGTATCCAGAGTGAAGCTTTGTCCGCATCACTCGTTTTCAAATCAGCCGATAGTTTAAAGATTTTACCGCGATAGTTCGCTGCCCGCACCGATTGCATCAACACATCGCATTCACCAAAAAAACGCATAGCACTGTCTCGAGTGATACGGCACCTTATTGTCGCGACATTAGGTTCATCAGGATCAAGGCCGCACTGATAAAGATAATCATCAGCAGTTTTAGAAATACGCCACCCCTTTGGCAGCTTCCAATCCTTTTTCATTTCCTGATTGATTTTAATATGATTAGCGAAAACATTCCAGTCTTTCACACCAAACTGGTGCGATACAATCTCGAGTGCCTGGGCATGACTGATATCAACCCCCTGCAGCTTCAATTCAACACGAAATGTTCTTGCCATATCCTTGGCATAGAGAAAATTTCTCATTAAGATTTAGTCCTTCAACGTTCGGGTGACTATCTATCAGTTTCCGCATTGCTGGCTCTTCACCCGATGGATTGAAAAACAAATCAGTCAGAATATACTTTCACCTTACCTTACGGTGCGGACGGCAGGCAGTATAAGCCTTTCCTCTTCATAGCAAAATCCATAATGATTCTCAATCGACTTGCATTTTATCGTGACATCGACATACGCCTGTCCTATGTGAGGTATCCCATCTGAAGGAAATACAGGAATAGAAATGTCCAAACTTGATTTTGTCATATTCGATTGCGACGGTGTTTTGGTGGATTCAGAGTTTCTATCAGCACAAATTTGTGCCGAAATCATTACCGAGGCCGGCTATGAACTGAGTTTAGAGGAAATGCAGGAACGCTATTCCGGTTTGGTCATCATCGATGTCCTGAAAGAAATCGAACGTGAATCAGGAATCGCCTTTTCTCTTTCCCTTCTCGACAAGATCTATGATGAATTCCGTCGCCGCATCAAAACCGATTTGCGCGCCATTGACGATGTGCGCCAAGCTATCGAAAAGATACAACAACCCTATTGTATCTGTTCCAACTCACAAGGTGAAAGCGTTAAAGACATGCTGGAAACCGTAGGACTTTACGACCTTTTTAAAGACAAGATATTTTCCGCACCTGAAGTCGGCAACAAGGAACCAAAACCTTTCCCCAATGTCTTTCAGGTTGCGGCTCAAAGCTTCAATATAGAACCGGGCCGCAGCGTTGTGATTGAAGATTCCGTCCACGGTGTTCATGGAGCGCGTGCCGCCGGTATGCGCGTCATCGGCTTCACCGGTGGCAGCCATGCCTATATCGGACTTGCAGACAAATTAAGCGAGGCCGGTGCCGAAACCGTTATATCACGCCATCACGACCTACCTGCCGTCATTGCAGCCATGAATGAATGGCAGGACGATTAAGCACATAAAAAAACCGGCATGAAAGCCGGTTTTCTTTAAGATCAAAAAATCTATTTTATTTTTTTGCACCAGCCTCAAAGCCGACAAAAATGCGGACATTTTTCTGGCTCGGTCGTGGAATAGAGACCTGATCATCAATGAAGATAAACTGTGTGGCTGAAGCGGTATTTGTAATCTGGACCGAATATTTATGCAGTTTTGAATAAACAACATCAGTACCGCGAATAACTGTAACACGAATCGGCATCGTAATATTACCTGCCTTGAACTGTGGACCCGGCACCACACGACCAGCAGCAGCGACCTTGATATTCAAATTGCCACCGGGATATTGGCAAGCACGGGTAATATCCCGGATTGCAGCCTGATAGATCACTTTGCTGCTGTCACCATCACCGCCGCGTGTATAATTATTATAATAGGCACCATCATCAGTCACATTGATTGAAGGACAATAGGCCGTCAATTCTTCTTCCGTGATTGTCGTTTTAGGTGTTGCTTCTTCAATCGGCGTCTTGCTTGCACAAGCACTCAAAGCCGCTAGCGCACCGATCAGAAAGAGACCTTTAAAAGAAATACGAGAAATTGAAGTTTTATCCATGAAGTGGACTTCCCTAGACTGCCAAACCTGTTCTATACCTTCATTGCTGTCATATTGGTCTTCTTTCAAAGATGCAATCTGCGGCAATAGAAAAGACACATAAACTGATGGCAGGGATTGCGCAAGCTCGTTTCTTCACCTGACACTATCGCTATTTATGAGGGCATTGAAAACTATGGAATATATCAGCACACGCGGCGAAGCACCGGTTCTAGGATTTTGCGACACGGTTATGAGCGGGCTTGCACGTGATGGCGGACTTTATCTACCGCAGTCCTTTCCTCAGCTTTCCCCTGGCGCGATCCGCGCTTTGCGTGGCAAATCCTATGCAGCGACGGCCAAAGCCATTTTATGGCCTTATATTGACGGCGAGATCGAACGCGCAGCTTTTGAAAAAATGATTGATGATGCCTACGGCACTTTCCGCCACCCAGCAACCTGCCCCTTGGTCCAGGCCGATTCCAACCAGTTTGTGCTCGAGCTTTTCCATGGCCCGACCCTTGCTTTCAAAGATGTTGCCATGCAGTTGCTTGGCCGTTTGATGGATCATATTCTTGGCCAGCGTAATCAACGCGCCACAATTGTCGGTGCAACATCAGGCGATACGGGCGGCGCTGCCATTGAAGCCTTTGCCGGCCGTGAACGCACCGATATCTTCATTCTTTTCCCCAAAGGGCGTGTTTCACCTGTCCAACAGCGCCAAATGACCAGCAATAAAGAAAAAAATGTCTTTGCCTTGGCGATTGACGGCAATTTTGATGACTGCCAATCACTGGTCAAAGCCATGTTTAATGATCACAAGTTCCGTGACTCTGTGAGCCTTTCCGGTGTCAACTCGATTAACTGGGCACGAATCATGGCGCAGGTTGTCTATTATTTTACGGCCGCTGTTGCGCTGGGCGCTCCTGACCGTCATGTCTCTTTTTGTGTGCCGACCGGTAATTTCGGTGATATTTTTGCAGGCTTTGTTGCTTCGCGCATGGGCCTTCCCATCGATCGTCTGGTGATTGCCACAAACGACAATGATATCCTTGCCCGTACGCTTGAAACCGGTATTTATGAAACCCGTGAACTGATCCAGACAACCTCTCCTTCCATGGATATTCAGGTTTCATCAAATTTTGAACGCCTCCTGTTCGAAGCCGGCAACCGTGACTCCGTCTATATTCGCAATACCATGGAAAGCCTGCGCCAATCTGGACGTTTCTCCATTGACGAACCTCATCTCAATGCTATCCGCAGCCTATTCAGTGCTGGCAGCAGCACCATGGCACAGACCGCTGCAAAAATCCGTAGCGTTTACGAGCAAAGCGGTTATCTTGCCGACCCACATACAGCCATTGCTCTAAAAGTGGCCGACGAACACAAGAATGACAATGTGCCCATGGTCGTTCTTTCCACGGCCCATCCGGCCAAATTTCCTGATGCCGTCCATGACGCTTGTGCTGTAACACCGGCCTTGCCGACATGGCTTGCCGGATTGATGCAACGCGAAGAACATTTCAGCACGCTGGCCAATAATGAAAAAGACGTAAAAGACTTTATCTCGACCCATTCACGGGCTGTTTGAATATACCCCACGATATGAAAAGATGACATGAGCCCCCCCCTTCATGCCATTAACCTTTGGTGTATTTTTTAACTGACAGAACTGCCAATATGTGGTTTGTTAAGGCTCGTAAAACAATCAAAAAGTGCTGCATCAAACAGCGCATTCAGGAGTTCAGACCACATGGGCGTTGATATCAGCCGTTTATCCAACGGATTGACCATCGCGACACACGAGATGGCGCAAATTGAAAGTGTGGCTTTGGGCATATGGGTGAAATCAGGCTCACGCAACGAACGTTTTGACCAGCATGGCATAGCCCATCTGCTTGAACATATGGCATTCAAGGGCACTGAAAATCGTAGTGCACTGAAAATTGCAACCGATATTGAAGATGTTGGCGGCGAGATCAATGCCGCAACCAGTGTCGAAACAACCGCCTATTTTGCCCGTGTTTTACAAGATGACGTGCCTCTGGCTGTCGATATTTTATGCGACATCATGACAAGTTCTCTTTTCGATGAAGACGAGCTTGAACGTGAAAAACAGGTTATTCTGCAGGAAATCGGCGCTTCACACGATCAGCCAGATGATGTTGTCTTTGACCACTTTACCGAAACGGCTTTCAGACACCAGACAATTGGTCGCCCGATTCTCGGTACCCCGCAGACTGTCCAGTCCTTTTCTTCTGCAAATCTACGCGAATTTATGGACGAACATTATAGTGCCGACCGCATGATTATTGTTGCGGCCGGAGCGGTCAAACACGATGCCTTTGTGCGTGAGATTGAAAGTCGTTTAGGATCCTTGCGTAGCCACTCGATGTGTCCCCTGCCTGATCTTGCCAATTATGTAGGCGGAGATTTTCGCGAATATCGCGACCTCATGGATGCACAAGTTCTTCTCGGCTTTGAAGGGCGCGCCTATCATATGCGCGATTTTTATGCGTCTCAGCTCCTTTCCATCATTCTTGGTGGAGGCATGTCATCGCGCTTATTTCAGGAAGTACGGGAAAAACGCGGTCTTTGTTATTCGATCTATGCATTCCATTGGGGGTTTTCCGACACCGGCCTTTTCGGCGTCCATGCCGCAACCGGACAAGACGGGCTCGCCCCTCTCCTACCGGTTATTCTTGATGAGCTTTATCGCGCCAGCGAGCAGATCAATGTAGAAGAAGTCAACCGCGCACGCGCCCAATATCGCGCCAGTCTGATGATGTCTCGGGAAAGCCCGGCAAGCCGTGCCCACCATATTGCCAGACAAATGCTGCTCTATGGTCGCCCCATCCCCAACGCAGAACTTTTAGAACGGTTATCGCTTATTACGCCTGAGCGATTGAGTGATCTTGCAGGACGGCTCTTTCTCGATTCAAAGCCGACACTGGCCGCTGTCGGCCCGATCGGACCATTGATGCCTTTTGAAGACCTTGCCAATTCTCTCTCTACGAATTTAAACAATGCGGCTTCGCGTATCTGAATAAAGGCGGAAGGGCTATGTTTCGGCTTCCATTTTCAAGCAGAAAAACAGACCCGACCAAGTCCGTCCGCCTGCCTTCATTGCAAAGCGAACGCATTTTTCTACGCTTTCCCCATCTTGATGATTATGAGGAATGGGCAACATTACGTGCAAAAAGCAAAGCAACCCTTCAGCCTTGGGAACCGAAATGGCCGGAAGATGCTCTTAGCCTATCTCGCTACCGCGATTACCTTAGCCGCTATAGGGAAACCCGCCATAACAACACACAATTGGTCTTTTTTATCATGCGACGGGAAGACGAATGCCTAATCGGTGGAATAAGTTTGGGAAATATCCGCAGAGGTGTCGTTCAAAGCGGACAAATTGGCTATTGGTGTGGTACTGAATTCTCTGGTCGGGGCTACATGCGTGAAGGACTTGATCTGTTGATTGCATTCGCTTTTGAACATCTTAAGTTACATCGTTTGGAAGCTGCCTCGATTCCGACAAACAATCGGTCCATTAAACTATTGGAACGGTGTGGATTTAAAAAGGAAGGTCTTTTGCGCTCTTACGTCAAAATCAATGGTCAATGGCAAGATCATGTGCTTTATGCATTGCTTGAAGACGATGTAAGAACAAGACCGCAACAGAAAGACTTGCGTTGAGACCTTTATATCAAATATCCGCTCTGATCATTGCGGCTCTGCTTTTTGTCGTGAACCTAACAACCAATGCAGTCGCTGTGGAGCCTGTTAAAATTTCAGCTCAGGATACAGCGCTCGATCTGTCTCGTGCCGTTGAGATCCACAAAAGTCAGGGCAACAGTTTCCAAACAGCAACGGCACCGGGTGCCGATGGCATTGTCCGGCGCATTGAAGTACAGGCCAATAGTGATAAAAGCCAAGGCAACTGGGCGGTTTTTTCCATTGCCAATCCGACCGATGAACAGATCGACCGATTGATTGTCGCCCCCCATTATCGCCTCGCGGATTCCGGCCTTTTTTCTCCCGATCTCGGTTCTGTTCGTATTTATTCGATTACACCATCAGAAGGCTTTGCCCTTGTCCGTCAGCCCAGTCAGGATTCGGATGTTTTCAGCATTACAATCAATCCCGGTTCGGTTATTACCTTTGTAGCAGAACTCGGCTCACCAAAGCTGCCGCAAATCTACTTATGGAAACCAGAAGCCTATAAGGACACCATCAACTCCTATACGCTTTACCACGGAATACTTTTAGGGATATCCGGTCTGCTTGCCTTGCTGCTGACGATTCTATTTATCGTACGCGGAACCACACTATTTCCTGCAACGGCAGCCATAGCATGGGCGGTTCTGATCTATATCGGCGTCGATTTCCACTTTATTGACAAACTGGTTGAAATTTCACCCGATAATGAGCCAATCTGGCGCGCGGCCACCGAAGTCGCACTCGCGGCAACATTGTTCATTTTCCTTTTCGCCTATCTCCACCTCAACCGATGGCACTACCATTTCAGCTATGGCGCCGTTTTATGGATATTAGCTCTTTGTGGACTTGGCGCTTTTGCCATTTACGACCCAACTATGGCTGCCGGCATAGCCCGTATGTCCTTCGGATTAACCGCCGGTTTAGGCGTTCTACTCATCGGCTTTTTATCAATCCGCGGCTACGACCGAGCTATTATGCTAATTCCGGCGTGGCTGCTGGTACTTTTCTGGCTTCTTGGCGCCTTTATGTGTGTTTCTGGGCGGCTTGATAATGACATTATCCAACCAGCATTAGCAGGCGGATTGGTACTGATTGTCCTGCTTATTGGTTTTACCGTGATGCAACACGCCTTCTCCGGCGGCGCTTTCCAACAAGGGCTATTTTCCGATCTTGAGCGTCAAGCCCTTGCTGTTGTCGGCGCTGGCGACACGGTATGGGACTGGGATGTTATGCGTGACAAGGTTATCGTCAATCCTGATCTTACAGCCCATATCGGATCTGCAGCAAACGCCCTTTCTGGGCCAGTACGCAACTGGATGAATGGTATGCACAGCGATGACCGCGATCGTTTTCGTGCGACGCTGGATACTATCCTTGACACCAAAAAAGGACGGATAGAAGAAACCTTCAGACTGCGTTCTGGTGACGGCCATTATCACTGGTTTTCCTTGCGTGCACGCCCCGTCATCGGTTCAAACGGTGAAATTATGCGCTGTATCGGTACACTGATCAATATAACCGATCATAAAAAAGCCGAAGAACGACTGCTGCAAGATTCGATTTTCGACAATCTGACTGGCCTTCCCAATCGTCAGCTTTTCCTTGACCGCTTACAAATCTATGTCAATCTTGCCTTGAGTGATCCACGCATTCGTCCGACCATTTTAGTGATCGATTTTGATGGGTTCCGCAAAATCAACCAGCAACTGGGCATGTCGGTCGGCGATACATTTCTGCTTACAATTGCCCGTCGCCTGAGTCGCATGATCAAGCCGCAGGATACATTGTCACGCCTATCTGCAGACCGCTTTGCTATCATTTTAAGCACTATAAACGACCCCGTTCAGATTGCGAGTTTTGTCGAACGGTTACGTAATACGGTCAATGCACCTATCAGCTATGCCCAACAGGAAATAAAGCTGACCAGCTCTATCGGATTGCTGACATGGACCGATGGCAATAATAAAGCGCTCGATATTCTCAATGATGCCGAATTGGCGCTTACTCATGCCAAGAACAATGGTGGCAACCGAATCGAGCCTTTCCGGCCAAACTTCCGCGCCTTGGCAGTTGAACGTCGTAGTCTTGAAAATGATATCAAACATGCATTGGACCATAATGAAATCCATGTAGTCTACCATCCGATTCTCAGCCTTGCCGATGCAGCTATTGTCGGCTTTGAAGCCATGTTACGATGGGAACACCCCCGCTATGGATCACTATCTTCGGCCGACTTCCTATCTGCTGCTGAAAGGGCTAAATTGGTCATGAAACTTGCAGGCTTTGCTGTCTCCAAAGTAGGCGAGGATTTGCGTTATCTTCAAGACAATTACCCCAAAGACGATTTTTTCATTTCAATCAATATGATCAGCCCTGATATGGCGCGACAAGATTTCCTAAGCGAATTGCGCACGGCCCTCTCTCGCCATGCTTTCAATCCCAAGCGGTTAATGATTGAATTGTCAGAATCTATCTTGATGGATAATCCTGAACAATCAGCAGCCCTGCTTGACCGGCTGAAACAAATGGATGTACATTTGGCACTTGATAATTTTGGTACCGGTTATTCATCGCTTTCCTATCTTCTACGTTATCCTTTCGACTACATGAAGCTCGATCCTTCTATCGTTGCGGGAGAAGACCGCAAAAAGGCCATTGTGCTCAAATCACTGATTTCCATGGCCCATGACTTCAATCTTAAAGTTATTGCCGAAGGTGTTGAAACTGAAAACGACGCTGTCCTGCTGCATGATGCAGGCTGTGAATATGTACAGAGTATTATCTTTACCGAGCCTGTGGATATGAAGGCACTGATCGCATTGATCGAAAAGCATCCCAAAGCCGGACAATAAAAAAGCCCAAACCAAGGCCCTGAAATACTTAGGCGTGGCCGGCGTCAGAGATAAAGTGTGTTGATTTGATACCGATGAGATCAAGGCATCGGTCATAATAATGATCAAAATTGGTATTGAAAATATTTTCTCTGCTTGCAGGTACAGTCAACCAGCTATTGGCTGCAATCTCGTTTTCCAACTGGCCAGCATCCCAGCCCGAATAGCCCAATGCCATGATAACCTGGCTCGGCCCCTCACCTGCATATATCGCCCGCAAAATATCAACCGTTGCTGTCAAATTGATATCCTCGGCAATGGGCATAGTAGACTCACAACGATAATCATCGGAATGAAGTAAAAAACCTCGAGAACTATCAACCGGCCCTCCCTTGCGCACGGCAAGATTTACAACCTGTGGCGGCAATATAGCAGCTTCACTCTCTTTGATAATATCCAGTTGAACAAGAATATCGCAAAACCGAATATCCAGCTTCTGATTGAGTATGATACCCATTGCGCCACTATCGGAATGGGCACAAATATAAATAACACTACGTGAAAAACGCTCATCTTCCATTGTCGGCATAGCAACCAGCAAGACACCGTTTAAAAACCCATCGCGCTTTTTCATCAAATTCAATTTATTCATAATTGAAAGGTAGCGTGGATTTAATCTGGTGCAAGTAAAAAGTGTAAAACCATTTAAAAAGATTATAAATAATGGCATAGCTATCAGCACTTTTTGCAAGGCGGATATTCAACATGCACATCAAGGCTTTCTTTTTCCTTATGATTTTTATCGCAGGAACCACCCCTTCATTCGGGGAAAATATGGATATCGACAAGATCATACAGACAAAAGAAATTCTCGCAGTCTCAACACCACTCCAGCAAGAAGATGGCGGCACAATTCGCATCCGAATGGTGAAATTTGTCAATCACAATAATCCAGATTCGCCAATTTTAGGATTCATTGAAATACAACTCAAAGATGGTTGGAAAACCTATTGGCGCAATCCAGGTGGGGCAGGCTTTGCGCCTTCTTTTACTTTCAATCAAAAGGCCAACGCCCGAATATCCTATCCTGCTCCCCACTATCTAGGCCACGAGAGTGACTGGGCCATCGGTTATCAGGGGAGCGTTATACTGCCTTTCACGATTGATACCGCCAGCCATGACATTTCCGGTCAACTGACAATCGGCTTATGTGAAAAAATCTGTATTCCGGCCACCGTTCCTTTCTCTTTCAAGGTATCGGATGCCAGCCATACGCTTGATGTCCGCACCCAAATGATATTATCCGCCAGCCTGATCAACCTTCCTGCCCAGCCAAATGATGATTTCAAAATTACCGATATCCACATCGACAACAACCATCTGGTCGCCACACTAATCCATCCTGCTCAAAAAACATCCGAAAAAATGCCACAACTTTTTATGGATGGCGGGGATTTGCAAATCGGTCCGGCAAACGTTCAACAGCATAGTGAAAAGCAGACACGCTTCATCGCTCCATTGCTTTCAAAGATCAACACAAAGAAAACATCAGTAGCCTACACAGCTGTTTTAGACAACAGCAATGCCATTTCAGGCTATACCAACCTACAAAAAAAGTAACAGCAAAATAGAATATTTATTGTGGTAAAATAATATCTTATGATGATTTTTCTTGCATACATTTTAAGAAATGTACAAAGTTTTCATGTAAACAATCTGTCTGTTCGTTGAGCACCGTCCCGATAAAGATGGTTTGAAATTTAATATTTCTTGCTTCAACGGCTTTCTATAAAGGTAATATTATGAAAAAAATTATTCTTGCTCTCGGCCTTATCACAACTATGACCGGCGTTGCTTCTGCAGCATGCACGGAAGCTGATCTTCAGGCGAAGGCAACCGACGCCATGACAAAGCTCCAGCAGGTCATCATGAAAGACCCGAGCCAGGCTCAAAAATGGCAGCAAAAAATGACTGAAATGGCACAAAAAGGTCAAGAAATTAAAAATCTGGACGATGCCTGCAGCTATTATGATGATGTTATCAAAGAGATTGAAAAAGACCTTTAAATCCTATTCTAAAAGCCGGTTTCTACCGGCTTTTATTTTATCAATAAAGACTTCATTCCCATATCAACCATTGCATCCGATATTGAATAATCGCAATAAAAAGACAGATTAATTCTTTAAAAGCTCGGCAATTCCCTTACGCGCCAAAGCATCAGCGCGTTCGTTTTCCGGATGCCCGGCATGACCTTTGATCCAATGCCATCTCACATCATGACGCATACGAGCTTCATCCAACGCCTGCCAAAGTTCGGTATTTTTAACCGGTTTTTTGGCTGCTGTTTTCCAACCGTTTCTTTTCCAGCCTTCTATCCATGACGCGATCCCATCTTTTACATAAATAGAATCGGTATAAAGATCTACATCGCAAGATTCTTTCAGGGCTTCCAATGCCTTGAAAGCAGCCGTCAATTCCATCCGGTTATTAGTGGTATCAAGTTCACCGCCAAAAAACTCTTTTTCATGACCATTCCAACGCAATATAACGCCCCAGCCACCAGGACCCGGATTGCCAGAACAAGCACCATCAGTAAAAACTTCAATCCGCTTTTTCACACTTCAAACCCAAGTTCGGTAGGGGATGTAACACCACGAAAAAAAAGGATGCGTCGCCAATATTCCATCGGATCTTTTTTTACAACAAGACTATCTTGAGGTGTATTGAACCAATCATAAAGGCGCGTAAGGAAAAAGCGCATTGCAGCACCACGCGCCAGCACCGGCATGGCCTCCACTTCTTGCACGTTAAGCGGACGCACCTTGTTATAATGCGATAAAAGACCCTGTGCTTTGGTTAAATTATAAGAAAAATCACGCTCGAAACACCACGCATTCAAACAGATAGCAACATCGTAGGAAAAAGCATCGCTACAGGCAAAGTAGAAATCAATAATGCCGGAAAGCTTATCCTTCAAAAAGAACACATTATCATTGAAAAGATCCGCATGGATAATACCATGAGGTAAACCCTTAGGCCAATTGGCTTCAAGAAAGGCCAGCTCATCCTCTATCTTTTCGGCAATCCCCACACTAAGCTGATCGACTTGTGATATAGATTTTTCCCATAATGGACGCCATGCCTCAACCGACAAGGTATTTTGACGCATTTGTGCAAAATCGCGCACGGCAAGATGCATGGCAGCCATCGCACTTCCCACTTCACGACAATGCTTCACATTGGGCTTGCGCATCCATACACCCTCAAGAAAAGTGATAATGGCAGCCGGACGCCCAGCCAACAAACCGATCATCGTGCCATTTTTCTGGATAACCGGCTCCGGGCATTTGATATTCTTTGCCGCAAGCATCCGCATTAATTGTAAAAAAAACGGAAGATCATCGATGGAAACACGCTTTTCATAGAGGGTCAATATATATTGGCCCTTTGATGTATGAAGGAGGAAGTTGGAATTCTCGACCCCTTCGGCAATACCACGATAGGCGCGTAATTCTCCAATATCATAAAGATCGAGATAAGCGCTGAGTTCATCTTCCTGAATATCTGTATAAACAGCCATATCGGATACCTTTCAGCCCTATTTCTCGCCATTGACAAAGGCCATATCGGCAGACGTCAATGCAACATCGCGCAACTCGCGATTAACTAAAAATGTTTCATGCTCTTGTGCCGTTTCCGCCAACTCTATTGTGACATTGTACCGGGCACGAAAAGCTTCAATAATCTCATTAACAATAATTTCGGGGGCTGATGCACCCGCCGAAAGACTGACCGTCTCAAGAGAGCCAATCCCTTGCCAGTCGATCTCATCTGCCCGCTGGACAAGCAGCGATGATTTTGCACCTGCCCGCTTGGCAACTTCAACCAAGCGACGTGAATTCGAAGAATTGGGCGCACCAACAATCAAAAATAGATCACTGCCCGGCGCCGCTGCCTTGACCGCATCTTGTCGATTGGTCGTCGCATAGCAAATCGATTCTGCCGCTGGTGCTTCCAGTGCCGGAAAACGACTCTGCAGCACACTGATAATCTCAGCCGTATCTTCGACGGAAAGCGTCGTCTGCGAAACAAAACCCAGCATTTGAGGATCTTGCGGTTGATAATTTTCAGCATCATCCACCGTTTCAATCAAAGTGACAGAACCGGGCTCAAGCTGCCCCATTGTACCGATCACTTCCGGATGACCGGAATGACCGATCAGAATGACGTGACGTCCATGACGGCGATGGCGGATAGCCTGCTTATGGACTTTAGAAACAAGCGGACAAGTTGCATCAAGATAAAAAAGATTTTTTTGTTCTGCATCGACAGGAACAGACTTCGGCACCCCGTGCGCAGAAAACACAACCGGCTGATTGCGATGCTCAGACGGAATTTCATCCAGTTCTTCAACAAAAACAGCGCCACGTGCCTGTAGGCCTTCGACCACATAACGATTATGGACAATCTCATGGCGCACATAGACTGGTGCACCAAATTTTTTAATCGCCAGAACAACGATCTGTATCGCCCGATCAACACCGGCACAAAAACCGCGCGGACCGCAAAGACGGATCGTTAGTGGTGCTTTTTCAATCATCCCCATAGTTTGGCGAATGTCCCTAAGTAAATCAGCAAAATAAAAACAATTAAGGCCAAAGCCAACCCGACCATACGGCTTTTTCGGGCTTCAGCGGGAGCAAGCAAAGGCTTTTGTGGTTTTCTTTTTTTCTGCTTTGGCGCCATTATCAATTTCCCTAAAGGCCAATAATCTTCGATAATAACACTTCAATCAGCAAAACAGCAAAAAGTGCTGTCAGATAAAACAACGAGAAGAAAAATACCTTTTTGGCGGCAGCAATGGTCAGCTCAGCTGTTGTCGCTTTCCATAAGCGATAAGAATAATAGATAAATATCAATCCCAATATAGAAGCGACAATTCCATAACCGATACCGGCAAAATGCATAGGAAATGGCAAAACAGCGATAATTGCCATAATGACAGCATACACCAATATCTGGTTTTTAGTCGAACGTTCACCACGAACATTGGGCATCATCGGAATTTTGGCAGCCCCGTAATCCGTGGTGGTAAATAATGACAAGGCCCAAAAATGCGGCGGCGTCCACATAAAAATAATCAAAAACAGCACAACACTTTCAAGGCTAATCGAGCCCGTCACGGCAGCCCAACCGATCATTGGTGGGAAAGCACCGGAAGCACCGCCAATGACAATGTTTTGCGGGGTAGAGCGTTTCAACCAGATTGTATAGATCACCGCATAGAAAAAAATTGTAAAGGCAAGAAAACCGGCAGAAAACCAATTGATAAAAATGCCCATCACAAAAACAGATGCTGCCGACAAAAACAGACCAAACGCCAGCACTTGTCCACTTTTAATCTTACCGGCTGGAATGGGGCGACCTTGTGTGCGTTTCATCACAGCATCAATATCGGCATCATACCACATATTAAGGGCACCGGATGCACCACCGCCCACGGCAATACATAAAACAGCAAGAAATCCGAGGACAGGGTTAATGTGGCCGGGTGCCAGCATCATGCCGACAAAAGCAGTAAAGACCACCAGAGACATTACCCGTGGTTTAAGCAATGTCATATAATCATTGGCATCAGCCTGGCTATAAAGCATGGCTTTGGCGCGATCTGTCTCATGATCAAGGGCTGCCATAAAACCGTTCTTTCTATCAATCGTAAATATTATATGCACATATCATATTATGGTTCTACTGGAAGGCAAAACCGACATGCGCCTCTATACACGAAGTTTTTCAGGATTTCACGTGCAAACGAACTTTTTCCAGCTCGCCATAGAAAGGCTGCCATTCACCGCTTTCAGCCCCCTCTCCCCATGGATTTTGCAAAGCTGGGCGTTTCACCAATAAAGCTTCAACAATAATATAGAGGAAAAGGGCTACAGATAATGTAGCAGCAACGGCACCAACGACAGAAATAAGAGCAACAGAAGAAAACGCAAAATATTGCGGCAGGAAAATCAGGTGGATACCTAAAAAGAGTAGCCAGAATTGGACTACCGCCAGACGATTAGACACCAGAACTCCCGACATTGCAGGAAACCAGTATTGCCAACCGCAAAAAATTGCGAAAACAGCACTCAATGAGACAATATAATGGAAATGCGTAATTAATGCCGGCAAATGCGCTTGAATATAAATTGGATCAGCAGCCACAAAACGGGTCGCCGACAAAGTGCCACTTAACACGACAAGAACAAAGCCCAAGGCCCAAAGAACCGGCACCTGCATGACAGGACGCGCACTCAAAATCGTTGCCACCCAGCACATAACAATGGCGGCGACAGGAACGCCCATTAAAGGGAGGGCTACAGCAAAATAATGGGTAAATTCACGCCCGTTATCAGGTGCAAAAAGACTGTCGCACCATAAAACGAAGCCAACCATTCCCATAAAGATCATCGCAGAAATAACAATTTTTTCAGCGACCAGAGCACGCTTGGAAAAAGTGACAATAACCTGCGACACAATACCGAAAGCAGGCAACAAAAGAACATAAATCTGCGGATGGGAGAAAAACCACAGCATCATCTGCGCCTTGCCATCTCCAAGGTGGCTAGCAAAACTACTCATATCCGTCAAAAGCCCGAATGTCAGAGCAGCCAGAATCATCGGCACACTTAAAACACCCAAGAAAGACGAAATCAAAACAGACCATGCAAAAATCGGCAGGGCACTTAAAGGCATATCAATATCACGTCCGGCAATAATCGTTGTAATCAACGAGACAAAAGTCACCAGAAAAGAAAGACCGGCAAGATAAGCAACAGCCAGAAAAAGCAGCGGAAAGACAAAACCTGACAAGGAGAGAAAAAGAGCTGTAAGTAACAATAAAAAAGCAACCGGCAACAGCCAGAAAGCTATCCGATTGATACGGGCAAATGCAATTTGTCGGCACCCAACCTGGGGCGGCACAACCAAATTGGCAAAACCGCCAACCAAAGCCGGCAAAACCATAAAGAAAACCATCGTCAAGGCATGGGCGGTGCTAAAAAGCGCATAAAGGCGAAAAGGCTCTTCTACATTGGCCGCCCCGAACAGATAAGCCGCCACAGATTGAAAGGCCTTCATCATAGGCAAACCGGCCTCAAGCCTCATAACCAAAGATAAAACCGTACCAATAACGCCGCAAAAAAGCGCAAAAACAAGATAGTCGACACCAAGATGACGATGATCACACGACATCAAACGCCCACGCAAACTGGGATATTCTTTCTGCCTGTTTTCTCTTGTTGAGAAATTTGTGCCTGTCATCTGATATATCAACCCGTTCGATCTTGATCGCTTTTTATTTGTTCTTCTTTATCACAAAGTGCAAAAGAAACAATCATAAGATTAGGGTGGCAAATTCGCGCAGGCGCCTGATTATGCCTGTTTTCACAGAATAATGCCCGTTATTTTGCCACTTTTCCATTTAATAAGCTAAAATAATAAAAATGTGCGGGTATCATCCATGCCGGAAGCTGTGAATGGTGACGATAGGATTCTTTCTTTCCGGCGCCAAGCAAGATAACGTCACTATGATTCGAGCAGGAGTTTTTAATGTCGCCAATCCATTTTTTTAAAAGGCAGATATTTTCATATTGGGTCCGCATTCTGCGTTTGTTGATTATCGGTTCAGCAATCTTTTCGTGTGGCACGGCATTAGCCCAATCACCTGACCAGAAAGATGTGCCTGCTCCAAAAACCTTCGATGCATGGACAAAAGTTTGTTCATTGCCACCCGGCACACCCAACGTTCAGTGTGAAGTTCTCCAGAATGTCCGCGCTGCCGACCGTCCAGATATTACATTCCGCGTTACCTTTGTGAAACTGCCTAAAGGCGGTTCAACCTTGATGCGCGTATTCGTACCAATTCGTGTCGAATTGCCTTTGGGTGTCGGCATCAAGATTGATGACAAGGATATGGGCAAAATGGAATATCGCCGCTGCCTTGGTGATACCTGTGTTGCAGAAGCCTTCCTCAAAGAAACCGAACTTAAAAGCTTTCTCAATGGCAAGACAGCCACCTATTTTATTTTCACAACACCAGAAGAAGGTGTCGGTGGATTGATTGATCTCAAAGGGTTGAAAGCCGCCTATGATGCGCTACCTGCCCAATAGGCATCCATTAAAATTAGGAATGCATCTATGACCCTGTCGCTGATTGACCGATTTGACAGAACGCGCGAAAATATCGAGAAACTGCTTCGTGAAACCTTATTGCATTGTGATGACGGCGAGCTTTATCTTGAAGCAAGCGAGAATGAGGCGCTGGTTTTTGATAATGGACGATTGAAAACTGGCACATTCAATCAAGATAGCGGCTTTGGATTACGTGCTGTTGCCAATGAAGCAACCGGCTACGCCCACGCAGGAGAATTTTCAATTGCAGCCCTTAAACGGGCTGCCGATTCAGCATCTACCGTTGCCAAAGGATATAATGGCCAATATAGCGTAGCCCCACAAGGAACAAACCAGCGTCTTTATGCGCCAATCAATCCGCTGGATACTCCCTCTTTTGAAGAAAAAGTGGCATTACTCCAGAAAATTGATAGTTATTTACGTGCCAAAGATACCAAAGTACGTCAGGTCACCATCTCATTGGCCGGCTCTTTACAACACGTTGAAATTTTGCGGGCCGATGGCCATCTTGTCAAAGATATACGCCCGCTCGTTCGCCTTTCTATCTCGGTTGTCGCCGCCCATGGCGAACGACTAGAAAGCGGCTTTTACGGCTGTGGCGGACGCAAGGCCTTTGGTGAATTCATCACCGAGAAAAACTGGAAACATGCTGCCGATGAAGCCTTGCGCATGGCACTTGTCAATCTGGAAGCCGAACCGGCTCCAGCCGGTTCATTCGATGTTGTCTTGGGCTGTGGCTGGCCCGGCGTTATGTTACATGAAGCTGTCGGCCACGGACTTGAAGGGGACTTCAACCGCAAGAAAACATCGGCTTTTGCCGGCTTAATGGGTGAACAGGTTGCGGCAAAAGGCGTAACGGTTGTTGATGACGGGACCATTCCAGATCGTCGTGGTTCATTGACAGTCGATGACGAAGGTACGCCATCAGCACGCAATGTACTGATTGAAGACGGCAGGCTGGTTGGCTATATGCAAGACCGGCTGAACGCACGACTGATGGGAAGCAAACCAACCGGCAACGGCCGGCGTGAATCCTATGCCCATGCGCCAATGCCACGCATGACCAACACCATGATGTTGGGCGGCAACCATACACCTGAAGAAATCATTGCCTCACTCAAAGACGGCATTTATGCCGTTTCATTCGGCGGTGGTCAGGTAGATATCACATCCGGCAAATTTGTCTTTGAATGTACAGAAGCCTACCGTGTCAAGAATGGTAAAATTGGCGCGCCAATAAAGGGGGCAACATTGATTGGCAATGGGCCTGATGCCATGAAGCGTATCACCATGATCGGCAACGACCCCAAACTCGACAATGGTATTGGTATGTGCGGCAAAGCCGGGCAAAGCGTACCTGTCGGCGTTGGTCAGCCGCATCTGCGGATGAATGACATGACCATTGGTGGCACGGCTATTTAGGTAGTTTTCATGCACAATGCCTATCGCCACCCCAATAACAATCTGCTTGGTTACTTTTTAAATGGCTTATTGAACAATCGGACCATTCTACGCTTTAGACGATCCATTTTTTCCCGTCTGCCATTTTTAAAATTGAAAAGTGATGTAACAGACGTTGTCTATCTTAACTGGCTGGTAGATAGCCAAACAGCTGCAGCTTATTTGCCTAAAGGCGTAAAACTAGAACAACGCAACGGTAAAACCATTTTTACGATCCTGACCTATCGCCATCACCATTTTGGTCCGGCATTAACCGGACGTCTGCGGCGTTTTTTCCCTTCCCCATTACAAAGTAACTGGCGTTTCTATCCTTCCGATATCCCTCATTTACCAAAAGCCAATAGCACTGTTCTCTTTATTAAAAACATGATCGATAGTACGCTCTTTGCTGCTGGCAGCCGACTTTTCAGCGATTCTCTGCCCTCCCATCTGACAAAAAGCTTTGTGCATGAAAAACAAGGGCCGCGCTATATTACATATATTTCCTCGGGCGCGGGAAGTGCAGAAGCGTTGGAATGTATTGCTGAAGAAACACAAAACTGGCAGATGCCAGATGCGTTTCTTGACTGGTTTACCGATAAAGACGAGGCGCTTCAAAAGCTATGCCTACAACATAGCGCAATCGCTGCTATTGATGGCGAAAAAGAACTTGCCTTTGCTGGGATTCATCTGCCCATTAATATAACAACGATAAAACCTCTGAACGTCAACAAACTTTGCATTCCCTTTTTGCAACAGCTTGATCAGAATAGTTCAGACGTCTTCGCCTTTGTTGTCCCGTTCATTCCCTTTGATGTTCTTTGGGAAAAGATTCTTTGTGAAAATCATGAAAAAATATCTACGTAATATAATAATAGCACTGGGTTTTATATTCATTTTGCCGTCGCCAAGCTTTGCCGATTGCATATTATTACAAAAACTGGGCGAAGCACAGCCTTTCTACCAAAAAGGCGAATGCTATAAACGGGTAAGCCCGTGGTCGACATTCAAAATTCCACTTGCCATTATGGGCTATAATAAAGGCGTACTTCAAGATACAGAACATCCGGTCTGGAAATACAAAGAAGGCTATGATGACTGGCTGCCGGTCTGGCGCAATGACCAGACACCGCGAAGCTGGATCAAAAACTCTGTCGTCTGGTATTCACAGGTCTTAACAAAAAAATTAGGCAAGCGCTTCATTCAGACCGAACTGAAACACTATCATTACGGTAATCAGAATATTGCCGACTTCGAAGGAAAACCTGGCCTTACCAATTCATGGCTCGGCAGTACTTTGAAGATTACCCCTGTAGAACAGGTGAATTTTCTAAGCCATGTTGCACAAGGGCATTACATCCGCAACCCTCGTGACTTCATCTATCTGAAAGACCTGCTTAAACAGGAAAAACAGGTTTCCGGCTGGACCCTTTATGGCAAAACCGGTTCAAGCGGCCTGACAAAAAATCCAGCCCCCGGAGAACCTTATCGAATTTCATGGTTTGTCGGCTGGCTTGAAAAAGGCACGCAAAAGATTGCCTTTGCTGTTTTTGAAGAACAAAAATCAAAAGATAAAAATATCAGCGGTCCACTAATACGCGATGCTTTTTTGAAAAAATTACCATTATTTCTAACGCAAACACACTGAAACACTCATATGTTTCATCCTCTTATCGGGCTATGCAATTTGTATGGTCAAATAGCAAAGAAAAATATTCGCCTCATACATCTACGGAATAAAATGATTGCCAATCTGTGCTGAAAACCAGCATTCAAAACAGGATAAGCCACTTTACAAAGACCAGCTTTTCTTTGGTTTTCTTTTGCTCAAATAAACGACAACCTCAACATGGGGCGACCATAAAAACTGGTCAATCGGTACAATTTTTTCAAGTCGATAACCGCCCGCAATCAAGATCGCAAGATCCCGCGCCAAGGTAACCGGATTACATGATACTGCAACAAGATGAGCAACATTGGTTTTTGCCAATTCTCTGACCTGTTCTTCGGCACCAGCGCGTGGCGGATCAAAAACCACACCATCAAAATATTCAAGTTCCTTGGCCGACAAAGGGCGACGAAAAAGATCACGCTGTTCATGGGTCAGAGTTTTCAAACCTGTTGTCTGACGAGCCGCACGATCCAGACTATAAAGGGACGCCTTATCAAATTCAACGGCATGGACATTCATCTGACGCGCCATAGGAAAAGTAAAGGTGCCACACCCGCAAAAAAGATCGGCCGCCCGTTTGGCCTTCTTCAACCCGGCAAGAACAAGATCGCTCATAAAGATTTCTGCTTCTTTGGTCGCTTGCAGAAAACCACCGGAAGGAAATTCAACCGCCACGTTGCCAAAATGCAGCAGCGGTTTATGTTCTTCGACAATAATCTCGCCATCGACTGTCAAACGCGCAATATGACAATCAAGCGCCTTTCTGATCAGTGCCTGACGCTGTCTGTCATCGATAATAGGGCAGTCGGAAATGGCAATATCAAGTCCATTATCAGCCAATGTCACCGTAAGATGGAAACTCTTGGCATTATTGGCCAAAAGTGCCGCAATAGCACGGACATGATCAAGCCGGACAATCAGATCGGGATGACTGACCGGACATTCTTCAATAGCAACAATATCATGTGAGGCAAAACGATTAAAGCCGACAGACTGGCCTTTCATGTCTGTTCTTGCGGTCAGTGTTATCCGTCGCCGCGTATGTGGCGCACAGACAATAAGCGGATCAACATCATGATCAATACCGCGGCCACGCATAGCATCGACAACCATATTTCGCTTGAATGCCTGATAGGTCTCTCCATCCAGATGCTGCAACATGCAGCCGCCACAATCTTCAAAATGGCGGCACTGCGGGGTAATTCTATGGGGGGACTTTTCTTTTACGCCCATCAATGTTGCCCGATTTGCTTCACATGCAATCGTCACAACCTCACCCGGCAAGGTAAACGGGACATAAACCGCACCATGCGGTGTTTTGGCAACGCCATCTCCCGCGGCCCCCAAATGGTCGATCAAGACAGTCTCACTCACGCGGTTTTCTCCCCATAAAGCAGATATTCATGGTTTCCATCACCGCCTTCAATCGGCGATTCAATCACTCCCTTGGCCTGCCAACTATCAAGTCCATCAAGCCACGAAAACAGCTCTTGCGCAACGGCTTTGCCTAAAGAGGGATCTTTTAACAAACCGCCTTTACCAATCCCTTCACGTCCAACCTCGAATTGCGGTTTGACCAGAAGTAACGCATAACCGCCTTTACGGACACAAGCCAATGCCGGAGGCAAAGCAATTTTTAAAGAAATAAAACTGACATCGCTTACGACAAGATCAACTACAGGATAAGGTAATTGAACCGCTTCCAAATCACGGGCATTTACTCCTTCCATAAGTGTAATGCGCGTATCTCCCTGTAAACTGGCATGAAATTGACCATGACCGACATCAATCGCGGTTACATGGCAGGCGCCACGCTCCAATAGAACTTGTGTAAAGCCCCCCGTCGAGGCGCCAATATCCAATACCGTCATTCCCTCTATAACGGGTATGAAGCAGTCAAGACCGGCAATTAGTTTTAAAGCCGCGCGCGAAACATAATGACGAGCCGGATCAACAACTTCGAAAGCCATATCGCGATTAAATGTCTGGCCCGGTTTTGTCACGACAACGCCATTCACATTTACAGTACCACGCATAACGGCATCCCGCGCGCGCGAACGACTTTCGAAAAAGCCCTGCTCGACCAGCAAATGATCAAGGCGTTTCTTATCGTCCATGCTCAAGCAATAATTTGCGGTTGCGATATTGTCGCACGCCCTAAAGCGGCAAAAACCGTATTTACAATACCGGTACGATCAAGACCAAGACGTGACAGAACCTTATCCTGTGCGCCATGATGAATGTAACTATCAGGCAATGTCAGCGTACGGATTTTAAGGCCATTGTCCAACAAGCCGTCCCGGGCCAAGAATTGTAGAACCTGCGCACCGAAACCACCCATAGCGCCCTCTTCAATCGTCACAACAACTTCATGATGACGGGCAATCTGACGGATCATATCCTCATCCAAAGGCTTGGAAAAACGGGCATCCATTACTGTCGTTGCAAGACCGCTGGCCGCCAGCTCCTCTGCCGCAGCCAACGCTTCATTCAATCTCGTGCCAAAGCCGATCAAGGCAACCTTTGTCCCTTCACGCAAGAGCCGCCCTTTGCCGATTTCCAGTATCTCTCCACGTGCTGGCAAATCCATACCAAAACCATCTCCACGCGGATAGCGGAAAGCAATCGGCCCTTGATCATAGGCAGCAGCCGTGCGCACCATGTGCATGAGTTCCACCTCGTCGGATGGCGCCATAACAACAAACCCCGGTAAAGCCGATAAAAAGCCTGTATCATAACTGCCAGCATGGGTGGAACCATCGGCACCAACAAAACCGGCACGGTCAATCGCAAAACGAACGGGCAAATGCTGAATTGCGACATCATGGACGATCTGATCATAGCCACGTTGCAAAAAGGTCGAGTAAATCGCCACAAACGGT
Source organism: Bartonella sp. bp_1 (assembly GCF_055808085.1). Classification (NCBI taxonomy): domain Bacteria; kingdom Pseudomonadati; phylum Pseudomonadota; class Alphaproteobacteria; order Hyphomicrobiales; family Bartonellaceae; genus Bartonella; species Bartonella sp. bp_1. The sequence continues at coordinate 425,406 of NZ_CM147851.1, read as the reverse complement.
TTATAGCCTTCCGTTGCCATACCGGCCGCAAAGGTGACAGCATGTTGCTCGGCAATACCGACATCAAACATACGTGACGGAAAATGCTCAACAAAAGAATCAAGCCCCGTACCTGTCGGCATTGCAGCTGTCACGGCGACAATCTTGTCATCATAACGGGCTTCTTCAATCAGAGCATTGGCAAATACTTTGGTATAAGATGGTGCATTGCTCGGACTTTTTTGTTGTTTACCGGTAATCACATCAAAACGGCTGACACCATGATACTTATCGGCCGCCTCTTCTGCCGGAGCATAGCCTTTGCCCTTACGGGTTACGACATGAACCAAGACAGGCCCTTCAGGATGCTCGCGGACATTTTTCAAGACCGGTAATAAATGGTCCAGATTATGACCGTCAATCGGACCGACATAATAGAATCCCAGCTCTTCAAACAAAGTGCCGCCCGTCCAAAATCCACGTGCATACTCCTCTGAACGGCGTGCCTTATCCCAAAAAAATTTAGGTAATTTTTTTGAAAGAGCCTTAGCGCGTTCACGCAAACTACGATAGGCGGGTGAGGAGACAAGACGTGCCAGATAGGCACTCATAGCACCGGTTGGCGGTGCAATCGACATATCATTATCATTGAGAATAACAATCAGACGGGCATCACGAGCCCCGGCATTGTTCATCGCCTCATAGGCCATACCTGCAGACATGGAGCCATCGCCAATGACCGCAATTACATTACGCTGCATCTCACCTTGCAGCTCGGCGGCAACGGCCATGCCAAGACCGGCAGAAATAGAAGTCGATGAATGACCGGCACCGAAAGGATCATATTCACTTTCCGCGCGTTTGGTAAAGCCCGAAAGCCCCCCCTCCTGACGAAGCGTACGAATGCGATCACGACGGCCCGTCAGGATTTTATGGGGATAGGCCTGATGGCCGACATCCCATATCAACCGATCATAAGGTGTATTGAAAACATAGTGAAGCGCCACGGTCAGCTCAACTACACCAAGGCCAGCCCCCAGATGTCCACCTGTCACCGAAACAGCATCCACCATTTCCGTGCGCAATTCATCCGCCAACTGCCTCAAATCGCTTTCAGGCAGATTACGCAGATCCTGCGGCACATGGACTTGATCCAAAAGAGGTGTCAGCGGACGGGACAAAGACGTTCCTTCAAATAATTTATTTTGCACGTCTTACACCTTTGCGTGCAAATTTGCACCATTTTATCACAAATCAGTGCATATATTGGATTATAGAGAAAAAAGAGAGGGTGCAACAAGCTGTAAGCGGTAATCAGCCCCTATTCGGCGTCAAGCGGTTCAATGCCTTCAGCTTTTCCTTCCCTGTTCAAACGTATCTTTTCAACCTTGTCTTCCGCCCCTTTCAGCAAACGATCACAATGATTTTTCAATGCTTCACCGCGCTCGTAAATACGAATAGACTGTTCAAGCGGTACATCACCCCGCTCAAGGCTTTCAACAATACGTTCAAGCTCGCCCAATGCTGTTTCAAAGCTCATGGCTGAAATATCATTGCTATCCTGCATATTGCTCATTTATCCTCACAAAATATCTGTTCTGGCGATATGGATACCGAATCCTTCCAAGCCAACATAATGACGCTCACGCGATGCCAAAACAACAACGGATGAAATTCCAAGATGCTTTAAAATCTGAGCACCCAACCCGATCTGGCGCCATTCCTCTTCACGTTCGACAGCCTGATCATGGGTTTCCAAACCTTCCATAGCCATCTGACGTGAACGATCGTCGCGCCCGACAGCAACAGAACCTTCTCGCAGATAAACAAAAACACCGCGCTTGTCGGTTTCAACCATACGCTTCAACATAGCGCCAATATCAGGTTCTTTACCGAAAACATCCTTTAAGACATTTTCCCGATGCAAGCGCACCGGTATATTTTCGCCATCCCGAATATCACCGACGACAACAGCCACATGCTGCATCGGCTCCCATGGCAACTGGTAGCTATGCGCAATAGCATTGCCGACCGGTGTTACTATTTCCATCTCGCCAATATGCTCGATCAGCGTTTCCTGACGCTGGCGATAGGCAATCAGATCTGCAACAGTCACAACATGCAGATTATGCTCCTGTGCAAAGCTGGTGACTTCCGGCCCGTGCTTAACTGAACCATCATCATTAACCAGCTCACCAATAACACCGATAGGTGGCAGTTTGGCCAATTTACACAAATCTACAGCAGCCTCTGTATGGCCGGACCGCATCAATACACCCCCCTCACGCGCAATTAACGGGAAAACATGGCCCGGACGGACAAAGTCAGCAGCACCAGCGTTAGGATTGGCAAGATTACGCACCGTCAATGTGCGGTCATCTGCCGAAATACCCGTTGTTGTGCCATGCTTATAATCAACAGTTACTGTAAAGGCCGTATGATGGGCTGAATCATTATTGGAAACCATCGGCGCAAGGTTTAACCGTTTGGCTTCCTCAGCTGGCATAGGTGCACAGATAATACCGGATGTATGACGAATAATAAAAGCCATCTTTTCCGATGTACAATGGACTGCGGCAACAATAAGATCGCCCTCATTCTCACGCCCATCATCATCAGTCACAACCACAATTTCACCACGCTCGAAAGCTCGGATGGCATCGACAATTTTTTTCTGATTATAGCTCATTGTTTTTCAACTGCCTTTAAACGAATTAATCGGCTCTTATCCTCTATATACCCTATATACGGCCGGTCTGGCCACGATGTCGCAAATAGTGGTCTGCTATGGCACAAGCAACCATTGCCTCACCCACCGGCACGGCACGAATACCGACACAAGGATCATGACGGCCTTTTGTCACAACATCCACATTATGACCCTTGGCATCAATCGATCGACGCGGTGTCAAGATGGATGATGTCGGCTTGACGGCAAAACGAGCGATAATCGGCTCGCCGGTCGAAATGCCCCCCAGAATCCCTCCTGCGTGATTGGCCAGAAATACAGGCTTGCCATCATCGCCGATACGCATCTCATCGGCATTTTCTTCGCCTGTTAGCCGGGCACTGTCAAAACCATCCCCGATTTCAACCCCTTTGACCGCATTGATCGACATCAACAATGAAGCAATATCCTGATCAAGCTTGCCATAGACAGGCGCCCCCAAACCTACAGGCACATTTTCGGCAACAATCTCGACCACCGAACCGATAGAAGAGCCATTTTTACGTATTCCATCAAGATAATCTGCAAATACTGCAGCAGCCTTTGCATCCGGCGTAAAGAACGGATTACGTTCAACCTCTGCCCAATCCCAGTTCTCACGGTCGATATCATGAATGCCAATCGCCGTCACCGCGCCCCGCACAACAAGACCGGGAACTATTTTACGCGCAATAGCACCGGCAGCAACACGCGCGGCAGTCTCACGCGCCGATGAACGCCCACCACCACGATAATCCCGAATGCCATATTTGGCATCATATGTATAATCAGCATGACCGGGACGATATTGCTGGGCAATGTCACCATAATCCTTGGAACGCTGATCGATATTTTCAATCATCATCGAAATAGGTGTGCCGGTGGTTACAAGGGTCTTACCGTCGTCTTGCGGCAAAACACCGGACAGAACCTTGACCTGATCGGCTTCACGACGTTGCGTAGTATATTTCGACTGGCCAGGCTTACGTTTATCGAGATAGGTCTGAACCTCCTCTTCGCTAAAAACAATGCCTGGCGGACAGCCATCAATGATACAACCGAGAGCCAACCCATGGCTTTCGCCCCATGTGGTAACGCGAAACAAATGGCCAAAGGTATTATGCGACATAAAGATTCCGCCTAGCTTATTGTGAAAATCAGTCTCACTATCAAGACTTTTATTGAGGTTTTAGCTGCGGGTCAAACGCCATTCCTGTGGATCGCCACATTTTTATTTGAATTTGACAGCTCTTTTGACACAATGATCCGTCATAGTACGGGTGAAACAGTTCAACCAAGGTGATACAAATGAAAAAAAGTGCTTTTCTAGGTGCCGTTTTTGCCATTCTTTTCCCGGCTTTTGCATGCGCCGATAGTGCCCAAGGTACAATTACAGCAATTGACCAAAGCACAGGAAGCATTACACTGGATGATGGCAACAGCTATCAGCTACCAAGCGAATTTGATTATTCGGCACTCCATGACGGCTTACGCATTCTTGTCTTCTACGACACACAAGGCGGTAAACGCTATATCAGCGACATGGAAGGTGTTGACGGCCCCTTACAAACACCGGAGGATGACACCCCACTGCCACAAGATGGCGAAGAAATTATCAATCAGGGCGGCGGCCAAACCACGAACGAGAGCAATGCCGATGATACTGGAATAGATGGTGATAGAACCTCAGGACCGTTACCCGGCGTATCAACCAAATTCTAACACTAGAGCCATTCCAGACCAGCATCGGAGAATTTCAGAATATGGTCTTGTGAAATGTCTAGATTGGCAGCCTCTGTGTCACTTAATTGCATATAATGATGCAAGATCGTGCGCAGACAACCGCCATGGGTGACACAAACAGTATTTTCTTTTACCGCTTCTACCCAAGGAACAATACGTTGTTCCAACATGGCATAACTCTCGGCCTTTTTACCGGGCGGCACAAAATTCCATTTATCACGATAACGTGCTTCAACCTGTTCCGGTTTTTCCTTGGCGATCTCTTCTTCGCTAAAACCTTGCCAGTCGCCAAAATTCAATTCCATCAACTGCGGATCTGTAGAATAGGCTTTTGGGTCAAGCCCCATAGCAGAACGGATGCGTTCCATAGTCTCGCGGGTACGGCGAAGTGGACTGGCCACAAAACGAAATTCTGCAGCATTGCCAATCAGATTTTTAAGCTTGCGCCCATTCGCATCGGCCTGCTTCTGTCCGATCTCCGTAATATCTCGCTCAATCTGCCCCTGAATACGGCGAGTAATATTCCAGTCTGTCAAGCCATGACGGGAAAAATAGATAAGCGGACGTGCCACGAAAAACCCTTAATCTTTGAGAACAGAAATATCGGGAGCGTCAACAGCTTTCATGCCGATAACATGATAACCCGAATCAGCGTGATGGACTTCACCAGTAACAGAGCGTGACAGATCAGAAAGGAAATAAAGGCAGCTATCGCCGACTTCCTCGATTGTAACTGTACGACGCAATGGCGCATTATATTCGTTCCACTTCAAAATATAGCGGAAGTCACCAATGCCGGAAGCTGCTAATGTCTTGATCGGACCGGCTGACACCGCATTAACGCGGATATTTTTTGGTCCAAGATCAACAGCAAGATATTTTACGCTGGCCTCCAGCGCTGCCTTTGCAACGCCCATGACATTATAGTTCGGCATCACTTTTTCAGCACCATAATAGGTCAGCGTCAAAATTGATCCGCCATTCGTCATCATTTTTTCGGCACGCTGTGCAATAGCCGTCAATGAATAGACCGAAATATTCATGGTCATATTGAAATTGGCTTCAGATGTATCGACATAACGACCCGTCAGCTCGTCCTTATCGGAAAATCCAATGGCATGAACAACAAAATCAAGCTTGCCCCATTTTTTCTGCAAATTGGCAAAAACGTCATCCATAGACTTGGCGTCAGTCACATCGCAATGGCCACAAACAAAACCGCCCAGTTCTTCTGCCAAGGGTTCGACACGCTTTTTCATGGCTTCCCCTTGATAGGTGAAAGCAAGTTCTGCGCCGGCAGCCTGTGCTGCTTTAGCAATACCCCATGCGATAGAGCGATTATTTGCCAACCCTAAAATGAGCCCGCGCTTGCCACGTAATAAATTGTTACTTTCAGCCATAGGCTTGCCTCTTAGTCAAAATAAATCTTTGTGTCAGCCTATGACATAGGCTTGGCTTTTCTTCAAGCGATAGCTGCGATTTACGCCAAAAAGGTTGCCGTTTGACAAAATTAGTTTTATATAAAGTGTAAATTTTAGAGATCCTCTAAATTTTTATCTGGTGAAATCGCCGATCGTCAGTCAGCTGAAGAGCTGAAGGAGTAAGATATGTTTCCGCTCACACGTATGCGCCGCCTACGCCGGAATGCGCCTTTGCGCGCTTTTACCAATGAAACGATGCTTGATATCAATAGTTTTGTCTATCCCATTTTTGTTGAAGAAGAAATTGATACACCGGTAGCCATTGATACCTTGCCGGGTCTCTACCGTATCCCAGAAAAAAAACTTGGTCGCCATATCCAAGAACTATACAATGAGGGTATCCGCGCCATCATGCTTTTCGGCGTATCCAAACACAAGGATGAAACCGGCAGTGACAGCATGTGTGAAACCGGTCTACTGGCACGTATGATCAAGATTGCCAAACAAAGCGTTCCGGAAATGATTGTTATTTCCGACAATTGCTTTTGTGAATATACAAGCCATGGACATTGCGGCATTGTCCACCATGGACATATTGATAATGACAGCACAATAGAAAACCTTGGAAAACAGGCCGTATTATGTGCCCAGGCCGGTGCCGATATGGTGGCACCCTCGGCCATGATGGACGGCCAGATCAGCGCAATACGCAAAGCGCTTGATGAGTCGGCCTTCAGTCATATACCGATTATGGCCTATGCAACAAAATTTGCCTCATCCTTATATGGCCCTTTCCGCGAAGCAGCTGGATCTTCCCTTAAAGGAGACCGCAAAAGCTATCAGATGAGCTACGCCAACCGCCGCGAAGCCCTGCGCGAGGCCATAAGCGATGAAGAAGAAGGAGCCGATATCATCATGGTTAAACCGGCCGGTACCTATCTGGATATTATCGCCGATGTCCATGCTCGAACCCTCTTGCCGGTTGCGGCCTATCAGGTCAGTGGTGAATATGCAGCCATCAAATTTGCTGCTGCTGCCGGTGCTCTTGATGAACAGGCCGCTATGCTGGAAACTTTAACAGCTATTAAACGCGCCGGAGCATCAATTATTATCAGCTATTTTGCCCGCGACTTGGCCCGTCTGCAAAAAAACACAAATTAAGAGAGAATTCCAATGTTCGATTATCAATCTGCATTCCAACAGTCCATCGATACGGTCATAAAAGAAGATCGTTATCGGATTTTTGCAGACTTGCAACGAACAACAGAACACTTTCCAGAAGCGACGTTTTATGATGGCAACCGCAAGCGTCAGATCACAATATGGTGTTCCAACGACTATCTGGGGCAAGGAACCAATCCAAAAATCATCAATGCTGCCTGCGAGGCACTGAAGGCCTACGGCGCGGGCGCGGGCGGCACACGTAATATTTCCGGCAACACCCATGGGCATGAATTACTGGAACGCGAACTGGCTGCTTTCCATCAAAAAGAAAATGCACTTATCTTTACATCTGGTTATGTCGCCAATGAGGCTGCTATTAGCGCCATTGTTAACGCCATTGACGGCTGCATCATCTTTTCCGATGAAAAAAACCATGCTTCAATGATTGAAGGAATCCGGCGTTCAAGGGCACCCAAACATATATTCCGCCATAATGACATGGCCCATCTGGAAGAATTGTTGCGCCAATACCCGATTGAACAACCTAAAATAATCATTTTTGAAAGCATCTATTCCATGGATGGCGACTTCGGTGCCATTTCCGATATTGTTACCTTGGCCAAACAATATGGTGCGCTGACCTATCTCGACGAGGTCCATGCTGTAGGCATGTATGGGAAAACCGGTGCCGGTGTGGCAGAAGCGCTTGAACTGGCCGACCAAATTGATGTCATACAGGCCACATTAGGGAAAGCCATCGGCTGTATCGGTGGTTACATTGCTGCCAATCGCCTATTGGTCGATGTTATCCGCTCAACAGCAAGTGGTTTTATCTTTACAACATCGCTCCCACCTGCCGTAACGGCGGCTGCATTAGCCAGCATCAAAGATCTACGTGGGCCCCACGGCATTTGCCTTCGTACACGCCATCAGGAACGCGCAGCAAAACTCAAACAGCTTTTAAAAGATAAAAACCTGCCTATCATGGATACGCCAACCCATATCATACCGCTTATGATTGGAGACGCAGCCTTATGTAAGGAAGCCAGTCGACTACTGCTGGATAGGTTTAATATCTATATACAGCCGATCAATTATCCAACGGTCTCGCGCGGTACAGAAAGACTGCGTATCTCGCCAAATCCTTTGCATAATGATGCTATGATGGCTCGGCTTGTCGAAGCGCTTGATCTGGTCTGGAAAGAGCTAGGTTTAAAACATACCCAGCCTGTAACAAAAACGATGGAACGTATCTTCGCCGCTTAATTTTCATTTTATGAAATAATAGCTAGCAGTTAATTGACATTCTAAATATAAGACCTGCTCCTCAACAGGATGGCCTTTATGCGTATTATATTACTTATTGTGGCGGCTCTTTATCTAACAGCATGCCAAACTCCGTCACAAAATGCTGCTTTTAGGGCTGAGATGGAAAAAAAGGAAGTCCAACTCAATCAAGAACAAATTGCGGCGATCAAGGACGTTATTGAAAATGATCTTTCCAGCGGTTTCAATCTTACCCGCCCAGAAAAATTCTATTATGAAACAATCAAGGGTTTCCAGATGTCGAGTGGCCTCATCGTCAGCGGCACTGTCCAGATGAAGTTACGATTTGCCCTCACCTATCAGCCTCCACGGGTCTTCTCCGGACACCTGACGCAAATCAATGGAAAATGGGTGATGGATTATTACAGGCTGCAAAAATAGCAGCCTGTAACATTTCTGGCTCATACATGCTTTTTCATGAATTCTTCCAAAGCGCCATCTCCACCTTCCGGCAGCATAATACGGATGTGGACGAAGAGATCATCACGCGCACCATTTTTCAGTGGTAAGCCCTTGCCCTTCAAACGTAGCACACGATCCGAGCTTGACCATGCAGGCACTGTCAGCGCAATACGTCCTTCCAATGTGTCAACGGGCTGCTTACCGCCAAGTACAGCATCCTTAAGCGCAACGGGCAAATCAAGATGAAGGGCTCGTCCTTCCACTTTGAACCGCGTGTGATTTTTAATATGGATTGTAACCAAGGCATCACCTGCCACTCCACTACTTGATGCCTCTCCCTGACCTTTCAGCCGGATCGTCTGGCCATTTTCGACAAATGCGGGAAGCTTGATTTTCAGTGTCTTGCCATTGGGAAACTTAGCCTCAACTTTTTCCGCACCAACCATTTGCTCTAACGAGACATTAAGGGTTGCCTGAATATCGGCACCCTTTTGGGGCGGAGATTTAGTCTTCCCTTTGCCAAAGCCGTTAAAACCACCTCCACCAAAGAGATCCCTAAAAATATCACTCGCGTCAAAACCGCCCTGCCCAAACGGATTTTGAGATTGGGCGCCACTTCTGGAATAACCCTGACCGCCTGAAAATCCTTGAAAAACAGGTTTGCCTTCAGCATCAATCTCGCCGCGATCAAACTGTGCCCGTTTATCCTTGTCACCAATAATCTCATAAGCCTGATTGATTTCGGCAAATTTTTCCTTAGCCTTATTCTCACCCTTATTATGATCAGGATGGAACTGTTTGGCCAGTTTTCTAAAAGCCGACTTAATCTCTTGCGGCTTGGCGTTGCGCGCAACGCCCAGAACCGTATAGGGATCACGCATTGTTACCTCTTTCCAATGTCTCTGCCCAAGGTCATATAGACATAATCAAAAATTTAACTGCAAAAACAACCGTTTCAACAACGCCTGCTTTCCCAGTTTTTTCTTATATGTTCACCCTCGACCATGATTACTAGAGGGAGAAAAAATAATATATAAACCAACAATCAGATTTCTTTTTCATGCAAATCAGTCAAGAGCCAATATCCCGATGGTGCCTGACATATTTCACCGACATAAAGGGCCGCTCCGTCAAAAGCACTGCGGGTCGTCTCAAAGTTGCGACACCGCCGGTCATTACGCTTTGACTGGGATAACATCTGGATTAGCCCACCCGAGCCTGTTTGCTCATTACTCCATGCAAGCGGCAATTTTTCATCACCAATATTCAATGATGCAATACGATCACGCAGATAGGCCTTATCCAGCTCGCCGATTGAATCCGTCAATACCGGTTGCATGGCCGGTATAGAACCGGTAAGAATAGACTGGTCCGGAAGCATGATATCATCCGCCTTGCTCATTTTGAAGCCACCTACCGCACAACCATATGCAACAAGCAGACATGCCGAAAAAATGACAAATAGAAGCCATTTCAAAGGGCGGAAAATGGTATTCATTCCGTTTATACTCCACATCGTATATATCCGATGTTCTGATACGCAATACTTGAAGGTGCATTATGACCGACAATATATTAACAAGCGGTGACTTTACGCAAAATGAAGAACCTTTTGCCCTTTTTGCCCAATGGCTTGAAGATGCGACAGCCAGTGAACTCAACGACCCCAATGCCATGGCGCTGGCGACAGTTGATAAAACGGGACTGCCGGATGTCCGCATGGTGTTGCTCAAAGGTTTTAATGCCGACGGTTTTGTCTTCTACACTAATTATGAAAGCCGCAAGGGACAGGAAATACTGGGCTCAATGAAAGCGGCTCTTTGCTTCCATTGGAAAAGCCTGCGTCGTCAGGTACGCATACGCGGTATTGTCGAAAAGGTCAGCGATCAGGAAGCCGATGAATATTATAATTCACGCGCGCGCGGTAGCCGCATTGGCGCATGGGCATCCAAACAGTCACGTCCGCTTGAAAGTCGCTTTGCTCTGGAAAAGGCTGTTGCCGAATATACAGCCAAATATGCCATTGGCTCTATTCCACGCCCACCCTATTGGTCCGGTTTCCGCATTCGTCCAAGCTTCATCGAATTCTGGCATGATCGGCCATTTCGCCTGCATGACCGCGTTCTGTTTACACGTGAAGATGTGGCAAGCACAGACTGGAATAAAGAACGGCTTTATCCATAATGAAAAAACTTGTCCGTGTTTTATTATTTCTCTCCATGGGGCCGTTTGGCGGTTTTGCCAAGGCCGATCCGCTTTATGATCAATGCCTTAATGAAAATCCCTATGGCACAAATGTCGATTGAGGATCCTGCGGCGGCGAATATATTGAGCGTATAGACAAGCAATTAAACGCCACCTGGAAAATCATCCTTTCCAGTTATGAAGGCCATGCAAAAGCTGATGAAATCCGCAAAAGCCTAATTGCAGAACAACGCGCATGGATCGCTTACAAAGAAAATGTTTGTGATATTTTCTCAAGCGGCTATTGGGGCCGTGAAGGACAGGTCTTAGGTGGACCGTTATGCCAAGCCAAGCTGATTGAAGATCGTATTGATGAACTGCGCTATTTTTACTGTTTTGATGATAAATGTGGATTTGACAGACAGCTAGAAGCTGACTTCAGCGACACCGAAAACCTAGAGTCAACAATTCAACGTCTTGAAACCCCACCCACAAAACCGACTGACTCTGATGATAAAACAAGCGTAGAAGATGATGCAGAATTGATGAAATAATATGGTATCGACCTCAAAAAAGATGCCGAACGTGACCGTATACGCTTTGATAGCTTTAAGAATAAAGCTTGCCGTTTCTTTGATTTTCTCGACGAGACAGTAGAAAATCATTATCGCAAATCGCTCTGAATCAGCGCCATTATAGACCATCGCATCACCCAGATGGATTTTGATCCTTATAGCACCCAAATCATATATGGCAGCTATGCCAATCTCGGACATCTCTTGCAAAAAGATAACTGGATTTTTGGTTGTGACCAGAGTTTTACATGCACAGCGATAGGCTATCCTGCCATTGAAGATGCCTATGATAAAGGCCAATATATCCGCATTCGCTGGCAATATAATAGCAATACTGCCCCTGACATCCGCTTTGTGGTCGCAAGTTATGACGACAAAGTACAAAATGGACGTTTTAGTTATTCATTTTCTCAAAACAAAACTGACTTCCCGCTTGTTCAAGAAAAAGCCGACGCCCCCATCATCATGGCCGCTCATATCGAGACCAATAAGGCAGAAGACTTTTTACAGATACTGCTCAAAGATAGCCAGCTCGATTTCGGCCTAGAAAACGAGGATATGCCAGTATCACATCTTGATCTGAAACCCTTTGTCGAATTTTATGAAGGCCAGAAGGAGAATGTCGATAAACTTTATGGTCAAGAACAGGCGCAATTGCCACATCTTCAGGCCATGACATTCAAAACCACCATCTTGCAAAAACCCAAGCCGCAAGATGAATATGATGCATGTTTTCAATCAAAATCCAATGATTACAGCCTCAACGCTGCCAATGGCGATGAATTTGAAGTGCGATGTTATGATGCCAATTCTTTTGCTACATCCCCAGTTAATCGCGGTTTTTTTCATGTTCTTTATACCTTCGGAAAAAACGCAATAACAAACACACCTATATTTGATAATAAGACCAATTGGCGCCCACAGCAGGATTGGCCGCAACAGACGATGTTGCGGGATATCTATTTTGACCACAACGAGCTTCACTCTTTCCACCGTTTTGGCCCTAACAATGATTGCGGACGTGATTATGGCTTTGCCTATGACGGCAAGATATGGCGCTTGAGTTCATACCGGTCAATGCCGAAATGCGCTCTTATTATCATCGAAGACTGGCCGGTACTTTACCGCTCGATACTTAATCAACTGAAAAAACCATAAATATGAAATTGAAAACCAGTCCTGCAAAAATCAGCAAGCCGGTAATATTGTTGGAGCGAAACAGTCGCAAACACTGCTCATTGTCATCAATATCCAAAACAATGATCTGCACCATCATATGGACACTGCCTGCTACAAGCCCGAGATAGGCGATTGCACCAATATCTGCCATTATATAGGCAAACAGGGCACAAAGGACAAAGGCGCCATAAAGCACGAATAGAACCGGTTTTGTGTTGCGGTCAAACAATCTGGCGGTTGAACGTACACCGACAATGGCATCATCTTCCTTATCCTGATGGGCGTAGATGGTGTCATAGCCTATTGTCCACATGATAGCGCCAACATAAAGATAAAAAGCCGAAACCGAGAGCGTACCATAAAAAGCAGCCCAACCGACCAAAGCACCCCAATTGAAAGCAAAGCCCAAGAACAATTGCGGCCAGTCGGTAAAGCGTTTCATGAAAGGATAGATAAAAACAATAACAAGCGAGGCAATTCCCAGAACAATCGTGAACCAATTGAATTGCAGCAAAATGACGAAACCGACCAAGGCCTGTGCAACCATAAATATTTTGGCCTGCAAACGTGACACTTGACCAGATGGCAATGGTCTTGAGCGGGTGCGATCAACCAGATCATCAATTTTTTGATCAACCAGATCATTCCATGTACAACCGGCACCGCGCATCACAAAAGCACCAAGCCAGAACAGAACCAGCGCATAGACAAGCCAAAGATAGGTCGAGCTGTTATAATAAACAGGATTTTGAGTGGCATTGATGGCCATCATCACGCTCCAAAAACACGGCCACATCAACAGCTGCCAGCCAATTGGCCGATCCCAGCGCGCCAATTGCGCATAAGGCCATATAGAACGGGGCAAAACACGATAGACCCAATGACCGGACGGAGCATCTTTGACCACGCCCTGCATGTCGCGCGACTGGACTGTTGAATGATTTTCGGTGTTTTTCGACACTTTATGAAACCTTTGACCTTGAAGAAGGGCCTATTCATTTCTAGAAGATGCTTACTTACTTATTTTCTCGCAGAGGAGCAAGCAATGAAAGTTTTTCTTATCGGCTCGGGCGGACGTGAACATGCATTGGCATGGAAAATCAGCCAATCCCCGCTTTTAACAAAACTTTATTGCGCGCCCGGCAATCCCGGCATTGCCCAATCGGCAGAACTGGTCACGGTCAATATCAACGACCATCGAGAAATTACCGCCTTTTGCAAGGATAAACAGATTGATCTCGTTATAGTCGGCCCGGAAGCCCCTCTGGTTGAGGGACTGGCCGATTCATTAAAAGCCGAAGGCATCAAAGTTTTCGGCCCTTCAAAAGCGGCTGCACAATTGGAAGGCTCCAAAGGCTTCACCAAAGATATATGTGCCAAAAACAATGTACCAAGCGGATATTATGCACGTTTTCACAATCCTACCGATGCCAAAGCCTACATCGAGGAAAAAGGAGCGCCGATTGTCGTCAAGGCCGATGGACTGGCCGCCGGCAAAGGCGTGGTTGTCGCCATGGATAAACATGAGGCCTTGGCAGCCGTTGACGCCTGTTTTAATGGCGCATTCGGATCAGCCGGAACTGAAGTCGTTGTCGAAGAATATCTTGACGGCGAAGAAGCTAGCTTCTTTTGTCTTTGCGATGGCGAAAAGGCGCTTATTCTCGGCTCGGCCCAAGACCATAAACGCGTAAGCGATGGTGACACCGGCCCGAACACCGGCGGTATGGGTGCCTACACACCAGCCCCCGTCATGACTGCGTCCATAGAGGAACGCGCTCTGCACGAAATTGTCGAACCAACCTTAAAAGGCATGAAAGCCATCGGGGCTCCTTTTGTTGGTGTACTTTTTGTCGGCCTGATGATTACAAAAAAAGGACCAGAGGTGATTGAATACAATGTCCGTTTCGGTGATCCTGAATGTCAGGTCCTGATGATGCGGCTTGAAAGCGATCTGCTGGAATTGCTGTTGGCCGCCGTTGACGGCAATCTGGATCAAGTCAAACCGGTCTGGTCGGATGATGCTGTCCTTACCGTGGTAATGGCAGCAGAAAATTACCCTGACGCCCCCATCAAAGGTACTATCATTAAAGGTGTGGAAGCTGCTGACGCGCTTGAAAATGTTAAAATTTTCCAAGCCGGAACAACCTTGAAAGACGGGCAATTAATTGCCAATGGCGGACGGGTTCTTAACGTGACAGCAAGGGGAAAAACAGTCAAGGAAGCGCAAAAGCGCGCTTATGAGGCCATTACAAAAATCGACTGGCCAGGCGGCTTCTATCGCCATGATATCGGCTGGCGGGCTGTTGCACGGGAAAAATAATCAGCTTTTGGCAATGCCTTTTTTATTACCCTTTTGCGGTGGCACAATTTCGCGTGCCAATATTTCACGCAAATCTTTGAGCTGCTCATCGGACAAAGCCGATTTCGGCACAATATTGAACTTGTCATCATTAAGATAAAGCGCCAAAGCGGTGGGATAATCACGCCAATTATAAAATAAACGGAAAGGATAGGTTCCCCTGATATAGGAGCTACGGATAGCAAGCGCCCTATCATCCCAATATAGCGTTTGTGACAGACCGATCTGCCGATCATTCTTCAATAAACGACGGATACCCCGCGGCACAAGGATATAAACATTAAAGGCCAGAAGGGCAGCAATAATGCCAAGATAGACCAACGCTGTCTTGAATACCGAACGCCCCCAATGTTGGGTCCAATCCATCCCGTCTATAGCAATAACCACAGCAATAACCAGCACCAGACACAGCGTCCAGATATAAAACATCTTACGCAATGTCTTGGGCGTGACACTTTTGCGCTGATAATGCGATTTCAACGCATTCAACGCCTCTTCTTCGGTCAATGTAAATGTCACGCTGCGATTCATCAAAGCCCCCTTTGATATCCTCTACAATTAAAAGTAGGGAAAAGTAAACGCCTTACAACCGCGTCTACATGCATCATATCCAATTAAGTACGTTTGGTAATTTTTGTGGTAATGATTTGACGGAACATTTCTATCTGTTCACCGCTCATAGCGCGCTTTGGGATAGTAAAAAATTCGTCTTCGTCCATGTAGAGCAGAAATAGCTCCTCCCCCTCTTCATAGCTATAAAAACGGCTCCACTCGCAAAACAGATCATCTGGTAAATTCCAATAATAGATACCTTCCCCATCCCATATATAAGATATGGGATCACGACGATCAGGCTCATTTTTAAACAGCCTCTTGATGCGAAGAGGAATAAGATATTTAAGCCAATATTGATAACCTGCCACGAAACAGCCAATGACAAAGGGCCAAAACGCAATAGCAAAGCCTGTCTTTACAGGATCCCAAGGACCGTCTTTTGCCATTTTATAAAGAAAGAAAAGCCAAAAAGCAAAAGCACATACACCATAGAATAAGAGCTTCTTCCTGCCTATCCACGCGATCTTGCGATCCAGTCGCGCCGCATCAACAAGATCGCTTTCACTTAAGGTGAAGCCGCTTATTTGTCGTGGCGTCAAATGCTTGCGCCATACAACACCCATCCCATCCGGCATACCGTATTGACGGCATTTCTCCCATATATCCAAACTATATTGCGATGGCTCAGCCAATTCTTCAAAGCCTTGGGCCTTAAAATACATTTCGTTGGAGCCGGTATGACGTTCTTCTGCAAAAACAAGAGCTTCCAACCCCAATAAATAAGCCAATTTTTCTGCAATAGCTAAAAAATTTGACCGTATCTTATGATCATAAGCATTCGGCTTGATAATGAGTGTGCTGATATCAAGCACTTTTTCATATTGAACCGCAATCATATAGCCGACCGGCTGTTGATCAACTTCGGCCAGCAATATCTGACTCGCTTCAACAAATGGCAGGAAAGCATCTTCCTTCGGCAAGGGCATATTAAAAACCCACTGCATATCATCAAGCAAACGGAAGCGCTCTCGAAAAGTCTCATAAACAGAACATAGCGCCTGCACATCTTCTTTTTTTGCCGTCCGAATGGTCCATGGCGTGTTCATCCCGTCTCTCCACTCTTGATCCATTTGATCATGGCAAAACGTTTTTGCATAGACAAGCCCTTGGCCTCTTGTTGGCACCAATGTATTTCAAGATAAGCAGGCCTAGTAACACCCTCATCATAGCCATGACAGCGATAGAACATTTCATTGAACTTGATGTTGTGAAAAGTAATAAGCGTCAGTGCCGCAAGTCTCTTTTCACGCGCAACGGTTTCAGCCTTTTTAAGTAAGGCAGAGCCTATGCCCATTTTCTGGTGTTCGCTTGCGACCACCAGTTCCGCTATATAAAGCTGTGACGGATAGGTAAGCAGAATGATAAAGCCGACAGGCTGCGTCCCAATCTGAGCGATATATTCATCACCCGCTTCTATATAAGTGATATGGTCGCTTTTTGACATCACCGCATCATCGGCGATCCATTCAAGCCCTTTAACTGTCAAAAAAGCCCGATTGCTTGAACGCTCTATAGAAGGCAGAAAAGCCGCGTCATCCAACGCGGCCTTTCTGATTCTTACAATATTATTCATCAACCCAGCATGATCTGATTATTGATCATCAGCTTGATACCGAGTGAAGCGCCGCGGCAACGCAGCATGAAACTTTTTTTTGTCTTGGCCTGTGTACGGGCAAAGAAATGTTCCAAGGGAGAACGATCCTTAACCGGTGTTATATATCCATCTTCATTCAACAATAACATCGGCAGATCATAGGTATCAGACCACAAACGCCAATCCAGCAATACATCATCGAGATCACGCGAGACAAGCAATGGAATGCACAGATCCTTTTGCTCATGCAAAAGCTCCAATGCGACAGCATTGTGACCATCTTCACCCGCCACAATGCGTGCTGCCACCCCTTTAAACTGATGAGCGGGAATAATTCGCGACAAGCTTGTTGCAGCACAATCATGTAAGCCAGTAATAGTGGCCCCACGCTCATTCAGCGCACATGTCAACACGCGATTTTTTTCAAGCGTGTCATAAATGACAGTCTGCGGTAAATGACAAGGGTCAAGACGATGTACCTGCCCTGCTTTTACGTGGTTTGCCCAAAGATTGGCCATTGATATCCCCAATACTGTTTAAATAAGTTGAGCCAGATTAGGCGCAAACAGTTACCGGGACCGTTAAAAGGTTAGGTTAAAAAATCCTTTGTTTCACTCGTGGTTATCAAAAGGCAAACAAAAAGTTTTTGATCCGTTAAGACCAGAGGAAAAAACAGGCCATTATAGAACTTTGCCAGGGTTCATAATATTAAGTGGATCGAAAAGCTGCTTGATATCACGCATCAAGCTAACAGCAACCGGTGACTTGAAAGCAACCAATTCCTCACGCTTTAATTGGCCGATACCATGTTCAGCCGAAAATGCACCGTGAAAGCGCATAACAAGCGTATGGATGCGATGATTCATTTCTGCCCAAAGTGATAGAAATTCCTGTTTATCCATATCTACCGGCTGGCTGACATTATAATGCAAATTGCCATCTCCCATATGTCCGAAACAGACAATGCGCGCACCCGGCGCCAACGACTGGATGACGGGGGCAGCTTGTGCAATAAAATCGGGAATGGAAGCAACCGGCACAGAAATATCATGTTTGATCGAACCACCATGTTGCTTTTGTGCCGGTGACATTTCCTCACGCAGGCGCCAAAAATCCTTTTGCTGAGCAATACTCGCGGCAATCGCCGCATCCTCAACAATCGCTCCGTTCAAGGCATGTTCCAATATTGCCTGTAATTGTTCATCGGCATCCGCTTCATCCTGATGAGAGGAAAGCTCGATCAAGACATACCATGGATAGGTTGCAGTAAGCGGGTCGCGTATATCGGAGCAATATTGCAATGTCATTTCCATGCCAACCTGCGCCATCAGTTCAAAACCGGTCAACATGCCACCTGTTTGCTCCCGTGCATGCTGGAACAGGGAAAGTGCATGAAACGGACTTTTAACTCCGACAAAGGCTACAGCCTTACCCTTAGGCTTCGGAAAAAGCTTCATTACAGCCGCTGTAATAATGCCAAGGGTACCTTCCGCACCAATAAACATATCTTTGAGGTCATAACCGCTATTATCCTTTTTAACATAGCGCAGATCATCAAGAATACGCCCATCCGGTAAGACCACTTCCAGCCCCAGACAAAGTTCACGCGTGTTGCCATAAGCAAGCACATTGGTGCCGCCAGCATTGGATGAAAGATTTCCGCCAATCTGGCAGGAGCCTTCCGCCCCGAGTGAAAGAGGAAAAAACCTTCCTGCCTGCTCTGCAGCTTCCTGCAAATTTTGTAAAATAACACCAGCCTCGACCAATGCCAGATTGCCTTCGCTATCAATTGAGCGGATTTTATTCATTTTTGACATGGAGACAAGAACAGCATGCCCACTATCATCCGGTTGCTGTGCTCCGACAAGACCGGTATTGCCGCCTTGTGGTACAATCGGCGTTTTAGACTCGCTGGCCAATTTCATAATAGCCGAAACCTGCTGTGTATTCTGCGGGCGTAAGACCAAGGCAGCACGCCCGTGATAAAGTCCGCGCTGTTCTTCCAGATAGGATTGCAGATCATCCTGCAAGATATGTTCGCTACCGACAATCGCTTTAAAAGCGTCAACCAGAGTCTTATCCATTCTCTACATCCCTCGGTGCTGCCGCGCGCGTGAGCCGATCATTGATCGCCTCACCCAACCCGCGCATGGGCACTGGCTCAACAGCAATGCTAACGGGCTTGCTCTCATCAAGCTTTTTCAAATAGGAAAACAAATGATGGGCCGCCTCCTCGACATCCCCCTGTTCACTCAAATTGAGGCATTGAACAGCCTTTTCAGCCCCTCTAATGCGCGTTGCACCAAAAGCCAGCAGGGCTTCGCCATCATAAAGTTCTGTTGCATGGATGCGCACCTTGGCATGTGGTGCATAATGCGACTGCAGCATACCCGGTGCCTCAATAGCAGCACGCTGGTCGACGCGTTTCAATTTCTTACCCGTTTGCTGTTCTATATCCTCAGCGGCAAGTCCACCCGGACGCAGCAGATAGATATCATTGCCATCGACTTTGACAATGGTTGATTCAACACCAACACCGCAATCACCACCATCAAGAATAAGAGCAATTCTGTCCCCCAGATCACCCTTAACATTTTCGGCATTGGTCGGACTGAGCCTACCCGAGCGATTGGCACTGGGCGCGGCCAACGGACGACCGAAGCGCGCGACAATATGAGCAAATGCCCCCTTAGGATTGCGAACGGCCAATGTACCAAGACCAGCTGTTGTCAATGGATGAATATCCGCGCCTTTTTTTAAAGGCAGCACCAGCGTCAAAGGCCCCGGCCAATAGGCATCCATCAGCTTTTTTGACAACGGATCAATTTCAACATATCGCGCCGCCATGGCTTGATCGCTTACATGGGCAATCAACGGATTGAATTGTGGCCGGCCCTTGGTCGCAAAAATTGCAGCAACCGCTTGACCATTGGTTGCATCACCCGCAAGGCCGTAAACGGTTTCTGTCGGCAAGGCCACCAATTCTCCCTTGCTCAAAGCCACGACACATTGATCAATTGCAGTATCAGAAAGGAAGAGAACCGTCATTGGCCATCATCCTGATAATGACCTTTGATCGGTGAAAAAGAATAACGATGCAAAGCCGGCACAGGGCCATGGGCGGCAATAGCATTACGATGTTTGAGCGCAGCATAACCGGCATGATTTTCAAAGCCATAGGCCGGATAGACCGCCCCTGCCTTTTCCATCATCCGGTCACGCATGACTTTGGCAACAATTGAGGCCGCAGCAATGGACAATGAGCGTCCGTCACCCTTGATCCACGCTTCTGCCGGACATGGCAGCCCCGGCGGAATATCACGCCCATCCACCAACACATAGTCAGCGGTAATATTCAAAGATACAACGGAACGGCGCATAGCCTCAAGCGCAGCCTTGCGAATATCACTCCTGTCAATCGAACGGGCACAAAGAGAAGCAAAAGCAACAGAACGGGCTTTCAATAAAATCTCGTCATAAAGAACAGCACGCTTTTTAGCCGTCAGTTTTTTGGAATCATTAAGCCCGACAGGCAGATTTTGCGGATCCAGAATAACTGCAGCCGTCACCACCGGACCAGCCAAAGGTCCACGCCCGACTTCATCAACGCCGGCAACATTGTGAAAACCACGTTCAATCGCACGTAATTCACCCGAAAAATCAGGTCCCGCATTTTCATCAAAAATTGGCAAAAGAGGTATATTGGCACGCATATTGATGTTTTGACACCGGATAAAGCCAATAGCAAGAGGTGAATAATTTCAAAACAATGTCAATTGCTGCGGAAAACTAATCGGCGGCGTAAAATGGCTGCAATCGAGAGAAAAACTTCTTTTATTCAACCCCAAACGGGCGGCCGCCAACCGGAAACGCTTGGCAACCAGCTCTGCGAAAGGCCCATCACCACGCATACGGGTTTTCCAATTCGCATCATAATCCTTGCCGCCGCGCATATCGCGCACCAACTGCATAACGCGGCGATAACGATCGGGACACTCGCGAAGCAACCAATCACGAAACAAAGGCGCAACCTCAAACGGCAACCGTAACATGACAAAACCGGCACCAGTTGCGCCATGGTCACGGGCAGCTTCCAATATTTGCTCGATTTCATGATCATTAAGACCGGGAATGATCGGCGCCACCATAACAGAAACCGGAACTCCTACTTTTGCCAATGCCTCAATCGCCTTGAGACGGCGTAATGGCGTAGAAGCACGTGGCTCCATCGTACGGGCCAAACGCCGATCCAATGTTGTTATAGATAGAGCAACGCGCACCAAACGGCGTTCGGCCATAGCTCCAAGGAGATCAATATCGCGCATGATGAGCGCCGATTTTGTTACGATAGCAACCGGATGATGAGCACGATTGAGCACTTCTAAAATCTCTCGCATGATCAACCAATCTTTTTCTATCGGTTGATAAGGATCTGTATTGGTACCGATCGCAATGGTTTTCGGTTTGTAACCGGATTTGGAAATTTCTCTTTCAAGCAAACGTGCGGCATCAGGCTTGGCAAAAAGCTTCGATTCAAAGTCCAATCCGGCCGACAACCCCATATAGGCATGGGTCGGACGGGCAAAACAATAGATACAGCCGTGTTCACAACCACGATACGGATTGATAGATCGTTCAAAGGAAATATCAGGCGATGTATTGGTCGAAATAATAGTACGGGCTTTTTCTGCCTGCACCGATGTTTTTAAAGAGGCAGATACTTCCCCTTGCCAGCCATCATCGAAACTTTGAGCCTTGAGCGTTTCAAAACGGCCAACCGGATTGATACCGGCGCCGCGTCCACGTCGGCTTTCTTGCGCCGCACGCAGCCCTGAATCCTCGACGAATTGATCTGCAAATTCGCGCATATCACAACTGAAAGCGGCGATATCAGCCGTTTTCATCGTCTCTACCAATTCAGGATCAATTGCTGTTCTTTTCATGCTTTGTATCTAGCAAAACAAAAAGAACAAAACAAGAACAATTATTTTCTAGCGTTCATTCAATCTTGGTATCAACAGAACCAGATTATGCGGTTTCTGGCGGATATCGAGTTCACCTTTCAAGATACCGTCCCACGCATCTTTTACTGCGCCGGTTGAACCCGGCAGGCAAAAAACAAAAGTACCATTAATCAAACCTGCTGTGGCGCGTGACTGTATGGTGACAACACCGATGGTCTGATAGGAAAGCTGATGGAAGAGTGTCGAAAATCCATCCATCTTCTTTTCAAATAACGGCTCAACCGCTTCCGGCGTAATATCACGTCCGGTAAAGCCGGTACCACCGGTCGTAATAATAATCTGGATCGATGGATCGTCCGCCCATTGTCTGACCTTGGCACGGATATCGGCAATCTCGTCACGTACAATCTCACGCGCGGCCAATTGATGACCTGCTTTTGTCACTCGATCCGACAATATATCACCAGAACGGTCATCAACCTTTTGTCTTGTATCTGAAATAGTCAGCACCGCAATATTCAAGGGCTGAAAAGATATTGTTTCGTCAATAAAATTCACCGCGTCATTCATGATCTTTTTCCATAGCCGTGTTCTTTACTTCACCAGCCAGTTCGGAAAACGCCGTTCCATCTGTCTTGATAGCCTGTACAAACCAGTCAGGGTGATCATGCTTTATTCTTTTACCGGCCTCAGTTGCATGGGCAATATCTTTATAAATACCGAAGCAGGTTGCGCCTGAACCCGACATGCGAGCAAAAAGCGCACCGCTTTTCTTAATGACGGTTAAAACCGTTTTCAATTCTGGTGCAATTTTCAAGGCTGGCTCAAACAGATCATTACGGGTTTTACCTAGTAACGCGACCAGCTCCTCCAGCGTCGTATAGGCAATCTTATCAAAGACAATCGGATCACAGTCCCTTTTTTCCAGAAGTTTAAAAATCTGTGGCGTCGATATTTCCTGTCCATGATTGACGATCACCATAGGAATAGAACAGGCTTTATCCAAAAAGGTCATCTTTTCACCAACGCCGGTTACACGCATGGCTTTATTGTACATCAAAGATGAAAGGCACATTGGCACATCGGCCCCTAACTGCAACCCGATTTTCGAAAGTGCGTCAAAAGAGCTCTCAAGACGCCAATAATTATTAAGCATGAAAATAACCGAAGCCGCATCACCTGATCCTCCACCAATGCCGGAAGCCAAAGGCAAATTTTTGGTCAACCGAAACCAGACCGGTCTTGCCTGATCAGGAAAGGCCGCACGCATCAATTCTCGCGCACGTACAACCAGATTATCATGTCCGGTTGAAAGCCCTTCGGCAAAGGGACCATCCAGACCAAAATCATCCTTTTCAACGGGATCAGACCTATATTGTAGCAAGTCGCCCGAACGGGAAAAATCCACAATGCTGTCAAGCAAATGATAACCATCATCGCTCTGCCCCGTTACATGCAGCGCGAGATTGATCTTGATCGGTGTAAAAACAATCTGATGATTTTCAGACAGGCATTTGGCCATGGATCCTGTTAATCCCGTATAACACGATACTCGCCGGTTTCCGGATCCTGCACTAGGGTTCCCTTGGCACCATTACGCTTTTCAGCGCGCACACGCTCAAGACGCTGAGCAACACGCTGGCTTTCACGCTTATAAACCTTATAGGCATAAAGAGCCGCTGCACAGATAAGACCATAAACGATAAGCCGTCCCATTTTATTCACCTTCGGTTAAAAGCCATCAAGCTTTTTTAATTACAGACAATCCAAGCCAATTTATGGCCATAACCAATAAAATCACAAACCATAACGCGCCCACAAGGCCCGTTCTTCTGCAACCGAGACAATACCCTCAACAGCATGGGCTGCAACACTATCGGCAAAACCAGCAACAACGCCTGCCGGCGTCTTCCGCCCCAATAGACCTTTAGACGCCGAGATAAGGTTAAGCTTGGTTTTTTCACCATAACGGACCTTGATCACACTGCGTAAATCACCAAGATGATCGACCAATCCAAGCGCCTCGCCTTTGATACCAGTCCAGAACATGCCTGTAAAAATGTTCCCGTCATCTTTTAGCTTATCACCGCGCCGCTCTTTGACCAAATTGATAAAGGTTTCATGGATTTCAAGCTGTAGAGCTTTCAAATGATCTATATCGGCCTTCTTTTCCGGTTGGAAAGGATCTAGTGAGACCTTGTTCTTACCAGCCGTATAAACACGCCGTTCAACGCCGATCTTCTTCAATAGTTCCGGAAAACCGAAAGACGAAGAAACAACACCGATAGAACCGACAATCGACGATGGATCGGCAATAATTTCATCCCCCGCACAGGCGATCATATAACCACCTGACGCAGCAACATCCTCGACAAAGACCAGAACCTGCTTCTTATGTTCGTCCGCCAGATCACGGATGCGCTTATAGATAAAACGTGATTGCACCGGCGAACCGCCGGGAGAATTAATAGAAATGGCAACAGCCGGTGCTTCCTTTTGCTGGAATGCCTTTTCAAGCATCTCGGCACAACTAGCAAGAGAAAGGCTTGAACGCAAAGGCGACGAACCTGCCATAATCATACCGGAAAGACGCACAACCGGAATTTCAACATCGTTTGAACGAAAACGACGCGGCACAAGACGTTTCAATAAACCAGCCAAGGCAGCACTCCTATAAAAATAACATTATCTTTCCATTTAAGAACAATTCGCAAAAACACAAGAGCTAGAACAGCCTGCCCTACTATTTATTGTTCCCAAATACCGATCTGACCATTATTAATCGCATCCGCACGAACTGAAAATTTGTCACCATTATCATCATGAATGAAAATAGGCGGCTCAATTGACAAGGCAGCACGGCTTGCACGCTTACCAAAAATCAGAATACGGATAGCCGCAGCGTGCGGCCTTGAATGAAGCGGTATCAGGCGCAAACCACCAAAACGTCCATGCATGGCCATCAAAATATCACTGATCGATTGCGGCCGTGCAATAAGCCCGACAAAACCGCCAGGACGCACAATAGCTGCAGCGGTCCGCAGCCATTTCTCAAACATGTCAGGTTCCATGACATGGGCCAGCGCCTTCACTTCGTCAGGTGTCATGCGGTCATGTGCAGGGTTGAAAGGCGGATTCATAATAGCAAAATCACACGAGCCGTCGAAAAGACCGGCATGGACACGTTTTTTGCCCGTCAACTCCACATCGGCGTGGAGTAATGACAAACGCGGATAAAGCAGCTGATTATCAGGCAATGACAATGTCTGCTTTGCATAAGCAACCATATAGTCGGATTTTTCTACCAGTGTAACATCAGCCTTTTTTACACGTGATGCCACGGCCAGACCTGCCGCACCGGCACCGGCACCAAGATCGACAACCCTACCGCAAAAATCGGAAGGTACCAATCCAGCCAACATCATTGCATCCATACCGGAGCGATGGCCTTTTTTCGGCTGCACCAGAAAAAAGCGTCCGCGATGGAAAGCATCTATGGTCGTCTCAGCACTCAATCACGCAACTCCTGAGCCAATCCGGCATCTTTCAAAATTGTCCGCGCTTCTTGCTCACAAGCTTCATCCACCAACAGCCGACGCTGGATAAAGCCCATTGAGCCTTCCAGAACACTGGTATGGGTATCGGTCACAAAATGCGCAATTCCTGCTTCTTTCATCAGGCTGGAGGCAACAGATAAAATGACAGCATCATTGGTACGGATCAGCTCAATCATCATCGATTCCCCTCGCTTTTTTATAACCTTATCACGTCAATGATACAAAGTTTTACAATATCCAGTATTTTCTATGTCAAGAAAGCTTGGAATTTTGCAAGCCCTCCACTATGGTACGGCCATCATTTTGCAGGAGATTCATGCCTTGGTCGCAGTACAAAAACTTGACACATCCAAACATCAGGCCTCAATTGGAAAGCTGATCGAGCTAACAAAAGCCGATATGGAAAGCGTCAACACACTGATTCGTTCTATGGCCGGCTCCGATGTCGATATGATACCGGAAATCTCGAACCATCTGATTTCTTCAGGTGGAAAACGTCTGCGGCCGATGCTGACACTGGCAACAGCTAAAATGTTCGGTTATCCGGGACAAGGCCACATCAAACTGGCTACAGCCGTTGAATTCATGCATACAGCAACACTGCTTCATGACGATGTCGTCGATGAAAGTGATTTGCGCCGTGGCAAGTCTACGGCGCGTATGATCTGGGGCAATCAGGCCAGCGTTCTTGTAGGTGACTTTCTGTTAGGGCAGGCTTTCAAAATGATGGTCGATGTCGGATCAATGAATGCACTTGCTGTCCTGTCCAATGCGGCATCTGTCATTGCCGAAGGCGAAGTCATGCAGTTGGCAGCCGCCAAACATATGGAAACAACGGAACAAGAATATCTGAAAGTGATCAACGCCAAAACAGCCGCACTCTTTTCAGCCGCTGCCGAAGTCGGCCCGATCATTGCTGCCAAGAATGAAGCAGAGCGCCATGCCATGCGCGAATATGGCACGGCATTAGGACTGGCCTTCCAACTGGTCGATGATGTACTCGATTATGATGGCAATAGCGAAAATCTGGGCAAGAACACCGGTGATGACTTCCGTGAAGGAAAGATCACTTTACCTGTTATTTTAAGCTATGCCCGCGGCAATAAAGAAGAAAAAGAGTTTTGGCGCCAAGCACTGGAAGAAGGGGAAAATGACGATTCTGCCCTTCAACATGCGCTTCAGCTCATGGAAAAACACGGCAGTCTTGCCGATACAATTACCAAGGCACGCCATTATGGCGATGTTGCCTATTCTTGTTTGGATGGACTTGCTGAAAGCCCCTACAAACAAGCTTTATACGATGTCGTAGAGTTTTGTATTTCTCGATTGAACTAATTGAGATGATATTTGACCTATATTTTTTTGATATACAGTCGATATTTATGATTTGATCTTAATGATAGTCTATTCTGTTTTATATTAAACAAAACTGGTACCAATCGTGCCACCCAAGAAGGATCCGCCATGACTTTCAAACGCAATCGTATTCTCTCCGCTTTCTTCATGAGCAGTATGGCGTTTGGCAGCTTGATTATTCCTGCCTCGGTACAAGCCAATAGCGATATTGCCGCACAATCTTTTTCAGGTGCCTATCTTGCCGGACGCATCGCAGAAGCCGATGATCACAAGGACATTGCCATCGACTATTTCAAACAGGCTTTGAAATTCGACCCTGACAATGTTTCCATGCAACGTGACATGATGGCGACATTGCTTGCAACAGGTAACTTCCAGCAAGCGGTCAAATTCGCAACAAAACTTAAAAATGATACCGATACCGAACGTTATGTACGCCTTATACTGGCTGCCGATGCCATCAATAAGAAAAGTTATAATACCGCACGCAAATTGATGCACTATAGTTATCCATCCGATATGGATGTAGTGGCAAGTAAAATTATTTCCGCATGGGCCCTTTATGGCCGCGGTGATAAAAGCGGCGCCATGTCCGAAATCAAAAACCTTAAAGGACCGGAATGGTATAATCTTTTCTTGAACTATCATCTTGCTTTGATGAATGACGCGGCCAACCACAATAAAGAGGCCGAACACTTTTATCAGATAGCCTATACAGATCAGCGTGGCGGATCTGCAGCCCCAGACACCTATGAGCGTATTGTTACGGCCTATGCATCTTTCCTGCAAAGGCAAAATAGAAATGATGAAGCTATCAAAATTCTGACCGAAGCATCGGCTGACCTCTCCGGCCGTGATGCCCTTTTAAATATGCTGCAACGAGCTCAAAAAGGACAAATTATCGAACAGGTTGTTAAAACACCACAAGATGGTGCTGCAGAAATCAATTATAATCTTGGTACGGCCATCAACCGGGGCGGCGCTGAAGTCTACGCACGTCTCTATCTACAAATTGCACTTGCCATGCGGCCGAACCATGATGCAACGCTCTATCAACTGGCCGATATCGCGGCTAAGATGGACAATCATAAAAGTGCAATTGCGCTCTATCGTAAATTGCCAGAAAAGTCACCCTATTACCGCGACAGCGAACTTCATCTTGCCCTCAGCTTGGCCGATTCCGAACAGACGGATGAAGCCATCTCCCATCTTGTTGCCCTCAACAAAGAATTTCCTGATGATCAGCGTATTTCAATGGCACTTTCCAGCCTTTATATGAATGAAAAGAAGTTTGATAAAGCCGCCGATGTCATGAATAGCGCCATTTCCTATATCAAGGCTCCCAAAAAACTTGACTGGATGCTGTTCTATCAACGCGGCATAGCCTTCGAGCGCCTAAAAATATGGGACAAAGCCGAACCTGATTTTCGCAAAGCTCTCGTTCTTGCACCCGATCAGCCACAGGTTTTGAACTATCTCGGCTACTCCCTGATTGACCGAAATGACAAGCTTGATGAAGCGCTTGCCATGGTGAAAAAGGCTGTTGAGTTGCGTCCGACCGATGGTTATATCGTCGATTCTCTCGGATGGGCCTATTACAAACTCGGGCGCTATGAAGAAGCCGCCGAAGAGCTTGAAAATGCAGTAAAATTGCGTCCGCAAGACCCGACGATCAACGATCATCTCGGTGATGCCTATTGGCATGTCGGGCGTAAGTTGGAAGCAACCTTCCAATGGCAACATGCGATTGACAGCAAACCTGAAGCTGACGCACTGCCTAAAATTGAAGAAAAACTGAAAAAAGGGCTACATGACAGTTAAAACGCCTGTCGCTCTTGACCGCACTACGACGAAAGAATAGAGACTTTCTCGTTCCATTATCACCATATTAAAGGGTAAAACTCGTGAACCTGCCCGATCACCTTAATCCGAAAAAGTCTTTTCAAGGCCTTATTCTTACCTTGCAAAACTACTGGGCCAGCTATGGCTGCGCCATCTTGCAACCCTATGATATGGAAGTCGGCGCTGGCACATTCCATCCGGCAACAACCTTGCGTTCTTTAGGGCCTCGCCCATGGAAAGCCGCCTATGTGCAGCCTTCACGCCGGCCAACAGATGGTCGCTATGGTGAAAACCCTAACCGCTTACAGCATTATTACCAATTCCAGGTTCTGCTCAAGCCCTCGCCGCCTGACCTGCAGGATCTCTATCTTGGTTCGCTTAAAGCAATCGGCCTTGATACATCATTGCATGATGTGCGCTTTGTCGAAGATGACTGGGAAAGCCCGACACTGGGGGCATGGGGCCTTGGTTGGGAATGCTGGTGTGATGGTATGGAAGTTTCACAATTTACCTACTTCCAGCAGGTTTGCGGTATTGAATGTTCACCGGTATCAGGCGAACTGACCTACGGCCTTGAACGTCTGGCCATGTATATTCAGGGTGTTGATAATGTCTATGAGCTAAACTTCAACGGACGTGATGGTCATGACCGTATCAGCTATGGTGATATATTTTTGCAAGCCGAACAGGAATATTCACGCTTCAATTTCGAATATGCCGACACACAAATTCTACATCGCCACTTCATTGATGCAGAGCGCGAATGTGCTGCTATTCTTGATGCAGGTGCACCACACGACAAAGACGGTCTACACCTTTGCGTCATGCCCGCTTATGACCAATGCATCAAAGCAAGCCATATTTTCAATCTTTTACAGGCACGCGGCGTCATCTCGGTGACCGAGCGGCAAAGCTACATATTGCGGGTGCGCGATCTGGCACGACGCTGTGGCGAAGCCTATCTGCTAACCGATGCCGGTGGCGCCAATTACAAAGGTAACTGCAATGCCTGATATGCTTCTGGAACTCTTCTGTGAGGAAATTCCCGCCCGTATGCAACGTAAGGCAGCGGGAGACTTGAAAAAGCTGGTCACCGATGCATTGGTCGACGCAGGTCTGACCTATGAAGCGGCACGTGAATATTGGACGCCGCGCCGTCTAACACTTGATTTGCGAGGACTGGATATACAATCCAAAGATGTATCGGAAGAGCGTAAGGGACCAAGCACCAAAGCGCCCGAGCAAGCCATTGCCGGTTTTTTGCGTTCTGCCGGTCTCGATGACATCACACAGGCTGAAATTGTCTCCGATCCTAAAAAAGGTGATTTTTATGTTGCCCGCACAACTAAAAAGGGTCGCAAAGCCGAGGATATAATTGCCGATATTATGCCGGAAATTATCCGTAGCTTCCCTTGGCCTAAATCCATGCGCTGGGGTGCCCCTTCCACGTCAGCCAATGCTTTACGCTGGATCAGACCACTACAGAATATATTGTGCCTGTTCGGGCCAGAAACCGGAGAAACCGAAGTCATCGACTTTGAAGTCGGAGGCCTTCGCTCCAATAACCAGACTTTCGGTCACCGCTTCATGAGCGACGGCCAGCCGATTATCGTGCGCCGTTTTGATGACTATGTCACAAAACTGGAAGCTGCTAAAGTTATTCTTGATGGAGAACGGCGCAAGGAAATCATCCTCGCTGACGCACACAATCTATGCTTTGCCAAAGGGTTGGAGCTGGTCGAAGACGAGCAACTTGCCGATGAGGTCTCAGGCCTTGTCGAATGGCCAGTGGTCTTAATGGGTGAATTTGAAAGTGATTTTCTGGTTATACCACCAGAAATCATCCGCCTGACCATCCGCATCAACCAGAAATGTTTTGTCACGCGCCAGCGTGGCGAAGAAACGGCGCTTTCCAACCATTTTATTCTGGTCTCCAATATTGAAGCCGCCGATCACGGCAAGGAAATTGCTTTCGGCAATGGCAAAGTGGTGCGCGCCCGCCTGTCTGATGCACTCTATTTCTGGGAAAGCGATCAGGCTAACCTCAATGATCTGGAGACATTGGCCCTATCCGCTCAAAAACTGGATCTGGATATTGCCAAACCACTGGACCAGCGCATGGCTCGTCTGGACAAGCTGGATGTAACCTTTCACGCCAAGCTGGGCACACAGGGCGCACGTGTCCAACGACTGGCCGTTTTGGCTGAAATGATTGCACCAATGGTTGCAGCCGACAAAAAAGCGGCTAGACGGGCGGCCCTTCTGGCCAAAGCTGACCTACAAACAGAAGTTGTCGGTGAATTCCCTGAACTGCAGGGGGTTATGGGCCATAAATATGCACTTCTACAAGGTGAAACCGCATCCGTTGCTCAAGCTATTGAAGATCATTATCGCCCGCAAGGTCCGACAGACCGCGTACCACAAGATGCCGTTGGTGTTGCTGTTGCACTGGCCGACAAGATCGATACATTGGTTGGTTTCTGGCTGATCGATGAAAAGCCAACGGGCTCGAAAGACCCTTATGCGCTACGCCGTGCTGCGCTTGGCGTTATACGTTTGGCCTTGTCCAAGGACTGGAAAATCAAACTCATGCTGCTTATGCGTGAAGCGTTGAACCTGTTATCACGCCATACGATAGAACGGGCGCTTACGCTTTATGAAACCAAATTGCGCACCCAAAAGGCCGGTGACATTGATGACTCTGAAGATGTTGTCAACGCATTGAAAGCAGAAGAGAAGCGACTATCGGCAGAAATTGCACAAAAAGCCGAACCGGTTCTTTCTGACCTACTTGGCTTTATCCATGAGCGTTTGAAGGTACATCTTAAAGATGAAGGCGCGCGTTACGATGCGATTGATGCTGTCTTGTTACCCGAAAGCGATGATCTACTTAAAGTAGCACGACAAGTTGAGGCCCTCATTGTTTTCATCCAGACTGATGACGGGAAAAACCTGCTCACCGGCACCAAACGTGCTGTCAACATTCTAGAAGCAGAAGCCAAAAAGAAAACAAAAATTGCGGACAGGGTTGATAAAAAACTCTTTGTCGAAAAAGAAGAAGAGCAGCTTCTATCTGCCATTGAAACAGCAGAAGTAAAAGTCGATCAGCATTTGAAATCAGCTGATTTTTCAGGGGCATTGGCTGCTCTTTCTATTTTGCGTGCGCCCGTTGACGGTTTCTTTGAAAAAGTGCTCGTCAATGATGATAATGAGGCAATACGCGCCAATCGGCTGGCCTTGCTCGAGCGCATCAAAACAGCAATAGGAAAAGTCGCAGACTTCTCCAAACTGAATGGATAAGCTTTAAGCGGCCTATAATCATCCGGCCCAAACCGATATGACAAATTTTTCTTGATTATGTGCAGCTCTATAATGTTGCACATAATCAAGCAGCTTTTATCTCTACCCTTGTCATGTCGAGATATACTGGCTTGAATATCGGTTCCCTATTACGCTTATACACTGTTAAGTACTACCCACTACTCCCCTTTAAAAGCTGGAGCAGTGCATGCCATGCCTGCTCATAAATAAGCTATACGCTTGAGAAAACATCCGTGGGGCTTTCTTCTTCCATTTACATGTAGAGTTATCTTCTTCTGTAGAAGAGAAAAATGATGGCAAGCTCTAAAACAATCTTCAATTGTTCTGCTTTGATCATGCGAAAAGGAAAAATAATCATAAATAGCTTCAAAGTTTTGAATGATCGCCAACCAATAGCACCATTGGAAACGGCTTTTCTTCAAGCATATTATTTTCAATAAAAAAGCCGCGTCAAAACGCGGCTTTAATCAGAACCAAACGCCCCTCATCAATTAAGGCGGGTCTTGACATCACCTAGCGCATTCTTGAAAAGCACATCAGCCTTTTTTGCATCAAGTTCCTTGGCAATCACCTCGCCAGCAGCGGCAATAGCAATATCAACGGCCGTCGAACGGACAGAAGCAATCGCATCGCTTTCAGCCTGGGCAATCTTCTGTTCAGCCAACTTGTTACGACGGGTAACATATTCAAGCGTTTTTTTACGAGCTTCTTCAGTAAACGATTCAGCCTCACGCTTGGCTGCTGCAATAATATCTTGAGCCTCTTTTTCTGCTTCTGTACGCTTACGCTGATATTCAGCCAATAATTGCTGGGCCTCTTCACGCAAACGGCGTGCTTCGTCAAGCTCATCTGAAATACGCTTGGCTCGTGCATCAAGGTTGCGACCGATAAAAGCAGGAACTTTCATAAAACCGAGTAAGGCCAAGAAAAGAACAAGGGAAACCAAAGCCCAAAATGTATCACTCATCAGACGACCCCTTATCCACGTACTGCTTTAACAGCATTGCTGACTGCCGATTTTGATGCAGTTTCACCGATTAGCTCACGCACAATCTCGCTTGCTGTTTCTTCAGCAATGGCTCCGACATCCTTCATGGCTTTATCACGAATACCGGCAATCCGGCTTTCAGCTTCCGCCAATTTCTTTTCAAAAGCATTTTCTGTTTTCTTGCGCTCTGCATCTGCTTTTTGCTTGGCCGCCTCACTGGCTTCCTGCGCAATAGCACTGGCGCGCGAACGTGCTTCAATCAATTCTTTTTCGTACGTCGCAACCGCACTATCAGCTTCCTGCTTCATGCGTGCAGCCTGATCAAGGTCAGACGCAATACGATCACGACGGGTTTCGATAACACCACCGATACGGGGAGCCGCAACCTTGGCAATAAATATATAGAACAAGCCAAAACAGACCACCAACCAAAAGAGGTGTGAACTGAAATGGGAAAAATCAAACGGTGGAAACACACGCTCGGCATGCTTGGCAGCCTGCTCGAGCTGTTCCAACGGAGTTTCTCTTGTCTGTGCATAAGCGGCTGATATAAACATGCCTCTTACCCTTCATCGCGACGGAATGTCTTGGTTATGTGGTTGGCAGGTTGCGCGCGCAAAAGCTTGCGCAACCTGATAATAATGCAATTACTTTGCAAACAGAAGCAAAAGAGCAATCAGCAACGAGAAGATGCCGAGAGCTTCGGTCACGGCAAAGCCGAAAACCAGACGGCCAAACTGGCTGTCAGCAGCAGAAGGATTGCGAAGAGCACCCGAAAGGTAGCTGCCAAAGATGTTGCCGAGGCCCAGAGCTGTACCAGCCATACCGAAGCAGGCAAGACCAGCGCCAATATATTTTGATGCTTCTGCAAACGCTGAAAAATCCATATTTATCTCCTTTGAATTATAAATGCGCGTTTCATTCTTACGGTTTGAAAGCCGTTAGGTTAATGTCCTGGATGTACCGCATCATTGAGATACATACAGGTCAAAACGGTAAAGACATAAGCTTGCAGGAATGCCACGAGAAATTCCAAAGCTGTAATAGCAATGGTCATTATCAACGGCAGGACAGAACCACCGATACCGATGGCTCCCATCCCAGTCATGGTAAACACAAAGCCCGCAAAGACCTTAAGTGTGATATGACCGGCAAGCAAATTGGCAAAAAGACGAACCGAAAGACTGATAGGACGTGAGAGAAATGAAATTATCTCGATCAACGTCACCAGCGGCACTATAACAACGGGAACCCCACTGGGCACGAACAATTTGAGGAAGCCAATGCCGTGCTTGTAGAAGCCGTAAATAACAACAGTCAAAATCACTAACATCGCCAAAGCGAAAGTGATCATGATCTGCGATGTAACCGTATAAGCATACGGAAAGAGGCCAATAAAGTTAGCCACAAGAATAAAAATGAAAAGTGAAAAGACCAATGGAAAGAACTTCATTCCCTGTGCGCCAACCGAATCACGCAATGTATTGGCCACAAATTCATACGCTATTTCCGAGACAGACTGCAAACGGGTCGGGACAATGCCTCGACTCGAAGATGTCATCAAAAGGAAAAAGGCCGATAAAACAACTGTAATAACAAGATAGAGAGAAACATTTGTAAAAGACAAATCTAGATTGCCAACAGGTATATTGATGAGACGGCTCACCTCAAACTGATGAATTGGATCTGGAGCATGACCTGCAGCCATGTTAAACCTCTTCTAGTTTGACCTATCGGTCTTGTTATCATGATGTTTCAGGTGTGCAGCACCCTTAGCATCACTTTTCCCTATCGGACTAGGCGCAACGCGCCCGACCGAGCGTAAAACATTCAAAACACCGGCAGCAAAACCAAGGAAAAGAAAAACAATCAGTCCCCATGGCGACGTGCCGACAAGTTGGTCAAATCCAAGCCCCAGAACAATGCCAACCACCACACCGGCGAGAAATTCGCTCGAAAGTTTGATGGCCTGTGCCATTCCCTGATTGGGCCGGTGTTCACCTTCTTCAGGCTTTGGTTTGATGGAAACACCCCTCCGGGTTAATTCCGCCTCCAGCGCTTCTCGACGCTGTTCCAACTCGCCATCAGAAGAACTCTTTTCCTGCTTTTTTTTATCGAACCTATACGGCTTATTACCCTCAGCCATCGGCCCCTCAATCAAAAAAGCAAAGTCAAGATCCAACCTTCCAATTCGAGCGCAACATATTGTTACAAAGCCCGTTCGTCAAGCATGGAAACAGTATCGCCACAAGGAATCATACAGCCCATTGCAAGAGAAAGAAAAAAAGCAGAAGTACAAATCATTGTTTTTCATCGAAAAGGAAAACTAATACCTTGAAAATAAAAACCTTTTCAAAAAAAAGAAAAAGCTTTAACTCCAACCGCCATTTTTAGTGCGATAAAAGATATGAAGGCCGATTTTATCCACTTTTTCCATAGAACGTGCCCAACGAGGACGTACATAGGTAGCATGATAATGGGTGGCAGAACCAACTTCCGACAGCCATATCTGGCCTGCACTCACAGACTTGGCAACATCTTGCGCAACTTTCCATTGCGGCATTTCGCTAATTGTATGTCGTTTGCCGTCACAGGCAAAAGAAAACTGGCAACGGTTACGCCAATTGGTATTTTGATAAACAACACCGCAGATTGTTTTGGGATAGGCAGGATTACGTACACGGTTTAATACAACCTGGGCAACGGCAGCCTGCCCCTTGACAGATTCACCACGCGCTTCAAAATAAACCGCTTCGGCCAGACATTTCTGTTCTTTAGCAGAAAAAGCACTGGCTGGCAGCGGTGTCGCTGCCCATTGATGGTCTTTAGGACCGATCGGTGGAATAAAACGCCCGTTATTCTTATTTTCTTCCTTCATGATACTTTCGAAGGGAGCCGCCATCGCCTTGCCTGCATCTGTCGGGGCATAAGCCAAGGCCAAAACATCTGGTTTGTCATTATTAACCAACGGGGCAAGCTCTTTGGCAACAGGCATTTTTTGTAGTGCCTTTTTAGGCGCAATCAAACCGGCAACAAGCTGTGTCTTTTCACCTTTTTTAACGGTCTTGTCGGCTTTCGCCAATTGAAGACCACGAGCATAACGGGAATCTCCGAAATAGACATGGTCACTATCAAGTGAAACACGATCAAGCTTGGGCCTTTTTAAATCCGGCTGGTGCTTGTTGGGATCAAAAGCCAAACTGTCTGTCTTATCAGCGCGATTAATCCGCGCTTCATCAGGATTGGGATCAAGTATGCCTTTTTTATAACCATCGCTTTGCGCCGTAACCGGACGGGCAGCATAATGGTTTTGTACCGATGTACTAGCCGTCGTCATTAAATCAACTCCGGCACTATCTGCCGACATGTTGGAACGGGACAATACGGTCATATTCTGTGCATCAATCGGCACAGCATCATGACGCGCGGTGGAAAATGTCACAGCGGAAAGACCAGCACCAAGGACAACGGGCATAACATGGCGGCTCTGCCGTTTACGCTTGAGAACGAGAGGCGCTGCATAATAGCGGCCTTCCGGAAGATAATAAGAAGAAGCTGCGCGGAGCGCCAATTCGCCATGACCGGCACCCCCATGAGGGCGAGGAAACTTCAAAGACGATAACTGACGCACCGCTGCTACTCCAACGCAAATACACTGAACTCACTACACTTTGAAAGAAAATAACATGTTCTTCCAATAGACAAAGAATGCCCTATCAACCTTTATTTAAGGTTAACAAAAACATCTTTATTTGTTGATTTTATTGATTAATTTTAAATTAATGCATCCACTTTGTTAATCTTTTTTCCCCGATCTAATGGGCTTTTCTAGCTTTAGATAACAAAGATATTAATCTTGGTTGAAAGTCGTTAACCAAAAAAATTTAGATATATTTCAGTCTGCAAATCTGGCGCGCGCTTTTGCCGATAGACTTAGAAGAATATTGAATTGAGAAATCTGACATAAGCAAATTTCATACAGAGGCTACGCGCTTTCCCTTGGCAAACTTTTCCTGCATGCAATGCATGCAGGGGTGTCAAGCAATCACTCTATCTCTTTTTCTTGGCCCGCCCCGCAAAGGGATTATCTGAAGTACGCAAAGATAAGCGAATCGGTACGCCCGGCATATCAAATGTCTGACGCAACCCGTTAATCAAATAACGCAGATAGGACTGCGGCATAGCATCAGGACGCGAACATGAAACAACAAAACCCGGCGGACGAGTCTTGACTTGCGTCATATATTTAACCTTCAAACGACGACCGGAAACAGCTGGCGGCGGATGATGGGTAACAATCCCTTCCAACCAGCGATTAAGACGCCCTGTCGAAATACGCCGATTCCAAACACGGTGCACCATTTCGACATTTTCCATAAGACGATCAATGCCCTGCCCGCGCTCACCCGAAATCGGCACCGCGCGCAATCCCTTGACCTGCGGTAAAAGACGCTCACATTTTTCATGCAAATCGGCCAGCACCATCTGGCGATCCTCAATCAAATCCCATTTATTAAAGGCTATGACCGGCGCGCGTCCTTCACGGATAACAAGATCGACAATCTGCAAATCCTGCTTTTCAAATGGAATAGTTGCATCCAACAATATAATCACGACTTCTGCAAAGCGGATAGCACGTAACGTATCGGCCACAGACAGTTTTTCAAGCTTTGCCTGTACGCGTGATTTGCGCCGTAACCCTGCTGTATCATGCAATTTGATTTTACGTCCGCGCCATTCCCAATCAACAGAAATAGAATCGCGAGTAATACCGGCTTCAGGCCCCGTCAAAAGCCGATCCTGTCCCAACATTGAATTGATCAATGTCGACTTACCTGCATTCGGACGCCCGGCAATTGCAATACGTAGAGGCTTAGTTGCATCATATTCAGGCTCTTCAGCATCCGGATCATCAATATCATCACCAATAGAGGCAGGC
The DNA here is from genome assembly GCF_055808085.1 of Bartonella sp. bp_1. Taxonomy (NCBI): domain Bacteria; kingdom Pseudomonadati; phylum Pseudomonadota; class Alphaproteobacteria; order Hyphomicrobiales; family Bartonellaceae; genus Bartonella; species Bartonella sp. bp_1. The sequence goes on along the minus strand of NZ_CM147851.1, from coordinate 387,191 downwards.
TGCACCTTTGCAGCTTCAAGCTCTTTAGCCTTTTCATGAGCCTTTTCTTCACCGATCGCCTCGACAATCGCGTCACGCAGATCCGACATACCCAGACCATGCTCGGCAGAAATAGGACAAGGCTCGCCAAGCCCTAATGACCACGCTTCATAAAATCCGGCCGAGGCATCTTTAGATTCCGATTTATTAGCAACCAGAACGATCTTTTTACCCGACTTCCTCACCAAATTGGCAAAAGTAATATCCGCCGGTGTCATACCGGTTTTTGCATCCAATACAAAAAGTAATAAATCTGCTTCATCAATGGCTGCCCGGGTCTGCGACCGCATGCGCCCTTCCAAGGTTTGGGAATCTGCTTCCTCAAGGCCAGCAGTATCAATGATGTCAAAACGCAAATCCTGCAATCTTGCCTCATGGATACGTCGATCCCGCGTTACACCCGGTGTATCATCAACCAATGCCAGCTTTTGTCCGACCAGACGGTTGAATAATGTTGATTTACCAACATTGGGGCGCCCGATAATGGCGATGGTCAATCCCATCTTCTATCCTTTATCCGTTGGCGTGCGGCTTTTAATCAAATCCACCATCAGCTGCGCACGATCCATGGCATGGCCCGCTTGCGGCCCTTCTTCAACAATCTGCTGGAAATATTTCAGCGCTTCGGCGTTCTTTTCTGCCTTCCACGCTGAAAAGCCCAAAGCTTCCCATGCCGGAACACGCATAATATCGGCCTCATTGGCCATTTCGCCGACACGCTTTTCAACATCATCAAAAGACCCACTGTCCACCAACACATAAGCGGCCCGCAACTGAGCAATCTTTTTCAAAAGGTCAGGTGTTGAGGAATCCGCTGCAATCGCATCAAAAAGAGCAACCGCTTCTGCCTTTTTATTATTAGCAGCCAATAAAGAGGCCTTACGTAATTGTGCCAAGGCCGGATAACCACCAAACTTTTTTGCCACCACTTCATCAAGAGCCGTTATTGCTTTGTCGGTCTCCTGCTGATCAGCCAAGGTCAGCGCCGCAACAAATTGATCGCCAATCGCGGCCCCTTTGTTATCCTGCCAATATTTATACCCCTGATAAACAGCCGTAGCCAGCACTAGAAAAACAGCAAAAAGAATCAAAGCAGGCCCATAACGCCCCCAAAGCGCCCGTGCCTTTTCCTGACGGATTTCCTCATTGACTTCGCGGATAAAACTATCGTCAGACATCAAAACAGTCCTCAAGAGTTAAAAATATTGCTGAGCTTTTACGCATTATTTGAACAAGATGGTAGCCCTGCACCATATAAAAAATGTAATGACAGTACAAAAAGGGGGAAAATACTATTTTTATCAGTCATCGGCCCCTTGCTTTGAAAGGCCGTTAGATCGGCTAGCAACATGAGCACGCACACTATCCAACAGCTGTTTACGGCGATAAGCCTGTAATCTGGTTTTACGGGTTTTACTCTTATAAAAACGTGCCAGTGTATTTTCCACCATCTCTATACCATTTACACATTCACGCCAACTGATAGCCGGCTCTTCACGACAGCTGCGATCCGGAATTATAAATTCTTCATCATTTTTTGTCTCGCCCGCCAAATAACGACAATTTTGGGCTGCCAGACGCACCGCATCAATCAGCCATTCAGGAGGCTGCTCACGCTGCTTGCGAATAGCATTAGCAAGCGCTTCACAAAACAACAATGACGAAGCATAAAGACGGATGCTCGACTGATCATAACGCGCTGAAAGGGAAGCAACCTCACGCGATGAAAAACGTCCTCGCAATGTCCAGCGCGCATTATTGCGTGCCACATCAATGACCCCCACCAGCCCGATCAGCGCCTGATGGGTCTGACTGCAACTTTTAAGCGCTTTGAGCGCCGCTCCCGCATCACGCCGTTCCAAGGCATCGGATGCTAAATTGAAGTTGATCGTCAATTGATGAAAAAATAACTCTACGGAAAGGCGCAATTTCTTGATTTGGTCGGGGGTAAAAAAAACTTGTGAAAACAACAAGCCTATAGAGGTTCCAATCATCACGTCGATAACACGGGTAGGCCCCGCAATTTCGGATCCAAACGCAAAAACCATAACGGCCGACACGCCGGCCTGAATGATAATGGCCGGTACAAAAGCATAGCCAGACGCAATCGTAAGCCCTGCAAATCCCACCAATGCAATACGTATTTCTGTCGGCATGGGCGGCAGCAGCAAAGTTGCTTCACCAACCAACACACCGGTCAATACACCGATCAGCACATATATGGCCTGGCGGCCATGATCCGGTATCCCCGGCGCCAAACAGATCAATGCCGTCATCGTCGCATAAATCGGATGCTCATGCCCCAATAATTTCGCAGAAACATACCATGCAATACCGGCAGCGACACCGGCACACAAAGCATCCTTCCAGCTTGCCTTAACGCGGGTACGGGCCTGTTTAAAACGTAATATCAAAGTAGAAAACATCATCATCGCAACGGCCAAACCCACATCAATAACGGAACAGCAACAACGGCAATCAACACGGCCAGAGGTGCACCAAAACGTGGGTAATCTGCAAAACGATATCCCCCCGGCCCCATCACCAGCATATTACACTGATGACCGATAGGGGTGAGGAAGTCACAACCAGCCCCAATTGCCACAGCCATCAAAAAAGCTTCCGGCTTATAGTGCAAAGAACTTGCAAAACTTGTCGCGATTGGTGCCATAACCATTACAGTGGCTGCATTATTCAAGAATGGCGTAACAAGCATGGCTGCGACAAGAATAACAGCCAGAGCGCCCGAAGGCGGCAAGGTCGATGCAAAATCACTCAGCCACCCGCCAATCAGTTCAGTAGCTCCCGTATGTTCCAGCGCTTCACTTACCGGTATCAAAGCTGCCAGCATAACCAATATCTGGCCATCCAACGCCGAATAGATTTCACGTGCCGGAATAACCTTGAAAACAACCATGGCAACGGCAGCAGAAAAGAAAGCAAGCGCAACCGGTACAATCTGGAAAGCTGTTGCAATAATAGCAGCGACAAGAATAGCCAAGGGCACCAAGCCACGCCGAAAACTGCCAAACTTAATGTTACGCTTGGCCAAAGGCAGACATTTTAATTCACGCAACAAATTGGGCATGACACTGTCGCGGCCCTGTAAAACGATCACGTCTCCCAACCTGAATACAATTTCTCCCAAACGTGCGCGGATACGCTCATGTTGACGGCTAACAGCCAGAAGATTGACATCATAGCGATCAAAAAGTGCAAGCCGCTTGGCAGAAATGCCAATTAACGGCGATGTATCGGTAATCACGGCTTCAATGACATCAATATGCTCGCCCTTTTCCATATCGGAAATTTTTCGACCCGTCGATAATTCAAGACGCGCCATATTAACTACTCGGTCAAGCGCTGTATGATCACCTTCCATCAAGACAATATCATTTTCTGCCAACACAAAATCGGGTAAAGGTGATATCGGCTTGCCATTGCGAATAACCTGCAAAACCATAGCTTCACCGCTTGCAGGGCGAATAAGATCAGTAATATTTTTCCCCAAAATAGGAGAATCAGCCGACACCCGTGCCTCTGAGACGTAATCACGGATTTCTAACCCTTCATCCTCATCACCACTAACACGTTCACGTTTGGGCAAAAGCCACGAAAAAAACACCAAATAGAGCACACCCACTGCGGCAATCGAGGCGCCGACAGGTGTAAAATCAAACATTGAAAAAGGCTGGCCGTCGGGACTCAATTTTTCGCGCATCGCTGATACAACGACATTGGGTGATGTCCCAACCTGTGTCATCAATCCGCCTAAAAGTGCGCCGAAGGCCATCGGCATCAAAAATGTCGAGGCAGAGACATTGGAGCGACGGGCAAACTGGAAAGCAATCGGCAACATAATTGCAAGTGCACCAATATTTTTCACAAAAGCAGAAAGCAATGTCACCATAATGACCAAAAAAGCCAACTGGATACGTACAGATTTCACGTCCGGCCAGATTCGCTGAATAATGGTTTCCATAATACCGGAACGTGCCACTCCGTAACTAACCATCAAGGCAGAACCGACAATAATCACAATATCATCACTAAAGCCTGAGAAAGCATCCTTGGGAGAAACAATACCGACAGCACAAGAAACCAGTAAGGCACCAACCGCGACGACATCATAACGAATCCGGTCCAAGATAAAGACCGCCATCATAATGGCAATAACACTGAAGGCTAAAATCTGGTCGGTTTTGATTTCATTGGCATTGATGCCTACAACATCAAGCAACCAGCGTACGATTGAAGCCAATGTTTCCTTAACAGTAATAAAAACGGCGCCCTGCCCGACAAGCCATAGCAAAAACAGGCCCAAAACAACCATTCCACCCAGCACATGAGGGCGATAGTGATATTTGATCACGGCCGCAAGGACAAAGGCGACAAGCCAGACCAGCAACAAAAAGTTGACCATCGTTAAGATCGTACTCCCATAACGTCAAAGACGTGTTTCCTGCGACAACATTTATCGCTTTGCTCGGCCCGCGACAAGATCACCCACATCGGCTTTGAGCCTAAAAATACCCCAAAGCGGAATAAATGATAAAAAACCGGTCATTAAAAAAGCCAATTGGAAGGGTAAATCGTGCCCCTGTAGCGGCGTTTGTGCCCACCACTCGCTCAATCGCAAGGAAATAGCACCAAAAGCAATTCCCAAACCGATAGCCAGCTGAAAGAGTGTGGAAAAGAGTGTATTGGCACCATTCAACTCACCATTAGGCACATCGGCAAAAGCAATGACATTCAAGGCGGTAAAGTGAATCGAGCGAAAAACGCCACTTAAAAACAGGATGGAAATCATCAGCCATAACGGTGTTATCTCATTAAAAAAGGCACATAATGCCAAAAACAAAGCATTGAGAACACAATTAACCAGCAATGTCATACGTAAACCAAAGGCACGCATAATCGGTGTTGTAAACGGCTTGATCATGAGGTTGCCGACAAAAACCGGAATAAGCAGCAAACCCGCATAAAAAGGCTCATAACCAAAACTAAGCTGCGCCATTAACGGAAAGATGAACGTAATAGCATTGGCGCCCATACGAAACAATGTACCGCCAAGAACAGAAACCCTGAATGTCGGATATTTGAAGGCCGTTAAAGGCATTAGCGGCTTATCACTATGGGCCAGATGAAAGCCGCTCCAGCCCAATGCCGAAAGACCAACAGCAAAAACCACAAGCACCACGAAAGACATATTTTCAGGTTTACTGATCTCTTCGACCGCAAATAATGTGGCAGCCAAACCCAGTCCGGTCAGAGCAAAACCGGCGAGGTCGAAGCGCTTAGGTATTTCGGCGTTGATGACAGGAAATAGCTTCCATGAAAATAGAATTATAATAATTCCGATCGGAATATTGAGATAGAAAATCAAGCTCCAATGACTGTATTGGGCAATAAGGCCACCGACAGGCGGCCCCAAAACCGGCGCCACCAGTCCAGGCCATGTAAGCAAGGCAATCGCATCCATATATTTTTCTTTTGGTGTTGCACGCAAAACGACAAGACGTCCAACCGGCACCATCATAGCACCACCAACGCCCTGCAGGATACGCGCTATTACAAATTGCGGCAGGTTTTGTGACAATCCGCAAAAAAGCGACGACAGCGTAAAAATAACGACAGCCAGAAGAAACATTGTTCTGGCACCAAAGCGGGTTGTAAGCCAACCGCTTGCCGGAATAAAAATACCGAGCGCCAACATATAGGCACTGACACCAACATTGATATCGACAGCCTGCGTATTAAAACTGCGGGCCATCTGCGGCAAAGCCGTAGCAATGACCGTCGCATCAAGATTTTCCATAAAAAAAGCGGCTGCAACAATCAGTGCAATTGCACGCACGTGCCTGATAGTGGGTTGGTGGTTTTGCAAATCGTCATTTCCACGCATTAAGCAAGTTTATCCTTTTCCATGAAGCCATCTTTACCGATTATAGATTTGACTTATTATTCATGCTAGAGCATTCATTAAAGGGGTTTCAGGATAGGATATCCTGATATTTTTGTGATCTATATGGCAAATAAAAAATACGCCACAAAAAAGACGAACATTGAAACGAAGGGGCTGTTCACACCCAAACTGTTTACCGTATTACGAGAAGGCTATCACCTTCATAATTTCCGGGCAGATATACTTGCCGGACTGACTGTTGCCATTGTCGCTTTACCACTTTCAATTGCCATTGCTATTGCTTCCGGCGCAACACCGGCGCAAGGGCTGTACACGTCGATTATCGGCGGTTTTATTATTTCCCTTCTGGGCGGAAGCCGCTTCCAGATTGGCGGCCCCGCTGGCGCCTTCATTATTGTCGTTGCCACAACCGTACAAACACACGGCATGGATGGCCTATTACTTGCGACCATCATGTCCGGCATCATGCTTATGATTATCGGCTATCTCAAATTCGGTACCTATATCAAATTCATTCCCTATCCGGTTACAGTCGGCTTTACTTCAGGTATTGCTGTCATCATATTCTCCAGTCAGCTGATTAATATGCTTGGCCTACAGCTTGATAGGCCCGAGCCGGGACCATTATTACAAAAAATTCCGCTCATCTGGACGTTTTTACCGACATTCAATCCGACTTCTGTCATTTTTTGTATTGTCACTATTTCCATCATTATTGGCCTGAAAAAACATGCCCCTAAATTACCTGGCATGTTAATTGCCGTCATCATAGGCGGTATCACCACCGCAATTGGACATTTCGACATTGTTACAATCGGTTCGCGCTTCGGTGAAATGCCCTCCCATCTACCCATGCCGCACATTCCCGCCTTCAGCATCGAAAAAGCCATAGCCGTCTTGCCCAATGCCATCACCTTCACATTGCTCGGTGCCATTGAATCGCTACTTTCAGCCGTCGTCGCCGACAGCATGACCGGACGCCGGCACCGCTCCAATTGCGAACTTGTCGCGCAAGGAGTCGGCAATATCGCCTCGGCACTTTTTTCAGGTATTTGCGTCACGGGTACGATTGCCCGTACAGCCACGAATATCCGTGCTGGTGCCCATGGCCCTGTATCCGGCATAATGCACGCTGTCTTCCTACTTCTCTTTATGCTCATAGCCGCCCCTCTTACCTCCTATATCCCACTTGCAACATTAGCTGGCATTCTGGCGCTGGTATCATGGAATATGATTGAAAAACATGCTCTTGCCGTGCTGTTACGCGCCTCGTGGGGTGACGCGATTGTTTTGCTTACAACTTTTTTCCTGACAATTTTCCGCGACCTGACAGAAGCGATTATCATCGGTTTTGCTCTAGGTGCGTTATTATTTATCTACCGCATGTCCAAAATTGCCGAAGTGATCACCGATTCAGCCTTTGTCGGTGACGATTATCCAGATGACAATAATCCAATGCAGCGTATTTACGATGAAGACGCCCAACGCAAAAGCCAAGTCGTTGTCTATCGGATATCCGGTGTTTTCTTTTTCGGGGCTGCAGCATCAATTGCTTCGGTCCTGGACCGGATCACTGATAATCATAATGCCATTATCATTGATTTTTCCAACGTGCCCTTTCTGGATGCAACCGGTGCCAACACAATTGAAACGCTGGCCACGAAAGCCAAAGCCAAAAATATTCCGCTGGTTTTAACAGGCACATCGCATCAAATCCGGAAAGACCTGATATCACACGCAATCAAACCGCCACTGGTACACTTTGAAACCTCCATTGCCCGTGCCCGAGACAAATATGATGTCAAACCGACTCTGGCAGATTAAAACCACATTTTGCAACATAGGTCATAAAACGGTTACAATTCATGTTGAAAAGCCTTTGCCTACTATTTTTAACGCTTGAAACCACAAAGACAGATTGCACTTTATCGTATTTTATAAAATAAGACATATTCTGCTTACCTTTGCCGAAGGGCGCAACAGATCAACAAATGAGGAATTTTCATGAGTAATACTCTTCAAAAAACCGATACCAGAACATCTTTCTGGCCCCGTTTTCTAATCGGTCTTATTGTTGTCCTCGTTTTGATCGGTGCGACTGCCTTTATCTTCGGCAAGGATTTTTATCAAAAACGCATCGTTCGCATGCTTGCCTTCCAAGGACTGCAATATGAAACACTTGATGTTGACTGGCGCGGCCATTTCGAAGTTAAGAATCTTTCAGCCAAGCTATTTAATCATGCATCCGCAACCATGGCCAGCATGACCGGGCAGATGTCACTTTTGGGCAATAGTACAAAACATGAGGAAATCAAAGATACGGTTATTTCATTTCCTGGCACAAAAATTAGCGTTGCGCGGACAATTACCGAAAACGCCTCGATAGAAATGAAACAGCCCTTGAGCGAAAAAGAAAAAAAAACGCCAAGACTGCTTGCTAGCATGTCACGCATCAACGCCGACAAGCAAACTATGTCGGACATTGTCGTAAAACAGGATATTGCAGGCAACAATCAAACGATCACCTATAGTAATCTTGAATATCAGGACATTAAAAACGGTATTATCGGCAAAGCCACTATCGGCGAACTCACCGCCCATGTCAGCTATGACGATCTGATGGCGCGTCAATCCAATCTTGCCGCGCTGGATATGAAAGCGTCATCATTCACCGTTGAAAAAATCAACATACCTTTCATCATCGATCTCTACATGGATGCCACAACGGAAAAGGACAATCCCTACCACCCAGTTTACGGCGCCTATGCGATGACAAATCTAGATTATACATACCACACTCTTGACGGTACAAAACCGATCATTGAAATTGCAAAAATATCAGGCTCGCAATTCTCTATGCGGCTTTTGCCTTTCCCTCTGACCGACTTCATTACCCAATTTGTCCAAATGAATGGCGACAAAATGGAAAATAATCCGGCACAGGCTGCTGACTTCAGTAACAAGGCACTGGATATTCTCTCGGCTATAGGGCCACTCGATGTAACCGTTGAAGGTCTACATGCAAGCGGCTTTCAGGCAAATGAAAACTTTGATATTGACAACTTTACCTTCAACTACGATGGTACCGCCTCTGATACAAAAATCAGAAACATCAAGTTTAGTGACAACAGCACCAATATGGATATTGATTCCATCGAAGCCAATGGTGTTCAATTTCCACAATTCACGGCTACCATAAAGGAATATTTGGCAAAAATAGCCAATGATCCAACCGATGTCACTTTGAACAATGATACCGCTTTCTCAACCCGTATGGGCTTTGCCTTTGTACCGCATTTCAAGGCTTTTCACATTAACGGCATCAAGGTAGAAAATATAAATCCGGTCAACACGGATACTCCCCAAAATGTTGCCATAGGCGGCATCGACATGACAGCCGAATATGCTTTGGAATCCATTCCGACAGGCATGCGTATCGTGATGCGTGATATGGGGCTTCGCGCCAAAGATTTCGACAAGGGTTTAAATGAAAGTGCCAGCGATATCGCCCCTTTCAACCTCACCGATCTAGGCTATGATATTATCAACACAACGATTACAGCCGATATGGCATGGAACAAAGATACACGTGAATTGAAAGTCAATGAGCTGGGTTATAAAATGGATGATGTTGGTTCGGTGACGTTCAAGGGAACTCTCACTAATGTTGATGCAACCCTGTTTTCCCAAAATCTGAGAATGAATGGTGCCGCCGCCATGGCTATGCATGCCAATGAGGCAACAGTAGCCATTAATTTTGATGGCGTACGCGACAGACTTCTTAATCAATTGACCAAGACAAGTGGCCAAGATAAAGAAAGTTTACTTGATAATACTGCCATGCAGCTCAGCTTTATCACCGGCATCATTATTCCAGGTGATGCAGGAAAATCCTTGAGCAACGCCGGAAAACAATTTATCCGTAATGGCGGCACATTGAACATTACAGCAAAAGCAAAATCCGAACAGGGCCTTAATCTTTATGATCTTATTTTAGCCGAGAAAGACCCGATGAGTCTTTTGGACAAAATCGATCTTAAGGCCCAGACGCTTGGGGGAGAAAAGGTACCGACTTCTCCAGACAGCGCACAATGAGATTATAAAGACAGAACCAACGACAAAAGCGAAAGACAAATTGATGGCCAATTTCGGCAACTGGATAAAATCAACGATCAAACGTTCATTGATCTATATCATTGGCGTAATTGTCATACTGGCAATTCTGGCCGTTGGCGGCTTTTATATGGCCAAGCCATATCTCAATACGATTGTCAGTTCGCAAATGGAAAAACGCAATATCAAGGCCGACAGTGCCGATATTACGATGACTGGCCGCGTCCATATGACCAATGTGGTTGTGCCAGCCCCTGAAGGCATCAAGGTAACAATTGGCGAAGCAACCGCCCGTCCACCGGTCGGCCCACTTTCGGGTGCGGCTACGCTTTATAACCTTGATATTGAAAGGGATAAAATCCATATCCATATACCTGAAATTTCTTTGAATGGTATTGGTGAGCATGGCAAAGATGCCAGTATTGAATCACATGTCCTACAATTGCTGAACCGCTTTTCCCTTTCATCCATTAATGCGCCCACAATAGAAATATCAGTGAAAAAAAATAATGATGAATCTGAAAAAATCCTTATCAAGGACTTCTATCTGTCATCTTTCTCCAAGGGCCGGATCGGTACAATCAGCATTAACGGCATCAACACCAATTTCGATGTTGGTGCTTTGGCCGGCGCTAGCAACGAGCAAGAGCGTTTGATAGCCAAGAGTGACCGTTTGTCGGCACGCAATATCGACATTGCCTATGCCTATAGTATTTTTTCCGGCCGTGCCGAAAAAAACGAAGAAGGCAAAGTTCTCTTTGGCGCTGTCGAATTGAACAATATCAATATCGATTATTTCAATAATACAAAACCAATGGAAGACAGCTCCAAAGTCGCCCTCCACCTTGCCCTTAAAAGCTTCAATTCCGATGGTCTATCCATTAAGAATCCGGGCATTGTGCCGGAAGATCTGCTAAAAGAAATTGCAACAGCAGCTAAAGCCGGCAACGAAACCGATAAGAAAAAATTGACCCGCGATCTGCTGAGCCACCTGCTGGCGTCCATTACATCGATCAATGCCGAAGTTGAAAATGCTGATATTGCCACCCCGAAGATAAAGACCAGCCTAGCCTCCTTCCGCCTTGAACCGAAGCGCTGGAAAAACACCATTCCCGAACAGCTGTTGGTTTCCCTTGACGGTTTGTCTATCGACACCACACAGCTGCCGCATAAGGAGCTAAGCTTCTTCAAGGAAATGGGCTATAACAGCCTTGATGTTTCAGGAAAGCTGGAATTCGACTATAATGCACGTCGGCAGACATTGAATGTCAACGACATGTCCTTTGAAGTGAAGAACATCGCATCCGGCCAACTGACTGCCGATATCAGCAATGTCGAAGAGGCATTATTTTCAGGTAGTGAAACTCAAGCCCTTCAGGCTGCTGAAAAAATCGGCGTAACCAATATTCATATGCAATATCATGATTATGGCTTCATCGACAATTTCTTCAACTACATTACGAAGATTGTCGACGTCAGCAAAGAAGAACTTTATGACGACTTCTACCTTGTCATGACACAAAGTCCCGCCTTGATGCTAAAGGATCATTCGCAAGCAGAAGGCCTCATTAATACACTAGGCAAATTTGCCCGCAAACCGGGTACATTGACGATTGATATCAAAGCCAAAAATAGTACGGGCCTTACAGCGAGCGATTTTCAAGCTGCCATTGAAAATGATCTGAGTGTTCTGCTCAATAAGGTTGATATCAATGCCCAAAGTAGTGAATAGCTTTGCATAGAGCACAGATGAACTTGTCTAAGATTTCATTGTGCCTATAATATAAAATAGGGTGTTTGACCGATAATCGGACGAACAGGTTTCCATACGTTGGTCGGGCCGCCAGCGTACGGAGTTCTATACTATGCCAAAATTGTCACAACATCGCGGTGCCGATCGTACTTTTATTTTAAAAGAACGCGCACTCTCCAATATCGAGCGTCTTACACACACCGAAGCAACAAGCGGTATCATCTTGTTATTCGCCGCGGCTATAGCGCTCATCTGGGCCAATTCAAGCTATGGGGAAAGCTATATTGCATTATGGCATACGCCGCTTTCATTGGCTCTTGGATCATTCAGTATTTCATGGAGTCTGCATTTTTGGGTCAATGACGTTGCCATGACTTTTTTTTTCCTGGTTGCTGGACTTGAAATACGACGTGAAATCCATGAGGGCGCTCTATCGGATATTCGACAAGCCACTTTGCCTATAATTGCTGCAATAGGCGGTGTTATCTTACCCGCTATCCTATACAGCCTGTTAAACGCTGATCCAACCCGCCTTCATGGCTGGGCTGTACCAACAGCAACCGATATCGCTTTCGCCATCGGTGTTCTGGCTTTATTAGGCCGATCTATTCCCGCTAATGTTCGTATTATTCTTCTATCACTGGCTATCATCGACGATATTATTGCCGTTCTGATTATTGCTTTATTCTATTCCGACAACATCGCTTTTTACTGGTTAATATTCACTGCCTTCGGCGTGGTTTTAATTCTAATTTTCCATTGGATCGGCCTTAATATGGCTATTCTCTATGTTCTACCAGCAGCCATAATATGGATCAGCCTGATGAAAACCGGCATCCATCCTTCTCTTGCCGGTGTTATATTAGGTATGATGACACCTGTTTTTGCAGCACGCAGCACCGTAGCTCCAGTCAAACGTGTCCATGACGCCATCCTAGCAATCAATCAAGGTGCTGAAGGAGAAAAACTCACAACTGCACTCAAAAACATACGTATTGGACAACGTGATATGGTTGCACCGATCACACGTATCCAAATGGTGCTGCATCCATGGGTTGCCTATCTTATTATGCCAGTTTTCGCATTGGCCAATGCTGGCATTGTCTTTTCCGGCCTCGATCTTTTACAACATGGCGGTTTTTTTATCCTAGGCGGCGTCAGTCTGGGACTATTTCTGGGAAAACCGCTTGGAATTATTTTAGCCAGCTACCTTGCCGTTAAACTCGGTTTGTGCCGTTTACCTCCTGATGTTAGATGGCAGGATATGTTATTGATCGGCATGCTGGCAGGCATTGGTTTTACAATGGCAATCTTTGTTTCAATGTTAGCTTTCAACAACAGTGATCAACTGGCTGCAGCCAAAACAGGCGTGCTAGTTGGCTCTGCATTTTCAGCTTTATGTGGCTTGGCATATGGCATCGTTTATCGCAAGCAGTCGCATTAGACAGACTCATAAGCTAAAACAAAAAAAGCGGGGCAATACCCCGCTTTTTTTTCAGCTAAACGCTATTGTAATTAATTGTTTTTTTTAACGGCATGTGTCGGTGCACCATTAGCAACATAATATGGCACATCCACTTTAGCCAAAGGCTTACGACCACGAATGACATCAGCAAGCTTTTCAGCAATCATGATCGTCGGCGCATTGAGGTTACCGGTCGTGATACGTGGCATAATCGAAGCATCGACAATGCGCAGCCCTTCCATACCGTGTACTTTACCTTCACAATCGACAACAGCCATATCATGATAACCCATCGCATTGGTACAAGATGGGTGATAGGCTGTCTCTGCACGATTACGCACGAAATCATCCAGCTCTTTATCCGATTGCAAATCAGCAGTTGGCGAAATTTCCGCACCACGGAACTCATCCAATGCCGACTGGCTGAATATTTCACGTGTAATGCGGATGGCCGCTCTAAATTCACGCCAATCATCGGCATCCGACATATAGTTAAATAGAATGCTCGGATGATCGTTGGGGTTCTTCGTTTTGAGGTGAACACGACCACGGCTCATCGAACGCATCGAGCCAACATGGGCCTGGAAACTATGAACCTTAATCGGATTGGTTCCATTATAGTTCACGGCAACAGGCAGGAAGTGATATTGGATATTCGGCCATTCGAAATCATCATGTGAACGAATGAAGCCACCAGCCTCAAAATGGTTGGAAGCACCGATCCCCTTACCTAAAAACAACCATTCTGCACCAATGAAGGGCTTATTATATGCACGTGCGGCTGTTGCCAACGTCACCGGCTTGGTACATTTCCACTGCATATACATTTCAACATGGTCCTGCAGATTGCTACCGACACCCGGAATATCGGCAACAACAGCAATATCCAGACTTTTCAACAAATCAGAAGGGCCAACACCAGAGCGTTGCAGAATCTGTGGCGAAGCTATAGCGCCGCCACAAAGAATCACTTCCTTGCGGGCATGTGCTTCATTGACTTCTGATCCCTGCAACCAACGCACACCAATCGCACGTTTGCCATCAAAAAGAATACGATCGGTTACAGCACGAGTCTTAATCGTCAATGTATCGCGCTGGCGAGCAACATCAAGATATCCGCGCGATGTCGAGCAACGACGTCCAAACGAAGTCGTTGTACGATCCATCGGACCGAAGCCTTCCTGACTGTACCCGTTGAGATCATCAGTCCGTTTATAACCGGCCTGAACACCAGCTTCAACCATCGCGTGAAACAGGACATTATTACCCTGTTTCGGAGTGGTCACATGCAATGGACCGCTATCACCATGATAATCATTACCACCAATATCGCGTGTCTCAGCTTTTTTGAAATAAGGCAGACAATCGAGATAACTCCAATTTTCTAGCCCTTCCATCTTGGCCCAATTATCATAATCAAGTGCATTGCCGCGAATGTAGCACATGCCGTTGATCAAAGATGAACCACCGAGTCCTTTGCCGCGACCACAATCCATACGCCGATTATTCATATGCGGCTCGGGATCAGTTGCATAAGCGTAATTATAACGTGTTCCCTGAAGCGGCATAGAAAGTGCAGCCGGCATCTGGGTACGGAAATCGAGACGGTAGTCAGGTCCACCTGCTTCCAGAAGAAGAACGGTTGTGCCCGTATCTTCTGTCAGGCGTGCAGCAAGTACGCTGCCGGCAGAGCCTGCCCCGATAATAATATAATCATATTCCTGTTTGCTTGACATAACGTCCTCCTGATACACCGCCGCTTACATTGATGGCGGCGTCAAACTTTAAAAAAACAAAACGCCGGCCTTAAAAGACCGACGCAAAATCTCCCAATTCAACTTGGATCGATTTGATTTGTGTGTAATGGGCAAGTGTAGCCAGACCATTTTCACGTCCCACACCTGACTGTTTATAACCACCAACCGGCATCGGTGCGGGTGACTCACCCCATGTATTGATCCAACATATCCCAGCCTGCAGACGATGGATAACACTATGGGCAAGAGATACATCCCGTGTAACGACGCCAGCTGCCAGACCAAAAGTCGTATTATTGGCGCGCTCGACAGCCTCATCAACGGTTTCATAACTCAATACGCTCATCACAGGACCGAAGATCTCTTCACGAACAATGGTGTGATCATCACGACAATCAGTGAAAATCGTCGGCTGTACATAGGCACCTTTGGCGAACTCACCACTGGTCTCACGTCCACCACCACATAAAAGACGCGCACCTTCCTGTTTGCCCAACTCGATATAACGCAATACATTTTCCATATGCTCAAAGCTGACCATCGGACCGAAATTGGTATTCGGATCAACCGGATCGCCCATACGAATATGTTTAACGCGTTCAAGCAAACCCGCTTCAAATTCCTTTTTCATTGCAGCCGGTACAAACACACGCGTTCCATTGGTGCAAACCTGACCGGAGCTATAAAAATTGGCCATCATCGCCACATCGACAGCACGCTTGACATCGGCATCAGGCAAAATAACAAGCGGCGACTTGCCACCCAACTCCATTGTAACATCTTTCAACGACGAAGCAGCGGCATTCGCCATAACTTTCTTGCCCGACTCAACACCGCCCGTGAATGAAATCTTGTCAATATGCGGATGATCCGTCATGGCTTGGCCGACAATACGTCCCGGCCCCTGTACAACATTGAAAACACCATCGGGCAGACCGGCTTCTGTAAAGATTTGTGCCAGAATAAGCGCCGTCAAAGGTGTAACTTCGCTGGGTTTAAAAATCATCGCATTGCCTGCAGCCAAAGCAGGAGCAGCCTTCCACATGGCAATCTGGATCGGATAATTCCATGCACCAATTGCACCGATCACACCCAAAGGTTCACGGCGTGTATAAAAGAAACTGCTATCACGCAGTGGATATTGTTCGCCTTCAATAGCAACGGCCAAGCCCGCATAATATTCAATTACATCAGCGCCGGTAACAATATCGACTGCTGACGTTTCCGAATAAGCCTTACCGGTATCATGAGTTTCGACCAAAGCAATTTCGTCATTACGCTCACGCAGAATAGCCACAGCACGGTTCAGGATACGAGAACGTTCAACACCCGTCATCGATGCCCAGACCTTTTGCCCTTTTTGCGCGGCAATCACAGCACGATCGACATCTTCGGCAGATGCCATTTGCACTTCAGCAATAACCTCGCCATTAGCAGGATTCTTTGTTGTAAATGTCTTACCGCTGGTCGCATCGACGAAACGACCGCCAATATATAATTTTTGTAGGGGGTAAAGTGTCATTTTTTATTCCTTATGCAAGAGCTGAAGGTGCATTTTGCACCAAAAACTGATCAAGATATTGATGAGCAAGACAACGGCCGCCATCAAAAGAAAAATCCGAAGACAAAGCTAAATGAAGCCATAGCCCGTCAATCAGAGAAGCCAGCGTACGTGCGGCATCAAGAGCAACGTCTTTCGAAACAAGTTTACTGAACTGCGCATAGAGAGATGAAAAAAGCACATACTCGTTCACACGCTGCAACCGCTTGAGTTCATCATCATAAAGGCTGGCAACCCAGAAATTGAGCCATGTCTTTATGATAGCGCGATTGTTCTGGCTGTTATGGAAGTTGCTATCAATAATCACCCGTATCTGGGCCACCGGATCATGCCGATCTATCGTTTTTTGCAGACTTTCGGCCGTGATTTTCAAATCACTCATAATTTTACGCATGGTGGCATAAAGAAGGCTTCTTTTATCGCCAAAATAATGCGCAACCAATCCGGCGGAAATACCAATTTCACCAGCAATCTGGTTTAAAGACGCATCTGCTAGACCGACCCGGTCGATGATAGAGCAGGTTGCCGCAACAAATTGTTCGCGTCGTTCAGGCGCGATCTCCTTGCGTGGCTTTTTTATCGCTTTTCCCATCCCTGTCCATCCTGACATAACCCGATTGGTCTTTTATTTTCATACCTTTGGTTTACTTAACCGAAGCTCGGAAATATGTGCATCTCGTTATAAACACCTCTTCAATCCAAAGATGTGTTTTGTATCTTGCCACTTAATGCCTTTGATGGCATTTTGGCGAAACACATTTTGTTGATTGTACGTTCAATCAATGAAAAAGTATAGCTCAAAAGCATAGATTATTGGCTTAAAAGCAAATAAAAGGACATCGACCCTTGGGAGGGAATGTAAAAATGTCAGCGCATCAAGCCGGTGAAGGCAAAGCTCATCACCATGAAACACCGAAACTCAATAAATTTGTTTTCTTCAGTTCTGCCATAAGTGTCATCGTCTTTTCGACACTCACAGTTATTTTCCCTCAGGAAAGCTCTTTTCTGCTCAACTGGGCGCAGCAATTCGTCTCTGATACATTAAGCTGGTATTATACATCGCTGATTATCGTATGTGTTATCTTTGTTTTCTGGCTAGCATTTTCAAAATATGGGCACATTACACTAGGACAAGAGGGAGAAAAACCCGAATTCAGCTATACGGCCTGGGTAACAATGCTGTTTTCAGCCGGCATCGGTATCGCCTTGGTCTATTTCGGTGCTTACGAACCTCTCGACCATTTTCTTAATCCCCCAAGCGGCCCAACTGGTACAGCTGAAGTTGCCCAACATGCCATGGTTATCACTTTCCTGCATTGGGGCATTCATGGTTGGGCGCTCTATGCATTGATGTCCACGGTACTTGCCTACTATGCCTATGTCGAACAGCGTCCTCTGGCCTTGCGTACAGCACTCTATCCCATTTTCGGAGAAAAGCTCACCAATGGTATCGCCGGTGATATGGTCGACGGTTTCGGTATTCTGGCAACAGTTGTTGCTATGGTTACCAATTTGGGCATCGGCGCCCTGCTGGTCCATTCCGGTTTAGTAGACTTTTTTGGTATTTCCGATAGCCTGGGTATGCTGATCACGCTTATTATCATTATGATGGTTGTAGCAACCATTGTTGCCGTAATCGGTATTGAAAAAGGTATTGCCGCCCTTTCAAAGGTCAATATTATTCTACTTTGCCTTTTGCTTGCCTTTGTTTTTCTGACCGGCCCAACCTTCCATATTATGGACGGCATTGTACAAAATATCGGCGACTATCTAAACGGCTTCGTCAAAATGAGCTTCAATCTCTATATTTTCGAGAATGCCAATAAATGGCGCGGCTTGTGGACGATTTTTTATTGGGCATGGTGGATTGCATGGGCACCTTTTGTCGGCCTATTTATTGCCCGTATTTCTAAAGGACGCACCATCAAAGAGCTTATTTTCGGCGTTTTGCTGGTACCATTGGGTTTCACGCTTTTGTGGCTCTCCATCTTTGGGAATGCTGCCATCCACATGGTCTTTATCGAAGGTATGAAAGATCTCGGTACAGCTGTCGTTGCTGATCCGCAAATGGCAATCTATCGCTTCCTCGAATATCTGCCTTTGCCACAAATTACCGTATGCTTTGCCATTCTGATCAGCTTTGTTCTGTTCTTGGCACCAGTCGATTCAGGTAGTCTGATGATTTCGAACCTCGCTATACGCACAGATGATCCTGAAGTAGAATCACCCATATGGCTGCGTATTTTCTGGTGCGTAGCCACGACAGCCGTTACCATAGGATTATTCTTGTCGGGTAACTTTACCGCAATCCAAACTGCTGTCGTACTATGCGGCCTGCCATTCTCGTTTGTCATTATTATCTATATGATGAGTCTGGTTAAAAGCCTGCGTTCCCGTCCATAAACAAAACAAAACGGCTCCTTAACGGAGCCGTTTTACAAGATATATCTGTTTATTTCAGGAACAGATGAAATCACCTGCAACTTTTTCTATACCAGCTTCATCAAGCGCATAATGGGCATAAAGATGTGTTGGCGGCGCGATAAGTGCATACGTATCTTTAATGCCATGTCTCAGCAGTTTTTTACCACCCCCCTCATCGCCCAAAACTTCAGCAATTGCCGAACCGAGCCCCCCTAAAATATTATGCTCTTCCACACTCATCAACTTGTTTGATTTTTGGGCTGCTTCCAATATCACCTCACGATCAATCGGCTTGATGGATGCCATATCAACAACACCAACAGACAGGCTTTGAGTACGCAAATTCTCGGCTGCTTTCAATGCAGGGTGAACGGTCGCACCACAAGCAAAAATTGTTAGATCATCACCAAAGGCATGAATATGTGCCTTGCCAAATTTGAAAACAGGGCGCTTTTCATAAATTACCGGATCACGTCCACGTCCAATGCGAAAATAAACCGGTTTGTCATAATCAGCCGATGCCTTGATAGCAGCGATGAGCTGCTCACCATCAGACGGTGAAACAACAGCAAGATCAGCAATCGAACGCATTGTACCTATGTCTTCAGTTGCATGATGGGAGGTGCCATAAAAGCCGAGTGAAATACCGGTATGATGGCCAATGACACGAACCGGTTGTGCCGAATAGGCAATATCCATCCGTATCTGCTCACAACATAACAAGCCGACAAAAGAAGCAAAGCTCGCTACAAACGGCATGACGCCACATGTCGCCATACCAGCTGCGGCTGAAATCATATTCTGTTCGGAGATACCAAACTGGAAATAGCGTTCAGGATAGATGTCGGCAAATTTATTCAAGCCATTGGAATATTGCAAATCTGCCGAACCTGCAACAACCGGATAACCTTCCTTGACGAGTTCGATCAGTCCGTCGGAAAGATATTGAAGACCGGGATTCTTTGCATTGAGCTGGCGATAATGCCATGAATTCTCGGATAAAGCCTGGGACATCTTAATTCTCCATTGCCTTGATTTCCTCAACCGCATTTTTACCATCTGACGGATCAAGATAACCGAGATGCCAGCCCGGTTCTGTTTCCATATAAGAAACGCCCTTACCTTTTACCGTTTTGGCAATCAAACAAGCTGGTTTTTTACGTATCGTATCGGCTTTGATACGGCGCAAAATTTCCGTCACGGCGGCTACATCATGACCATCAACTTCGTAAACATCCCATCCGAATGAGCGCCATTTATCATCCAAAGGTTCGATTGAAATGACATCATCGACAGCACCGTCCAGCTGATAGCCGTTGCGGTCAACAATAGCGACCAGATTGGAAACCTTATTGTGGCCGGCATTCATCGCTGCTTCCCAAACCTGTCCTTCCTGCATCTCGCCATCCCCCAACATAACAAATACATGAAAGTTTTTGCCCGTAATACGTTGGGTCAGGCACATACCAAGCCCGTTGGACAAAGCATGACCGATCGAACCAGATGAGAAATCAATCCCTGGAACCTTCCGCATGTCTGGATGATCTCCAAGCGGACTGCCCAACCGGGTATAATGATCAAGCCATTCATTTGGAAAAAAACCGAGATCTGCCAGAATCGGAAAAAGACCAACCGCTGCATGGCCCTTGCCCATCAAAAAACGATCACGATCTTCCCATTTAGGATCGCCTTTCTTAAGCGTCATGACATCATAATAAAGACTGGCAAAAATTTCGGCCGCAGAAAAAACAGACGTATAATGACCCGTTTTAGCGATCTCGATGAGACGAACTGTCTCAAGACGGACAAACTCAGCCTTTTCTTTCAACAAGCGGACAATTTCATCGGATGGCATATACGTGTTTTTTAATACCGAAGCACTATGTTTATTGGTATCGGAAGACATGATTATCTCTCTTTCAAACATGAAATGCATCAATCATGAGTAGGCTTCCGGAAACAACCGGAACACCTTTATCAAAGCCTGCATGTTATGCGACTTTTATTTTTCACCTTTGACAACTGTATTGCCGACTTTGACCCAAAGAGCCATGATCGTGCCGATGATGACAATTACTGTCACAACCCAAAGGCCTGACGATGCAATACCGGTATATTTTTCGGTATAACCCAAAATATAGGGCCCAAAAAATCCACCGAGCTGGCCTACCATATTGACCATGGCAAGACCACCGGCAAGTGCCGCCCCTGAAAGACGGATACCGACATTGGCCAAAATCAAAGGTTGAACAGTTTGTGTAGCCGCATAGGCAAAACAGAAACCGATTATGCTAACAATAGGTGCCACAAGACCGGTCAGATAACTTTCCGAAAGAAGCGCAACAACCAGACCGATAGCGATAAGACCGGTAAGACCGACAATCCATTTGCGCGTCTTGTCTGCTTTCACCATTAACGGCACAACCCACAGACATATACCACCAAAAATATAAGGAACAGAAGTGATCAGACCAACTTCAAACTTGGTCAGAGCTGTACCCCAGCTTTGGACAATCGCCGGCAGAAAGTACCCCAGAGAATAAACACCAATAACAATCGTGAAAAATACAATCGCTGTCAAAATGATCTGCTTATCAAGAAGTGCCTCCTTCCAGTTGCGGTTACCCGCTTCACTAGAACCCTGCTCGTCCTGCATGGCAATATAAGCTTCCAGATTACGAGCCTCTTCTTTATCAAGCCACTTAGCCTCGGTCGGACAATCGGGCAAGGTTTTTAAAATGAAGAGGGCCAGAATAACGGAAGGCAGCCCCTCCATAATAAAAAGCCATTGCCAACCGTTAAATGAACCCAGTCCATGCATACCCACCAGAAGACCGGCAAGTGGATTGCCGATCACATTGGCAATCGCTGCCCCCATCAAGAAAATACTATTCGCACGACTACGGTCGGCGTGAGGGAAAAAGCGGGTGAGGTAATAGATAACACCAGGATAGAAACCTGATTCAACAATCCCCAATCCCAGACGGATAAGATAGAAATCCATAGGACCGCGGATGAAAGCTGTACCAACGGATAATATCCCCCATAACAGCATGATAATGCCAAGACAACGACGTACGCCAAAACGGTGCATCACCAAATTGGTTGGCACCTGGAAAAAAGCATAAGTCAGAAAGAATAAACCGGCACCGGTACCATAGGCGACAGCATCAATCCCCAGGTCATATTGCAGCTCGGCTTTGACCATACTGATATTGGTACGATCAAGAAAATTCATGATATAACCCAAAACCAGAATGGGCAAAATCCGTTTAAAGACAAGGGATATAGTGGCTCTCGACGGTAAAACCGGATTCCCTATCGTATTTTTATTTATTTCACTCATTTTCTTTTCTTCCCTTTCCCCAGTAATCTGCCCGCTACTCGCCTTTTAAAATCCGGGCTAATATTTATAAAAAAAGTATCCTACCGTGCTGCAAGCCATGCACCCGTCAGCTTTTCAAAACGTGTTGCCATATCGGTAATGGCAGTCTCGTCATCAATCTTGCCTGCAAGCCATTTCTCGGCAGCCGCCATAAACAATGTCCGCCCCACAGCAAAGCCGCGGACAAGCGGAATATCAGCTACCGCATTGAAAACATGGACCAAATTCTCCTCAGATTCGGCAAGCCCCAACAACACGACACCCCGACAATAGGCATCATTTTTTACAATGACATCGCTGATCTTTTTCCAGCTTGTTTTATTGGCCTGTGGTTCAAGTTTCCACCAATCAGGCTTGATACCGACGACATAAAGTTCCTCCAGAACACAGGCAATTGTATCTTCCTTCAAAGAGCCGTTTTTACCGGCGATAATTTCGACCATCAATTCACGGCCAATTTTACGGGCGGCTTCATAAAGGGTTCTCAATTTGGCGATCTGAAGATTTTTTAACTCCACCGGATCATCAGGATGATAAAAGCACAATGCCTTGATGCAATGATGTGTCGGCCATTCGACCAGTTGCGAACCAATGTCCTGCGAATATTCAAATTGCAAGGGACGACTACCGGGATACTCTACAGGACGCCCTATCCAGTCGATCTTGGCCTTGGCGGCATCAAACATGGCTTTATGTCCATAACGCTCATCCAGCAACATACCATAACCGGCACGTCCTTTGGCGACATGTGCAGCAGCCCTCACCGCAAGCCGCTTGAAATCGGCAATTTTTTCATAAGGAGCACCAACACGATCAGCCACATCTTCCAATTGACTGCGATGATCAATTGCAAAGGCCATTATGCGCGGAAAATCATGCGAACGCGTTGTAACCCAATGTAAATGGGACAACATCTCATCATGGCGCAAAGCTTTTTTATGAGAACCATGGGTAAGAAAATACTGCATTTCTTCAAATGTCGGGATTTCCGGCGAACACAGCAATCTCGACACGGCAAAGGCACCACAGGCGTTGGCCCAGGTTGCACAGGTGAAAAGATCCTCACCTTTAAGCCAGCCGCATAAAAAGCCAGACATAAAGCTATCGCCCGCACCTAAAACATTATAAACCTCAATCGGAAATCCTTTTCCGACAATCCCTTTTTCCAGATCATCAGGAATAGCACCATCATAAACAATACAACCAATAGGGCCACGTTTGAGAACAATTGTTGCATTGGATAAACTACGGATGGCATGAAGGGCAGCAAGAAGATTCTGTTCGCCCGATGCGATCATCACTTCTTCTTCTGTGCCGATAATCAGATCACAGTCAGGCAACACTGTTTTCAAACAATTGGTAACACGTTCAGAAGCGATATAACGTTGATCGCCATCGGCAATGCCGGCAAGCCCCCAAAGATTAGGACGGTAATCAATATCAAAAATAACCTTGCGGCCATATTGCTTGGCCAAACGAATAGCTTTTTTCTGGGCAGCTTCCGTATTCGACGTGGAAAAATGTGTCCCGCTCACAAGTATAGCGGCGGAAGAAGCAATAAAAGCTTCATCAATATCATCTTCACACAAAGCCATATCGGCACAGTTTTGACGATAGAAAAGAAGAGGAAAATCTTCATCATTCTCGACACCGAGAATTGCTAACGCTGTCAAGCGTTCCTTATCAACCACGATGCCCTTAGTTGAAACACCTTCACGCTGCATCTGCTCAATAATAAAGCGCCCCATCTGCTCGTTGCCGACGCGGGTAATCACCGCAGATTTTAGTCCCATACGCGCCGCACCGATCGCAATATTTGACGGACACCCACCTACCGACTTGGCAAAGGATGCCACATCCTCCAGACGCGTTCCGATTTGCTGGCCATAGAGATCAATAGATGAACGCCCAATGGTAATGACGTCCAATACTGTATCGCGTGATTTATCCATAGAAGCCTCCCCATCCCCTTTAAAACATAAATTATGTTCTATTTTAATTATAAATAGAATTTTTTTTCTAAAAAAACAAGTGCAATCTCTTTGTTTTTCACAAAGATCGCTATTTGGAATTGCAATCTTTGAAAACAAAAAGCTAAAGCGATATAAATCCTCAAAACGAGAATGACGATTACAGGGAACATGGATGAACAAGCAAAACAACATAACCTTAGAAGCGCCTAAAACGATAGACGAACTCCATCAACGGCTGCTCACTCTGACACCGGATCTACCCAAAAGACTAAAACAATGTGCCGATTACGTCATCCGCGCACAAAACCGGATTGCCATTTCCACTATTACTGAAAGTGCTGTGGAATGTAATGTTCCCGCATCAGCCTTTGTCCGATTTTGTCAGACATTGGGTTTTTCCGGTTACTCCGAACTTCAAAAACTTTTACGCATGTCGCTATCCAATGAATGGCCCGATTATGGCAAGAGATTGGAAAAATTACTTGATACCGATTATGAAAAAAGCGCGTTCTTTCTGGCTGAATTTGCAGATGCCGGACGCAAATCACTTGAAAATCTCATAAAGACTGTTGATCAGGATCTAATGGATCGAGTAGTCAGTATTCTTGCCAAGGGCGACATTATACACATTGCAGGGTTTCGGCGTTCTTTTCCCGCAGCCGCCT
Organism: Bartonella sp. bp_1; assembly: GCF_055808085.1. Classification (NCBI taxonomy): domain Bacteria; kingdom Pseudomonadati; phylum Pseudomonadota; class Alphaproteobacteria; order Hyphomicrobiales; family Bartonellaceae; genus Bartonella; species Bartonella sp. bp_1. Next base: position 362,130 of record NZ_CM147851.1, on the reverse strand, counting down.
ATCTCTATTACTATTTCGAAAAAATGAATATTCCCGCTTTACTGCATGATAATGCAGGCGCTTTGGGTGCACACCAGACAATCCGTAAAAATGATGTCTTTCTGGCAATAACGTACAATCCTTCAGCCCAACCCGTTATCGATCTGATTGAAAAGGCCTATCAAAATGGTGCGAAAATCGTTGCTATCAGCGATGCGGTCAATCCACAATTACACCGGTTCTCGCCAATCATAATGCCGGTGCGCGAAGCAGAATATGACTCATTCCGCACCCTGACAGCCACAATGACACTGGCTATTTCTCTAGCCGTCGCAACCGCAGCCGCACGCAAACAACAGAAAGCAAAGCCTCAAAAAAAAGAACCTACTCCCATTCAATAGTACCGGGGGGTTTAGAAGTTACGTCATAGACAACCCGATTAATACCGCGCACTTCATTGATGATACGGGTAGCGGCGCGCCCAAGAAATTCCATATCATAATGATAGAAATCGGCAGTCATGCCATCGACAGACGTTACCGCACGAAGCGCACAGACAAATTCATAAGTGCGCCCGTCACCCATCACACCGACAGTCTGGACCGGTAGCAACACGGCAAAAGCCTGCCAGATTGAATCATACAAACCGGCCTTACGGATTTCATCAAGATAAATCGCATCGGCCTCACGCAAGATATCAAGCTTCTCGCGGGTAATACCACCCGGACAACGAATAGCAAGCCCCGGACCAGGGAACGGATGACGTCCGATAAAATGTTCCGGCAAACCAAGCTCACGACCAAGAACACGCACTTCATCCTTGAAAAGCTCGCGTAGAGGCTCAACCAATTTCATATTCATACGTTCCGGCAAACCGCCGACATTATGATGGCTCTTGATCGTGACCGAAGGGCCGCCGGTAAAGGAAACACTCTCAATCACATCCGGATAAAGCGTGCCTTGGGCCAAGAATTCGGCACCGCCAATTTTTTTAGCCTCCTGTTCAAACACCTCAATAAAGAGGCGGCCGATCGTCTTACGCTTTTTCTCAGGGTCAGACTCACCCTCCAAGGCACCGATAAACATATCGGATGCATCCACATGCACCAGCGGTATATTATAGGTTTCCTTAAACATCGAAACCACTTCCTGCGCTTCGTTTTTACGCATCAGACCATGATCAACAAAAATACAGGTCAACTGGTCGCCAATGGCTTCATGGATCAGTACAGCGGCCACAGAAGAGTCAACACCACCTGAAAGCCCGCAAATGACCCTACCCTTGCCAACCTGCGCACGAATGGCAGCAATTGACTGGTCCCGATAGGCCTTCATCGACCAATCCCCTTTAAGACCTGCAATCTTATGAACAAAATTCGAGAGCAGTTTGGCTCCGTCGGGCGTATGGACAACCTCTGGATGAAATTGCACGGCATAGAAACGACGTTTTTCATCGGCGATCGCTGCATAAGGCGCACCCTTTGATGTTGCGATTACTTTGAAGCCTTCCGGCAAGGCCGTTACACGATCACCATGGCTCATCCATACCTGATGCTTGCTACCCTTTTCCCAAACCCCCTCAAAAAGAGCACTATCTTCCTCAATATCAAGAAAAGCACGGCCAAATTCACGCTCATGTCCGGCTTCAACCGCGCCACCCAATTGCGCACACATGGTCTGCTCACCATAGCAGATACCAAGCACAGGAATACCGGCATCAAAAATCGTCTGCGGTGCACGCGGACTACCAATATCAACCGTCGAATGAGGAGAACCGGAAAGAATAACGGCTTTGGGCTGGATACGTCCGAATGCCTCTTGGGCTAACTGGAAAGGAACAATCTCGGAATAGACACCCGCTTCACGCACACGTCGGGCAATGAGCTGGGTGACCTGTGAACCAAAATCAATAATCAGAATGGAATCGGGATGAACGCTCGTCATTAAACTGCCATTAAAAAACTTTTTAAAAAATGATATCCGATCTATGAAGGAGAATAACTTTTTTCGCAAGGGTAAGGCACGATGACTTTTGTAATCCGCACAGAAACAGATAAGGACAGCATCGAAATCTATCAATTGATTAAAACCGCCTTTGAAACAGCAAATGTACGCGATGGCGATGAACAGGACCTGTATAAACGCTTGCGCAATAGTCACGCCTATATTGTACAGCTATCGCTTGTTGCAGAAAACAACACCATGCTTATCGGCCATATGATGCTGACCCGCTTCAATATCAAACGCGACAATTTTCCGGCATTGCCTTCGCTGCTTCTGGCACCAGTCAGTGTGCAATTGGAACATCGCAATCAACATATTGGCTCGGCGCTGATCAAAGAAGGTATTAAACGTGCCGAAGAAATGGGTTTCAAGTCCATTATCGTACTCGGCGATCCGGACTATTATAGCCGTTTCGGATTTCGCCCAACAACAGATTTCAATATAACGTGCATGCAGGACATTCCTGCCCGCTACGTGCAAGCACTCGAACTTACTCCTGATGCATTGCGCAATATCACAGGGAAGATTGATTTTGATCTCTAGAAAACACGTATTAGGATTGCTTGTTGCCACTTCTATGGGTACCTGTCTCCATGCGCTTGACGCAGCACCCAAAGCAATACAGCCAACGATACAAGTCAACACGAAAACACTCTATGACTACGCCGGGCACGAAAAGGGTGAAGCAGATGATGACTTTGACACCGTCTACCGCCTTAAAACCGGCACTTATATAGTCGAGGAACGCCAACAAGAAGTGCAAGGCTATTCACCTGGAATCCACATCGGCACGGATACGACTTTGCGTATTGAACCAAAAGCCTATCCTGCAAACGGTGTATTATATAACCCATTAAACATTCTGCTCGACGGCGGAAAGATGGCTGTCATTGCCCATGGGAAAAATAATGTTTCCCTTTATCTTGGCCCTACAGACAGTGTTTTTTCAAGCGGCGAGATCAACTTGCAGGCACAAGATGCTATTGCCGTTGAATGTGAAAGTGCTCATACAGTCCAAATTCAAAACAACATAAAAGTCCGCATGAATATTATGGGAGGCATCGGCTTTTCATGTGCAGGTATGACACGTACAAAATTTATTCAATCCGGCACCAGCCTGATCGATATCAATGTGGGCAATAAAGGCCGAGGCATGGATTTTGATGGAGGTGATCTGGTAGAAGACGCCGCAGAATACAGGCAAAAAGATGGCCGTCTTATCATCAAAGCCGACAATGCAACCGGCCTTGCTTTTGGCTCAGAGACCATATTTACGCAGCAGGGCTATTTGCGTGGCAATTCTGTCAATGGAGGGAGTATTCTTGATTTTAGCACTGGTCTCTATCAAAGTCATTTCGACCAAAATGGTCGCGGACAAGCGGAACTGACAACCAAGGGAAAAAACTCAACGGCATTTTTATTTAATCACGGCGGAGGATTTAGCCAATCGGGCAACGCCAAAATGCGAATAAATATCGATGATGGCGCCACCGGTCTTATTGGCAATACACGGTTTGATTTCAAGCAAAGCGATAACGCCCGTATCGAAATGCTAATCAAAGGTGACAATAGTATCGGCTTCCATATTACCCCTGCCGGTTCATTTGTTCGTCAAACCAACTCTGCATCCATGACATTGACCGTAAATGGTAAAAATACTTATGGATTTTATATCGCCCCAGAAAAAACTGAAAACGAGCAAACCGATAAAGACGACTTTTATGACATGACTTTCTCGCAAGCCGATAATAGCAGTCTGGAATTCAATGTCGGCAGTCATGCTACCGGATTCTATATGCAAGGCTCGACGTTCGAAAAGACAGGCGGCGTTCTCCAACTCAATACAACCGATATAACGGCACGCGCACTCTATTTTGAAAATAGCAACTTCAACCAAACTGGTGGCGAGGTGGTGCTTAATATTTTCTCACCCGCCCGCAGGAGCGTTAAAGAAAAAGAGACAAACATGCCCGCCCCCCCCCTTGTTATTAAGGGAAAGGCGCAATTTGGAGCCAATGCGATTATAACATTAGAGCGCATCTGGAGTCCGCAATCTGTAATGTCAAAAGCCTATGACACACCTTTGATGGCAATTGATGGCCCCGTCAGCATCGATAAGGGAGCGCGCTTTTTTGTATCAAATGCCATCTGCCAACAGTTCAACCCTACACAAACAGGACATCACCGCCTGATATTGGTTGCCAGCCAAATAGCAATAGACGGAGACTTTACATTAAACTTTCTTGGCAAGCCGACGAGCCGCCACGAACCGATTGATGAAAAGCTGCAAACATGTCGACTGAGTTTGGAAAAAGGACAAAATGGAAAAGTGTTATTTCTGGATATAGCGGCCAAATGAGATTGGCAATAAAACACTATTGAATCCGGTCCATTAGTTTTTAACCGTATTGGCGAGTTTTTCATCAATGATATGCAAATATTCACGCCAGCTATGGGCATGTTGCAAATCATCGCGTCCATCAGAGATACCACGAAACCCTAGAAGCGGCACATCATATGCCTGGCAAGACCGTAAAACCGCATAGGTTTCCATATCCACCATATCGGCATCAATAGCATCATAACCACGCCCCGTCACGACATTGCTACCTGTCGAAAGACTGGCCTTTGGACAATCATTTAATAGACATGGCATAGAAATAACTGCAGGGCGATCAAGAAAAGGCGTAACGCCTTTTTCAACGCCTAAAGGCGAGGCATCCATATCGCGCCATGAAACACTTTGCACCTGATAGACACTGCAACGATCAAGCTTTGCAGAACCCGCAGAGCCGAGAGAAATGATATAATCAGGCAAATTATCTTCCGCTTTCAAAGCGGCCAGGGCCTTTGTTGTATTGATAGCAGCCTCGACAGGACCGACACCTATAAATAACGGCTTAAACAACTTTCTAAGGCAATCACCATATTCAAGATCAACCGCCATCAAAAACAGTATTTTTTTATTGCCAACATCGAGCAGCATCAGCTCTTTTTTTCCACAACAGCAATAAAAAAACCGTCTGTTCCTGTCTGACGGGGAGAAAGAACAAGACCATGGGAGCAAAAGAAAGGAAAAGGCGCATTACTATGCATTTTATGCTGCCACAAACCCTTCATATCAACCGGTGCAAAATCTTTATGGCGAGCCAGAAAATCCATCAGCTGCATGTCATTTTCCTCACGAAGAAGCGAACATGTAATATAGACAAGCCTGCCGCCTTTCTTGACGTATTGGCAGGCCTTATCAAGTACATCACGCTGATCTGAAACACGTTTTTCAAGCTGTCCTTCCGACAAACGCCATTTGGCATCCGGCCGCCTACGCCACGTTCCTGTACCGGTACAAGGCGCATCGACAACGACCATATCCATTGATGCTTCTAGCGTAGCCAATTCCTCAATATTGGCATGGGGCTGGGCGTTGCGCACGCCAGCACGCCGCAGCCGATCGAAAATTGGTGCCAGACGTGCTTTTTCCGCATCATAGGCATGAATTTGTCCGCGATTATCCATATGACTGGCAAGAGCCATCGTTTTGCCACCAGCACCGGCACAATAATCCAAAACCTGCTGCCCCGCTGTGGCGTCACAAAGATAAGCGACAACCTGCGAGCCTAGATCCTGAATTTCAAACCAGCCCTTCTGGAAAGCTGGTTCGGCCTGTACGTTGGGATGGCGGCCAAGTCCTTTGATCGGAGCAATGCGCAAGGCTTCATCATACCATTCAACAGCAACGGCGCCAGAAGCACCAAGCTCTTTCAACACCCGGTCTTTGTTGGCACGTAAAAAATTGACCCTCAAGTCCAAAGGCGGACGGGAAGCCATTGCCGATATTTCATTAATCCAATGCTCACTAAACGAAGCCTGAAATGATGGAACGCACCATAAAGGACAGTCAGCCTGAACATGCTCAGGCGCTTGTTCCAGTTTGCGTTGCTGCCATGCCTTTATTTGGTTTTCATCCAAAAAAGTAGGGGCAAAACGATCATCGGCAAACGTATAGGATAATTCATCGACAGTCATACCACCATCATCAAGCAATGCGCCAAAAGCAGCATCCGACACCACCTCGCTATCCATGCGCCATTGCAATGACAAACGACGACGTAATACATCATAAACAATATTGCCAATAGCCGCACGATCACCGGCACCAGCAAAACGATGTGACAGCCCCCAGTCCTTTAAGGCGTCGGCTGCAGGACGTCGACGCCCCTCAATCTCTTCCAGAACTTCAATTGCCGCCTGAAGGCGTCCGCCCAATCGCATTATTCAATCCTATCATTGCTTGTCCGTCATGGCTTTTGATGAGAAAAATTTATCTTTAGCAATCATCAATAATGCTGAAACACCATAAACGACAAAGGCATATCTTGACTGAAATATCATGTCCAGCGCATAATCAAACAGCATCTTATCCATCAATATAGAGTGTGCATACACCTGCTTTTTTCTTTTTATACGCCTTTATTCTTATCTGACTGGCGCATAAGTTGGAAAGCAATAAGCACCAAAAAAGCAACGCCGATAACCAATACGCCCCAAAGGATATAACGTTTCCAGTTTTCCGATGCCGGTTCTTCAACGGGAGCTCCTGCCATTTCAATCGGAATAAGTGGACCGGCAATATGTGCCATACCGATACGCTGATCGGAAAGACCTGAATTATCGGCATCTGGAACGAGATCTTCAAAGGAAAGAGCGGCGGGCGTTTGATCCGGAAAACCGATTTCCATTGTATAAGGCGCTGTACCACGTGCAAGAAAAATCAAATTTTGCGTCTTTAGACTAAGCTCAAGAGGCAATTTTTGTATATCAAGGCCACCACCTCTCGGATCAATCTCGATCCGCAAAGCCGAAATTTCACTTGCCGGAAGCTCGACACTATCGAGACGTTCCTGATCGCCATTTTTTCCCTTTATCTGATAGAAACGTCCCTCACGCAAAAGCGTCCAATCATTATATGACGCGCCATATTTACCGTAAAGTTTGAAGGGCGCTAAAAAATAACCATCCGGCATACGGACTTTTAATGTCTGGATAAGATGAGGGACGCCCAAAGAAACTTCATAGACTTCTTTTCCGTTATATCCGTCGCCTTTCTGGCGCAAAGCTTCCACACATGTAATCGACTGTATTGCCTCATCTTGCGGCATTATAAGATGATCAATCGTTGCCTTGCTGACAATAGGTGCATTTCCATCATTTTGCCAAAACAGACGTAAAAACCGGCCTTTGGTTTCATTCAATGAAATCCATTTTTGATCCAGCACATTCTTGTCATTGGACAAACGATATAGCTGGTCATTCGCAATCAGCCGCCAATTGACCATATCATCACTAATCTCCAGCCGATATGGATAGAAACCGTCCTTTTCAGGTTTCCAATCAAGAGAAAAACGGACAATTCCCGAAACAGTTTTTTTCAAATCGAAAACATAGCCCTGCAACCGAGATTTACTACCTCCATGGCGATTTCCTGGGTCATGATTGACCGAAATAGAAATATCATCTCCCCGTTTTAAGACCGAGAGATTCGAACCGCCATTGTTACCACTTCCATTTTGATAAAGAGGATAAAGTTCAGCCTGAATCAGCGCACTGCGCTGAATATTTGCATGGTCCTTTGCAACATAAAATGCATAAGGCTGTACCTTGCCATTCGAATCCTTAATACGGATATCACCTAATCCACGACTTGCCGACATAAACTGCATATTGGCATCAAGAGGCAAAACATACCATGGCCCCTCGCCTGTCGTTGCAAGCTCGGCCTTATAAGGGGCAGCATAAAGCTGTATTGGTATTGCTGTGAGGGAAAAAAACATACCAAGGCTTATCACAAGAAAACGGAGCATCAATTATCCTCCTTCAAGAATGGCAGTTCGGACTTGTCGGCATCCTTCGGCGGCAAGGGGGCAAAATAACCGACTATCAGCATCAATATACCAACCCCGATAAAGGAAATAATACGTTCCATCGTACCGCTATTGCCCAAATCAATTGCCAAAAGCTTGACAACAACAATACCACTTAAAATAGCACCGCTTATCCATAATATACGCCAGCCTTTCTTATAGCCGATAAGCATAGCGGCAAGCGCAACCATTGCCCAAACAATTGACAGTGCCGTCTGGGCCACATTGGAATACATAAGATCTGAAAAATTCCAAAAAACTCCGCTTGCGTGATGGACACTGCGCAAAATCATAGCTGTAAGCACCGCAAAACCTGTGGCTCCATAAAGGCTGGCGGCCACTGCCCGCCCGATTATTACCCCCAGCGCATAGCGCCACGTCCACACCATAAGTGTAACGAGCGAGGCCAAAAGCCCAAGATCAAGTGGATTGAACACTGGCATATAGCTGATCGGTGCGGCGCTGCCATCATTGATAATATTAGCAAACCATAACCATAGCAACGTTACTGTCGCAATCGGCGTAGCGGCAATCAAGTTATAAGCCTTTTCATCCATATCCATCGGCCAGCTTTTATCGGTAAAGGAAACGGCCAGAAGATAGATAACCGGCCCCATCGCCCAACCAAGCCAGCGCCATGCATTGAATTCACCCACCGTATCAATCAGCATGCCGCCAAAGACCAGAGAAATCAGCAAAGTGATTAAAAATGCACCGCCAATATGGGCAATACGCAGAATCCTGCTGTCACCTAAATCCGCCAAGATGGCAAGCAAAACACCATGCATGACAACGGCAAGAGGCCATAACAACCATCCCCAATAAGCAAAAGGCTGATAATTATAAAAATTCCCATAATAGCCTACCCCCATATAGAGGAAGAAAAGGTGCCCGAAAGAGAGGAAAAGCAATGCAAAGCTATAAGGAGCGAGTAATAAGGCAAGATTGGCAAGTAACCGCCAACGCAGTATAAAAGCAAGAACCGCCCAGACCGCGATAGCGACAAGCGACATGGCAAGCATTCCATGCACAACCGGCAGACCGACAGAACCATAATCAAGCGTCTCAACAATCGTAAAGCCCGAAGCCATAACCATATAGATCAAAACGGCAATTTCCAGTCCCTTGACAACCGGATTGGTCTTCATATCGCGGCCAAAAAGCATGGCCGCGCTGACCAAAAGACTGAGGCTCAAAACAAAAGCGGGCAGAAAGTGCGCATACAATGCAAAAGCAGAAATACCCGTCATCATGATAAATCCGGCAAAGACATGGAAAAAACACGCACTGGCCGCCATAACGATTTCATTTTCTTTCAAAGCGAGTACCAACAGGATTGTAGCAAGAATTGTTGTCGCCATTGTCGCATTGTCATGCATAAAGAACACGGATGGCAGCAAACCGATGACAACAACTGCCATGATAGATAGCCCCGCAGAAACTGGCTTTTCAAAAGCCTGCAAACGAGATGGGTCAACACGATGCGCCTGCCACCAAGAAAATAAAAGGCTGCCCGCTAGAAGAACGCCACCAAGTTTTGACGCTCCCAATACCGTTTCGCCACCTGCATAGAATGTACCTAGCCAGCTAAAGAAAGTAGCGGCTAGCAGCAGCAATGAAAATAGACGCGACAGCAACCGATTTTGGCGTAAAGACAACCAATAAATGCCAGCGGCTTCAACAGCCCAAATGGCTGAGGTCCATTCAGCATCAAAGCCTAGGGGCACCGCAAGGGATGCAAAGATAAGCCCTAATGCAAGACAGGTTTCAAAGAGCAGTTGCAAAGTGCCTTGTCCGCGTTTCAAGACGCCGAAGGCCAAGGCTATATAGAAAAGCCCCAATATCAATGCCGAATAGGCCGGCCCGAATGCAAAGTCTTTTGTCAGCGTATATTGCAAACCGAAACCGATAATCGGCACACCAAAAAAGAGAGAGCCATCAACATAATGGGTCTGACGGGCAGCCTCTGCCAAGCCTTGTAAAACATTCCCGCCCGTGCTGATACTTTCGAGCAGACGACGACGGGCGAACAAAAGCGCCACAGCAATAAAAAGAAGAAAAAAGAAAATGAGAAAAAGCTGGGTGCTAAAATAGAGGGATGGATCATATCCCTTCATAGCCCACGCTAATCCAATTGAGAATGTACCAATAAATCCGACAAGATTAAGCGGTCGCCATGCCTTAAACCAAGCAATAACCAAAATAGCTATATCCAGAAGAACAAAATAGCTGAATAACGCAATATGGCTGCCACCACCGCTTGACGCCAAAACAGGGGCCGCAAAACCACCAAGACTAGCGGCTAAAGCCAGCGGCATTGCATTTTGCAACAATGCCAGAAGGATGGCGGCTGCCGTTACCACAACCAAAATGATAAAACCAAATTGCGGCGGCAACAGCGGATGCATCTTAATGGCGGCAAAAGTCGTCAGATAGAAAACACCCACACCCAGACCTTGCAAGATCAGGCCATAATGCGCATTCTTATGGCGCACAAACCACCCCACCGCAGTCAGTATCAAAGCAGCAAGGGCGACGGCTGCATAGCGCAGTTCAATCGGGAAATAGGTATGCTGGCTGACATAGCGCAACAAAAAGGCAAGCCCTAAAAACAAGACAATCGCACCGATTTTCAAAATCGGGTTGCCCTTCGTGATCCAAAGAATAGCTTTGCTCATCAAACCGGGAGTAGCAGGACGACTTTCTTGCTCAACCCTGTTTTCAACAGGCTCCTCCTTAAATGAAATCTGTTCTTCTGATGGAGAGTCGAAAGCAGGCGGCGAAGGCTTGTTTTCAGTCTCCTGCTCAGTAATGATTATATCGTTATCGGTCGCTATAATTTCCGCGACATCATTACTCTTTACGGCCTCGCTAGCAACGGGCTCGAACGCTATTTGCATAACTGCAGTTTCGCTTTCATTTTGCCGCGCATCCCTACCCTTTACATGAACATCCATCAAATCCGACAATTGCCGTTCAAGCACATTAATTCTACGTATCTGATCAATAAGATCCTCTTCCATTTTTTGCTGACGCCGCTTTAGTCCGGCATTCATGATAAAATATAGAAGCAACGATCCGATCAGGGCACAAAAGATACCAAAGCCAATGAACAATCCAAAAATGATGGCATATAAATCCATGAAAAAATCCATCTAAAAAACATAACAGCATAATGCCGTTACAGCCTTCTAAATGGCTAAAATAATAATGTCAAAAAGGAGTATGTCATCCGCTTCCATCCTCATGACTTGCTTATCTATAGCATTCGAGCACTTGGAATATAATCGACATGAGCATTTTCAATAAAGCATTCGGTTTAAATATCTTTGTGATTTTATTATTCTGGACTATGATAAAAGACACATACCGAAAAACTTCGGCATGCTATTATATCCCTTGGATGCCTCATCGCAAGGATAGACCATGGAGGAGAATGAATGTCTGATTCAGTTTTGGGATTGATTGACGCATCACCTTATACAAAGCCAGTATGTGATCTTGCCATATGGTCATCGAAACAGTTAAATATTCCCATCCGGCTGCTGCATCTTCTTGATAGAGAAACAAACAATGTATCTTTACCCACCAGCATAAGTGGCAATGATATACAACAAAATGAACTGATCCAAGAATTCAATAATATCGAATTGGTAAAGGCACGGCTGGCACAAAAGCTTGGACACGCCGTACTTGATGATGCTGTTAGCTATATAAAACGCCATGACATAGAAGACATAGATCCACGTTTGCGCCATGATGATCTGCTTGATGCCCTTGATGTCTATGCGCCCAAATCATCTCTGGTCATTATAGGCAAACGAGGACAAGATGCCAATGAGCAACAACGCCGTCTGGGCGCCCATTTTGAAATGGTTGTCCGCTCAAGTGAAAAACCCATTCTGGTTGCCTCTAAAGTTATACGCCCTATCCGCAATGTGCTGATTGCATTTGACGGCGGTCCGCTTATTAAAAAAGCTGTCGACTTCATCTGCACCAGTCCGCTTTTTAAAGATACCAATACGATCCTCTCCATGGCCGGAAAAATGGATAAAGAGATTGAGCAAAGCTTTGACGAACATATGGAAAAATTACAAAAGACCGGGCGTAATCCACAATCACTGCGGGCAGCGGAATCGGTTGAAAATATGATCTCGAATGCTATTGATAGCCAATCTGTCGATCTGGTTGTCATGGGCGCGTACAACCATTCCAAATTGCGTAATTTCTTTTTCGGCTCCATGAGTCAGAATATTATTATCAACAGCAGCGTTCCGGTACTGATTGTAAGAGATCTAAATGACCGGCCTTAAACACCCGAAACAGGAAGCTGAAAGGCGGGGGACACCCAGCTTCCTATGAAGGGTCTGATCTTCCGGCAAGTCCAGACCACTATCTGTTTCGGGATATCCTGTTTATCCAATAAGTCTTTCATAAACTCCAATTGTTTTTTATATTATTTTTGATAAGATTTACTTATCATGTTTTCACTTCGTCAATTACGTTATTTCGAGGCTTTGGCACGCCATGGCAACTTCAAGCTGGCTGCAGAGGCCTGTTCTATCTCACAACCAGCCTTATCGGTGCAAATTGCCGAAATGGAAAAAACCGCTGGAAATGCCCTGTTTGAACGAACACGCAAAGGCATTATCCTTACCCCTCTAGGGCGTCAGATTGCCGAGCCAATCAGCGATATTCTCAAACGCATGGTGCGTCTCAATGACATTATAAACACCGATGGTCCGAAACTAAAACACCACTTTCGGCTGGGCGTTATTCCAACAATTGCGCCTTATCTACTGCCATCACTATTACCAGCCTGCTCCAAAGACATGAGCAATCTGACATTTGAAATTCATGAGGCCAAAACCGAACAATTAGCTGCCCAATTACAAGAAGGGGAAATTGATGCGGTCATTGCTGCGTCTCCATTCTACGATGAAATGGCCAGCAAGCATTTGTTCAACGATCCCTTTTTTCTGGCAACAGCCAAAAGCATAGAGCAACCCCAAGCCATACCGATAACCATTCAGGATATTGATGAGCGAAACCTTATCCTGCTTGAAGAAGGGCACTGTTTGCGTGACCAAGTACTGCAAGTGTGTAATCGTCGACTATACCAACGTAATATATCGGCTTCATCCCTTTCCACGCTTGTTCAACTTGTTGCCAATGATCTTGGAATCACACTCATTCCCCAGATCGCCATAAAAACCGAAAACCGTGATGCTTCATTGGCTATATGGCCATTCAAGGCACCGTTGCCAAGCCGTGAAATAAACCTGTACTGGCGCGCCAAAAGCCCTCGACATAAAGACTTTGTCCGTCTTGCCAAACTTATAGCCAGTATATCCGAAGGAATTTTAAACGAAGCCCATGCCTATATCAAACCGAGTTTCCCATAGGGTTTCCTTAGGGCTAAATCGCCCTTCTAGCCACACCCAAAAAGGCAGCCCTCTTGAAAAGGCAAGTGGACTGTCCAATTCAGGTTTCATATTCCAACAAGTCACCGGGCTGGCAATCTAAAGCTTTGCATATGCCTTCCAATGTTGAAAACCGGATCGCCTTGACCTTACCGGATTTGAGCAATGACAGATTGGCTTCGGTAATGCCGATTATCTGTGCCAACTCGTTAGAACGCATCTTGCGTTTGGCCAGCATCACATCCAGCCTTACAATAATCGCCATCAGATTGTCAGCTCCTGTTCTTCAGCCATTTTTTGTGCTGCCGCCATGACATGGGTAAATGGCAATAAAATAAAACCTATCATAAATGGAATAAAGATATCCGATCCAAATCCAACGCTGATAACATGGTCACCATTAGGATTGCCCATCGTCAAGACAAAACTCATAAGGGGTGTCTGAACTATACCAATAAGCGCATAAACAATAAAACACCAAGCAATTTTGCGAAATGCTCTCACATGCTGGGCGGTAAAAAAACAACCACGTCCATACAATACGATAAGAACACGTAACTGATAAAATCCGTAAAGTACTGGCAAAAGGCCAAGAAAAGACACAAGACTCCCCAAACAACGGGCCTGTGTTTCAGCGCCTTTGATTATAACCACGCCTTGATAACCAAACTCAAAGAGAGAGCCTCCACTGGCAAGAAAATCGTAAGAAAGCTGATCAAGACTACTCGTTGCCCAATAAGAAGCCCATCCTAAAGGCAATATTAGAAATAAAGAATTGACCAACCGTAAAGGCCATTTCACCGGCACCGAAACAGATAAAGGTTCATCCATAATACATCTCCATAAAAATAATATATTGTATATAAATTAATAATTATTGCTTTACAATAATTATTATCTGATAAATTTAAAATTATTATCATGCAGAAGTCCTCGCATATTCAAAACACCCTATTTTAAAGAACGCTGTACCATGCGTTATTTTCTGTTGATCCCACGCATATGCACAAATGTGCTGCTGAGTAGAAGGGCTATCATTTCGTCATGCGGGCCCAGCGCTTTTGACAAAAACCGGAAAGATCCACGCCCCCTTACAGCCAAACACAATTGGTTACAGCTTATGATCATGTTAGTTATGAGAGAAAGATTGAATGAAGAAACCGTAACTCACAAACAGCCAGATAGCATTTTATCTTGCAGCAATATGAAATCTTCTTTCCCAATTTCGATGATTCCAAAACGCAGAGCGTAGCCCCAATTCTGTTTGCCTCGGGTAAAGGTCAGACTTTGCAACAAAGGATGGATGGCGACCCTCTGTGATGGTAGCCAATCGACGTCACGGCGATAAGGTAGAAAGCCGTTTCCCATATCAACCTGATAGGTATTTTCATCCCTGAGAAATCCGATAGCCGTGATGGAATGCAGCCCGTCCTTTTTCCCCATAACACGTGATGGAGAATAATAGACAATGCCATCATCCTTTTTCATGCGTTGCAATGGTGCCTTTTTGCCATGACAGACTTGGCAAAATCCGCCTGCTATTCCTATTGCCACATGATCGGCAGAAGCAACTGCCAGCCAATATCGGCTCATAGCATTTTCACATTGCTTGTATCGGTCGCACAAACGCGCAAACGGTGGCCATCGGGGTCAAGTGCTACAAATGTATAGCCAAAATCCAACAGGACCGGCTCTAATGCAATACCCATATCAAGATTGAGAAAAGCCTTATAAAGCCTATCAACCTCATCTTTTGTTGCATAGCTCATGGAGATTTCCATACCACCATTATGTGGTTCCGGCAGCGGATCAATCGAATGTCGATCCTGTAGGCCCAGCGTAAAATCCTGTCCAAAGGCAAAAACAGAAAAACCTTCAAACATCTCAACTGGTTCTGCCTGTAGAATGCGGGAATAAAATTGCGTGCTTTTCTCGACATCATCAACATAGAGAATAAGGCTGGACGGTTTGAACATGGCAATCTCCTTTATGTCTTGCATAAAGGAGATTGCTGTCAATTTCCGGCAGCAGTGAATTTTTCAAGTGGGAGATTCAATTGTTCACGCCATTGACGCAACAATTCTGCACGACGGATTTTATAAGATTCTCCAACCTCTTCAAGGTGGGCAATCCGGTCACTGCGAAAATGACGGAAATCGGCGCGTATTTCACACCATGCCATGACCAACAATGCATTATCAAAAAATGCCAACCCAAAAGGCCAGATGATACGGGTGCTTTTCTGGCTTTCCCCATCTTCATAATCTATCCGGATTTTCTTTTGCCCGCGAATGGCTGCGCGCAATTGCGGCAGATATCTTTCCCCACGTTCACGCCATGACGGCGCCATCAACAAACCATTGTCATCACATTGGCGACGTAAATCATCGGGCAAAACCGCCATGATCTTGGAAAGCGCCGAACGCGCCGCCAAACCTAAAGGCTCATCGGTACGCCCTGCGACAAAGCGCGATCCCAACACCAGCGCTTCAATCTCTTCTTGTGAAAACATCATCGGCGGCAACATAAAGCCGGGTCTTAGAACATAACCCAACCCCGCTTCGCCTTCAATTTCAGCACCTTGGCACTTCAGGCTCTCAATATCGCGATAAAGCGTGCGCAGGCTGACATTCAATTCATCCGCAAGCACCTGCCCCGCCACCGGATAACGATGACGGCGCAGAATATCCATCAATTGCAAAAGACGGGCAGCGCGGCTCAGATTATTTCTCCATCTCTTTCATCTCTTGCGCATCCATCTCAACCGCACGCTTATGGGCAGCACGTTCTAAATGAGGCACACAATAAGAATCAAAAATATTACTTTGAATTAAGCCACGTTTTTTGACGAAATCAAAACATGCTGTCGCATAAAGATCGGCTGCGGTAAAATGGTCAGCCGCAATAAATTCTCGGTTCTTCAACCAGTCTTCCAACATTTTAATACTACGATCCAATGAACCATAGCCAAGCGCAATTTCCATTTGCGGATTTTCAACAATCTGACGCGCTTTATCCATAAATGCGGTTTCAAAAGGCCCCGCCATAAAGAAGAGCCAACGGTAATAACTGGCACGGTTTTCAGGTACAAGTTTTGCCTCGGGATAAAGATCGGCAAGATAGGCAACAATAGCCGATTGTTCCGTCACCACATGCCCTTTATGGACAATGGTAGGCACCTTGCCAAGCGGGTTGATTTTTAAATAGTCCGGCGCTTTCATGCTGGTACCCCACTGCAGCAGCCGCGTTTCATACTTTGCGCCACATTCTTCCAGCATCCAGCGAATGGTGCAGCCACGCGATTGAGGATGGGTATAAAAAATTAAATCAGTCATCATGTTTCCTTTATTGAACACATTGACCAATAAAACACCCTGCTGTCAATTTCTGTCAGCAGGGTGCATGTCTTGACGATTTTAATGACGCTTATATGCTACCGGGATAATTCGGACTTTCGCGGGTGATGGTCACATCATGCGTATGGCTTTCACGCAAACCCGCATTGGAAATACGCACAAAGGTTGCCTTTTCGCGGAATTCTTCCAATGTCTTGGCTCCAACATAGCCCATAGAGGCACGAAGACCGCCAGCCAATTGATGTAGGACACCAGCGATAGGCCCTTTATAGGCAACTTGCCCCTCGATACCTTCCGGGACTAGCTTCAACTCGTCACGCACTTCGGCCTGGAAATAACGGTCTGCCGAACCACGTGCCATGGCACCGACCGATCCCATACCACGATAGGCTTTAAAAGAACGTCCCTGATGCAGATAAACCTCGCCGGGGCTTTCTTCAGTACCAGCCAGCAATGAGCCGACCATAGCAGCACGTGCGCCAGCAGCCAAGGCTTTAGCCAGATCACCGGAAAATTTAATGCCACCATCGGCAATAACCGGAATACCAGCCTTTTCAGCGACTTCAACCGCCCCCATAATGGCGGCAAGCTGTGGCACACCGACACCGGCAACAATACGGGTGGTACAAATCGAGCCCGGACCAATGCCGACCTTGACCGCATCGGCCCCACTATCAATCAGCGCTTTTGTTGCTTCAGGCGTTGCAACATTACCGGCAATCAACGCCGTATTGCCAACCATTTTGGCAATTTCCTTCACCGAATCCAGAACACGCTGAGAATGACCGTGCGCCGTATCAATGACAAGAACATCAACACCGGCATCAATCAGACGCTCGGCGCGCTCCATACCATCCTTGCCAACGGTGCTTGCAGCGGCGGCCCGCAAACGGCCATGGGCATCTTTCGACGCATGTGGATTAAGTTGCGACTTTTCAATATCCTTGACCGTAATAAGACCGGTACAACGACCCTCCGCATCAACAACCAGTAGTTTTTCAATACGATGCTGGTGCAACAATCTCTTGGCTTCATCTTGGCTCACATTTTCACGTACAGTGATAAGGTTTTCGCGCGTCATCAATTCATAGATTTTCTGCTTGGGATTAGAAGCAAAGCGCACATCACGGTTGGTCAAAATACCAACCAGACGGCCGGGCACCCCCTTACCCCCGTTTTCCACCACAGGAATACCAGAAATACCATTGGCCTTCATAACCGTCTTGGCTTCTTCCAAAGTCGCATCAGGGCCGACAGTGACTGGATTGACGACCATGCCGGATTCAAATTTCTTAACCTGACGAACTTCCTCGGCCTGTTCTGACGGCGTCATATTACGATGAATGACACCGATACCGCCTGCCTGCGCCATAGCAATAGCAAGACGTGATTCCGTTACAGTATCCATCGCGGCAGACAAAAGTGGAATATTAAGTTCTATATCTCTGGCAATGCGAGTTTTGAGATCAACCTGTCCGGGCATGACCTCCGAGTGGCCGGGCTGAAGAAGCACGTCATCAAAAGTGAGGGCGAGAGCGCCGGTTGCTGTATCAATGATTTTTGCCATGGCCATTATCCTTGCTGAACGCCGATATCGCCTCCAAATCAGGGTAGTGCAATAAGCGTATAATTATTATGGATTGGCGCTGGTTCGTAACACGGCTCAACGCAATTGGAAAGAGCAAAGCGATAAAAAACAGTCGATAAACTATAATTGTGACTCGATTGGCAGCCAGCCGATAAGTTTTGCAAAAGCCCGACGCCATATACGGCTTTCCGGCTCATGCGTGGTTTTTCTAGCTATCTTGTTTTCCATATAAAGCCATTGTAGCCGCCCTTTATCATTCAGCATCACCTTATAGCTCATCTCACCGGTTATCTCTTCGGCAAAAAGCATATCCATGCGCTGAGTAATTTCTGGACATTCAAAAAGAACACCCATTTCAGTATTAAGAGAAGCCGAACGCGGATCAAAATTGAATGAGCCGACAAAAGCCGTATAACCATCAATCAGAAAGGCTTTGGTATGAAGACTAGCACGCCCGGAACCAAACAACCGCAAGCGATGGGTGCCACCATCGGGTTTCAGTTCATAAAGCGATATACCAGCTTTAAGTAATTTGCGCCGATAAGGGCTATAACCACCATGAACCGCAGCAACATCGGTTGCTGCCAATGAATTGGTCAAAACTTTGACATCTGTTCCGCTTGCCGCCAGCTTACAAAGATGATCACTGCCCGATGCTCCCGGCACAAAATAGGGCGATGTCAGTTGCAGACTCTTTTTCGCACCATAAATCATCGGCATAAATATGCCCATCAACCAATTTTCAGGCTTGCCCCCCAATGCCTTTTCTGGCGGATCGGACAGAACATCAACCTTTTCAGCGCGAAATAACCGTCGGTCCGGTTTCAAAAAATGCTCAAATGAAATATGGGCATGAATATAATCAAGATAAGGCTTGGACTTATCCGACTGGCGGAACTGTTTAAGCTCTTTACGCCAATGCGCTAGATCACGTTTTTTCCCCGGCACACTTAAAGCATGGATTGGCAGCGCCACTTCACTATTCCAAAAACCATCAAAAATAGTCTCGACTTTTTTTACCGACGGTCCCACCAACATGACATCCAGATCACGAAAGTTCGACATTTTTCCGGCATCGAAATAGGCATCAGCTATATTACGACCACCGACAAAGGCAACACGTCCATCTGCGATAAACGCCTTGTTATGCATGCGCCTTGTCACAGTGAGTGCCCGCAATACCATTTCCAGACCGCGACGCAATCCACCATGGCGTGCACGCCCGGGATTGAACATGCGCACCTCAATATTAGGATGGCGGTCAAGAGCAACATAGGCAGGATCGCGCCCCTGCGCATTAATATCATCAAGCAACATGCGCACCCGCACCCCACGGTCAGCAGCATCAACAACCTCGTTCAAAAGCAAACGGCCGGTAAGATCATCATCCCATATATAATACATCAAATCGAGACTGCGCCCCGCCATGGACGCTGCTACCGCACGTGCTGCAAAAGCATCAAGATTGGAAATAATGAGAGAAAGACCATCGACGTCGATACCCAATCCTTCTTCTTTCATCGCCAATCGTTGCAATTTTTTATCAAGCGCTGTTACATCATCCCCGACAGGCAAAGCATATGACGCCATACCACGGGCGCTTTTGGCAAAACGACCATAAGCATAAACAGCCAACATGGATGCCAGCACAAAAAAAACAGCTACACCGACAATGATCTTCAAGATATCCAAGGCATCCTCATTCCAACATAGTATTCTTATAAAGACCTCATGGCATCCAATATAGAGATTTAAAGTCCTCTTACCAACTTATTGATAAAGATCATGCATCTGGCCGAATTCAATTGCTTTCAAGTAAAGATTAATGTTTTGTACCGAAACAGATACTTGATTGCTATAAACCATCCATATGAAACCGGACCGATGAAAAAGTTTATAATCCCAATAGCCGTATCGGGTCTTTTCTTCTTGGTCACAGCGGCACAGGCTGAAGTCCGTTTTGGTCATAATGTCAGGGTTAGCGGACATGATTTTTCCAACCGTACTTTCTCATCTAAAAAAAATGCCAAAATCTATCTTTACGATAAAAAGCCTAAGAATGAAGGCTGCCGTTGGATCAAGAAACGTGACTCCAACGGGAACCTTACAGGGCGCAAAACACAGATTTGCCACCTGCAGAAAAAAATGAACCCAAATGTCTGAAGATAGTACAATCCATTGGCGTAAGAACCTTTATGTCAGCGCCTTTGGTGCCTTCACCACAATTATCGGCATGACACTGCTCCTCCCCTTCTTGCCACTTTACGTAAAAGAACTCGGCATCCATGACCATGCGGCCATCGCCAAATGGTCGGGCATTGCCTATGGCGCGACCTTTTTTGCCGCCGCCCTTGTCGCGCCCTTATGGGGACGCCTAGGGGATAAATATGGTCGTAAACTAATGCTGGTACGCGCATCTTTCGGCATGGCGATTGCCATTGCACTTATGGGGATGGCCGGCAATATATGGCAGCTTGTTGCCATTCGCTTATTTACCGGCCTTGCTGGCGGCTATGCCTCGGGAGCCGCCATTCTGGCTGCTACCCAATCTCCCAAAAACAAAACCGGCTGGACCTTGGGCATTATATCTTCAGCTGTTATGGCAGGTAATTTTGTCGGTCCCCTGATCGGCGGCATCCTGCCTAACTATATCGGAATACGCGCCTGTTTCTGGCTGGTTGGCGGATTGATTTTCATCACTTTTCTAGCAACCTCGTTTTTCATCCATGAAGATAAAACCACGTTTAAAAACCGTCGCCAGCAAGAGAAAAACCAAAAGGTAAAACTCTGGCAAACCATTCCGGCAAAAACCATAGTCATTACCATGCTGGTTACAGGCAGTCTGTTGACTTTTGCCAATATGTCGATCGAACCGATCATTACACTTTATGTCCAGACATTGATCACTCAAACACACGAAGTCACCCTGTGGGCAGGTATCATTATGTCCCTAGCGGCCCTCGGCTCGGCTCTTTCTTCAAGTTTTCTTGGGCGGCTAGCCGACCGTGTCGGTCATTGGCCGGTACTTATCGGCGCTATGATTATCTGCGCCCTGCTGCTCATACCCCAAGCCTTTGTCACCAGTGCATGGCAATTGGCCTTGTTACGTTTCCTAATGGGACTGGCATTAGGCGGTCTTATTCCTTCGCTCACGTCTATCCTGCGTCTTCATGCACCTGAAAACATACTAGGCGCTATTCTCGGTCTTTCTGTCTCGGCCCAATATGTAGGACAAGTAACCGGTCCTGTCATGGGTGGTTATATTAGCGGCCATTTCGGTATGCAGTGGGTCTTTTTCACAACCGCTGCTGTATTATTGATAGCGGCTTTCTTTCATTATCGACTGAAAACAGCAGACACAAAAAAGGGCGGTCTTTAAACCGCCCCTCTTTCTATTCTTAGCACTCAATGATCTGCGGCTTGGGAAGCCCCAAAACCAGTTTCCGAACGGATCTGTTGAGCCGGAAAAGCCTTACGATCAACAGCAGCACGGCTACTATTATCCGTAATAGAAAAGAACCAGATACAGATAAAAGCCAACGGGATCGAAAAGATCGCTGGCGATGCATAAGGAAACAATGCCGAGTCTGCAGGAAAACCGAATGTAGATACCCATACGGCTGGTGATAAAATGGTCAAGACCAGAGATGAGATCAAACCAACAAAACCGCCAATCACCGCACCGCGTGTTGTACATTTCGACCAGAACATCGACAACAGCAGTACAGGAAAATTAGCCGAGGCAGCAATCGCAAAGGCCAAGCCCACCATGAAGGCGACATTTTGACGTTCAAAAACAATGCCGAGCAGAATGGCAACGAGACCGATCACAGCCGTCGCAATTTTAGAAACACGCAGCTCTTCATTGCCCGAAGCTTTTCCCTTACGGATAACCATATTATAAATATCATGGCTGATAGCTGTCGCACCGGAAAGCGTAAGCCCCGCGACAACAGCCAGAATAGTTGCAAAAGCGACAGCTGAAATAAAGCCATAGAATATATTGCCGCCAACCGCTTTCGCTACCATCACCGCCGCCATATTCGCAGCCCCCGCGCCACTTTGCAACGGTGCATAAAGCTCGGCACTTGATTGCACAAGAGCAATCGCACCAAAGCCGATAATGAAGATAACAATATAGAAATAGCCATTCCATACGGTTGCCCACATAACAGATTTACGGGCTTCAACGGCATTGGGCACAGTAAAGAAGCGCATAAGAATATGCGGAAGACCAGCGGTACCAAACATCAAGGCCATACCGGCGGAAATCACCGAAATAGGGTGAGCTGCTGACGGATTGCCGCCCGGCCCCATAATGACCTGACCGGCTTGAATGGCCTCAGGCGAATCGGCTGCAACATTGTTAGCGGTTGCAAAAACCTGCGCCTTGACATTAACGGCAGCCTGAAAAAAGGCATCAAAACTGAAACCGAAATGCGCCAGAACCATCACCGCCATAAAGGTAACACCAAACAGCAACATACAGGCTTTGATGATCTGGACCCATGTTGTTGCAGTCATACCACCGAACAGCACATAGATCATCATCAATACACCGACGAGAACCACCGCATAAAGATAATCAAGGCCGAAAAGCAGCTTGATCAGCTGACCGGCCCCCACCATCTGGGCAATCAGATAAAAAGACACAACCACCAATGTGCCACAGGCGGCAAGAATGCGCACCGGTGTCGTTGCAAAACGAAATCCCGCCACATCGGCAAAATTGAACTGCCCCAGATTGCGTAAACGTTCTGCAATCAGAAACATCACAATCGGCCAACCGACCAGAAAGCCGACGGCATAGATCAGGCCATCATAGCCGAAATTCATAACCATGGCTGAAATACCAAGAAATGATGCAGCCGACATAAAGTCACCGGCAATTGCCAGACCATTCTGAAAACCGGTAATACCACCTCCGGCCGTATAAAAATCTGCACGCGACTTGGTGCGTGATGCAGCCCATTTTGTAATCCACAATGAGAGACCGACAAAAATCAAGAACATAATAATCGCCGGCTTATTAATCGGCTGCTTGTCCATTTGTCCTTCAATGGCATCGGCAAAGGCAGAGTTGATCATGAAAACTGACGTAGCGATGACAAACAGTATTTTATGAAGAAGCCTCATTTCTTGATCTCCTTCTCTATATTGGTAATCAGCTGGTCATAGGTTTTGTTGGCAACAAAAACATAAATCGCGGTTAGAATAATCATGATAACAATGACACCCACGCCGATCGGAACAGCAATTGTTGTCACACCCTCACCAATGCGTTTGGCAAGAAATTGCTTGTCAAAAGCCATAAGTAATATCCAGCCGTAATAAACAACCAGAACAATAGCAGTCAAAATGCCCCCAAGAGCATTTCTTTTCTTTCTCAAAGCAATATAGCTGGGGTTTGCCTCAATCTTGGCAACTGTTTCTTCATCCATGACGGCTTCCTCCTCCGTTTGGATTATGTTGAATGAAAGACGATTAGAAAGAACGGATCTGACGCCCGCTAAATTTCAGATACAATCGATAAAAAGAAGACCACCCATAAACCAGATCAATACAGGTCATGGACAATCCATCAATTGCGTCTGATTTCCTCCCTCTAACCATATCTCCACTATGGTAAGAACATGCATCTTATTGTCAACGCAGTATTCATAACGACAGTTTTATGATGAAGTTGTATAATGTCAATCCCCGTCTTTAACACTTTACAAAAAACAGTTATTATCAATGTGCTCTGTATAACCTATAGGAAGACGCAAAAATCAAAGCGTCAACCATTATTTATTATTGAACAACGATAGAGCGGATGTGCGGCAAAGCAGGCATCAGCAATACACCAACACAAAACAGTTTAGCCACACGACATAAATTGGCCATATTGATTTACTTTATAATGCAAAGCATTTGATAACAAAGAGTTGATTTATGAACGACCTTCACAAAGCCATGCGCGACCTCGCAACAATCCGCTACCAACTGGTGTCGGGAACAGAGTTTCGCGGCTTTGGTCCGTTGACAATAGCACTAACAGCAGTTCTGGCAGTCATTACAGGCGCTTTACAATCTATCTTTCCTGCCTTAGCATCCTCGCCCTTTGCCTATTTCAGTACATGGATTATCACGGCAATCATTGCTGTTTTGCTGGTTGGTGCTGAAATGATAGCCCGTACCAAGCGTCATCATCAAGGTATGGCTGATGAAATGTTATTGGCAGCCGCCGGAAACTTTTTACCGGCCGGTGTCGTTGGCGCACTACTTCTTATGGCATTTGGCGCGATTGGCGGCCAACTATTCTGGCTTCTACCACCCCTCTGGCTCATTCTTGTCGGACTGGGCGTTCTCTCTTCCATGCGTATTCTACCATCAAGCGTCAGTATTAGCGGTGGCGCCTATATCCTGCTTGGTTTCTTCACACTACTGCTCAATGCCCACTCAACCGCACTTTCTCCATGGGCTATGGCCATACCTTTTGCATTAGGGCAGGCTTTGCTGGCTTTTCTGCTTCATACAGCTTCAAGGAAAACCGATGACACATTCTGATGATACCGCACCTTTTGCTTATGACGGACTGGACCGAACAATTCACGAACGGGCACGCCTTGCCATTCTATCTTCGCTGATCGCACATGACCGTGCCACTGCCTTTAATGATCTTAAAAGCGCCTGTGGCCTGACCGATGGCAATCTTAGCCGCCACTTACAGGTCTTACAGGAAAGTGGCATTGTTAATGTACATAAACAGTTTGAAGGTACACGTCCGCTGACAACTATCACATTGACCCATGAAGGACGACAGCGCTTTCTCGACTATATCAACGTGCTTGAACAGGTAGTCAAAGATGCGTCACGCGCCTCGCATCCCGTCAACACAAAAAAGAACAAACCTCTTCCACACGCCGGTTAAAGCGACCATTTGATATTTCTATTTATAAAAGGACTTTACAATGCAAAGTATTTTAAACTGCAAACATAAAATACATGTCGCCATCATTATGGACGGAAATGGACGATGGGCCTCGCGACAGGGGCTCCCCCGCTCGGTCGGCCATTGGGCAGGTGCAGAAGCGGTACGCAATTGTTTTATCCATGCTGAGAAGCTTAATATCGGCATATTGACACTCTTCGGCATGTCATCCGACAATTTTACCCGCCCACAGCAGGAGGTCGAAACAATGATGGATATTTTTACGACATTCCTGATCAATGAAACACCAAATCTGATTGCGCATAATGTGAAGCTCAACGTGATAGGCAAACGCAATCGACTGCCGCAAAAACTTCTTGATGCTATTCAATCAACAGAAGCCGCAACCCTTCATAATACAGGTGTCCATATGCGTATTGCTATCGACTATTCATCTCGCGACCAGATTTTGCAAGCTGTCGAAAAACTACAAAATACAGGTTTGCCAAATCGAGACACCTTCAAGCAGGCCTTGACTGGCGAGAGTGATTTCCCCGATGTCGACCTTGTCATCCGCACCAGTGGTGAAAAACGTCTTTCGGACTTTTTGCTCTGGGAAAGTGCGTATGCAGAATTATGGTTTACCGATATTATGTGGCCAGAATTCGGATATGAAAATCTAAACGAGGCCGTCAGCTATTTTCATAGCCGTGAGCGACGTTTCGGCAAAATCGGCACGAGGGACGCCGATATCTTGCAGGCAAACCGGTTAAAAGCCATTAATAACAACAGCCATCCTGTCATCACAAAATAGCAAGACAAGCCACATCACAAAACCGGCCTGTATTACTTTTTGATTGAAAGCATGTAAAAGTTCCTATATATTTTTATGAAAATTAAGGAGAAGCTCAATGCGCCAGACATTCATGACAACGTATCAATGTTATCGTGAACAAGGCTTAAAACATGGCTTCTATACTCGAACTAAAATCACTTTCTTACAAACTACCTGACGGCAGCGTACTTTTCAAAGCAGTCGATGCGACTTTTCCTACAGGACTGCATGGACTGGTCGGCAAAAATGCCAGTGGCAAATCGACCTTACTCAAGATTATAGCCGGTATTGAAACACCAAATATTGGCACGGTCTGTAAGCCTTCCAATACCGGATATTTGCGACAGAACATCATTACGGATACAAAACAGACTCTGGCAGAACTGTTCGGACTTGAAAAAGACCTCGAACGAATCCGACGTATCGAAATCGGCACAGCAACCGATCAGGATTTGGAAAATGTTGACTGGTCGGTACTGCAACGATTTGACGCCATGAAAGCTTCTGCTGAGCTGAGCTTCTGTGATGGCGATACAAAACTGACACAGTTGAGCGGTGGACAGGCCATGCGTGCGGCACTTGCTGCTCTGCTTTGCAACAAAAACGACTTGATATTACTGGATGAACCGACCAATAATCTGGATAGCTGTGCCCGCCAAAAGTTGATACAGCAGCTTAAAGCCTATCAAGGCATAGCGTTAATCGCCAGTCATGATCGCGCCCTGTTGATGGAAATGGATACGATCAGTGAATTGACATCGCAAGGCATCATCCATACCGGCGGAAATTACACACTCTACGCCCGTGAAAAGCAACAGCGTCTGGAGCTGGATGAACAAGCCGTAAACCAAGCGGAAAAACACTACCGTCATATCGCACTTGAAAATCAAAAAACAAAAGAGCGGCAGGACAAACGGAACCGACAAGGAAAGGCAGCGCGCAAAAAAGGGGGGGCGCCCAAGATTGCGCTAGACCGCGCCAAAAACAATGCGGAAAAATCAACCGGCCGCTTGAATGAAAAATTGGATGCTGCCAGCATTAAAGCAGATGGCGTACTCCAAACAGCCAGACAAAGACTAGCCATAAAAACACCACTCAGTGTTCAATTGCTCTCTACCAATTTACCTAAAAGCAAACATGTTATGGAGGCGCGTCATTTAAGCGGCGGTGCCAATGAAATTATCAAAGCCTTCAATTTATCTCTATACGGACCAGAACGCATTGCTATTTCAGGGAAAAACGGCAGCGGCAAAACAACATTGCTTAATCTGTTGACCGGGCGACTAAAAGCAACAAAGGGAAATGCTGAAATTTATGTCTCCAGCGCTATGCTAGACCAGCACGTCAGCTTACTTGACCACGAAAAAACAGTTTTAGAAAATTTCAATCTCATCAATCCCAAAGCCAACAACAATGACTGCCATGCAGCTTTGGCACGTCTAGGTTTTCGTAATGAAGCCGCGCATAAACGTGTGAGTGCCTTAAGCGGCGGCGAAAAACTTCGCGCCGCTCTTGCCTGCACTATTGGTCGTGCAAGCCCTCCACAATTGCTGATATTGGATGAGCCGACCAATCATCTCGACCTTGATGCTATTGCCGCTTTAGAAGCTGGTCTTAATGCCTATGATGGCGCATTGATTATAGTCAGCCATGATGAAGCTTTTCTTGAAGCCATCAATATCGATAGAATGATTGAACTTTAAAAGTTGAGTAAATTATAATGAAACGCAGACATTTCCGGCTTTCATGATCTTCAATTTCAATACTGTCTTTCCCCATCACAGATGGCATATAGCCAGCAGCCTTAATCATTGGCCATGAGGATTATGTAAAGATTGAGACAGATGTATTTTCCAAAAGCAACAATGACGATATCAGCGATCTTTATGAAATGATGGGAAAATTATCCCGCCTATATTTTTTTATAGGCGGAACAAAATATCATAAAATCGGCTTGAAGGCTTTCAACCGCAGCGCATTGGACAGTACAAAGACACTGGAGAGCGCCATGGCACCCGCCGACAGCATCGGTGACAATTGCACGCCCCACCACGGATAAAACACACCGGCGGCCACAGGAATTAAGGCAGCATTATAACCGAAAGCCCAAAACAGATTTTGCTTGATATTGCGAATGGTGGCCTTGGATATGGCAATGGCATTGACCACACCAGCAGGATCACCCGACATCAGCACCACATCGGCGCTTTCAATTGCCACATCCGTACCCGTACCAATAGCAATACCGGTATCCGCTGCCGCCAAGGCGGGTGCATCATTGATGCCGTCACCGACAAAAGCCACACGCTTACTATCTGCTTGCAAATGCCTGACCGCATCGACCTTACCCGCAGGTAAAACCTCGGCCTCGACCTTTGTAAGCCCCAGCTTTGCGGCAATGGCTTCGGCTGTACGTTTATTGTCACCGGTAATCATAGCCGATTGCACATCCAGTGATTTAAGCGCCTCAATGGTTTCCTGCGCACGTGGTTTGACAGGATCGGCCACAGCAAAAATTGCAGCTGCCTTGCCGTCAATTGCCGCATAAAACGGTGTCATACCTTGCTTGCCAAAATCTTCTGCACTATCGGCAAAATTCGCAATATCAGCGCTAATCTCTTTCATATAACGATCAGCCCCAATAATGATTTGATGCCCATCCACATTGCCGGAAATACCAAAGCCCGCTCTGGCAACAAAACCTTCAACCGGCTTCAGTTCCATTTTTTCATTATGTGCAGCTTCGGCCAACGCCTCGCCAATGGGATGTTCGGAACGCATTTCAACTGCAGCAACTGCACCAAGAACGGTTGTGCGATCAAAACCATCCGCCAAGACCATGTCATTCAGAACAGGTTTGCCCAAAGTCAAAGTGCCGGTTTTATCAAAGGCAATCATTTGAGCATCACGCAAAGTCTGCAAAGCATCACCGCGACGGAAAAGCACTCCCATACGCGCAGCCCTACCTGTAGCGACCATGATCGAGGTTGGCGTAGCCAAACCCATGGCACAAGGACAAGCGATGATAAGAACGGCAACGGCTGCCACCAGAGCATGTGGCAAATCAGGCCCTAAAATCATCCAGACAATAAAAGTAATAAAAGCAACCGCAAACACAGCGGGTACAAACCAAGCGGTTACCTTGTCCACCATCGCCTGAATCGGCAGTTTGGTACTTTGTGCATCTTCCACCATCTTCTGGATTTGCGCAATCAAAGTATCGTTGCCCACCTTTTCGGCTTTGAAGGTCAAAGTACCATTGCCATTGACAGTACCGCCAAACACATTGTCACCTTCAGCCTTGATCACAGGAACAGATTCACCGGTCATCATCGATTCATCAACATGGGAAGAACCATGAGTGACAACACCGTCAACAGCGAACTTTTCACCCGGACGGACAATAATAAGATCTCCGACAACAATCTTTTCAAGCGCAACTTCCTGTTCGGCCCCGTCCTTTAAAATACGTGCCGTCTTCGGCTTCAAGCCTGCCAAAGCTTTAATGGCTTCACCCGTGCGCCCACGTGCACCTGCCTCTAAATAACGTCCCAACAGAATGAGCGTGATAATAACAGAAGCAGCTTCAAAATAGACATGATCTGTCCCTTGCGGCAAAAAAGAGCCACCAAAGGTTGCTACGGCGGAATAGGCCCATGCGGCAAAGGAACCGACAGCGACAAGCGAATTCATATCCGGCGTCAAACGGAACAGGTTGGGAATACCCGCCTTAAAAAAACGCCATCCCGGAATGAACAACACAAAAGTTGTCAATACAAATTGGAAAATACGGCTTGGCAATGGACCAATTGCCATCATCACCCAATGGTGGAAGGGCGTATATAGATGCCCCCCCATTTCAATGATGAAAACAGGAAGCGTCAGAATAAGAGCAACCATCAGAGAATGGCGTAATTTAACAGCCTCTTCCGCCTGACGGTCGCGCTGTTCACCTTTCACGACCACTGTTGCTCCATAGCCTGCCTTGGCAACAGCATCTTTCAACTCGTCAATAGTCGCTCCGACCATCTCGGCATGAGCACGATTGGTAGCCAGATTAACACTGGCCGAAATAACACCAGAAACACTATTTAAAGCTTTTTCGACATGCCGCACACAAGAGGCGCACGTCATACCTTCAATATCAAAATCAACCCGTGTTGCAGGAACTTCATAACCGGCTTTTTCAACGGCTTTGACCACCGCATCAACGGGCACAGAAGACGCAGCTTCAATATTGGCACGATGCATGGCCAGATTGACGGTTGCCGACTGCACACCCTCAACACTTTGCAGCGCTTTTTCAACGTGACGAACACATGACGCGCAGGTCATCCCTTCAATATTCAATTGTAAATGCTGCGTCTGCCTTGCCATGATAAATCCCTTTCATGACATTAATGCACATTGCGTTTTTTCAAATTCATGCAAAATGCATTAAGCCTGTGTTTTATAAAACGCCTTCATCCGGAAAAGAGAAAATATAAGCAATCCGACAAAGTATTTACCTCGCAAATATAATTCTCTCTTTGCATGGCGCAGCATATAAATAGAGCTTCCCCCTATGGGAAGGTCAAGACATATATCGTAAAAATAAAACGCCGGAAAATCCGGCGTCTATCATTTTCAATTGAAAAAAAATCAATAAGTGGCATTTATTTTGGCAACAGTACGAAAATCAATTGCCTTACCACGCAACACCGCCAATTTAGGCCCGTTATTTTCTTTATTCAAGCCCAAAACGAAAACCATATTAGGAACCCTCTTCAATTCTTCATCAACAGAAAGTTCCTTAACCGGTGAGGTCTTTTCATGAATAATGGTTGATACATCATCCTGTGTCGGTTTATCAGCCTTCGGTGCAACCTTGACCGGAGCAATGGAGGCAACCTGCTGATTATCTGCAACATCACCATTGTCAGCCGATGCAACACCATTACCATTATCATCCGGCAAGTCGATATAATCATCTTCATCTTCCCAATCATCGTCAGGAACAGGGATAACAGCAAGATCGTTATTATCATCAATAAGTGAAGCCAGATCATCCGAGCCCTGCTTACCAGCAGCTGCATCGTCATCATAACCGGCAATAGCCATAGCAATCTGATCCTGTGCTGCCTGCACAGCCGGACTATCACTTGGTAAAGGAACAACAGCGGCAGCCACACTCTGCTCGCTATCAGCAGCCGGTGCATCATCCGAAAAAACCAGATCGTTGGGACGAGCAACAGGAATCGGCACATCAGCATAAGCCATCAAAGCCGAATCATCACCCCCATCATCTTCTTCACCCTGAGGGGCAGCACGCAATGGTGACGGTTCAGGTACAGGTATGTCATCCGTTGGCAAAGAGGCAACTTCGACACCCGGCAATTCTTCACGAACAGTCGGCGCTGGTGTCAAATCACGCTGTGGCCCAGGTGCACGTTCTGTTTTATCACCCTTGCCAAAAATCGAGCCGAATAATGATTTTTTCTCATGAGAGGCACTGCTTGGAGCTGCCGAAGCGACTAGCACAGGAGCGCCACGACGTGCCAACCATTCAGCCTTGGCCTGCGCATATCCTGCCAAAGGCTTCCCATCAGTTGGAATATGCATGGTTTTACCATCCGGAAAAAGCGCCAGAAGCTCCTTGCGGCTCATGCGTGGCCAATGGCGTACATTACCGATATCCATATGCACAAAAGGCGAACCCGATTTTGGATAATAGCCAACACCGCCAACCTGTTGTTTAAGTCCGATTGCACGTAATTTTGCTAGCTTGATATCAGGAAGGAAAAAATCCATCGCATGGCCAAGCGTATGCTGGCTGTTTTTGGCAACACCACTATTGGCAGAACGCGAACGCAACATATTATTAGTTGCAGGCGAACGATAAGCCGAAACAACATTGATATATTCATGTGATCCACTATTGCGGTAAACAGTCCATATCAGATCAAACAAACGCGGATCCATATTGGTCGGCTCATTACGGCGCCAATCACGCAAAAATACATTGAGCTTTTTCAGACCGGCCTGATCATATTTGCCATTACGTTTAAAAACAATCTCTGCCTTTTCCTTGGTATGAATATAATAAAGCTTGAGAGAACGTGTCTCGTTCTGGGCGGCCCCTATATAGGGAAGAAAAACAGCCCCTGCTGTTACCAGCGCCAATGCAATGATAACCGACCGTTTTGCCTTATACATAATATCTGCGAATTTAGAAAAGATCATATAACCCTGCCTGCTGGCTGTTTCCCTTTTTATAGACAGCCGGATCGGTAAATCTGGATAACATATCAATGACCATGTCATCCCTCTTCAAATACGCTTTTACACACCATTCATATGTGCATTGTCTCATGACAAAACAACGCACAATCAAGAAAAGCTTAACCAATATAACACAAAAATGGTTAATAACGGCTTATCTTTTATGAATACGATCATAACATGGCAATTGGCCCACAACAGTCAAAAAATATTACGCTGGCACATAAAACCGCGAAAAGCAGACTTTTTTATGATTTTACATGCCGCATTCCATTGCAGAAATAGCGTTTAAAATCGATTCAAACGTTTATCTGACAGGCGATCTCTTATCAGTTAGCGAATATGGGCCCTTTACGCATCCCTGCCCTCCAATAGGTTGATGTCCTCGACCTCAAGTTTGCGGTAAAGTGTCGAGCGTCCGATTTTCAAACGTCTTGCGACTTCACTCATATGCCCCTGATAACGCTTGAGCGCCTCTTCAATAAGTTCTGTCTCCACTTGCGGCAATGATTTGATATGACCGTTTTCTCTATAAAAAGAATTGCATAAATTTCTATCCCCACTACCATTGATCATAGCATCAACCGACTGGCTACATACAAGATGGGGAAAATCAGCAATTGTTAAAAGCGGCCCCTTGCTCGTCAACATTGACCTGAAAAGCATATTCTCGAGTTCCGTAATATTACCGGGCCAATCATATTGCATGAACAAAGCCATGGCCGAACCTTGAATACCATGCACATACGAATGCCCACTTTCTACAATAAGATGGTTCAAAATCCGTTGGGCAATATCGGGCACATCTTCCCGTCTTTCACGTAAGGGTGGAATACGGATATATGACTGTGACAGCAATGCAAAAAGCTCTGCATCAAAGGCATGATCCTGAACAAGGTCGGAAAGTCTGGAAGCCGATAAAGCAACCAGCCGATATTCATGGGGATGTCCCTTTACGTCACGTTCTTTCAGATAATTGCACAATCGACGTTGCTGGATCGGATCCAGCACATCTACGTCACAAAGACAAAGTGTGCCGCCCTTGGCTGAAAAGGCTATTTCAGCCATGTCCCCCGTCCATATCCGATGTCCAATCTTTTCATCGGCAAAGGATACGCATTGCACACGGGTAAAATGGCCGCCACAGCCGTTCTCTCGATGCATAATTCGGGCAAACGTTTCACGCCCTGTTCCTTTTTCCCCTTCTATCAACATATTTTTATCAGACCTTTTAAGCGGCTTGGCAATAGCCAGAACATGACGCATGGCTATACTGCTTGCCGACAGATCATCAAATGTCAGATGGTCCTCGGATGCACGGCGCATATAGTGGATCTCGCGCTCATAGGTATTCATCAACACCACATTGCCCAACATCACTTTCAATCTTAGCGACGACACAGGATAGGTCAAATATTCGCGCGCTCCTGATTCTATCGCTTTTTCAAGCCCGGGATCATTATCGCAATGGGCAACGACGACAACCGGCAGAAAAACACCCACGATGCGAATAGACCCTATCAGCTCGACGGCTGAAATATCACTCATCAACAGGTCCATAATAACCATAGAAATGTTACGGCGCCTACGTAACAGATCAATCGCCCTTAAACCGCTTTCAGCCTCAATCACGCGATATCCCAAAGCAATTAGAATCGAAGCTGTCCGGGATCGAAGAGTGCTATTTTCACCCACGACCAAAATTGCACCCATCATATGTAAAAAATCTCCTTTATCGGAAACTAAAACGCGCCAATAGCGCCTTAGTTGCGAAATAGAATAAAAAATTCCGTTTCCGGTCTTCCCGCCACTGCCACGCATGAAAAATGATGATTAGTTGCAACAGCAAACCGATATTTTAACTTAAAAAAAGGTTTTCCATTGATTTACAAAAAAAGCGCCATATTGATGATAGCAACAAGACAGGCTAATAATAACGCATAAAAGCGAGAAGGATCGAAAATGAGATCAATTTTGAATGTTATGACATTAGGGATTGCAGCCATCGCGCTTTCGGCCTGTAATTTGTCACAAAATTACGGACAAAGGCCCGCTATCCAGAATGTACCGAATGGCATTGAAGGGCAATGGGCCGATTCAAACAATATTGTGTCATCATTCAAAAACGGGATTTTTGAAACACGCGCCCCTGATACAAATGAAAAATTGTCTGAAGGCAATTACGTTTATCATGGTACGCAGAATGTCAGCATTGAAATGCGCTCAATTGTGCGAGGCACTGTATCTCGTGTAAATTGTGCCATCTCTAACAACAATATGCAGCTTCTGTGCACCTCCCAGAACGGCTCGCAATTTGCACTCAACCGCAGAGTCTAGTTAACTCTATCATCAAGGCAGTACGGTTTGTCTGCCTTGTGAAAGCAAAATATTTATGAACGACAATCAACACATCGGTGTTTTACTCATCAATCTCGGGACACCAGATGCAACCGACAAACGTTCCATGCGCCGTTATCTCGGGCAATTTTTATCCGATCGGCGCGTCATCGAATGGCCACGTCTCTTATGGCTACCCATTCTGTATGGCATTGTTTTAAATACACGCCCAAAGAAATCCGGCGCGCTCTATGACCGTATCTGGAACCGCGAGCGCAATGAATCACCCTTGCGTACCTATACGCGTTCTCAAGGTGAAAAACTACAAACCCTCATGAATCATGATTTCAAAGGCGCCAATATCCATGTGGACTGGGCTATGCGCTACGGACAGCCTTCAATTGAAACGGTTGCCAACCGCATGATTGATGCCGGCTGCACAAAGCTACTGGCCGTGCCTCTTTATCCGCAATATTCGGCAACAACTACAGCGACTGTATGTGATGCGTTATTTGACGCCATGATGAAGCGTCGTTTTATACCGGCCATACGCACGGTACCATCCTATCCTGATGAACCCGTCTATATTGAAGCGCTTGCCCGTTCGATTGAAACACATCTCAAAACACTTCCATTCAAACCGGAAAAAATTATTGCCTCTTATCATGGTATTCCTCAAAGTTATGCACGACGCGGCGATCCCTACCCGCAAGAATGTGAGCGCACAACACAGGCATTGCGCCAGCGCCTCAAAATGGACGAGAATACTCTGCTGATGACCTATCAATCACGTTTTGGACCGGAAGAATGGTTGCAGCCCTATACGGACAAAACGGTCGAGGAACTCGCTCGCAGCGGCGTTCAATCACTTGCTGTTTTCAATCCGGGTTTTGTTGCCGATTGCCTTGAAACGGTCGATGAAATCGGCCATGAAGCCGCTTTGTTATTTAAAGAAAATGGTGGCATCAATTTCAGCCACATTCCGTGCCTGAATGACAGCGAAGACGGTATGAATGTTATTGCCAGTCTCGTAAAAAAAGAGCTTTCAGGCTGGATTTGATCCTGAAAGCAAGCAAATCCCTTTGATAAGCTTGATAAAAAGTTGGTTTCCCCTTTGTCATTTCACATTTTTGTGTAAAAACAGAATATATAATGTTTGAACTTGGATTTACTGAAGGAATTCCCATGACCGGTTTCGGTATTGCTTTGATTGTCTTGGCCATTCTGGTCATCGCTACATTATTTGCAGGTATAAAAACTGTACCGCAAGGCCATATGTATACAGTAGAGCGGTTTGGCCGTTACACAAAAACACTGTCTCCCGGCCTTAACCTCATTGTGCCCTTCTTCGACAAGATCGGCGCACGTATCAATGTCATGGAGCAGGTTCTCGATGTACCGACACAGGAAGTAATCACCCGTGACAATGCAACTGTTTCAGTTGATGCGGTTGCCTTCTATCAGGTTCTCAATGCCGCACAAGCTGCCTATCAGGTCGCTGATCTGGAATATGCGGTGATGAATTTAACCATGACCAATATTCGTACAGTTGTTGGTTCAATGGATCTGGATGAGCTTTTATCCAACCGCAATACAATCAATGAAAAACTGCTGCACGTTGTTGATGAAGCCGCCCACCCGTGGGGCTTGAAGATGACACGTATCGAAATCAAAGATATTCAACCGCCGCGTGATCTGGTCGATGCCATGGGGCGCCAGATGAAAGCCGAACGTGTCAAGCGTGCGCAGGTACTGGAAGCAGAAGGTGATCGTAATGCCAACATTCTGCGCGCCGAGGGCTTTAAGCAGGCTCAGATTTTGGAAGCAGAAGGCAAGCGTGAAGCAGCCTACCGTGAAGCTGAAGCGCGTGAACGTTTGGCCGAAGCCGAAGCTAAAGCAACACTTGCCGTTTCTGAAGCCATTGCAAAAGGCGATGTACAGGCGATCAACTATTTTGTTGCCCAGAAATATACCGAAGCACTGGCTGCTATCGGTACAGCTCCCAACCAAAAAATTGTGATGATGCCTATGGAAGCTTCTTCACTCATCGGTTCTTTGGGGGGCATTGGGGCGATTGCCAAGGAATTATTCTCGGACGATAGCGGCAATAAACGCAAATCTTGATTGTGAACGGATAAAATATGCAGGAAATCATCTCAATTCTCGGATTATGGACGTGGGTTATTATCGGCCTTATCCTTCTCTTCGCCGAATTGATGATTCCCGGCGTATTTATTGTCTGGTTCGGTTTTGCCGCTTTAGTAACGGCCGCCATTGCCGGTCTGATAGGAGACCATATCGGCTTGGGCGACTGGCAAGGTCAAATCATCCTGTTCCTTGCCCTATCCGTCATTTTTGTGCTTTCAGGCCGGCGTTATTTTCGTCGCGAGCCCGCCAGTGATGAACCACTTTTAAACCAGCGTACCGAGCAGTTGATTGGCGAAATTGCCACATTGGAAGAACCGATCAAGGACGGGCATGGGCGCGTGCGTATTAATGATACGATCTGGCGCATCAAAGGGCCGGATCTAGCAATCGGCAAGCGTATTCGTCTTATTGCGTTTCACGATGGCGCCTTCAATGTTGAGGAAGCGTAAGTCGCTTATAGATCAATCTTCCTTTAAGGCACAAAGGCCTTCGCACGGCATAGTCGGAAGGCTCAATATAATATCGGATACTACTTTTCGGTGTTCTTCATCCAAAATCGATATCTTCTTCATAACGGACACAAACTCTACACGCTGAGGCTTCGACAGTGATGCTGCCAATATTGGCAAATTGTCACGAATGGATTGCCAATAAATCGCTTGTGACTCCTTTGATAACTTCGGATTTAATGCATAAAATACGACAAGAGGAAGAAAAGTCGATAAAACTTTACGTGTTCTTATTCGTGATTCTGTTTTAAATTGATCATCTGCAGTACTCAGAGTAAAGACTTTACTCATTTGCATCACAAAGCTCATACTTACGGCCAGTTCACGCTGATATTCAAGTTGTTTCAGATTGCTTTCTTCATATGAATTATTCAATGTCAATTGCATGTAAACGTCGAGGACATCAGCCATCGCATTTCTAACACCACGAATTTTTTCAATATCATCAGCCGTATAAGGCTCCTCACCCAAGATTGCGCTTTTATCGTATAAGCGTTGCAACACGGGATCACCCAACCTTGTGCCGAACTTCGGCAAAGCACCGCCGAGTTCCTTTCGGACACTCTTAAATTCTTCAACCCTTTGTTTTGCGATTTTAACAGCGTCAGACGGCATTTTGGCATAGGACGAATTTAAAAAAAACAATGTCAGAAGCGTTACGAATATAATCGTAATTTTATGCAACAATACATTCTTCATCTCAAATATTCTCAATAGGCTCCATTGCCATAAAACTATCAAAGCTGAATATTTCTCAGCTTTTCTCTATTAACCAAATATTACATGGCATGCCTTGAAGGAAGATCGTTTAATACGATGCCTTTGTCACTCTACAGGCATTATCACAAGGCATATTTTCTATATTGTCCATGATCTTTTGGATAGCAGCGTTCTGCCGATCATCAAGATATTTATAGCCAATGCGCATATTGCTAACAAGTGACCGGCGTTCCTCAACCGAAAGGTTTCTTAGCAGACGCGGCAATGTTGCCTCAAGAGCATCAACCAGAATGGCCCTCGACTGTGTGGACAAATCAGGGTCGGATAAGGTGACCGCCACACCACTCACAGTCTGCAACATGCCCCGATGCATCTGGATGATACCTTTGCGCACCATATCATTCAAATCATCTGCCGATGTATGCGCAAACATCGCATTTTCAGATTCATTGGCCGCCACGCCCAGATACAGCGTCAGAACCATAAACTGGATAAATTCATTTTCATATTTCTTCAAAGACTTTTCAACATCTGCCTGTGTCATACCTTCATGAGTTATATATGACATAAGTATGAGAGTATTCGACTTCATCAAGGCGCTTATTTTGGGCATATCAGCAACTGTCATCGGCTCATCAGCCAATTTTTTAAGGTCAAATACCGGCAAGAAAAGAGCATCACCGGCCGGAGTACCAAGCCGAGGAGGATTGTCCTTATTTCGAGACAACTGCTCTGACAAATTGGCAATGCGCTTCTGATAATCGATAAAATCCGTATCTGATATATCTGCATAAAGAGGTGCAACAAAACCGGATACTATCCCCATCATTACAATCAATCTGATCAACTTCTTTTTCATTATGCAGCACCGATCCGGATCAAATCATGAAAGTGGACAATACCAACGGGTCTGTCATCCTCAACCACCAGCAAGGCTCCAATCTGATATTGATTGATTAACGCAGTGGCACGACCGGCCAAAGCATCTGGCTCGATTGTTTTGGGTGACTTGGTCATAATTTCATCAACGGCAAGACCAGACAAGTCGCGATGGATATTGCGCGCCAGATCCCCCTCTGTCACGATACCAACCAGAGTGCCTTTTACATCCACTACCGCAACACAACCAAAATGTTTGTGTGAAAGAACCTTCATAGCCTCGGGCATCAAGGTGCCGCTTTTAACCAAAGGTAACTCATCGCCTTTATGCATGACATCGCGAATATATTTGAGACTTGCACCAAGTGAGCCGCCGGGATGGAAAATTTTGAAATCCTGAGCTGAAAAACCACGCTTTTCCAACAAGGCAACAGCCAGCGCATCACCTAAAGCCATTTGCATACTTGTTGAAGTGGTCGGGGCCAAGCCATGTGGGCAGGCCTCTTCGACCTTGGGTAACAACATCAGATAATCGGCCTGCCGACCAAGCGAGGATTTTTCACCTGACGTAAAGGCCGCCAAAGGAATGGAAAAACGACGCGAATGGTTGAGAATACCCTGCAACTCAATTGTTTCACCCGACCATGATAGACCAATAATCAAATCATCTGGCCCGATCATGCCCAAATCGCCATGATTGGCTTCAGAAGCATGTACAAAAAAAGCCGGCGTTCCGGTTGATGCCAAAGTTGCAGCAATCTTGACGCCGACATGGCCGCTTTTTCCAAGGCCTGTTACGACAACACGGCCCTTGAGATTGAAAATCTTGTCAACCAATGACGTAAATGTTTCTGCAAGGCAATTTTCCAACTGGTTGGAA
This sequence comes from Bartonella sp. bp_1, assembly GCF_055808085.1. NCBI lineage: Bacteria > Pseudomonadati > Pseudomonadota > Alphaproteobacteria > Hyphomicrobiales > Bartonellaceae > Bartonella > Bartonella sp. bp_1. The sequence goes on along the minus strand of NZ_CM147851.1, from coordinate 322,377 downwards.
AGCGCTTCCAACCCATTGCGCTCCATCATCAATGTACGTTGTGCAGCTTGCAATGGTGTGGTTTGCGTCATTTTTCTATCCCTAAAATAAATGCCCTGAACAAATAAAACAATTCAGGGCATCCGTCTATATTCTATATGAATCAGGAATAATCACTCAGGTTTGGCAATCGTTGCCAAAAGGTCTTTTAACGGAGCTGATACCTTGTGATGCATATCTGCACGCGAGAGTGCAAAAGCAACATTGGCCTCGATAAACCCGGTTTTAGAACCGCAATCAAAAGTGCGTCCATCAAAGCGGAAGCCATAAAACTTCTGCGTATCGGCCATTTTTAACATGCCGTCAGTCAACTGGATTTCATTACCCGCTCCTCTTTCCTGATGGAAAAGAATATCAAAAATTTCCGGCTGAAGAATATAGCGGCCATTGATATAAAGATTGGACGGCGCTGTTCCTTGAGCCGGTTTCTCAACCATGCCAGTAATTTCAAAGCCATGGGCGACATCAACACCTTTAGCGACAATACCGTATTTATGGGCTTCTGCCGGATCACATTCTTGTACTGCAACAATATTACCGCCTGTTTCATTATAAAGGCGCACCATTTCCGACAAACAGCCTTTGGGCGCCTGCATAACCATATCCGGCAACAACAGGGCAAAAGGCTCATCCCCGACCAGTTCACGGGCACACCAAACGGCATGACCAAGGCCCAGAGGCTGCTGCTGACGAGTAAAGGAAGTCGTCCCCGGTTGCGGTTGCAAATCCTGTAAATGATCGAGTTCTTCTTTTTTACCACGCTCTTCCAAAGTCGTATAAAGTTCGACCTGAGCGTCAAAATAATCTTCAATAACCGCCTTATTACGGCCTGTCACAAAGATCAGATGCTCAATACCAGCTTCGCGGGCTTCATCCACGACATATTGAATAACAGGCTTATCAACAACTGTCAGCATTTCCTTAGGCACGGTCTTCGTTGCTGGTAGGAAACGTGTACCAAGACCGGCGACAGGAAAAACCGCTTTTCTGATCTTACGCAAATCAAATTCTCCTCATTGGGCCATGACCGATTTGCCATGCCTATATTCAATATATATTACGCTTTCATGAATAAACCCTATATGCGGCAAAATGTGGCACGACTATAACAGAAGCATTACATCTTTCATGGCACACTGACATGAAACGTGATGAAGCGGAAAATAACATAACCACAACCATCGATTTCAACTTTATTGCCGTTAAACTGAATACTAACCAAATCATGCATTAATGAAATCGATTTTGACACATACTAAATTTTGGATAAACAAAAATGATCAAGCGCGATCTTAACCGTCGGTATTTTTTATGCGCAGGTTTTGCAATTGCAAGCCTCGGATTCACATCAACCTTGCTGCCAAATGCAGCTCTTGCCGATACCGCGTTCAGACGCTTTATCAGTGACTTCCAAAAAACGGCCATGAATGCCGGCATCACAGCGCAGACTTATGACCGTGCGTTTAAGAATGTCGATACACCAGACATGGAAGTGCTGAAAAAAGCGCGCTATCAGCCCGAATTCAAAGATCCAACATGGAACTATTTCGATAACCGCGTTGAAGAACAAGCCATTGCCGAGGGACAGGCTCATAGCAAAAAGTGGGCTAAATGGCTTAAAGCTATTGAAAAGCGTTTTGGTGTCGACCGTAACATCCTTCTGGCCATCTGGTCGATGGAAACAAATTACGGCGCGATTATGCAACGTGACGATGTCATGCGTGATGCGATACGCTCTTTGGCAACATTGGCCTATGGTGACAAAAAACGTGCCAAATATGCCCGAACACAGCTGATTGCTGCTATGAAGATCCTGCAAAGCGGTGACATTGATCGCGGCCATCTTGCCGGATCCTGGGCTGGAGCACTCGGACACACACAGTTTATCCCCACCAGCTATCTTGCCTATGCGGTCGACATGGATGGAGATGGGCGACGCGATATATGGCAATCGGTGCCAGATGCATTAGCAACAGCAGCGAACCTCTTAAGAAAAAACGGATGGGAAAGCGGCCGCACATGGGGCTATGAAGTGACCATCCCAGATGGCAAATTTCCGACAGGCTCGCAAACTTTAGCCCAATGGGCAGCACTCGGTATCCGTCGTGCCAATGGCAAGCCATTTCCCAACCCGTCACAAAAAGCCACGCTTAAACTGCCAGATGGTCGAAATGGCCCGGTCTTTCTGGTCACTAAAAATTTCTTTGTTATCAAACGTTATAATAATGCCGATCGTTATGCTTTTGCTGTCGGTCTGCTTGCCGACCGTATTGCCGGATACCCCGATCTTATACAGGACTGGAACAGACCCTTCACCAAACTCAGCATGAAAGAGCGACAGGAATTACAATCCCATTTGCGCGCTTTAGGTTATTATAAAGGCAATATTGATGGTAAAATCGGTGACGCCACACGTAGCGCTATTGAAAGTTTTCAGACCCGTAACGGATTGAAAGTTGATGGACATCCAAGCCGTGAAGTTCTATCTATATTACGTAGAAGATAGGCAAAAGCATGAAAATAATATTGCGCACATTCAGACTGTTCATTTTACTGTCACTCAGCCTGGCAATGATAGGACCTTCCGTGCAACAGGCACAGGCACGCAATATTTTTGACATTATCTTCAACCGAAAAAAAGAAAAGCAACCGACCAAAACACAACCGCAAAAGCCGGCAACAAGCAAAAAAAAATCAAAACAAGCCACGCAAGCCAAAGTTCAACCCAAAAAAGAAAATGCCAAGCGCATTCTTGTCGTCGGCGACTTTGTCGCTGGCGCCCTTGCCGATGGCCTAAACGAGCTTTATGCCGATAATCCCGATGTCGTCATCAGAACAAAAATTGACTCATCATCGGGTTTTGTGCGCGATGATCACTTCAACTGGATCAAGCAAATCGGCCCGCTCATCACGCAGGAAAAGGCAGATGTCATTATCATTATGCTGGGTGCCAATGACAACCAGACATTACGCCAAGGCGATGGTTTCGAACCAAGAACAGAAACCTTCAACCGCGTCTATCAGGAACGGTTATCACAATTTTCAGCTGCCCTTAAACAGAGTGGGAAACCGTTCTTATGGATGGGGCAACCCGCTTTCAAACAAGACAATCTGACCCAACAAATTGTTGTTCTGAACGGTTTTTATAAAACCCAGACAGAAGCTGCCGGCGGACGCTTTATCGAAGTATGGGATGGTTTTGTCGGTGATGATGGCAAATTTGCCTTATCAGGTTATGACATCAGCGGTAAAACCGTACGCCTACGTAGCAATGATGGCATCAATTTTACTCCGGCAGGGCGTAAAAAACTGGCCTTTTACGCAGAAAAACCATTACAGGCGATTCTGAATCTTGCCAGTCCTTCTGCACCAGATAATGGACAAGCGAATGACACATTACTCAATGCACCCAATACGGTTTTCCCACGTAATGTCGAGCGTGTTGCTCCGATGAGCCTTTATGAAATGGCCAAAGGAAACAATTCATTGGTAGGTGATGTTGAGGCACCCCAAAAAAGCGATGACGATGACTGGCAACCGAAAAATGGCCAACATGCTGGACGTGTTGATAATTACGCAATAGCGCAGTAGAATGTCGTTCTTGCATAAAAGAAGTATTATGTCTGAAAACGATAAGCACTGTAAAATCAGGAAAAATGCATCACCCGTCTGTTATGCAGACGAAGTAGAACCCGCCTATATGGGGCTCCCGTCAGGCAAGGATAATGATAGAGAAAAGAAAAGCGATTACTCAGCCACGCCTTCTATTGCTTCCATCTCGTCATCCGATAAACCAAAATGATGTCCAATCTCATAAATGAGAATATGAGTGACAATATCACCCAATGTTTCCTGATTTTCTGACCAATAATCAAGAATGGCCCGACGAAATAAAGTAATACGATTCGGCTCATCGCCACTTTCGCTCATCAACCGCTCGCCAATTGATGTACCTTCAAAAAGCCCAAGAAGGTCAAATTCCGATTCAAGTCCCATATCCTCGATTGTCTGCTCATCTGGAAAATCAACCAGCTGAATGACAATCTCGCCACACAGACCACGAAAATTATCCGGCAAATGAGAGTAGGCGCTACGAACCAAAGAGTCGAGTTCTTCAAGTGACGGAGAAAAGCGGCGCGCCCAGTCGCCGCTTTGATCTGTTCTGGCCATAAAAAATTTCCTTCAGCCTCCCGGCTCTTAAACCCAAGGATGGCTTTCGTTATTTTTCTTCTCGAATGCGCCGATCTTATCGACTTTCTGCATAGTCAAACCGATATCATCAAGGCCGTTTAACAAACAATGGCGGCGGAATTCATCAAGATCGAATTTCAGTATGCCGCCATCTGGCCCACGAATTTCCATAGTTTCCAGATCAACACTCAAAGTTGCATTAGCACCACGAGAGGCATCATCCATCAACTTTTCCAAGTCCTCAGGGCTAACCTTGATCGGCAACAAACCGTTTTTAAAGCAGTTATTATAAAAAATATCAGCAAAAGATGTTGAAATCACACAGCGAATACCAAAATCCGCCAAGGCCCAAGGTGCATGTTCGCGACTGGAACCACAGCCAAAATTATCACCAGCCACAAGAATCTTGGCATGACGATAAGCCGGTTTATTCAACACAAAGTCAGGATTTTCAGAGCCATCTTCAAGATAGCGCATTTCAGCAAAAAGACCTTTGCCTAAGCCGGTCCGTTTGATGGTTTTGAGATAATTTTTAGGAATAATCATATCGGTGTCAACATTGACAATCGGCAAGGCGGCAGCAACGCCCGTCAATTTTGTAAACTTTTCCATGACATTTTCCTCAAGCTTTATATCTTCTCCACGTCCATACTACCGTATAAAGGCTGTGTCAAAATTTTCATAATTGATCTTGGCAGTCTGTTATTTTCCTGAAAAAATACCAGTCACTCATGAAACTCCAGAAAGTGCGCTCATGCCAGACAAATCCAAAAGCGAAAAGCAGAAAATGCTGGATGGCGAACTCTATCTTGCAGCCGACAGCGAACTTGAAGCCGACCGGATGGCCGCCTATCGCTGGATGAAAAAACTCAATGAGTCTTTTGCTGAACCCTTAAAAGAGCGGCAGGCCATATTGGCCCAACGGTTAAAAGCGATAGGGAGAAATGTCGAAATACGCTCTCCCTTCAATGTCGATTATGGCTACAACATCTCCATAGGCCATGACGTGTTCATCAATTACAATTGTACCATTCTTGATGTAGGGCCGGTAACCATAGGCAATCACTGTGATATTGCCCCCAATGTTACAATAATTGCCGCCGACCACCCCAAAGACCCACAATCGCGGAATCAAAAACTAGAATTTGGTTCATTCGTCTATATTGGCAACACTGTCTGGATCGGTGCAGGCGCACTCATTTTGCCCGGCATCACTATTGGTGATGGCGCCATCATCGGCGCAGGCAGCGTAGTAACAAAAGATGTTCCGGCAGGAAGTACTGTTACCGGCAATCCAGCACGTTTTCTAAAAAAGAAGGAAGACTAAAATGAAGCTTTATCGCTATTTGACCGGCTCCGACGATTCAAGTTTCTGCCACAAGATATCCAACGCCCTCGACAAGGGGTGGGAACTTTATGGCAGTCCAAGCTACAGTTTCAATGCTAAAACCGGTGAGATGGTCTGTGGCCAAGCTGTTATCAAAACGGTAGATGGCAAGACATATGATCCGGCGATGAAGTTAGGCGAACAATAGAAGAATAAATATGGTGCTTTCCATATTAATTGGAAAGCACCGAATGAAATCAAAGTCCTCGCCCTTTGATCATGGCCTCTGCTGTCGGCATCTTGCCACGAAAGGCCTTGTATAGTTCTTCGGGATCACGGCTACCACCAGCAGAATAAATATAGGTTTTCAACTTATCCGCCAAAGCAGGATGAAAGCTATCACCTGTTTCCTCAAAAGCTTCAAACGCATCGGCATCCAGCACCTCCGACCAAAGGTAGGAATAATAACCGGCTGAATAGCCATCTCCGGAAAAAACATGGGTAAAATGGGGCGGGCGATGACGCATAATAATTGTATCCGGCATATGGAGCTTTTCAAGTTCATCTTTCTCGAACCGGCTTACATCACCAACCACACCGCCTTGGTGAAAAGCCATATCGATTAGGGCGGAGGATGTGAACTCCACTGTCTCAAAACCGGAATTGAAAGTTTGTGCCGCCTTGACTTTTTCCAACAATGCTTGGGGCATCGCTTCTCCGGTTTTAGCATGAAGCGCAAATTTTTGTAAAACCTCCGGTACAGTCAGCCAGTGCTCATAAAGCTGTGAAGGCAGTTCAACAAAATCGCGGGCAACCGATGTACCTGAAACAGATGGCCATGTAACATCCGATAACAACCCATGCAGTGCATGACCGAATTCATGGAAAAGTGTGCGTGCATCATCCAAAGATAATAAAGCCGGCTCTCCCTTGGGCGGTTTTGCAAAATTGCAGATATTATAAATGATTGGAATTTGCTTTTCGCCATTAAGCCTATGTTGCGATTGCAAAGCACTCATCCATGCGCCCGAACGCTTGGAAGCCCTAGCAAAATAATCACCGATAAATAGACCTTGCAGAGAACCATCCGGACTTTTTACTTCAAAAAGCCGGGCGTCCTCATGCCAAAGCGGCACACCTTTTTTTTCTTCAAAAGTGATACCGAACAATCTAGTCGCGCAATCAAAAGCCGCAGCAATAATCTGATCCAACTGTAAATAGGGTTTAAGTTCGGCAGCGTCAAACGCAAAACGATTTTGGCGCAATTTTTCAGCGTAATAACGCCAATCCCATGCTTTAAAGGCTTCATTCATCCCCTCTTCCATTGCTTGCGCTTTCAACGCCGCTTCCTCAGCGTTTGCTTTCTTGCGTGCTTTTTCCCAGACCGGCAATAGCAGATCCATTACTGCCTTGGGCTTTTTCGCCATGGTATTATCAAGTTTGAAAGCAGCAAAAGATTCATAACCAAGCAACTTTGCTTTTTCATCACGCAACGCGACAGTTTCTTTAATAATGGTACGATTATCATTATCATTGCTGTTTTCACCGCGTTTGCTCCATGCAACAAATGCAATCTCGCGCAAATCGCGACGGGCAGATTTAGCCAGAAACGGTTCAACAACAGAACGAGCCAATGTCAACGCATATTCACCTCGTCTGCCCTTTTCCTGTGCGATCTCACGCATAACAGATTTCAGATCATCCGGCAGACCATCAAGATCGTCTTCTTTCAAAAACAATACCCATTCCGCCTCGTCTTTTAAAACATGCTGACCAAATGTGGCCCCAAGAACAGCAAGCCGCTCATTAATTTCGGCCAAGCGTTTTTTTCCCTGCTCATCAAGTCTGGCACCATTACGGGTAAATGCCTTCCAATGTAGCTCAATTACACGCCTTGTCTGCTCGTCCTGCGTCAGTTTTTCGCGGTTTTGATAAAGGTGATTGATCTTTTGAAACAAGCGCCCATCCATCATAATGCTGGATCCATAACGCGATAAAGCCGGTGCAAATTCCTGTTCCAAATTCTGGATCAATGCATTGGAATGGGCACCAGAACGCTGAAAAAAAATTGAACAAAAGCGGTCCAGCGCCTGCCCCGATAATTCAAAAGGAATCAGAAAACTCTCGATAGTCGGCGGAGCAAGATCTTTCGCCAACGCCTCAATCTCTTCCTTAGCGCTTTCCAAAGCAACTGTAAAAGCAACTTTGAAATCCTCATCCTTAAAAGCTGAATAGTCCGGCAAGCCATGAACACCGTTCCAATTGGTCAAAGCCACATTGTATTTTTTTTCGCTCATATACCGTAACCTTTGCTCAAACAGTTATAAAAAACACATATAGAAACTTATAGAATATTAAAAACGCTTTAAAACAAAAAGTCGCCATCAGTAGCATATCATAAAATATCTATCACTTGTTAGGCTGGCACAATTGCGGTTTCATGCAGATAGCGCCATTGTGGCCGTTTGCATTTGAGATCGATCAAGACAACGGACCACCGTGAGTTTGACACGTTTCCATTAAAATGGGTTTCACAATACCGGCACAATGCACTACCTTTACATATCTGCAAGGGGGCATAACCATCAATTTCAATATGCAGTTGTGGCCGACTACCAATAGAGTTGCGAAACATACTCTCGACTTCAGCGCGTGTAATGACTTGTCCCCGCATCGTTACCATCGTGAAACTTTGATGGAAGCTCTCAATCACTTGTTCGAGTGACTGAGGTTTATCTTCGCGGCCTGTAAAGACATCCTCAATCCATTGATGCAGTTCGATGATACTGTTGTAGGCAATCTTTTCCTGTTCTACCAACATTAGCTATTCCTGTGATACGTTGTTTAATGAGATAAGACGTAACAAGGGCAATAAACCCAAAAGTGCACCGATAAGAAAACATATATGATAAGCGTCTATTGTGGCGCTATGCTTTTGCAGCGCGTTGAAAATCAAGGTGAAAAATGTGGCCCCGACACTGAATGATATTTGCCGGTTAAGATTCCATATAGTGCTGGCACGCACCAGTTTTTCACCTTCAAAATCAATCATAGCCGTTGTTTGTGCCGTATTAGCAGTAATGCCGCCACCAATTCCCATCAATAAATAAGCGGCTATCAATAAAGACAGTTGTTGCTGGTCCGGTTTAACCCATGAAAGAAAAATAATACCTACTGCATGACAAATGAGACCGGTTAGAAATAGGATAACAGCTCCGATGTGATTATAAAGACGACCGCATAAAAGCATAGCGCAGAAAGAACCACCGGCATAAAAAATCATCAACATTCCGGTTTCACCAGCCCCCCAGCCCAATATCTGTTGAAGAAAAAAATAGCAAGAAGATTGACACCGGTAAAAACTCCCGGCACAGCATAATAAGTTATTATCGAAAATTGCATACGCAAATTGGCAAGCAAGGAAATATCTAATATCGGCGTGCTTACCAGACGATAATGGCGTATATAAAGGCAGGAAAAAATAGCCCCTAGAAGCACCAACCACAAAAACAATAATAAAGAACCTGTTGCAGCATAGAATGACATGCCCAACAATATGGCTGTCAAAGCCAAACTGACCCATAACAACCCAACAATATCAGGTCGACTTTCTTGTTTTGTCCTGTTGTTTTTAATCCAATAAAAAGCCAACAAGGCAGTAGCCAGTCCCAAAGGCATATTACTTAAAAAAACCCAACGCCATGAAAAATAGTCAACAAGAACACCACCGATCGCCGGTGAAACAGCTGGCGCTATCAAGGCAACCGCCATCACAAGTGTTGATATTTTAGCACGTTCCTGCTTGCCAAATAACCCGAAGGTCAATGCCTGTCCAATAGGAATAAGCAAACCACCGCCCACACCTTGTATAAAACGGAAGATCACCAGCCAAGAAAAATCATTTGAAAGACCGGAACATAACGCTCCTACTGAAAAAATCAGCATAGAAATCACCATTGTTATACGTGCACCCCAAAGGCTAGCAATCCATGCGCTAAGAGGGATAATTAATATCAATCCCAATATATAGGCATTGGCAACCCAAGCAGTACTCGATTCGGAAACCTGAAGCTGATTGGCTATATTTGGCAAGGCGATTGCCGACATAAAAATATTGATGCAGTCAATAAAAAAACCAGCTAGAAATACAATAGCAACACGATAACGATATGTCATTTCGACCTCCGCACTCGCTCTAGTCAGACAATCATGCAGCGTCAACGATACTCTATCAAACATGCTGTTTGTTGAAAGTGAACAATGAATGTTTCATTATATAAATCAGGTTCGTACTTTCATTGCCGTGGTGGATTGCGGTTCTTTCACCAAAGCAGCAAAACGTCTCTTTATCATCAAATCCATGGTTAGTATCCATGTAAAAACATTAGAAGACATACTGAATGTGCCATTACTTACCCGCAATACGCGCGGCATTTCACTAACAGACGCTGGCGCGGTTCTCTATAATGATTTTAGCAGAATTTTTACACAAATAGAGGCATCGGTTGAGAATATAGCCAATAGCCACCGAGCATTATCCGGCACACTGAATCTGACCTCAACCATAGAATTCGGCGAACATTATCTACTACCTATTGTGGGACAATTCTGCCAGCTGCATCCACAACTGAATATAAATTTCTACGCCGACTCGTCTCTCAATGATCTCGTAACTGATCGGCTGGATCTAGCAATCCGGCTAGGTGTTTTACGCAACTCTGCTCTTAAATGCCGCAAACTTGCTAGTTATAATCTTGTTCTAGTCGCTTCAAAAGCTTGGCTCGACCAGAATCCTCTTGTTGCTGTTGAAGATCTAAACCATGCAGCGTGGATTGGCAGCAGCAATCTATCCACACCAGCACAATGGACACTGATCTATGAGCAGGATAAACCATTCAACACGAATGGAATAGCGCGCTTTCATGCCAATTCCGCTTCTTTAATCAAGGCAATGGCAAAAGCCGGACTAGGTGTAGCTATATTACCTGAATGGCTAGTGTGCGATGATATTATCAAAGGTGAATTGATACATCTTTTTCCTGATTACCGCCTGCCATTACAGGATATCAATATTCTCTATGCTGGTGACAAACGTCTTCGCCTGACAACACGATTATTTATCGACTATCTGGTGGAGAATCTGAGAATCTAATGAACATTTCAATTCATATTTTTGCAACACCTTAATGACAAGACGTATTGAATGAATAAAAATTTGAAAAAAGCATCTCGAATGCAAACGGCCGAGACACTTGCCGAACATTTGAGCCATTTACATTCTGTCGATGCGATTGACGCTGTCAATGTTCTTGGACTTAACAAAAAAGTTGCCGTTATCGAGAAACTTCCACTAGCCTTTGCCATTGAACTTTTTGACAAACCGGAACTGCAAATGCCGGCCCAAATATTACAGGCATTGTCTCCTGAACGCGCCAGCGCCATTCTTGACGGCATGTCAGCAGATGAGGCGGCTGATGTTTTTCAAGAAATGGATATTGAGGCACGCAAAAAACTATTTGCATTACTTCTGCCGCTCACACGAGCCGAAGTACAAAAGCTTGCTGCCTATCCATCCGATACGGCAGGCGCCTTGATGACAACAGAATTTATTGCTGTCCCTGCCGACTGGACGGTCAAACAAGCACTAGACCATATTCGTGCTGTCGAGCGCACGAGAGAAACAGTCTATGCAAGCTATGTGATTGATCCACGCAACAGCACTTTGTTAAAGGCTGTTTCATTGCGCATGATGGTTTTGGCTGATCCAACCGATAATATTCTGGATATTGCCAAAGATGTCAATCCGATCACTATATCTGCCCTGACCGATCGTGAGGATGTAGCACGGCTGTTTCGTCGTTATGATCTCTTATCTGTACCTGTCGTGGATGATACAAACCACGTCATCGGCATTGTAACTGTCGATGACGTGCTAGATGCCATTGTCGAAGAAAGCAGTGAAGATGCACATAAATTTGGTGGCATGGAGGCTCTTGATAAGCCCTATATGCAAATAGGTCTCTTTGATATGCTCAAAAAGCGTGGGGGCTGGCTAGCTGTACTGTTTCTAGGCGAATTGCTGACAGCATCGGTCATGCAGCACTTTGAAGACGAATTGGAAAAAGCCATCGTCCTAACCCTGTTTATTCCATTGATTATGAGTTCTGGCGGCAATTCGGGCTCACAGGCCACATCACTCATCATCCGTGCACTTGCCTTGGGTGAAATCAAATTATCCGATTGGTGGAAGGTTATCAAACGAGAGTTACCAACAGGACTGGCCTTGGGGGGGATGTTAGGGACACTCGGTTTTGTACGTGTCATTTTGTGGCAACAACTCAGCATCTATGACTATGGCGAACATTGGTTGCTCATTGCACTGACAATTTTTGCGACCTTGATTGGTATTGTTGCCTTTGGTTCCATAGTCGGTTCCATGCTGCCCTTTATCCTGAAACGGTTCGGATTTGATCCGGCAAGCGCTTCCGCGCCTTTTGTAGCAACACTTGTCGATGTCAGCGGCATTGCGATCTATTTTTCCATTGCAGCGGCTATTTTAACAGGTACCTTGTTATAATTTTCAGATACCTGTGGAGCAATATGAAACAATAGACGATCGCAATGCTCTACTTTATGTTGGAAACCAACAGTCAATCCACTGTCTCGAGTAATAAAGAGGCAAAGTTATGGACTTCATCACTAACATTCTCGCCTCTTACATACGATATATGAATATCGGTAAAATAGCCTTTATTCTCATAAGACCATATCTCATAACAGCTTGCGCTTTTTTTAAGGCATCCACTGACAACTTTAATGTTTTTGCCGTCAATCCGGCGTTGCTCCTCTTTCTTGTTCTCCATGCTATAAATAATACGCGCGGTTAAAAAATCATCTTTTTTTGTGGCCCCATTGGTCAGCATATAGATGGTCACCTGGCCTTTGTTACCGTCATTGAAATAGGCAACTGTACCGTCATCGCGTTCAACCGGCTCGCCACTTTCAGGATCACGCAACCTGCTTCCCTCCCAATTGGCGGGCAAGTTGATGCTCTTTTTAGTGATAAAATTTGTCCACTGTCCGCTAATCTCGAGACTTTTCATCGGTTGATCAGATATACAGCTTTCCAACACATCGTCGGCAAAAACCGTCAGCGCGTCATAATTATCCGTATCGCTGCCAGTATTACCTGCAATATCCCGGCGGTTCAAACGAACAAGACAATAAAACCCGTTGGCCGGCAAAATGCGTATATCGTATGTCGCGGGCTCAGGCGACAAAACTGTGTTAGCAACTTCGCTCGTCATAATGCGCCACGCTTTATGTCCGTCAATTTTGTGTTCTTCCCAATCATGAAGAACAGAAAACTCATCTACTGAAAACCGCATATTTTGCATAAAAGTCTGCTTGAATTGTTCCCAGTCAAACTGGTTTAAACGTCTTATGCCTATCGTACCGCGGAGGCGATAATGATCTTTGTCATAAATTCGATAGGATTCCCCCGGTGCCGTTTGCATCAATATAATACGGGCTGGGATATTAACTTTCTTTCCCGTGCGCTCATTAAGGAAAGTCTTGGCATTTCCCATCTGTGTAAATGCCAAGACCAAAGCCATGATGACGAATGCATATCTAAAAACTTTATACATCTTTAATCCTTGTTCATACTTTCAACCAGCGCCTGCATGAATGTCAGATTGTCATAACAAATTGCCAAGCATCCATGCGCTCACCCATATGCGCTTTACCGATGTCATCGATATTATCAATACATTACCGTAGGATGGAAAAGTCAACATCCTTGAAAAACTGCCGTTTGCTTTCGTGATCGACCTCTTCAATAAGCCGGAACTGGAAGCCCCTGCAAAGATATTGAAAATGCTACCACCGAGCGCGCCAGCGCCATTCTTGACGGCATGTCGGCAGATGAGGCCGCAGACGTTTTTCAAGAAATGGACGAGGCAACCCGCAACAGGCTGTTTGCACTTTTGCTGCCGCTGACCCGCACGGAAGTACAAAACTTGCCGCCTATCCAGCTGATACGGCGGGTGCCTTGATGACAATGGAATTTATCGCCGTTCCATCCGACTGGCACTGGATATCATACGCGGAGCGCTTGGTTTTGTGCGCGTTATCCTTTGGCAACAACTCGGCATCTATAATTGTGACGAACACTGGCTACTGATTGCACTGACAATCTTCGCAACCTTAGGCTCTATGGTCGCTCCATGCTGCCCTTTATCCTGAAACGCTTCGGCTTTAACCCAGCCAGCGCTTCGGCACACTTTGTGGCAACACTCGTCGATGTCAGCGGTATTGTGATCTATTTTTCCATCACCGTCACAATTTTGACCGAAACATTGTCATAAGGATAGTCCACTATACTAACGGAGATGAGATGCACGCTTTTACCAAAATTATAGTCATGGTTACTGCTTTGCTTCTGTCTCTGTTTCCGGCTTTTGCTGACAATCAGAACAAAGTCGATTTCTTTGCCGATAATGCACCGCGCTGGTGGCTATACTATACCAAAAAATATGAAGCTCTCTACTTCGACCGTTCATCTTACCATAAAGAAGGTTCCAATATCATAATCGATGTTTTTTCCTTCCCAGAAGTTGATATTCAAGAAAAAAACTATCTTATCGTCAAATATACTCAAAAGATTGATTGCAATGCTCCGCGTGAAATCCGATTTCAAAATGTTACCTATTACGGAGATGATGAATTTAATCACTCTTTGATCTATATCGACATGCGCAACCTGTCATATGACTTTAACGGTGGCTACATTATACCAGGACACATCAAGGGTGAAGATGCCGATGAAGCCGGTGCAGATTTCCTCTGCCGGATTGAAGGCGCAAAATCACCTTATCCGCTTCATCTTGACCCGCTATTATTTGAAAACCTGTACAACGGTTTGGCAACATCCAAAGATGGCAGCATCTACATTCTTGATGAAAAACAGATCAGCCGTATCAATACGGTTTTTAAAGATAAACCAGCATTGGAACAACATGCAAATTATCTCAAAGTCGCACCCAAGATTGAATCCCCTGTCAACATTGCCGAACTGATGGAAAATATAAAACATGTCCCCGACATACCAGACATGATACCTGAGCAGTATAAACAATTTACCTTACCACCTGAAAATCCGGATTGGATTAATGCCGATAAGGATGAGAGCCTCCAGATTGATCAATCATCGCTGCAACATGAAAAAAACTATGTCAGCTATTGGCAAAAAGACTATGTCAGCTATTGGCAAAAAATGGGTGATGAGGACAATGGTCATCCAGAAGAACAGACTTCTACCTATTCTTACAACCAGATAGATTGCCGCACGGCGTATGTCAAAGAGATAATTTCCTTTGCCATGCGCGGCACAACCGATCTGCCGCGGCCCGATCATTATTTCGGTGTCATGATACACCTCAATGCAGCGTGGAGTAGCGAAAACGACGCTGCCAGACCAGTTTATGAAAAAATCCGTGCTTTGGTCTGTCCGTGAGTTTCACCTGACTGCGGTCGCCCGTAAGGCTCAATCAATCGTGCCGAACAATGCTGTCATGAAAGCCTTTGTCGCGTCAGATATTGTCTTTCCTTTTTGCAATGATGCTTCCACTATGGTGAAATATTGCGGCCCCTCATAGGACCATGCTTCAAGGCAGAGCATGGTTTTTTCCATACAGCCCTTCATAATAGCGATCTCTTTACCATTGACCATCTGCTTGTCCCTGATCGCATTCTCCATCATGCGGGTGCGCATTTCCATCACCCCTTCCCTAAAGGACGAATCCTTTGCAACCATAAACAAAGATACACGGTTTTCATCACCATCATTGAAAAAGACAGTTAGCGGCTTTGTATCCTGATTTGATCCGGTTTCGGACGCAGACCCTTCCACACCCTCCCAAATTGCAGGAATATCAAGCGACTTTCCGGTCAGGGAATTTGTCCAACTGCCGGTAACCGGCAGGCTTTTCATCTGCTGATCGGTGATACAGCTTTTTAAGATATTATCGGCAAAGGCAGATATCTCGTCATTGTTTTCCATAACCCGGCCTTTGATGATATTCGGCTCGTCACGCACAAAACGCACCGAGCAGTAAAAGTCCTTGGCCGGAAGAATTCGAAACTCGATCATTTGCGGTGCTGAATGTTGACCCAGATCGCGCATTTCCTCCGTTACCATTGACCATGCGTCATGATCGTCAATTTTATAGGGGGTCCAATCCTGCTCTATCCTGAACTCGTCATTCGATTGACGGATGGTTTCAACATAGTATTTCTCGAATTGCACCAAATCAAACCGGATTGCGCGACGGATTGCAATGGTGCCGCTATAACCATTCCGCAGGGTTTCATTGATTATATCATAGAATTGCAACGGCTGTGTCTGGCGAATAGAGAGATTTTCAGGCACTTTTACACTTTTGCCCGTGCGCGCATTAAGAAATGTCTCTGCATTTCCCATCTGTGTACAAACGAGTACTAAAGCAATAATGCCAAGTAAGTATCTGAAAAATTTATACATCCCTATTCCTTATCCATACTTTCAACCAAAGCCTGAATCAAAGCCATGCTGTCATTACTAACCGACTGACCTTTGTTTTGAGAAAGATCAATATCAACCTGATATTGATCCGTTGCAAATCTCCATATTTCATTGCAACGATAACCGGCTTTTCCGCAGCCTTTGACAATCTCAACCTTATGGCCCGCAATCTCTTTTTGCGTTGTCGTCTTATCAACCAACGCCTGAATGATGTGGCTTGAAAGACTATTGTCGCGATTAAACTTCTTATCATAGACCATCAAGTTTAGATTGGCTGATTGCCCATTGTTAAAATAGACCATTAACTTCTGCTGACGTGGCGGAAACTGCTTTGGAGATTTTGGCGCTTCTATACCTTCCCAGTTCGGGGCAATATTAATGGTCTTGTCGCTTAACGGATTCTTCCATGTAGCAACAATCGGCAGACTATGAATCTCTGCATCCGAAAGGCAGGTTTTCAAAAAAGAATCAGAAAATTTTTCCAATTGTGATTTTTCTTCCGGCGTTGCTTCCGGCTGAGATACATCACCGGTATAATCATGCACCATGATCTGACAATAGAATGTGTCGGTAGCCACAAGCCGCATATCGTAATTGACCATCACGTCTGCACCCAGATTATCCGGCATAGCCCGAAAGGATAAATGATAGGCTGTTTCTTTCCCAAGCGGATAGCTGCTCCATGACTGGTCCAATTGTGGAGCAACCAAATCTGTTTTGATATTTTCAACGCGTTCATCCAGAAAATAGGCAATATCATCAATGCGTTCACGCATAAGCTGCATCTGCCCAACGAGATAGCCCTCGTCCTTATTCCAAATCGAGTAAGACTGGCCAGGAACAACTTCCGATATATTCAAAAAGGCCGGCACGTTAAAACTTTTGCCTGTTCTTATATTTTTCCACTCCTCGGCATGAGCCCCCCCAAAAGCCAGTAATGACAGACATAATCCCGCCATAAAACGTCTCATCATATTCCTCATCGATTGAATTCAACCCCTATTTCCAACCACTATAATCAACAATCCCCGATAGACGAAACAAGAAAAATGCATCGTCCCCTTCCAAATCCAGTGAAAAACCTGTAAGAGAGCTGCAAGCACGGGATGAGCCGGTTCCAAACCTGTCAATCTCAGACGAAAATCCAGTGACGAAAAGAAGACAGATTTATGCAATTGCGCAATATTGCCATCATTGCCCACGTTGACCATGGCAAAACAACACTTGTCGACGAACTCCTTAAACAATCCGGTAATTTCCGCGAGAACCAGCGCACATCCGAGCGCATGATGGATTCCAACGACATCGAACGCGAACGCGGCATCACCATTCTGGCAAAAGCCACATCAGTTGTTTGGAAAGATACCCGCATCAATATCGTTGACACTCCTGGACACGCCGATTTTGGCGGTGAAGTTGAACGTATCCTTAATATGGTGGACGGCGCTATTGTGCTGGTCGATTCTGCCGAAGGCCCGATGCCACAGACAAAGTTCGTCGTCGGCAAAGCCTTGAAAGTCGGCCTTCGTCCAATTGTCGCCATCAACAAGATCGACCGTCCCGATGGCCGTCCCGATGAAGTCATTAACGAGGTGTTCGACCTGTTTGCCGCCTTGGATGCAACCGACGAACAGCTCGACTTTCCAATTCTTTACGGTTCAGGCCGTGACGGCTGGATGGCTGAAAATCCTGAGGGCCCCAAAGACCAAGGGCTTGCTCCTCTCTTTGATCTGGTATGCAAGCATGTTCCAGCACCAACCGTTGCCGAAGGTCCATTCCGTATGATCGGTACAATTTTGGAAGCCGATCCATTTCTGGGCCGCATCATCACCGGCCGTATCCATTCCGGTTCGATCAAGCCCAATCAAGCTGTCAAAGTTCTGGGACAGGATGGCAAATTGCTTGAAAATGGTCGTATCTCGAAAATCCTCGCTTTCCGTGGCCTTGAGCGCCAACCGATCGAAGAAGGTGTTGCCGGTGATATCGTCGCCATTGCAGGGCTTCAAAAAGGAACAGTTGCCGATACATTCTGCGATCCTGCCGTTAGCGAGCCGCTGACGGCCCAGCCGATTGATCCGCCGACAGTTACCATGAGCTTTCTTGTCAATGACAGCCCATTGGCCGGTACGGAAGGTGACAAGGTGACAAGCCGTGTCATCCGTGACCGTCTATTGAAAGAAGCCGAAGGCAATGTCGCGTTGAAAATCGAAGAATCTGCCGACAAAGATTCTTTCTATGTATCCGGTCGCGGAGAGTTGCAGCTTGCCGTTCTAATTGAAAACATGCGCCGTGAAGGTTTTGAGCTTTCAGTCTCGCGTCCACGTGTTGTCATGCAAAAAAATGAAAATGGTGAAACACTGGAACCGATCGAAGAAGTCGTAATCGACGTTGATGAGGAATATTCAGGCACTGTTGTGCAAAAAATGTCTGAACGTAAAGGGGAAATGGTTGAATTACGCCCTTCAGGCGGAAACCGTGTGCGCCTTGTCTTTTATGCGCCGACACGCGGCCTTATCGGTTACCAATCGGAACTATTGACCGACACACGTGGCACTGCTGTTATGAACCGTCTTTTTCATGCCTATGAACCCTACAAGGGGGAGATCGGTGGACGCGTCAATGGCGTTCTGATTTCCAACGACAATGGTGAAGCGGTCGCTTACGCCCTCTTTAACCTTGAAGACCGCGGCCCGATGGTTATTGATGCCGGTGTCAAGGTCTATCAGGGTATGATTATCGGCATCCATTCACGCGATAATGATTTGGAAGTGAATGTGCTTAAAGGTAAAAAATTGACGAACATCCGCGCTGCTGGCAAGGATGAGGCTGTCAAACTGACACCACCGATCAAAATGACTCTAGAACGCGCATTGTCGTGGATTCAAGATGATGAATTGGTGGAGGTTACGCCAAAGAATATTCGCTTGCGCAAGCTCTATCTTGATCCGAATGAGCGCAAACGTTTTGAGAAGACCCGGTCGTCAGGCTCTGCTTGACAATTTTCCTGCTGGCACTTTCCGTGTCAGATCCTAAGTGAAAGGATGATGTAATGAACCTTGATGCAATTGCAATCGGCAAGAACCCGCCGGAAGATGTCAATGTCGTAATTGAAGTTCCGGTTGGCGGACAGCCGATCAAGTATGAAATGGATAAGGAATCCGGTGCACTTTTTGTCGACCGTTTTCTTTATACTCCAATGACTTATCCCGGCAATTACGGCTTTGTACCACATACATTGTCAGAAGATGGCGACCCGATTGACGTTCTGGTATGCAATACCCGTCCACTGGTTCCCGGTTGCGTCATCAATGTACGCCCTGTCGGTGTTTTAATGATGGAAGATGACGGTGGCAAGGATGAAAAAATCATTGCTGTGCCCACCCCCAAGCTGACCCAGCGCTATGTGCATGTCCATGACTATAAAGATCTGCCAGAAATTACGCTGAAACAGATTGAACACTTTTTCGAGCACTATAAGGATCTCGAACCCGGAAAATGGGTAAAAATACATGGCTGGAAAGATGAAGACTATGCCCGTGAAATGGTGGTTCAAGCGATCGAACGCGCCAAGAAGGCCAAGAAATAAGCTTTGATTTCAAGAAACAAAAAGCCTGCTTTATGCGGGCTTTTTTATTGAATGAAATTCAATATGAAGAACCAACTTTATATGAAACGTCTTCAATGCCGTTTTAATATCATCTTTTATCGACTACGCGATAATCGACAATATCCTGATTATAACAGTTCCAATTATATTAATTGCTCCAACTGGCTGAGCAAACTATCGTCATTCCCCTCGAAACGTAGGGTCTTGATACGTGAGGTTGAGCCACTGACAAGTGTAAGTGATGAAGCGGGAATTTTCCATTGTTTAGCCAAAAATTTGATCAACGCTTTATTGGCCTTGCCATCTTCCGGCACGGCACGGATTTTAACATGAAGATGCACTTTGCCATCTGCAGTTTCTTCCATGCCGATAATCACATCCTTGGCCGATTTCGGCGTCAGGCGTACAAAAATTAAAAGCCCTTCGCCATCCGTGCGATAGAAGCTTGGCATGACCAATCAGAACCACATGCCATTATAAATATTGATTGCAGCACTCTGGATAAAAATAATGATAAAGAAAAGAATGATCGGCGAAATATCAATCGGACCAAGGCGCGGTAAAATACGGCGTATAGGGCCTAAAAAAGGTTCGGTTGCATAATAGAGAAATGTTGCCACCATTGAAACAAAACGATTACGCACATTGATTACATTAAAGGCATAGAGCCATGAAAACACGACATTAGCGATCAATATCATAATATAGAAATCAAGCGCACGCACCAATGTAACAACCAAAGCACCAACCATAGTCTTCTCCATAAAGTTTCATGAGATGTAGACGCTCAATCGCCAATCGACAAGTGTTGATCGTTAAAGGTACCGTCTTTTTTAATGAACGAGCACGACTGGAAGCCATAATAATAAAAAATACAAAGAAAAATGAAAGCCTCTTGACCTTCCCCTAGGGGAAGCCCCCATAATGGTAAACATATCAAACCTTATGAAAGAAACCGCCATGTCCCAATCGGATAAAATCACCTTTCAGGTCGATGATATGACCTGCAGCCATTGCGTTAAAACCATTACCAATGCTGTTGAAGATGCCTTTCCCGGTGCCCGCGTCGAGACCGACCTGAGTTCCCACAAAGTCAGCATCATCGGCCCCAGCGATGCAAATAAACTGAAAACAGTTATTGAAGAAGCAGGCTACACACCGAAAACGATCTGAGGCTCTCCTCCCATATTACTTTTGAAATGGTGCGATTTTTCGCACCATTTTTATTCGACAAATCAATGATACCAATGTTTATACAGAATTGCACTTTGCATTCCGGCATTTAAAATGACATAGACATAAGCAATCATTATGATTGATATTTGGGCCAATTGCAATGGCCACGCATAAGGAGAAGTCTGTCAACATGGACGGGTTTAATTGGTCGATTTTACTTAATCTTCTGGCTGTTATCCTGCTGGTCGGCGCCAACGGTTTTTTTGTGGCTGCAGAGTTTTCACTTGTTGCCGTACGCCGCTCACGTATCGAACAGCTCAAAAATGAAGGCCATAAAATCGCTAATGATCTGGAAAAAGCCAGCCAACATCTCGACGCCTATCTTGCCGCAACCCAGTTAGGCATCACACTATCGTCTCTGGCCTTGGGCTGGATCGGTGAACCGGCTATTGCCACATTACTGCATCCACTTTTTGCAAATATGCCCGCACCATTTGATGCAATCGGCAGTCACGGCATCTCGATGGTGATCGCTTTTACTTTCATCACGATCCTGCATATTGTATTGGGCGAGCTGATGCCGAAAAGCCTTGCCATCCAGAAAGCGGAAATGGTCTCGATTGCTGTTGTGCGCCCATTGGCTTTTTTCCGGTTTGTTTTCCGCCCTGCTATTGCTGTACTGAATGGTCTTGCCAACTGGCTTTTACATAAAGCCGGTTTGCAAAATGCTTCGGAAGAAGATCATGTTCACTCACCGGAAGAACTCAAACTGCTGTTTACAGCAGCCAGTCGTGCAGGCCTTATCCGTGAAGCACAAGGAGATCTGGTCAATCGCGCGCTCAATATTGCCGACCGGCGTATTGCAAGCTGCATGACACCACATGTGGACTTCCAATGGATTGATCCAAGCGCTCCCCTTTCAGACATCCGAAAGCTGATCATTGCAAGTCCCCACACCCGTTTTCCTGTACGTACACCGGAAAGCGATGAAATCGGCATGGTTACAGCAAAATCTGTGCTGTCGATTGATCCATCAAAAAAAACGCTACCTAAAAATATAATTAAACCAGCCTTGATCATCAGTGAAAATGCACCAATATTACGTGTCATCGACCAATTCCGCCGTGACCGTATCGAATTTGCACTTGCTGTAGATTATTATGGTGAAATACAGGGACTGGTAACAACGCATGATCTTTTTGATGCGTTAGCTGGCGATGCCGATGCGCTACCAATTGTCGGCACTGAAAACGGTGAAGATGAAAACCCGCTAATTGAGCAGCGCATTTTCGATGCGGGCATATCCATGGATGACTTCCGCCAACAATTGCGACGCCCTAATTTCGGCATTCATGACAAACATTCCTACCATACGGTTGCCGGCTTTGTGCTTGAACGTTTAAAGCGGATACCCGAAGTTGGAGCCGGATTCGACTATGACGGATTGCATTTCGAAGTTCATACCAAAACGGGCCATCGTATTACACGGGTTGCAGTCAACTCGATTGAGCCGATTGTAAAAGAAGCTGGAAAAGCCGGAGATGAACCGGAATCCTGAACTTATCTCACTTTATGATGCTCGCTATAACAAGCACCACAAGATGCCAGCATTTCAATCACCTTACAATCATGCACCGTATGATTTTCACACTGTTCGGTCATACGCTTCAACTCCTTTTCCAGAAGTTTCAGCCGCATAATTTTATTCTGCACTTCTTTCAACTGCTCTTGGGCAATCTCGTCGGCCTGATGGCATGGCTCATCGGGATGATTAGAAAGTGCAATCAACTGCCTGATTGATTCGATAGAAAAACCCAATTCACGCGCATGAAGAATGAATAATAGACGATTATAGTGGTCCTGATAATAACGGCGCTGATTACCACTGGTCCGCTCCGCCTCTTGCAGCAAACCAATCTTGCCATAATAACGAATAGTCTCGATATTGCATCCGGTCATTTTTGAAAGATCACCAATAGAAAAATTTGTTTTTTTCATTTTTCCTCTTGAACCTGTAGCGACTACAGGGATTATATAGAATAGGCGAGCAGAAAAAACCAGTGGAGAAAACCATGAGCAGCCTAAAAAGCAACCACGACCACAACCATGCTGAAAGCCATGAACATGAACATGAACATGAACATGAACATGAACATGAACATGAACATGAACACCATCATCATGATGGTTGCTGCACGTCAACTCCGCTTGAGGATAATGTAACCGATGCCCGTGGCAGCCTTATATGGCATGTGGAAGGTATGGATTGCGCATCATGCGCGGCAACAATTACGACAGCTTTAAAACGTCTTCCCGGCACCGACAATGTCCATGTTTCATTGACCCGTGAGAGGCTGGCACTAACACTTGATGACCAAAGCACCAGTCGAGAGCAAGTCGAAAAGACTGTTCGCTCGCTCGGCTATCAGCTGACAGCTATCACGACAAACACTCCCCAGACAAGCAAAGACAGAATTGAAAAAAAGTGGTGGCAAACTTCCAAAGGCAAAGCGGTTATTACATCCGGCCTTTTAGTGACCATCGCTTATGCTGTTTCCTTTCTCCTACCAGAACTGCGAATAACTTCCGGCACCAGCGTCAATATATCATTTTGGGTATTTACCATTGCGACAATAGCAGCGCTCCTTCCCATTGCCAAACGTGCCTTTAGTGCCGTCAAAAACGGCAGCCCTTTTACCATCGAAATGCTGATGACGATTGCCGCTATCGGCGCCATCTTTATCAATGCCACAGAAGAAGCCGCCATTGTTGTCTTTCTGTTTTGTGTCGGAGAAGTCCTGGAGGGAATTGCAGCAGGACGTGCACGCGCAGGCATCAAAGCTCTGGGAGAACTTGCCCCTAAAACGGCATGGATCGAACAAGGCGGCACACTCACAGAAGTCGATGTCGATACCCTGAAACTTAATGATACAATCATGGTGCGACCGGGTGATCGGATCGCCGCTGACGGACATATTTTAAACGGTACATCCGGCATTGATGAATCACCGGTAACCGGTGAATCCATTCCGGTCATCAAATCGACAGGGGACAAAGTCTATGCCGGTTCTATCAACACCGAAGCAACCCTGCGCATCAATGTCGGGAGCCTAAGTCAGGATAATACAATTGCCCGCATCATTGCACTGGTTGAAGAAGCACAGGATGCCAAGGCGCCGACAGAGCGTTTTATTGATAGCTTTGCCCGCATCTATATGCCGATCATTGTCGGTTTTGCTCTACTTGTCGCCCTAGTGCCACCGCTCTTCGATGGCCAGTGGTATCAATGGACATATCGTGCCTTAGCGCTCTTGCTGATCGGCTGCCCCTGCGCCCTTGTCATATCTGTACCGGCGGCCATTGCTTCCGGCCTTTCAGCCGGCACCAAAAGTGGCTTGCTGGTCAAAGGTGGCAATATCATTGAAAACCTGAGCAAGATTGACTGTATTACTTTTGATAAAACTGGAACACTGACCAAAGGAGAGCCGGTTGTTACCGATATTATTACCCATACAGATCAAGAAAGCACATTATTATCGCTAGCCTACGCACTGGAACGCGAAGCAAGCCATCCGCTTGCACGTGCAATTGTCAATCGTGCCGAACAGGATGGGCTTGAACCCGCAGCCGCCACCCAAATCAAGGCTTTGGCAGGCAAAGGCATTGTCGGAAAAAGCAACAATAGTGATATTTTTATAGGTGCTCCCCGCTTTGCTAGCGAGTTTGGCACATTTGACCAGTCTTTATCGGACAAAACAAACGCTCTTGAAGATGAAGGCAAAACAGTTATCGCCATCATTGTCGATAAAAAGGCAATCGGCCTTATTGCACTACGCGATGAACCGCGCACCGATGCACAAGAGGCCATTGCCGATCTTTTATCCCTCGGCATTCAAAGCGTGATGCTAACGGGTGACAATAAACGCACGGGCACCGCTATTGCCAATCTTTTAAATATGGATGTTAGAGCAGAACTAATGCCAGAAATGAAAGCCGATGCAATCCGCGAACTGCGTCAAAACCGAAAGATCGCCATGGTTGGTGACGGCATCAACGACGCGCCGGCTCTGGCCGCTGCCGATGTTGGCATCGCCATGGGATCAGGCACCGATGTTGCTTTAGAGACAGCAGATGCCGCCATTTTGCGTAACCGTATCAAAGATGTTCCCGCACTGATACGTCTTTCACGGGCAACAATGGGCAATATACGTCAAAATGTCGGCATTGCTTTAGGGCTTAAATTCTTATTCCTTATGACAACCGTCATGGGTGAGACAGGTTTATGGATTGCCATTCTGGCTGATACGGGTGCAACTGTCCTGGTAACGCTCAATGCCTTGCGGTTGTTGCCATTCAAGGCGGATCATAAACCATAATCATAAAAAAGCGGTGTCTGATGCACCGCTTTTTAACGTCACTTATTACATTTATTTTTTAAGGGCGATAAGACGATCCAAAGCACCGCCAAAACCTTCAAGCTGAACAAAAAGATTATCAATCTTAGGCTCGCCATTTCCCGCTGATGTCGCAGAAATTTTTAAAGCTTTGCCTGCACGTAAGGCAGCGATTGTGTTCTTGTCAAAGCTGACAGGAACAAGACAGCCTTGCGGCATACACGTGCGCACCGCCGTATTAATAACCGTTTTGCTATCATCAACCTGTAACACAATCGGTTTGCTGACAAGAATGCCAAATGGCACGATGAGGGCACCTGAAACACCTCCATCTTTGTCGGTCGAAGCGCTCAAATTAACAACCGGTTGATTTTGATTATTGATTTCCTGACGGCCCATACCGCAATACTTATTGCCGTCCTGCAAAGCACAGTTGACAGACCAAAGACCATAAGTTTCAGACAATGACGATGCGCCATTGGGAAGCGTGTCCGTTCCCGGCTTTGATTCTGTTTGGGCCGCTACAATGTTAGCAGATGCAATAACGCTACAAAAAGCGAAAGCTGCGATCAATTTTTTCATTACCATATTTCCATTCTTTGATTATCAGGCTCCACATACACGCTGTGCGTCTCGTAAAACCTAATCATATCTATAAGAAAAGCCCAGTCAAAAAGTAGCATAAAACTATCTATTATATGTTCAGTACACAGCTAAAACATGCTGTACGTCATCAATACATGTTAAATATAACAGCCCCTGTAGTTAAACAGCTTTATTTCCATCACTTCATATAAAGAACCTGAAAAGTCATATTCCATTATGCAGACAGAAAAGCCTTTTGAAAAAAAGGCCTAAATATGACGAAAAGCAGCAACGACTTTTTCATAAACAGCCTGCTTGAATGGTACAACCATCATAGGCAGCGCTTCCAAATCAACCCAAGCCCATTCATCGAATTCTGCCGGATTGTTATCCGGTGGCGGATTTATCTGAATTTCAGCTTCATCTCCGCTAAAGCGAAAGGCAAACCATTTCTGTGTCTGTCCGCGATACTTGCCTTTCAATGCCATACCGATCAATTCTTCTGGTAAATCATAACAAATCCAATCCGGTGCTTCGGCCAATAATTCAATCGAACGAATACCGGTTTCCTCATATAATTCACGATAGGCGGCAGCCAAAGGCTGCTCTCCCTTATCAATGCCACCTTGTGGCATTTGCCACAATTTGGAAGCACCGGCCAGTTCATTATTCTTGGTCATGAAACGGCGTCCAGCCCAAACCTTGCCCTGCTTGTTGAAGACAACAATGCCAACACATTTGCGGTAAGGTAAGGCACCAATATCAAGCTTTTTCATGATAGAACCTTATGTAACATCAATGACAAAGCCTGACATTGACCATGGTCGCATGACCATGCTCAACAACTTCAAATGTTTCATCATAAAGACCTTGCCCATTCGCAGCTGCAATAAGCGCTTGAATATCAAATCCCTTATCTTTCAACCCATTTATGGCTGCTGACGGCATCAATTTTTCAAGCATCGAAATAAACAAGACCGGTATTGAATAGTCCTCTACCACTTGATGATCGATACTTTTTTGAATCTTGATTTTTTTCATATACACTAATCCTAATTGGGAACACCTTTTTGAGGGTTAGGCGGAAAAGCGGCATTGGCCATTTCTCCCCGCAACAACTGATAGGCTTCATTGAGCTGGATATCATCTTTGGGATCCTTAGGCACATAGGCTGAAGAACCCGATCCTTTATCGTCCTCTTCCTTACCTTTGATATGACCTTTCAATTCGGATTCACCAACATTGACATTATATCCTTTGAACTCGTCTGGCAACGGCTGGTCAACCTTGATATCCGGTGTAATACCCTTGCCCTGAATAGAAATACCAGCAGGTGTATAATACAGCGCTGTCGTTAGGCGCAACGCACCGTTTTCACCCAGAGGAATGATTGTCTGTACCGAACCCTTACCAAAAGACTGGGAACCCAAAATAGTTGCACGACGATGATCCTGCAGCGCACCGGCAACAATTTCAGATGCCGACGCCGAACCACCGTTTATCAGCACGATAACCGGCTTGCCCGCTGTCAAATCGCCCTTATGGGCATCAAAGCGCATAATTTCATCGGCTGAACGACCCCGTGTCGAAACAATTTCACCCTTGTCAAGGAAAGCATCCGATACTTTGACGGCCTGATCGAGAAGTCCGCCCGGATTAAGACGCAAATCGACGACATAACCCTTAAGCTTTGAAGCTGGAACCTGCTTGCGAATATCCGCAATCGCTTTTTCAAGGTCATCATAGGTTTGCTCGGTAAACTGGCTGATCCGCAAATAGCCAACATCTTTCTCCACACGATGTTTTACTGCCTGCATCTTGATGACATCGCGTACGAGCTTGACATCAAAGGGTTTATCAACACCCTTACGAATGATTGTCAATGTAATGGCTTCGCCAACCTCGCCGCGCATTTTGGAAACGGCATCATTCAATGACTGGCCGCGGACTTCATCGCCATTAATTTTTGCTATCAGATCACCGGCAAGAATACCTGCTTTGGAAGCTGGTGTATCATCCATCGGTGAGACAACCTTGACGAGATCATTTTCCATTGTGACTTCAATGCCAAGGCCGCCAAACTCACCTTTGGTCTGAGTACGCATATCCTTGGCCTCTTCTGCATTCATATAGGATGAATGCGGATCAAGCGATGTCAGCATACCGTTGATGGCCGTCTCTATCAATTTTTTATCATCCGGCACAGTGACATATTGGGCCCGTACGCGCTCAAAGACATCACCAAATATAGCCAACTGGCGATAAGTGTCACTTTCACCATTGGCAGCAACAGACTGGACCATGACCATGGAACTTGCACCCAAAAAGGCACCGGCAGCAATCAAAGTAATCTTACGAATCATTAGCATTCCTTTCCCGCTCGCCGTGCACCCACCAAGGTGACGGATCTACAGGCTTTCCTTGTTTTCGAAATTCAATGTAAAGCATTGGCGCGCTTTTGCCTATATCCAAAGCTGTTGCACTCGCAATAAGTTGTGCGCCCATGGAACCTATAGGTTCGCCAGAAAGCACAAACTGGCCGGGTGTAACATCCATCCGCCCCATACCGGCAAGAAGAACATGATAATTCTCACCGACATCAAGAATCACCAGCTGCCCATAAGAGCGGAATGATCCCGCATAAGCAACAACACCATCTGCCGGTGATGTCACGATTGCATTGGGTTCTGTCTCTACCGTTTCCCCCTGACCACCTGCACTATAAGCGGAAGATTCACTGCCATAACGGCTTAAAACCGTACCAGACACAGGACGCAACAATCGCCCTTTAAGACTGTCAAAGGCAACCTCTGCCTGAAGCCGGATTGTCCCCTCAGGAATACTCTGTCCCGAACTATCCCGGGAACGAGAAAGCCTATCTAACTCATTGACCAGATCCTGCAACGATTTGGCCTTTTCTGCCAGCTCATAATTTTGCGCTCGCTGGCTCACCAAATCGTTTTCTGACTGCTTTTGCAGTTTGGCTTTTTCACTCAATAGCAATTTAAGACGCTGTTGCTCTTGTGCCTGTTTGTCTATTTCTCCAGCCAATTGCGTCTGCTGCTGGCGAATGGATGCGCTAATCGCCGTCAATTCAC
Source organism: Bartonella sp. bp_1 (assembly GCF_055808085.1). NCBI lineage: Bacteria > Pseudomonadati > Pseudomonadota > Alphaproteobacteria > Hyphomicrobiales > Bartonellaceae > Bartonella > Bartonella sp. bp_1. The sequence goes on along the minus strand of NZ_CM147851.1, from coordinate 293,396 downwards.
GCAGCGACTGCGTCAGGGCCAATGTCTTTTTACGCATATCAGGGACAACAGCACCAAGCAGGACAGAGCTTCTTACCGATGCCAATGCATCATCGGGACGCACCAATAATGCCGGCGGCGGCTTCAACCCCATTCGTTCCAATGCTGCCAAAACCTCAGCAAACTCAGTGCGCCGCTCATTAAGGTTTTTTTGCACATCATTTTTCTGACTTGTCAAAATAGCCAGCTTTTCTTTGCCTGCAGCGATATTATCAGCGGCTTTCCGCTCTTGTGCTGCCGCTGTTACCAAGGCTGCGGTAATGGTACGCTGATCCTTTTTAAGGCCATCGACCTGCGCAATCAGACCAGCCATTTTCTCTTTAGAAAGCACAAGGTTCTGGCGTACATCCTCCAAGGCTTTGCTGGCTTGCTCGCGTCCTTCCAATGTAGCCTTGTCTTGGGCATAAGCAGCCATAACCGGTACAATTAAACCGGCGAGGAAACCACATCTGGCAATCAGGCTTTTGCGCATCTTGACTGTTTATACTCGAATCATGACCAAAAAGGGGTTAGCAGCCCTATGAATAGCCAAGGAGCGCTAAACATCCGTTAACATGCAGGATTTTTTAAAATCTAATATTTGGCTTGAAATACAGCTATTCTATCCGCATCCAATAAGGAAACAGCATTGGCCAATGGGCTAGGCAGTGTTGACGTTAGCAACTATACAAAGCCCTGCACACACGCTCCATAGACTATCGACAATATCCGTGCTAATAGCGGCCTGATAAATTTAATCTGATTGAACCTCAAAAACAGAACATGTCCAGAAAACCTGTTATCGAAAAGAAAAACGCGACAACTGACAAAATTCAGTTACGTCACAACGCTTCAGGTGGCATTGTCCTTCACGAAGGAAACAACTTCAGCAATAAGGTAATCACAATATTCACCGTGCTTGCCTTAATTTTATTATTAGGCGGCGCAGTCAGTTTCTTTATAGATACAACCACCGACCGCTTTCTCTATGCTCCGTGTATGATTTTGTTCGGCGCAAATTTGATATATAAATTTTATCGCATAATCAAAAGACGTTCTATTCCGGTTATAACAATCTATGAAAATGCGCTTAGGCTCCCCGGCTTCAAAGAACCTATCCCAGCAGACGCAATTAAACGATATGTGCTGGTAAAAAAGACATGGCTTTTTATTTCGCTTGCATGGGAGATCAATTTTTTCTTCAAAACAAATTTCAATCAAACATTCGATAAAAAAGAACGCTTTCAAACCATGTACTTGCCTAAAGATCGCCAACTGATCATTTATGTTTTAGGTATAGAGCAAGGAATAACAGCCGAGGAATTTACTTTGCTTCTCGGCCAGACAATTCCAAAAGAAAAAATTCAAACCCGATGATAAGGATGGCCGCTGAGTATTGTAGCGGCACGATAGAGCTGCTCGGCCAATAGAATACGGGCAACTTGGTGCGGCCATGTCATCGCACCAAAAGATAAGAGTAGATCGGCACGTTCACGCACCTTTTCACTGTGACCATCCGGTCCACCCAAAGCTATCCAAATATGCTTGATACCATTATCGCGCCAATCACCAATGAGATGACTAAACTTAGGCGAAGTCATTGATTTTCCACGTTCATCTAGAACAATCAGCTTGTTCCCCTCTCCCAACTGCTCCAAAAGCTTTGCACCTTCTTCTTCCATACGTTTTTCAGTACTTGTGGCACGGCTCTCGTTAATCTCGACAAGTCGGCCAAAACTTAACCCCAACGATGGGGCCAACTTTGTGAAGCGGTCAAAATAGCGGGCGACAAGTTCTGCTTCCGCACCTTTTTTCATACGCCCGATTGTAAAAACAGAAATTTTCATCTAGTGGCTGCGCACACGCAGAGCCTCTGCTTCTTCCGGTGTCATCCACATTTTTTCCAAATTATAGAATTCACGGATTTCGGGCCGAAAGAGATGGATAACAACATCACCTGTATCAATCAGCACCCAATCACAACCTGAAAGCCCTTCAATGCGCGGGTTTTTAATACCGCTATCTTTGAGGGCCCGCAAAAGCTGATCAGCGACGGCACCAACATGACGTTGTGAGCGCCCCGATGCAATAATCATATAATCCCCTAACGACGATTTGCCACGAATATCAATCGGGACAACGCCTTCGGCTTTTGCATCATCAAGAGAATTAAGAATCAGGTTGAACTGATTGGTGACTGCAATAGTTTCTGCATCATCAAATGTATGAGACACGACATTGTTTTTAATTTTGGCAATGCCTTTTTGTTGTGAGGCGGTTTTCAGATCATAACCCTTTCTATCAGAAATACTTTGCTCCAATACGCCTGAACTCTATTAAGAGTTGCAGAAAAAACGTTTTTTTTCAAGTCGATTTTCATTACCTCTGTCGCAAGGCTGTTGAGGAAAGATCAGAACGCGGTCCATATAGATAAACCCATGCAGGTGCCGCCATACGTCCCAACAAGGGAGCATTATGCGCATCCAACCTATAATGCCGATAACGGATTGCAAATTTTGATGATAAAGCCGCATGCAGCACGCCGGGTCGGTCAATTACGGCAACCGGTAATGTCTCTGCGATGACCTGCCAATCATGCCAGTGATCGAAATTAGCAAGGCTATCAGCACCCATAACCCATACAAAATGCAATTTTGGCCGATGCTGCAAAAGATAGGCGATTGTCTCGACTGATGTTCGTGTGCCAATTGTCTTTTCAAAGCCGGTTATATGGATAGCCGGATGATCAACCACTATATGACTTGCCGATATACGCTCTTCAACAGAAGGCAAACCGCGATGGTCTTTCAACGGATTGCCGGGAGACACCATCCACCATAACTGATCAAGCCCCAATCGCCGAATTGCCGTATAAGCGACCAGCGCATGACCTTTATGGGGCGGATTGAACGACCCGCCAAACAGACCGATAAGCGCACCATCAGGGCCATGGGGAACATGGAACGGTGAAGTATCACGAATGATCAAGGTCTGATCTGCCCTGTTCCACGAACGCGATATTTAAATGACGTCAACTGCTCGACACCGATTGGGCCGCGCGCATGCATCTTGCCGGTTGCAATGCCGATTTCGGCACCAAAGCCAAACTCGCCGCCATCTGCAAACTGTGTCGACGCATTATGCAACAAAATAGCTGAATCAATATGATTGAAAAAAGCTTCAACCACGGCAGGATCTTCTGAAATTACAGCTTCTGTATGATGGGAAGAATAGCGATTGATATGATCAATCGCTCCCTCAACACCATCCACCAGACTGACCGATATAATCGTGTCCAGATATTCTGTTGACCAATCGCTCTCATGCGCATGGGCTGCCTGCGGAAAAAAAGCTCTCACCTCATCTGTGGCACGAATTTCACAGCCATTTTTTTCCAGCTCCTGCAGGACAGGCAAGAATTTTTGTGCTGCATGACGGTCGATCAACAATGTTTCTGCTGCACCACATACACCGGTGCGGCGTAATTTGGCATTGACCACAATCTTGCACGCCATATCGACATCGGCCGATTGATCAATATAAATATGACATAACCCCTCTAGATGGGCAAAAACAGGTACACGGGCATCATGCTGCACACGCTCCACCAATGAGCGACCACCCCGTGGGACAATAACATCAATTGCGCCGCCCAGACCTTTTAACATTTCCCCAACAGCCGCACGATCAGTCGTCGCAACAAGCTGAATGGCCTCTTCCGGCAAACCGGCTGCTTTCAACCCCGCTTGCAAAGCCTGATGCAAGGCTGTGGATGAATGAAAACTATCAGAACCACCACGCAAGATGACAGCGTTTCCTGCTTTCAGACATAATGCACCAGCATCGGCTGTCACATTGGGACGGCTTTCATAAATAACACCGATAACGCCCAAGGGTGTGCGCACCCGCTCGATATGTAGCCCGTTGGGCCGATCCCATTGCGATATCACTGCACCGACAGGATCGGGTAGATCAGCAATCATTCGTACACTTTCCGCAATAGATATAATACGGCTTTCATTCAGTAAGAGACGATCCACCATAGCCGTCCCCATACCGGCCGCTTCTGCCGTTTCGATATCACGATGATTGGCTTCAAGAATATCCGGTGTCGTTGCAATGATCCGATCTGCCATGGCCACCAGTGCCTGCGACTTCTGCAAAGCCGGTGCAATTGCCAACCGAGCCGCGGCGTGACGGGCATTTTCACCAAGTTTCAGCATGGCAACGTGCAGATCGTTCATTTCTATAGCTTTCATCTATTATCCAATATAGTACCGACACAGTAAAAAACTCCCATAAGTCTCAGCTTATGGGAAAAGCCTCTTCCGAGCCAGAAGCACCTTATAATAAGGAGAAACCCCAAACATACAAGTAACAGATTAGGGCTTTTTTATATACACTTTATCAACTATATTGGCATTTTGATTGGCTATTCCAACGCTTTAAGGCAACTCACCAATAATAATTTATACTTTTTTAAAGGTTATCCGTAAACGATCGCAACAAGGATATTAATCCAAACATTGGGGCATGTTGGGGTCAAAAATGGATACACAAAAAATTTGGGCCGGAAGGCTCGTGGTTGCGCAATGGAATTGTCGTATCAATCTGGTACAGGATACAGATGATCTTGACGATGATCTCTTTGAAGGGCAAAGCACGCCCCAGAAACCACGTCTGGCCGGCAACCATATAGAAAACTTCTCACAGCAACAAACGCCTTATCGCTCATGGCATTATAACCTTCTTGATGATGAAGAGAGCTTTATACCACTTGATGCTGCAACCATGGAAAACCAGCTGCATATCGAAACCTTCATGAAAAGTGATGATCTGGAAGAATCATGGCTTGAGACCCCCTATAATGTTCTACCCTATCCCCATCATGTCCGCTTGTTATTCAACACCATCCGCCAAGCCTTGCTGATGACCAACAAGATTGCTGTCGGGCGCATTGTACTAGCCAATCGCGATCAAGCCGTCCTCATCATGCCTCATGGTGATATTTTGCGCCTCTGGACACTTAATGAACTGCATAGCGATATCGGCGTCAACGCAACAGAAACATCGATCGATCCAACCGATCATATTGATCCCGAACAGCTTTATGCACTTTTCCGCTTTATCCAGTCAGAGGAAATCGGAGCCAAAAACAATGGCCGCGAACCACCTTTCCCCGACGATTGGGAGCAGAAAGTCCATAAAAGCGGCTTTAGCGTGTGATCAACAATTTTACGGCCTATTTTAGGCCGTGAACGACCATATCGTTGCGATGGATCATGACCACACGGATTTCATGGCCCAACATATCTTCAATCTCGGCCGTCTTCTTACCGATAATTTGTGCAGCTTCATCAGCATTATAACCGACAACCCCACGGGCAATCTCGACACCTGTTACGTCTTGTACTTCCACCAGATCACCCCGACGAAAATTGCCCTCAATAGCTTTGACACCGGCAGGCAACAGTGACTTTCCTGCCCGAAGCGCCCGTGCAGCCCCCTCATCGACTATCACACTGCCGGATGGCTCAAGATGACCGGATATCCATGTCTTCCATGCATTGACAGGTTTGTTGCTCGGCGCAAAAAAACTGGCGCGTTCGCCCTTATCAATGGCCGCCAGCGGATTAAGCCGCGCACCCGACGTGATAATCATCGCAGTACCGGCTGCATTGGCAATCTTACCGGCATCCAGCTTGGTACGCATTCCACCACGTGAAAGCTCGGAAGCGGCAGCACCCGCCATCTGCTCGATTTCAGGGGTGATCGCATCAATATGGGGAAGGAATTTTGCATCGGGATCTAGATGTGGTGGCGCTGTATATAGCCCGTCAATGTCGGAAAGTAGAACCAATAGATCGGCATTCATCATCGTGGCAACCCGCGCTGCCAAGCGGTCATTATCACCAAAGCGGATTTCAGCAGTGGCCACAGTATCATTTTCATTGATAACCGGCACAGCACCAAAACCAAGTAATGTATTCATAGTGAAACGAGCATTGAGATAACGACGGCGGTCTTCAGTATCATAAAAAGTCAGCAATATCTGGCCGGTACGGATATTATGGGCGCTCAAAGCATCACCATAAGCCTTTGCAAGCTCGATCTGTCCGACTGCAGCACAAGCCTGACTTTCTTCCAATTTCAGCGTACCTGACGGCAGTTTCAACAGGGTGCGCCCCAAAGCGATCGAACCGGACGAGACAAGAAGAATATCGACACCATGTTGACGCAAGGCTGCCACATCAGCGACCAGACTTCTAAGCCAATCGGCTTTCAGACCGCTATTACGATCTACAAGAAGAGCCGAGCCGATCTTGATAACAATACGTTTATAGGTTTTCAGCTTTGCTAATGCTGCGGCCATCATCAATCCTCGATATTTTCACCCGCTTCACTGCGACGTGCATCCTCAATAACCTTTGCCACAGCACGCAGCACATCTTCCAGCCCTTCGCGACTGACGGCAGAAAACATCATGACCGGCTTGCCAACGGCTTTTTCCAGAGCCTTTTGTTTTTTCTTACGTTCCTTATCATCCAGCGTGTCAATCTGACTTAACGCGACAATTTCTGTTTTATCCAGCAAGCCATGACCATAAGCATCCAATTCACCACGTACCGTCTTATAGGCTTTGGCAACATTTTCCTCCTGGGCAGAAACCAGATGCAAGAGGACACGATTACGCTCCACATGTCCCAAAAACCGGTCTCCGATACCGACCCCTTCATGCGCACCTTCAATCAGTCCCGGAATATCGGCCAATACAAATTCACGCGCATCAATGCGTGCAACGCCTAGATTAGGATGCAATGTAGTGAAAGGATAACCGGCAATTTTCGGCTTGGCAGCCGTCACCGATGCCAAAAAAGTCGATTTACCGGCATTGGGCAATCCGACAAGACCGCCATCGGCAATCAGTTTTAATCGTAACCACAATGTACGCTCTTCACCTTCAAGACCGGGATTGGCACGGCGTGGCGCACGATTGGTCGATGTCGTAAAATGCAGATTACCAAAACCGCCATTGCCGCCTTTGGCAAGACGATAGCGCTGGCCTTTTTCCGTCAAATCGCAAATCAGCGTTTCATTATCTTCATCAAAAACCTGCGTCCCGCTCGGCACTTTTAAAACCACATCGGCACCCTTGGCGCCGGTGCGATTACGGCCCATGCCATGCATACCAGTCTTGGCCTTGAAATGCTGTTGATAGCGATAATCGATCAGCGTGTTGAGACCGTCAACAACCTCGACCCAGACATCACCACCGCGTCCACCATCGCCACCATCCGGCCCGCCGAACTCAAGAAATTTCTCACGCCTAAATGAAACCGCACCCGCCCCACCATCACCGGAACGTATATAAATTTTTGCCTGATCGAGAAATTTCATTTATAGTCTCTTTATATCTATTTTGTCCTTCCATATAGTAAAGTCGCCAAAAGCGCCACTGCAACATGACAAGAATTGTACATTCCCTCAAAGCATCTATCATTATTATTGCTCTTATGATTGGCGTACTCAATCCGGCAATGGCAGAAAAAGCCGAAACATGGCTGAACGTGACTTATAATCCCGACACAGAAAAATATGAGCCGGACACATGGTATTGGTTCGGTGTTTCACTTGAACATATAGATTATAGCGACTATCTCTTGGGCAATGCCGATTTTGAAAAAGATATCTATACACTCGTCTTTCCAACGGATCGATATGGATCATCTTATCGCTTTATCGATGATCAGGAATTGCTCAAACAATATCGCCAAGAAATCAAGCTCAATCACTACGCTTTTGCAGAAGGTCGTGCCCCGATATTTTATGACAGCCCTTTTGCCCTGATCCACCTTTATCGCAATGGCAAGCTGATCCGCAGTATATTATATGGCGACGAGACGGAACTCGTCATACCGCCCGCTATCAGGAAAGCTGCGCATCATAGCGATATACGGGCTGGCATTAGTAACTCGAACGATCTTTTCACTGAGCGATATGAAAAAGGCCTTTATAAAAACACCAATGAAGAACACGGCAAAGAGACTGCGGCACCACAACCTGACAAAGAGCCCCGCCGTTACCGGCTCTATGTCCAGTTTCCCGTAGTGATAACGCATAAAAACAGCCTGTCAAACGAAGAAAGCACGCTGGAGCAGTTGCGGAAACACATGCAGCAAAAAATGGTTGAAAATGGTGCTGGCGCTTTCAACTTCATTTATATGGAAAAAAAACTTTACGACCAGACCTTTCAATATAATGGCTCTTTTCATAATAGCAAAAGGCCGCGACTATCCTTCCGCTATGCCAGCTATTATTCCCGGTCTATTCCATTCCTATCAGACGATTATCGTGCAACGACCTTCGGGCTTCTCATGGAAGGCGACCGACAAAGCTATGAGGCGTTTCAGAAAATCGACATTACCGATTGGGTGAAAAGCCCTGTGCCCTATCGTGATCTGATGAATGAGGCGCAACGGATTATTTATAATAATGCGTTGCAGCAGTTAAAGTCCAAAGGCATTAGGGACAGTGTCAATTATGCGACATTCTTCTATCCCTTGTTTGACGATGAAGCCACATTTGCCGCACCCTTTCAAGCCGCAAACATCTTTGAAGGATCAATACAAAGCTATTCGATCAATGAAGGGGAAAAGGATGCCATTCACGTCTCGGATTGAAAATCCAATGTGATCTGATAAACACCTTTAATAACCTTTTCCATATTATCATAATTCAGCGTATCCCATGTATCACGGTTGGCCTTGTGATAATTGGAATTTCGATAAAAGGCAGTGTCTGTCACCATCAGTGCCGGATAGCCTTCTTTCCAATACTCACGATGATCAGAATAGTCGATGCCCTGCATCTTATTCGGCGCATTCAAGGATTCTACACGCAAACCGGAAACCTTGCGCATTAAATCTCGAGCTTTTTCAGTGACCGCAACATTATCCATATTGCTGATAACGGCAATGAAATTTCCTTTATCACCATAAAGCTTTTCCATGCCCTTGATAGGATAACGCTGCGAACCGGCTTTGTCTGAATAATAACCGATCATCTCAAGCGAGATCATCAAGTCAACTCCAACACCTTGCTTTTTGATCATTCTGGCATGCTGGCTGCTTCCCATATGATTGGTACCAAATGCCTGTTCTTCCAATGTATATGCAACAAGAACAATAGGGCGTTTTGGCGGATTTTGAGAAAGCATCCGTGCTAATTCCAGCAAACCGGCTACCCCACTGGCATTATCATCTGCACCATGAGTTTTGTCAAAACTATCATAATGCGCACCAATAATAAGTTGCCGCCCCTCTTCTGGTCCAAAACGAGCAATCAGATTGCGATAGGGTTTACCTTTATAATCGAAGACCTGTTCCTCAACACGCGATGAGTATTTTGTTAAAAAGCTTTGGATGTAATTGGCAGCAGCATCAAGTTTTTCATGATTGTCTGCATTACGCGGATGAAAAGCAACAGACAGCGCTTTTACATGTTCCTTCATCGGTACCGGGGCAATAGCATCAGATGATGCATAGGTTGGAATAGCCAGTATCCCTATCATCATGCCCATGCTAAAAAGACGCAAAACAATACACTGCAAACTTTGAAACATCCCAAACCACCTGCCGTAAAAAACTTATAATGTCTCTAATATAGCAAATAATAAAATAATAAGCTCCCCACAAATCATTAAATAAAAAACGGGAGCTCTTGCCCCCGTTTTCTTCTTCATTCTTCCTGTTGCGCAGCAGCTGCAGCACGTTTGGCCTCTTTCTTTTTACGCCACGGAGCATTAACCTGCCAGTCACCAGCCATAATGCAGCCATAGGGCAGCACCTCATCTACCACTTCGCCAAGACCGTAATGACTGATCTGGCGACGTACCGATGCAGCATTTTTATAGGCACTTGGCAGCTCCGAAACATCGATAACACCTGAAAAAAAACGGGCATCAATATGTGCAGTTTCAGAGGTAAAAATCTCGGCATCCGTAAATCCTGCCAAATTACGCTTATGCTGGGTACGCGAAAGATTACGACCTGCTCCATGCGGTGCAAAGCCAAGTCCGTGCGCAGCATTGCTCCCTCTCAAAACCAATACCGGCTCACCCATATTCATCGGTACCAGTGTAAGACCCGAAGCATCATCAGCCCAACCATCAAAAGCCGGCGTTGCGCCCTTGGCATGATAAAATAACCCGTCAGAACGACGAAACACAAAGTTATGTTCATTCCAAAAACGGTCTTTTACCTTCACACCAAGCCTTTCTGCTGTCATATCATGAATGGCAAAATGGTTGCCTTTCGTCCACTCTCGCACAATCTGCAAAGCTGCCCAATAATGGTCACCGTCTTCTGTGTCAGCTGGAATCCAAGCATTTTGTGGCAAGGTTTCAGGTGAAAGTTCACGACGATAACGCTCAGCCAACTTCATACCACGATCATAAAGACGTGCACCGGGTGCCCGCGATCCATGATGGGTTACAAGCGCCGTTTCACCAGTCGACTTCAAGATGCCGATAAACGCAAAATGATTGCCGTCACCCTGTGTGGCAAAGTGCTCGATAGCCAGACTGGTAAAATTTTTCAGAAACGGATTGGCTTCAAAAGCTTCCATCACATGGGCTGCCGGTCTGATTTGTCCACCGCGCGCACGTCCGCCACCACCAAAATGCGTACTGGCATGAACCGCATCCAAAGCTTCTGCAGGGTCAACAGCACCCAAAACAGAAATCGCCATTGAGCAGCAAATATCAGCAGAATGCATACCCGGATGAATAGCCTCGGAAACGGCAACACCACCAACAGGAATCGTGCCAACCGAACCTGTCGGACAGGCATCAGGCATAATCGCACCGGATTTAACAACCGGAGTACGCAATAATTGACGCATACAATCTGTTACAAAAGCCACATTCTTTTCTTCGATATTATTTTCAGCGTCAATATTGATATAGAGTGGTTTTGTATCGACGCCATCCAAAAGAATAGTTGGCGGCGGCGCAAAGCCCAGCGCACATGTCAACGCCTCATCAAAGCTCCGACCTTGTTCCAACAAGGCATTTCCCGCAACCAAAGCAGGACCAAACCATTTACCTTGCTGTTTTCCGGCATTGATCAGATCCTGACCACTTAAAACTGGCTTTTCAAAAAAAGCTGACATTTTTCTTTTCCTTATACTTGTTTTATCGAAGCACTTGCTTCACTAGAAAGAAAAGCAAAAAGCGTGCCAACTTTTAAAAATAAAATTAAATAATATTATATATAATTGATTTTATTGGATAATAAAAAATAAATCTTCCTTCAGGCTTTAATATCTCTTTCTTAAAGAACAATGTTATTGTATACATAAGTATCGTAATTTATAATTTTGGATAAACACCATGCATAGACGCGTTGCCTTTTCCATTCTTGGCACGACACTTGATGTTGGCCAGCAGGACAACCGTTGGAGCCGCTGGCGACCGACAGTGGCACTATGCCAGCAAGATGGACTGTTTATCGACCGGCTGGAATTATTACATAACACCCACAGCCAAAAATTAGCGGCATGCATCACCGCAGATATCGCCACGGTCTCACCGGCGACGGAAGTACGACAACATCTTATCAACATGGACAATCCATGGGATTTTGCTGAAGTCTATGCGCAATTGCATGATTTTGCCCGCGCCTATAACTTTGATCCCGATCGGGAGGATTACCTTGTCAATATCACAACAGGCACCCATGTCGCGCAAATCTGTTGGTTCCTATTAACCGAAGCGCGTACAATTCCGGGACGCCTGCTGCAACTTTCACCGCCAAGAGCGCGCAACCCCACCAAAGATATCCGCGGCAGCCATTCCATTATCGATCTGGACCTTTCAATCTATGACAGTATCGCCACACGTTTCGCCGAGGAAAAGCGTGTAGCAACCTCTTTTCTAAAGTCCGGCATCGAAACACGTAATCCTGCTTTCAACCAGCTTATCGACAGAATAGAAAAAGTCGCAATCCGATCAAAAGCACCGGTCTTGCTTTCCGGCGCAACAGGCGCTGGCAAGACGCAGCTTGCACGACGTATTTATGAGCTGAAAAAGAAAGAACGACAAATCAGCGGTGATTTTATTGAAGTCAATTGCGCCACATTGCGTGGCGATCATGCCATGTCTACACTTTTTGGCCATGTCAAAGGCGCTTTTACCGGCGCACAATCGGCACGTAGCGGACTGATGAAAAACGCTGATCAAGGCATGCTGTTTCTTGATGAAATTGGCGAGCTTGGTCTTGATGAACAGGCCATGGTTTTACGCGCATTAGAGGAAAAGCAATTCCTGCCGCTTGGTGCGGATAAGGAAGAGACAGCCGACTTTCTGCTGATTGCCGGTACAAACCGTAATCTTTACGAGGCTGTCACAAAAGGGGCATTCCGCGAAGATCTATTGGCACGCCTTAATTTGTGGAACTTCAAACTACCCTCATTAAGCAAACGACGCGAAGATATTGAACCCAATATCGAGTATGAACTCAGAAAATATAGCGAAAAAGAAGGGCGCACAATTACCTTTAACGCCGAAGCGCGTCACCATTACCTCAACTTTGCCCTGAGCGATGAGGCATTATGGCGTGGCAATTTTCGTGATCTTTCCGCCTCATTGATGCGGATGGCCACATTAAGCAGTAATGGCCGTATCAATCTGGATATTGTCAATGAAGAAATTTCAACTTTGTGTTCTATCTGGCATGGTGGCAGTCTTGAAGCAATACCGCTGGCATTATGCCGCAAAGTTCTTGGTAGCCGCATGGAGGAGTATGACCAATTCGAATTGGTGCAGCTCGACTACGTCCTCAATATCTGCGTAAAATCGCCATCAATTTCGGAGGCCGGACGGCGCATATTCAAAGTTTCCCGCCTTTCTAAAAAAAGTAGTAATGATGCCGATCGTCTGCGCAAATATCTCAGCCGTTTTGATCTTCGTTTTGATGATCTGAGCGACGCCCCTTGAAGTCACGGGCCAAAAGATAGAGCTCGACCGATTCAGAACGGCTTGCCGGCGGCTTGACATGATGGACCGACTTGAAGTGCTGCTTCAAGGTGGTAAGCAACTGGTTTTCCGCCCCCCCCTGAAATGTCTTGGCAAGAAAATGTCCGCCCGGCTTTAACACCGAAATAGCAAAATCAGCTGCAACCTCACATAAATAGATGGTGCGGATATGATCGGTCTGACGGTGACCCGTTGTCGGCGCTGCCATATCGGAAATGACGAGATCAGGTTTGACGCCCAAGGCTTCCATCAATTTATCCGGCGCATCATCATCAAGAAAATCCATCTCCAGCATGATAACACCTGGCAGTGGATCCACATGCAAATAATCAATACCCACAACAGAAGGATACGCATCGGTTGAACCGACAATGGCCGCAGCAACCTGCGACCAGCCACCGGGAGCAGCTCCCAAATCAATAATCTTCTGTCCCTTTTTCAAAAGATTATATTTATCGTTGATCTCGATCAACTTATAGGCCGCACGTGAACGATAACCGTCAATTTTCGACTGATGCACATAAGGATCATTCAAATGGCGCTCAAGCCAACGCCGAGAAGAAGCCTTGATCGTACCGGCTTTCTTTTTAACCCGTGTGTGCAGTGTATGCGAACCTTTGCCTCCACGCCCGCCTGTTGTTGTTTTCGTCGGCTTTTTCATAGGCGTTCTCTTTCGTTGCGATTATCGCTCTGCTTCTGTTTATCCCGTTGCCTTTCGCCATATAACGAGCGGCGACGCTTGCGCCACACACCATCGCGAGACATCAACTCTGTCAATATACCTTCACGCAGACCGCGATCGGCCACACGCAAACGTTCAGACGGCCAGACCTCACGGATTGCTTCCAAAATAGCGCAGCCAGCCAAAACAAGATCTGCTCTTTCCCGTCCAATACATGGATTGGCCATACGTTGCTCCAAATTCCACGACAAGAGGCGTTCCGTCATGCGTGTGACATCACCCGACTGCAACCAGACCCCGTCAATACGGCGACGATCATAACGCTCGAGATCAAGATGCAAACCTGCAAGCGTTGTAACAGTACCTGATGTACCCAAGAGATGAAAATGTGGACTTTCCACCAGCTTACCCAATTTATAACGGTCGGCAAAATTATCAAGCAACGACCGTACATAAGCTTTCATCTTTTCAAAGTCATCATTGGAAACATCTTCGCCGCCAAACTTTTCAGCCAACGATACAACCCCAACCGGCAATGAAGTCCACGCGGTTATATGTTCAGCCAAACGCGAAGACCTTTTAGCAGAAATATCGATCAAAGCTATTTCGGAAGAACCACCGCCAATATCAAAAAGAACAATAGCGTCTGTATGACGCTCAACCAAAGTACCACAACCTGACACTGCCAAACGGGCCTCGGTTTCCCGGTCAACAACTTCCAATTTCAAGCCCGTCTCACGATAGACACGATCAATAAATGCAGCACCATTTTTTGCCGAACGGCAAGCTTCTGTAGCAATCAGCCGCTTACTCTTGATATTTTTTTGCGCTAGCTTTGCAGCACAGACCTTCAAGGCCTCAACAGCACGATCCATGGCATCATCGCTCAACCGACCAGAAGTCGACAACCCCTCACCCAGACGGACAATTCGTGAAAAGGCGTCAACCACACGAAAAAAACCCGGTTTTGTCGGCGTTGCGATAAGCAGACGACAATTATTAGTGCCCAAATCAAGCGCGGCATAAAGCGGACCATTTGAACCATGATACAAATGCTGCGCGGCATGATTTGCACGAGAGGCATGACCAACTACATCATGTTTTTTTAAATGGCCATTGTCCAACTGAGCTATTTTAAGTTTGGAATCAGCACCGTCACCTCCCTGCCTTGCAGGTTGGGATTGCAAGAAAAAGGGTTTTTTACGCCGACGACGACGTTTCTTTCGCAAGGGGACCTTGTTGTCTTGCGTTGACTCTGCAGTGTGGATAGCAGCACCATCCGCGACGTCGTCCTGCATGACTGGCGCCGTACGATGTCCCTTTTTTTTACGTCGCCGTGCTCTTTTCTTTTTTTCTGCCGGACGCGAGCCAATATAGGCAAATTGTGCCACATCCAGAGGCACAACCGTTTCAGATGACGAGCCGGAAGTAGAATGATCGGCCTTGGCATCTGAACCATGATCAGAAGAAGCTATTGCCGCCTTTCCGATCTCCGCATCCCGCCCCGCCCTTTTCGGGCTGCCATTCAACGGGTCCATTTTTTGTCCTTCAGGACAGTGACAAACCGCAACCGGTCTCTGCCTGTGTCATAATCATACAGCCATCAAATAAAACCGGTTGCCTGTTTCACTCTGGCCGCTCGTGCCGCATAAGCGCTTTTGCGCGCAGACACTTTTCAGTTGTACTTAATGTAACAGCCTATTTATAATTTACCAATAGGGCGGATAAAAAACTTCTGACCTAAAATGACAATCCAGACACTATGAATAACAGAGACTTAAAAAATAACTTATATAGGCTATATCCTATCAGAGAGTGATCAGTATTTGAAATTTTTCCATATGGTAGCTAAATTCAGGCTCTAATCAAGACAACGATTTCCAATCATCAATAATGAAAGCACAACACGTGAACGTATATAGCATTCTAGAAAAACTGATATCCTTCAACTCCGTCTGCGGGCATGATAATAGTGGGATTGTCGAGTGGATCCAGCGATATCTTGAAGATATCGGCTTGAATGTAACTGTTATAACTGGCCCTGAAGGCAATCGATCCAATATATTCGCGACGCTTGGCCCCAAAGAAAATGCAGGAATTATCCTTTCTGGTCATATGGATGTGGTACCCGCTAATGAACTGGAATGGGAAAGCGATCCATTCCAACTCCGAAGCCAAAATAATAGCTATTTTGGCCGTGGCACCAGTGACATGAAAGGCTTTCTGGCGTGTGTTCTAGCGGTCCTGCCAGATATAGCGAAGAAAAAGCTGAACAAACCTATTCATGTCGCCTTTTCCTATGATGAGGAACTGGGATGCCGCGGTGTCCCCCATATGATTGCACAACTACAACAACTTGCTGCCAAACCCATGGGCTGCATTGTCGGAGAACCCAGCAATCTGCAACCCATTCGCGGACACAAAGGCAAAGCCGCTATAAAAATAGAAATTCATGGTCAAAGTGGACACTCCTCCCGACCTGATCTGGGCAAAAATGCTATTCATGCAATGTCGGATATTCTCAATAAAGCCATTGAAATAGGGGCCGAACTAACCAAAGGTCCCTTTGACGAAACCTTTTCTCCTCCCTATTCATCTCTTCAAATTGGGACGGTAAGCGGCGGCCAAGCCGTCAACATTATTCCCGATTATTGTTCGGCCGAGCTGGAGATACGTACGATTTCAGGTGTTCTTCCACTCGTCGTACTCGAAGCGTTGCATAATTATATCGAAAAAATACGTCACAAAGGATTTACAGTTAACTGGACCGTGATGAGCGAATATCCAGCCCTCTCGCTGGCGATTGATTCACCTCTCAACGCTCTGGTTGAAAAAATCTCCGGCAAGCCCTCGTTAGATGCGGTCAGCTATGGAACAGAAGCTGGCCTTTTCCAGCAAGCCGGCATTGATTCCATTATATGCGGGCCAGGAGACATATCGCGAGCACACAAGCCTAATGAATATATTACCCAGAACGAGTTGGACAACTGCTGCCAAATGTTACGACAATTGGGGGAAGGTATGGCCATATGACTTTTGTTTTTAATTCAGACATCAAAAGAGGTGAAATTTTTCGCAGACAATTCCTGACTGTTGAAACGATCCTCTCCCAGCCAAAAATCGAATAACCATCTACTGTAATGCACCACTAGCGAGAAAATGAAGTTTTAAAATATTTGAACTTGCTCATGGCATGAAAATATTACGCCATGAGCAAGAGAAAAATTTATTCTGACAATACGGTTTTGAGACCGTTTCTTATTTTAAGTCTGCACGATATTTTTTAACAGTATCAATTTTTACTTGAGGTGAATGGTTGCCCCAAGAACTTCTAATAAAGTTCAGCAAATCAACCATGTCCTGATCGCTTAAAGGCTCTTTAAAGCTTGGCATCGGAAGAGCTGTTTTATTTATACCGTAATAGGCTGAACCTTGTAAAACAATATTGACGAGAGAGTCTGCATTTTTACTTTGTACAACTGAATTACCTGCAAGAGCAGGCACAAAGTTGGCGTAACCGGCACCATCAGCTCTATGGCATGCTGCACAGTAATCTGCATAAAGCTTACTGCCGGTACTGCTATTTAGATCGGTCAAAAGTGTAGCTTGTGTTTTGTTATCATAAACAAAAGATGTCTCTTTTTGATCCGTACTGCTTAAAGTTTTCAGATAGACCGCAACAGCATTCACATCATCATCTGTTAAATATTGAAAACTATTGGCGATTACTTCCTGCATCGGACCAAAAACAACTCTTTTTTCATTGTGTCCGGTTTTAAGAATTTTAAAAAGTTCTTCTTGGCTGACATTACCTAAACCGGTTCTAACATTGCCTCTCAAGCTGACTGGAAAATAACCATCTACAATCATACCACCTGAAAGAAACTTTGAACTTTGATCGTCATGATACGCTTTTTCCTGCATGAAAAGATTACGTGGTGTATGACATGTCCCACAATGGCCCAGACCTTCAACAATATATGCGCCTCTTTTCACTAAGGCATCCTGAGTTAAAGGGGCCATGCCACCTTCCGGCAATTGTGCATTACTGCGTGCATCT
The DNA here is from genome assembly GCF_055808085.1 of Bartonella sp. bp_1. Classification (NCBI taxonomy): domain Bacteria; kingdom Pseudomonadati; phylum Pseudomonadota; class Alphaproteobacteria; order Hyphomicrobiales; family Bartonellaceae; genus Bartonella; species Bartonella sp. bp_1. The sequence goes on along the minus strand of NZ_CM147851.1, from coordinate 275,600 downwards.
TGAACATTTTGGGAGAAAAACAAACGCCACGCATTCACACCCCACCCAGCTGATATACCACTAATTGGTTTATCATCTTGTTCAACAGGTTTAACCTTTTTCATAAAATACGCATAAAGTGCGGTCACATCATCGTCGCTAATAGAAGCAAATGACGTGTACGGCATCGCAGGATAAAGTGCACGGCCATCTTTAGAAACACCATAACGCACCGCATTATCAAAATCTTGCAAACTATATGCACCAATACCTGTTTTTGCATCCGGTGTAATATTGCTGCTATAAATATAACCGACAACCGTATGAGAGTTAATGGCCAAGCCACCTGCATATGGCTGTGCATCTTTGCTCTTGTCTGTGTGACAAGAAACACAGTCTCCCATAGTTGCAAGATACTCACCACGCTCGACCATAGCAGGCGTTAACGCGGCATTATTATCCAATTGAGAAAGTTTGCCATGATAAACAGTAAAAAAGATTGCCACCACTGCAAATAAGACAACCAATGTAACAACAGTAATCAATAATTTTTTCATAATTTATCCTACAAAATCTCGTTATTAAGAACTAAAAAATTTAAATCACTCTGATCCAAATTAAGATAATCGTTCATTGTAATATATTTTGGCATCATTTGACTGCCTCCTACGCGCCCAAAATGGCTGATCTGACCAAAGCGATTGCGCCTGATAGTAGAAATCTTTATGTGAAATATAATCTTGCCAAAGCTTGTGTTGCTGTTCATCATAACGATGGATAAATTGGTTATCCTGATCCCAAGATATCTCACCTTCAACATTGTCTGACAAAGCATAATAAATCATGTGACCAGCAAAACTCGCTGTCATCATAGCTTTTTCAATACCTTGCGAGGATAAAGCATCATAAGCTTGCGCGGCATCACCAACCGCCATCCAGTTTTTTCCACAAAACTGGTCTGATTTTTGGCTGCAGGCCGGGCTACCTTTGATTGTGTGAATGGGCAAATAGGCTTTTTCTTTAATAAAACGCCCTATATGACTTGTACCCTGCTCTAGCAATTCAAGGAAACCATCATTATCAGATGCCTTAACAGCCTGAGGCAAATCTTTATCGCTAAATAACATGACCAGACGCTTTGCATCATCACCATCACTATTAGGCAACCGGTTACTATACCACCAGCCAAAAGGGGAGGCTTCAATGCGCGTAAAACTATCATCATCGTTTTGTGACGATGAAAACCATTGCGCATAAGCAAACATATCCTTGTCATTGTCGATATGGCTTGTTCCGATATTCATCGCTTTCGCAACAATTGCCTTCCTGCCAGAACAGTCAACAAGATAACGGGCATGACAGATTTGTATTTTATCTTGGGACACCAATTCAATTTGCCAATGGAAGTCTTGTTCCGAGACAGCACGACAACCTTGAAAACGAAAACCTTTTATAAAAGTAGCTCCCGCTTCAACTGCTTTTTGGCGAAAAATCTCATCAAAAGCCAAACGCTCAACACAAAGTCCAAAACCCGTTTGAGTAAAGAAAAAATCCGATACATCAGACTCTTCTTTCCCCCAAATGGAAATGTTTCCCATTGAACGTTTGAAAACATTTTGATATTTCTCTTCCAAATCATCTCCCCAATAATGCTTTAATAAAGTAACAGCACTTGGCGCCAGAGACTCACCCAATTTGAATGCAACAGAACCTGCTCTTTCCTCGACAAGCAAAACACTTAAACCAAATCTGGACAATGTGATTGCCGTGGCAGCCCCTGCAGGACCTGCACCGATAATCACCGAATCCCAAATTTTGGTTTTCATGTCTTGCTCAACAAATGGCACAGCTTATTTCTCACTCTTCTTTGAAGGATCATCCAGAATAGGATTACGCTCAAACTCGGCAAAAATAGTATCGCCATTATTTTTTATGTATTCACCTTTTTCATCTTTAACAGGCAAGATCATACCCAAATGAGGCCAAGCATAAACCATCTGGTTGTAGCCATCCGTATTTGAAAGCGGGGTACCACTTTCATCATAACCGCGGAACCATTCTTTATAAGCTTTGATCTGATTTGTACTATCAAACTCAAACACAATATCCGGACGCTGTGCCGGCCACCATGCTTGGTTACATGACCAAAAATCACCTTGCCATGGGCTAGACATGAAAGCAGCCAACGCCCCCGGCTCAACCGTATCATTGACACGGAAAGCCTCAGCAAAAAATTCTGCATAAATAATCAAATATGGGAACTCGATACCGGGGTGAAAACCACCGCCAACCGTTGGTTGAACAGCTGAACTATCCAAGGCCAAAGGTTGCTCTGACAATGGCAATTTATCCAGAGGAACAGCCTGTGACAATTCACCAACTTCAAAGTTACCTTCTGCCCATTCTTTCATATGGTTAAGCTGCCAAGTCGTTAAACTTAAAAATTCATCTGGTAAATGATTACCCAGCTGCTTATTTTGCAATGGTTTACCACCAGTACCCCAAAGACGCGGCATTAAAAATTGCTGTTCTTTGCGCTGAAATTCTTCATTTTTCCAACTGGTTGGACGTTGTGGTGGCGGTGGCATCAATGAATCCACCAAACGCCCGCGATTGCCTGGCGCATGACGCATCAAATTATAGACAAATTGTCTTTTATCTTTACTTTTATCTGATGTATCTGTGAAGGCTGCTATTAATTGTGGATTCAGCAGATTGCCCGGCTGTGTTGGGCCATGAGCGGCACCTTTTGTTTGAGAAATCGTGCCGGAAGCTTCTAATCCGGTCCAGCCCGAAGCAACTGCATTCGCAAAAATTGGATAAATATCGCGATAGAAGTTAGTTTTTTTCTTAGCATTCGGATAAGATTCCGGAAACGCCTCATAAACGCGATCGAGAATAGATACGACATGATACATATAGGGCGAGAACTTCGGTGGCGCAGTTACAATCCAAGCCCCATTGTGAGGGTTTCTTTTACCTTCATCTGCCAATGCCGTGACATCATTACGTGTACTTAAGACCGTACCATCGTGGAGCTCAACAGTTACGTCAATTTCGCCGCCGCAAGTATCATCCCACCAACCTGGAACATTAAAATATGCAAACTGGTTAGTAAGTGGATTTTTACCGTCTTCCGCACCATTAGGCGGATTGATTGTCTCACTTGGGTTAGAAAGTAAAACTCTCGGCGTTGTCACACTGTCACTTTTTCCCGGTGCTGCAACAAACAGCAAGCGCCCTTGATCATCAAGACGAAGCTGGCCCAGCTCAATATCTTTTGCAGCCTTATACGTCACATCAACTTCTTGACTGACATCTTTTGGTGTAAAGCCTTCAAAACGTAAAGCACCCGGCAATTTTACCGTACCAATGCCATCGAAAACATCACCCTTCATAACAACTGGCCCATTATCACCTGTTGCTATATGGCAAACGCCTGCATCAATAATAAGTTTGTCACGTTCATTTGGTTTTTTATCGGGTTGAACGGTTGGATTGCGCAATTTATCCGGATCAAACAAATATGCCCCTTGGAAAGCATAATTTGCCGCCTTCATATTACGCACATGCACACGCCAACGCATGGATTTAACTAAATCCGAATCTAAAGAAAGCTCTTTTACAACTTCACCGTCTGCATTATAGGCATAAACGCGATAACGTTGGGCTTGCCTTTTTAAAGCACCCTTCGCATCCCGATATGTACCACCGTCCGGGCCCGGGCCATTTTTACCGCCCGGATTCACAACCGACCCCGGAGATTCCGGCCCTATATAAAATTCATCACTATTGCCTAAACGGGCAATACCTATTCCGGGATGAATACGAATTCTACTAATTTCATTAGGCACAACCTGCCTCCTAAATTACAAATATCGGAACATTGATTTAAAAATTAAAATTAACGAAAGATTCCAATGTATTAACGAAAATATTAATTTTAAACACCTTCATTATACATTCACAGAAAACGAACCTAATCCTTCATTATTCAAAGATGATTTTAAAATTTTCCACTCGACCAAATCCGTTGAAGACACAATATATTGATTGTCGAAATGTTGGATTTTTGCATAAGTGACGCCTTGCGAGACACCATGTGCCTGCAAAGAGAACCCACCTCCAAAACCAGCTTTAATCGCATTTTCAAGAGAACGCTCGGCTTCTGTTTTTACACCCGACGTCCTTTTTTCTGACAATAAACTTTTGGCAACAGAAGGTGTTGTCGCATTCAATAAAACAAACGCAGAGGCGCCTGCACAGCCTATTAAAAAGTGTCTACGAAACATGTCTTTGCCCCCTAACGTTGCCATAAATATACGGCTTCAAACCAAGTAAAAACCAAAATAAACACAGACATAATATATTATATATTTATACTGACAAATATTTTTACGCCCAATTCTTTCATTATTACGTGATGTCACTTTTAATTGAATGCATCCCGTTTAATTGAGAATATCCTCAAAACGACCCGTTTTAAAAAGATGTAGATCATCGACATATGGTGGCGATGAGAAAAGGTGATAACGAGAATCCTCCACCGTGCAATGTGCAAAAGATAACCAAAAGAAGAAAATCACCGATTGATTTTTCGAGGTGTCGTTAAACTAAATCTAACTTATCTGAAAGGTGCAAACCAGTCATGCTTTATGCAATAGCTAAATCGTATCACTCATGTCCCACATCAACGCCTTTGAGACAAAATTGGGTTAATTGATAAGAGAGGATTTCCGCCTCAAAGGCGTTGATGTGGGACGGCACATTCCTGCGCAGCTATGGCCTCAACCGTATCATATTGACAAGCCAGATTACCTTGTCTGCAACCACCAACAAATTATGGGGCTGAACATTATCAGGAAAACAACAAAACAATTTTGCCATAAAGATGACATTGAATTTATCTATAATAATGAATTATAGATTTAGCTTATACAAATGGCCCGTAAGCCATTGATTTCAATGAAGCTACCGGTTCTACAAATTTAAGACTTGCATAAAAAAAAGAATCTGGTAGAAACCACGGAAAATCCGGCATCTATGCGGGTTATGCTGGGGAATAGTTTAATGGTAGAACTGCGGACTCTGACTCCGTCAGTCTTGGTTCGAATCCAGGTTCCCCAGCCATTCTATCTCATTGAAAAATTTATAAAAATAACACCAGATGCAATCTGAATATTTTGAGTTAGACCCTTTCTATAAAGGGTTAGACAACTTTTGTTTTGCGTCTATTCACTTCTGCCTCAAAATTCTCAACAACACCCGTCAGTTTTTTACCCTATTTACACGTCTTGAATAATATTACGCTATAGCCAATGTCTTTTGACCAAGCATATCAATTCTCAACTTTAAAATAATTTGAGACATTTTAGGTTTTAAAATACGATTAAAATTATTTTATCGAAGCATTGATATATAAAGATTGCGTCCTGTCTCTCCCGGCATTAAATATCAAAATAAAGCGCTTGTATGGCTTTATCTTTTCAAGGAACAAAATATGAAATTTTTAAAGTTTTTGTTCAAAGCAATTATTGTTTTGATGCTTGTCACCGCTATCGTTTGGGGCATTGATACTATTGGCTCATTGGGCCTGAGTGCGGTTATTCCTTTCGGCTATATATTACTGGCACTCCTTCTTGCGACTCTTTTTCTTTTGTTCCTTATCAATGCTTTTGCCTTTTTCTTCATCAAAGGCGACGAAAAGTTCAAAGCAATGAGCTGGCAGCCGCCTAAAGATTCCCAAAAATAGAACATTCTATAATTGCGGCGGTGTCTTATCCTTGATAATCGGAAAATTGATCTGATAATGCATGGATATCACGCGGATTGCCGTACAAGCAATAATTGCAAGCCAAACAGAAATACTCTGCGGCAAAAGTCCCACTGGCCCAAGAACCGCAATACAAGCACCAACCAATGCCGCGCTAGCATATATTTCCTTTGAAAAAATAATCGGCGAACGGCCTGCCAGCACATCACGTATACAACCACCTCCAACAGCAGAAAGCCCACCCATGACAATTGCAAGCTGGATAGAGGGAATAAAGTAATAAGCACGCTCGGCACCAAATGCGGCAAAAAAACCAAGACCGATTGCATCGAGCCAGCGGGTCGGTTTTTCCATTCGGATAATGGCAGACTGAAATACGATGCCGATAAAGACAGCGATTGCAACAGCAACCAGATATTCATGCCGTATGAGGCCAGCTGGCGGCGTTGCACCAATCACCACATCGCGCAACACACCGCCACCAACTGCGGTTACAAAAGCGAGCACAAAGACACCAAAAAAATCAAACCCCTTGCGGATACCAGCCGTTGTACCGGAAAGCGCGAATACAAAAGTACCCATCAAGTCAATAAAATTCAGAAGGCTCATATGGCCATCCTATCCTTATAAAACAAACATCAAAAACATTGTAACACAACGGACCAGATAACCCAGCGGTCTTGTTTCACGATCATTATCACGCATCACTCGCAAGCGCATATCACCACGAATATCTCCCTGTTTGGCTGCCTGCTGATACCAAAAACGCGCTTGTTTTTGATTACGAGGCCCAACCATGCCAAAATAATAAAAGTCCCCGAGCGACACCATTGCCTGTATCTGTCCGCTATCGGCCGCTTTTTGATACCAATAGAAAGCCTGCGCATAATCAGGTCCGACTTCATCACTTTTTTCATAAAGGTTAGCAAGATTGAACATGGCACCCGGCTCCCCCGCTTTGGCTGCATAAAGAAACCCTTCCAAGGCGCGCTTATGATCTTTAGGACCGGCTTTGCCATCACGATCCATAATAGCCAAATTATTAATGGCGGAAACCTCGCCTTGTTTCGCCGATAGGGTAAAATAATAACGGGCCTTATCGTAATCCTTATCAATGCCGCGACCCTCAAGATACATATTGGCTAGATTATTCTGTGCAATAGAAAAACCTTGCTCAACACCTTTTTTATAAAGGGCAATCGCTTTGAGATAATCACGCTCTACCCCATGTCCATCACGATACAGATCACCAAGATTGGTATAGCCATAAGGGTTGTTTTTAGCAGCGGATTTGGTAAACCATTCAAAAGCCTTGTCATAGTCAAGCGGCTGTCCCCATCCACGGGAATAGATAAAGCCGATATTGTTCATAGCATAGCTGTTACCTTTTTCAGCGGCTTTCAAGTACCAATGAAGTGCTTGATGATAATCCTGACTAACCCCCTGACCTTTTTCATACATATAGCCGATATTATTCATCGCACCAGCATTGCCAAGATCTGAAGCCTTTTTGAACCACTCCATTGCCATGGCATAATCGCGGGCAATCACAATACCCTCCCGATAAAGATTGCCGATCTCCTGCATGGCAATATCATTGCCTTTTTCAGCCGCTTTACTATACCACTCAACCGCCTTTTTGCCGTCAACCTTTACACCCAGACCATCGCGATAGAAATTCCCAAGCTGGCGCATTGAATTATCATCACCCAATCCGGCAGCACGTTCAAATAAAACACGGGCCTTACTATAATCACGCTCGACGCCATCACCGTCCATATGAAGCATGGCAAGATTGAACATGGCTGTTCTATTTTGAAGAGTAATAGCCTCCCGATACAGCGCAACAGCCTTCTCGATATTACGTGGTAGCCCTTCGCCCTTGGTGTAGATAAAAGCAAGATTATTCATCGCCTGTGCATGACCGAGATCACAAGCCTGCTGATACCAATATTCAGATTTTTTATAGTCTCTAGCTGCTCCTGAGCCATTGGCATAAATTAGCCCTAACTTGAATGCAGCTTCAGCCTTTTCGGCATTTGAATAGGCACGCCCCTGAGCAATTTCCTCATATAAGGGAAATGATTTTTTATATTGCCCTTCTTGCCAATAACTTTCGGCCTGCTGGAAAGCGGAGGGACTTTTTTGAACAGCTTCCAATATAGGAGCGGTATTTTCTGAAACCTGTGCGTGACCATAAGAAGCAGCAGCGACCAACGACAAAACAGCCAATAAGCCGGCCAGACATTTTGAAAAATAATTTGCCACCACAAAGACCCTATACGACTTGAAGATCAACGCTTCTTTTCAGATCTTTTATAGTACCAGACATAAATTTTGTCATAGATATAATTGAAAACAACAGAATAGGGTAGAAACAATGCAATCAGACCGACTTCAAGGAAAAAGGAGGCAGCAAAAGAGATATCAAGATAAACGGCGGCAACCGGTACGGTAAAGACCATCAAGCCCAACTCGAACAAGGTGGCATGAAGAAAACGGACTTTTGCTGTTCGAGTGAAAACAAAACGCTTTTGAATGCGATCAAAAAAGAAATTGAAAATCCCATTCCATGTTGTGGCAATAGCGGAAATCATAATAGCCAGCACCCCCATACTGACAAAGCCCTGCCTCATAACAAAAATCAGAAAAACCGATGTCAAAAGAATAGCTGTTATTTCAAAAAGAACAGCATGGAAAATACGCGCTACCAGCCCCCGACTGACCAAAAGTGCATCTGCGCCGCCAAGGCTTGCCATTTGGAATCCTCAATTCTTAAAAAAACAGTATCTGATAAAACCAGCATATCTGCCACGGAAACTACTGATAGAAAACAAAATAGCAATAAAAAAGATAATAGCAAAGGCAGCCTGCTCCATTGAAACTATGAAACATATTGCATCAATGCATTGGAAGCCTGTACGAAAAGCGGCAAACGCGCCATATCGGCTTCAAAATCGAGATCATCATGTCGCGCAAGCCACATTTGCGCCATGACCTCTGTCAAAGAGACAACAGCGCCGCTTACTACATCAAGGCACAAAAAATCCACTGTATCATCATCGTGAAGCGCCAATATATCATGCATGGAAAATAGCGCCCCGCGAATACAATATCCCTCACCTTGCGCTGGAACAATAATGAGCATCTGGCGGGTATTGATAATAGGAAAAGCTTTAACGTCTGTAGAAACAGTATGAATCATTTTCTTTCTCTCTTTAGCAGAAAAAAAGATATGATTTTATACCCTTTACACCAAGGTAATTGTTATCAATACCTACATTTTAAATATTCTCACCTGCAAGCGCAATGAAATGCACCGACAAGACAGAAGCGTGTGGAAAAACCATTTCCTTCATCGGGTTGAATTGTTCCAATACAAGCTCTGCAGCATTATGGCGCACAAAGCGCTTGATAAAGGCATGCGGAGGAGCATGTTCATCCATAACAATCTGGGCGACAACAAAGTCCCCTTTTTTGACGCGGCGCGTCGGATCAATGTAGGCAATTTCGCCATCGAAATAACGCGGCACCATCGATTCGCCACTGACAACAACGCCATAAGCACCCTTGACCGCCAACAATTGTGGCGGACATAAAACATCGAAAAGAATGTTGCCATTCATCTCGAACTCACCGTCAACACCGCCAACAGCCTGACCGAAAACCGGAATTTTCATTTTTTTGTCAAAATTGACCGGCCCGGCAATCCGACCATTAGCCACCGGTATAGATGCAACATCAGCAGCAGCAAAATAATCGAGTGTCACATTAAAAAGCTGCGCCAAAGCCGTCAAATTCTCTAATGAAGGGCGCGTCTGATTCAATTCCCACTGCGTGACAGAAACACGAGCCAGATTAAGCGCAGTCGCCACATCCTGCTGCGTCATTTTTTTTTCTTTCCGGATCAGCCGGATTCTCTCGCCCAAATCATCCATAAACCAACAGCATCCTATTTCTTGTTATTTATACCTACATTTTTGATTGACTCTTAATGTAGTTATAGCCTACATATATCCAATAATCATTTAAAAGTCAACAAACGAACAGAGGAATAAAATGTTGATAGAAAGCAAAGCGGGTTCAAAAGCAGAAAAAAGAAGAAAACGCGGACGTCCTAGACTAGCCGATGTCATGCGAGAGCCAAATGGCCGCCCGAGTCGACGCAAATTTTCCCAACGTAGACGAAGGGAAGAAACTGAACGGGAAACCAAAGAAGTCGTAATTGCTGCAAGGCTGCGTCATGGATTACCACCCGAATATGCCGGGCTTCAGGAAGCCGGATCGATTTTAGGACGCATGATGATCTGTTTTCCCGAACTTATCAAACGCCATCATTTCGAAGCTGGACAACGTATGGCGGAATGCTTTGCCCGTTATTATGCTTTAACCGGCATCCCCTATCCCTCACCACGCGCACATGACATTGTCAAAGCATCCATTCGGGCAGGCTGGGCGCCTTATGGTGGACAAGACCGTGAAACGGCCACAAAGAAAGCCACCAATGACGTTATGAAAATCGAACAAGCCATTGCCATGGCCGATGTTTCCGGCCGCGCTGTGACCATGGTTGTCAAACGGGTCTGCATCGAGGAACGTGCCGAACAAATGCAATATCCACATATGGTGGGTTATCTTGTCCGCGGGCTTGATGCACTGGTCGATCTGTTCGACATCGACCATCCCGACAAACCTTTTACTAAACCAAAGGCCATTTTGAATTCATGACAGGTTTTGACTTTTTCTAAATATATGTCACCTTTTCCACCATGGAAACACATCTCTAACAAATAAATTGTTATCCCTATCAAGGCAGCCCAAGGCTGCCTTTTTTATTTAACACACAATCTATTTTTCCTTTCAAATCACACAATTACCTGCAGACGAAATAAGGAGTCATGCCTATGATACGTGTACCCAAATATAAACGAGATGTATCGGCACGCGGTGCGTATAGCACCGATGTCCATGTGCAGGCCGACGCATCGCATTTTGGCGCAGGGGTGGGCAGTGGCTTGCAAAGCATGGCGCAAGGCATGGGCCAACTGGGTGCAGCCTTGACCGAACGCCAGAAACTGGAGGATATGACACAGGCACGCGAGGCGGAAGTCGACTATGCAAGTTTTGTACAAGAGCGCCTTTATGGTGAAAACGGGTATCTGCAATTGCAGGGCAAAGACGCCATTGATGCCCGCCCCCAATTTGAAGCCGACACAAAAACCATGCGCGAGGAAATCGGCAACCGCCTATCAAAAAGCGCACGCAGCTATTATCTGCAAAGTAGCGGCGAACGCTTTCTAGACGCGAATAAACAGGCTATCCTGCATTCCGGCAAAGCTATGAAAGAACAGGTACTGTCCTCATTTCAAAAACAGATCGACTTCCATGCACAGGAAGCAACCCTTTATAGCGGTGACATCAATGCAGTAGATGCCCGTATTGCCATGGGGCAAAAGAGTATTGCCGAACGGGGCGCCCTGACCGGACAAGACCAACAGACCATTGCCAACGAACAGAAACGCTATGCCGGCGATATCTATATGGGCATGGCCTATCAACAGGCCGAAGAAGACCCAATCGGCGCACAGGCATGGGTAGAAAGTCTGGGTGAAAGACTGGATGTCCAGCAGCGACGACAATTTGACAGGCAGATAGCGCCCAAGGTGTTTAACGCCAAAGTGCAAAATGCATCCGACACAATCATGAACGCCCTGCCGGCACCCGATTATACACTGCCGCATGCTGACAACGACCCGATGGTAACAGGCGCGGTTGCAGCCAGGCCCAGCCAGCGTCCGATCGATTACCAGACATTATTGGTAAACCATATGGGTATGACAGCAATCGACCCATCATCGGCACCGGCCAGTTTTATCCGCCATGCAGCGGGAGAAACGGTTGACCCTGCTGTAGCTCCATGGGCAACAAACGTAACACAAACCGTACTTGGCGAAGCAGAGATCGATGCCCACGGTATCAATAAGAATGCCAAGGCGTTCCTCAACTTTGCTCTTCCTGCCGATGAGCCAACCGTCGGCGACATTGTGATTGCAGGACAAAATGGCCAACCATCATCGCTCGGCTTTTATCAGGGTATGGATGAAGCGGGCAATATGCTGATCTATGGCAAGGCGAAAGACGGGGCTGTTGTCTCTGTGACCTTGCCCCTTAGATTATCCTCGTTATTAAGTTAGTTTGTTTTCTGTTTAGGAGACGAACGAGATGAAGAAGAGCCGGTTTAGCGAAGAGCAAATTATCGGGATATTGAAAGAGCATCAAAGTGGCATGACTGCGGTTGATTTATGCCGCCGCCATGGGATTAGTGATGCAACCTTTTATAAATGGCGTTCCAAATATGGTGGGATGGAAGTGTCGGATGCCAAGCGCTTAAAAGCGCTTGAAGATGAAAATTCCCGCTTGAAGAAGCTTCTGGCTGAAAGCGTTATGGATGTGGCGAGCTTGCGCGAGATGCTGTCAAAAAACTTTTAACGCCTGGTTCAAGGAGAAGTGCCGTGAACTGGGCGATTGAAGAGCGATCTTATTCGCAACGCCGTGCCTGTTATTTGGTTGGTATTGATCCGCGGGTTTACCGCTATCAATCCCACCGATCTGATGATGGTATTCTGCGCCAACGTCTGCGTGAACTATCGCAGGCACGTCACCGTTTTGGCTACCGCCGTTTGCATCTGCTGCTGCAACGTGAGGGGTTTATTGTCAATCATAAGAAGCTTTATCGTATTTATCGAGAAGAGGAGCTTAAGGTGCGCAAACGTGGCGGCCGAAAGCGTGCTTTGGGAACACGTTCACCAATGACCATTCCACAGGATGTCAATCAACGTTGGAGCCTCGACTTTGTCTCGGATGCTCTGATTGATGGTCGACGCTTCCGACTTTTGAATGTGATTGATGACTTCAACCGGCAATGTCTGACAATGATTATCGATTATTCCCTATCAGGCAAGCGTGTTGCGCGCGAACTTGACAGGCTTTGTGAATACCATGGAGCACCCAATATGATTGTCAGTGACAATGGCAGCGAGTTCACATCCAATGCTATGCTTGAATGGCAGGAAAAGCATAAAAATGTCGAATGGCATTACATTGCACCGGGAAAGCCAATGCAGAACGGTTTTATTGAAAGCTTCAATGGCAGGTTACGTGACGAATGCCTCAATGAGCATCTTTTTACTGGTTTGACATATGCACGCCACCTTATCGAAGAATGGAGGAATGACTACAACCATAAAAGACCACATACAAGCCTGAAGGGTTTAACCCCCATAGAATTTACTAAAATGCATAAAAAAGATCAAAATGTGAACATTGCTAACTTATAAATGGGGATAAGTTAGGGGCAAGGTCAGTGATTAAAAATCCGCTTATTACAAAAAAAATATCAACACCAAGAAAACCACGATGGGCAAAACTGAAACCGGCATGAAAGAAGATGACCGGTAAAACAGCGATTGCTCGCAATCCATCTATTTCGGCACGATACTTCATAATCGATCTAAAACACCTCAGTGAAACTTAGCTGACAAAGCACATTTTTTCATAACAAACAACCATTCAACCAGCCGCCTTTTAACGGCTGTCGGGAAAATTCATTCACAAACACATTAGCTTATTCAAAAACTACGCAACTTTTGGAACTGCTATGAAAGGACTAAATATGGCAACAATTATCCAACAATTGCGCGATACATCCCAATTCAATAATGATATTGCCCTACCCGACGGAGTAATCAATATTGATACAGATACCGGCGATATTCGTGTGCATGACGGCATCACCCCCGGAGGCATTAAAGGCAAAGGTATATTGGCGAAAGCTATTGCCTATACCTATGCATACGCAAAACCATACAACAAAGACGTACTTGATAAATTGAATATAAATGAAGCCGGAAAGCTAACTTTCGACGACAATTCAATTGGCAACAGTGGCAGCGCATATAATTGGATTATCAATGGTGGCTTTACAATCAATCAACGTGAGGTAAAGACCCCACGCGATGTCGCTATCGGTATTTATGGCTATGACAGATGGAAAGGCCACGCAAACGGACTTGAACAGGTCGTCGAAGCACTGCCAGCCAGTCAATATACGCTCACATGGACCGGCGGAGGTAATGGGTATGTTGGAGAAACAACAGGACCTTCCCCGCTTGTTGTCGATGTGACGAGTGGTGACACCTCAATCATCGTTCCCAAAGATGCATCCAATGCTTCTTTGGTGGCAGGGGATCAAAGCAACGCCAATCCATGGCCGTATTGTCAGCGCCTTATAAATCAAGAACTATCTCTGTGCATGTATTATTTTCAAAAATACAAAGGAAACCTTATATATAATAATGACAGCAGCAGATATTTATCTGTTAAATTTTATCCACGACAAAGAACATCAGCTACGGTTTTAATAACAAATAATGAGGAAAACAATAATCCAACAGCAACATATCAAGCAAAAGATGGCGTTTTATATCAATATCAAAACAATAATATAGGATTATCAACCTGCGACTTGTCATTAGATGCGGAGTTTTAAAGATGAATGTTGAAAGTGCGAATTATTCAAATTCAGAAAAAACGAACGTCCAGGCAATCATAGATACGGAAACCGTGTTTGTGCCTGTAGATGATAACAATCGCCATTATCGAGCCATTCAGGAATGGGTGAGCCAAGGCGGTGTGATTGTCGAATATAAAGAACCAGCCCCCGTCTATCCACCTTTAACGGCCCGACAAATCCGTCTTGCACTTAACAAAATGGACATGCTCGATAAAGTGCAGCCAATGATTGACGCTCTTTCTGGAAAGGAAAAGAGCGACGCTCAAATTGAATGGGATTATGCCACAACCTTTGAACATGATAATTGGTTGGTTCAGATGATGGCCCATACCCTGGATATTCCTAAAGACGAATTTGACGATCTCTGGGTATGGGCTTCTCGACTTTAAACATTCTTAAGGCAGGCCGTATGCTAACCGGTCTGAATCATGTTTGATGATCTTTTAATTACCGCGATACGTCGAATAACCGAATGGGCTCAGCAACAACGGAATATGATAGTGCTTCAATGCTCCATCTACTTTAAAAATAACGGGCACCTCAGAAAAGAATGTTTCAGTCTGATGAGATTTAAACCAATCTTCGGTTTTAAACACAACGCGATAAACCCCCTTTTCTAAAGTTTGACCTTCTGGATAAAGGGCCGTAATGCGTCCCTGATCATTTGTCACCGCTTGATTTAACATATCCCAGCGATCACCATTTTGCTTTTCCAACGTTACTGTAACATTTGGCGATGGCAATCCATCTTGCAAATTAAGCACATGTACACTGAGCGGATTATCAGCCGCAAAGACAGGCGCAATTGTGAACGCGCTATATAGTCCAATTAAGAATACAAAAATTTTTTTCATAATGATTATCCTCGTTGAAGATCAATAAATAGTCCACTCAATATCAAAAGCAAGATAGGACAGACGACCTCATGAATTACTTTTAATATTCAAACCACAATCAATCATAGAGCCAGCTCTGCAATAACCATAAATGGCTATTCAATCCCCCCGACAAGGAGCAACCATAAACAGACCATCAATATCTCCCCGCTTATCGGGTTTTTTATGCTAGACAAGGAAAATTCATGCGACAAATAAACAAAACCGGACTTGATCTTATCAAACAGTGGGAAGGAAAGCGCCTGACTGCCTATAAGGATGTAGCCGAAATCTGGACGATTGGTTACGGACACACAGCCGCAGCCGGTGAACCAAAACCAAAGGCCGGAATGAAGATCACCGAAAAGCAAGCGACTGACATTCTCATGGCTGATCTGGGGCAATATGAACAGACCGTGGAAAATTCAGTCAAGGTTGATCTGAATGACAATCAATTCGCAGCCCTTGTTTCCTTTACCTACAATGTCGGCATCGGGGCTTTCAAAAAGTCTACACTGCTTAAAAAGCTCAATAAGGGCGATTATGAAGCCGTGCCGGCTGAATTGATGAAGTGGGTTCGTTCTGGTGGCAAGCGCGTTCAGGGGCTTGTCAATCGCCGTGCTGCTGAAGGTGGACTATGGGTCAAAGGTGAGTTTGTCTCTTCCAATTATGAAAAGCCGGAACCGAAAAAGTCCAATATCCTCAAAAGCCCTCAAGCTTTAGCCCCCTTTGCCGGTCTTCTTTCCGGTCTTGGTGGCTTTGTATCTGGAACGGGGCCAGTCCAATGGGCTTTTGCCCTTGTTATGGTTTTGGCCTGTATTTTCGGCCTTTGGCATTTTTTCATTCGTGAAAAGGAAGAGAGAGCATGACCCTCCCCTATCGTATCGGCATAATTGCCGCATTATTTGCCGCCGCCTTTATGAGCGGCTTTTTTTATGGCCGCAGCTATGAGCGCAAGGCCACGCTTGAAAGTGTGGTCAAAGCCTATCAAACCCGTGAGGAAATAGACCATGAAATTTCTGACCTTTCCCCTATTGATGCTTGCCTTGCTATTGGCGGGCTGCATGATGAATGCGCCACTCTCTTGCAGCGGATGGAAAAAACCACCCAAGGCAAATGAACCTGTCCGTATGGTTCAGGTTGAGCCAGAACTCACACGCTGGATAATTGCAACAGATCAGTTCGGTCAAAAACAGAAGTGCTGGAAATGACAGAAACTATTCATGAAATCAGTCTAGTTCTTGGCCAGCTATCGGCCAAACTCGACAATATGGTAGAAGATAATCGGAACGCGGCCAAGTCGCGGAAGGAAACACATGAATCGCTCGAACAAGTCCGGTTGCATATTGCTAGCCTTGAAAAGCGTGTCGAGAGTTTAGAAAACCGTATCAAAGCCGTTGAAGGGCCGTTGTCAAAATGGGAACAATGGCAACAGCGCGGCGTGGGTGCTGTGATGATTATAGGTGTAGTCGCTGTTCTTGTCGGTGGTTCTATTGCAACATTATGGCAGAAGATAATTAGTCTTATCACTCGATATTAAAAACACTACTCCAAGAAAATTATATTTTGATGGAACCATAAAACCTGCCGCCCGTTTATATGCAAACGGAGAAAACAATCATGGGTAGTGAAATACATTGGCTGGGAAAACTATATGCAGGCAACGAATCTTGCGGGATCAGTCTAAGAAAAACATTAGACAAAAGCTTTACTTCGTCATCACACTTGCCTTTATTAAACCTTGCAGATCATCTGGAAGATCAATCGCATATACAACATAGCCAATTTAAGGCCTCAAACCAGATCGATGATTTTATAGAATTCACACCTAGAAAACTTGCGAGAGATAATCACAACTCATCCTCCTCATTACGAATGGAGACATTTTTTCCACTCGACGGCATCCAATGGCAATGGCTTGATCAAGCCTATGTCATTGATCCTAACTATGAGTTCGATAGCTATGACATCATAAAGCAAAACCTTGACAATCTGAACGTCGCAGCAATTGTACAGATCAACCTTGAAAATCATAGCCATATTGCTGCGATTGACCCACGTGGCGCTAAAATGCTTCTCTGGACGTTACGGCAAAAGAGCAGTATTCAATCAACAGATATACAAATTGATCATCAGCAGCGCAATGCCATGCTGTCTGCCGAGATATTGAAAAACTGCGCACAATGGAGACCTTCAATTTAGTGATAGAATAAGGCCAAACTGATTTCGCGTAAGAGTTGATTTTATCGCAAAAACAATATATCATTAACCATGGACTTATGAAGAGTCCTTTTCTAGCGGAATATATCATGATGATATCACTTCCGCCGAAAGACATGGAGAAGGGCTATGAGACCGATCGATGCGACCTCTGCAACGACTGCGTCTAGTGCTGTACGTATTACAGTTCCTACTGAGTCAGCCAAATCCAACAATAAAATCATTGAACCAATTCCGATTGTAGAGCCATTACCGCACTATCCACTTTCTGCCACCGTTTCAGAAATGATCACCCGTATTAACGAGATGATTTCGGAACAACGAGAGGCGTCTGAAAAAGCCGCAAGTGAACAGCATAGTGACCAGATCAGAGATGAGATGGCAAAACTTTTTAATGCAATTACGAACAACAATAATACGGCGGACGAGGTCAATATTATAGGCTCACAAAGTAAAAATGCGGCATTGAACTCAGTTGATGCAAAACGCTTAACCGGCCAGAATGAAAATTTGGACAAGTTTTCCCAAGACAATACTGTTGATGATCATTTAGCAAAAACGATTATAACGGCTGATTTCTCGGAAGAACACGCAACTGAATCCGCTTCAATGGTGCAGATACTGAAACATGGAAAACCGGTAGAAGCTTCTGAAATAACAGATAGAGCATCTGGCCAAATTATAAAAAACAATAAGGATGACGGAAATAGAGAAGTAAATATTTCTATCCCTTCAACAACATATAAAGATGCGGATACTGGCATATCGGCCTAAGCAATATGATTAACAAAAATGCCCTTGGACACATCGTTGACCAGGGCATTTTTATATCTATACGCCACCATGAATAGCTTTACCGTAAAGAACTAAAAACCGCTTTCAATGCGCCCATAAACAAGCTGCGTAAATGAATATATCTGTCCGCCGACAAATGGCGCACTTAAAGCCAACACCACAAAAATTATGATGATTTTTGGAATAAATGTCAGAGTCATTTCCTGAATCTGGGTCAACGCCTGAAACAAGGCAATCAGAATACCAATAAACATAGCAGATAACACAGCCGGACCGCTCGCTATAAGAACGGTCCAGATTGCCGACGTTACCATTTCAATGGCATCTGTCTCATTCATGCTTTTTAAGCTTTATCCTTGTTGCCTGCAGAATCAGGCTTTTGGTTATAAATTGATACACCTGCACCAATAACGACTTCCTTGCCATTATCAAGCGTTGCTGTAATACCGTTAGTATAAATCTTGATGGATTCAACTTTTCCTTCAAGTTTGTTATCTTCGTCAACAAGATATTTTCCGACATAATCGGCAGCCTGATTAATCGGTCCATTAACCGTCATAAAGCCAAGAAGACTATCCAGTTTCTTATTTGACTGTGTCTGCTGTTCTACAGCAGAGAAACTAGCAAGCTGTGAAACGAACTCTGTAGAATCCATTGGCTTTGTTGGATCCTGATTTTTCATCTGGGCAACAAGCAAAGTAATAAAAGTCTGATAATCAGCATCAGCACCTTTTTTCTTAGAAGCCGTTGAAGCCGGATTCGCAGCATTATTGGCTGCTGTAGCCGCATTAGATGCGCTACGCGCATTACTATTTAGGCTGTCTACACTACTCATGACTTCACCTCTTTTTGAGTGGCCTCATTATCATCTTTTTCTTGAGCATTCATAATCCGTGCTTCATAATCAAAAAGACCACGAATAATCTTCAAAATATCAAAAAACCTCTCTTGCTCGGTCAAGTGAATACATTCCTTTAATCCAGCGACAATATCAGGGTCCTTGAATGTTTGAACCAAACGCCCAAGAATCTCGATAAATGTCATCAAGGCCTGTTGCGCATTATCCGGATCAATCAAAATAAGCTGGGCTGCAAAATAAAGCTGCTTGAGTGGCGTATCTGTATCTTCAACCTGAAGAACATGTGCTTCCAACAGAAAGGTTGCATCGTTCATCAGTTCAAGAGATACTTTACGATCAGTACGGATGACAGCGCCATTAAGAAACAATTTTTCATTTGGCCGCAGAGTTAAGTGCATTGTTCGCTTTGTCATTTTCCCTCCATAGGGTTAGTCGCAAGACCGTCACGAATAGATTCAGAAATCTCCACCATCACATCAAAATCAATATGCTCGCCATCATCAAGCTTTTGCACTTCTTTGATAACAAACAAACCGATAGATATTAACGATGCCTTCAATTCTTTAGGCAGCCCATTTTCAGCATGCCCCAAATCTTCAATCAATATGATCCACAGTTTTCGTGTAAAGGCAACGGCCTCAGCTGCCTCACGTGATCCCACGCCTGCCGCTTGTGCCTTACGCAACATCTTTATACAACGATCAAACAGAATGCTTTCACGCTCACGTGCGCTTACATTCCCATCTTCCATTACATCTTCGTATCGCATTTGATACATATTACTGCTCCAGACCTTCGCCTGTCCTTATTTATCTTATAAGTAATTAATCAAGCTAAGCTTCGATATACGCGCCGTCAAGTTATAGGAAATGTTCAACATATTCTCTATCGCTATCAGCCGATTACTAGCTTCTGCCGTATCAACACCGATGAGGTCATTCTTACTCTGGTTCAACACCTTCAATTGAGAATCAATTCGCTGATTGGCAACAGCCACACGATTTTCTGATGTCCCTAGAAGTGACTGTGTATCACCGATATCTTTAATAGCATTGCCCATAACTTTCACAGAGCTATCCGCAAGCGTTTGCATTGTTTTATCAGAAAGTCCAATGTCGCCAAACTCTGCCACCATAACCAAAGCCTTCATTGAATCACGAAAACCTTTGGAATTTGCCGAAACAGACACATCAACAATCTCACCATTGGGTGAAATATAGCTTTTAGCTTCTTCCGAACTGGCTTTTGAGAAGCCGGTCGTTGCATCATTCCATTTCCCATTGGCATTAGGCGGGTTTGTATCAAAGAGATTATTAAAGTCAGGACTATCCAGAAAATCCTGCATTTGCGTAGGCGTTATATCTTCAACCGCCGGACTACCATGCGCTGCAAAATAGTTATCGAACGCATCTTGCACTGCTTTACTGGCACCTGTTGAACTGCCCGGCTTATAATATTCCATTGGTGGCTGTGTCTTATTAGCACCCCCGAAAACATACTCGCCATTATATGTTGTATTCAAAGCCGATATCATCGAATCCAATGCAGAACGCGATGATTTGACAGCCGCACCCGGAACAACGTTATCGCCAATCAACTGGTTCAAATAAGCCTGTAGCGGGCCTTTTGTCGCTTCTTTATCCCCTGGATTTGCTATCAGACTTTCCATCGCCGACTGCGATGCTTTCATACGCTGGGCCACCAGATTGTTCATATTTTGCTGACTTGTCAGCAATGTAATCTGGTTATCTGTTTCCAAAAAGTGTCCCGTACGATAACCGAGCGTTAACCCCGGATCCCGCACCCGCCCCATGGTTGCCTCATAACTTGCATTGATCAGATCAGACTGGCCCTGTGCAATAATAGGCTTTTGATGATTACCGATCATATAACTTGAAACGTGATTAACGCGCATCACACACCTACCTTATCGCTGCCATCAAATCATCAAGCATTTTGCCGACAGTACTGACTATACGCGCAGTTGCCGAATATGTCTGCTCTAATTGCAACATTAACGCCATTTCATCATCATTATTGACGCCGCCACCATTTGACAGTGCTTCACCGGCACGCATTTTCTGAGTTGCTTTATATTGCGCATCGGAAACTGCACTTTTACGTGTTGTTTCCACCCATGTCTGTGAATTTTTAGTAAAATCCATAATACTCTGGTTTGTTTCCAGACCAGTGCCAGCACCAAATGTCTGCTTTTTATCAAAGCTATTGGCCAATGCCAGAAGCTCATCGCCGAACTTTTCTGGATCACCACTTTTACCAAGTTTTTCAGGATGCCCATCAAAATCTGCAGCGTTGTACTTAATACGCCCTGCAGCCCCTGTCGCAGCAGGTCCACCAGCATCCAGAAATAAGGATGCACCCAATGACGAACTGTCAAACATCTTGATAACCATAGCAGCAGTTTCATCAAGCTGCTTTTGATATTGCGGCACCAGATCATCACGTACCTTCAAGGCACCACCCAGTTTACCACTACCATACGGGTCTTTAAATGATGAATGTCCAAGCGGCACACCATCAATCAAAACCATATTGCCCTGTGTTCCCGAAGGTAAAGCCGAGCTGCGCTCAAAAGTCAGTTTACGCGGTGCCTTATCATAAAGAGTAGAACCATCCAGACCGTAAATCGACATGCTTCCATCATCATGATTAACAGTCGTAATACCGATTTCTTCCGACAATTCTTTTAAAATACCATCGCGCTGGTCCTGATAGGCAAAAGAATCTTTGCCTGTCCGCTCGGCATCAAATATCTGTTTGCCGACATCATCAAATTGCTGCAATAAACTATTAATATGATCAACCGAATTTTTAATATCGGCATCCGAGTCATTGCGAATTTTTTCAAGCTGACGGCTGCCTTCATTCAAGGCCGTCGATAAATCTTTAGCCTGGCTTAAAGCTGCCCCACCTGCTGCCGCCGATGATGTGCTATTGGCATATTCACGGATAGCCTTTTGAAACTCGACCAAAATTTTGTTGGGAGACTGGGCATAATCATCCGTCCCATATACAGAAGCTACACGATCCATGCCATTGGCGATCACATCTGATGATGTTGCTTGACTATTTTTCAGCGTATAGTTTTCCATCAAACGTGTATTATCTTCACGCCGCACAACCGCATAAACAGATCCGTGGGGACCGCTCTGCGTATATGTTACGCGACGTGTATAATTAGGATCATTGGCGCCAGCGATGTTCTGCGAGACATAATTCATCTGTCCCGTCGTCGTCTTTAATGAGTTTCTGGCTGTAGCCAGTGCCGAACCGAGCGCCATCGCTTTAATCCCTCGTTCTTTCTACTCTATTACCGCTTCAGATTAACAAGCACATCCATGACTTCAGAACCCGTCTGAAAGACTTTGGAGTTTGCTGAATAGTTACGTTGCGCCTCAATCATATCGGTCAGCTCATCGCCTATATCGGCATTCGATTCTTCCAGCGTCCCTTCAAAGAGATTGCCAAAAACACCTGTACCGGCAGTTCCTTTAATATAGCTGCCTGAATCGGCATTATATTGGAACACAGTGCCACTGAGCACAGAAAGACTATTGGGCGACGTCACTGTTGCAAGACCAACATAGACCGGATCACCATTATCATTTTTCAGCTGACGGGTCTGACCATTGGAGTAATTGATCATAACCTCACCCTTCTCACTGAAGCGGAAAGAATCATAAAAGCCTGAAGGGTAACCATCATTTTTAATACCAAAACTGAAATTCTCACCCCATTGAGTTACTTTGGCCTTACCATCAGGCGCCTTACCGAAATCGACATTAACCGGCTTGCCATCTGGTGGCGCTGGAAAACGGCTCGGTGCAAATGTGTGCATATCCAATGCTATGGCAGGTGGATTAACAGCACTACCCTTGGAATCAAAAGTTAGTTGTGCCGGATTCGAACCTGTCGAGGTCGGCAACTTCTGGGGTGGTGTGCTACTATCATAATAATGGACATCCCATTTATTATCAGCCGTTTTTACAAAATAGATATCGACATTGAATTTATTACCTTGCGCATCATAAATTGTTGTCGACTTTTTCTGATTATAACTGGCGCTTTTAGTTGGATCAAAAGGAATCGCAACGCCTGAATCATCTTTAGGAACTTTTGCATTCGGATCCAGATTCATCGTCATTGACAATTCCGTTGATGCCTGCGGTTCAAAATAGTCCGTATCCTTGACCGCCGGATCCAAACGGATCGGCTCATCATTGTCATCAAGCAGATAATACCCCTGAGCATTACGCATATAGCCATCGCCATCACGCTCAAAAGAGCCGGCACGGGTCAATAATGGATATTGTCCTTGTGGTGAACTTGCATTCTCGGCAACACGGAAAAATCCATTGCCATTGATCATAATATCACCCGGTCGCGCTGTATTACGCGCCGCACCACTGACTGCAATATCATGACGCACATGGCTATTGACACTTCCAGATTGATAAGCATTACGCGTATAGGGAACAACAAGCGTTGAAAACTGAACGTCCGTACGCTTGTAACCAACAGTACTAGAGTTTGCGACGTTATCCGCTACGGATGAAAGTCGGTTGGCCTGCGCGTTCATGCCGGAAACACCGGTGCGCATCATGCTGTAAATACCCATTGTTTTCTCCTTATAATGAGAACCATGGTGGCACATTACTGTGCTTTCCTTGCGCGAAGCTGTCTTATAGTCAGCTTTTGTTTACCAATATAATTTTTTTATAAGATAGACACCAACACACCGGTTTTAATACCGAAGTCTAAAATAAGGGCATAAAAAAACCCGCTTAAAAGCGGGCTTTGTTTCGTGTTTATAATACTCAGCTTTCCAGATTCAAGCTATATCCAAGAAAACGCTTGCAATCAATCACATCAAAGCCAAGCTGAATTTTAAGCTTCTTACGCAGCTTGCTGATATGGCTTTCAACAACATTTTCCTCAACTTCGGCATCAAATACACCGTAAATAGCATTGAAAATCTGCGTTTTATTTACACGGCGTCCAACATTGGCCATCAGATATTCAAGAATACGGCGCTCACGACGCGGCAATACAAAATCAACACCATTGATCTTAGGATCACGACCGTCATTAAATACAGCTATTGGACCAACTTCAATTGCTGCTTCTGCAGGACGTACATCACCGCCCATACGACGACGGATCGCTGCAACACGAGCGAGGATTTCACGCACATGTATAGGCTTGCGCAAAACATCATCAATACCAGCCTGAAATAATTCCAGTGTCTGTTCAAGAGAATTGGTGTCCGATACAGCCAGCACCGGCGCATCAGAATATTCACGAATCTTTTTAGGCAGCTCAATACGACCGGAAAAATCTCCAAGCATAAATGCTTCAACAGCATTCAGATCAGTTTTCTCAGCTGTTTCGACCCAATCATTAAAATCATCATACGTCAAACCCGACGCAGAAATACCTTCACGCGCAAAAAGAGCCGTGTAGCCGTCTGTTACTAATTTTCGCTCATCAACAATGACAATCATGAGCCCTCACAAAATACGCGTTTCAAGAGGAACTATTCCTCTACTTCTTCGTTAAGATATATTTAACTCAGAGAAACACAAGTTTTTTTTGCCCCAAAGACAATGCCATACCAGCAAAAAAACAACTGTAGGTTGATTAAATTTATCAATCCATATTGCACGCCCCATAAAAGGGTCAAAAAATAAATTATTTTTAACAAATAAAATCAAATAGATAATTGAAATTAACCAGTTTTTTTTACCATAGAAAGAATAAGTACCACTATTTCTCTCCTTTGCAAAATTCTTGGGACTCTTTTGTCCATTTTCCAAAACCTGTTGCAATCATGTTACGCATTACACGGCATACATAACGTTTTTGTGCCGGATTATTGTTGGGTCCTGCATGATAACGGGCAACAGCCAATGTCCAGTTGCCTTCCTTTTTATAAAGATCTTTTAAAAAACGCGCGGCATAATCGACATTGATGGATGGCGTAAACATAGCAGCGACAGAACGGAATTTTTCACCATGATAATAATGGTTGATCTGCATACATCCGACATCAATCAATTTGCTCCCCCGCTTTTTAGCCTCATTAAAAAATCGTATACCTTCAGCCTGAGAGCGTGCAAATACTGCTTTACCATCAATATTAAGCGCATAAGGCTGGAGTGATTCTTTATGACCTGTCTCCGTCAGACCAACAGCATAAAGAATCCCAATCGGCACACCATAACGCCTGGAAGCGGCTTCCATCTCACCCTCGCACGCATTGCGCCCAAAGGCCAGACTTAGCGTCAATGCGTTAAACAACAAGACGGCGAGGATCGCGATACGCATTTTGTTTTTCATCTACCTGTATAGCCGGTTTGCCGCTTAACGCGCTATCAAATCCTGCTTGTGCTGCCGAACTATTCTGACGCCCCTGTCCTTGCTGTCCCGTTTGGGCACCGAATTGTTGACCTGATTGTTCTTGCCCACCAAAACTTTGATTATTGGCGCCCTGTCCTGCTGATGAATTCTGAACCGACTGGATAGAACCACTACGATCAACAATAGAGATAGAAAGGCGACCATCATCATTGTTGAAGCCTGCCTTTTCAATTGTCTTAGTAAGCATATGATGATCAGCTGCCAAAAGACGTGCTGTATCAATACGTTCGGCTCTTAATTCGATTTGTAATCCGTTATGTGTCAAACGCATACGGGCATCCACAGAACCCAAATCCTCAGGGTTCAGTTTAATATGCAAAACCTTGAGATCCCCGACCTGCTTGTTCTGGGTCACTTCAACATCTGTGATCCTTGATAATTGAGTGGCTTTATCTGTAACCGCCTTAAGATCAATCTTATCGCCTACTTCTAAAGGCTTATTGATCACACCCGTTTTATCGACCGCACCCGTATTACCATCAAACTTCATAGCTAACGCTTCGCGAACTTTATCCGCTGGCGACTGACGAATACCACGTCCACTTTTTGAAACACCATCACTGCTTTCTACAGCTTCCGATAATAATTTACCCGATGAAACCGGCTTTTCAGAATCTTTTCGGGTATCGTCGGCGCCTGCTTTTATAGATATCTTTTCTTCTTTTTTATCAATTTTGGCTTCTTTGCTGGACAATTTAGCTGCCATCAGTTTTTCAGTTGCAGCATCCTTATCCGATACCGTTTTTTCCTTGGCATCATTAATCTGCTGCATCAAAGATGACATGGTTGCCACGGCATTATTATCCTGCTGCGCCTTTTCATCTTTCGAATCTGTCGACTGCTCATCATGCTTATCTTGTGCCTTTTGTTGACGTTCCTCAACTTTTGCACCATCCGCATTTTGCTTCTGGGCGCCATCATTTTTGACCATAGTTTCAAAACTATTATTTTGGTCCGACGCAGATGCTTTATCTTGTGCATCACGAGAGACTGGGCGTGGCGCCGAATTCGAAATGTGTTCAACAGCACTCATCATTTTTTGCCCCCTAAAAGCTGATCTATTTCTAGAACCTTTTGTTGTGTCTTTTTGACATAGTCATCTATTTCCTGACTGCTTTTCTGCATCGACCCGCGATTATAAGTGACCTTACCCGGCGTTGGCAGATTAGCTGGAATCGCTTCCGCGCCATCCTCAAGCTGATTAATCGGTATACCAACAGACTCAACCGACGTGGCCGATTTTACTTTAGCATCGCTATGCGCTACCTCTTGCGGTATATCTTCCGGTTGCAATACAACACCGTGCGCGACAGCCTGTGCTGCCTCTAACAAAGGACGATCCTTCGCCTGCAGTTTTGCAGGATCAATTGACAACAATATTCTTGCTGCATCACCCGCTGCTGTCGAACCTACAGCACTAGCCGCATAATAAAATCTTGCCTGGCTCGTGTCATGATGCAGTTCTTCTGCCAAATTCAATGCTTTTTCAGCACCAAAATGCGCACGCGCCATACGCGCATCAATCAATGCACCACGTGTAACACGCAGCAAAACAACATACTGAATTGTTATCGGTGCATAATCTATAAGCTGTATAAGCTGATCATCATTGAGATTACGATCAATACGCGGAAGTGTTTCAATAAACTCACGCCAGAATTCTGAAGCATAAGGCGACTTGGAAAAACGCGTTGTATAATTGCGTGTCAACAATTTAATTTTCGGAATATCTCCTACCATTGTCGCGACCTTGACCTGACGGCGTATTGCGGCCTCTTCAAACAAGGAACCCGGTGCCATCAATCGGACACGATCAAGGCGATCCATAGCCAAAGCAGGGTCTTCCTCAGATAGATCGACAACTGTACTAAGATAAATCGATAAGATAAGTGCTGCCGGAATATCAGCATTTTCTGGTGGCGGCGAAGCAAAAGCCTTCATAAAAGCACCCTTTTTATGGTGCATATAGGCAAGTGTTCCCTTAACAAGATTATCCGAGATCACCCCTTCCGGGCGCTGTTTCAAAATAGTCTCGACGACTTGTGGGTTGCCACCATTAAAAAGATAGGTAATGACAGCATAAAGATTATCGGCATTTTCCCAAACTGATGGATCAAGTGCAATCAGCTTATTACCAATATTATTAAGCACATGGGCCTGCATCTGCTGTGCGCCTGGCTGTCCTATAGCAATATCATCCTGCAAACTTTGCAAAGACCTGACAAGACGAACTGGTTCAAGCGCAGCGAGCATCGTTTGAGCGTGGACACTCGGCACAACGGCACACCCCGATAAAAATCCCGACAAAAGAAAGCGCTTGATCAAACTATTCATTATGCTTCCCCTCGGGTTTCAACTTAATGAAAATACCGATTCGACGATTTTCTGCTGCAAAGGGATTAGCCGGATTTTTCAGATCACGATCAGCATGGCCTTCCACCTTGACAATGCGCTTTTCATCCAATCCTCCGCGCACCAACATATAATAAGCCATTTGAGCGCGAGCCGTAGACAATTGCCAGTTATCATAATTTGCTTTTTTAAACGGACGCGCGTCCGTATAACCAGAAATAGTAATGTCACCTGAACGTTTTTTAAGAATTTCACCAACACCCTGTAAAAGATTGACAATTTCCTTATCGGGCTTTGCAGAGCCAATTGAAAACATGCCGTAATTCATCTGATCTGTCAGTTCAATCGTGACACCACCGTCCTGCGGCACAATCCTGACCGCTGGTTGGCTGCCATTGCCCTGCGTTTGTATCAATGTTTCAACATCTTTAGCCAGATCGCGAATCTGCTTATCCAGTGCAGCATTATTAGCAGCTTCTTCCGGTGTCTGTTCCACCATAGCCTGCCCACCAGCACCGGCATGCTGATCGCCTGCTTTTTCTTCCCCGGCTTTTTTATCACCTACAGATTCCGCACCTGTATTCTGATTTTGCCCATCCTGCATAGCCTGTTGAATTGCCTTTTCCTCAGAGGCTTGCATCGCCGGTCCCTGCCCACCGGCAATCGTCGGCGTTGTTCCATCTTCTGACTTTGACAATTGTGGTGGTCCAAGCGGTTTATCACCTGTCTGCTGTGCATTTAATGCTAATTCTTCTGTTTTTGTTTTATCAGACTGAGTTGGTGAAACCTGTTGTGGATTTTCGGCCACCTGAACCCGAGGGCCATTAGTCGTATTCTCTTGCGCTCCTGCCCCACTGCCACCACCTGAGCTTTGTTCGGCAAGCTCAACAGAAGCGGCATCATCTACCGGCGCATTCTTGCTCCAATAATCAGGCGAAAAAGGATCACGATAGGCAGTACCTTCACTCGCCCCTTTCTGACTACCACCTTCCGATGCACCTCCCTCGCCTTGCAATTGGAATTTTGTATCTGGGTTTTCCTCAGCCGCAATCTCGTCGAGTGCTTCATAAGGCTCACTCATCATCTTGGCTTCTTCTTCCTTGCTCGGCGTCTCCTCCGAAGCCGCAGAAGTTTTGGTATGCTCTTTATCGTCAGCTTTACTCGAAGTCTGCACATCAGCATTGCCGGCTTCCGTATTTTCCTGAATACCACGCGGATTGGTACGACGATCGACCAGCTTAATCGGATTAAAATAACTCGCCACCGCGGCCTTTGTTTCTTCATTGGCCGCATTAATCAGCCACATCACCAAAAAGAAGGCCATCATTGCAGTCATAAAATCGGCATAGGCAATTTTCCAGGCACCACCATGATGGCCGCCATGCCCTTCCCCGCCACGGCGAACGATAATGATTTCTTCGTGTTTTGTTTCAGGATCAGTCGATGTCATCGAACAAGCTCCTTCAACTCTGCCATTAGCGGCTCAAGCCGCGTTGCAATAACCTGATCACCTAAACGAAGACGGATATCGCCATCCTCATTTTCTATATAGGTATATTTCATTGCATTAAAACCGGGCACTTTTTTCAAAGCAGCAATCAAAACGGCATTGCCTTCTATTACCAAAGGCGTTCCAGCTGTTATCGCTGTCTGTGCCAGTTTTTTCGCAAACCCATCAACGGCTTCCTTGGTCAGTCTTTCGCTAATAAAGCCTTGCAAAACTGTTGCTACTTCCAATGACAGACTTTGCGCAATCTGCTCTAGAGCGCTTTTGAGTTGTTCATCCAGATGGGCAGCAAGTTCATTGATCGTCTGTTCTCTAATTTCCTCAAGCGCTTGTACATGGGCACTTTCAAGTGCTGCCTTTTCCGCATCAAACTTTGCCTGCATTTCAACGCGGGTCTGCTCAGCAGCCTGCGCAGCTGCTTCTGAACGAATGGCATCAAGATCAGGCGGTGGCGCTGCCGCTTTCATCGGCTGGCCGCTACTCAGTTCTTCCATCGTTTCATTGGCAACACCATCAGCCGCTGCAATGGCATCAAATTCATCTGCATCAGCCAACACACCCTCAGGGGCAGATTCCTCAACAACAGGAGGCGCATCAAATGCAACATCAGGCCCCGCTGGAAAAAGCTCTATCGCCTCATCGGGAACACGCTTGGGTCTGAAGTCCGACAGGAAGTTTGACAAAACTGCCTGCCCGCCTTCAATTTTGTGTCCTTTATCCATGGTTCCCAAGCTTTCCATCGGCATTATCTACTCTATCCGTGCGGTATCAATCAGGCAACCTGCGGTGTTCGACCAGCAGCATCACTATCATTGACCCACTCGCGCAATACACCGGCAAACCGTTCTTCATCCATATCAATCATCTGATCAAGGCGGTTTTGCGGTGGCACACGCATGCGACTTCTAAGGTCACCCAGCATATCACCATTTACCATGGCATTGCTATTGAAACCTTCAACAGCCAATTGCTGCTGATTGGCCAGTGCAGGCATATTCTCAGGACCTGCCAATGCTGTTTGACCATTACCTTCAAGAGCAGCCTGCCCACCGCGCATTTCACGCATCAAAGGACGTACACCCATAAAGAGGATCAAAAGAACCGCAATAACAAGAGCCGCACCATTGACAAGCCCAGATGTATAGCGCGACAGCGACTGCCACATCGGCGCTTCTACCGGTGCCATATTGGCATCCAGATTATCAATGAAGTCCATTGCTGTCACATTGACCTCATCCCCACGGCTTTTATCAATACCGGCTGCTGTTGCCACCATCTGTTGGATACGGGCAATCTGATCGTCAACATAATTGGCAGGAGCCGGCGTCTCGCTTGCGGGCGGCGCCAAACGCGCACGGTCAATCGTTACCTGCACTTTCATATTTTTAATCGCAAAACCATCACTGACTGTTGTGACTGTTTTAGAATTGATTTCATAGTTGGTTGTTTCTTCACGACGATCTTTTTTATCCGATGAGTTATCACCGCCACCGCCAGCCAACTCTTCCTGGGGAATATTTTGCTCCACACCAACAGCATTATTATTACGTGAATTCTGGCTGTCTCCCTGTTCACGAACATTGCGCACAGACCGCGCAACCTGTGAATCGGGGTTAAAAGTTGTCTCACTGGTCTGACGGCGGTCTGTATCAAGCTCGATACTGACCGATGTCTGGAAATGCTGTAACCCGATAATCGGGGCCAACTGGCGGCGGATATTGTCTTCAATCTGGCTTGTTACTTTTTCCTGTAATGAAGAAGCCATCATCGGCGTCCCATTCATAATATCGGCACCCGAAGCCAGCAACTTGCCATTTGTATCCATAATTGTAACAGAGCTTGCCTCGAGCGAAGGCACAGCCGAAGCCACAAGATGGCGGATGGCTTGTGCCGCTTCTGGCGCAAAACCGCCTTCTGTACGAATAACAACAGAAGCTGTCGGTTTCTGATTGGCACGACGGAAAGAACCTTTGTCTGGCAGCACAATATGGACACGGGCAGCCTTGACACCCTGCACCGCCTGGATCGTACGGGCGATTTCACCTTCCAGGGCGCGCTGGCGTGTAATATCCTGCATAAAGGATGTCAGGCCCAGATTGCCCATATTGTCAAAAAGCTCATAACCGGCATTATTCGATGTCGGCAGCCCTTTTTCGGCCAAAAACATACGCGCTTTTTCTGCCTGCCCGACGGGGACCTGAACCGCACTGCCATCGGATGAGACATCAAAAGCAATACCGGCCTCGCCCAATGCCATACCCATACGGTTAACATCATCACGGGACAAACCGACATAAAGCGTTTCATAGGTTGGACGCGTCAGATAGAAGCTTGAAAACAGAATTGTCCCAAAAAGAGCCAACCCAACCAGACCAAGAGCAATAAGACGTTTTGCTCCCAATCGGCCTAAAGCTGTTCCCAATGAACTTAAAAGCACCTGTAGTCTTTCCAGCATCGAACTTCACCATTTTTATACGGCCACCGGCCAAAACACTTCATTTCCGGTATCTTAAAGCCTATCCGGCATCACAATACCCTTATCTCATCCTGCACCATAATGGCTGAAGCTTGCGCGAAGGTGATCTATATTCAAGATTTTATTAACCTTAACGGGGCCTTAACGAGAAAAATGGGTGGAAAAAAAGTTAAAAAAAACATCATGGCGGGTTGGCATCAACAGCAGGCACTCCCTATATATAAGAAGAATTAACCCATACAGATTAGGCTCAGAACTTAGAGATAGGAGAGACGTTTGCGCACCCTACCCAGATTTTCATTTCGCCAGATCATAACATTGGGATTAATGTGCCTGCCATTGGCCGGTTGTGACAGTGAGCCTGCAACATGTGGGTCCGAAGATGTCATATCCAATCTGCGTGGCAAACTGATAGATGGTCTCAATTACGAAGTCGGTGTCAAAGGCTATTATGACGGCACCCGTGCCGCTCTTGAATTACTCAACCCGCAAACCATCGGACAAAGCGGAGATATGATGCTGTGTAATATCACCATGAAAATGATCCATTACACAGATCCCAAAACCGGCAAACGTTATCCGGCACCGCAGGAAAAATCTTTACAGATACCTTATAGTTTCAAACGCATCGATGCCATGATTACACTGGTGAAAATCAACCAATAGATTTTATCTGGATCAAACTAAAAAAGTTCTTATATCGCAAGAATAGAAAACAAAAAGGCCGGGAAAACCCGGCCTTCTTTAGTTTTGTAAACCAATCTGCAATTAGCCGCGGAACAGAGCCAAGATATTCTGGCTGTTCTGGTTAGCAATCGACAGAGCCTGAACACCAAGCTGCTGCTGAACCTGCAGAGAAGCCAAACGAGCAGATTCTTTGTTCATGTCAGCATCGACCAGAGAGCCGATACCCTTATCCAAAGAGTCGGTCAGAAGTCCGACGAATTTCTGCTGGTTCTTGATCTGCTTCATCGAAGCACCAAGATCGGCACCGGCATCAAGAACATTCTGGTTGGCAGTTTCAATCTGTTTGCCCATGGCAGTGATCAAACCTTCAACCAGAGCACCGCTCATACCATCAAGCTTGGCTTCAGCAAAATCCTTGACACTTACGTTACTCTTTAAGATCTCTTTAACAAGATCTGAACGTGCTTTGGTGACGGCGTCAACCAAACTCTGACGAGAAGTAGTCGTACCTTGTACCCATGCGTCCAAATCAGCTTGAGCCTTGGCAACAGCACTCACCTGAGTTTTGAAAGAGGCTGCAGAAAGTTTCACCGTACCTGAGCCGAAAACAGTGCTGACAACGCCAGAGCTCAAATCAACCTTGCCGGTTGTTGCATCTGTTTTACCGAAGTTAAGCGTCTTACCGCCGACATCGATCATATCAACATAAACAGCGTTATCTTCACGACGGTAACCACCGGTCACACGAACCGAACTACCACCATCGGTCAAGAAGTTCTTTTCAGCCATTGTTGTCGACTTAATGGCATTTTCCATACCGTCCATCGACTTACGAAGATCGGCCTGAAGCTTTTGAACGTCACGGCCTTCTTTGTTCTGGGCTGTGATGAGTGTCTGAGACATATCATTGAGGCGATCTTTTGACTGTTCAACAGCCTGATAGGCAGTATCGATCTGCTGATAGCCAAGGTTCATCGCATCGCTGACAGCGCCCAATGAGCTTGCATCGGAACGCATCATCGAAGAAATTGACCAATAAGCTGTGTTATCGGCAGCGGATGAAACACGAAGACCGGTCGAAATACGATTCTGTGTTGTGTCCATATTGTTGCCGATAGTCTTCAATGATTGAAGAGCTGTCATTGCGGATTGGTTTGTAAGTAAGCTAGTACCCATAATAGTTGTCCCTTTAATAAGAATAAATTGGAGAGGGACATGCTGGCTTTCCCAGCTGGCGACGGCTCGACATCATGTCTGTTAGATATTTCTAACCCGTCACGCATTCATATCTATCATATTGGACAATGAAGTAAAGTCCCTTTTTCTACTTTATCTTACTTTTTTTCTTGACTAGATATCAGCCCCCTTAAAAAAGCCTTAAAAACCGGCATCAAGGAAGCGTTAACCATAATAAAAACTCCATGTTTTTTTCTTGTTAACCCAAGAAAAGACATCGCAAAAAACCGCTATTTATCGTTTGTAGATTTATCGTTGCCTGCATAAACGGCGAGAATCTATAAAAATGGAATTCATCTCATAAAGGGAATAAGTAAAAACCAGCAAAATCTGTTCCTTGAACCAGAATTCAGATTCTATTGCGCCATCAAGCCGGAGCGCTATACGCCAAATGATCTTATCAAGCTGCCGACAAGAATATTCCACCCGTCAATCAACACAAAAAACAAGACTTTAAAGGGAAGAGAAATAACAGTCGGCGGCAGCATCATCATACCCATCGACATGGTCAATGTCGCAACGACCAGATCAATCACCAGAAACGGCAATACAATCAGAAAACCGATTTCAAAACCGCGCCGCAATTCCGAAATCATAAAAGCCGGTACCAATACACGCAGATCGACCTGTTCTCCCTCGCCTACCTGAAAAGATGGATCAGCAAGATCGACAAAAAGATCAAGATCCTTTTCACGCACTTGGGAAAGCATAAAATTACGAAAAGGCTGACTGATTTCCTGCGCGGCCT
This sequence comes from Bartonella sp. bp_1, assembly GCF_055808085.1. Taxonomy (NCBI): domain Bacteria; kingdom Pseudomonadati; phylum Pseudomonadota; class Alphaproteobacteria; order Hyphomicrobiales; family Bartonellaceae; genus Bartonella; species Bartonella sp. bp_1. The sequence goes on along the minus strand of NZ_CM147851.1, from coordinate 241,080 downwards.
GTTGTTCGGTAATCTTATTATCAATCAACGGCTGCACACCATTTGTCCATGACTGGTTGAAAACCGGTGCCATCACATAAAAAGTCATAAACAATGCCAATGATACCATCACAAGATTGGAAGGCGCTGTCTGCAACCCAAGGCCCGAGCGTAACAAGGAAAAAGCGATAGCAAATCGGGTAAAACTGGTGACCATCATCAACAGCCCCGGCGCTACCGACAAAACGGTCAAAAGACCGAAAAGCTGAACGATACGTCCCGAAACAGTTGTCGCCCCTTGCGGTACCAGATTGGCCAATGCACTTCCCACACCGGCTGTAGGAGCGGCAGCACCACCAGCGCTTTGCGCCAGAGCAGCCCCCATCCCAAAAACCAATACCATAATAAATGCAAGACCTAGACGCTTCATTGTTCAATCACCAAAGATGAAATCAGGACGTTGGAAATTTTTCCTTCCGAACGCACCCGCGCCCGATCCAGCAAATCCTCACGCAAGCCTAATAAACCGGAAGGACCTTTTATCTGGGCAATTGTTGTCTCACGCATAAAAGCCAGAAAATCATTTGTAATTTCTGCTGCCAGAGCCGGAGAAACAATTTCACCCGGCTGTGCAACCAATGCCACTTCCATACGAATCCATGCATTGTTGGGGGCAGCCATATTGGTCAAAATCGGCGGCAATACGGTAACATTGGCATTGGCGGCAATAATATTGCCAAGATTTTCAGCCTTTTCCTTAACTTCCGGCGGCGGTGGCGGCGTAATCTCTTTGGATATCTGAGCCCCAAGCAGCCAACCACCGGCAGCCGCTACGAGAGTCAGCACCGCCCCGGCAATAATAAGGGCTTTGGCACCGCCATCTTTCTTCTTTGCACCTGAAGCGTCATCCGCTGCCATAAGTAAACCTTGTCAACAATTGCCAAACAACAGGATGATATGATCACCCCATGTCCCATCTATACCATATTGATTTAAAGGAATGAATAAAGACTAAATACAAAAGAGGCAATCCGTTTATGAAAGATAAACGGATTGCCTCTTGTCTTGAACGACGATTAAAATGGTGAAATCTGATTGAGCAATTGCTGCCCATAAGGCGGCTGCTGTATTTCACTCATACGACCACGGCCACCATAAGAAATACGGGCCTCGGCAATCTTGTCATAAGCGATCGTATTATTACCAGTAATATCGCGCGGACGCACAACACCGGCAATATTCAATACACGTAGTTCATAATTGACACGTACTTCCTGCGAACCATTGATCACCAGATTGCCATTAGGCAGTACATCGGTCACGACAGCAGCAACCGAAAGCTGGATATCCTCGTTACGATTAACTTTGGCATCACCCTTTGAATGGGCGGATGAATCACCATTTACACTACCGGCATTTCTGGCTAGCAAATGATAACTCGCACCCAGACTGTATTTGGCGCTCGAATCTTTTTTCAAATCGCTTTTATTATTCATATTGGCACGGTCATTGATCGAAATCATAACCGTCAGAACATCGCCGGGCTTGGTCGCACGCGGATCACGATAAAAGCTTTTCGAATTGGCTTGATAAAGCGAATACTTGCTTTCGTTCGGCTTGGACGGATAAAGATCCGGATTAAGTGACGGCGCATAGCCAAGGTCGGCACGCACCGGTGAAAAATCAGGCGCACGATTGAAATCTTTGGTATTATAGGCACAGCCCGACAGCATTGTCGCCGCAACCAGTATCCCCCCGACAATTTTCATGGCTTTTATCTTATTTTGGATTGTTACAATCTTTTTCATTGTGTAGCCTCCGCGGCTTTAGATGGAAGGGGTTTACCGGCCGGCACATGTTGGACACTTACCAACACACGCGTAAGATTAGCGGATTTCTCCGGCGGCAATTCATTCATAATCGCGCTTGATACACGCGGTGTCAGCTTGAGAATGATAGCAGCCGCAGCCACATCATCAACAAGCGCCAATTGGGCGGCAGCCGCCGATGGATTCATTTTTGAAATGATCGCAACCAATGAATCCTGCGCTTTATCAAGAAACTCGTTACGGCGCACTAGCCAAGTTTCATATTCCTTGCGCTTCTCTTCCAGCACCTTGATACGTTCATCAATCTGGGAACGTAGCTGCACCAGTTGCTGACTTTGCAACTCAAAACGCGCATCGGCAGCCTGACTATCAATATTACCGCAAAAGCGTTCAATCTCATCGACGCTGGCATTAGCTGAAGGCAATGGTGCCTGTCCAGGTTCGATTGCCGGCGCAGCTCCACCGATTTTCGGGGTTGCTTCAGCGGGCTTCCCTTGCGGTGTCTGCGCATAAGCATTCCCGATCAGGCCGGCAAAGGGTACCAGACTTAAAACAGTCAACACATGGCGGCGTGATTTCATCATTGGACGACAAGCTCCGCATGCAAGGCACCCGATGTCTTGATGGCCTGCAAGATCGCAATAATGCCCGTCGGCTTGATTCCGATCTGATTGAGACCTTTCACAAGATTATCAAGATCTGTACCGCTCAAAACACCAATTTGCGATGTTTCTTCATTGGCATCAACTGCTGTCTGCGGCAGCACAACCGTTTCACCAGTCTCGGAAAAAGGCTGTGGCTGCGAAGCATAAGGCGTTTCTGTAACACGCACAGTTAAAGAACCATGCGAAATCGCCACTTTCGAAACCCGAACTTTTTCGCCAATAACAACAGTACCCGTGCGTTCATCAACAACAACACGTGCCACTTCATCTGTGGGAATCGGCAAACCTTCAAGCTCGGCAATAAAACGTGTTGAAGAAATATCGCTAGGCTTAGTCAAGACAACTGTCTTGGCATCACGCTCTTTGGCAACTGTCTTACCGTAACGCTTGGAAGCAAAAATATTGACCAAATCGGCAACATGGACGGCTGTCGAGAAATCAGGATTGCGCAATTCCAAAACAATCTCGTTTTCATGATTGAAATTGCCTTCAACCTTACGCTCGACCAATGCACCATTCGGCACACGGCCTGATGTCGGCACACCCTGCGTTACGCTTTCAGCCGCACCTTGTGCACCAAAACCGGAAATAATCATATTACCCTGTGCTACCGCATATGTCTCGCCATCTGCACCCAACAAAGGCGTCATAACAAGCGTGCCACCCTGTAGCGATGTCGCATCACCCAAAGAAGAAACCGACACATCGATACGTGACCCCGGCGTTGCAAAAGGTGGCAGGTCAGCCGTCACAATAACAGCCGCAATATTGTTGGCGCGTGAAGCACCTGCAGGCGGACTAATCCCCAGATTGTCCAGCATGGCCCGCAAGGACTGTTCGGTAAACGGTGCATTGCGCAATGAATCACCCGTACCATTAAGGCCGATGACCAGACCATAACCAACAAGCTGGTTATCACGCACACCTTGAATTTCAGCGATATCTTTAAGACGAGCCACAACACCGGAAGCACCAAGTTCGGCATAACGCATCTTTGCCGGATCACCACCCGAACCGAGCCAATCGGCATCGGCAGCTGCTTGCGAGCTGAATTGACGTGCGCCCTTTCCAGCCCCATCGGCATAAAGCGGCATAATCCCCGTCAACAATGCAGCAAAAAGTGCAAAAGAACGTATAATCATTGGAAACCTACCCGGACGCTTCCGTCATCCATTACCGTACCCGATACAACCCGACCGGAGTCGACATTACGTACCTTGATCATATCGCCGGCACTACCCGGCTCCAGCGGCACACCATTAGCTGTAATTGTCAGATCACCTGACTGGAAAACCAGCTTAGTTGACTGACCGCGATTAACCAAAACAGGCTCTCCCAAAGCCGACAGGGAAATAGGCCGTCCGGCAACAAGAGTACGCTTAGCAACCTTGTTCATCAGCTGTTTCAATTCCAGCACATAAAGCGGAGCCGCATCGTTTTTGACAAAAAAGCTTTTCTCAATAAGCCCGATATCTGTGATTGTCTGGCCCGGATAGACCGTTTTTGTCGGTACAATAAAATCAAACCGGTCAGCATGCCCTTGTCCGATCATGGCAAAGAACATTATCACAAAGCTAAGAAACGAAAGCTTTTTCATTTTATTACCTCAGATTTTTCGAGACAACAGCTGACATTTCGTCGGCGGTCTGGATAACCTTGGAATTCAATTCATAAGCACGCTGGGCAGCAATCATATCCGTCATTTCCTTCACTGGATCGACGTTGGATGCTTCCAGATATCCCTGTAACAGCGTACCAAAATTCTCTTCACCCGGATTGGAGGCAATTGGAGGACCAGAAGCCTGTGATTCACGAAAGAGATTGTCACCGACCGGTTCAAGACCGGCTTCATTGGTGAAGTTGATCAAATTAATACGACCGGCTTCCTGCGGTGCAGCATCGGCATCAGTTTTATAATAGACCGTACCATCTTGACTGACGGTAATAATACCATTCTTACCGATTTCATTCGGAATATTGATCACCGGCTGCACGAGGTTCCCGTCAAGTGTGACCACTTCACCGTTTTCATTGATATTGAACGCACCCGAACGAGTATAGAATGTATTACCGTTGGGATCTTGAATTTCAAACCAGCCACGTCCCTGAATGGCAAGATCCAAATCATTATTGGTCTGGATAAATGAACCCTGCATATGTAGGTTACGGACAGCGGCTGTACGCACCCCCATACCGATCATCGCGCCTTCAGGAATGGTTGCCTGATTCATCATGTTCGGCACACCGACCATACGTTCCGATGTATACATCAAATCGGCAAACTCGGCACGCGCACGCTTATAGCTCGTCGTGTTGACGTTGGCGATATTGTTCGCAATAACATCAAGATTGGTCTGCTGGGCATTCATACCGGTTGCAGCAATCGATAAAGCTCTCATCACCATGTTTTCGTTCCTTGTCTAAATTCTAGAAACCATAAGGTTTCGACTAAATTTGCATACGGCTAACTTCAAGATAGGCCTGAACAATCTTGTCACGAATGGCAATTGCCGTATTCAATGATTGCTCGGCTTCCATCACCGAATTGACCACATCACGCACCGCAACGTCGCCACCGGCCATTTTCTGCATCGATAAGCTTTCGGCATTTTGTAACTTGTTGCTAGCCGCCCCTGATATTTCTGCCAAAACCTGGTCAAAACTTGTTGCCTTGGCGTCTTGGGTCTGTTGTCCCGGGGTAATCGGATTTGTCTGCGCTGCCTGACCGGCACCATGCGTCTGTGTCAAACGATCAAGAGCCGCACGTGTCGCAACACTGGTAAGAGACTGTATCATCTTTAAATCCTCGAAAACTTAATGAGACCAGCCATCAAATGTGCCGAACGGCGGATGACTTCCAGATCAGCCTTGTAAGATTCATCAATCGTGCTTTCCTGTTGGCCTGTCAGGACATCAGCGCTCTCAATCAATGCATTGATATCAACAACAATATCTTCTGCTTGCAGGTTCATATCCAGCATATCAGCCTCTCAATAAATCTATAGTTTGTGAAACAAGATCACGTGCCTGCCGGATGACCTGAAGATTGGCTTCATAAGTACGATTGGCTTCACGCATATCCGCCATTTCAACAATGGCATTAACATTGGGGTATTTAACATAACCATTGGCATCGGCTGCCTGATGGCCTGGTTCATACTTCATGATATAGGGCGCACGATCATGATCAATCCGTGATATTTCGACACCTTGTGAATCTTCATAAGGATTAAGCACAGCTTCAAAACTAACTGTTTTGCGCTGATAAGGTGTCGACCCCGGCGTCGGCCCTGTCGAATTGGCATTGGCCATATTTTCTGCGATAATACGCAACCGTGTCGACTGCGCCGACAAACCTGTTGCCGCCACGCGGCCTGCTGCGATTAGAGGATCAGACATAATCAAGCACCTCCTTTTACAGTTGCCATCATCATGCGATGGAAAGCTTTGACAATAACGGTATTGAGCTGCATCTCACGGCCAATTTCACCGCCTTTGCGCATTTCATCTTCCAGATTAACAGTATTGCCCGAGTGCGTTGTTTCACTCGTGTCGATAGGCTGCAAAGCCTCTGTTCCCATACCACCATCTGTCACATCCATATGCGCCTGATTGGTAACAGCCATACTCATAACTTGATTGTTGAGAACTGATTCAAAAGATTTGACATCACGCGCCTGAAATCCGGGCGTATTCACATTGGCAACATTGCCCGCCACTGTACGCTGGCGTACAGCAAGCCATTCAGCCTGCTTTGATGCTAAATCGAAAAGATTAACCGATTCGACCATGTGTCCTTACCTTGTTGGCCCTCATTCTCGGACGATGCCGTTTTAGAGGAGCTTCTTGCGATAAAAACACAATAGCGACCCAATCTTGCGCAAAGCTTGCGTCAGGGTAAGGTCTTGTTAATATTTAAAAGAAATTCTTTAACGTAATGTTTTATATTGATTTTTTAATAAAAAAATCATCAAGCCATTAAGAAAATACGCCCATAACCATTATGTCAGACTAGCCTTCAGTCTTACCGACCTGCTTTTGTGATACAATAACACCCTTTGATGTACGCATTTTCCAACCACCTGTCTGCTTGTCCTTGACAACCCTGATATAACGGCTGCCATCCGGCAAAACACCACCCGGTGCAGCAAACCAATAATTTTGGTCATATTCAATCAAGGCCATGCCATCGACTACATCTTTTAGGACATAAGGTTTTGCCGCAGGTGCCGTCGGTTTTAACCCCGTATCGATTGGCGCCGGCACATCACCAACAGGCAAGCCTGCTCCGTTTGACATAATGGCTTTTGCTTCATCCAATTCTGCCGCAGCATAAGGATCAACTGTGTCTACCGGCTCATAAGGCCCTTCCTGAAAACGACTTTGTGCATTAGGCTGCCTGGATAGGCTGCTTGACATAGATGACCAATTATTATTAGCCGAATGCAGCATATTAATCTGCAAGGCATAAACAACAATCGGCAGACTGCCACACCCCAATGCCAACACAATACCGCCAATACGCAACAATGCATCCAACGATGTGAAAAGCCCCAATAAGCCCGTTCCGCCTGTTGCCATCCACAGTGCCTTGGTCCGGCTCTGACTTTTATTATCATAATACAGATCCAACGACACATCTTCCGTACCAGTCAAGAATGCTCTTATACGCCCCCACAAGGAATTTTGGCCCGCCGTCTCCTCAACGCGTTTGACAGATTGCTGCCCACGTTCCATGCCATAAAGAAGCTGGGATAATTCCTGCTCCGCGCGCTGTGAGCGTTCTTGCATTTTCTTATGCCGCTGCAAGAGACGCGATGGCACCAGAGTGCTAAAGCCGCCAAAATCATCACCATGAGTCATATCGGTCATTATGGCCTCCCCCCTTCAACTTGTCGGGCTGCAGGGTCTAATTTTAGTGATCTCGCCAATTCATCATAAGGATCACGCGACACTGCCGTAAACGGCCCCTGCTGCATCGCCTCGTAAATACGCGGCACCAAAGTAACAGACTGATCCAATATTGCGTCCGAGCCGGGACGATAGGCACCCATAGCACGCAAATCACGAGATTCTTCAAAACGTGAAATCATCTCTTTCAAACTCTGTACAAGCTTGCGCTGTTCAGGTGTCCAGCTCAATGGAGCAAGACGTGAAATAGATGAAGGAATATCAACAGCCGGAAAGCGTCCCTGCGCCGCAATCGAACGATCCAACACAATATGCCCATCCAGAGTACCGCGGATTGCATCGGCGACAGGATCATTGTGATCATCCCCGTCAATCAAAACCGCATAAACACCGGTTATAGAACCCTTGCCCTCGGGGCCGGGGCCTGCGCGTTCAAGCAAACGCGGAAGCTGAGAAAAAACACTCGGCGGAAAACCACGCGATACCGGCGGTTCATCGGCGGCAATAGCCACTTCACGCGCAGCCAAGGCATAACGTGTTACCGAGTCGACCATCAACAAAACATTGTCACCGCGTGCACAGAAATATTCTGCAATGGTTGTTGCCGTTGCCGGCGCCAGACGACGCATCATCGGACTTTCATCACCAGTTGCGACAACAGTTACAACCTTATCAAGCTTGCCCTTCATAGTATCATCAAGCATGTCGCGTACTTCACGACCACGTTCACCGGTCATAGCCAATACGACCGTATCAAAATCATCTGTCTGGGTCATCATGGCAAGCAATGTCGATTTACCAACGCCTGACCCGGCAAAAATACCAATACGTTGCCCAAAACAAAGCGGTGTAAAAATATCAATCACTTTTACACCAGTGCGTAATCCTGTACCAACACGACCACGCTTCAATGCTGGCGGCGCATGGGTTTCAACCGGCATTTTACGATCACCTGAAAGTAATGGCCCAAGATCGTCAATCGCCTCACCCAGCGCATTGACAACACGCCCCCTCCACGACACATCCGGCGTCATCAGCAAGGGACCGGCCGGAAAAACAGATGCATTGAGAACAGGCACTTTGGTTTCATCAAAAGGTTTGATTAGCGCATGATCGGCATTAACCCGGATTACTTCACCACGAGACATTTCCCGATTACATTCAATCAAGACACTATCACCTAATGCAACAGAATCAGAAAGCCCACGCGTAGAAATTGCCGCACGTGATACATCGCTCACAACCCCGCCTGAACTGACCAATGTCGAAGGATGGGCATTTTCACGAACCATAAAAGCCGCCAGACGCGACAAGCTTTTCAACGGTGTTGCCAAAGACAAGGCTGCTGCCCCCCTAATATCATCCGTATTCTCGACAAGACGACTATCATTTTCAGCTTGAGATACGGCCACATCACCTGCTTCAACCGGAGTATCATCCATACCTTCAGCAACAACGGCTGCCTTTAAGGCACCAGCTTCATCCGGTCGATTTTCTGTCGGGGTAATATCGGCCACAGATCAGATCTTTCAAACTATATGTTAATCGAAAATATAGACACTTACTGGTTTTTACCGCCCAGTGTCTGGATAGCATTGCGGTTACTTTCTTCCTCGGTGCGCAGCATTGCTTCCACCTGTTCGAAAGCACGACTGACCTCGATCAACCGAGTCATTTCAATGACGCCATTGACGTTGGAATTTTCGATATAACCTTGCATGACACCGCCATTGACCGCATCATCTACAACCGGCACAGGCGGCTTATCCGGCACAATAGACTGATTCATACCATAGCTCAGTTTGGAATTTTCCTGAAGCTGGAAAACCCCGATCTGACCAACCTGAAGATTATTCTGATAAATAGCACCATCAGCCGAAATACGCGGCGGTCCATTTTGCGGATCAATCTGCAAAGGCGCCCCACCATTATCAAGATAGGGATAGCCTGAAACATTGACCAAACCACCTTCCGGCGTCATGATCATACGGCCATCACGTGTATAGGAAACACCTGTCGGTGTCTGAATAGAAAAATAGGCATCCCCTTTAACCGCAACATCCAGCGCATTGCCTGTCTGCGTTACGGGACCGCGATTGGTCGTGATGAAACTTTCACCGGCAGATGAAAAGCTGACTGTATCACGATTATCGGTTGCAGTTTGGGAAACCAAGCTATCAAATTTCAACGCCTCGCCTCGAAACCCAGGCGTATTGATATTGGCCATATTCATCGCGATCACTTCCATGCGTCGCGCCAGTGCAATCTGACCAGATACACCTACATAGATCGGATTCTGCATCGATCTTCCATCCTTCCATTTCTATAGATCCGCTTACCGGATCCATATCCGGCGGATAGAAGATATAAGCTTCAAACAGCCTCTATCCTTCAGAATCCGCCAGGTTTTAAATTTTGCATCGCCTGCAAGGTATTTTGCGAAAAGCCTGCAACACCCCCTACATTCGAACTTTGTAAAATTGTCAATGCAGGGCTAACCTGCGACTGGTTATTCAAATCGTACATCGCACTGAAGCGACCAATAAACTGGCTAGAAACACCGCCATCCGCCGTTACGACATCGTTGACATTAAGCTTCTTCTCAATCAGCTTTTTTTGCGCATCAATATCCGATGCCCTGACAGAATCAGGAATATTTAATGCCGTAAAAACAACTTCGGACAACGCCTTATCGGCAAGAACTTGATAGGCCCATCCATCTTTGTTCAATTTTCCATCACGTGCCAGTGTCGTCATTGTACGATTGAAATACAACGCCAAACGCGCGCCCGGATTTGAATTGCCGACATCTTCTTCAAGCGATTGCTGCATATACCGATTTACAGCAACTTTCGTTGCTGAATCCTGCTGCGTAGTCTTTTCACCATATTTATTAAAGTCAAAAGCCTTTGCAAATGCCTGAAACCGCTTATCCGTCATGCCTGCAGCATATTTCGGATCACTCAATACCTTACGAATTAAACCTTTGGCATAAGACATATCCTCAAGGCCGTATGCTTTTGTCGCATAATTATAGAGTCGGTCATCCGCCATAAAATCGTCAAGCGATTTCGCGTAAATAATATTTTCCTGATAATAGGCTGTCTCACGCTCGACAGTAGGATCTTTTTGAACCCGTTCAAGCGTTTTCTTCATATTATCAATTGTATTTCTATAGCTGACATAAGTGCCAATCATAGCGATACCTTTCCCGATTAACTGAGAGAATAGATGGTGAAGCTTGCCTGAACCTGATCTCTTAAAAAACTATTAATAAGATGATGGCATATAACATAGCCGCTTGTACCAATTGTCTGACTCATCATGAGCCTTTATATATAATGCGCCATAATCAGGGGCTATGCAAGTTTTTTACTTTTTGTGTTATGTTACATTTTCATGTGGCAAGCTTCACGCAAGCCCTAACATTTATAACCACGATCAATCTGGCAATAGGAGTATCTTGCCTTGGGTATTATTATCGGTATAGCAATTGCTCTGGGATGTATGCTTGGTGGCTTTATGGCCATGGGTGGGCACGTCTCGGTTCTCATTCAACCTTGGGAATATGTCATTATTCTCGGTTCGGCTATGGGTACTTTTGTCATTGCCAATCCCTTCCCAACTATTAAGGATACAATGAAAGCAACGCTGGAAGCATTGAAAGATGCTGTCCCAAAACAGAAAGATTTTCTTTCTGTTCTCGGCCTTCTCTTTGCTTTGATGCGTGAAATGCGTTCAAAATCACGTTCCGAGGTAGAAGGCCACATAGACAATCCAAAAGAGTCTTCGCTATTCCAACAATATCCAGGTGTCTTAAAGGATGATTCCATTACCAATTTCATATGTGACTATAGCCGCCTGATCATTATCGGGAATGCAAGGCCATTTGAAATTGAAGCCTTGATGGATGAAGAAATCCATACGATCAGCCACGACTCCCAGAAGCCTTATGAGGCGATGCAGGCCATTGCCGATGGTCTTCCTGCCCTCGGTATTGTGGCTGCCGTGCTTGGTGTCGTGAAGGCCATGGGTGCCTTGAATGAATCTCCTGAAGTGCTGGGCCATTTGATTGGCGCCGCGCTTGTCGGTACATTCGCCGGTATCTTCTTCTCTTATGGTGTGTTTGGTCCGATCGCGACAAAAATCAAAATGGTGCGCGATAAAAAAGCCCGTATGTATGTTGTCATCAAACAAACCCTGATTGCCTATATGAACGGTGCCATGCCACAAATTGCACTGGAATACGGACGCAAAACCATTTCTGCCAAAGACCGTCCGACTATTGACGTTGTTGAACAAGAAGCCATGTCAGCACCGGGCGCAGCGAAAGAAGCGGCCTAATCATGTCTGAACAGAATACAGAAACCCCCGTCGACGAAAAGAAACAGGATGCGCTTGCCGAGCACATTCTGCGCGCTGCTGGTCTTTCCAGCGATGACCTTATGTCATTCCAGCACATCTTTCGTGATACGGTCATCAATCTGTGTTCACGCCTTACCCTCTATAGCTCGACACCATTTGAAAGTAATGTAGAAGCTCTCGACACCCTCAATCCATCGGATATTCCCGCCGCCATGGGAACAGATGGACTGGTTGTCACGGCAGAAGCCGACCGTTGGGGCGGCAATGTTCTTTTCATTCTTGATCCAGATCTGCTTAGTCTTGCAACAGATGCTTTTTTTGGTGCCGCCACGCCCAGCGCTGGCAATCGCAATGGCCGTCCGATCAGTGCTGTTGAAAAGCAAGTTGGTCAAGCTGTTGCCCAATCACTAGCGCAGGCCATGGATGATATTTTTGGCAATGGCGACGGTACATTAATGAGCGTTAAGGACATTGTCAGTGCAGCACAATTTGATATGGAAGAATATGAACATGCCCGCATGTTCACCTGTCTGCTTTCTGTGAAATATGGTGAAGAACATACCAATTTACGCATTCTGATGCCACGCAGCTGCCATCGGCCTATTCAGGAAGCGATTACACGTATGTTGCGTACTCCTTCGACACGCACGGATCCAACATGGGCCAAACGCTTAAGGCAAGAAGTCAGCCGTGCCCACGTCAATATCGAAGCCTATATGCTGCAGGGCACACTGACATTGGAAGATCTGTGCAATCTCACTGTAGGACAAGTTCTGCCGTTGCCCGTTAACGCTGTTAAACAAATTCGCTTACGAAGCGGTGACAAACCACTTTATAAATGCTCTCTCGGCAAAGTAGGAACAAATTTTTCTATCCGGGTGAGTGATCCAATTGATGAAGAAGAGGAAATGATCGATGAGCTGGTTCATGGTTAATATCATCAGTGCCGTTATGGCCATGTTGTCACTGGGTGTGTTTTTAATCACAACCCGCAAACTTGCCAACACAATCCGTCTTGGCCGCGAGCTTGCCATACAGGTAAACGCTGCAACACGCAGTCTTGACCGTGCAGTCAGCGCACTGCGTGAAGAACATCAGGACTTCCGCGACGAGAACCGTAAGCTTGATGCCCGGATTGGCGAATCGGCACGTATCCGTCGTGACGTTGACCGCTCTGTTGCCCATATGGAAAATGTACGCAATCAGTTGCAAGGGGATTTTAACCGTCTGCGTGGTATCCTGACAGCTCAGGCTCACGGCCCAGCAGTATCATCGAGCGCAGGTCATTCAGCTGCTATTTCTCCAGCAGTACAAACCAGCGGCTTGCCGGTTTTCGTGAACCGAAAAGTCCATAAAGCGGCCCTTGGCAACAAGATCCAGCTTTAAAACGATAAAACGGCCTTCTGGCCATAGAAAAAACGGTGAAGCCAATGGCAGATGAAATAAAACCAACACCGGGCGCAGCCCCTTCAATGGCGCCGAAACCAGCCGGCGCTACAGGTGGATTTCAACCGAGCGGTAGCGCTCCGGGTGCTGGCGGCTTTGCAGGCGGTGCCAAACCAGCGGGTAATTTTGCAGCGGGTGGCGCAGCCAAACCGGCAGGCAGCACTGCTGCACCAGCCGATACGGCCAGTAACTCTGATCTCATCATGAGCATCCCTGTCGAGGTTCAAGTTGTACTGGGCTCAACAACCATGCCAGTTGCAACATTGATGAATCTTGGCCGCGGCGCCGTTATTACGCTTGACAAACAGATCGGTGATCCTGTGGACATCGTTGTCAACGGTCGCATTATTGCACGCGGTGAAGTTATTGTTCTGGAGGATGATTCTTCGCGCTTCGGCGTCAGCCTTACAGAAGTAATCGGTAAATAACCGGCACGCACCAAGCGAAAGACGCACATGTCAGAAGCAGAAAAAAAGACAGATATCGGTAAAGAAAATCTGAAAGTATCAGGTGATTCTATCAGCGAAAAAACAAAAGCGCTGCATTCTTCCATTATCGATTCACTCACCGGCCAACAAAAGGTGGCCGCGCTTCTGGTTGCGATGGGCAAACCTGCTGCCGCAAGACTTTTGAAACATTTCAGCCCTGACGATCTACGCCGTCTTACCGGTCAGGCCCATACACTGCCTGATATTAGCCTGTCTGACTTTGAAGTCTTGGTTCGGGAGTTTGAAGATAAATTCGCCGAAGGCGTTTCATTCTCGCAAGCTGGCGAACGTTTCGAAAACCTTGTCCTTGAAACGCTGCCAGAAGATGAGGCTGCAGCCGTACTTGATCCATCTTCCACTCCCGCACTGCCAATGGAAAGTATTTGGGATATTATGGCGCGTCTGTCGCCGGAAGACCTACAAGGGCATCTGACGGGAGAACACCCACAGGTTGTTGCCTATATTTTTTCCAAACTGCCTTCTGACATTGCGGCTAAAATTCTCCTCGAAGAAAACATGGCTGTACGCTCTGATATTATCAAGCGTTCCCTGCATCTGCGCAATGTCCAACCGGCTGCAGATGAATTACTTGAAAGCGCCTTGCGTCCGCTGCTGACTAAAGAAACTGCTGTGGAAGAAAAATCCCATTACGGTCAGGTCGCAACCATTCTTAATCAGCTCGACAAGAGTGAAATTGATGAAATGTTATCAAGTCTTGAAGGAATCAGTCCGGAAGACCTTGCTGCCATCAAATCGAAACTCTTTGTCTTTGACGACATTCCGCGGCTCAGCGAACGCGCACGCTTGCTGCTTTTTGATGACATTCCTGCCGATACCATTATCATGGCCTTGCGCGGCGCCGACGCACAGATGAGCGAACTTATTTTGAGTTCTCTGTCGCAGCGCAGCCGCCGCATGGTAGAAGGTGAACTGGCCACCCCGAACGACCAAATCAGTCAGACCGATATATCCAATGCACGACGTGCTATCGCGCAGGCAGCTATCCAACTTGCCGAACAGGGTTCCATCAGCCTTGCCGGTGAAGAGGAGGGTGCAGCCTGAGTGCTGCACTATAGTGGATGGCTGAGGATAAACCAGACAAAGAGAGTCAAACCGAAGAGCCAACCGAAAACAAGATCCGAAAAGCGGAAGAAAAGGGTAACCTTCCAGTCTCTCGCGAATTACCGATCTTCTGCTCACTCCTTGCCTTTTCCATGATCGCTGTGTTCATCGCCTATCCAAGCATGTCAAAACTATCCACCTTTTTATTCCAGCTGATAGACAGACCTGAAGATTGGCGTCTTAACGGTGCAGAAGATATCAAGAATCTTTTGATTATTGTCGGTACGACCGTCGGTGTAGCTTTGGCGCCTATTTTTGTCATTATTCCTGTTGCTGGCATGACAGCATCAATGATCCAGAACGCACCCCGCTTCATCGGAGAACGCATTAGGCCACAATTTTCACGCGTCTCCCCCATGTCTGGTTTCAGCCGTATTTTCGGCAAGGCTGGCTTCGTTGAATTTCTCAAATCATTAGCAAAACTTGTCGGTGTTTCCGGTATCGTCTACATGACGTTCTTTAAAGGAAATACTGTTTTTATCGATGCCCTCGCCACTGACCCAAAAGCAATTCCGGAATTTATCCGTTCCGAACTTGCCAGCCTTTTGATTTGCAATACTGTTGCCGTTGTCGCTATTGCAGGTTTCGATATTTTCTGGTCGCGCATCAATTGGCGCAACCAGTTGCGTATGACAAAACAAGAGGTCAAAGACGAACACAAGGATATGGAAGGCAACCCGATGCTTAAGGCGCGTATGCGCTCATTAGCACGTGATCGTATCCGTCGCGCCATGATGGCCAAAGTACCTTCGGCAACTCTGGTTGTTGCCAACCCAACACACTTTTCCGTTGCAATGCGCTATAATCCGCCCCAAGACCCCGCCCCCGTCGTTATTGCCAAAGGGCAGGATATATTGGCCTTGAAAATCCGTGAAATCGCTACTGAAAACGATGTACCCGTTATCGAAAATGTTGAACTAGCCCGCGCCCTTTACAAGCAAGTCGAGATTGACCAAATTATCCCACAAGAGTTTTATCAGGCTGTTGCCGAACTAATCCGTTTTATCAATACACAAAAGCTGCATTGATTACTACATGAAACGCATTATACAACAAAATCTCGGGGCCTTAACAAATGAGTATAAAAATGAAAAATGAAGAATTCACCGAAATGCGTGAAATGATAATTGCCCGTCAGGTTGCCCGTATCCTGCCAGACCTCAAACTTGTCGACCCTGCAGATTACATTGTCTATATCCAAGCTGAACAATTTGCCAATATTACAGATATTGTCGATGCTGCCACAGAGCTGCATTTCTATCCTCACACCTTGCGGTTTGGCAATGGCGGCAACTATAAGCTGGAATGGGATGAACTTCCCTCGATCTCATTGGACATGGAGTTTTCCAATGAAGGCGTTACCGCCTACTTCCGCCTGACTCTTTCCGCTGAAAGCTTCAATGTCCAGCTTGACAACATCATTTTTGAGAACCCAGCAACTGATGCAGAAGATAATACCCAAAAACTTGTACAAGCGCTCAATGATGCGCGCATCCTGAAGCCAGCCATGTAATGGAAAAGCCTAAGGAATAAAGAGGATTTCGCTTATATTCATTTTTTTACATCCCACAACGACAAATCTTTACCTCAATATTTTTGTCACCATATAAGATACAATTGGTCTCGTAGATATTAAACGGGAGAGATAAATGAGTGTGCCGACAATCCGCTTTCATGATGGATATGAAATTCCCCAACTCGGATATGGCGTTTGGCAGATCAGTGATATTGATACACCATCCGCCATAGTCTCCGCCATCAATATCGGCTATCGTAGTATTGATACTGCTAAGCTCTATAATAATGAGAATGGTGTTGGCCGTGCAATCAAGCAAAGCGAAATACCGCGCAAACAACTCTTTATTACCACAAAATTAGCCAGCGATGACCAAGGCTATGATGCAACCTTGCGGGCTTTTGATGAAAGTATGAAAAGACTACAACTTGACCAGCTTGATCTTTATCTGATCCACTGGCCTTCACCGTCACGTGATCTTTATGTCGATTCATGGAAAGCCCTAATCCGTCTCAAAGAAGAACAACGTATAAAATCCATCGGAGTCTGTAATTTTCGCATTGTTGACCTTGAGCGTCTCATCAATGAGACCGGTATAAAACCAGTTCTCAACCAGATAGAACTTCATCCCTATTTTCAACAGAAGGAATTGCGCATCTATCACCAAAAACATGATATTGCGACACAGGCATGGAGCCCTCTTGGCCGTGGTGCTTTATTCAATGAACCGGCATTAAAAACGATTGCCCAAGCACACGGCCGTTCGGTTGCCCAGATTATTTTACGCTGGCATATGGAAGTCGGCAACATTGCCATTCCCAAATCAGCCAATCCGCAACGCATGAAAGAGAACTTCGATATTTTTTCGTTCTCGCTGACAGCCGCAGATCATGACACGATTACCGCACTTGACCAGAGTGGCGGCCGTATCGGACCTGATCCGAATATCTTTTAACAAAGAGGAATAACAACCAAAATCAATCGAGCGAAAAATCAAACCGATAGGTTGCCGATACGCCAAGGGTGAACTGGTTTTTATCACCACGCTCGCGCACCAATGATGAATCGGCTGCATCTCCCGTTAAACGACTATACTCGCCAAAAACATTTGTTGTTATTTTGTCTGTTGTTTTCCACGTAACGGCACCACCAACACCAACAGACCCAAAACCGCTATCAGGATGGAACTCCTTCAATCCGCTACGCAATGATTCTTCAGCATTCACACCATAATATGTCTTAAAATAATCCTTGGTCGCATAAAATGTACGCGGGCCACCTGAAATACGGATAGTCGGCGTAACATCCTTGAATGCATCAACCGCCACATCGGCTGTAACCCCGTTATGGGATCGGATACCTTGTCTCAATTCAGCGCGCACCCGCATCCAGTCCACTGGATAAATTTCAGCAAATCCCCCAACTTCAGCCCCCCATTTGACCCGACTTAAGCCTTTCAGGTCATCCGATGTACCACCATCGCGTTCACTGACAATCTTACCGGTCAAACCAAGCCGAAGCGCATTCAATTCAAAAAGTGAAAAAGAAGCATTGTCATTGCGCGAAACAAAACGCGCACCAGCACCATATTTACCAAATGAAATAAGCGGCTTTATTTTGAACTCATAACTATCATCGCCAATATATTTTGGTGCACCAGCAGCCGAAGCGCCCAATGTCAAAGACCAGTGTCCGGCATAAAAGTTCTTTTTTCCTTGCGTATTGGTTGCCTGATAATTCTGTTGGTCTACCTGCTTTTGTGCAGAAGACTGGCTTTCCACCTGCCCTGTCTGATAATTATAAAGACCTTGAGCGAAAACTGTTTCACTTATTAATAGGCTCAGTGCAAAAACAGAACCTGCTTTCATTAGTTGGGACACTTTAATACTCCGACGCAATACACACATCACCCCTCAGGACAGACCATGCGGCCTGAGGGGCTAAAGTTCCCTTACCATGCCCCCAACAAGTAAATTTTTAATTTAAATTTATACCGAACCTGCTCACAGACAATTACTATATCTGCTAGAATGTATAGTGACGGTCAAGAAATGAAAGTGGCTCGACTTTCTCCATAAAGGCTTTTGCCTGTGCGCAATCCAATTTTATCTGCGCAATCAATGGATCAAGTCCATCAAACTTTTCCTCTCCCCTCAGATAGGAAAAAAAGGAAACGCGACAATTCTGATCATAAAGGTTGCCATCAAAATCAAAAAGATAAGTTTCAAGCAGCGGATGATCTACTTCATTCACCGTTGGCCGACGGCCAAAACTGGCGACACCATTATACAACTGACCATCCATCAATCGGAATTTTACAGCATAAACACCATATCGAAGACCGGTTGCTTGCGGAACCATCATATTGGCTGTTGGAAAACCCAAGGTACGGCCCAGTTTTTCGCCATGAATGATAGGGGCCTTGATTGCATAACGATACCCGAGAAGTCCGGCGGCTTCACCAATGCACCCTTGGCCTAAAAGATTGCGAATACGGCTTGATGAGATAACCTCCCCATTCTCGTCGCAAAACGGCTCGACAAGTGTCACGGAAAATCCATACTCGTCACCCTTTTCTTTCAAGGTTTGCGGTGTGCCACTCCGTTTGGCCCCAAAATGAAAGTTATAACCTGTAACAACAGCATGTACCCCCATTTGTCCGATCAAAATATCACGAATAAATTGATCAGCAGCCAGCCCGGCAAAATCACGGGTAAAATTCTGGACAATAATACTGTCAAACCCCATCAATCTGATCAGCTCCGCTTTTTCAGAGAGAGATGTCAACCGATCAAGCGGTTGCGAGGGATTGAAAAATGCACGCGGATGTGGCTCGAATGTCAAGACATGGGCCGGAGAACCCTTTGCTTTCGCTTGTAATAGTGCCTCTTCCAGTACGGCTTGATGGCCACGGTGAACACCGTCAAAATTACCGATCGCCACCACTCCGCCTTTTAGCGAAAACGGCAACTCAGCCGGACTAGTTAGTTGTAGGAATGTCTTTTCCATACTTATTTCCCGAATATTATTTATACCAAGGACGGCATAATAGCGACAGGATGATGTCCCTGCTTGTCAATAAAAGCGGCTAAACGATCACGATCAAATTTGCTATCCGTTACATATTCTTTTTCATGAATGCCACCAGCAATGAATAATGCATCAAGACCATATTCAACCGCACCTTTAATATCGGTCAACATACCATCCCCGATAGCAAGAATACGGTTTTTATCTACCGGTCCCTTAATTGCCTGGGCTTTTTCAAGCGCCAATTCATAGATCGGCCGATGCGGTTTACCTGCCACCAATGTACGCCCACCCATCAAAGAATATTCACGCCCCAAGGCTCCAGCACACCAGACCATCTTATTGCCGCGTTCCACCACGATATCAGGATTGGCACAAATAAAGGGAAGATTGCGCGAACGGATCCGCATCAACATTTCCTGATAATCTTGCGGTGTCTCGCTGCTATCATCATAAAGACCAGTGCAAACAACACAACTGGCTTCAAACTCCTCAACCAGTTCGACATCAAGACCATCAAAAAGCACCAGCTCCAGCTCGGTTCCGATATGGAATATCCGTCGGGCACTATTTTCAATCAGACTACGCGTAACATCCCCCGATGTTACAATCGCATCATAACAACTCCCATCAATGCCAAATCCTGCCACTTGTGTTTCAACGCTATCATGTGGACGTGGCGAATTGGTTACCAGAACAACGCATTTACCCTTTTGACGCATTGTCTTTAGAATGCGGATAGCATCTTCATAACCGGCAACACCATTATGGACAACGCCCCACACATCACAAAAAAAGACATCATACTGGTCTGCAATCTCTGCTAAGGAGGTTATGAATTTCATCTCTATGGTTCCGGTCTATTCATCAATCAATATGGTCAAGACCTATAGCAAGTCAAAGCGCCTGTCATCTGCTTTATCGGCTTTCCTTGCATCGATCTATGCGTGATAGAACCCATTTCCTGCTTGTGTCTAGTCAACATGCTTATTATGCTTGTCTTCCACGCATTTTTAAGGCCCTATCAAACCGGATATTTCATGACAGATGCCGTCGCTTCAAACCTTGAAACTCACCTGCGCCCGTCAGCAAAAGGTTTAACCCTGATAGACAAAAACCAACTGCATGCCGACCTTGACAAACTGGTCGGCCATGAGCTCCACAGCGACATCAGTCAAAAAATACGGCCCCAAATTATTGCACGGCTTAAACAGGCTATCGCCGAAGGCCGAAAAAAAGCTGAAACCATTTTACTGCAAAATGGGCACGGCCGCTATTGCGCCCGCCGTCTTTCACAACTAACCGATGATATTATCGAAACACTCTATAATTTTGTCTGCGAAAAAATCTATCCATTGCCAAATCCTTCAAGCGGCGAGAAAATTACTCTTGTCGCCGTTGGCGGCTATGGCCGCGGTACAATGGCTCCGGGGTCTGATATCGACATCCACTTCCTGCTGCCATGGAAACAAACCCCGTGGGGTGAGCAGGTCATGGAATATATTCTTTACATGCTTTGGGATATTGGTCTCAAAGTCGGCCACGCTACCCGTAATATCGATGACTCCATCCGTATGGCCAAAGACGACATGACCGTACGTACCGCCTTGCTGGAGATGCGGTTTCTAGCGGGCAACAAAGAATTATTCCGTGAGTTGAAAAAACGTTATGACAATGAAGTTGTCACCGGTACCGCATCGGAATTTATTCGCGCCAAGCTGGCAGAACGTGATGATAGACACAAAACAACCGGTGAAACACGCTATCTTGTCGAACCCAATGTCAAAGAAGGCAAAGGCGGTCAACGCGATCTGCAGCTCTTGCTCTGGATCAGTGAATATTACTATCATATTAAGACTGTTGACCAGCTGGTCTCGCTTGGTGTCTTGTCAAAAGCGGAGTTGCGTATTTTCAAAAAAGCCGACGACTTTTTATGGGCTGTACGTTGCCATATGCATTTTCTCGTCGGTAAAGCGCAGGAGCGCCTTTCCTTCGATATCCAGCGCGACATTGCCCATCGACTTGGATATACCGCCCATCCAGGCCTTGAAGATGTCGAACGCTTCATGAAGCATTACTTTCTGGTTGCCAAACAAGTTGGCGATCTTACCCGCATCGTCGCATCTGCTCTGGAAGAAGAACACGCCAAACCGGTTCCGGGATTGAACCAGATATTCCTGACCTTTTCCAAACGCCGTAAAAAGATTGCAGGCACAAACGATTTCATTATCGATAACCAACGTCTTAACATTGCCAATGATGATGTTTTCAAAAATGATCCGGTCAATCTCATCCGACTTTTCCATATTTCTGATCGTGACGGGCTGGAACTCCATCCCCATGCGGTTCAGGAAGCATCCCGCTCGCTCAAACTCATCAACGGAACCCTGCGCGATAATGAACAAGCCAACCGCCTGTTTGTCGATATTATTAGTTCGCCCCGCGACCCTGCCCTGATTTTAAGGCGGATGAATGAAACCGGTGTTCTGGGCAAATTTGTTCCCGACTTCGGTAAAATTGTCGCCATGATGCAATTCAACATGTATCATCATTATACAGTTGATGAACATCTACTGCGCTGCATTGCCATTTTGAGCGAACTTGAACATGGCGACAGCGCACACAACCATCCACTGGCGGCTTCAATCCTGCCTACTTTCAAACGTGAGCGCAAGGTGCTTTATGTAGCCCTATTCCTGCACGACATCGCCAAAGGCAGGCCCGAGGATCACTCGGTTGCGGGTGCAAGAATCGCGCGCAAACTCTGCCCACGCTTTGGTCTTACCCCCATAGAAACCCAAACTGTTGCCTGGCTAATCCAAGAACATCTAACGATGAGTACGGTGGCTCAATCACGCGATCTCAATGATCGTAAAACCATTGAAGATTTCGCCAATGTCGTACAAACCATGGATCGATTAAAACTACTACTGATCTTGACAATCTGTGACATTAAAGGTGTTGGTCCCGGCGTATGGAATGGCTGGAAAGGCCAGTTATTGCGCAATCTCTATTATGAAACCGAAATTGTACTGACCGGCGGTTTCCCAACTGTCTCACGCATTGAGCGCATCGAATCTGTTCAAAACAGCCTGATTGAAAAACTAGAATCATGGCCACAGAAAAAGCGTAAAGCCTATCTTGATCTGCATTATTCCAATTATTGGCTTACCGTATCAAGCGAGGACCAATTGCGTCACGCCTACTTTATCGAAGCCGCAGACAAAGACCATAAAACATTGGCAACCAGCGTTGAGCCTCATAATTTCGAAGCTGTAACCGAAATCACCGTACTTGCTCCCGATCATCCTCGCGTGCTCTCGGTTGTCACCGGGGCCTGTGCCGCGGCCGGGGCCAATATTGTCGATGCCCAGATATTTACCACAACGGATGGCCGTGCGCTTGATACAATCATGATCAGCCGTGAATTCAATCTTGATGATGATGAGCGGCGGCGTGCCGCACGTGTCAGTAAAATGATCGAGGATGCATTGGCAGGAAAAATCCGCTTGCCCGAAGTTATTGCCGCACGCGCGAAACCTAAAAAGGCTGCCAAAGCCTTTACTGTTGCCCCACGTATTGAAATCAACAATTCATTATCCGACAAATTCAGCGTTATCGAAGTTGAAGGCATGGACCGTGCAGGTCTGCTATCAGAACTCACCCGCACACTTTCCGATCTGTCCCTTGATATTGCTTCGGCCCATATTACGACATTTGGCGAAAAAATTATCGATAGTTTCTATGTCCGTGATCTTGTTGGGCATAAAGTCATCAGCCCACAGCGCCAATCCAATATTCGCCGCAAATTATTGGCACTGTTTGAAACCGAAAATAAAGACTCTCGCGTTAGACCAGTTTCATGAGCCTGATAAAAAAATTTGCAACCGTTGCCAGCGGCACCTTGATGAGCCGTATTTTTGGTTTTGTACGTGAAATGCTTATGGCGGCTGCGGTCGGCACCGGACCGGTTGCCGATGCTTTCAATGCGGCTTTCCGTTTTCCCAATACCTTTAGGCGACTTTTCGCCGAAGGTGCTTTCAATTCGGCCTTTGTCCCTCTCTTTGCCAAGCAAATTGAAGAAGATGGCATGGAAAGCGCGCGAAAATTTTCCGAAGAGGTGTTCGGCGTACTCTTTTCCATTCTGCTGATCCTGACCATCGCTATGGAACTTTCCATGCCAGCGCTTGTCGCCTATGTCATTGCGCCAGGATTTACACAAAATGCTACAAAATTCGAAGCAACAGTACGGTTTGCCGTAATCATGTTTCCCTATCTGACCTGTATGTCACTGGCTGCCATGATGGGCGGCATGCTCAACTCGTTGCATCGCTACTTCGCCGCTGCTATCGCACCGGTATTCCTTAATATTATCCTGATCGGCGTATTGGCCTATGCATGGATATATAAACTTGATCCATGGCATGTCGGCGTTGGTCTTTCATGGGGTGTCATGGTATCCGGCATCGTGCAATTGATCATTGTCTGGGTGGCGGTTAGAAATGCCGGTATGAAAATCGGCTTTCGGCTACCCCGTTTTACAAAAAATGTCCGCCGTCTTTTATGGTTGGCTCTACCGGCAGCCATTACTGGCGGCATCACACAGATCAATCTTCTCATCAATACGAATATTGCGTCCGGGGAATCCGGCGCGGTTTCTGCTCTTGTTTATGCCGACCGGCTCTATCAATTGCCGCTTGGTGTTGTCGGCATTGCAGTTGCGACCGTTCTTCTCCCCGAACTTGCACGCGCATTACGCAGCGGCGATATGGAAGAGGCCGCTCATCTGCAAAACCGCTCGGTCGAATTTACTCTTTTTTTGACATTACCAGCCGCCACCGCTTTTCTGGTCATGTCTGAACCTCTCGTACGCCTCCTTTTCGAGCGCGGCCATTTTAGCGCTGATTCAACATCCATCGTTTCTGCCATATTGGGCATTTATGGCCTTGGCCTACCCGCCTTTGTCCTGATCAAAGCTTTCATTCCCGGCTTTTTTGCCCGTGAAGATACCAAGACACCGATGATTTTTGCCGGCATCTCAGTTGTCATCAATATTGCTATTGCATTGACATTATTTCCATTACTCTCAGCACGCGGCATTGCCATTGCCGAAGTTAGCGCCGGATGGGTCAATGCCATATTGCTTTTCGTCACCCTGACCAAACGCGGTCATTGGGGCAGTGATAGTGTCTTGCTTAAACGTATTCCCAAACTTGTTATTGCCTCTATCGCAATGGCTGTGGCATTGCATTATGCCATTTCTTACCTCTCATTCGAGCTTTCATCCCAAGCTTCGCTTGTCATACGGGCCTCAACCGTTTTTGCATTGGTTATCGGCGCTATGATCTTCTACTTCAGCCTTACTTTCATACTTGGCGGTGCCAGCCTCAATATGATCAAACGCAGTCTAAAGCGTGCACCCAAAAATAAAACACAATAGGGATAAAGTTCACTCTTTACAGGCGTGAAAAAATACCCTTGCTTTGTAAACCAAGCTTTGCGAAAACCACTCACCGATAGCGTGTAGCCAAAACCGAAAACCTTTTGGGAAATCTACATGCATGAAGAATTAAAAGGACACATCGCTATGTCAGCATTCAAAGAGCTGGTCTTTTCCGGCGTTCAAGCAACCGGTAATCTGCATCTGGGCAATTATCTGGGGGCCATCAAACGCTGGACCGAATTGCAGCAAAGCTATGAATGCATCTATTGTGTCGTTGATATGCATGCCCTAACTGTCAATCCTGATCCAAAAGATCTCATAGCCTCTACGCGTGAAGTGACAGCCGCCTTTCTTGCATCCGGCATTGATCCTAAAAATCATATTGTCTTCAACCAGTCGCGCGTCTACCAGCATGCCGAATTGGCGTGGATATTCAACTGCGTTGCCCGTATCGGCTGGATGAGTCGCATGACCCAATTCAAGGATAAGGCTGGCAAAGATCGTGAAAATGCATCCCTTGGACTGTTTGCCTATCCCAGCCTGATGGCCGCTGATATTCTGGTCTATCGCGCAACCCACGTTCCTGTTGGTGATGACCAGAAGCAGCATATTGAGTTGACCCGTGATATTGCGCAAAAATTCAATAATGACTATTCGGCCCGCATCGCCGAACTCGGTGTCGGCATCGAAATGCAAGTCGGTGATGAAATGGTCAACGGCTTCTTTCCTTTGGCAGAAGGTATATACGGTGAAAATGCTACCCGTATCATGTCATTGCGTGACGGTACCAAGAAAATGTCGAAGTCCGATCCTTCCGATCTTTCCCGTATCAATCTGATCGACACGGCCGACGATATTTCCAAAAAAATCCGTAAGGCCAAAACAGATCCCGAGCCATTACCGGAAACCGTTGACAATTTGGCAAACCGGCCGGAAGCCGACAATCTGGTCGGCATTTATGCCGCCCTTGCCGATCAAAGTAAAAAAGAAGTCATTGCGACATTCGGTGGGAAACAATTTTCCGATTTCAAGCCGGTTTTAGCCGATCTTGCCGTATCCAAGCTGGAACCTATCTCGAATGAACTGCGCCGATTGAATGCCGATCCCTCCTATATCGATGCCGTATTGAAAGACGGTGGCGAACGAGCCGGTACATTGGCTGAAAAAACCATGAAGGATGTGCGTGATATTATCGGCTTTTTGCAATAAAAGCTTTAAGAATACGTCCTTCATAAGGCCGCACGAAACAAACAATGCAAACCTTTAAACAAATTATGGTATGCTTTTTAGCCGTATGAACATTCTTGCTATTCTGTACTTGCAGTCTTGCACGCAGAATGGCAAATTGAACACATGGTAACAAAACGCTTAAGCCGTGAAACCGGCCACCGACGCAAGTTTCTTGCTGTCATAGATGAAACACCCGAATGTCGACGTGCAGTCGCCTATGCATCACGCCGCGCAAAAAATACAAATGGCACTTTATTGCTGCTCTTTGTCATCGACAGTTCCGACTTTCAGCATTTTCTCGGTGTCGGCGACATTATGCGCGCTGAAGCGGAAGAACGTGCCCATCTAACCTTGGCACAAATTGCTGCTGAAGTGCGTGATGAACAAGGCATAGAATCCGAACTGATTGTGCAGGAAGGACAAAAGGCCGAGCAAATCTTGAAACTTATTGAAGAGGATCAGGATATTGCCGTTCTCGTTCTGGCAGCAGGAAACAGTACGGATGGTCCCGGTCCACTTGTCCAGTCAATCGGCGGGCGTGGCAATGCCTTCCCTATTCCTGTAACCATCGTACCTGATGGTTTGAGTGACGAAGATATCGATGCCGTTACTTAGGCTGATGCTCGGCCTTCCACATCTTTACAAAAACAGAACAATCCGCTGTTTTTTGCTCACTTGAAAAATTGGATGATCCTGTTCATATTAACCTCTCAACACTTTCCATGCCTTGAACATGGATTAAGGAAGAAGACACATGTTTATTCAAACTGAAACTACACCTAACCCTGCAACGCTTAAATTTCTGCCTGGCAAAGTCGTCCTTGAAAACGATGTTGCAGAATTCACCAATGCCGAACAAGCGGCCGAGCGTTCTCCGCTCGCGGCAAAGCTCTTTGCCATTCCCGGTGTCAGCAGCGTGTTCTTCGGCTATGACTTCATCACCGTAACCAAGAATGAAGCGGAATGGCCACATTTAAAGCCTGCCATTTTGGGCACCATTATGGAACATCTCATATCAGGTGCGCCAATCCTGACCGCAAATACAGCAGCTGTTGACCATTCACAGGATGAGGAATTTTTTGACGAAAAGGATGCTGAAATTGTCGACACGATCAAAGAACTGATCGAGACCCGTGTACGGCCCGCTGTTGCCAATGACGGCGGCGATATTACTTTCCGCGGCTTTGAACATGGTGTTGTCTATCTCAATATGCGTGGCGCCTGCTCCGGCTGCCCATCATCAACAGCAACCTTGAAACATGGCATTGAAAATTTGCTACGCCATTTTGTGCCTGAAGTTCAAGGTGTTGAAGCGATGCCGCAATAATAATCTCTTAATCGCTTTTTCTAGGTCATTTTACAAAAGCACGCTTTTACCTGCGTGCTTTTGTCACTTTTAGCACGTCTCCACATTACTTAATTATGTTTTGAATGAATTAGCAAAAGCAATGAAAGGACCAAGCTATGAAAGCAGCTCGTTGGTATAAAGCCCGCGATATCCGCGTCGAAGAGGTTGAAGAGCCGCTCGTTGCAGCCGGACGTGTTAAAATCAAAGTTGCATGGGCGGGTATCTGTGGTAGTGATCTGCATGAATATGTCGCCGGACCAATTTTTGTACCGGTCGACATACCGCATTTTGTCAGCGGTGAAAAAGCGCCGATCATTATGGGGCATGAATTTTCCGGCGAAGTCGTTGAAACCGGCGATGGTGTAACCAAAGTAAAAAAGGGGGACAAGGTCGTTGTCGAACCCATTCTTTCTTGTGGCAAGTGTAATGCCTGCCAAAAGGGAAAATATAATCTATGCGACCATCTGGGTTTCCATGGTCTCTCCGGCGGCGGTGGTGGTTTTGCGGCCTATACAGTGGTTGACGAGCATATGGTCCATAAAATGCCACAGGGTCTTTCCATGGAACAGGGTGCCCTTGTTGAACCGGCAGCTGTTGCATTACATTCCGTACGCCTGAGCAAATTGAAAGCCGGTGACAAGGCTGTCATTTACGGCGCTGGTCCAATCGGGCTTCTACTTGTCGAAGCCCTGAGAGCGGCCGGCGCTTCCGAAATTTATGTTGTGGAGCTCTCGCAACAGCGCGCCCAAAAAGCTATCGAACTGGGCGCGCGATTGGCGATTGATCCTTCAAAAGAAGATCCTGCAGCCCGTATCCGTGAACTGACAGACGGAGGCGTCGATGTTGCTTTTGAAGTGACCGGCGTGCCCAAAGTTTTGCAACAATGCATTGATTCAACCCTTTATGAAGGCGAGACTGTGATTGTCTCTATTTGGGAAAGCGAAGCGGCTTTCCAGCCCAATACTGTTGTCTTGAAGGAAAAAACACTGAAAGGTATCATCGCCTATCGTGATATTTTCCCAGCCGTCATGGAATTGATGGCACAGGGCTATTTTGCCGCTGACAAACTGGTGACCAAGAAAATCAAAATTGACGACATCGTCAAGGAAGGTTTCGAAACGCTGGTCAATGAAAAACACCAGATAAAAATATTGGTCGAAGCACCCAAATAACGATAAGATAGAAATGAAGCACGATCGGATCAGCCCGATTTTGCTTCATTCACTCACCTTTTTGACAAATTCCGATTTCAGCCCCATCTGGCCAATACCGGGGATTTTGCAGTCGATATCATGATCACCATCGACAAGACGGATATTCTTCACCTTGGTGCCAACCTTGACCACCAATGACGAGCCCTTGACCTTCAAATCCTTGATCACTGTTACCGTATCGCCGTCTTTCAACACCACACCGTTAGAATCGCGTACAGTCAACACTCCCTCAACTGCACTTTCTGCGTTCCATTCATGGCCACATTCAGGGCAAATATAATTGCCACCATCTTCATACGTATAGGCAGAATTACATTTCGGGCATGCAGGTAGTTCACTCATCAATCAGACCATTCATAAATAATAATATTTATTGCATTCCATAGAGTGAATTACCTCAAAGTGCAAATTCACGCCCGATCAAAGCATATTGCATCACTTACCCAACTTATCATCTGGCCCCAAAACAATTAGCACTTCTGTTGCACCCTTATGTTGGGTGTCCAAACGGATTTCGCTATCAAAATCCAATTTCCCCGATCTATCAGGACAAAAAAGTGTTATGTCTATATTCTGCCATGTATAATAGCCGGTTTGATTATATTTCACTTCGCATTTTTGGCTAATAGCATAAGCAGTATATTCTTTTTTTAATGCATCGCTATCAAGATAACTTACATATTCGAGATAACCGACCCACTCACCACTATTCCCATGGGCAGAGACCGACTGCACCACTGGCCCGAGCTCACCAAAAACCGGATATCGATTGGAACGAGCTGATAAATAACGTGAATAATACGTACCGCGAATGATACCCTCTTGCAATACATCGTAACGATAAATGAAGTCCCTCGCAAAATGGATTACTACATAAAGACTTCCCCCAATAATAAATAGATATTTAAGCCATAAAGAAAATTTTGATATTTTTTTAGACCTGCTTCTTGACATCTGTGCCCTCAATTTTTATCTGTTCTATCATGTTAGCACTCTTCGCTTACGAGTGCTAATAATTATAAACCAGAAGAGTTTAACAGTTTAAGGGTTCAAACTATGGCTAAGACAAAGTTCCGCCCGCTCCACGACCGTGTTGTTGTGCGTCGGCTTGACTCAGAAGAAAAAACTGCTGGCGGTATCATTATTCCCGATACTGCAAAAGAAAAGCCGTCTGAAGGTGAAGTAATCGCCGTTGGTCCGGGTGCTCGTGATGACAATGGCAAACTCGTAGCGCTTGACGTCAAGGCTGGCGACCGCGTTCTATTCGGCAAATGGTCGGGCACAGAAGTCAAGCTTAACGGTGAAGACGTTCTGATCATGAAAGAATCCGATATTATGGGCATTCTCGGCTAATCGCCAGCCCTAGACATTAGTTTAATTCGGGGAATTCCCCCTTAAGGAGATAGAAACATGGCTGCTAAAGAAGTCAAATTCGGTCGTGATGCGCGTGAGCGCATGTTGCACGGCGTTGATATCCTTGCCAATGCCGTCAAGGTAACACTCGGCCCCAAAGGTCGTAATGTCGTCATCGACAAATCATTCGGCGCACCGCGCATCACCAAGGACGGTGTATCGGTTGCCAAAGAAATCGAACTTGAAGACAAGTTCGAAAATATGGGCGCACAAATGCTGCGCGAAGTTGCTTCCAAGACCAATGATGTTGCCGGTGACGGTACAACAACTGCAACCGTTCTGGGTCAGGCCATTGTTCAGGAAGGAGCCAAGGCTGTTGCCGCCGGCATGAACCCAATGGATCTGAAGCGTGGCGTCGATGCAGCTGTTGATGAAGTTGTTGCCAACCTCCTGAAAAAAGCCAAAAAGATCAAGACTTCAGCTGAAGTTGCCCAGGTCGGTACTATTTCTGCCAATGGCGAAGAAGAAATCGGCAAGATGATTGCTGAAGCCATGCAGAAAGTCGGCAATGAAGGTGTTATCACAGTTGAAGAAGCCAAAACAGCTGAAACCGAATTGGAAGTTGTTGAAGGCATGCAGTTTGACCGTGGTTATCTGTCACCTTATTTCGTTACCAATGCTGAAAAGATGGTTGCCGATCTCGACGATCCTTATATCCTCATTCACGAGAAGAAGCTTTCCAACCTGCAAGCTCTGCTTCCCGTGCTTGAAGCTGTTGTCCAGTCAGGCAAACCGCTCCTCATCATCGCTGAAGATGTAGAAGGTGAAGCTTTGGCAACACTCGTTGTCAACAAGCTGCGCGGCGGTCTGAAAATTGCTGCTGTTAAAGCGCCTGGCTTCGGTGATCGCCGTAAGGCCATGCTTGAAGACATCGCTATCCTCACCTCAGGTCAGGTTATTTCCGAAGATGTCGGCATCAAGCTTGAAAATGTCACACTTGATATGCTCGGCCGCGCCAAGAAGGTCAACATTTCCAAGGAAAACACAACAATCGTTGACGGAGCCGGCAAAAAGGCAGAAATCAACGCCCGTGTAAATCAGATCAAGGCACAGATCGAAGAAACCACATCGGATTACGATCGTGAAAAACTTCAAGAACGTCTGGCCAAGCTTGCCGGTGGTGTTGCTGTTATCCGCGTTGGCGGTTCGACAGAAGTCGAAGTGAAAGAAAAGAAAGACCGTGTTGACGATGCACTGAACGCAACCCGTGCGGCTGTTGAAGAAGGCATTGTTCCTGGTGGTGGCACAGCATTGCTGCGCGCTGCAACCGAAATCAAGGTCAAAGGCATCAACGCCGATCAGGAAGCCGGTATCAACATCGTTCGTCGCGCACTGCAGGCTCCTGCCCGCCAGATCGCAACCAACGCCGGTGAAGAAGCTTCGATCATTGTTGGCAAGATTTTGGAAAACAAATCCGATACCTATGGCTACAACACAGCCAACGGTACTTATGGCGATTTGATCAAGATCGGTATCGTCGATCCCGTCAAGGTTGTCCGCTCTGCCCTGCAGAATGCAGCTTCCATTGCTGGCTTGTTGATCACCACAGAAGCCATGATTGCCGAACTGCCGAAGAAAGAGGCTCCAATGCCTCCAATGCCCGGCGGCGGCATGGGCGGCATGGACTTCTAAGAAGTCAAAAACAAAAGAAATGGGCCTGCGGGCCCATTTTTTATTTTGACCGCTTTACGTTGCATTATCTATCCCAAAGAAGCCACTATTATCAATTTTCATCTAAATAATAAGATCATACAGCGGTCTTGAATGGCGATGAACTTCATGTCTATATCACAACAGATTTTGAAAAGACTTATCGTCTTTCATATGCTAGACAGCAAACACATTTCTTAGCGACCCATAAAGAGGAGTTCAGCCATGGCCGCCATTCGTAAAGAGACCGACACATTTGGTGAAATCGAAGTACCCGGCGATCATTATTGGGGTGCACAGACAGAACGTTCGCGCCATAACTTCAAAATTGGCGGCGAACGTCAACCGCTACCATTGATCCATGCCTTGGGTATCGTCAAAAAAGCGGCAGCGCTTGCCAATATGGATGCCGGCAAATTGGATAAAAAACTGGGTGAGATTATCATCCGTGCTGCTGATGAAGTCATTGATGGCAAATTGGATGACAATTTTCCGCTAGTTGTCTGGCAAACCGGATCAGGCACCCAATCCAACATGAACGTCAACGAAGTTATCTCCAACCGCGCCATTGAAATGATGGGCGGCGAGATGGGCTCAAAAAAACCTATCCACCCCAATGACCACGTCAATATGAGCCAGTCCTCGAACGACTCTTTTCCGACAGCTATCCATATTGCCACCGCAGTACAAACTGTAAAAGAGCTCTACCCCGCGCTTGATCATCTAATTCTAGCTTTAAACGACAAAGAAAAAGAATTTGCCAAGATCATCAAAATCGGACGCACCCATACGCAAGATGCAACACCAGTCACATTGGGCCAAGAATTTTCTGGCTATCGTGCTGCACTTGAATATGCCCGCAAACGTATCGAAAAAAGCCTGACCAGCATTCTTTATTTGGCACAGGGTGGCACAGCTGTTGGCACAGGGTTGAATGCTCCTATCGGTTTTGACAAAAAATTTGCCGCTGCCGTTTGTGATATTACCGGCCTACCATTCAAAACGGCTAATAATAAATTCGAAGCCTTGGCAAGTCATGGCGGCATTACCGATTTTCACGGCAGCCTGAATGCACTGGCAACGGATCTATTCAAAATTGCCAATGATATCCGCTTCTTGGGTTCAGGCCCACGCTCCGGCCTTGGTGAACTGAGCCTGCCGGAAAACGAGCCCGGTTCTTCTATCATGCCGGGCAAAGTCAACCCTACCCAATGCGAAGCTATGACCATGGTAGCATGTCAGGTATTCGGCAATCAGACGACTGTAACTGTTGCCTCATCACAAGGGCATTTCGAACTCAATGTCTATAAACCGGTCATTGCCTATAATGTCTTACAGTCGATCAAACTCCTTTCTGATGTGATGATTTCCTTTGCCGACCATTGTGTCAAAGGGATCAAGGCCAATGAAAACCGTATCCATGACCTGATGGAACAGTCCCTCATGTTGGTAACGGCACTGGCACCGAAAATTGGTTATGATGCCGCAGCAAAGATTGCCAAAACCGCGCATAAAAATGGTACAACCTTACGCGAAGAAGCTCTTGCAACCGGCCTCGTTACTGAAGCGGAATATACCGAGATCGTCCGTCCGGAAGAAATGATCCATCCGAAGTAAATCCAATTGGGTGAAATGCAAAGGGGGCCGTGGCCCCCTTTTTAATATCTGGCTTCTTCTTGTCCTATTATTTGATGACTTAAAATTTGTGGCAAAGTTCCATCTCAATACCTTTATGTGCCATCTAAATTATCAGCACACGCTTCTACCGTTTGCCTAAAAAGCCGGCGGTGAAATAACTTTTCAAAGAAAGTGATAGCAAGCACAACAATCAATTTATTCTTGATATATTACAAATCCGAAAGAATGGATTTTGAGCAACAGCCATAGGTACTCAAAAAAAACTGTCATGCAATTAAAAAGGTTTTTTTAATTGTCTATCTCGCCCAAACCATAACAAAGGAACCAGAATTGCAATCACAATAGGAAAGACAATCAAATTGATGGTTGTCCAACCAGATGCACTCAACAAGGCCCCAGACGAGAATGAGCAAATCGCTACACTGCCAAAAATAATAAGATCATTAATCCCTTGAACTTTTACACGGTCTTCCGGTGTTGAATAAGCTGCAATCATTGACGTTGCTCCGATAAAACCAAAATTCCACCCTAGGCCCAAAGTTATAAGAGCAGTATAGAAATGGTAAACTTCATAACCACTTAAACCAAAAACCGCAGCCATCATAATCAAGATTAAACCGACAGCGGTTACACGTTCAGCGCCAAAACGATTAATAACATAACCTGTAAAAAAACTTGGTCCATACATGGCCAAGATATGCCACTGAATACCAACTGTTGATTGCGCTACTGTATGATGATGATCGTGCATGGCCATAGGTGTCACCGTCATCAGGAAACTCATCAAGCCATAAGACACGGCACCGGCAACAACAGCTAATATATATGAACGCAAGGAAAGGATTTGGACTATTGTGCGCCCTCCACCAGACTTTACCTTGTCCGACTTGATCCTAACGACCGGCATTTTAAGCATCGCAAGAATAGGAAGGGCAACCAACGCTAAAGCTGTTTGGCTCAAAAAAGACCCTGCAAAAGAGATGCCCTCATAAGCATCTCGTGTCCAAATAACAAGCTGAGGTCCGATAATAGCGGCTGCAAGCCCACCGACCATAATCAAAGATATTGCCTTGTTACGCATACTGGTAGGTGCCGTATCTGTCGCTGCAAATCGATAACTTTGCACATAGGCACCATATATCCCTGCAAGCAGCGTACCCGAACAAAACAGGAGAAAAGAGCCTGCGACAATACCCATTGTTGCAAAAAGACCGGATAGAACCCCAAATAAACCGCCTAAAAGATAAGCATTTCGTCGTCCCCAAACCTTCATAGTCAAAGCCGCAGGAAGTACACATAATGCCATTCCCGCCTGATAGATACTCACAGGCAGTGTAGCCCAAGCCTGATTTTCGATTAACCCGCGTCCGACAAGCCCGCCAAGAGATATAATAATTGGCGGGCTAGAAGCACCTAATGCTTGGGCTAATGTCAATAGGACAAGATTGCGTCGAATATGAGAAGCCTCATTCTCCATGATGTGCACCTAAATTATTTTCTGATTAATGAAAAAACATCAATAAAGGAGACAACGTAAACAGAATGCCAAATATAAAGACATACCAATAAGTCGGCGTTATAAATTGATGCAAAGCTTTCACCCTATAGATAAGAAAACACGGAATAATAAAGCCAACAATACCATTAAAGGGAGCAAAAATTTGAATCAGCATCAAAGCGGAAAAATTCAGTGCGACCCAGCCCCATAAGATGGCAACAATCAAAGCACAAACGCAGATATGCAAAATGAGCATAGGCACTTTTGACATATCAATAAAACGAGAAAGTATGTTGACAATCAATCCCTTAAAAGCCTCATAAACGCCAAGGAAAATTGCAAAAAAGGCTGTTACAATAGCGAATATATTCAACAATACAGACATGATCGAAATGGCCTTACCATCCATGACGCTTGCCGCTAGCGCTAAGGCTGAAATATTTTGCTGTTGTGCCATTACGGCCTGGTCATGATTAGTTGCAAAGGTGAACGACAGTGCAAAAAAGAGAACACATAAAACCAATACAACAAAGGCAATCAGATTAACGCGCAATGCACGATAGGTTGCACGCGCAGGATCTGGATCATGCTTACGAAAGGCGATATTCATCGGGCTAAGTATCTGCACGAAAAGTATTGAGACCAAAGCAAACGGTAGCGTGAGGATGGTGTCGCGAATAAAAACCAATATCGAAGGAAACCCTGTCAAATTAGCAAAATTCCAATGAGGAATCATCACGACACCAAGCAACACAATGATAGCGACCTTAACAACAACCATTGGACCGGAAATCTTGAAAAGTAGTTTCTCGCCCTGAGCTGCAATGGCTACGAGAAAGACAAGTACACCGAGGATATACCAAATATTACCGGATAGGAGTCTTTCGCTAACACCAAATTCCTGCAGATATTTTGCACTATCGAGGACAACTGTAATCGAATAACTTAAAATGCCTTTCATCAACATTCCAAGATACAAAAAACCCAATATCATGCCCCAATTCTTACCCAGATATTGGCTCACAACATTGGCATAGTCTTCACATTCTTCGCTTGCACTGAGGCTTTTCAGATAAAGCGACTGCATCCAATAGCAAGCAGGATAAGCAAAAATAAGTGATGCCAGAAACACCCAGATCCCTTTTAAACCGACCTGTACAGGCAGATATATAATACCGGCACCAATAGCCATACCAATACATAGAATGACCCACCCTAAATCGTAACGCGTAAAAGGCACACGCTTTTTTGATCTTTCCAGTGCTGCAATTTCCATAGTCTCCTCCTCCATTTCCCCATACCCATCAACAAGAAGCGCTAACCGATAAAGTGTCGGTTAGCGCATGCCGTCTATCGTAATAGTGTTGATTTCAACCGCTTAACTGCTTCTTCGGCTGTT
Source organism: Bartonella sp. bp_1 (assembly GCF_055808085.1). Classification (NCBI taxonomy): domain Bacteria; kingdom Pseudomonadati; phylum Pseudomonadota; class Alphaproteobacteria; order Hyphomicrobiales; family Bartonellaceae; genus Bartonella; species Bartonella sp. bp_1. The sequence continues at coordinate 204,896 of NZ_CM147851.1, read as the reverse complement.
TTACGGGTGCATCCCAAATTAATACGCATGAAACCATGACCTTGAGGTCCAAATTTACGACCGTCATCCAACCATAGTCTTGCCTCAGTCAACATAAAATTATTAAGTTCCTCGGGTGACATATTCATCTTGCGACAATCAATCCAAGCCAGATAAAGAGAATCCATTTCCATAACATGGATAGGCAAACCGGACTGATTGATCGCAGTCGCAAAGAAAACCTGATTGGCGCGTATATAGTTCAATAATTCGTCAAGCCATTGTGCACCATCACGATAAGCTGCCTCTGTCGCCACCATGCCCATAATATTGATATGATTAAGACCACATTTCTTCATAGTTGCGAGCATCTGCTCACGTAATAATTTATTGGCGATATAATTATTAGAACATTGAAGACCAGCAAGATTAAAGGTTTTACTTGCCGCCGTACAAATAATAGAATTTTGCGCATATTGATCGCCAAGTGAGGCAAATGGAACATGCCGCTTTGTCTCGTCCATGATCAAATCACCATGGATTTCATCCGATACAACAATAACACCATGAGCCGCGCAAATATCGCCCATCTGCTTCAGTTCGTCGGCGGACCAAACATTACCTGTAGGATTATGCGGATTGGAAAGAATAAATAAGCGCGTATTGCTTTTAATCGCCTTTTCAAAAACTTCCGCATCAAAACAATAACGATCCCCCTCAAGCTTGAGCGGAGCCCAGACGACTTCTCTTCCATTCGTTATAACGTCTTGATGGAAATGCACGTAAACAGGCGGTTGAATTAAAACACTATCTCCAGGACGGGTATAAGTCTGGATAATCAAGTTAAGCATAGTGACAATACCGGGGCTTAAAACCAGCGCATTGGGATCAACATCCCAGTTATGACGGGTACGCTGCCAATTATTGACTGTTTTTTTATAAGAATCTGTAACACCGGAATATCCAAATATACCATGTTCAATCAGTTTCGACATCGCCTGCCTAATCGGTTCGGCGACCTTGAAATCCATATCTGCTACCCACATAGGAAGTGGATTGGCAGCCGCTTGTTCCTCATTGAGCAACCGGTTGGAATAAGCCCATTTCATTGAATTGGAATGTACACGGTCAACTAGTTCATCAAAATCATACATATTTTATCCTCTCTGTGGTATTCCCAACCAAATAGGACAAAAAAAGACCGAGAATGCAACAGCTCAATCCCTGCAACATCAGTTTAACGGATATGATTGCGCAATAATTTTCGTTTCCCCGGCTTTTGTTGTTATTGAATACCGTTTGCAAACAGCCTAAAATTGAATGATAAGAAAAAGAAACGGTTTTTTTTCAAATTAATTTTAACTAAAAGTCAAAAATGCGTTATCAAACTTCATTTTCACAAATGGCTATTTTTGTTAAAGTGGCTGAAACCGAAAGCCTCAGCAAGGCTGCTCAAAAGCTCAATCTTTCTCCATCTGCCGTTTCAAAAAGTTTAACACAACTTGAAAGGCGTCTAGATACATTACTACTCAAACGAACAACACGTTCTGTTTCGCTTACACAACAAGGTGCCGAATTTCTCGAACGAGCACAAAAAATATTAAATGATCTTGAAACAGCAATGAATGAAACTGCTGGCACACAGAAAGCAATCAAAGGTAGACTGCGGCTAACAACATCAATTGCTTTCGGATATACACAACTGGCCGCAATACTGGTTAAATACCAAAAGCAATACCCCGATGTAGAGGTAATTGTTGAGCTTGATGACAACTACAGAAACCTAGGCGAGGACGATATCGACATCGCTTTACGGATCACATCAAAAACCGACTGGGGCTACGCGGCTCGCCGTCTGGGTGATGTGCACTGGATTTATTGTGCTTCTCCCGCCTATATAAAAAACCACCCACAATTGAAACATCCATCTGACATCCGCCAACATGCATGTCTTGTCTACCCCAATATGAGTGATAATGGTCTTTGGCATTTTGAAAAAAAAGGGCATGTTGAGACAATCAAAGTCAAAGGCCGCTTGACAGCCAACTCGAGTTTGATGCTCATGGAAGCCGCACTTGATGGTCATGGCATTGCATGTCTTCCTGATTATGCAATCAAACAGGCCTTGTCACAGAAAACGCTTGTTACAGTTCTAGATGGCTATCATTCCACAAAAACCCACCAGCTTTACGCCATGTATTTTCCCTCGCGTTATAATAATGCGGTTATCCGTTCATTTATTGATTTTCTCGTTGTCAACCGCCAGCAATAGCCAATTTCAAAACAGGCAATGGCCTCGTTGAAATCGAACACCTATTTTCTCCTTCATAACTTCATTAAACATAGTCGTATAGAAAAAAGGAATGAAGTGCTTTTTTCAAAATGCGTCGGGACGAACAACCTTGAATTCGGTATCAAGCCTGCCAGCTTTTTCAAAATAAAAAGTTACCGGTATAAATGTTCCCGATTTAAATCCCTCTTTCAACATGAATTTCAACCCATGAAGAAACATATAAATTTGTGAACGGGCTGGTATAAGCAAAGGCATATCATACTTTTCGCATTTGCCGGTCCAGCATGGATTGAATATCCACACCGGAACTGATCCTGATCGGCTACGCTTTTTTCAAAGGCTGGCACAAATCAACCCGCTCAGCCATCGGGCTCATAACCTTCATAATCCAATCATCCTCTTTGCCAATATTGGCAAGTGTTATCGAATAGACAATACCAACCGGATAAACACTGGGATGACAAACCCGCATATCGCCTTTGGCATAGGCCTTATGAAAATGCTGACATCCCGCTTCTGTATAGAATGTGATGTCATCGGGACGCACGTCTGTAAAAGCGTACAGAGCACATCATAAACCCAAATCCCACAAAATGCCATTTCATATCAAGTAATCACTGTCGGCTGATCACGCTGCAAGCGTTTTTTCAGATGAACCAGCTCATCGGCCGCCACAATAAGTGCCGCCAAGGCTTCTTGTGTTTCATCATCCTGTTTCAAGCAGTCCGCCTCATAATGCTCCATATAGATACGAACGGTAGCACCCGCTGTTCCCGTCCCTGACAGACGATAGACAAGACGCGCGCCGCCTTCAAAGAAAATACGGATCCCCTGATGTTCACTCAATGAACCATCAATCGGATCTTGATATGCAAAGTCATCGGCCTTTTCAATGGTCAATCCGGCAACCCGATGCCCTGAAAGAGTTGACAATCTGCCACGCAATTCTTCCATCATCTCTTTGGCAGCCTGTGCATCAACTTCTTCATAGTCATGGCGGGAATAATAAGAACGGCCATATTTCTGCCAATGCGCTTCTACAATTTCGCCTACACTTTTACCGGTTGCCGCCAACAGATTAATCCAAAACAAAACGGCCCATAAACCATCTTTCTCACGGACATGGTTGGAACCCGTACCAAAGCTTTCCTCGCCACAGAACGTAACTTTTCCAGCATCCAGCAGATTACCGAAAAACTTCCAGCCGGTCGGCGTTTCATAGATATTAAGACCAAGCTTTTGTGCCACATGATCGGCCGCACAGCTTGTCGGCATTGAACGCGCAATACCCGATATACCATTCTTATAGGCTTTGATATGATGCGCATTGGCTGCAAGAATAGCCAATGAATCGGAAGGGGTTACAAACTGCTTCCAGCCAATAATAAGGTTACGATCCCCATCTCCGTCAGAAGCCGCACCCAGATCAGGGCCATCATTCGACATCATCAAAGCATATAAATCATGCGCATGAACCAGATTAGGATCAGGATGATGGCCACCAAAATCTTCCATCGGAATACCGTTAACAACGGTATTGGCTGAAAACCCTAAACGCCGCTCGAATATTTCTTTCGCATAAGGACCGGTTACCGCATGCATGGCATCAAATTTAAAGCGCAACCCCGCCTTGATCACCTTGCGCATCAAATCGAAGTCAAAAAGCTCTTCCATCAGATCGGCATAATCCTTGACGCTGTCTATAACTTCGACAGCCATCGCTTCAACCATTACAGCACCGATCACAGAAAGATCGACATCATCAGTATCGGCAATTTTATAGGCGTTTATATTTTGGGAAAATTCATAGATCGCCTTGGTGATTTTTTCCGGAGCAGGACCGCCATTGGCGATATTGTATTTAATACCAAAATCTCCATCCGGACCGCCAGGATTATGACTGGCAGAAAGCACAATACCGCCATGCGCTTTATTCTTGCGGATAAGATGGGAAACAGCCGGCGTCGACAAAAGACCATTTTGCCCGACAATCACCCGGCCAAAACCATTGGCCGCTGCAATTTTAATCACTTTTTGAATAATATCACGATTATAAAAACGCCCATCCCCTCCAACAATCAGCAACTGTCCTTGTACATTGCCAATATTGGCAAAAATGGACTGGATAAAGTTTTCGGCATAATGCGGTTGTTGGAAGACCGTTACTTTTTTACGTAAACCCGACGTACCCGGATTTTGATCACAAAAAGGAACCGTCACAATCGTTTTAATGGCCATATTACACCCATATTGAAAATCTGTTAGCCGATATTTCTATCAAATTATGTCAGTCATAAGAAAAAGGCGAGAAAATATTAAAAACATAGACTTCCATCTTGAAACCTTGCCCTGCATGACTTAACTTTAGATTGCAAACTTCCGGCTTCAGTCTGCAACATATGTATCATGATTCAAATATGTAGGAGCATTTTATGATTGGAAAGAAAGTTCCAAATGTCACTTTCCGCACGCGCGTTCGTGATGAGAATGTTGACGGCCCCAACCCTTATCGTTGGCTAGATGTAACAAGTGACGATTACTTCAAGGGAAAGCGCGTCGTCCTGTTCGCATTACCAGGTGCATTTACACCAACCTGCTCGACTTTCCAGCTGCCGGATTTTGAAAGACTCTATGATCAGTTCACAGCTGTCGGCATTGATGCCGTTTATTGTCTTTCTGTGAATGATGCCTTTGTTATGAATGCATGGGGCAAGCAGCAGAAGATCAGAAACGTCAAACTGATTCCTGATGGCTCTGGCGAATTTACCAGCGCTATGGGTATGCTGGTCGCCAAGGATAATCTCGGCTTCGGCAAGCGCTCGTGGCGTTATGGTGCTGTCATCAATGATGGCGTCATCGAAAGATGGTATGAAGAAGAAGGTCGCTGTGACAATTGTGAAAGCGATCCTTACGGTGAATCATCACCCCAAAAGATTCTTAGAAATCTTCAGTCCTAACTTACCCACCCCGGAGCAATCCGGGGTTTATTCTTCAAGGGAGAATCTCAAGCAAATCAGGCATATACTTGATGGAAAACCGTTGGTGCCATGCATCATTCTTTCCTATATGGATGCAGCTTTTCTTTTATCACGCAAAAAAGCCTTGCAGGACGTCCGTATCTCGCCCCATCCCAAGGCATCAGCACACTATCTGGGCAATCTCAACTCAAACAATGATGACTAAGGTCTAATGAGCGAAAAGCCGATTATTCCTGATTTTTTAACGCCTAAGCATCTCCGCCGTCGCGTTGTCTTTTTGACCTTACTTGTCGTTATACTACTGGCAATCCTGATATATCTGACTTTTTCTTTTTTTGATATTGATACTGTCGATGCGCTCGCCATGGCCCATATCTAAATCATAACGCTAATTGAGCCTTGCCATTCAGAATTATTTATCCTGTTTATTTTGCTGTTGCATCATCGCAGCAATACGGTCGACAAATTTTACAACAGAAGGATGATCCGATGACCGTCGCGCCGAGACCAAAGAAGCCTGCGACTTCAAAATAATACCATCTTGCAAGATCTTGAGTTTATTGGCAACAAGCGTTGATCCGGTCGAGGTAATGTCAACAATCATATCGGCAGAACCGGCAGCTGGTGCCCCCTCTGTTGCACCAAGACTTTCGACAATACGATAAACCTGAATGCCATGTTTGTGCGAAAAAAACTGCTGCGTCAGCCGCCAAAATTTGGTGGCAATACGCAAACGCCGACCATGGCGCTGGCGAAAATCTGCTGCAACATCATCAAGATCGGCCATGGTCACCACATCATGCCAAACTTCCGGCACCGCCACGACAACATCCGCATGACCAAAACCAAGCTCAACCTCGACTTTGACCTTTTCATCAGGATGGGCCAGCGTTTCATGAATTAGATCCTGCCCCGTCACACCAAGATCAAGATTGCCATAGCCAAGCTCACGTGCAATTTCGGATGCCGACAAAAACAGAATTTCAATTTCTGGCGCATTCTTGACCGATGCACGATAATTGCGATCATCGTCAGGCAGTATAATCTCATAACCGGCACGTACTAGAACATCGAGTGTCTTTTCTTTCAAGCGCCCTTTCGAAGGCAGTGCAAGTGTGACTGTCATGATGCACCATCCTTTGCATCAATAAAGATATTGTCACCGATCCGGTCCAACCAGATAGAAAATCCGACAGCCGGTATTTCTGTTTGGCTGCCCAGCATCGTTAACAGCCGGTCATATCGACCACCCCCGACAATCACCTGTGCACCATCACGAATTTCATAAACAAGACCGGTATAATAATCGAGCGGACGACCAAAAGCCGCATCATATTGGACCATCGACAGATCAATACCCATGTTTTCAAAAGCCTTATTGCGTCGGATAAAGGTCTTCAATATCGCATCCACATCCAGACCATTCCTATCCGCAAAATCACATAAAACAGCCTCGGCCTTATCCAACGCACAATTAATCGCCAGAAAATCCTTCACCGCTGTAATAACCTGATCAGAGAGCCTTATGGTCGAAAGCGCTCTTTTTTCAATCATTCGACGGGCGATCTCCAGTGGAGAGCGACTGGCTGCCGGTGAAATACCGGCCTCGCGCATTTCAGCTTCTAAAGCCTGAGATAAAGCAAGTTCGTCACCTGTTGTGACAAAACCTGCCAAGAATTCTGGCAAAGTACTTTCCTGTTTGGGCGCAGATAAATCCGCCAATAAAGAACGCAACAGCTCGTCATTGCCAAAAGCACGTGCAAGCTTCTTCTGCCACCCTTTAGGTAGTCCCAAAGCGGCAAGCACAGCTTCAAATACCGTCTGGTCACCGACAACAATATCCATATCAATCTGCGGTGCCACCAATACCAAGGCAGCCAAAGCATCGGTCAGAGAACGGGCATCTGCATGCGCCTCGTCACCATCACCAAAATCTTCAATACCAGCCTGATAGAATGCATTCTCACCGTCGCGCCTTTGGCGGAAAACCTCGCCACAATAAGCATAACGCGCCGTTTTTTGCGTCTCTCGCGCCATATATTGTATTGAAACCGGAATGGTAAATTCAGGTCTCAGGCACAAGGAATCACCATTCTCATTTTCGGTCATAAAAATACGACGGCGCAAATCCTCGCCAGCCATATCCAGAAACGGATCGGCAGGCTGTAGAATGTCAATATCTATTGCCTCGGCTTGCCGCGCATAAAGCAATTTCAAGATAGAGTCAGCAAAATCCGGTCGTGCACGTTTCATGCGTCTTGGCGTTCCTTTGCTTGTTCATCCAATATATTTTGAACCGTAATCACCAGATCTTTTTCATCTACTGTCACTTGCGCCGGACGACTTGCTCGCCATGTCTGGTTATCCTCGATTTCATGGGATAAGCGCGCACCTTCAACCAGATCCTTAATCTGTACTTTGCCTTCATCACGCTCCTGACTACCTTGAATAATAACGCAAGGTGCCGAACGGCGATCTGCATATTTCATCTGCGCCTTCATGCCCGAACCACCGACATAAAGCTCAGCACGGATATTAGCCGCCCGCAATTGCGTGACAAATCCTTGATAACGCGCCAGTGACTCACGATCCTTATCCATAACAAGAACAACAACCGGCCCGATCTGCGCACTGTTTTCAAGCTTGCCCAAATTCTTCAAGGCCGTCATCAAACGCGAAACACCGATTGAAAATCCCGTGGCAGGTACTGCCTCACCGCGAAACCGTGAAACCAGCCCGTCGTAGCGACCGCCGCCGCCGACCGAACCGAACACAACCTTTTCGCCATCTTCATTGGTGACATCAAAAAGCAGTTCGGCTTCAAAAACAGGACCGGTATAATATTCAAGACCACGCACCACCGACGGGTCAATCTTTACCCTTCCCTCATAACCGCTTGCCGCAAACAGAGCCTGCATTTCGTCAAGCTCCTCAACCCCTTCTAAGCCGCGTGCTGAACCTGTAACCACAGCCCTAAGATTATCAATGGTTTCACGACCATCCTTTCCGGCAGCCGATGTAAAAGCCAACACATGATCAATCGCTTTTTCATCAAGTTCCGCGCCCTTGGTAAAGTCACCGCTTTCATCCAGACGTCCCTTACCAAGCAACAGCTTGACCCCTTCGACGCCGAATTTATCAAGCTTGTCAATCGCCCGCAATACCGATAGACGTTTCACCGCCTTGTCATCTCCACCAAGGCCGATCAGCTCCATGACACCATCAAGAATTTTACGGTTATTCACGCGGATAGCATAATCACCACGTGCAATACCCAATTTCTCCAATGTATCAGCCGCCATCATGCAAATTTCTGCATCCGCTGTCACCGTGGGCGTACCAACTGTATCGGCATCGAACTGCATAAATTGGCGAAACCGGCCCGGGCCCGGTTTTTCATTGCGAAAAACCCAACCGGCACGATAACTGCGATAGGGTTTAGGCAAGGTTTCAAAATTTTCGGCAAAATGACGAGCCAACGGCGCAGTCAAATCATATCGCAATGACAACCATTGTTCGTCATCATCCTGTAATGAGAAAACACCTTCATTGGGACGATCCTGATCGGGCAGAAACTTACCCAAAGCATCGGTATATTCAAAAATCGGTGTCTCGACAGCTTCAAAACCATACAACTCGTAGACCTGACGGATTTTTGCCATCATCGCTTCTACAGAACGCAATTCAGCGCTGGAGCGATCGACAAAACCACGCGGCAATCGAGCTTCCGTTCTTTTGGGTTTGTTCTGCTTGTTATTTTTATCGGCCATGTTGAAACCTTATCGGTTTATAAAAAATTAATTTCTCTTGGCTTCTAGCTCATCCAGCCGCAAGCGGCAAGGTTTGAAGCATAACAAGCAGACCGATTTAAAAAATATCCGCACCTTTGCTAGAAAAAAATATGAATAAAAAGCAAATAGTAGAGCGTACGGAAAAACCAAAGCCCCATCCCGATGAAGATGGATGGGGCGCATTCTTCTATTTTCTTTTCGCAACGCTCGTTACATTGCATATTGCTATCCCGCTTATCATTTACGGCTTTAACAAATTGAACAATGACGGGCTGCTCCCTGATTACTGGTTCTTATATCTATTGCTGACAGCCCTGATCATCTATGTCATTTACAAAAAATAGCCGCATAAAAAACTTGCTGATGATCCAGCTAAAACACGTGACATCCGTCGGCGTTATGCAGGCCTTTGGATGTTCAATACATTCAAGAAAACCCCGTCTACCGGTGAAGAGAGAAAAGAATTATTCGAAATCTATATAATAGCTTTGTTGGTTAGCATCATGAGCCTTATCATCGCCATTTTCTATATAATCTATATTGATGATTTGCTGTCCAGCGTCACCAAATAGCAAGACATCGCGCCGATCAGCATCTATTATATGATTATCTCTCTTTTCTCTGTTGTTTGTCTTTTTCAAATGACACTTGAATTCATCAACGGCTATCTGGCAAGCTTTCTACCATTCTGGAGAGAACGGCCTGAAGCGCGCCGTTTCCTCGCCCTTTGCTTGATTGTCCTTATATATTGCCTTATCATACTATTTTAACGCTGCATGGATATCCATGCAGCGCGTCCATAGCTTATCCATAAAAATATCATCAGTTCTGCGAGGTCAGCACAAATTTTGTCACACCTACAGCAAGATCAGCCCCTTCATGTGCCTGCACACTGACTGGCTGCAAGGAAAAGGTCTTATTCTTGCCAAGCAGAACATTGGCACCACCGCCAACCCCCAAGGCCGCATCAGCACTGACCCCGGCATATTCACCAGCAAGACTTCCCGTTTTATATGCGTCTTTGGAAAGAGCCATCACCATCCATGACATCTGTCCCGCACCGCTTTTACCAATATCAATGCCGATCTGTTTAACAGAACCGTTATATTTGTCTGTCGGTTGGTTTTTATCATTAGGCTGGAAAAGACAGGAAAGCTGCTCTTGCGTTTTAAAAATTTTCCCCGTTGTTCCCGAGCCGGTGCAAACCAGCATGCCGATATTAACCTTATCGGCCGCATAGGCGCTGCCCATTGACATAAAACATCCTGTAGCCAGAAGAACACCCAAGACTTTGGTAGAAATTGAATGTGACATTTGCTTTCTCCTTATGAAACTGTCCATTCATAACACACTCCAATTATGTCTTATTAAGGCGCAAGCCTTTCACAAAAGCACAAAGAAGAATGAATTGTTTGTGATCATTCATAGTGTTGGCAATTGTTACGCACCCAACAACCATATATTGAAAATCAATCTCTTAATTACTTTTTAGGCAAATATACATTCACCGGCAAAAACAACCATCGATATGATCATTGACCATGCCCATAGCCTGAAAAAAGGCATAGGCTGTGGTGGGACCGACAAAAGTCCAACCACGCTTTTTCAAATCCTTGGACAATCGTACAGAAGCCGCTGTTGTGGGATTAGCTCGAAGTGTTTCATAATCAACCCGTTTGAAACGCTCGCTCTCGGGCGGCTTGAAAGACCAAAAATAGGCATCCAGACTGCCTTTTTCGGCAACCAGTTTAAGCGCGCGCTGCGCATTATTGATAGTGGAAACAATCTTACCGCGATGGCGGACAATACCTGCATCCTTCAGCAGATTTTCAATTTTTTCTGCATCGTAAAGTGCGATTTTGTAAAAATCGAACCCATCAAAAGCAACACGGAAATTTTCACGTTTTTTCAAAATGGTCAGCCACGATAAGCCAGATTGGAAGCCTTCCAGGCAAATTTTTTCAAACAAATGTCTATCATCATGACAGGCGACACCCCATTCTTCATCATGATAGCGCCTATAGAGCGGATCATGGCCCACCCAGAAACAGCGAACTTTGCCATCAGCACCAGTGATCAGACCGGTATTTGTCAAAATAGATCTCCCTGTCCACCGGGAGGTATCTGATTTTTAGGTTTCTTGATGGCTCTGGATGGCTCAGGGGCACGCTCATCCGTATATACGGCCACATCACCATCCGCAAAACGCAAGCGCATATGCCCGTCTTCCGGCACAGCAGAACGACGTTTAATAAGGGCATCCTGCGCATCCAACACCAACGCAAAACCACGCTGCAAAATGCTTTGATAGGAAACCGACTGCAGCAGACGTACGGCCATCACCATGCGCTGTTTTCTTTTATCAACCAGCGCAAGAAAAGCACTTTCACTACGATGCTGCATACTATCCAATAATTGCTCGCCACGTGCAATCAAAGCCTGCACAAGCCACGGCGACAAATGTCGAGACAAACCGATAAAACGTTCACGCTTTTTTTCTACGCTCACCCGCAATGCACGCGAAAGACGCAAGGCCGCCTCGTCATATCGCCGTCGCGGTAAGGCCAACAGCTGATCGCTTGACGGCAAAGCCCGTATTGCGCCTTGCAAACGTTGACGCCTGAAATCAAGAGAGCGGGTCAAACCGGCCTTAAGACGGGCTCCCAAAGAGGCTAATGTTGCTTCCAGATCAGCCTTGACTGGCACCGCCATTTCTGCAGCCCCGGTTGGCGTCGGGGCACGCCGGTCGGCCACATAATCAATCAATGTCCAATCGGTTTCATGACCGACAGCCGAGATTAACGGAATGAAAGAGGAAGCCGCAGCACGCACAACCGCCTCGTCATTGAAGCCCCATAAGTCTTCCAATGAACCCCCACCACGCGCGACAATGATCAGATCGGGCTTGGGTAAAGGCCCGCCATCGGCAATGGCGTTGAAACCGTTAATAGCTGCAGCAACTTCCGCTCCGCAGGTCTCCCCCTGCACCCTGACCGGCCAAACCAGCACATGCAATGGAAAACGATCAGAAATACGATGGATAATATCACGGATAACACTGCCTGTCGGCGATGTGACAACGCCAATCACTTTTGGCATAAAAGGCAAAAGCTGCTTGTTCGCGTCGTCAAACAATCCTTCTGCAGCAAATTTTCTTTTACGCTCTTCCAATAGAGCCATTAAAGCGCCAGCCCCTGCCGGCTCAAGATGATCAATGACAATCTGATACTTGGATGAACCGGGATAGGTCGTCAGCTTACCCGTAGCGATAACTTCCATACCTTCTTCCGGTGGAAATTTGAGTTTGCCCATCACTCCACGCCAAATCACCGCTTCAAGCCGCGCTTTGTCATCCTTCAATGAAAAATAGGCATGCCCCGATCCATGTGCACCACGATAACCGGAAATCTCGCCACGCACACGCACATGGCCGAATTGATCCTCAACCGTACGTTTAAGCGCGCCTGAAATCTCCGAAACTGTATATTCTGCCGCATTGCTTGAAACAGCTGCAGTTTCTGATTCCATATTTTTAAAAAAATCACTCATGGTCTTTTTCTAGAACTTCAAAAGCACCAATGGAACCGTTTTTCGTGCACATCATTATATTCTTGAACATAAAACAGAAAACCGACCATGTTATATAGCTGCATTTTACGCGAATGGGCACATAGTCAGGCTTCGTGCTCTTAATTATAGTTTTTGTTTTCCAATAAGGCCGACAACCTTATCAGACCACAACAAAACCTACCCTAATATACATATTCCAGAAATACCGGTTCAACCGATTTTTCCCATATGGAATGATATTGTGAAAGCAGCTTCTGAGCATCTGTTTTGCCAATCAGCACAACCTCCTCCAAAGGATCAAGAAAACGGGTTTCATCATTGCCATCACTGTTGAGTTGATGACGATTTTTAAGCCCCAGACGCGATATCTCCAATGCCTCACGCGCCAAATCAAGCACGGTTCCATTGCCGAATAAGGTGTTAAGCGCATTTTTAGGCACATCGTTACGCATATTTAAAACGTCTTCATAAGACCAATCTTTCGTCAAGGCTTCGGCAGCACTTAAAGCCTCATCATCATAAAGCAGTCCAACCCAAAAAGCCGGAAGCGCACAAATACGACGCCACGGGCCACCATCTGCACCACGCATTTCTAGAAAACGCTTCAACCGCACTTCAGGGAAAAGTGTCGAAAGATGATTGATCCAATCCCCCATATTGGGTGTGATACCTTGATGTTTTCTGGCCCCCTCCATAAACTGGCGGAATGTCATATCGGTGCAATTGATATAATGATCTTCGCGTACGATAAAATACATCGGCACATCCAGAGCCCAGTCAACATAATCGGCAAAACCAAAATTTTCGTTAAAAACAAAAGGCAAAACACCCGAGCGGTTATTATCGGTATCGCGCCAGATATCCGAACGCCATGACAACAAATTATTAGGTTTGCCTTCAGTAAAAGGCGATGTTGCAAAAAGCGCCGTTGCTACCGATTGCAGCTTCATTGAAACCTGCATCTTACGACGCATATCCTCTTCCGAGGAAAAATCGAGATTAACCTGAATGGTACAGGTGCGATACATCATATCAAGGCCCTGACTACCAACTTTCGGCATATAGTCGGTCATGATCTGATAACGTGACTTCGGCATTCTAGGCGTCTCGTTCAATGTCCACTTCGGACTACCGCCAAGCCCCAAAAACCCGATCCCCAAAGGTCCGGCAATTTCCTTAACCTGCGCCAAATGGGCGTTTACCTCACGACAGGTCTGGAAAATATTTTTAAGCGGCGCTCCTGAAAGCTCGAACTGCCCACCTGGCTCAAGCGATATTGCACCCTGTCCCGTCGGTTCAACAAGACCGATAATCTTATCCTCATCGATAATCGGGTTCCAGCCTAGCGTTGTCTGCATACCTTCAAGAAGTGCACGTATACCCTTCTTACCTTCATAAGGCACAGGACGATTGCCATCATGATAAAATGGAAACTTCTCATGCTCCGTACCGATTCGCCATTGATCTTTCGGTTTGCAACCGTCGGCCAAATAACCGACAAGATCGTCAAAACCGGTAATTAATGTATCATCAGAAGTATCGCGCGCCATGAACCGAATTCCGCATATGAACCAAAGAGACTATTGATAGAACTGTTTGAGCAGGTAATGCAAGACACCTTCTTCAATGCCAGTCCCCCAGCATCATCTGCACCACAGCCATTGCCGCCACCGCAGCTGTATCCGCACGCAATATACGCGGCCCCAGTGGAATAGGAAGGACAAAATCATGATGGCACAACATCTGCCGCTCTTCGTCGCTAAAGCCACCTTCTGGGCCAATCAGAATACCAACCGGCGTTCCAAATGCCTGCTGCAAAAGCATCTGCGGATTATCGGTGTCTGCCGCCTCATCACAAAAAACAAGTATACGCGCCCTATCCCAATGGTCCAGCAATTGTTGCAATGTTACAGGCGCCTTGCAATCAGGCAGCGATAATATTCCACATTGCTCCGCTGCTTCGATAATATTGGCCTGCATACGCTCGCTATTGAGTTTTGTCGCCTGCGTATATTGTGTCATAACCGGCTGCAAGCTTCCTGCCCCCATCTCGACGGCCTTTTGTACCATATAATCAAGACGAGCATGTTTAAGCGGCGCAAAGCAATAGATCAGATCACAGGGCCGAGTCTGTACCCGCTCACATCCGGTCAGAACAAGATCAACCGATTTTCTGCCATTTTTTGTAATCACAGCACGCCATTCACCATCGCGACCGTTGAACACCAACAGTTCGCTTCCTTCTTTCTTACGCAGCACATGCAACAGATAATGTGCCTGTGCCCCTTCAAGTGTCAGATTGACATCTTGCGCCATGACCGCATCGACAAAAAGCCTCTGCATTTTGTAATTCGCCCGCATCGCACCTCTTTTTACAAATAAAACAATATGTTAGTTTCTCTTACTTTATAGAAAGTGATAAACTGTTTTGCAACAGCCTGTCATCGTTCACAAAATCTCATCCAAACTTACAAAAAGGTGATTGGCATCACATTCAAAACATCGTTATTCAAAATTCTTAGCCTGACTTTTATGCTGGGTTATTTCCGATAATACGAGATATCTGAAAGTGCAAAACGTGCCTGTCCATTATTGTCTTTATTCAAACAATGAATCTGCATATGCTCACGACGGCTGTATCAGCACCTTGTCGCGGGATTAGCCATGCAGTCGGCACAACCCGCATTGCCAGGATTTTGGGATGTCGTCTTTTCGTTAAAGACATTCGCTGCCGCTTGTCTTGCTCTCTATGTCGCCTTTTTATGCGACCTACCCAATCCCTATTGGGCCTTAGCCGCCGTTTACATTGTTGCCCACCCATTATCCGGCGCACTAACGTCAAAGGCACTTTATCGTCTGCTCGGCACAGCCATCGGCGGCATGGCAACCGTTGTCATGCTGCCGCAACTTATCAATTCACCGGAACTCACAACGTTAGGGCTAGCACTTTGGCTTGGTGCCTGTCTATTTTGCAGTCTATTAGACCGCAGTCCACGTTCCTATGTCTTCATGCTCGCAGGCTATACAGCAACACTCATCGCCTTTCCGATCGTTGACACACCGACCCATGTTTTTGATTACGCCACAAGCCGGGCGGAAGAAATAGGCATCGGCATTATCTGTGCCGCCCTCATCAGTCGTCTGGTCTTTCCACGCCATGCCGGTCCTGTCCTTGCCAGCCGTATAGATAATTGGCTCAAGGATAGCGCCGATCTAGCTATTAAAAGCCTTATGGGCGAAGGCAATGACGATCAGGCCTTAACCACACGCCGCAAACTGGCAACGGATGCGGTAGATCTGCGTAATTTTACTACCCATATTGCCTATGACACATCATCGCTGCGCTCAACCGTCCATGCCATGCGCATCCTGCAAAGCCGCATGGTTGCACTCTTACCGATGGTAGCCAGCGCCAACGATCTGGTCAGTATACGCAAACGCCTACTAACAGACAAAGACCAACAAAAACCGGCCCAACGCAAACTCGACCAACTCATCGGCGCAACGATTGAATTTCTCGAACGTGAAAAGCCCTTTAACGAGACAGAACGTGACCAAATCATCGTATTGCGTGATGATATTCTTGAAACTTTTTCAGGCGCACATAAATGGATTGATCTGATCTCGCGTAATTTAACGGTGCGCCTTTCAGATCTCATCCAAATATATAGTGACTGCCTCAACCTCAAACTCGACATTATCAATGGCACCGTCCACCAGATGCGTTGGAAAAGGTCGGCTCTTGCCCAAGATACACAACAGGCCATACATTATGATTACGGCATGGCCGCGCTTTCCGCTTTTGCCGCCATGCTTGCCACCGTCATTTCTGTCATGTTCTGGCGATTAACCGAATGGCCCCAAGGCGGCACAGCAGCAATGATGACCGGTATTTCTTGCTGTCTGTTTGCAACCATGGATGATCCGGTACCAATGATCCGCACTTTCAACAAAATGTTGATCATTGTAGTCTTGATCGCCTTTATCTTCCAATTTGCTTTACTGCCGCTTGTCGATAGCTATTTCGATCTGGTTCTCTGTCTGGCCTTCGCGTTGATTCCTGCCGGTATATGGATGACTATTCCGTCCAAATTCATGCTCGGACTTTCCATCGGGGTCAATCTACCCAATCTACTCTTGCTACAAGCACGGTTCAACGATGATTTTTACGTTTTCATCAATGCTAATGCGGCTATGATCCTCGGCATTATTATTGCAGCCTCCACCACCGCTGTCGTTCGCTCGGTCGGCGCAGAATGGAGCGCTATGCGGTTGGTCAAATCCGGATATAACGATATTATTGCGATCAGTGATCGTCAACGTGACGTGGCCAGTGAAAACCGCTTGCTGCACCGTATGCTTGACCGGTTCGGCCAGTTTGTACCACGCCTGTCAGCCATTGCACCGGAATCGGCTGCCGCAAAAGCCGATATCATCCGTGATGTCCGCGTTGGTATAAATGCAATTGATCTACAGCAGAAAAAAAACAATCTGGGCCCAACAAGCCGACAAAGTATCGACCGCACCCTTGACGAACTTGGGCGTTATTACAGCTACAAACTCAAACACCATCATGACCCTGAAGAAAATGCTCTGATTAATGCGCTGGATGATTCATTGCGGCGTATTCTTAAAAGCAGCCAAAGCCACCAGCATCAGGACATTTCTTTTGCACTGACCGGCTTGAGACAAAACCTCTTTCCGTTTGCCTCTCCTTTCCTTATGCATAAGACTACTTCTGAAACAACTGTGAAAGACAGGCCATGAACCCCGAAATCGACATTTATGGTGTTTACTTGCCCAGTCTGGGTATTATGGCCCTGTTGAGCTATTTTCTCAATCTCGGCCTACACAATTTGATCAATCGGACAGGCTGGGCCAAATATATATGGCACCGTGCCCTTTTCGATGCAGCCAGTTATTTTGTTATTTTAGGGCTGCTTGCCCTCATCAGCATAAGGATATGATTTTATGAACCGTATTCTCCAACAATCAGGACGGATTTTTCTCACCCTCGTCATGGTGATCGTTGCGGCTTTGTTGATGTGGCACCTCTGGGATTACTATATGAATGACCCATGGACACGCGATGGTAAAATCCGTGCCGATATTGTCCGCATTGCACCCGATGTTTCTGGTTTTGTCAGTAAAGTCGAAGTCCATGACAATCAATTGGTCAAAAAAGGTGATGTATTATTTCAGATAGACGAAGCCCGTTTTTATCTGGCGCTTGAAGATGCCCAGGCACAAATTGATAATGCCCGTGCCGCTATGGACCAATCTGCCCGTGATCTGGCACGTTATCGCAAACTAGATAATGCGACAGTAACCCAACAACAGCTTGAGCAAGCTGAAATGCAAAATCTCCAAGCTAAAGCTGCCTATCGCATGGCACAAGTCGCTCTGGATACCGCCAAACTTGATTTGCAACGTTCTGTTGTACGTGCATCGGTAAACGGTCAGATCACCAATTTTTCATTACAACCAGGTGAATATGTCAACCGCGGCGCTCCTATTTTAGCGTTAGTTGACACCGATTCCTTCTATGCTTCCGGTTATTTTGAAGAAAACAAACTGGACCGCATTACCATCGGCGACAAGGCAGAAGTCCATATTATGGGCGCCAATATTATTCTGACAGGCGTTGTAGAAGGCATTGCAGCAGGCATTGAAGACCGTGAACGCACAGAATCAGCAAATCTTCTTGCCAATGTTGCCCCCACATTCAACTGGGTCCGGCTCGCTCAACGTGTACCGGTGCGAATTCGTCTTGATTCTGTAACAGATCAACTCAGATTGGTCGCAGGGCGTACCGCAAGTGTATACATAACAAGAAAATGAAAACAGACAAACCGGATATGAGGCAAAAGACTTCAAAGACGTGACTTTCACGTCACATAGATACTATTTTAACCAATATCCAACAAAAACTGTAATCAATCACGTGCTTAAGCCTTGATGGTAATATATTCGCACTATATGAGAAGCTACATATCAACAAACATCATCCATCAATATGGATTTTGATCAAGCAGGATCAGATTGGAGAAAGGCTCATGTCCGCAAAAAAAGCGACCTTTGTAACAATTGCCACACTTTTTGCCTTTGTTATGATTGCAGCGGGCATCAGCTCTGGCGGAGCAGACAATGCAGCCATGGCAAGCGAAGACGGCTACGGTATTTCTGCATCACGCTAAAACAGCACGCCTGCCGTGAGAGGGCTGCAATATCATACATATAAAACCGTCACTGACGGTTTTTATTTTGTGGATTTTTTTAAAAGCCTCTTACAGATAACTGACAACCAGATCACGCAAGATGAATGAGGAAGAAACAATAGCAATTACTGTCATTGTGGCAATAAAACTTAGCTCAAGTAATGCAAACAATCTGTTCTTACGAGCTGGTTCGCCTAGTCCATTCATCCGACTATAAAGAGAACGTGACATAATCCTGCTTTCATTTCACAACTGTCAAACAGCTTCAATTGTACTTATCTCCACCCTATAGAGAAGTTGTTTCAAGGCCTTTAAGACTTTTGGTAAACAGATGATTGATCCATTAATATTGTCTACAAAAAAGCGACAATCCGTCTCCTATATATCATTTTACCTATACGCTATTTAAAGCTAGATAAAGCTGAAGAAACCCAATATTTGCAGGATGAAATTATGACCAAAGAATATAAGATCGCCATTGTTCTCGGCAGCCTCAGAAAAGATTCCTATAGTCGCAAACTGGCCAAAGCCCTACAAAGCATTGCACCTTCTGATATGAAATTCAACATCGTTGAAATCGGGGACCTTCCTCTCTATAATGAAGACCTTGAAACAGCCAATCCACCTGCTAGCTGGACACGTTTTCGTCAAGAAATTATTGCGGCCGACGGTCTCATCTTTATCACCCCTGAATATAACCGCTCCATCCCCGCTCCTTTAAAGAATGCCATTGATGTTGGTTCACGCCCCTATGGGCAAGGTGCATGGAACAAAAAAACCGGTGCAGTTATTTCTATATCGCAAGGAGCGATGGGCGGCTTCGGCGCTAACCACCAGCTGCGTCAAGCACTCGTTTTCAACGACGTTATAACCATGCAACAGCCAGAAGCCTATATTGGCAACATCCAGAATTTTGTAACAGACGATGGACAGCCGGCGAATGACAGCGCCAAAGAGTTTCTCACAACGATTATCACAACATATGAGAAACTGCTCAAAGCGTTGCAGCCATAATAATACATCAAATAATTCAGCCGTTATAATTTGTGAAGCCCGCACTATTGCTGCGGGCTTTAATTTCATCTGTTTCAGAATTATATTGTAAACAGCATTGTTCAAAGCTTTATACCTTTATAAGAGACGAATTTTCCCTTTTATAAAAATGCAATTTATGGCTGCAATCATCCGAAATTTGACTACCTCACAAACAGGAGGAAGACATGCATACCGCAATTTTTACAGCATCTTGGCATCCGATGGATCTGCTTAACACAGCACTTGCCCTTATTTTTATATTTTTCTGCTTGGGTTTTTCATTATGGAAAGCCTTATCCGATACAGGCGCACAACCGTATTGGCACATTGCATCGATACTGATATGTCTTGGCATTATCTATATTGGCGTGATCGAAACCCAACCGACCGTATCTTTCTTGCTTGATGGAATTGGTCATTGGCTGGTCGCAAGTGGTGTTGCTATTGCACTCCTTGGTATGGCAATCAGTGCCTTACACCGCTTCAATCTTTATCGTCATCATGACATATATCAGCATTGGGGATAGTCGATAAAAGGGTATCAAATAAGCTTCAAAGCAAGCTGGATACCTGTCTATCCCTTACGCTTGGCTCATCTCATAAAGATAAGCAGAACGTCGTCCAGAACGGCAATAAGCCAAAAGAGGTCGCTCGGCAGATTGAATCGCATTTTTCATAGCGACCACATCATCCACAGATACCGAACCCATTGTTACCGGTATATAATGACAATGCATACCGGCTTTTTCCGCCAATATACGAATTTCAGAAAAGCTAATCTGCCCAGGTTCTTCATTATCAGGACGGTTACAAATCAATGTACACACACCCAACGCTTTCAAATGCTTGATATCATCAGCATCAATCTGGCCGCTTACAAAAATCCCATCGTTAATTTCACTCAATTCCATGATCGTCGTTCACCCTACTACTTCATAATAGACTATCTGTAACTTGTTTTATCAACGCCATAGATGTCATATAGTCAATCAATAAAAATAGAGCCAGTTTCCCGAGTGGAGCATTTTATGACACAAGTCCTTTTTCCAGCGGCAATAACATCAAACGTTAAAAGCTATCATAACGGTCAATGGCAAAACCAATCAAAACAGACCGCCACCGAAACGGCCATCGCCCTTTCCTACAACGGAACAACCCATGCAGTCATGATGGCAACCCCGAAAGACCTTATAGATTTTGCTATCGGCTTTTCATTGACAGAAGGAATCATCCAGACCCGCGATGAAATAAAAATGATTGATCTTGTCACTTTTAACAATGGTATAGACATTCAGATATGCTTGCATGAGAAACAGCGCGATGCCTTCCAACAAAGACGGCGCCATATGGCAGGGCCTGTCGGTTGTGGACTTTGCGGCATTGAATCCATTGACGCGGCAACCCGTTCTATTCCCCATATTCAGGCTGATATCTGTTTTACACCACGCCATATCACCCATGCAATCGAGACCCTGTCCCAACAGCAGGAGCTCAACCATCTGACACACGCCGTCCATGCCGCCGGTTTTTACCATCCCCAACATGGAATGCTGGTGGTACGTGAAGATGTTGGTCGGCATAATGCTCTCGATAAATTAGCTGGGGCGGTGACGGCACAAGACATTAATCCGGCGGAGGGCAGTGTGGTCGTTACCAGCCGCCTATCTGTTGAAATGGTTCAAAAAACAGCAATTTTAGGCAGCGCCATCTTAATCGGCATATCATCACCGACAGCACATGCCATTTCTATCAGTCAAAAATCAGGAATCACACTCATCGCACGGGCTCGCGGCAATGACTTTGAAATCTATAGTTCAGAACAACGCATTTGCTCAAGCTGAAACCGGCTTCATCTCGAAGCCACGGCATCTTAGCCTTAAATCTTATCAGGCTGCTGTAAAGATTGCAGCAACAAGAACAGCATTCAGGCTCACAATCATAGCCGAATAAAGAAGTGCAGTTTTTACCATATCAGTCATTTAAACACCTGTGTGGAAGTTTTAAACTTCATCTACCTAATCACGCATTGTTACAACACGAAACATAACAAAGTGTTACAATGAGTTCAATAAAAAAAGGTTCCATATTCTCGTTTTCCCCATTTAGCATGATCCCGAACCGCAGTTTTCAACGCCACCTTCGCGCAAGCTTCGTATTTTATTGTCAATTGACAGAAGGTAGAATTGCGCCATTTTTTTAGGCCAACCCATTGAAAAAACTAGGAGAATCTTGTGCAGCAAAGCGCGACATCCCCACTAAAAGCAACTGGTTTTTCCGGTAGCGACCTTGGTTTTGCAGCCGGTATTGTCATTATCTTGACAGTATTATTCTTACCAGTTCCCGCTTTTGTCCTCGATCTAGGTCTTTCCTTTTCTATCGCTTTTTCTGTTTTGATTCTCATGGTATCCTTGTGGATCCAGCGTCCGCTCGACTTCTCTGCCTTCCCAACGGTATTGCTGATTGCCACGATGATGCGACTATCGCTCAATATTGCGACAACACGCGTTATTCTGACCCATGGCGGTGAAGGCTACACCGCAGCAGGCCATGTTATTCATGGCTTTTCACAATTTGTGATGGGTGGAGACTTCGTTATCGGTCTGGTGGTCTTCGCCATCCTAATCATTGTCAATTTTCTGGTTATCACCAAAGGTGCGACCCGTATTGCAGAAGTCGGTGCCCGTTTTACTTTGGACGCTATTCCAGGCAAACAGATGGCAATCGATGCCGATTTATCTTCTGGTCTCATTGACGAAAAAGAAGCACAGCATCGACGTAGCGAACTAGAAGAAGAAAGCTCATTCTTCGGGTCTATGGACGGTGCGTCAAAATTCGTCCGTGGTGATGCGATTGCCGGTCTGATTATTACTGCCGTCAATATTTTTGGCGGAATTGTTATTGGTGTCACCCGCCATGGCATGACATTATCCCAGGCGGCAGACGTTTTCACCAAGCTTTCTGTGGGTGATGGTCTTGTCACACAGATTCCCGCGCTGATCGTTTCACTAGCCGCCGGTCTTCTTGTTTCCAAAGGCGGCACACGCGGTTCTACAGAAAAAGCCGTATTCGGCCAGCTTGGGGCCTATCCGAAAGCTCTCTTTGTTGCAGCATTGCTACTACTGGTTCTCGGTTTGATGCCGGGTCTGCCAGCATTTCCATTCCTCTCATTGTCACTGATCATGGCAGCTGCCGGTTATTCCATTCCTCGCCGTCTCAAGCGTGCAGAACAAGCCCAGCAAGCTTTGGAAGCACAAGCTCAGGAAATGGCATCAACCGAAGAAAAAAGCTCCGTCAAAGCTTCTCTGGATATACCACAGATCGAGATCGCTCTTGGGCCACAGCTCTCTGGACGTTTTATGAATTTACAAAGCGAGCTAGCCGATCGTGTTGCCAAGATGCGGCGCAAATTCGCACAGGAATTCGGTTTTGTTATTCCTGAAATCCAGGTCAGCGACGACTATAACACACCGGCCAAAGCTTACCGTATCAAATTGCATGGTACAGCCGTTGCCACTTATGAAATGCGTATCGGTGATGTTCTTGTCATGCTGGGTGAGCGTGAAGCGCCCAACCTACCCGGCGAAGAAATTATCGAACCCGCCTTCGGTATGCGTGCTTTTGCAACATCTGAAACATTCCGCAGCGAATTGGTTCGTGACGGCTATATGGTCGTAGATAACCTTTCAGTCCTGCTTACCCATCTGAGCGAAGTCTTGCGCAATAATCTTGCCCAGCTCCTCTCCTACAAGGACATGCGCATTCTGCTTGAGCGTCTTGGCCCTGAATATCGCAAACTTGTTGAAGATATCTGCCCGCAGCATTTATCCTATTCCGGCTTGCAATCTGTGCTCAAATTATTGTTGAGCGAACGGGTATCAATCCGTAATCTTGATCTTATTCTGGAAGCTATTGCAGAAATAGCACCCCATGTACGTCGGGCTGAACTGATTGTTGAACATGTGCGCATGCGTATGTCACAACAGATCTGTGGAGACCTGTCAGATAACGGCACATTGAGTGTATTGCGCCTTGGTTCCCATTGGGATATGGTTTTCCATCAAGCCTTGAAACGTGATGGCAAAGGTGAAGTTGTCGAGTTCGATATTGATCCACGCGAGCTGGAAAGATTTGGAACGGAAGCATCGGCAGCCATTCGCCAACATATGGAGCGTGGTGAACGATTTGTTCTTATTACTTCACCGGAAGCGCGTCCTTATGTGCGAATGATCGTCGAACGGCTATTTGCTACCATGCCGGTTCTCTCACATGCAGAGATTGCACGCGGTATCGAGGTGAAAACATTGGGTTCTATTTCCTGACCGAAAAGGCGGGCACATATGCCGGGCTTGAGTAATATTCCTATTGATCAACTGGTGATTATCGCCATGTTGATCTTTGCTCGGATCGGCGCATGTCTAATGTTGATGCCCGGCGTCTCAAGCGCACGCATTCCCATGAATTTGCGTCTTTTTCTGGCGATCGCCTTTTCGCTTATCATGGTTCCCCTTGCCGGACAGAATCTACAGACATTGGCCTACCACCCCACGGTCAGCGAGCTTGCCACCGCATTGGCTTCAGAAATGTTAGTCGGTGTTACATTCGGCGTTATTTCCCAAGCCTATTTCTGGGCACTCCAATTCATGGGCAATGTAATCGCCCTCTCCATGAATTTTTCTGGGCAACCCGGCCATAGCGTTATTGATTCCCAACCTGAAGCAGCCCTTGCCAATATCATTTCATTATCCGCCCTAATGCTATTTTTTGCTGCCGATATGCATATGATTGTTATCCGCGGTCTTATGCTATCCTATCAAGTTGTACCTGCAACACTCATTCCGCAGCCGGATTCCGCACTGATCGACTATCGCGATGCACTTTCAACTGCTTTTTCATCAATCATGCGTATTGCGACCCCTTTCATTATTTATGCCATTCTGGTCAATTTTGCGGTCGGTCTCATTAACAAGCTCACACCTAGTATTCCGGTCTATTTTATCTCTATGCCTTTCGTACTGGCCGGCGGTATAACTCTTTTATATTTCCTCATCCCCGAAATATTGCGCTTTTTTAGCGGCGAATTGGGTGCATGGCTGCAAAGAGGCCCCTAAATGGCAACCGATAGCCGACGTCTTAAACGCTTGAAAAAAGCACAATCACTGATCAAAGCGCGTGATGAGGCGGATCTGGATGCCATGCGCAGTGCACTTGTTACATTACAAGAAGAAGACCAATACCTGTTTGCCATGATGGAAAATGAAACCAATGCCCGACTGATTGATCCCTCATTGATTGCCAAAAGGTTAGAACGCAATGCCCGTGAAGAGGCGATCCTCAATGCCCGCATTGCCCACCAACGCCAATTATTATTGCAATCAACCCGCCGCAATGAAATTCTCGACGACAAATACAAAGCGGCCCTATCACAAGAAGAACGCAAAGAGACCGCTGAAATGCTAGAGGAATATGTTTCTTCACACCTCCACAAAGACTCCAGCTTGGGTTAAGCTTCGTTCTCTATATTAGGCCATAATATAAGAGGTATGTATTATGGCCATTAGACCACCGTCTGATATTATCATGGATGTAGCGCGTGCTGCTGATCCGCTTGAATTTCAGGCTTCTGTTGAAAAATTACGGAATGCTAAAAGCGCCGTACGCGCAGCAAACCAACAAATTTCATCTGTCAATAATTTTGCACAAATGGCTCAAAGCACCCCTGTACATCAAAATACAGCCATCCATAAAACCCCAGATGCCGATGCGGCTAAAGCACAAAAAACAACCGAAGCCTTCAAAAAATTTGAGGGTTTTATGCTCCAATCCATGATGAAATATATGTTCACCAGCGATACACCGTCCGTCTATGGCAAAGGGCAAGCTGGAGAAATATGGAAGTCCATGATGATTGAGGCCATGGCGAATGAAACCGCTGAAGCGGGCGGCATCGGCATTGCTAAGATGCTTGAAAAAGATATGGAACGCAAATCCGGCCAGCCTGATACGCAGACAGATTCTGTTGCGCAACTGATCAATCAAGACCAGATCAATCGCACAGACCAATCTAGCGAAGGATTACGCAAACAAGCGGTCATCAACGGTATCGTTCAATCAAGTCAATTGGATATGATCCGCGACCAGCTTGATAGCGCCGGATAAATTTTTAAGCCTTTTTGATATCGTATACTAAAGTTAGGAACCGATAATGTCGACACTACAGCAAGAAAACACTGCCGATATTCATACTGCTCAAACCTCGCACGAAGAAGCAAATTCGCAGCCTGTCTTGATTTCAGCTGAAGAAAACAAAGGACGTGAGCTTGCCATAGCGAAGTTTACAGCCGCCGTCACCTCTCTTGAAGAAGTTGTCGAATATGAAACCGATATGCTGGAAAAAAATGAAAACCCTGATTATCAATCTGTGAACGCCAAAAAAACACGCGGTTTACGCGATCTCAACAACACAATGGCCGATGTTGCGCGTTATATGAACGAAACAGTTGAAAAATATGTAGAGACCTTATTGGAACGTTTGAAATTGAAGCTTGAACGAAACAGCGAAGTGCTTAAAATGCATCTTGAGGCCGTCAGCGAATTATCACAAATGATGCAGGCTGCGGTACGTGCAAATGAAACAGATGGAACATATGATCCATTCTCGATGAACAGTCATGGACGCTAGAATATGGTCAAGATCGTCGTTATCGGCTTATGGGTTTGCCTCGTCGCATTCGGCACTTTGATGCTCGGCATCAAGATGAATGTACCTGAACCGCAAACTGCTGAAACAAGCCAGCCGGTATCACGAACGGAATATGACCGCACAGATGTTATCAGTGTTCCTGTTATGGTGGATGGCAAAGTTGAAGGCTATGTCATTTCACAGCTTGTCTATACAACAGATTCGAATATCAAAGCGCAGCTGACCGTTCCATTAGGCCTTTTCATCAATGATGAAGTCTTTCGCGCCTTCTTTACCGCCTATTCAGACACGAGAGAAATCGAACGGGTAAAATTTGACGATGTCAAGCAGAAGATTATTGATGGTGTAAATCAGCGTTTTGCGCAGCCCGTGCTCAAAGATCTTATTGTTGAACAATTCACCTATCTATCGGCCAACCAGGTTCGTGAAATGAATAAACAGCGGCAGGGCTAAACGAAATATTCAGTGGCCATCCAACCGCCTGGACCAATCTTCAAGATCGTTACTCTCTATGCGTTTTTGGGCAATCGATCGCCAACTGGATGACAATACGTCAAGCGCGGCAAGCGCGGCCAAAGCCTCACGATTGAATCGATCTTCATAAAAATAATGCCATATCTTCCAGATAGTCCATTGTGGAGCCACGCGATCAACCAGCTCGAACTGATCACATGGCGAAACTATTCCTTCCTCAATAACCCGATAATACCATCCCGTCCTGCCGCTTTGCTGCACTAGACGGGACATAGATCTTTCATTAAAACGCTGATTGAGCTTAAAACAAGGTTGACGCCCTTGTGAAACTTCGATCAAAGCCGTTCCCAGACGGAACCGATCTCCGACAGCCACATTTTTTTCCGTCACACCCAACGTGGAGAAATTCTCGCCAAAAGCACCGGCCTTTTGTAAAATGGGAATATCGCCTAATTGCTGTCGCCAGCTTTGATAGTGATCGAAAGCATAATGATGAACGGCTTTTTCCAAACCCCCATGATGACGTTTGTCTGCCTGATTATCACCTTCAAATCCTGTCACCCGCAAATGCAGTGGGCCATCGACCATCGTTTTATCAATAGCCGATTGCGTCTTTTGGTCTGCCAATAATGCCACTTTACCAATATGCAAACTTTGCAGAAAAACTGGAACGCACATATCCTAGCCTTCAAGGTGCCGCGGCAAAAAGCTGCGAAGGCGAATGAATCAAGATAGGCTGATTGAAATCTCCAGACAGAAACATGACTTTCGGTGCCTGCAAACTGGCCATCACGCAATCGGCCTGTATACACATATCTGACGAGTAGTTCTCCGGCACAAGCATCATATCCAGAGCCAAACCTCTTTCCCCTATCAAGACATCGCGGCTAGGACGGAAAGGTAAAAGCCCGTTGAACATCAATTGGCGATGATCAAAACGCACAATCGCTTTGGTGACATTGGCCTGACCATCTTCAAGACGGGCCTCAATATTGAAACGGCCAAAATTGAATTGAGCATCCTTATTTTTCGACAATAAAATCGGAGCAGGATCCGCCAAGGCACCTTCAAGACCAGATAGGTCAAAACCCTTCAAAGTACCGCGATTACCATTCACAACAATATTGCCATCAAGTTCATAGCCAATATCCGACCATCTTGTAAAAGGTGCTTTCATCGACAAAATAAAATTTGCCGGACCAGAGATGCCAGACGGCAAGTCGAATGCCGGCGCCAATCCACCCAATTCAACATTTGAACCGGAAACGCGCGCTTCTATGAAACTATGACTGCCACTGCGCGAAAGCTGTATATTGCTTTGTAGACTGCCACCAAAAGCACTGACATTGCCAATATCAAAAATACCCTGCCCGTTGCGAATCTGGATAGCAGCCGCCAGATCATGAAGTTTGGTCTGCCCTAGCTGAGCTTCCGGTGCGGATAAGCGCAGATCAAGCCCCAAATGATCCAATAATGTCAAATCAAGCAGTTCGCTACTATCTTCTGCCGGGAAAAAGGCCGTTGCCAACAAATTCATATCCAGTGATTGAAAGGCCAAAGAACCGGTCGTTACAGTAAGCTCCGACTGATGATTGATCTCCATTGCCCCTCTTGCATTGTCTTCACCCAAGCGAAAACTGACATCATTCATCTGGATTCGTTCAGGCAGTATATTCAAGGATGATTCCCAAACAATAGGTGCATTCAGACCAACACCAAAAAGACGCTGCAAACCAAGCCAGCGCAATGTCTGGTTCAAACCAGGGGAGCGGGCCGCCAAACGGCCATCAAAAAAAACATTGCCCATCAAACGCGCCTGCCCCGTCAATGTTGCACCGCCGCGTTTGGAATTAACACTGATACGCATGGGGGACTGACCGCCAGCCAACAATAAAAGCGCCTGATCGGCATCGATACGCAACTCCGTCAACTCACCATGCCAACGTCCCTGCAACCGAAAATCGGCAGCACGATTAGAATCAGGCCAATCGATTGTCGCACTAATGTCGCTAATCAGCTGTTCCTGCTCATTTTCAGAAACATGATAGGTCAACGTACCATTTTCAATCATAATACGACCAAAAGGCTGGGCCAATAATTTTGTCTCGTCAGGGAATTCAGGATTCTGTGTGACAACTTCACGTGCACGCGCCAAAGCCTGACCAAATGTCCCAGATGAATTGGATAAAGAAATAAGAAAATCCGCTGTTGTCTGCAATGGCTCGTCCATCACAAAGCGCGGGCGCACGATACGGGTTTCCGAAAAGGCGATCTCTCCCATCAAAGCCCGCACCCATGAAAGATCAACATCAATCCGCTCTGCTTCCATCAGAGGTACAGCTCCGGCTTCGTTGCTTGACAATGTAACCCCTTCAAGAGAAGCTTGAAAACGGGGGAAAAATGTCAATTTCGGCGGCGTATGCAGTTGAACATTATAACCTGTCCATACACTCAGATCCTGCGCAAGACGAATACGAATAGAATCAGTCGAGACCAGATACGGCAATGCGGCAAGCAGACCCGCAAGCAAAATCACGACAACCAAAAAGGCTGAAAATACAGCTCTCAACCACTGTCGTTTTTTATTTTTCTGTCCTATCGTCAATTAATCAACCGTTAACCATAAATTGCTAAATATACAGCCGACATTTCGGAATCACCATTTCTGGTCCGAGGTGCCCTTGTTTCAAATTTTATGCCGGGTGTCAAAACCCGGCTTTTTTCTTTACGCATATCGTGCTCATCGTATCAGGCATTTTAAAATAAATTGTATCAGACCATCGTTGCGGCGTACACTGTGACGAGGCAACTCATACAAATCATCCATTCGACTGGCCCGCCCCTTGCGTGTCGTTACAGCATAAGAATATCCTGCCTTTGCAACCATAGCGCGAACAGCCGCATTTTCGCTACCATATGGATAGGCAAAAGAAGAAATCTCACAATCCGTTATTGCTTCCAGTTTTTGACGACAAAGCATAATCTGTTCACAAGCCTGATCTGCATCAACTTCGGCCAATCGCACATGATCAAGTGTATGTGCTCCAACTTCATGCCCGTTTTGCATCCAATGACGTATATGCGCTACATCCATGCAAGGCTCGCGACGGGCCAAAGGCGGGTCCCATTCATTCTGACCAGATATCTGGTTGACAACAAAATAATTTGTCGCCTTAAAACCAAAATGGTCTAGGATTGGCATGGCTTTCTCATAAACAGATAAGAAACCGTCATCAAAGGTAATAGCCGCAACTTTTCCATTTTTCTCACCCCTGATGTAAGGCATGGCCTCGACCAGAGAAAGCCCCTGAAATCCTAAAACCTTGAGGGTCCTCATCTGTTTTTCAAAATTTTTGACCGTTACATAATTGGAGCGTGACGGTATTCCCGTCGGCGGTGCATCACCAATATGATGATAAAGAAGAATGGGAACTGCCATATCAAGCATCCTTTTGCCGTGAAAGACGACCAACCTTTTTGCGATAAAGCGGACGGGCAATTTCACGATGTAATTTTGAAAAATATGACCGCCCCTTCTTCTGCACCGTTGTACCGCCAAGCACAGCCGATATTTCTTCGACAACCGGCGGCAGCAAAGTCAAAGAATGAATATCCGTCTGCCAGAACATCTGCATCCATGTATCAACCGGACGATCAAAAAATGTACTTTTCGCCAATAAAGTCTGGGCAGCCTCATAACTGACCATTTGCGCGACCTGCCCCAATCCGATCGGCACAGGTTTCAGTAGACGATAATGATCCGTCTGCGCAACGCAAACACCTGTTTCACGTGTCCGGAAAGGAAAGCGGATAAATCCTGCCTGTTGGATATGCGCTGTAGCAAAGGCGAATGCCTCATCAAAACCGTCTAGGAGGGCGATATCATCTTCAAGAATGAAACCGGCTGTCAGCTTTTCATCGACAATGCTCTGCCACGCCTTGCGGTGCGACAAAAAACAAGCAATCTCGTTACGTGACAGAGTAAAAGGATAATGGGGCTTGAAACTTTTTTTACGATAAACGTCTGCTATTTCATCATCACCCAGCATATGGGCATCCACGGCATCAATAACTGCCGTTTTCACCGGTAAGATATTTTTTAAATGCTCTACCTGTGCATGACGCTCATGGGCCCGTTGAAGATGGATAATCATCGCTTTTATATTTTGCATATCACACTCTCCATCAGCCACAATTCTGCAAAGCCGAAACAATACAAGGCGGTAAAAAACCGGCAAATTTATGTATCAAAATAGAATGGATTTGATGACGGGTCGAGCAGTTGAATTGTTCAAATCCCTGAACACACCCAAAAGGAACCGATGCAGTCTCAATCTGTCTAAGTGCATCTATTACCCGCTTCGGCTTGACGTGATCAATATAAGCCAGACCTTGTGGCACTACAGGCACAACCTTATTTTGGAAAACCTCGATATTATTGGCAAGCGTAACCATATTGAATTGCTCGATATGGCGGAATCGATAAGCAAGCTGTTTCCTGAGCAAATCCGGATGCTTTAAAAAGAAATTTTCCAATGTAGAGCGCCGCAAGGGATGAGGATAATGATGAGGGCTTAAATATCGCCCTTCAACACCTGCATACTGCGCAGCCTTCCATTGCGACAAACCATGATTGGGTCGGTTATAACGATAGGAGGTTATGCGTGCCAGCCATTGACGCAAACGGTATTTCCATCGCCAATCTTCGGGCACTGCCCACTGGTCATAAATAACAGGCAGGCCATTCTTGAAAAAATAACTTTCATCAATCTCGCCATTGATAAAAAAATCATCATTAGCAAAAACAAAATGCTCGCTCAGATCTTTGATTCGCCACAAAGCCGATTCAATTGCACGGGCATTGAATGAAGGGCGCACAGCACCAAGCCCTTCAAATATCTCGTCATGTGAGACCATACGAATAAAATCGGCATTCAAATGGTTGAATGCCAAGAAATCATCAAGAAAGCGCGGGCGCTGTTGATCCGCGACGATCAGTACGCGACGGATGAAAGGCGCATACCGTATAATAGATGCAAGATGATAATAGATTTCACCATTATCCTGATAACGTTCGACTGACCTTGCCTCGGCATGGACTTTCTGCGGGCCATTCTGATAAGCTTGTCGGGCCGCCATATGTTGCGGATCCTGTCCATCCACCCATGCAATGACATAATCAATTTCGGTTGCCATAGGGGCTATATCCAGTCGGGTTATCAATCATAAAGCATCCGATAGCAGAAACAGACATCAAATCATAGATAGCCAGATACAGCAGTCTATACAGGATGGTTAGCATGATGCAATATTTTGGATAAAGCGAGCCATTCCTGTGCAGCATAGCCGAGACGGGCACGCTCACGCCATACCAGTACCATATGCCATTGTAGCGGATTACCTTCAATCTCGACCATATCAACCCCCTGATAATGGCGCTCCTCGACAATGAATTTCGGTAAAAAACCGATTCCCATACCAGCCGCGACAAGCCCGAAAATAAAATCAATTTGGCTGGAACGGGCCGCGATTTTTGGCTCTATACCACGCGCCCGAAAAGCGTCCTGCACAATCGGTGACAAGGCAAACTGACTCTCAAAAAATACAAATGGATGTTCGGCCAGTTCCTCCATACGCATACAGCCCTTATGCTTGAGCTGACCACGTGCCACCAGCGCCACCACCGGCTCATTGCGTACTTCCTGATAGTGCAATCCATCGGCAATAGGAAAAAGCAGAGCCGCCAGATCAAGATCTCCTGCCTTGACAAGTTCTTCCAACTTTTTTGCACCATGCTCAACAATTTCGATATCAATTTGAGGATGTGACTTCGTATAGGCGGCCAAAACAGGGGCAAAAAGCACCGAATTACCAATCGGCGGCAAACCGATCCGCAAACGTCCGCGCTTTAGCCCTTTCAATTCAGCGATATCACGATGGGCCTCTGCCTCTTCCGCCAGAATACGTGTCGCATGACGCAGGACATACTCCCCTGCCGATGTAAGCCTTAACTGTCCTTTGCCGCGCTCTACCAATTGCGCATCATAATGCTGCTCCAGCTGTGTCAATGCCTTGCTCATGGTCGACTGGGTCGCATGCATCTTGCGAGCCGCGGCAGAAAAGCCGTTACACCGGATGATTTCAACAAAAGCCTGCAATGTTCTTATCTGCATAACTATTCCATATCAGAATAATAGAAATGAAATCAATTCATTTTGAGAATTTATCAGATTGCACTATCTAGGCTTTAGAGAAAGAAGGCTGCCATGCTGCACCGCATTCATATAAAATCACGTTATTTCCTGCATCACAGCATGCTAGCACAAATGGTGCTGCTAATGTTTTTCTGGCAAATCGGCAATATGATTGCCCATTTTTTTTCCCTGCCTATACCCGGCGGCATTGTCGGCATGCTTCTCGTACTCATTTGTCTCGCAAGTGGACGTTTGAGCCTTTTCAGCATGAAACGCGGTGCAGACTGGTTATTGGCTGAAATGCTGCTGTTTTTTATCCCTGCCGTTTTAGCCCTTCTGGACCATCATGAATTTATAGGACTTCTCGGCATCAAAATTCTGATTGTCATTCTATGCAGCACTTTTGTCGTCATGGGTGTTACAGCATTGACAATTGATCTTTGCTGCCGATTTATGCCGCTTAAGTCGTATGACCATGAACGCTGATCTGTTTTTCCATCCTGCTTCTCAGACCCTGTTCTGGTCATTGGTCACCATTCTTCTCTATATGATTGCAAAGACTTTCTACCGCCGGTTCCATTTCTGGTGGATGACGCCACTTGCAATCACACCACTCCTTCTCATGGTTGCTGTTACAGCGATGAATGGCGACTATAGCCACTATATCGGCGCCACACATTGGATGATAGCGATCCTCGGGCCTGTTACAGTGGCATTTGCAGTCCCCATATGGCAGGAACGCGAAACAATCGTTAAAAACTGGCACATATTGAGCATCGGCGTCATTACGGGATCAAGCGCTGCCATGCTTTCTGCCTATGCACTAGCATCATTGCTGGCACTAGACGAAAGTCTCCGATTAAGTCTGATGCCTCGTTCGATGAGCACGCCCTTTGCCATGACCGTTTCCGGCGACATTGGCGGCATACCCGATCTTACGGCAATCTTTGTTGTTATGACCGGAATATTAGGAGCTGCACTGGGCGAGGTCATCATAAAAATACTGCCCTTACGTTCATCACTAGCACGTGGCGCCTTATTCGGTCTGGGTGCGCATGGAGCAGGTGTAGCCCGTGCCCATCAAATTGGTCGCGCCGAAGGCTCTATTGCCGGACTTGTCATGGTTATGGTCGGCGTTGCCAATGTATTAATGGCCCCTATCGTAGGCTGGCTATTAAAATAAATTCCTACACGCAATTCATCACCGTTGCGTCTTTGAGGTGCAATATATAGCTGCCCGTTTCCATAAATGGTCTTAAAAATCACCAAACCAATCAAGCAATGCCATCCATCCAACGATCGTTTTATTATGCGAAATGAGCACTATATTGTTGATATAAGCCGCGATAAGTCATAGACACCCTTCATAACATTTTTATAGATATAACAATCGGAGAGTTCCCATGACTGAGATTATCGACGGCAAAAAAATGGCTGACGAGATCATCACAAAAGTCAAAGAGGAGACCGCCAAGCTTAACAAGAACAACAAACTACGCCCCGGCATTGCCGTCATCATTATCGGAGAAGATCCAGCCAGTCAGGTTTACGTTAACTCCAAGGGCAAAAAAGCCGAAGAATGCGGTTTTCTCTCTATCAAACATGCACTCGACAGCAAAACAACACAAAACAACCTGCTTAGCCTGATCGGAAAGTTGAATAAGGACAAGACAATCCACGGCATCCTTGTACAATTGCCATTGCCCTCCCATATCAATGCCGACAAGGTTATCCAGTCCATTGCACCCGAAAAAGATGTCGACGGATTCCATTATATCAATGCCGGAAAGCTGAACACTGGCGCCATTGACGACGCATTCGTTCCCTGTACACCAGCCGGTGCTATGCTCATGATCAATCGGATAAGAGGGGATGATCTGTCCAATCTTGATGCCGTTGTTGTCGGTCGTTCCAATATTGTCGGCAAACCGATGGCCGCTCTTCTTCTTGCTGCCAATGCAACCGTCACCATCGCCCATAGCCGCACCCGCGATCTTGATGAAGTCTGTCGCAGCGCTGATATTCTAGTGGCCGCTGTCGGCCAGCCACAAATGATCAAGGGGGACTGGATCAAACGCGGCGCCACAGTGATTGATGTCGGAATCAACCGTATTGACGCACCTGAAAAAGGTGAAGGCAAGACACGCCTCGTCGGTGATGTCGATTACAGCAGTGTAGAAAAAAAAGCCGGTGCCATTACGCCGGTACCAGGTGGTGTTGGCCCGATGACCATTGCCATGCTTATGGTCAACACACTGAAAGCCGCCTGTCTTTCTGCCGGATTGAAACCACCCAAATTCTAAAATTTTATATCCGTAGTATCTACCCGCTAGAAATGCGATACTACGCTTGCGCCTAAATCGGCACGACTGACAAAATGGCGAAAAGCATGAAAAAGTTCACGCCCACATCCGGCTTCATTGGCCGATAGATCAGGTTTATCGACCACACGCGCAGCAAATTCTGTCAAATCTATCAATACATCCAGTGTACCGGCTTTGGCATCAAGACGAACCATATCACCATCGCGCAACCGTGCAATCGGCCCGTTATCCAACGCTTCAGGTGTCACATGGATAGCAGCCGGAATTTTTCCTGAAGCGCCCGACATGCGCCCATCGGTGACAAGCGCCACTTTTTGCCCACGATCCTGCAACACACCAAGTACAGTCGTGAGTTTATGCAATTCCGGCATACCATTGGCTTTTGGCCCCTGATAGCGGATAACAGCCACGAAATCCTGCCCATCCAATTTGCCCGCCTTGAATGCATCCTGCAATTCGGCCTGATCATTAAAGACACGTGCAGGAGCCTCGATCACCCAGCGCTCAGGTTTAACGGCTGAAACCTTGATAATTGCCGCGCCGATATTGCCACCCAGAACACGGATGCCGCCATCACTCTGAAACGGTTTTTGATAACCGGTCAACACTTTTTCATCACCACTTGTCTTGGCCGCAGCCTCACGTATCACCGTACCGTCAGCAGCCAATTTCGGCTCACTCGCATAGGCATAAAGCCCGTCACCATAAACCGTCCTGACATCTTCATGGACATACCCGCCTTCAATCAGCTCGCGAATAAGAAAACCCATACCACCAGCCGCGTGAAAATGATTCACATCGGCAAGCCCGTTGGGATAGACACGGGCAAGCAATGGCACATTTGCCGAAATCTCGGCAATATCATGCCATGTCAGCTGGATACCGGCCGCAGCGGCCATTGCAATCAGATGAATGGTATGGTTGGTTGATCCACCTGTCGCATTCAATCCGACAATCGCATTAACAAACGAGCGCTCGTCGATCATCGCCCCGACCGGCGTATAATGATTACCCAGCGCCGTAATTTGTAATGCCCGTTTAGCCGCTTCACGTGTCAAGGCATCGCGCAATGGCGTATTGGGATTAACAAAAGATGCCCCCGGCAGATGCAACCCCATTATTTCCATCATCATCTGGTTAGAATTGGCAGTACCGTAAAATGTACAAGTACCGGGCCCATGATAGGATTTTGCTTCTGATTCAAGTAAAGCGCGACGATCAATCTTGCCTTCCGCATAAAGCTGGCGGATTTTGGCTTTTTCATCATTGCCTTGCCCACTGGTCATCGGGCCAGCCGGCACAAAAATTCCGGGCAAATGACCAAAGGTCAACGCTCCGATAACAAGCCCCGGAACAATCTTATCACAAATACCAAGATAAAGAGCGGCATCGAATGTATCATGGGAAAGCCCGACAGCCGTGGCAAGCGCAATCACTTCACGTGAAAAAAGTGATAGCTCCATACCATCATAACCTTGGGTAATACCATCACACATCGCCGGAACACCACTAGCCACCTGCGCCACACCACCCGCTTCACGGGCAGCTTCACGGATAAGCGCCGGAAATGTCTCATAAGGCTGATGAGCCGAAAGCATATCATTATAGGCCGTAATAATACCGATATTACCAACCACGTCTTCTTTCAGGCGCTCTTTATCAACCGGTCCACAAGCAGCAAAGCCATGTGCCTGATTAGCACAGCCCAGAAAAGAACGTTTGGGGCGGTTACTGGCCGCTTTGGCAATCTTGTCAAGATAGACTTCACGCGTCGATTTGGAGCGCTCAATAATCCTGTCGGTTATCCTTTTGATATGCGCAGAAATGGCCATTGACTCTCACTTTCATCGTAGCCGAACCATCAGTCAAATAGCGTTTGCGATGGCGGCTCATGTCGGTCCCCTTCCGCCGGAGACCAGTATATTTTCAACGGGCGTTGCAAATTGTTGAGTACAGCACGGATCGGCATGTCCTTATCAGCACCATTCTTCAATGCCTGTTCGAAACTGGCAAGCTTGCCATGCCCTTCCAATTGCAGCGCCAAAAATCGGGCAGAAATAAGAAGCGGCAATGTCATCGTCAGACGCGGCTCGCCCGCACCTTTGGCATGCATAGGCAAAATAAAAGCGCGCGATGTTGGATCAATAGCCTGTCGAAGCCTATCTCCGCCGGGGAAAAAAGACGCCGTATGCCCATCGACACCCATACCAAGAATAACGACATCAAACGGTTTGGGCAGACTATTGATTCGGCTCGCGGCAGAAAAGGCAGCCAACTCGGCAGTAACCGCTTTGGTATAAAGGCCAATGAATTTGGCTTTCTGCGCAAAATGTTGCAGCAAATTTTTACGCACAAACAGTTCGTTCGAACGTTCATCATCTGTCGGAACAAATCGCTCATCAACAAGGGTAATAGTGATATGTTCCCAAGCAATATCGGCCTTGGCCAGATAATGGAAAAAAAGCTCCGGCGTACGCCCCCCGGAAACAGCCATAAACGCCTGTCCGCGCTCACTGATCGC
Source organism: Bartonella sp. bp_1 (assembly GCF_055808085.1). Lineage (NCBI taxonomy): Bacteria > Pseudomonadati > Pseudomonadota > Alphaproteobacteria > Hyphomicrobiales > Bartonellaceae > Bartonella > Bartonella sp. bp_1. Next base: position 166,819 of record NZ_CM147851.1, on the reverse strand, counting down.
AACAGACAATTCTGCAGCAACGCGATCACTTAGCGCGGCAGCCAATTGTGCCGGATTATCAAAATCAAGCCTTTCAAGATTGTTATAGTCCATATCATCTTCCGCGATATTGCTCTGTGCTAGACTTAACAGCCTTGCAACCGATCTTCAAATTGAAAATGCCTGATTACAATCAGATCACATCATTCCATGTCCGCCCATCACGCTCAATCAAAGCAATAGCGCGTGACGGCCCCCATGTCCCAGCCGTATAAAGCTGTACTGGCTGCTTGGTTTCTTCCCAGCTTTCCAGAATAGGATCAATCCAGTTCCATGCCGCTTCCACCTCATCACGCCGCATGAACAGGGTCTGATTGCCGCGGATAACATCCATAAGTAACCGCTCATAGGCATCGGGATTACGCTCGGCGAAAGAACCAGCAAAAGTCATATCAAGCGGGACATGATGTAAACGCATACCACCCGGCCCGGGATCCTTGATCATCAGCCATTGCTTGACACCTTCATCCGGCTGCAACCGGATAACCAGCCGATTTGCACTTATTTCACCGGCATCCGCACCAAATATATTATGCGGAATCTGCTTGAAGGTTACAACAATTTCAGACATGCGCGAGGCCATACGCTTGCCGGTTCGTAAATAGAATGGAACACCCGCCCAACGCCAATTTTCCACTTCTGCTTTCAAAGCTACAAATGTTTCCGTATTCGATGAATTACCTTTAAGGTCATCAAGATAGGAACCAACAGCACCATAAGTTGAGGCGCCGGCCTGATATTGTCCACGCACTGTATTGGCCGCAACATTGTGCCCGATGATTGGCTGTAAAGAACGCAATACTTTCAGTTTTTCATCACGTACCGCATCGGCATTATTCAAAAAAGGTGGCTCCATAGCCACCAGACACAGCAACTGCAAAATATGGTTCTGTACCATGTCACGCAAAGCACCGGCATTGTCGTAATAACCGGCACGACCTTCCAGACCAACCGATTCGGCAACCGTAATCTGGACATGATCGATATGATTGGAGTTCCATAACGGCTCATAAAGTGCATTGGCAAAGCGCAATGCCATTAAATTTTGTACTGTTTCTTTTCCAAGATAATGATCAATGCGGAAAATCTGTCTTTCGTCAAAAACTTTAGCCAAAGTATCATTAAGCTCGGTTGCGGATTGAAGATCACGCCCGATCGGCTTCTCCACGATAATGCGTGTTTCCTCTGTTACCAGATCATACTGGCCAAGACGGGTTGCAATTTCCCCAAAAAGTGATGGACTAACAGCCAGATAAAAAGCCCGTACAGCCGCAGCATCGGTTTCAATTTTCTTTTTCAGATTGCTCCAACCGTCTTCGGCGGTCACATCAACCGACACATAGAATATACGTTGAAGGAAAGTTTCGATCTCGCCCTCGTCAATTTCCTTATCCGCCACATGATCAACGATCGCCTTGCGGGCAAAAACACGATAATCCGCGTCACTCATTTTTGAGCGCGAAGAGCCGATAATACGGGTTGGCTCACTATACTGGCCAAGGCGTTGGCGCTGATAAAGCGCAGGAATGAGCTTGCGTTCAGCCAGATCACCCGCTCCGCCAAAAACCACAATATCAAATGCCGGAATCGGTATAATCTTGCTAACCATGGAAACACCTTTATAGCTCAAGCCATTCAATCGTTTTAATTGTCCGTGCACCGAGTTTCAAGTCATGCTTTTGGTACAACCAGATAGAATAATACGCTCTTCATCATGAAGCGCTACAAAGATATTAGAATATTAATATGACATTTATATAAACAGTCTATCATTATTCTAAAACACTCAAAAGCGGGAATAATGATATGCGCGAGATGACAAAACTGAATGGGAAGACTGTCCTTATCACTGGTGCCGGTGCCGGTTTTGGTGCAGCCATGGCCGAGCGTTTTGCCATGGAGGGTGCCAATATTGTCATTGCCGATATCAATCTTAAAAAGGCTCAACAGATTGCCGACAGAATTGGTAAGCAGGCAATCGCTGTGCAATGTGATGTATCCCGCCTTGAAGACAACCATATCATGGTTGAGGAAACGGTCAAAAAATTCAAAACCATTGATGTATTCATTGCCAATGCCGGTTTTACCCATCGACAAAACCCCTTGGAAAAAGTGGATGAGGATACATTCGATCTTGTCAATGCCGTCAATATCAAGGGTCTCTATTTCGGCATCCAGAGCATTCTCCCTGTTATGGAGCGTCAAAAAAGCGGCGCTATCCTAACGATGAGTGCAACTTCTGTCATCCGCCCACGCAAAGGCTTTACCTGGTTTACAGCATCCAAAGGCTGGATCATAACAGCTACGCGCGCCATGGCTCTGGAATTGGCGGAAAAAAATATACGCATTAATTGCCTGTGCCCGGCCGAAAGCGATACTGAAACCTTCCAACAATCTGTCGGCCATATGTCACATGAAACGCGCATTATCCTTGAACGTTCCATTCCTCTTGGACGCCTATCAAATCCTGAAGATATTGCCAATGCCGCCATCTTTTTATGCAGCGATGCGGCCAGCTTTATAACCGGCACTGTTCTACCCATTGATGGCGGCTATCATTTATAGAAACTGTTTATTTTGCCGCGCAAACGGGTGGACCGACATAATCCCAGCCTGACGTAAAAACCGGACTGATTTCACCATGCGAAAAAGTGCCACATTCGCGATAATAGCTAATATTAGCGCCATGAATATAAAGTTTTGATCCCTTTTGGGGCGGCTTTGAACGATCCCCGCTATCATTGCGGCTGATGTCAATAAAATGAAGCTCCTGAATTTCCGGCACATACCAGCCATAACCAGAATAAATTTCACCTTCTTCAACCAATGGCTTACGATAAGGTAGAATCGTATTTTCAGAACATCCATCTTCCCGCACTATAACCAGACAAAGCACATCGCCACAGCCTGTAATCTCGATCATAGTCTGATTATCGACAAGGGCAAAGTGCACAAGTTCCGTTCTGTCATAAGATGCGTCACGAAAAATCCACCGTCCTTCATACAAAACAGTGTCTTCTTTTTGGTTACGCCAGTAATTTTCCATTCCTTGGCGGTTTTCTGCCGTATAATCGGTTCTGCCAGCAAAAACGTCTGTTTCATCCAAATCATCAATGCGAAAACCAAACATGTTTTGCGGAATATCCCAACCTGCGTTTGCCTGTACCATGTTTAAACATATGGATAAGACAATAACACCAATTCGAATAAAACTATGCCTCATAAGCTATCTCGCAATGTGAACCATTTCATGGCCACCTTTAACAACAGCTTTCTCAGCATAAGACCACCGGGGAAAGGTGTCAGTTTCAATTCCTTGAAAAGATTAATATCGCCTCTTTCGCCCAATGCAGACTGCGCATAAAGTTTACCCATAAAAGGTGCCAGCATCACACCATGGCCGGAATAGGCACCGCTATAGGTTACATTCGGCATAACATCACGCACCAGCGGCAAACGCTGCATGGTAATAGCCAACGTTCCGCCCCAATGGTGTGTCAATCTGATATTGGCAAGTTGCGGATAGATTTCTCTTAATTGTGCCCTTATTGCACCATCAATATCGCGCAAAACCGTATCGCCTCCACTTTCCGCTCCGCCAAACAATAAAACATTATTCTCTACTTTACGGAAATAACGCACCACATAGCGCGAATCATCAACCGCCTCACCACCGGGCAGAATATTCAGCGCCGGATCAAGCGGCTCGGTTGCCGCTATATAGGAACGAAGCGGTGCGACATAGGATTGAGGCATAGAATGCAGCATTCCGCCAAAAGCATTATTGGCCATCAATACCCGATCAGCCGTTATGCTTCCCTCTTTTGTGGTCAAAACATAACGCCCATTATTATCGCGTAACCGGGTAATCTGTGTATGTTCGTACAATATTGCACCAGCCTTGCAAGCAGCGTTTGCAAATGCAAAAACCAACTTTAACGGATTAATATGCCCCGTACCAACATCACGAATGCCACCCAAAAAGCGTTCAGACCCCAACCGCACAGCTGTTTCATCTACATCCATAAAAGAAAGCTTGTCATAACCATAACGGGCCATGACATCGACATGCCGCTTATAACTGTCAATCAAACGTTTATGGTGAATAACTGAAAGCTGTCCTTGTTGATAATCAATATCAAAGCCGCCCGAACGGGCAAAATCAAGAATATCCTGTTTAGCCTGCTCAGCCAGATCAAAAAGCTGTTTCGCCCGTTCAAAACCATAATTCTGTTCGAGCTGCTCAACCCATTGTCGCTGGCCTGTCCCCAATTGCCCACCATTACGACCCGACGCACAATCACCAAAACGCGCCCCTTCGACAAGGATCGTTCTGATACCGCCGCGCGCCAAATGATAAGCGGCCGACAATCCAGTTAGACCACCGCCAATAATTGCCACATCACAGTCTTCATTTCCCGAACAACAAGAATAGGTCGGTCTTTGTTGCAGCTGTGCCTCATACCAGGATTCACCCAGCGAATTCAAATGAGCGTAATCCATCATTTTTACACATTCAACAACAGGAATTCACGTTCCCATGGACTAATCACTTCCATAAAAGTTTCAAATTCCTGCCGCTTGATCGCCGCATAAGTATTGACAAAAGAAGCCCCCAAAACAGAACGCAGCACCTTATCCTGCTCAAACAGTGTTACTGCTTCAATCAGCCCACGCGGCAAATCAATATCATCAATATTGGCGGCAGCTATGGTCGGTTCGTCGGGTTTAAGGCGCTTTTTCAAACCAATGAGTCCACATGCCAGTGATGCGGCAAGTGCAAGATAGGGATTAGCGTCCGAGGATGGAATACGGTTTTCAACCCTTCGACCTTCCGGTGTCGAACGCGGCACACGAAAAGCCGTTGTGCGGTTGTCATAGCCCCAGCACAAGTTGACGGGCGCTGAAATATCAGGAATGAGACGGCGATACGAATTAACATAAGGGGCCAACATAACAAGAGCTGCTGCCATATGCTTTTGCATGCCCCCGATAAAATGCCGCAACGAAGCACTTTCACTACCATCCTCATTGGAAAAAATGTTGCGTCCCGATTTTATATCAATAACAGACTGGTGGATATGCATGGCAGAACCCGGCTGCCCCTGAATGGGCTTGGCCATAAAGGTAGCATACATTTCATGTTTTAGAGCTGCCTCGCGGATTGTCCGCTTAAACAGGAAAACCTGATCGGCCAGAACAATCGGATCACCATGACGCAGATTGATCTCAAGCTGGCCTGCTCCTTCTTCATGAATCAATGTATCAATTTCCAGCCCCTGCGCTTCCGAAAAATGATAGATATCATCAATCAACTCGTCAAATTCATTGACACCGGCAATCGAATATCCCTGCCCACCACCGATGGCTCGGCCTGAGCGTCCAACTGGAGGCGTTAATGGATAGTCGGGATCTGGATTTTTCTGCACCAAATAAAATTCAATTTCAGGTGCCACAACCGGCCTCAACCCCATTTCGGTATAGGCATTAACAATTGACCGCAGAACATTGCGAGGCGTATAGGCCACACGGCTGCCATCCTGATAGACAAGATCACAAATAACCTGAGCCGTCGGGTCATCTTCCCATGGAACGACTGAAAGAGTGCTTAAGTCAGGTTCCAGCCTTAGATCCCCGTCGCTTTCGGGATAATGGAAACCATTACCATCTTCAGGATAATCACCGGAGATTGTGGCCATAAAAACTGCAGCAGGTAATGCCAACGATGTATCTGAAGTAAACTTCTTTGACGGCATCATCTTGCCGCGTGCTACACCAGCCTGATCGGGCGTGATACATTCGATATCCTCAATACCGCGGAACGCAAGCCATTCACCCGTCTGCTTCCATGTCGCGGTACCGCGTGTCGCCTTGATATATTCAGGCACTTCTTTGCATTTGGCTTTTTTCTTTTTTCCGGGCTCTTTATCCGATATTTTTACCGCCATATACCACCACTTCCAAAACTAGAACCAAATATCTCGGCTATCGTTATTTTGATCAATCTTTCCATATTCCCAGTGTTTAACATACTTCTTATTGTTTCGTCATATATTTTCAATCATCTCTCTTGCCCACATTCTATTAAATAAAATTTTTAAATATGTTTTCAAACGATTGAATTAAAAACCGAGGCTTTTCTTTTATTTCGCATCCTTTTATAAATAAATTTCAAGAGGAGCATCTATATGTCTATCAATAAGTTACTCGTTGCCAATCGGTCAGAAATAGCCATCCGCGTTTTTCGCGCAGCCAATGAGCTTGGCATTAAAACTGTCGCTGTTTTTGCAGAAGAAGATAAACTTGCACTTCACCGGTTCAAAGCCGATGAAAGTTATCTGATTGGCCGTGGCCCCCATCTTGACCATGATATGGGCCCGATCGAGAGTTACCTATCAATTGACGAAATCATCCGCGTTGCCAAATTATCCGGTGCCGATGCTATCCATCCGGGTTACGGTCTCTTGTCAGAAAGCCCTGAATTCGCCGATGCCTGTGCCGAAAACGGTATTATTTTTATTGGACCCAAGGGCGAAACCATGCGCCGTCTGGGCAATAAGGTCGCCGCACGTAATCTGGCCATTGAAATCGGCGTACCGGTTGTTCCGGCTACCGATCCGCTGCCGGACAGTATAGATGAGGTGAAAAAGCTTGCCGATAAAATCGGTTATCCTTTAATGCTGAAAGCCTCTTGGGGCGGTGGTGGACGCGGCATGCGCGCCATTCGCCGCGCTGAAGATCTGGCCAAAGAAGTCACCGAAGCCAAGCGTGAAGCTAAAGCCGCTTTCGGCAAGGATGAAGTCTATTTGGAAAAGCTGGTTGAGCGCGCCCGCCATGTCGAGGTGCAAATTCTAGGCGATACCCATGGCAATGCCGTCCATTTATTCGAGCGTGACTGCTCTATCCAGCGGCGCAACCAGAAGGTCGTTGAACGCGCACCGGCTCCTTATCTCAATAAAGAACAACGTGCCGAACTGGCCTCTTATGGCTTGAAGATTGCCAATGCGACGCAATATATCGGGGCGGGCACAGTAGAATTCCTGATGGATGCCGATAGCGGCAAATTCTACTTTATCGAAGTCAATCCGCGTATTCAGGTCGAACACACAGTTACAGAAGAAGTCACCGGCATTGATATTGTCAAAGCCCAAATCCATATTCTGGAAGGAGCCGCGATCGGCACCCCACAGTCGGGTGTTCCCGCCCAAGAAGATATCAAATTGCGCGGCCATGCGCTGCAATGCCGTATTACCACGGAAGACCCCGAGCAAAACTTCATTCCCGATTATGGACGCATCACCGCCTATCGCGGGGCCACCGGCTTCGGCATCCGCCTTGATGGTGGCACCGCCTATTCAGGCGCAGTTATCACCCGCTTCTATGATCCCTTGCTAGAAAAAGTGACGGCCTGGGCCCCAACAACAGAAGAGGTCATTGCCCGTATGGATCGTGCGCTTCGCGAATTCCGTATCCGCGGCGTTGCCACCAATCTGACCTTTCTTGAAGCTATTATCAGCCATCCTAAATTCAAAGCCAACGATTATACAACACGCTTCATTGACACGACACCTGAACTCTTTTCCCACGTCAAACGTCAAGACCGTGCAACCAAGCTTTTAACCTATATTGCCGACGTTACCGTCAATGGACATCCCGAAGCCAAAGGCCGCGCGCGCCCATCAGCCAATGTAGCTGCCCCTGTCATCCCCCATGTCGAGAATACGCCTCTCGTCTCTGGTACAAAACAAAAGCTTGAAAAACTAGGACCAAAGAAGTTCAGCCAATGGATGCGTCATGAAAAACGCACGCTGATTACCGACACCACTATGCGCGATGGCCACCAGTCTCTTTTGGCAACACGCATGCGCACCTACGACATTGTTGCCATCGCCGACACTTATGCCCATGTCCTACCTAATCTCTTTTCATTAGAGTGCTGGGGCGGAGCAACCTTTGATGTCGCCATGCGCTTCCTGACCGAAGACCCATGGGAGCGTTTGCAAAAAATTCGTGAAGCCGCACCCAATATCCTACTACAAATGCTGCTCAGAGGTGCCAACGGTGTTGGCTATAAAAGCTATCCCGACAATGTGGTCAAGCATTTTGTCCGGCAAGCCGCTCAAAACGGTATGGATATTTTCCGTGTCTTTGACAGCCTTAACTGGGTTGAGAATATGCGTGTCTCAATGGATGCCGTGCAGGAAGAAGGCAAACTTTGTGAAGCCGCCATCTGCTATACCGGTGATCTTTTAAATAGTGCACGCCCCAAATATGATCTCAACTATTATATTAAACTGGCCCGCGAAGTTGAAAAAGCCGGTGCCCACATCATTGCAATCAAGGACATGGCAGGCCTGATGAAGCCACGGGCAGCCCGTGTCCTTTTCAAGGCGTTGCGTGAAGAAACAGACCTGCCGATCCACTTCCATACTCATGATACATCGGGCATTGCCGCCGCCACCGTGCTAGCTGCGGTTGAAAGCGGTGTCGATGCAGTCGATGCGGCCATGGATGCGCTATCGGGCAACACCTCACAACCCTGCCTCGGTTCCATTGTCGAAGCACTTGCCGGTACAGAACGTGAAACAGGTCTTGATACGGAATGGATACGCCGCATCTCTTTCTATTGGGAAGCCGTACGCCATCAATATGCAGCCTTTGAAAGCGATCTTAAAGGCCCTGCCTCGGAAGTTTATCTCCATGAAATGCCCGGTGGGCAGTTTACCAACCTCAAAGAACAGGCCCGCTCGCTCGGCCTTGAAAGCCGTTGGCATGAAGTGGCCCAGGCCTATGCTGATGTGAATAGAATGTTCGGCGATATTGTCAAAGTAACACCGTCTTCCAAGGTTGTCGGGGACATGGCCCTGATGATGGTCAGTCAGGACCTCACGGTTGACGATGTTGAAAATCCCAACAAAGACATCGCTTTTCCCGAATCGGTTGTCTCGATGCTTAAAGGAGACCTTGGACAGCCGGAAGGCGGCTGGCCTGTCGGATTGCAGAAAAAAGCCCTCAAAGGTGAAAAACCGTTCACGACCCGCCCCGGCGCCATGTTGAAGCCTGCCGATCTTGATGCTGAACGTAAACAGGCAGAAGATGCAATCGGCCGTCCAATCAACGAAGCTGAATTTGCTTCCTATATGATGTATCCAAAAGTCTTTACCGATTACGCTGCAGCAGCCAATCTCTACGGCCCGGTCAGCTCGCTTCCGACCCCCGTCTATTTTTACGGCCTTGATCAGGAAGAGGAAATCCTTGTCGAAATCGAAAAAGGAAAATCGCTGGTTGTGTGCAATCTCGCTGTTGGAGAAGCAGACGAACAGGGTATGGTCACAGTATTCTTTGAACTAAACGGCCAACCACGCCGTATCAAAGTACCAGATCGTGCCCATGGTGCTTCGTCAACCGTGCGTCCAAAAGCAGAAAGCGGCAACGTAAACCAAATTGGCGCACCAATGCCCGGCATTATTTCCGGCGTAGCGGTCAAAGCCGGCGATAGCGTTAAAACCGGCGATGTTTTGGTATCCATCGAAGCGATGAAAATGGAAACAGCGCTGCATGCCGAAAAAGATGGCGTTGTTGCCCAAGTTTTCGTTAAGCAGGGCGACCAGATCGACGCCAAAGATCTACTGGTTGAAATGGAATAGACCATGAAAACCAAGCTCGTTCTCATTCCGGGAACGCTCAATGATGGCGAGCTTTGGCGAGACCAGATTGAAGGCCTCTCCGATGTTGCTGACTGTATTATCGGTGATATAACCCAGGCAGCAAGCATCGAAGACATGGCAAAAGCAGTCTTTGCTGTTGCGCCTCAAGGTTCTTTTGCTTTAGCTGGCTTTTCACTTGGGGGGTATGTTGCGCAGGAAATGCTACGCCAGAATGCCATACGCATTGCTCGACTGGCTCTCATCGGCACCGATTACTTGCCCGACACACCCGAACAGGCTGCCCAACGACAACAAGTAATCAAAGCCGCCAGAATGCCAGGACGCTTTATCGGCATCGGCCATCAGATGTTAAAAGCCTATCTGCATCCCGACCACTGGAACAATGAAGCCATAACATCGCGTATACAGGATATGACCCGCCGACTGGGTGCCGATGTCCTAATCCGGCAGAACTCTATCACCCGCCATGATGCAAGTGATGTCTTGCAAGCCTACCAAGGTCCAACAACAATCATTTGCGGCGAAAATGACCAGATCCGGCCAGCTGCCATATCAAAAGCAATGGCTGCCTTATTACCACAAGCACGACTGGTTATCATTCCCCATGCCGGTCATATGGTTCCGATCGAACAACCCCAAGCTGTCAATGATGCATTACGCCAATGGCTGAAAGAATGATCTGACACGCGCCCCAATATTCCCCTTATGCATCTCGCTCCAGCGTGGATAAGGATTGAATGGCGTGCATAATTTTAATGCGGCTTCAGACTTTAGAAGTGGTACGGTTGGTAGGAGTTGAACCTACGACCTCTGGTGCCACAAACCAGCGCTCTAACCAACTGAGCTACAACCGCATACCTTGTCATACGGAACACCTTCAGTAATCCGTGTGGGTGACATACGGAAGATCGGGGCTTTTTGCAAGAGCAACATAGCGGTCACACGATCTTTTTATAAAAAATCATGCAAAATTCTATTGAGTGAGCTTCAAATTGGCCCATGCTTTTTGTGTCTGGCCACGATAGGCACTGATATGATCAACACCGTCCCGCTTCATAATCTGCAATGTATTTTTCAGTATTTCTGCTGGCAGATGCGGGCCAACAAAGACCATGGCACTATATAACTGCACCAGATCGGCACCGGCTTTTATTTTTTCGATAAATGTATGAGCATTATCAACGCCGCCGACACCAATAATCGGCAACATTTCACCTAGCCGTTCACGCATTTTCGCAAGCACGATCGTACTTGGTTCAAACAGAGGCTTTCCCGAAAGCCCACCAGCCTCTTTGGCTGCTTTCTGATCTTTCAATCCATGCCGTGATAAGGTTGTGTTCGATACAATAACCCCGTCAAAATCTGAAGCCTGAAGCTCCGCAGCTATATCATCCAGACTTTCCTCATCAAGATCAGGCGCAATTTTTAAAAAAATCGGTACTTTGACCTGCTTGTGCGCAGCACAGCGTTTACGCTCGGCTGATACCGCATCCATCAGCATCCGCAAACTTTCACGCGCCTGCAAGTCACGCAAGCCCGGTGTATTCGGTGATGAAATATTAACGGTAAAATAATCCGTCACATCATAAAAGCAGCCAATACCAGCGACATAATCACTAATCCGGTCTTCCGAATCCTTATTGGCACCAATATTGACCCCGACAATGCCTTGCCTTTTCCTTGCCTGCAGACGTGACAAAACCGCTTTGTGACCTTCATTATTAAATCCCATACGGTTGATAACTGCTTCATCCTCTATCAATCGGAATAAACGCGGCTTAGAATTTCCTGCTTGCGGACGCGGCGTAACAGTGCCGATTTCAGCCATCCCGAATCCCAGTCGTAAGATCGCATCCGGCACTTGTGCATTCTTGTCAAAACCAGCAGCCACTCCCAAAGGATTGGGCAGTTTAAGACCCGCAACATCCACAGCCAAACGCTTATCAGCAATCTGCTCCGCACCGATCAGGCCACTCTTTAAACCCTGTATTGCCATGGCGTGGGCACGTTCAGGCTCCAACATAAACAAGGCCGAACGGCCAAGATAGGAAAACAAACTCATTGATTTTCTCCAATGGTGGGAAAATTGCCTTTATCATCAGCCTCAAAAGAACAAACTTTTGCAACTTCCTCGATTTTTAATGCACGATAGAGATGGGGGAACAGCGCCCCTCCTCGCGAAACCTCATAATGCAATTTTGGCCCCAGTAATGTTTCGTCTACGCTCAACAATAACAGATTGGTCTGGCCGGAAAAATGTTTCACAGCAGTTTCATGGAGTTGAGAACCGGTCGAAAAATGAATAAAGCCGTCGGACAAATCAACCGGCGCTCCCTCAAAACAGCCTTTTTCCAAAGCAGCATCCCATAAAGGGCGCGACACAATTTTATAAATAAATGCCATGCTTTTTCTTAGCCTGTCGGACGACAGATTTCATCCCTATTTTTTGATAATGTTCAGCTTATTTGAGCGCTACAAAGTCGGCATAAAAAACTTTCGGGACTTTTTGATCATGTGCACTATATTAAAACCCATAATCGGAAAACAATGTGCTGATACAAAACCATTTATGATTTTGATGAATGACGAAAGTTATATAAACAACATGCTAAAAGAATTCAAAGAGTTTGCCATTAAAGGTAATATGATTGATCTAGCCATCGGTGTTATTATCGGCGGTGTATTCAATGCCTTAATCAATTCAATCGTTAATGATCTGATCATGCCACTGATCGGTTTCTTTACAGGAGGGCTGGATTTTTCAAATATGTTTATCCAGCTTGCCGGAGAAAAACAGGATACCCTTTCCGCCGCCAAAGAAGCCGGCGCAACACTCGCCTATGGCAATTTTATTACCATCCTGATTAACTTCATGATCATCGCGTGGGTTTTGTTTATCTTTGTCAAAGCCATCAACCGTATGCGTGCCAATGAAAATGTAAAGCCCGTACCGGAAGTGGTGCCTCGTGATGAGCAACTATTGACCGAAATTCGTGATCTTTTGGCCAAACAAAAATAATTAGACTTTATCAAACCGGAAATTCTAGCTCGACTTTCGTTCCCTGTCCGGGAACGGAAGTCAATCTGAAATGCCCGCCCTCCGCTTCAACCATTGCTTTGGTCAAAGGCAAGCCGAGACCGGTTCCCTGGAAAACAGCATCACCCTGCCTTGGATTTTGGCGCGGCACCTGCCCATAAGGTTGCAGTGCTTTTTCTATACCCTGCGGATTCATCCCGATACCGGTATCACTAACCATCAAAGTGACAACACCTGCCGCATGACTGGCGGCCAAAACAACCTGCCCGCCAGCCGGTGTAAAGCGGATCGCATTGGATACCAGGTTGAGTAGAATCTGGCGTAATGAACGCCCCTTGATTGCCAAATGCGGCAAATTGCGTGCACGGTTGATCCGCAATATTACACCATTGCGATTGGCCTCTTCCTGCATCAACGAAGCAACCTCATAAAGGACAGGCCATAAATCAAGGCGTGATAAAGTGGCTTTTTTATCTATATCGACAGGACGCGTATTTTCATGCTGTTCTTTCGACTGCTCCAGCATATCATTGACCAAAGACAATACATGGCGCCCCGAGCGTACAATATCGCGCAAATATTCTCGATAACGCTCATTGCCAATCGTGCCGAATTTTTCATCACGCATAATTTCGGCAAAACCCAAAATGGCATTTAAAGGCGTACGTATTTCATGAATAATCTGGGCAAATGACAAAGGTAGGGGATCCTGTGTCACTTTTTCAAGCAGTCTTGCAGTTTCGGCATTGCGTTCAGAAAGATCGCGAATGATAACCCCAAAGCCATTTTGTGATGGCAATGCCATAGCATACAAATAAAAGGCCGGATGGGGATTATGTCCCTGATGGGCGGCAATTTCACATCCCTGATTAAAAGGCGAGGATTGAAGACCACCAAAATAGGCATCAAGAACCGATCGCGCCAATGGCGCAAATAGATCAAGAAAAGAACGATCGTCAAAACTCCGGTTTTCAAGCCCCAGCAAAGCGGCCGCAGCACCGCTCATATAGCTTATATAAGAATGCTGATCCAAAATGATCAAGCCGTCACCGACCATATCAATAAGTGCATAAAGATCTTGTAATTGCAGAACGGATTGCTGTTGAGATGATGGCATATGAGGCTCAGCACCGCCGCCCTTGTCAGCCCATTCGCTACTCGCCATGTCCATTCGCAAGCGCTCGGCAATTTCACGCAGAGCCAGTCTATCCTGATCATCAAGCTTTTGATCGGTTTGTGACCAATCCGATGCCCCATCCTCAACCGTCATGTCATTGACAGCCACCATCAAATAGGTCTGCGGTTCTTGGCTCAATTGCAACGCACCACACCAATAAGCCTTGCCATTGGTGATAATTTTTTTACGCTCGACCCCGTCTATGCGTGCTATGTCAAAAAGCGATACAGCGCTCTCTCTTATCTGTTGTGACAGATCACGATAACGATCATCAACGGCCAAAACATTACCCTGCCGATCATAGATGGCCGCAAATGACTGTGCATCACTCAGACCGGCAATCAGGGCATCTTCCCCATCATCGGCTAGCTGGTCATCAAGCCCTTCAAATAAAATAGCCTGCTGCTGATCAACACCGTCAAAAGATGAAATTATAAAACGGCACCGCCCCGTCTTGCCACGTAATTGTACCTGTCGACCACTCTCCAAACCGGTATTGATCTGACGCTTATCCGCCCGATCAAATGAAGAACCCCGGCCGATTGCCTGTCCAACATGCTGATATCCCAAAAAACGTGCACCAGCGCCATTTGTCCATAAAATTTCATCCAGTCTCGACGACACAACAAAGCATGGCCGTCCACTTAGATAAGCGCGGCGTATTTCAGCTTGTAACAGACCGTCAAGAAAACTGCTCAATAGCGTGATCCGTTTTGCAATTCCTGTGCGGGTTCTATCCTATTTTCAAAGGACTGTGAAGCATCTCTAGAAGATGATTGGTCAACAGATAAAGTGAAACCGCTGTTGGACTGGCCAATCATCAAATGCAGGCCTGACAACAAAGCTATAAACGCCTTGAGTGAATCTGAAACATCATTCAATTCAACCGCACGCTTATCCAAAACATGCAGTTGCCTTGATCAGCCACCATAATTCTGGCCATTGATCAGGATATCACGTTTGCCAACATGGTTGGCAGGGCCGACCAATCCTTCATTTTCCATACGTTCCACAAGCGTTGCCGCCTTGTTATAGCCTACGCCCAGACGACGCTGGATATAAGATGTCGAGCATTTTTTATCACGCATGACAACTTTAACAGCTTGCAAATAAAGCTCTTCACCATCCTCGCCGCTGCTGCCAGCCGCTAGAATATCGGCAACCGATTCAGCATCCTCAATCGTCTCTTCCATATCATCATCATCGGTAATATGGGCAAGATAATCAGGAGTTCCTTGCGTTTTAAGGTGTTCAACGACATGTTCAACTTCTTCATCGGAAACAAAAGGCCCATGCACACGCATGATACGGCCACCTCCGGCCATATGCAGCATATCGCCCTGACCAAGCAGGGTTTCTGCACCTTGCTCACCAAGAATAGTACGGCTGTCAATTTTCGATGTAACCTGAAACGATATGCGGGTTGGAAAATTGGCCTTGATTGTACCGGTAATAACATCGACCGATGGACGCTGTGTGGCCATAATCAAATGGATACCGGCAGCACGAGCCATTTGCGCCAAGCGCTGGATTGCTCCTTCAATTTCCTTACCGGCCACCATCATCAGATCAGCCATCTCGTCGACAATCACCACAATATAAGGCAGCGGTGTCAAATCCATGGCTTCCTGCGCATAAAGCAGCTCGCCTGTTTCCTTGTCAAAACCAGCCTGTACCGTGCAATTGATTGTCTCGCCTTTAGCAGCAGCCTGACTGACACGGCTATTGAATCCGTCAATATTACGCACACCCAGCTTAGCCATCTTGCGATAGCGTTCTTCCATTTCGCGCACGGCCCATTTTAATGCTGTCACCGCTTTTTTAGGATCGGTCACAACCGGCGTCAACAAATGCGGAATACCATCATAGATCGACAGTTCAAGCATCTTCGGATCAACCATGATCAAACGGCATTGTTCCGGAGACATACGATATAACAAGGACAAAATCATTGTATTGATAGCAACCGACTTGCCCGATCCGGTTGTACCGGCGACCAGAAGATGCGGCATTTTAGCCAATTCGGCTATAATCGGCTCACCACCGATATTTTTGCCCAAGGCCAAAGCCAACTTATAATTGCTATCGCGGAAAGCCCGCGATTCCATTAGCTCACGCAGATAAACGGTTTCACGTACATGATTAGGCAACTCTATGCCGATAACATTACGACCGGGAATTACAGCAACACGAGCGGATATAGCCGACATCGAGCGCGCAATATCATCCGACAGGCCTATCACACGGGAGGACTTGACACCGGCAGCCGGTTCAAATTCATAAAGTGTCACCACAGGTCCCGGGCGAACATGAATAATTTCACCCTTGATGCCGAAATCTTCAAGCACACTTTCCAAAAGACCGGCGCTCCGTTCAAGCGCTTCCTGCGAAACATTCGCCTCGTCATTATGAATGGCTTCCTGCAACAACTCGATAGATGGAAATTCGTAAGGACCAATACGCTCCTGCTTCGGCATGGGCTTGGCTGCAAACAGCCGATCTAGCCGCGGCGCAACATTAACAGTCTTTGCTACTTCCTCTACTTTCAGCGGATACTCCTCATGCTGCTCTTGAGGGAGCTGCTCTGGTTCCAAGTCCTCAACTACTGCACTCATCTGATCACTCAGAGTTTCATCTTTTTTCTCAACAGGAACAGCTTTCGAATCCGCTTCAATCTTTTGATTTTCTATCTCGGTGGATGTTTCAGTAGCCACCTCGACATTCTGGTTAGGTGCAATATCCTCAACAAAGGGCGCCGCCTTCTCAATTAGCGCACTTTCATTGGATGTTTTTAAAACATGATGATCCTCACCCTGTGCATGGTCCCTCTCGTCCGCTTTTACCACCACAGCCGACTGATTGGCGTGGGAAAAACGACATTCCAATACCCGATAAAGATCGGTAATCGATCCCTCAGGTGTAACGGGCAAAGCAGAAGCTGTATGCGATTCTACAAAAACCTTATCCGTCGGCATAGTTTTGGACTGGTCTTCAACACCCCATGAGAAAGGTCCAAATTCAAAAAAGGCACTATCGGAAATATAAAGCGACTCACCCTTTGCGCTTACATCTATTTTAACGTTCATATCATCGGACACGGCCTTGATAGATTTGTTATGAACAGGCATGTCGACGCGGGCAACCTGTCCGGGCTCAACAAGTTCAATACGTTTTTCTTTTGCAGCATCCAATGCACGTTTTTCCTGCTGTGCAGCTTCAAAAGCTTTCATCTTGGCCGCAAAATCAGGATCATTTTGTACACGCCGTTGTATCAACTCAACTTCAGGGGTACGAGTAAAACGTACATTTTGTCCTAATGCAAAAGCCTTTTTCCATACGTGCGGGTATTCAGCGGCCTTTTTTAAAGAAGGCACCAAAGAAACTTGATCGACTAAGGCTGTAGAAGCCTCTTCATAATCATATTTCGAATCATGGGATGATAGGTCAGCTTTTAAATTCTTCATCATACTCAAACACTAAAAGACATTAATACATACCCGTTAAAACGGAACCCATATCTGGGACTTGGTTGTCTTCTAGCTTAGGCAAGGAAAGTTAATAAGGTTTTGCCAAATGACGAATATAGGGAATATTTCAGTCTGATGATGATCGAAACATACAGATTGTAAAACAGCAACGCTATACGAAGCTCAAAACTATTTTCTGGCCTCGCTATTATCAGCCTTGACCAATCCAAAAAATAAAAAAGGCGCACAAAGCGCCTTTTAGCTCTCATAACACACCTATTTAAAAGGTTGTCATGATCTAAACGACTTAATCACCTGAGTCACTCTGTCCTGTGGCTGCGACAGGTGTAGTATTCAACGGGGAATTATGGCGTTGACCATTAACGTAAGTATTTTCGCTCTTGCCATTACTCGGGAAGGCTTTATGGTGCTCCGACTGATAAGTTGCATGCGGGGCACCTGCAACACTCTGACCGTAGACATAATTATTTTCAAAAGTACCATCGCCAGTCAAAGGTGATGCAACAGCAGCACCGGCAGAAACAATGAGAGCTGCTGCGGCAACACAAACTAGATTTTTCATTTTCTCTCCTTTTGAAGCTTTCATAAAACACTTCAACTTTTAAATAATTCAAAACTCAAGCTATAGACGGCCAACTTATGACGCGCCCTCATCTTGAATATCGTGCGGCCGACATTTCGTTACTATTCACGAAACCGTTTATTGATCACAAAAAAGAGAGTTCAATAAATAGCGCGATTTTAAATTCCAATCACGCCTAAAAAGAAAAACGGAAAAGGCGCATGAAACGCCTTTCCCCTACATTCCTAACAGACCGTATGAACGGCTGTTATCACTTCCACTTAGTTGCCAGAATCTCTTTGGCCTGTTGCAGCAACAGGTGTTGCATCCAACGGTGCATTCTTGTGCTGGCCATTGACATAGCGGTTCTCCATTGTTCCATCACCAAAGCGATAATGGAACGATGACTGACTATCGGCACGCGGGCCGTTCGTCTGCTGACCAACAACATAGTTATTTTCAAATGTACCATCACCGGTCAGAGGCGATGCAACAGCGGCACCCGCAGAAAGAACAAGAGCAGTAGCAGCAACACAAACAAAATTTTTCATTTCTTCTCCTTTGAAGCCTTCAAAAGCGCTTCTATTTTAAATTTCAAAGTTATCGACGATCAGTGTATGATTCGCCCTAACGTCACTTTGAATATCGTGCGGCCATCATTTTGTTTCCATTCACAAAACCGTTTATTGATCACAAAAAAGAGTGAAGAATAAAAAACCTGCCTTTGTCGCGCCTGTGGCAATTTCATTTTTTTATTTTTTTGGTATGAAAATAAAACAACCATCTTTGTGATGACCATAATCCGGGCATCGAAACCAAATCGAGATATTTATGTCATTAGAAGAACTGATCTATATTCTTCCCTTTGCCCAATATCCTGTTGCCCTCACCGCCACCAGTATCGCTCTCGGCTTTATCCTGCTCGGCCTTATGTTCCGCCTACTTAAAATTCCTCAAAAACTTATGGCGGTCATTATATGCGCTCTGGCGATGATGGTTTATACCTTCTTTCAACCGGATGGTGAAAAACGTATCGAGGCTTTGCAACAACTGGCCCTACACCAAAAAAATATCACGCAGCGTATTGAAGATGAAAAAATCCGCATCGGCAATATTGCACTCTCATCTGTCAAACTGCGCCGCCATACAATGGATGTTTTTTTCACATTATCACAACCGCAGACATTTCAGGATCAAGCTGGTCTTGAACAATTTGCCGAACAGTTTGCAACCGATTATCACACCCAGTTATGCGGCCTGTATCTGTTTGAGAATGAGGCCGCCTATCGGCACCGCTATCAACACTATATAAATATGCGACTTGAGCATTTTTCGTTCACCATCCAATCGGAGAAACTATCCGCCACCCAGCAAATCTCTCTATCCTCGTGCCACGGCCAACCTTCATAGATGTTGTCAGACTAACTCTAACTCGTCTGAAAAATGGTGTTGTCGGCATTATCAGAATAACTTTTATACTAAGAAAACACTGCCAATTTATAAAAATCAGATTCAATAAAATTAATGAATTAGTCTTTTCCAATTTCTGTTTTAAGCTTTTAAAGTATAAAAATAAGCATTAAGAATTTTATTCTGATAAGGCCCTATTTTTTATCTTGTCGAGCAAAACAGCGTATAATTGCGCGGCAAGTTTATGGTAGTCTTCATCAAAATGATGACCGCCGGGCAATTTTATACGCTGCATTGGTGCAAGTATCGGGCTAGGGCATGATGTATCATCCTCTTCAGCTCCATAGATGCATAATGTCTTGTCACGCGGCATTTTCTGCAATTGTTGCAATTCATCCAATGTACCGCTTCCCCCTAGCCAGCCATCAATTGAAATTTCGAAATCTGCCGAAGTGGATACACCCATTAAGGCGATCATACGAATACGTTTTTGCAATCTTTCATCCAGAAGCGGCCACGCAAAGGGAATTGCATCGGCCCCGAAGGAGTAACCGAAAAGGCTGACCGGCAATTTATGGGCCGGATCACTTTTGTCGATGAGTTTTGCGATATCATGTGACATTTCCTGCGGGCTGCGTTTTTTCCAGAAATAGCGCAGGGAATCCACGCCTATGACATAGACGTCATGCTGTTGCAGCCATTGACCGATTTCCATATCGATATCTCGCCATCCTCCGTCACCGGAAAAGAATATGACCAGCGCCTTGGGCGGATTTTTGGTTGGCAGATCAATGGCAGGCAATGCGGCATTTGCCGCATCTTCTATTGCATAGCTGGCGGCAACTTCTGCAGTTTTTTGTAACCGTGTCTTAAGCAAGTCATCATGAATCAGAACAGCCTGATGCGGGCTGTCATTGGCAGAACTTTTTATCATATCGGCTTTTGAGATCAAAGTGGCGGGTAAGGGAATGGGCACGCCGACCTCGTAACTATAGCCGCCATCAGGTGTTTTAACAAAATCGGCCTGTTCTGTGCAGGATGGCAGACGGGTGTGCGACGAAAGGGCGGGGTCAAGAGCAACAATGCCGGCCAATGTATTGACGGGAGAGTCGGCCGCAGCGGCATAAGCTATCGCCCCTGACCTTGCCCCTAACTTATCCCCATTTATAAGTTAGCAATGTTCACATTTTGATCTTTTTTATGCATTTTAGTAAATTCTATGGGGGTTAAACCCTTCAGGCTTGTATGTGGTCTTTTATGGTTGTAGTCATTCCTCCATTCTTCGATAAGGTGGCGTGCATATGTCAAACCAGTAAAAGGAAAACGCCAAGCATGTGCTGCGCGCCTTGAAGGAGAATGCAAGGCAAGGGTTCTGGAACGGTTCAAGGCCGCCGATTGGCTATCGCACCGTTGCCGCCGAACAGCGCGGCGCAAAGACCAAAAAGAAACTTGAAATCGACCCGCTACAGGCCGACACCGTGCGCATGATCTTTCGTCTAGCCCTCAACGGCACCGGCACATCGGGACCGATGGGTGTTAAGGCCATTGTTAACCATCTCAACTGGCACAATATCCGCACCCGTGACGGCGGCCGCTGGGGCATCGGCCAGTTGCACCGTATCCTTACCCGCAAGACCTATATTGGCGAGCATGAGTTCAACCGTCGTTCCAAGAAAAAAGAGATAAAGCCGGAAAGCGAGGTTGTGACGATTGCAGTTCCGGCGATCATCGACAGGGAGACCTTCGAGGCGGTGCAGAAGCACCTAAGATCGAGAAACCCGAAGGTATCGCCACCACGCGTTGTCAGCGGCCCGACGCTTTTGACCGGCATCTGCTTTTGCGACAAGTGTGGCGGCGCCATGACGCTCAGAACCGGCAAATACGGTCAATACCGTTACTACACCTGTTCGACCAAGGCGCGCCAGGGCGAGACGGGCTGTACCGGCATGACGGTGCCGATGGACAAGCTTGACACACTCATCACCGATCATCTTGAGCGCCATATCCTGCAACCGGAGCGCCTTGAGACGATCCTGAACGCGGTTCTTGATCGCCGACAGGAGCACACAGAAGAACAGCGCGGCCAGATTGCCGAACTCAACAAGAAGGCAGCAGAGACGGAGGCACGGATCAAGCGGCTCTATGACGCGATTGAAACCGGCGTGGCAGATCTTGATGATCCAGACCTCAAGGAGCGCATCCACCAGTTGAAAGCCTTGCGTGATGCTGCGCGGGCGGAATCAGCGCGCATCACCGCCATGCTCGACAGTTCGCAAAAGAAGGCAATCACGCCGCAAATGCTGGAACACTTCGCCGAGGCAGCCCGAAAGCGGCTGCGCGAACCATCAAGCGGTTATCGACGTGAGCACCTGCGAGCACTCGCCCAGCGGGTCGAGGTCGGCAACGGCCGCGTTCGTATCATCGGACACAAGGGAAATCTGTTGCGGGCGCTTGCTGGTCTCTCAGGTGAAAAAACACTGCAAAAACAGGTTCTCACTTTTGTTCCGGAGTGGCGGAGAGAGAGGGATTCGAACCCTCGATAGAGTTTCCCCTATACACGCGTTCCAGGCGTGCGCCTTCAACCACTCGGCCACCTCTCCAGCGGGGCGAACTATAGCCGGATTATATGCAAGTTCAAGCGCAATCTTGCCGTTTTTGAAATTTAATCCTGTAAAAATCATACATCTTATAACCATCACAGGCAAAAACACCCTCAAGCATTTTCATTCGCTCGATGTAAGCAACCGGGTCAAAATCACATTTCACAGATGACGAAGTGCTCTATTTTAGTTAGAACAAAAAAAATATGCGTAAGCCACACAAACAGGACCGAGGTTTTATGATACGTACATTCTTTCGTTTGGCCGCCTATATTTTCATGACTCTTGCCGCGATTACAGCCATACTTGATGCCGCAGCAAGTGTTGCCTCTTCAAGACTGACAATCATGTCATTCGGTGATTTCTATCTCAGGCGATCGAAAAATACGGGGCCATCAATTGAAGCCGACATTGCCAATGCCCTTGGACATTATGGCTGGTCTGCATTCGACATGCTTGTCCTGCAACCGCCATCATGGCTAGTATTCGGTATTATCTCGATTATTCTTTATTGGATCGGCTTTAAACGACCTGCACGGATCAAACGCATTATCTATTAGAAAGGCCTACCATGTCTCTGAATACGCTAGTGAATGAAAAAACAACACCCGTTACAGCAGAAAATGCACTAACCGGCCGTGAACAGGCCCAAGCTATTTCACCGAACCATTTTGTCAACGGGATGTCACTAAAAGGTCCATGGCCGCAACCCTATAAAACAATCATATTGGGCCTTGGCTGCTTTTGGGGGGCAGAACGGCTGTTCTGGCAAACAGACGGCGTCATTGTCACCGCTGTCGGTTATAGCGGCGGATACACCCCTAATCCGACTTATGAAGAGGTCTGCACCGGTAAAACCGGCCATGCGGAAGTGGTGCTTGTCGTCTACAACCCCGAAAAAATATCTCTGACACAATTACTGCAAATATATTGGGAAGCCCATGATCCGACACAAGGTATGCGACAAGGCGGTGATATCGGCACACAATATCGTTCCGCCATCTATCTAACCGATATGGATGATCTTCCTCTGGTGAAAAAAAGTGCAAGCAACTATCAAGAAGCACTTCATAAAAACCATATGGGCGATATTACAACAGAAATTGTCCAATCTGGCCCATTCTACTATGCCGATGACTATCATCAACAATATCTGGCTAAAATTCCCGATGGTTATTGCGGCCTTAAAGGCACTGGCGTTGCCTGCCTCATTCCACAGCGGGCATAATTTCTAAAGTTAATGAAACAGCTCCGCAAAGGGCCATTTCTTACCAATGTGGTGGCTTGCTTACCCCGATTTCCGGCGTTGCCTGTTCTTCCAGAACCAGAAACCGATTAATCAAGGCATTCAACTTTTTACGGTATTCCTCAATCTCTTTCCAATGTTGTGTTACAATCTGCGAAAGCTCGTCAATCTGTTTTTCCTGTTCCGCAACACGGATCTCAAGCTCAGTAATACGGGCCTCTAACTTACTATTCGGCATAATAGCCCTCATCTCCATGCTTACAGCGCAACCGCTCGTCACTCTTTAAAAAGACACCATTATAATGGGCAACCCCCATTTCCAGACTTTTGGCAATATGCTGCGCCTTGTATTTAAAAAGGGCGGCATCTTCCGCCCCGCAAATATCATCTACCGTCTCACCCCAAATTTTAAGCCAGCAGTCAAAGTGCGCGCCTTCGACCGGCAATGTAACATGCTTGGGCATCGGACGGCCATTATAGCGGCGTGTATGAAGAATAACAGAAGACCAGAAAGCAAACATATTCTGTAAATGCGGTTCCCAATCCTTAATCCGCTCATCAAAAATCGGCCCGATAAGATCGTCTTTCAAAACCCGTCCATAAAAAGTACGCACGACATTTTCAATAACCGCCTCATCAACACCTATGGCTTCCTGTATCATGATCTTTCCTTAATGGCCGGCCCTTAAACATCGTACCATCCATATCTTATTGGCTAGCACCATTCTAGGGCATAGTTCTGACGCGGACTGAAAATATATCAACAGCCTTACCTTCTCCCAAAAGGTCGGTTGTAATGAATAAGCGCCCTGCTCCGTGTGCCTCGGCGCCAACAGTAAGATCGAACAACATATGCTCCTGTGTAACTGGCACTTCAAAACGACGACGGCCACAATTGACACCACCGCCAAAGTCACATGTTATTCCTAGTTGGGATGTCTTCCCACCGACACTGCGTGCCAATATATCAAAAGTGACATTCTTACCGCGGATAGAATTGATAATCCCTTCACCCAGCTCAATCACAGCGGCATCTGCCGCATGGCTGGCAACAATACGGACAAAGTTTTCATCCCCCTTTGTATGCATTTCTGCACTGGCGCCACCACGTACCGAAACAGATGCCACATCACGCGGAATAAAAACCTCAATAAAGCCATCATTTCCATTGGTATCGGCAGGTTTTGAATCTAATTGCCCAATAGTATTATTCTGTCGCCCCCCCTGTTCCTGTAACACTTCCGCACTTCCTTGATCCGGAGCATATAACGAACTGACAAGGCTGTTATAAAACGACCATGAAAGAGTTGCCACAAGAGCGATAACAATTGCGATAAACGCAAATAGCTTAATCGGACGTTTTGTCCTTTTACGGGCCACATTCATCTGCGTTGCCGATTCATTTTCCAATGCAACATATTCCTCTGGCCCAATGCCATAGACAGAATCATATTCTTTAACAGGATAAGCGGCCTCATATTCACTTTCGATTGTCATAATAAGTTGTGTCAGCGCATCACGTCGACGGGTACAATCCTCATCGCTCAAGGCGTCATTGCCGGATAAAAACCGTTCATGCGCATGCCACGCAGATTCATAGACACGGCGCCTTTCGGCAGCCTGATCAGCCTCAACATTCTTCAATGCGTTGCGGATAGCTGTTTCTATATTTTGCAAAACAATATCCTTCGAAATTCTATCACACCAATCTAATTACCCCATAAACAAATAGCACAGGCCATCACCTCCCACAAAGAGTCACTTGGCAATTAATCGTTATTTTTAACAGATAGGCTGACAAAGCATAAGTAATCACCAGAACTGGGTGCTTGCTTTATGCAACCATTTTTTGTATCAGCACACACAGAGCAGTACTACAACAGCCTATACGTTATAAAATGCTGTTTAGAATGCCGCAGTAGCTCAGTTGGTAGAGCACATCATTCGTAATGATGGGGTCGTAGGTTCGAATCCTATCTGCGGCACCAGTAACATCAATAACTTAAATATATTTATGATGTTATCTTGAGGTTCACTGAACCTGAATGAATTTCATAAAGCCCTATTTTAATCGACGCCATTCTATACTGGACGACGTATAGGGATGACATAGCTGGTTGTGCCACCATAAGATAGTGGTAATAGTGGTATTTCACATGGCTCATGAGGCATTCTTGAGATTAGCACTTCGTCATTGCAATTCTTGTCGAATGAAGTTGATAAGATTGAAAAAAAATGCGTGAGATTGGCCGCCAGCCTCTTACAGGCAGTTTCACTGGACTGACACAGGTTGCAGCCGCCTTTGCATCACAAAAGGCAGCAAGCGCGGTTCAGGCATAGGCTTTTTTTGTTAAAGGAAGCTCCTATATCACCTACAGCATATCCATTTACAACTCTTCTGTTACATGATTACATTTCTATATTGATTAATTTAGAAAACACGCCACGGGATATCCTTACATAAAGATGAGCTTATGGCTCAAGCCCGGGGTAGAATCATCACTTATCAAGCCAATGAAGATGATAAAGTTGATCTAATACTAACATGGCCAACAACCGAGGATAATCAAGAATAGTGTAAAAATCATATTAGTGAATAGCCAGTCTATATAGACTGGCTAGAGGCTTATTTCCGACCAGACGGAACCGAATAAAATTCACGACCTATGATGACGAGGACAAAAGCCAGCAGCCCTGAAAAACCAAGAATAATATAAGCTAAGCCGTAATTTGGAGCAGGATATCCGTACGATATTGACCGATTCATTGCTGCTATGTTCTGGCTAATTACCAGCCCAGTGATAATGGGGCAAAGAAACAACATGATGACACCCAGCCAGCCAAGCCCTGTAAATCTTTGTTTCAAGATAATTGGAGGTTGGCAGCTACTACTGGCATAAGAGTATTTTGAGAAGTTACATGTGCTCCATAAGATGCATCACTGTTATTTTGAGCATTATTGTTTTCTGGATTTTTTTCAGGTGACTGAGGAATTTTTTTAGATGTATTATCAGTCAATGAATAAGTAATATACACAATAAATAAAAGAACTATGAGACCAAGTATCAGCAAAATATTCATATATACTCTCCTAGGAATCAACAGAAAGAAATATTTAACAATCAGCTTTCCGTCAACCGATCCTTGAAAATACGGGGCATACAATCTTATTGCCTATTCACGATAGCGCAACATTTCTATCAGTAGATTAAAAGCTTTCGTATGATGGCGTCGGCTTGGATAATAAAGATAATAACCCGGAAACGGTAAACAGTACTCTTCCAATACACGCACCAACCTCCCCTCTTCAATCATCGGCAAAACCTGTTCTTCCGGTATATAGGCCAAACCAAACCCATCAAGCACGGCGGTCAATATTTGAGGATAGGTATTGAAAACAAGCTGTCCTTTAACACGTATTTTGACCTCACGCTCATCCACGTCGAACTCCCATGGATAAAGACCTCCCGATGTCGGTAGCCGTAGATTGATGCAATTATGGTCCTCAAGATCATCAAGTGTCTGCGGCTTACTGCGGTTTTCAAAATAAGACGGGGCAGCCACAACCGCCATGCGCATTTGCGGTCCAACACGCACCGCGATCATATCTTTGGCAAGATGTTCGCCCAATCTTATGCCCGCATCAAAACGGCTACTGACAATATCGACCAAACCATAGTCAACACTGACCTCGACATTGATATCCGGGTATTGACGTAAAAAGACCTGCAATTTAGGCCACAAAATAAATTCGGCAGCATGATCGACTGTCGTCAGACGGATTGTGCCGGAAGGACGGTCGCTATACTGATTGACCATTTCAAGCCGTTCACGCATCTCATCAAGCAAAGGTTCAATATATTCGATCAACCGTTCTCCCGCTTCAGTCGGCGCAACACTGCGTGTTGTGCGGGTAAGAAGACGTATATTCATTCGCTCTTCCAGTCCACGCATAGCGTGGCTCAAAGCGGATTGCGAAACACCAAGCTGGTGTGCGGCACGGGTAAAACTTTTTTCACGCGCCACCACAAAAAACGACATCAAATCATGGATATTTTCACGCAGCATCATGGCATCCTGATAAAGTGAAATAATGACTGATACCATATCAGCTTTATTCATGAATGCTATTCATAAGATCATGCGATTTTAATCCATTTTCCCTTAAAGCCAATGTGACTAGAGTCGGCCCAAGAGGGCAATAAATAGCGCCGCAATCATTAAAAAAGCCGATAGATACTTTTGAAATAATCCTATCAAGCATTGCAACACGACTTTCTCGCTCTTGGCTTTGACAATGACCGTCGCACAAAACGGAGACGACATAATGCTTACACCTCAACAAGAAATGATTGTTCCCATTACCGCTTTCACCGCTCAAGGAAATATGGAAAAACTTAAAGCCGCATTGAATACCGGTCTAGATAACGGCCTGACAATTAATGAGATCAAGGAAGTGCTTGTCCATACCTATGCCTATGCGGGTTTTCCACGCAGCCTGAACGGTCTTGGTGTTTTTATGCAGATTATTGATGAACGGCAAAAAGCCGGAAAAGAAAACATCGAAGGCAAAACTGCTTCTCCCATACCCACCAACAGGCCGATGCTCGATATTGGTACAGCCATCCAGACTGAAGTTGTCGGCCAGCCTGTCAGCGGCGGTGTCTATGCTTTTGCACCAGCTATTGACCAGTTTCTAAAAAGCCATCTTTTCGGCGACATTTTTATCCGTGATGTATTGGATTATCAAACCCGCGAAGTAGCCACTATTGCAATTCTCGCCACATTGCCGGGTTTGGAACTGCAATTACAGGGGCATTTCGCTATCGGCATGAATACGGGATTGACGGAAGCTCAAATCAGAAAAATCATTACCATTCTTGATGAAAAGATCAGCCCTGACGTCGGAGCGCGAGCTTCGTCTGTACTATCGCATATTTTGAATAAATAGGAGAGATCAATGTGGGATGCACAAACACTTGCTGCAATCAATAAGGCCGATGACCTGAAAATCGCCCCCTATTATGAAAACGGCACCACCGGCACACCAACCTGGATATGGCAGGTTATTGTTGAAAATGCCCTTTATGTACGCGCCTATAACGGCCTATCATCACGCTGGTATCAATCAGCCATCAAGCAAAAAAGCGGCATAATCATTGCCGCTGGTAAAACCCATATCGTTACTTTCGATCCAATCCACGATGATACACTTAATGACAAAATCGATATAGCCTATCATACCAAATATAACACCAGCCCCTATCTTGGAGCCATGACCAGCCCTAGGGTAAAAGCTGCAACGATCAGAATATGTAAAGCAAAATAGAAACAGTCACCTCCAAGGCAACAACACATTTAAACAAATGTGTCCATATGCTGCTTACATAAACCATAGCTTCAAGATTTTAAATTTTTGAAATCCACTCATCTGATATAAAAAAACAATGAGGATGCGGCCCATATTAAAGCGGCCGTAAATTTGGGTAAAAGAAAGCAGCATTAACAATATGAGCAACCAATATACATTTGACTATATTGTTGTTGGAGCAGGCACCGCTGGCTGCCTGCTTGCCAACCGTTTAAGCAAAAATCCATCTGTTCGCGTCCTGCTTCTGGAAGCAGGGAAAAAAGACAATTATCCATGGGTCCACATCCCCGTAGGCTACCTCTATTGCATTGGCAATCCGCGCACAGATTGGCTCTATAAAACCGAAGCCGACAAAGGTTTAAACGGACGCTCTCTCGGCTACCCACGCGGCAAAACGCTAGGTGGCTGCTCATCTATCAACGGCATGATCTATATGCGCGGACAAGCGCGGGACTACAACCACTGGTCGGAACTAACTGGTGACACAGCATGGTTATGGCAAAATGTATTGCCGGCCTTCAAAGCACATGAAGACCATTATCGTCTGGATGATAACAATGATCCTGAAATCGGTCATAACCGCCGCTTTTCCGATCTTCATGGCCATGGCGGCGAATGGCGAATCGAAAAGCAACGCCTAAAATGGGACATACTGGAAGCCTTTGCCGAAGCTGCTGTCCAATCTGGCATTCCCAAAAATGACGACTTCAATACAAGCGATCATGAAGGTGTTGGATATTTCGAAGTCAACCAACGTTCAGGCTGGCGCTGGAATGCAGCCAAAGCCTTTTTACGTCCTGCAGCCAACCGGAAAAATCTGGAAATATGGACTGAAGCAGAGGTTGAAAAACTACTGATTGAACAAGGCCCGCAAGGCGAAAAGCAATGCATCGGCGTCAAGCTACGCCGAACTAACCAGCAGATCACGGTTAAAGCCAATAAAGAAGTCATTCTTTCTTCAGGCGCGATCAACTCTCCGAAAATTTTACAATTGTCAGGTATCGGCCCTGCAGCCCTGTTACAGCAGCATGGCATCACAGTCGAACATGAACTTGCCGGTGTCGGTCAAAATTTACAAGACCATCTGCAGATTCGAGCAGTCTTCAAGGTTGAAGGTGCCCAAACACTCAATGTTCTTGCCAATAATATCATTGGCAAAGCTATGATCGGACTGGAATATGCTTTACGTCGGCGTGGGCCTATGAGTATGTCTCCTTCACAGCTTGGCGCATTTACCCGCTCACACCCGGACCGCGCACACGTCAATTTGCAATATCATGTCCAACCTTTAAGCCTTGATGCTTTTGGCCAGCCCTTGCATAATTTTCCGGCCTTTACCGCGAGTGTATGTAACCTCAATCCGTCCAGCCGCGGACATGTCACCATCCGCTCCAATCGGATGGAAGATGCTCCCTTGATTGCACCCAACTATCTCAGCACAGATGACGACCGCCTCATTGCTGCCGACAGTATCCGGCAGATCCGTAATATTGTCGCTCAACCTGCATTGGCCAAATATAAGCCTGAGGAGTATAAACCCGGCATCCAATATCAAAGCGATGAAGAACTGGCCAAACTTGCCGGCGATATTGCCAGCACAATCTTCCATCCGGTCGGCACAACAAAAATGGGACGTGATGATGATCCTGATGCCGTTGTCGACAGCCATTTAAGAGTGCGCGGCATCAAAAATTTACGTGTTGTCGATGCAGGCATTATGCCGACAATCACCAGCGGCAACACCAATTCACCCACATTGATGATTGCCGAAAAAGCGGCCCGTTTCATTCAGGACGAAGCATGAGAACCTTTCGGTAAAGGCAGCTTTTCAGCTTCATTACAATGCTATAAAACAACAATATTAAGGACTTAAGTATCAGAAAAAGCTCCATATTCGTAAAACATAGAAAACTTTAATCTATTTTATTAAAAGAGTATGCGGATATCTCATCCACTCCTCGCTTTATCATACGTAATTTTTGCTGTTCACTATATGACTTTAAACAATCAATGGATTCTATATCTAAGTCCGTGCTTGCAAAAAACGCTTAACCAAAAGCAGTATTAATGCCAGCACAATTGTTCCGACAATGAAGATAAAAGCAGCTGCAGCAATAGCAGGACTAATATTTTCTCTGATTGATGAAAACATCTGGCGGGCTAATGTACGCTGGTTAGGACCCGCAACAAAAAGGGTTAATACCACTTCATCAAGAGATGTGGCAAAAGCAAAAACAGCACCTGTTATAATACCCTGCATAGACAGAGGCAGCGTCACGAAAAAAAAGACCCGAACAGGTGATGCCCCCAAACTCGAAGCGGCCTGTTCTAAACGGATATTAAGATGCTGCAATACTGCAAGTACATTAATAACCACAAAAGGAATAGCCAGAACTGTATGTGCAATAATAACTCCAGCATAGCTATTCGCCAATCCATAACGTGAAAAAAGCAATTGCATCCCAACACCAAGGACAACGGCTGGTACAATCATTGGTATAAGAAAAACAATCTTGATTGCCGCCAAGGGGCGCGCCAATTTGTACCCGCGCAATCCTAAAGCTGCAACCGTTCCCAATAGCGTTGATAAAAATGTAGTTCCAACGGCAATAACCAAACTATTTACAATTGAACGTCCCCATGCATCCGATGTAAAAAGCTCATCAAACCAACGCAAAGAATAATGCTCTATTGGATAGCTAAGAAATACACTATCGGTAAAGGCTAACGGCATAATCGCTACTAATGGCGCCAACAAGAAAAAAATGATAATTGCGGCATAAAAAACCTTACTATATCTCAATATCATCACATTCGCACCTCGGAGCCGACGGATAATTTCATATAGACGCCGTAAAGTATCAAGGTAGCAGCCAACAGAATAATACCCAATGCACCCGCCATGCCCCAATTCGCCGCACCTGTCGCATAATAGGCAATGATCGATGAAATCATCTGGTCCTGTGCGCTACCAATTAAAGCAGGAGTGATATAATACCCAAGTGACGCCATAAAAACCAACAATGAACCTGAAATGATGCCACGCAGAGAAAGTGGAAACAGCACATACCAAAAAGCTCGTAACGGCGAAGCTCCTAGTGATGCAGCTCCAGACATCAGATTGCCTGGGATTGAAATAAGGACGCTAAAAATAGGCAATACCATAAAGGGTAAAAGAACATGGGTCATCGCAATAATGACTCCGGCACGATTAAAAATCAACGAAAGCGGCTGGTCAATCAGGCCAAATCCCTGCAGGGTTAAATTGATCAAACCATTGTCCTGCAGTAGGATAAACCACGCTGCCGTCCTAACCAGCAACGATGTCCACAAAGGCAACAGAACAGCTCCCAACATGACATTACGCTTCCACCCATGCACGGAAGCCGCTACCATAGCATAGGGATATCCGATAACCAGACAGCAAACTGTAACTGAAAGCGATATCATAAATGTCCGTATCATAATCGCGAGATTGGCTGACATACCATCAGGCATTGCTACGATATTACCTTGCGTGTCACGCTTTAAATCAACAGCAGCCAGCAAATTACGGTCAGTCAATGTAGAATGAGTAGCAACAGCAACAACATGCCAGAACACGGGACGTTGCCATCTTTTATCAATGCTAGCAAGATCGCTTATATTACCATTATCAATAATAGCGCTACGTGTTTTGGTCAAAAGGGAACGAAATCCGGGTTGGGCACTGTTCAACCGCCTGACTAAATCGCCAAAAAGCATACTATCATTAATATTTTTGATGTCAGAAATAAGCGCCTGCTGCATATCCTTACTAATCGGACGGGTTTCATCCCAGTCCTCTAATGCCACAGACGTCAAGGGTAATGTCAAGCTTGCAATCGGATCTGATACAGATGATTTAGTCATGACATAAAGCGGTGCCAGAAAAAAGGCCATGAGAAAACACAATAATGGCGCTACCAGCAGAAAAGGGAAAAATCGTTTCATCATACAACAATCCAGCTATCAGCAGCAGAAAAATAAAAAATCAGTTCATCACCGATTTTCGGCACCTTTGATAAACGGTCTGTCGTTGCCATGAACGGAAAAGGACCGGCTTGTGCTATGATCTGCAGATGGTTACCATGATAGACAACATCTTCAACTTTTGCAGCAATGGCATTTTCAATATTAGTACTTTTTTCAAGCCTGACTCGTTCAGGACGAATACAGAGACTGACAGATTGCTTATCAGCGAAACTATATCGTCCAGCAACCGTCAAGATA
Source organism: Bartonella sp. bp_1 (assembly GCF_055808085.1). NCBI lineage: Bacteria > Pseudomonadati > Pseudomonadota > Alphaproteobacteria > Hyphomicrobiales > Bartonellaceae > Bartonella > Bartonella sp. bp_1. The sequence continues at coordinate 133,970 of NZ_CM147851.1, read as the reverse complement.
CAGTCTTTCGAAACTTCAATCTTTGTATGATCACCTGTATTTTGAATAACACGCCCATCTAGCAAATTAGATTCACCAATAAAGTCAGCAACAAACTTTGTAGACGGATGATCATATATCTGATTGGGAGAAGCAATTTGTTCGATCCTACCCTGATTGAATACTGCAATCCGATCTGACATCGTTAAGGCTTCACCTTGATCATGAGTGACAAAAACAATCGTAAGGCCAAGCTCACGATGAAGCCTACGGATATCAATCTGCATCTGCTCGCGTAACTTTTTGTCAAGCGCACCAAGTGGTTCATCCATAAGAACAACCTCAGGCTCAAACACCAATGCACGGGCCAAGGCTACACGTTGCTGCTGACCGCCGGACAACTGCCCAGGGCGCCGATCAATCATGGACAAGAGCTGTACCATATCCAGAGATTTCTTAACACGTTCCGTAATTTCACTCTTGCTCACACCACGCATTTTCAATGGAAATGCAATATTCTGCCCAACACTCATATGAGGAAAAAGCGCATAATTTTGAAAGACAACACCCATATTGCGTTTATGTGCCGCAATATTATCGATCTGTTTGCCATTGACACGAATATGACCACCGGAAACCCGTTCAAATCCTGCAAGCATCATTAGCAAGGTTGTTTTTCCGGAGCCTGAAGGCCCCAAAAGACTAATGAATTCTCCTTTATCAATAGACATGTCAAGATCTTTAACAACGGTCAGCATACCGTATGATTTTTTTACTTTTTCAAAGATGATATAAGGATCATTCATGGAACAATATCCAATATAGAGTAATGCAAAAACAAAAGATGATAGCTCTATCCGTTATAAAACTGTTATATTGAATGGACAGAACATATCAGAGATGAAGAAAAAGAGCATAGCCCTCTTCTTCCATCTTGATCAGCCTTTTATTGGGCAACCCATGCATTGAAACGCTGAGTCAAGGCTTCACCGTTATCAGTCCAGAAATCTGAATCAAGAGCCAATGCTCCTTCCATATTTTCCGGCGTTGTCGATAGTTCTGGACGAAATTCTTCTGGCACCAGATCACCTGCAGCCTTGCGCGGCAGACCATAAGCGATATATTTGGGCAGCTTTGCCATGTTTTCTGGCTGACTTGCAAAGGCAATGAATTTCATCGCCTCATCTTTATTGGGACTACCTTTGAGGATAACCCAGCTATCAACGGCATAAACACTACCAGGAAACACAAAGCTGAAATGGCGACCTTCTGAACGATTAAGCCCACTGATACGACCATTATAAGCCGATGTCATAACAACTTCACCTGAAGACAAAAGCTGCAGCGCCTGGGCTGGAGAATCCCACCAAATAATATCCTTACGCAAAACATCCAGTTTTTTGAATGCACGATCCACACCTTCAGGTGTCGAAAGCACATCATAGACTTCATCCGCTCTGACACCATCAGCCATCAGTGCAAATTCAAGTGCATATTTGGCACCTTTTCTCAAACCACGTTTACCAGGAAATTTCTTGACATCCCAAAAATCGCTCCATGCACTGGGCTTATTTCCCTTATAGCGGTCTCCATCAAAAGCAAGACCTGTAGACCAAACAATATTGCCAACACCGCATTCACTGACGCCTGCCGAAATATAAGCATCTTTACCGCCCATCATATTCCAGTCGATTTTTTCGTAAATACCATCTGAACATCCAAGAGCCAATTCTTCTGCTTCAACTTCGACAACGTCCCAGTTTGGTGTACCGGCTTTGACCTTCGCCTGCAAAACACCATAACCACCTTCCCATGTTTCATCCAAAACAGGTTTACCGCTCTTGCCGATATAGGGTTTGAAAAAAATCTCACGTTGGGCATCCTGAAAATTCCCCCCCCAGGATACAATGGTCAGATCACGCGCTTGTGCTGTTGAAAGAATAGCAGTTGTGGATGTCAAAATAATCACACCTGCAAGAAAACTCCTTTTTACTTTTTTCATCATTGCTTCCCCTTTTTTGATATTCATAGACCTCAATTAAAACAGACTTTGCAGCAAAATGTATCCTGTAAAAAGGCAACGGTGAATATATTCAACAAAAGGACAACCGCTAGTAAGTTGGTGGATTAATTGCACTTAGAATTTCACTTTTCCCTTCGGCTATATTTCTAAACCGATGGGGTTTACGACTATCAAAATAGTAGCCATCTCCAGCGGTAAGTATTCGGGTTTCATTACCGACAGTCAGCTCTATTTCACCACTGATCACAATACCTCCTTCCTGTGCGTCATGCGAAAATTCTTTACCGGTATCTGCCCCCGGCATGTAAGTTTCATGAAGCAATAAAATTTGTCGGTTAGGGTGATTCAGACCGACAACACGATAAGAAATCGTCTCAGGTCTACCGATTTCGATAAATTGGTCCGACTTATAAAAAGGCGAATAGGGCGGCCCATAGTGGCCATCCGAAAAAAATGCCGGTAATGTTGTCCCCAAAGCCTCCAAAACCGCACCAAGCGTATCAATAGATGGACTGAGCCGATCCCGCTCCATCAATGAAATTGTTGAATGAGAAATACCTGAACGGGCCGCAAGTTCTCGTGCACTTAAACTGCGCCGTCTGCGCAGTTCACGAATCCGTTGTCCAATTTTAGCCAAGTTACTACCTCCACTTTCAAATCAGTTTGGTGATTATACTAAACAGATACGAAAATGGGAATTGTTTCAAACTATAGTTTCAACCAAGCTAACTCCAACTCATACATGTACTGGAGAAAACTTATGGCATCACCTCGTTTAGCTAAAATAGCCGATCGTTTTTCATATCTTAAAGAACCCAATCGCAATGCCGTTTCTGACAATGCTGCTATTGAAAATACAGTTAAGGATATTATCAATAATGTCAAAAAAAATGGCGATGACGCATTACGTGACTACTCAAAGCGCTTTGACAATACCGATATTGACAAGTTTGAAGTTACGATAGAAGAACGCTTGAGAGCGGTTGAAGAGCTCGACTCGCAAACGCGCGCAGATACGGAGTTTGCGATTGCCAATGTCAAAAGATTCGCCGAAGAACAATTGAAAACAATCCTACCACTGGAAGTCGAGGCTCTTCCCGGCGTCCATCTTGGCCACAGCATCATCCCCATCGAGACTGTCGGCTGTTATGTCCCGGGCGGCCGATATCCGATCCTATCAGCACCTGTCATGACGATAGTACCGGCCAAAGTCGCTGGTTGCGATAATGTCATTGCCTGTCTGCCGCCAAGCGCTCATACAGCCATGATTGCAGGCTGCCATTTATCCGGGGCCGATCGTATTTTCCGTGTCGGCGGCGCACAGGCCATTGCGGCCATGGCCAATGGTACACAATCCATTCCCCCAGTCGACAAGATTGTCGGTCCCGGCAACGCTTTCGTCAACGAAGCCAAGCGTCAGGTCTTCGGCGATATCGGCATTGACCAACTTGCCGGCCCGAGCGAAATTTTTATTGTTGCCGATGAAACCGGCAATGCCGCCATGATTGCCACCGATCTTCTGGCCCAAGCCGAACATGATATCCGTACACGTGTCGGACTGATCACAACAGATCGCAAACTGGCCCAAGACACAATCAAGGAAGTTGAACGTCAGCTGGAAAATTTATCAACCGCAAAAGTGGCAGCAGAAGCATGGAAAAACTACGGAGAAGTTACACTTTGCAATGACGAAGAAGCGATGATTGCCTATTCTGATTATATCGCCGCCGAACATTTACAAGTCCACACACGTGATCCAAAAGCCATGGCAAAAAAACTACGCAATTATGGTTCGCTCTTTATCGGCGAACTGGCAAGCGTTGTCTATTCGGACAAATGCTGCGGCACCAATCATACATTGCCAACAATGGCGGCAGGTCGTTACACTGGTGGACTGTGGGTCGGTACCTATGTCAAAACCTGTACACATCAATGGCTTGAACCTCAAGGTGTCAAAGCTGTTGCACCATCAGCTGCTCGCCAAAGTGCAACAGAAGGCATGGAGGGGCATCAACGTGCTGCTGCTCTGCGCTTGGAAATGTTGAAATAACATTTTTGCAAACGTCTATAAAATAAAGGCCGGATTTTCCGGCCTTGTTATTTAATGATAGCGGGAAATATCAAGCCCTGTCGGATCAATCTGTGGTTTCTTGCCACTCATCACATCAGCAATAAAAGCTGCGCTGCCGCAAGACATTGTCCATCCCAAAGTACCATGCCCGGCATTGATAAAAAGATTATCATAGCGTGTGCCACCCAAAATAGGCACACTGTCAGGCGTTACAGGACGCAATCCCGACCAAAGTTCCGGCTCGCCATCAAAAACACTCGCCCCTTTAAACATCAGGTTCAGGGCCTCAAGCAATGTCTTAAGGCGGGCTTTTTTAAGGTGAATTTCATAACCTGAAACTTCTGCCATACCGCCGACACGGATACGATCACCCAAACGTGTCACAGCAACCTTGTAAACATCATCAATAACAGTCGAGACCGGTGCCTTATCTGGATCGGTGACCGGCACAGTAATCGAATAGCCTTTGACCGGATAAATCGGCGCATGAAGACCAACTTCACGCAACAAAAACGGTGTAAAGGATGCCATACATACAAGATAGGCATCAGCCTTCATCATACCAGCTGACGTTGAAACACCGGCAATCTTACCATTTTCAACAACAAGCCGCTTAATCTCAGTATTGAATTTAAAATCGACGCCTTTTTCCTTGGCCATTTCACACAATCTGCTCGTGAACATCTGGCAATCGCCGGTTTCATCGTCAGGGGTGCGAAGCCCCCCGACAATCTGTTCTTTCATACCGGCCAAACCCGGCTCGATCTCAACACAAGCTTGTGCATCCAGCAGCTCAAAAGCCACACCATCGGCTTTCAAGACATCGACATCCTTGTTAACCGCATCAAACTGGTGCTTATCACGAAAAAGCTGGATGGTACCCTGCATTCTTGCATCATACTGAATGCCAGTCGACATACGCAGTTCCTTAAGACACTGGGCACTATAATCCGATACACGTATCATCATCGCCTTATTGTGCTTATAACGTTCGACATTACAATTGGCGAGCATCGACATCATCCAGCCCATCATTGCCATGCTCGGGCGTGGCTGAATAATTAATGGTGAATTGGGACGCGTCATCCATTTAATAGCTTTGCCCATCAAACCGGGAAAGGCCCAGGGTGTCGTATAACCGAATGACACTTGTCCGGCATTGGCAAAGCTTGTTTCCAAAGCTGGCCCAGGCTGCCGGTCAACAACCGTCACCTCATGGCCAGCCTGATTGAGATACCAAGCTGATGTCACACCGACAACACCACTTCCGAGAACAAGCACTTTCATAACTTTATTCCTCTTCGTTTATATAGCGCCGGTCATAACGTCGGCCTAACGATGTCAAAATTTCATAAGGGATTGTACCGGCATCACGTGCAACATCCTGCAATGTCTGATGCGGACCAAGCAGCTCGATAAAATCACCTTGGCAAGGTGTTTCCCCCTCAATATCTGTGGCATCAAGTGTAATTGAATCCATCGATACACTGCCGATAATCGGCAATGCCTGCCCTTTAAAATAAGCGCGCCCGCAATTGGAAAGATGACGTGACCAACCATCGGCATAACCAACAGCAATAGTTGTAATGATACTGGGGCGACGCGTCACAAAAGTGCCGCTGTAACCGACACCGACCCCTTGTGCAACGTGGCGTGTCTGTACGACACGTGCCATAAGCTCGACGACAGGCTTAAGACCGCTTTGACAACGCCCAAGCGGATCAACGCCATAAAGTGCGATACCGGGACGAACCAGGTCAAACGTGAAATCAGCACCCAGATAGATCCCTCCGGAATTAGCAAACGCGACAGGGCAGGATGGCAGTCTTACAAGAATGGATTTCAGCTTTGCGAGCTGCATATGATTGGCTGGATTTTGCGGTTCTTCAGACGACGCCAGATGGCTCATAATAAAGCGGATATCCGATACATCAAAAAGAACGGGACTCTGGGCCAACCAATCCACTTCATCATCATCCAGCCCCAATCGGGACATGCCCGTATCCACCTGAAGAATGGCAGGATAACGTGTATTCTGTTGACGGCAATAAGCCATCCAGTTCTCGATTGAGCCCCGCCCATTCAGAACCGGCCAAAAACCTTGATCCGCGCATAAAGCTTCCATACCAGGCTGAATATCATTCAATACAGCAATAACGGCATCATCCTTGATAAAAGAGCGCAAACGACAAGCTTCAACCAGTTGTGCTACAAAAAACAGTCGGCAACCGGCTTTATAAAGTGCCGGCACAACCTTTTCAGCCCCCAAACCATAGGCATCCGCCTTGACAACAGCAGCAACCTTTGCCTGACCAGCACATTGCTGCAAGTGCTTATAATTGGAAACCAGCGCGCCAAGATCAATCGTCAGGCAACCGCCAAACATACCATCAGCCAAAACCTGATCGGACATCATCATTGATATAATCCCATTTCATACAACCGTTTCAATTACTCTTCTTAATTCTGAAACGATGTACTTGAAACCCACTATAATCGAACACTATTCGAATGTTGTATTTATTTTTAAAATAAAGTACTATAAAATGAACTTTCATCGCATTTATATCAAATTATTAGAATATTATGCATAATATTGATGCCATTGACCGCAACATCATCCGTAGCCTTCGCCATAATGCACGCATCACCAATGCCCAGCTGGCAAGCGAGGTCGGTCTTTCACCTTCCGCCTGCCTACGACGTGTCAATATACTTGAAACAAGTGGCGTTATCCGAGGATATACAGCCATTACCGGCCACGTCAGTAATGATGATCGCCTAATTGCTATCATCCAGATTACACTGGAACGACAGACAGAAGAATATCTCAACCGTTTCGAGGAAGCCATCCGTCGGCATCCTGAAATTCGCGAATGCTATCTCATGACAGGTGATGCCGACTATTGGCTGCGGACAGAAGCCGACAATGCCGCCGCTTACGAAATCATTCACAAGGAAATTCTCTCTCGCTTACCCGGTGTCGCCCGTATCCATTCAAGCTTTTCCATCCGACCGGTTCTGACCCAGCGCGCGCCTGTCACGCAGAAGCTATAAATCTTTATCCTATACACTGCAGTTAAAGCTATTTTTACCAAAAGCACACATAATAGCGGAAACCTAACCGCTACGTGTTTTAACGTCACTTATGCCCGATTGGACTGCAACAATGGCTCAGAACTATCTCAATACCGGCAAACAGGATGCATTGGATGAATTTGCATTCGCCGATCTTGATACGGATCATCGTGTAACCATGAGCGATATTGCAGCACGATTGCGCGCAGTGCATCGTCATATGCACCAGCAGCAGACACTCAAACAAATCATACCAGCGCCACAATCTCCCCTTGCGCCTATTCAAGAATGCCTTGATAAAATCTCCAATGCTATTCTTGAAGAGCAACAAGAGCGCCATAAGGATATGGACGGACTTGCGGCCCTTCTTGAAGCCGGCATGGAAAAACTGGCCAGCCAGAATAAAATGCAGGCTTCAACAATATCATCGCCTTCTCCGGCCCTGACACCTGAAACACTGGCTCCCCTTTTACAAGTATTACGCAATGATATTTGCAACGATATCAAATCGGTGCTTGCCCCCAAGCTGGACGAATTGAGCCGCCAATTGCGCGAAGCGACAGCTGCCGCACGACAAATCTCCGACATGTCAAAATTTGAAACACAATGCAGTGCAATACTTGAAGCGCTGCAAGCAAAACGCAATCATCTTGCCCAGACACCACACAGCAACATGTCGCATGCTCCTCATGACGCTTTGACAGCCCTGTTCGGCCATGCAGAACAAACCGACAAACCCAAAATGCAACGTGTGGCTTTTGATGCGGAACAATCTGCCCGGATGATTGCAGCAGCCCGCGCCAATCGCTCCAAAGCCGTTTAAAAATAGATGAGCGTTTGAAGAACTTGCGATTGACTCTGTTTTATTTGCACCGCAAGATTTAACAAAACAAAAATGTAGAAGAGGATGAGGTGGGCATTTATCTTCCCATAGCTGAAATGTCTCTCAACATACTGATTCTTATTGGTATGGGAGCGGCTGTGGGTTGTCTTTCCGGCCTCTTTGGTGTCGGCGGCGGATTTCTGATCACACCGCTTCTTATTTTCTATAATATCCCCCCTGCAATTGCTGTCGGTACCGGCGCCAATCAGGTTATCGCCTCATCAGTCACCGGCGCACTTGCCCACTTCAAACGGCGAACACTTGATATCAAACTGGGCTTATTGCTTGTCATTGGCGGGATCGTCGGCTCTTTTCTCGGCATTCAGCTTTTTTCATTACTACGTCAGATCGGCCAGCTTGATTTGATTATTTCTCTTCTTTATGTTGTCCTGCTTGGCGGTGTCGGTATCTTGATGGCAATTGAAAGCTGGCATGCCTTGATGCGATCACGCAAAGGGAACAGTGCAACCATTCGTCGTCCTGGCCAGCACAACTGGATCCACCGCCTCCCCTTGAAAATGCGTTTTCGTGCTTCAATGATCTATGTCAGCATCATTCCGGTACTGGTCATCGGTTTTATCATCGGCCTACTTTCCTCCATTATGGGGGTCGGCGGCGGTTTTATTATGGTGCCTGCTCTTATCTATCTCTTGCGCGTCCCGACCAATGTTGTCGTCGGTACCTCGCTTTTCCAGATAACATTTGTTACCGCATTTACCACGATCATGCAGGCCATTACCAATCAATCGGTTGATATTGTGCTGGCTTTTTTACTAATGGTCGGCGGTGTGATCGGCGCACAATACGGCACCCGTTGGGGCCGCAAACTCAAAGGCGAGCAATTACGCATGCTATTGGCATTGCTGGTATTACTTGTCGCCCTTCGTTTGGGATTCCAGCTCTTTATCCGTCCGGATGACCTGTTCAGCCTTACTATGATCGTTGGGGGATAGAATGCGTCAAGCCCCAATCATATTATCCGCCATCATCCTCTTGTCACTGTCTATGATTACCTTGGCCATTCTACCGGCGCACGCCATTGTGGTCGACAATAGCCAAACCAGTGAAAATGTTCAGGTCATCGTTACAACCGACCGGATCACAATCGAGACAAACTTTTCCGGAACCCAGCTCTATATTGCTGGCGTATTGGAAAATGCCGATCCGCAAGTTTTACGACAGAACCGCTATGATATTATCATTGTCATCGAAGGCCCCGCCCGCCAGTTTGTCATGCGTAAAAAACAACGCAAAGCCGGTATGTGGGTCAATGCCGATTCCATGACATTCTACAATGTGCCGACATTCTATACATTGGCAAGCACCAGACAATTACGTGACATCACGCTTGATGAAACCTATAAGAATTTGGGGTTGGGCCTTGCACATCTACCTTTGCGCAGTGATGCAACCAATGCCGAAAAAAACAGAATTTTTAAAGACGAGCTGATCAAGCTGAAAAAAGACCAGCATCTCTATCAAGAAGCAGTAGGATCTATTACATTCGGTTCATCCTCGCTCTTTACATCCAGATTCCAATTGCCTGCCAATATTCCTGTCGGACGCTACCAAGTCCACGCCTTCCTGTTCAAGGACCGCCACTTTATCGCAACATCGACAACCCAGCTTTCTATTGAAAAATCACATCTTGCCTATAGCATCTTCCGGTCGGCCCATGTTCACAGCATCTGGTATGGTCTTGCCGCCGTACTGGTGGCTATTGCCACAGGTTTTGCCGGCCGCTTTATTTTCCGCAAGGACTAGCAAGGCCTCTTTTTCTTGATCCAGCCTGCCTCAACCACTTTTTAAAAACCGATTATCATCATCATAATGGCCAAACTGTCGATAAGCATCATTTTCTATTATAGGACATCCATCGGCATAGGCCGTCCATTCCATCGTGATCAAAAATCATTTCGCTTTAATCACAATACTTCATATTTATAATGTCATGCACTTGATCAAGCACTGTAATGTCAACTAATGTATTCCAATCACTTAAGACGGAACGGTTCTTTTTCATGAAGCTCTATGTCATCAATCTAGATCGTTCACATGAGCGCCTCTCGCGCATTCAAACCCTGTTTAACCGGTTGGGGCTGACAATAACACGCATTGATGCGGTTGATGCGCTCACATTATCCGATGAACAACTTCAATCCGCACACGATAGCAATGAATGGCCTGAACCGATGACACGCGGAGAAATTGCCTGTTTTCTAAGCCATAAGCGCGCTATCGAAGCAATTGCCCAAGGCGAAGATACTTTTGCTACAATCTTTGAAGACGATGTCACTTTGTCTCAAGAGGCACCCTTTTTCCTCAATACGGCAGACTGGATTCCCGAGGATGCCGATATCATCAAAATTGAAACCCATTATAAAAAGCTATGGCTTGGTGAAGCCCATACGACCGGCAGAAGCGACTTTCAACTGCGCCGCTTGAAAAGTACCCATATTCTGGCTGCCGCTTATATCATCTCAAAAAAAGCCGCACAAAAATTATTGGCCCAAATGGATAGCGTCAGCGCCCCTATCGACCATTGGCTTTTCAATGCCCGCCTACCGGTCTTTTCTACATTGACGATCTATCAACTTGATCCCGCCATTGTTGTTCAGGCCGGCTTACAAAGTACGTTGGAAAAAGATCGTGTCATCTATAATAACGATAAAAAACGTCAACGCAGTCTATCACAAACATTAACTCGCGAGATCAAACGCATCTTCAAACGCAGCGCTATCGGATTAAAAGGAATATGGATCAATCTGGGCCGTCGGGAAAAATGGAAACGCGTACCTTTCAGACCGTAAAAACCCGATGAATTTTTATTCATCAGATATGAACCCAAAACCATATTTTTAAACTTATAATTTCTCTCTAGGCTCAAGCCCTATGAACTCATAAGTCCCCACTTCTCATTATTTCTTTTACGAAACCAAATATCGGCCCTTGGTAAATCTAAAGTACAACTTTCTCTCTTTTTAAAACCGCACAAAGTCTCAAATCATTTAAAGGCAATACACGTATAACGATCACTTTCCCTGCTCAACACGCAAGTAAATAAGTTACAACAAACCATATAAATGACCTTCAACAAAATATAATATGCAAATTATATGAAATAAAAAATTAGAAAGGTTTATGATTAAATACAATGGCCCAATAAATATATTTGGGTTTTTGGGGATTGGTTGCACGCGCCAAGCCGAAATGGGTAAATTCCTTATCCAGCATATTGCGCCTATGTCCGGGGGAGTTCATCCATGCCTTATAGGCTGCCGCCACATCTTTTTGTCCAGCGCAAAGATTTTCACCTGCGCCACCATGAATATTGAATTTTCTCAAACGGGCGACAAAACCGTTACCCCACCCGATCGAATGGCTGACCTTACCTTTTTCAGCCATAAGATCCGCCTGATGCTGGGCCATCTTTTCCAGTTGCGGATCCGGCGATAATGGCGCAAGGCCATTTTCACGGCGGATTTGGTTCAAAAGCTGTGTCGCTTCATCATCCGCATAAGCGTATTGAGAAAAAAACGACAAACCACATGAAACAGCAAGGAGCTTTATAAAGGACCGTCTTGTTCTCATTTTAAATGTCACTTCAAGAAACACGTTTCAAACGAACAAAAAATTGTAGTCCGACGAAGTACCATATAACAAGAAAAATAATACTAAAAAGCGCGCCGCCAATCTGACCATAGGAAAGATTACGCCCCGCACCAACACCACACAAGACAGCCAAAAACATGAATATCATTGTCCATGGTGGACAATCCGTTGAAAAACTTGCCGGCTGGCCATCGCCCGTATCAAAATAGACGACACGGCTCATCCCACTAAATTTACCCATACCAGTTTGCACTGTATGTGCGCCAGCAGCGACTTCCGTCTCAAATGTTTCTCCACTCTTGACAGAGCCGACTTCCTGTCCATCGACCAATACTTTATAAATCTGCTTTTTATGAAGAAAACCAGATGGGCGCGTCACAATAAGTTTTGCCATTTTCAATTCCTGTTATTCACTGCAACATCCCTCATGGAGTCTGCCGGATGTTTATCGCGCTCTGCCTTTATCCATGCAATATTTTTTTACAAAAATAACAATTGTTCCACACCTATACAAAAAGAATCTAACGGCGAAAATTCAACAAACGCATAATGATATAAACCGGAACGACAATGGCTGCCCCAACCAGAACAGCATAAAAAATACTGGAAAAAGCAGCAAAACCCATATTCCATAATGATTCAAAAAAGCGCACAATTTTCCAAAACACATCAACCGGTGTCCAGCCGATCAAGCGCATTACAACGCCGACGAGTAACGAAAAAATCAATAACTTGACCACAACACGCCCTGGCGTGTCACCAAGAAAAGGATGATTGGGATGTGACATATTATTCCTTGCTAAAAAGCCCTATTGAGGAATTAAAGTAAGAATAAATCCGGCTTTTACAAGCCGCGAGACATCAATTACCATTCAATACAGAAAATACCACACTCTGACGAATGCTAACAATCATATTGTCACCACACAATTGCAGATCACAAGAAAAAAATGCAATGCGTTACTATCTATAATTTGCCGGATTGATCACTAGCTGCATCATTATTATCCGCCTTAACATGTGTTTATGACCTCGCCCCATAGGGTTCTGATGCCATGTCTGTCTGAATCCCTGCACTCTTGTCGTCTTGACCATTATACACGGCATCAAACACATATCCCATCCAATAGATAGATTTTTACCCCCCTCATCAACCTATCTTTCTCTACTTTGGTCAGACCAAACCTAAAACGATAATCATCAATACATTGACATACAGATTAACTCATGTATTTTTTTATCGAGAGGATATCTTTGGTCAGACCAAAACAGGGAGGCATTATATGACGCAGACCATATGCTACCGACATATAAGCCAAACATTCTTGACGCCTTCTTACCTTGATCAGCGCACTAAATTTCAGATCGATATTATACTATGAGCTATACATCCCACACAGCAATTGCGGATACATCGCCACGCGCACGGACTGAACGCGTCGAAAACGAAATTGAAAATCTGATTAAGATCCGCCAATTACAGGCGGGAGATTCTCTGCCTTCAGAACGCACTATGGCTGAAATGTTTCATGTCTCGCGTACAACTGTCCGCGAAGCGCTGATCCGTCTTGCCGCACGCCATCGGGTGGACATCAAAAAACGCGGCACCTGTGTAGCCCACAGCCTATCACAACAATGGGTCAATAACACAGTCAGCCAACCGCTTGCTGCGCTTGTTCATCTTCAACCGGGTTATGCACATGATGTAATGGAAATACGCATCGCTCTGGAAGGAATGGCCGCCTATCATGCCGCTATGCGCGCTGACCCGGCGGCCAAGCTGCATATAAAGACATGCCTTGATGCCATTGTAAAAGCCCACGGCAAGACCAGCCCAAAAGAAGAAGCCGAACTGGACGCGGCATTCCACCTTTCAATTGCCGAAGCATCAAACAACGCCATTCTGTTCCAGATCATTTCCAGCCTCTTTGGGCTTTTTCGTTCTAGCATTTCGCAAAGTTTGGAAAAGCTCTATCCAACACCCAGTATATTCGATGCATTATCCACCCAACATCGTGCGCTTTACGATGCCATCGCCCAAGGCAATGCGCAGGGTGCGCGACAGGCGTCCGATCAACATCTCAATTTTGTCAGCGCTACAATCAAACAGATTGATGATGATCTGGCCCGTCATTCACGCCTTCACGCGGCGCGCAATGCCGGCCTTATTTGAAATCCAGAAAGAAGCCATCATGATCATTTCGTCCATATCCGACTATCGTAAAGCAGCCAAAAGCAAACTGCCGCCTTTTCTGTTCCATTATATTGATGGCGGCGCCTATGCCGAACGTACATTGAAACGCAATATCAGTGATCTTTCTGATATCGCACTACGCCAACGTATCTTGAATAATATGTCCGAACTTAGTCTGGAAACAGAAATCTTCGGCGAAAAAATATCTATGCCGGTCGCCCTCTCTCCTGTCGGTCTGACCGGTATGTTTGCCCGCCGCGGTGAAGTTCAAGCAGCCAAGGCTGCAGCATCACGCAACATTCCCTTTACATTATCAACCGTCTCGGTCTGCCCCATTGAAGAAGTCCAAAGCCAATGCCCGCGCCCTATATGGTTCCAGCTCTATGTACTAAAAGATCGCGGTTTTATGAAGGATGCATTGGAACGAGCACAGGCTGCCGGTATCAATACATTGGTCTTTACCGTCGACATGCCTGTGCCCGGCGCACGTTATCGCGATGCCCATTCCGGCATGTCGGGTCCTTATGCAAAATGGCGCCAATACATACAGGCAGCACTGCATCCGCAATGGTCATGGGATGTCGGCATCAACGGTAGACCTCACGATCTCGGCAATGTATCCGCCTATCGCGGACACCCAACAAAATTGGAAGATTATATTGGTTGGCTGGGCGCCAATTTTGACCCCTCCATCAGCTGGAAGGACCTTGAATGGATCCGTGAATTCTGGAAAGGGCCTATGCTTATCAAAGGTATTCTGGATGTTGAAGACGCACGAGACGCCGTCAAATTCGGAGCCGATGGCATTATCGTATCCAACCATGGAGGACGCCAACTTGACGGAGTCATGTCAAGTGCAAAAGCCCTACCTGCTATTGCCGATGCCGTAAAAAAAGATATCAAGATTATTGTCGATGGCGGAATCCGCTCGGGCCTTGATGTTGTCCGCATGCTGGCACTAGGTGCCGATCTTACTATGCTCGGCCGGGCCTTTGCCTATGCCTTGACCGCCAATGGCAAAGCCGGTGTCGAAAACATGCTGGATATTATTGCTAAGGAAATGCGCGTCGCCATGACACTAACCGGGGCCAAATCCATTGCCGAGATTACCCGTGATTCACTGGTACGCTGATATGCACAAAACAACATCCTGTCATGAATAACAACAAACCCCGAAACCTCTTTTGATCTGCGCATTATAGTCTTAAGCATAAGACGAAAGTTCGACCAACAGCCAATCGGTAAAATTACGGATAAGGTTTCTCTTGCCGCTGGATTTTGGATAAGCCAGATAGTGACCATTATATATCAGCGCAAAACGCTCCATATCCAGCGGACAAACCAATCGTCCATCCCTCAATTCATCTTCGGCAAAACGTGTGCATTCCAATGCAATACCCATACCATGGCAGGCCGCATCAATGGCTAAAAAACTACGATCGAAGCTCATATAGGGCTGCGGCGCATCTCCCAGTCCATGCTTGGCACACCAATCCGCCCAGCCTAGACGTTTTGACGTCGACTGGATCAGTCTTTGTTTTAATATATCGCGCGGTGAATGAATGGAACGGGCAACCTCGGGTGTACATAAAGGAACCAGTTTTTCCTGCCCCAAAGGAATCGTGACCAGACCGTCATGCGCGGCAATCTCGCCATAAACAATGTCGACATCATAGACATCGTCAAAAAAACGGGCGTAAGCAGTACTTGCTGCGATACGCACTTCGGTAGAAGGATTTTTATCAATAAAATCCGCCAGTTTCGGCGTCAGAATCCGTGCCGCAAAGGATGGCGCACAATGAACGCGCAGCAATCGCGGCTGATTACTTGCCACCTGTGATAACCCAATACGGATATCTTCAAAAGCACGTGCAACATGAACCGATAAGGTTTGGCCTGCCTGTGTCAGCGTAATGGAACGGGTTGTACGTTCATAAAGCACCGTCCCCAGAATGCGCTCCAATTTGGCTATCGCATGACTGACGGCACTTGCCGACAGATGCAATTCATCGGCGGCTGCCCGAAAAGAACCTAATCTTGCCGTTGCTTCAAACACTCTCAATGCGGTTAAAGGGATATTGTTAGTCATTCTATTATTGAACCATATTCATCTATGGTTGTAAATATTGCGTTTGAGCAAAGCCTTTATCCTATGTTAGCTTCGGTCAATTCTTAATCGCGTTTATCAGGATTTTCGCTTGCAACCCTTAGAAATAAAGGGATTGCAATAATGGTATCTCTTTAGAATTGCTTTAGATACCGAAAAATAAAACTCAGGAGGAAAATATGTTACTTGAAGGAAAAACAGCAATCATCTCGGGCGCTGCCAGTGAACGCGGTATTGGCCGTGCCACAGCAAAGCTCTTTGCCGAGCATGGTGCCCGCGTGGCTATTCTTGATATTGACGAACAGGCAAGCCAGTCAGCTGCTAAAGCCCTTCCTTTTGCAGAAACCCAAAAACATATAGGCCTTGCTTGTGATGTTACCAACAAAGCAGCATGCGAAAAAGCCGTTCAGGCCGTCGCTTCAGAGTTCCAAAAAATTGATATTCTTATAAACAATGCCGGCATTACACAGCCTGTAAAAACACTTGAAATCACACCGGAAGATTGGGCCCGTATCATGGCGGTCAATACAACTGGCGTTCTCTATCTCAGTCAAGCCGTTATTCCCTTTATGCAAAAGCAACATAAAGGTTCGATTGCCTGCATGTCATCTGTTTCGGCACAGCGCGGTGGCGGTATTTTTGGAGGCCCCCATTATTCATCGGCAAAGGCTGGTGTCCTAGGTTTAGCCAAAGCAATGGCACGCGAATTTGGGCCGGATAATATCCGTGTCAATTCAGTAACGCCGGGGCTCATACAAACCGATATTACCAGCGGTAAACTATCCGATGAAATGCGTCAGGCCATTTTGTCCGGCATACCGCTTAACCGTCTGGGTGATGCTCGAGATGTTGCTAATATTTTTCTATTTCTAGCATCCGATCTTTCATCTTATGTGACCGGCGCTGTTCTGGATGTCAATGGCGGTATGCATATTCACTAATAGATAAGGAGAAGGGGTACAACACCAAGCAATTGGCAGTTTTCAAATCTATCAAGATAGAAACCTGCCTGACTGTGCTTGTCTATGCATTCTAACACGAGGGAGGATATAATTCATGCAACCAATATCAATAAAAGAAGACAAGAAGCTTCATGACCATGCTTATACCAAAACAGCATGGCGGCTCTTACCATTTTTGATGATTTGCTATCTTTGCGCCTATCTTGACCGCGTCAATGTCGGTTTTGCCAAATTGCAGATGATGGATGATCTCGGATTTAGCGAAACCGCCTATGGCCTGGGGGCCGGTATGTTTTTCATCGGTTATTTCCTGTTTGAAGTGCCAAGCAATATCCTGCTTCACAAAATTGGTGCACGAGTCTGGATTGCGCGCATCATGATTACATGGGGCATTCTCTCGGGACTTTTTGCATTCATTGAAACCGCTTGGCAATTCTATGCATTGCGTTTTTTGTTAGGTATTGCAGAAGCAGGACTTGCACCCGGCGTTCTCCTTTACCTGACCTATTGGTTTCCCTCCCATAGGCGCGCAAAAATGACAGTCTTATGGTTCGTTGCCATTCCGCTTTCAGGAATGCTTGGCGCTCCTCTATCCGGCTGGATTATGGAAACATTCCATGATTTCCATGGCTGGGATGGCTGGCAATGGATGTTTATCATTGAAGCAATCCCGACCCTTGTCATTGGCATTCTTGTCCTCATTTGGCTGTGTGATCGTATTGATGATGCCAAATGGCTAACTGAAGCAGAAAAAGATGCCATCAAGACTGATCTTAAAGCTGACAGCGCCATGAAAACCGAACATGGCAGCATCAAATCATTTATTTCCGATAAACGACTATGGATACTGGCGGCTATTTATTTCTGCGTGGTCATGGGACAATACGCTATTACGTTCTGGCTGCCGACAATTATTAAAAATACGGGTGTTAAAGACTCATTCCATATCGGATTAATTACCAGCGTTCCCTACATTGCTGCGATTATCTGCATGCTTTTGGCTGGGCGCAGCGGTGACTACTTCCGTGAACGTCGCTGGCATCTTGCAATCCCGATGATCGCTGGAGCTATAAGCCTCTTCATCTCGACTTTTGTAACAAGTGCATTGGTTCCATCTGTCATTTTTCTGGCTATTTCAGCCGCTGGCATTTTGGCAGCTTCCTCCCTGTTCTGGATGCTTCCGACCAATCTTCTGGGCGGTGTAACAGCGGCAGCCGGCATTGCAGCAATCAATAGCTTTGCCAATCTTGCCGGCTTCTTTTCTCCGTCCCTCATCGGTTGGATAACAACCAAAAACAATTCTAATGAGCTTGGTCTCTATATCATCACTGCAGTGCTTCTATTAGGCGCACTTCTTGTCTTCACCATTCCGGCAAAACTAGTGAACCGGTAAGCCGGTCAAAGAATCGAGACAACCATGACAAAACCACTATCACAACACCACAATACACCTATAGATATAAATCAACTTTCCTATCACGCCTATCGCATCCGTCGTCTTGCATTGCGAATGGGCGAAGTGCAAGGACAAGGCTATATCGGACAAGCATTAGGTATTGCCGACATATTATCCGTTGCTTATTTTCATGCCTTGAACTTCAAACCGGAAGATCCCGAGTGGGAAAACCGTGATCGTTTTTTACTTTCGCATGGCCACTACGCAATTGCCCTTTATGCGGCTCTGATTGCCAGCGGCATCATCAAAGAATCTGAGCTTGAAACCTATGGCTGCGACGATAGCCGGCTGCCAATGTCGGGCATGGCAAGTTATACCCCAGGCATGGAAATTTCCGGTGGCTCACTGGGGCATGGTCTGGCAATCGGTGTCGGCATGGCGCTGGCGCTACGCCATAAGGGAAATTCCGCCTTTGTCTACAACTCGATGTCGGATGGGGAACTGGACGAAGGCTCTACTTGGGAAGCCGCCATGTCCGCCTCACATCACAAACTATCCAACCTGATTGCATTGGTTGACATCAATCGACAACAGGCCGACGGCCCATCGGGCAATATCCTCGCTTTTGAACCTATTGCCGATAAATGGAAAGCCTTTGGCTGGTATACCCAGCGCGTTGATGGCAATGCAATAGCCGATGTTCTGGCTGCCTTCGACAATGCACGCAGCCATGTTGGTGATCAGCCGCGCGTCATCCTGTTTGATACATTGATGGGCAAGGGTGTTCCCTTTCTCGAACAACGTGAAAAAAACCATTTTATCCGCGTCGATGAAAACGAATGGCAACAGGCCATACGCCTATTGGATGACGCATGGAAGGAGGCTCAACCATGAGCGAGATCACACAAACCAAAAAACGCCTCACCACATCGGCAATGATTGCCTCTATCGCCTCAGAGGGCCAGCGCACCATTGCCGCTCCCTTTGGACATGCGCTAAACAAAGTTGCCGAACAAGATACGCGCATTGTTGGCCTGACAGCAGATCTTGCAAAATATACAGATCTACACATTTTTGCTCAGGCCAACCCGCAACGTTTCTATCAGATGGGCATGGCCGAACAATTATTGATGGCCGCAGCTGGCGGCATGGCAAAAGAAGGTCTGATTCCTTTTGCAACCACCTATGCAGTATTTGCAACACGGCGTGCATATGATTTCATTCATCAGGTCATCGCCGAAGAAAAGCTCAATGTTAAAATTGCTTGTGCCCTCCCAGGCCTTACTAGCGGTTATGGCCCCAGCCATCAGGCAGCCGAAGATATTGCACTGATGCGGGCTATTCCCAACATGACAGTAATCGATCCATGCGATGCGTGCGAAATCGAACAGGTCGTTCCGCATATGGCTGCCTATCAGGGCCCCGTTTATATGCGGCTGCTACGCGGCAAAGTACCTGCTGTTCTAGATGAATACAATTACACCTTTGAATGGGGCAAAGCCAAAACCATCCGCGACGGACGGGATGTCCTCATCATCTCAAGCGGCTTGCTGACCATGCGAGCACTGGAAGTTGCTGAAAAAATGGCCGGCGGTGATGCCGACATTGCCGTATTACATGTCCCGACCATCAAACCGCTTGATGCCGAAACAATCATCCACGAAGCAACCAAAGGTGGGCGTCTGGTGATTGTTGCCGAAAACCATACGAAAATCGGCGGTCTGGGCGAAGCGGTTGCAACCGCCTTGCTGACAAAAGGCCACGCACCCCGTTTCAAACAGATCGCACTTCCCGATCAGTTCCTTGATGCAGGCGCTTTGCCAACACTTCATGACCGCTATGGCATCTCGGTCGACACCATCATCCAGTCCATCAAAAAATGGCTGGCCGAATAGGCAATTTTTCTTTCCGGCTGCGATATTTTTTATAGCAGCCGGATATTCTCCGGATTTCAAGCAAATCATTATTGGAGCGGGTAGCGGGAATCGAACCCGCGCGTTCAGCTTGGGAAGCTGACAGGCTACCATTACATCATACCCGCGCACGCTCATCCATCACGTGACAGCCGATTCTGTCAAGAACAAATCAACGAAAATGTTTGGAAAGCTTCAATCCCTGTGCCTGATAATTGGAGCCGCGGTCCTTGCCATAAAGCGCCTTGGGTTCGTTGAGCATATGCTCATAAACCAGCCGGCCAACAATCTGGCCGTGTTCAAGAATAAACGGCACTTCGTGGCTTCTCACCTCCAATACCGCACGTGCACCTTTACCGCCAGCAGCATCATTACCAAAACCGGGATCGAAAAATCCGGCATAATGGACGCGGAATTCACCAACCAACGGATCAAAAGGGGTCATTTCAGCGGCATAAAGCGGTGGCACATGCACCGCCTCGCGTGAGACCAAGATATAGAACTCATCAGGATCAAGCACCAACTCACGCTGGCCCCGATCATAAATTGGCTCCCAAAAATCAAGTACATGACAATTTGCCCGCTTATCGACATCAACCACACCGGTATGATGTTTGCCGCGATACCCTACAAGACCATCCTTATCGCCACTCAGATCAATAGATACACCGATGCCGCCACCACTAATATTCGGCACCTGATCGGAAACCAATATCTGCGACTGGTGCAATGCTGCCAGAGCTTGTTCATCAAGCTGGCTATTACCACGGCGGAAACGAATTTGTGACAGACGCGAACCGGTACGTACGACAATCGGAAAAGTACGCGGACTAACTTCAAGATAAAGTGGCCCGTGATAACCTGCAATTACCTTATCAAACTCCTGCGCATGATCCGTCATCACACGGGTAAAAATATCCAGCCGACCGGTCGAGCTTTTCGGATTGGCCGATGCTGAAAGCTCTATCGGTAAAGCTAGTGTTTCAAGCAGCGGCACAATATAGACGCAGCCAGTTTCAAGCACAGCACCATCTCGCAGATCAATTTCATGCAATTTAAGATGTTCGAGCTTGTCTTGAACTTTTTTGACCGCCCCTGGCAAAAAAGAGGCCCGTACACGATAGGCCTTTTCACCCAAGCGTAAGTCAAGACTAGCTGGCTGTATCTGGTCATCATCCAGAGGGCGGGCACTTTCAAGAACACCGCTTTCAAACAATGCGCCGATATCTTTATCGGCCAGAATGCCGGATTGACGCGTCATTGCTTTAGCCTTTCGATCCTTCACCATTTCATCATATTCTCTTTACCCTTATGACAGATTGACGCAAGCGCCTTCAAGGCTTATGAAATATTTATCCCGTGGTGATTTGGCCGGCCGGCTTGCAGCCACGTTAATCTGATTGCTAAAAGGCCGTGTTTCCTAAACGGTTTTTTGGCGTCTTTAAAAGATATTCCTATTGGAAATCTTGTTATTTAAAGAGGCATGACAATGACTTTGAAACCCGATCATAAATATCGTCTGGCAACTGAAATGGTGCATCGCGGCACAACCCGTTCGGCCTATGGCGAAATGTCGGAAGGAATCTTTCTAACGCAAGGCTTTGCCTATGCAAAAGCCCAAGACGCAGAAGCACGCTTTGACGGTTCCGATCCCGGTTTTGTCTATTCGCGCTATGCCAACCCTACTACGGATATGTTTGAAAAGCGCATGTGCGCTTTGGAAGGTGCTGAAAGCGCACGCGCCGTTGCATCCGGTATGGCGGCTGTTGCCAATGCGATTTTGTGCTTTGTCAAGGCAGGCGACCATTTTGTTGCCGCACAGGCTATGTTCGGCTCCTGCCGCTATATTATCGAAAAAGTCTTGCCGCGCTTCGGCGTCGAGGTTTCCATTATCGATGGATCAAAACTTGAAAACTGGCAAAAGGCGATGCGTCCCAATACACGCGGCATATTTTTTGAAAGCCCGGCAAATCCTTCATTGGAAGTCGTTGATATCAAAGGTGTGTGCGATATTGCCCATTCTGTTGGTGCTATTGTTATTGTCGATAATGTCTTTGCCACACCGCTCTATCAGAAACCGATTGCGCTTGGTGCCGATGTTGTCGTCTACTCAACCACCAAACACATTGATGGTCAGGGCCGTTGTCTTGGCGGCATCATCCTGTCATCGGAAGACTGGATTAAAGAAAACCTTCATGATTATTTCCGCCACACTGGCCCCTCGATGAGCCCATTTAATGCATGGCTGATGCTCAAAGGTTTGGAAACGCTCCCCATACGGGTTGAACAGATGACCCGCTCAGCTGCAAAAATTGCCGATATGATTGTCGAACATCCTGCTGTTTCCAAATGCATCTATCCGGGAAGGAGCGATCATCCACAAGCGGATATTATCAAACGCCAGATGACAGGCGGCTCAAGCATAGTGGCCTTTGAGCTGAAAGGCGGCAAACAGGCGGCATTCAATTTCTGTAACGCCCTGACCGTACCCTTGATTTCCAATAATCTGGGCGATTCACGTTCAATCATCACTCATCCGGCAACAACAACCCATCAAAGTGTCGCGCCTGATCAACGTGAGCTTCTCGGTATTACTGATGGTTTGTTGCGTTTTTCAACCGGTCTTGAAGATACAGATGATCTTTTAGAGGATATCAAACAGGCCCTCGACAAAGCAAAATAGTAACGCACACAGCCATATCTATTTTACGGCTTACCATAGAAGTCTACAAAACTTATAGACTTGAGAACACTATATCCACATGGGGGCGCAGCCATATGCGACACCCATGTGGGCCTAAGCAACTTCAACTTGCCCATTATAATATTGTTTGTATCCGCCATCTCTTGGATTGTTCCATCTATTTTTGTCTGACGAATCCTTATAAGAATATGTCATGACAATACGCCACCTATCCGAAACAATTATCAACCAAATCGCCGCCGGCGAAGTGATTGAACGTCCTGCCAGCGTTATCAAAGAGTTGATAGAAAATGCGATTGATGCGGATAGTACCCGCATCGAAATTGTTACTGCCGGTGGCGGCAAATCACTCATGCGGGTGCGTGATGATGGCAATGGCATTCCGGCAGATGAGCTGGCATTGGCAGTTTCACGCCATTGTACATCAAAAATGGGCGACGATGTCCATGACATCCGCTCTCTCGGCTTTCGCGGAGAGGCTTTGCCTTCCATCGGTTCCGTAGCCAAGCTTGAAATCACCTCGCGCCCTGCAAATGCGCTAGAAGCGGCCCAAATCAGCCTCAATGCCGGGCGCATGGATGGCCCCAAACCGGCTGCCGGCAATCTGGGGACCATTGTTGAGGTCCGTGATCTGTTTTATGTCACACCGGCACGGCTTAAATTCATGAAAAGCGAACGCGCCGAAACGCTGGCCATTACCGATATTATCAAACGTACGGCGATTGCCTTTCCCCATATCCGTTTTTCACTTTCCGGCAGTGACCGCCCATCGCTCGATCTACCTGCAACCGGCACCGATTCCAAAGCCCGTCTCCAACGGATCGGCCAAATTATGGGGCCGGATTTTATCGAAAACAGCCTGCCGATCAACGCTATCCGCGAAAATGTCAGACTTACCGGTTTTATCGGTGTTCCATCCTATAATCGTGGCAATGCCATGCACCAGTTTGTTTATGTCAATGGCCGTCCCGTACGTGACAAGATGATTGCAGGTGCGATACGCGCCGCCTTTATGGATGCCATTGCACGTGATCGTCACGGCATTGCTGTCCTATTTTTAACGCTCGAACCCGCCGATGTTGATGTCAATGTCCATCCGGCAAAGGCCGATGTGCGTTTTCGCGATGGTGCCCTGATCCGCGGCCTCATCATCGGCGCCATCCGCGAAGCCCTTGCCCAGGCCGGCATACGTCCGACAACAACCGGTGCGGATGCTATGCTCAAGGCTTTCAAACCCGCCTCCATACCGAATATAGCACCCAATAAAATGGCCTATACGCCGTCTACTTTCAATTTCAAACGACAATCATCCTTACAACAGCATCATTCTTTCCATGAGCCGCTTTTCAATACTGAAAAACAGGCACCTTCCAAGCCGCAAGGCTTTGCTGAAAGTACAACACCCGAATTGGGTGATTTCACTATGCCCAGCGGCAATATCGACACTATAGATACGCCTTCCCCTGAAATGCTGGCTCATCCTCTCGGCGCGGCACGGGCTCAAATTCATAAAAACTATATTGTTGCCCAGACTGAAGACAGCCTTGTCATTGTTGACCAACATGCCGCTCATGAACGCTTGGTCTATGAAGCACTCAAAAACGCACTTTATGACAAACCCCTCGCAACACAAATGCTGCTTATTCCTGAAATTGTTGAACTATCGGAAGAAGATGCATCCCGTCTTGTTGAATACACCGATGAATTGAAGCGTTTCGGCCTTGTCATTGAACCTTTCGGCCCCGGCGCCATAGCCGTGCGCGAAACACCCACTATGCTGGGAGAAATGGATGTACAAAGCCTGATCAAGGATCTGGCCGACGAAGTTGCCGACAATAACAGCGTTGACGGCCTTAAATCCATGCTGGATTATGTTGCCGCCACAATGGCCTGTCATGGCTCGGTACGTTCAGGCCGTATTCTTAAAGCCGATGAAATGAATGCGCTATTACGCGAAATGGAAGCGACCCCCGGTTCCGGCACCTGCAATCACGGCCGCCCGACCTATATCGAACTGAAATTGGACGATATTGAAAAACTCTTTGGAAGACGGTGACCATATAGGGCGGCCATGTTGCTATCATTTTTACCTTATCCAGAAAGTCATACAACTTTCTGGGGTTCAAATATGCGCCCGACCTATATCGAACTGAAATTGGACGATATTGAAAAACTCTTCGCAAAACGGTGACCATATAGGGCGGCCATGTTGCTATCATTTTTACCTTATCCAGAAAGTCATACAACTTTCTGGGGTTCAAATATACGCCCAACCTATATCGAACTGAAATTAGACCATATTGAAAAACTCTTCGCAAAACAGTGATGATAATTCTTGAACCGTCGATAAGAAATGGCTAAGTTTCTATAGATCGAAAGGGAAAATGATGTTTTCAGGCAATGAACGTGAGGCCAAGCTCCACTATCAAAGCGGAGATTACCAAATCATTCAACATGGTTCCTATGTTGTTTGTGCAATAAGCGGCGAAAAAATTCCCCTTGATGACTTGCGCTATTGGAGTTTCGAGCGCCAAGAGGCTTATGCCAATTGCCAGATTTCCTATGAACGTGAGCTGGAATGCAATCCGCATTTACGCCCTTTGCTTGGATCAACCAAGGCCTGAAAAACTATTTCAACTGGCGAAGTCTAAAACGCTCCAAGACTTCGTCGATCAGACGATTGCAAAATCCGTCATCCTCAAAAGCCACTTCGACATCCGCAACGATCAGATCAGGCAACTTATCCGTCTGATGATCCGTCTTGATACGAACAAAATCTTTGGCCGTCGTGACCGGACGCAGTCCTTTAGCCTCACACGTTCCGCGCATATCATTGAGGTCATAATCGGTAAAAAAATGATGATCCGCATAGATACGCGTATCCTGTACGTACCCACCCATCTCGCTGAGCGAGCGGAAAAACTTTTGCGGATTACCAATACCGGCAAATGCTAATAGTGCCACGCCATTAATATCATGCGAAGCCTGCGGCTCCAGTTTTGCAAACTGTAACGGCTTGGCTGCACGCGCCCCCATACGGATCATAGCATCCCCGCCTGCCCCTTCACCAATCACCAGAAGTCCGTCTGTATAGGACAACTGGCTAAGCAAAGGTGCCCGCAAAGGTCCTGCAGGAAAAACCGCACCATTGCCAATGCCACGCAATGCATCAACAACAATCAATGCATAATCCATTTGCAACCGACGGCTTTGAAAACCATCATCCATAATGATGAAATCACAACCGTTTTCCTTTAACCGCTTGGCGCCTGCCAAACGATCCACCGATATGGCAACAGTGGCATGACGTGCCAGTAGAAGCGGTTCATCACCAACATCACGCGCACGATCATGCTCCAAATCGACCAGATGTATACCTTGATGGCTACCACCATAACCACGCGACACAATGCCCGGTTTCAGACCACAGGCATGAGCTGCCTTGGCGACCGCAATCGCGACAGGTGTTTTGCCAGCCCCCCCCAAGGTGAAATTACCGATACATAAAACCGGAAGATCGATTTGCGGAACATCTTTCTTTTCCATACGTCGAGCCGCAACCCGTCCATAAATAAAAGAAAAAGGGGACAAGAGATAACGCAGAAAACCTGATTTATGCCACCAAAACTCCGGATTATCGGCAACCATTATTCTGCATCCTCATTATTTAATTGGAATGTCATAATCAGAGGCTGCAGAAACGGCTCAAGAACATGTAATGTCCGCTGCAAGGCACCGCTCATCTGGGCTGCGGCATCACGTGCTGCCGCAACCATGGCTTCCCGCTGCCCAGACTGGGTCAAAAGTAAATTGACCTGCACAGCAAGCTGCGTTGCATCGTCCACAATACGCGCACCTTCACATGCCGTCAGCTTTGCATAGGCATCCGCAAAATTTTCAACATGCGGGCCACTCAGAATAGCCGTCCCGATCAAAGCAGGCTCAAGTGGATTATGTCCACCTTCATCACTTAGGGATTTACCGATAAAAGCAACCTTCGCCAACCGTAAATAAAGCCCCATATCACCAATCGTATCTCCAAGCAGAATATCGGTTTCCGCCTTCGGGTAATCCCCCATACTTTTACGTGCAATGACAAGTCCCTTGCCCGTCAGCTGTTCAATAATGGCATCTGTACGTTCAGGATGACGTGGTACAATGATCGTGAGTAAATTTGGCAAATGGTTTTTCAAGGCCAAATGTACCTCGGCGGCTATATTTTCTTCTCCCTGATGAGTCGAGACCGCCGCCCATACAGGCCGTCCCCCCAATGCCTGAGAATATTGGTCCAGCTCCAATGCATTGCCTACAGGCGCAACATCTGCCTTCAAGTTACCCGCAACAGCCACAGTCTTCACACCAAGCGCTGCATAATTTTTGGCATCTGCGTCATTCTGGCCAATCGCCATATTGAGTTTTGAAAAAATAAATTTGGCCAAGGCCGGGCGCTTCTGCCAACGTGAGAAAGAACGCCCAGATAAATGCGCATTGACAAGAATTTGCGGTATTTTACGTGCATGGAGTGTCTCAATGCGCAACGGCCATATTTCCGATTCACAGGCAATGGCCAAATCGGGTTTCCAATAATCGACAAAACGTGCTACCGCATAGGATAAATCCAATGGATGATATTGATGGATAATACGTGATCCGAAGCGGCTTTGTACCAGTGACGCTGATGTCACCGTGCCCGTTGTCAGCAAGATATTGATATGGGCCGACAACATATAATCGATCATCGGAATTAAAGCGACAGTTTCACCAACACTTGCAGCATGTAACCATACAAGCGGCCCCTGCGGGCGCGGCTTTGAAGGACGCCCGAACCGTTCTTTACGCCGATTACGATCCTCCTTGCCGCGTGACGCACGCAATCCGAGGTAAGGTGTAAGAAATGGACGTGCTAGAAGGCCCATTGTACGATAGGCACCAAGTACCATTTTAGCTTTCAACTGTTTCATTTCACCGATGCACCCTTGGTGTGCAAGCAGTCATAGGCTTTCTTGGTCAGACGATTCATCTCGTCGCTCAATTGTAGCCGTTTTTCTTCCAACAGATCATCATCCGCATCTTCGGGCACATAAAAGGCATCCCCCATCAAAAAGATTGAACGCCCAAACGGCAGTGGAATGGCTGTTTTATCCCATGTGTTCTCTAGAATTTTCTCACGTGAGAAAGCGTAGATATAAGGCACAATTGGACGGCCGGACAATTTTGCTAAAAGGACAATGCCCTTACCCGCTTCACGTGCTTTACCATGTGCAATATCGGCAATCATGGCTGTTGTTTTTCCTGATTTAAGCGCATTCTTAAGCGTCAGCAACGCCCGCGCCCCTCCCTTGTCGGGATTACGCCCTTTCTTACCGCGCCCTCCTGAACCGCGCACCGTATCAAGGCCTAACTTTTCACCGACCTGTGCATTGAGTTCAGCATCGGCAGAGCGTGAAAACATAGCAATAATGCTTTCCCCTTTAGGACGCAGAAACGGCCCCATAATATGACGGCCATGCCAGAAAGTGATAATAAACGGATTATAAGCCTCGTGCGCCTTACGCGGATCGGCAGAACCTTTCACCTTGCGATTGGTCCAATAGACAAAGCGCAGATAATTGGCCATCAACCATACAAGCATGGCCTTGAAAACGCGCGAGTCCTGCAAAGGCTGGCGTATTTTTCGCCAAAGCCTTTTCAGAACTGTATCTTTTTTCTTTTTTTTCTCTGTCATATTGGTGAAAAAACATCATCCCTATAGCATATAAAAACAAAAGGACGGTTTAATCGTCATCCTTGCTTTCAGGATCGAGCAAACGGTGCAGATGGACAATGTAATAACGCTGCAATGCATTGTCTACACTGCCTTGCGCCTTGGCGCGCCATGCGGTTTCCGCCGATTTGTAATCGGGAAAAACACCGACAATATCAAGTGCATTAAGATCACGAAACTCGTTGCTGTCGAGACTTTTCAACTCACCACCCAATACCAGATGCAGAAGTTGTTTTTTCTCTGTTGTTTCACTCATATCGACCTCCTAATTATTTTGTTAAGCCCAGCTTTAAGCGATTGATTACCCTAACTGATGGGCCCGAACAATATCTATCATATTTTTTATCTCTGGCTCGGCTGCTGCGATCAAAAAATCGTGGCTATAAGGCCGTTCACCATATTGAACCCGTTGTCCTTCAAGATCGCATAAAACGCCGCCAGCTTCAGACATAATAAGATCAGCCGCTGCAATATCCCAATCATGACAATTGGGACGCACAAGAACAACATCGAGCTTGCCACGTGCCGCCAGAGCCAGACGATAGGCCAAGGATGGAATATAAGGACTGATCTCAAATGTTTCCTTTATATCCTTCGGCAGTTTGCGGGCCAAAGATGATGTGCAGGACAACATCGGAGAATGACCATCGGTCTTTTCAACGCTGATGGCTTTGCCATTCATCTGTACGCCACCATTTTTAATGGCCTGATAGAAATGTCCTTTGACCGGACACTCCAGCACGCCCGAAACAGGCACACCATTTTCAATGATGGCAATAGAAATGCACCATTCCTGGCTACCGTCGATAAAACCACGCGTTCCGTCAATCGGATCGACAACAAAGGAACGCTCATAAATACAGGCGTCCCGATCATCCGCTGTCTCTTCTGATATCCAGCCATAATGGGGGCGTTCCCTCAGCAAAAATTCTTTCAAATAGGTATCAACAGCAAGATCTGCCTCGGTGACCGGCGATGTATCATTCTTTATCCAGATTTGCGGATCTTGACGAAAATAGCCCATTGCAATGCGCCCAGCCTCTTTGGCCGCCGCATATAGAAGGGTCATATCGGATTCAAGATTTTCAGCTTCCGGCAAGAGTCATCCCTTCTATCAAAAGGGTTGGGGCAGCAATGCCATAACGCCGGTCAATATCATTTGCCGGTGTCAGATGCCCCAACATATGCAATAGATCCGAACCAAGCGTCACTTCGCTAACCGGATAGGTCAGCACGCCATCCTCGATCATAAAACCCGATGCACCACGGCTATATTGACCTGTTACCAGATCAACACCATGGCCAAATAGTTCATGGACATAAAAGCCGTATTTAATATTCTTGATCATGTCCTGCGCGGATATATCACCCGGTTCTATGGCAAAATTGCTACTTGCCGGATTGACCGACGAAGCCGAACGCACACCATGTCCATTGGTCTTTAATCCAAGCTCACGCGCGGCAGATGACGACAGCAACCATGTCTTCAACACACCATCCTCAATCAGGGTCAGCGGCATGCCTTCCACCCCTTCACCATCAAAAGGTCGTGAAGAAGAACCCCGTACTTTTAGCGGGTTATCGCTAACCGACACACCCTTTTTCATGACAGGCCGCCCCATCATCGTACCAAGCAGACTGGTTTTGCGCGCAACCGATGCACCATTGACCATAGATGCAATATGTCCAGCGATCCCACGTGCCATACGCGGATCAAAAACGACATCCAGCGTTGCAGTTTTGGCCTTGCGCGCACCCAATCGGCGTACTGCCCGCTCGCCGGCACGACGGCCAACTTCCGTAGCATCATCAAGATCGGAGAAATGCAAAGCCGTTGTGTAATCATAATCACGTTCCATGCCCGTATCTTCGCCGGCGACAGCACTACAACTCCGTGAAAAACGACTGGAACAATAGTGTTGGGCAAAACCGCGACTGGTTACAAGAACCAGTCCACCACTGCCATAAGAAGCCGATGCACCACCGGAATTGCTGACCCCATGAACGGCAAGGGCTGCCTCTTCAATAGCCAGCGCATCATCACCCAATTCACGACTTTCGGGAACATAATCATCCAAAAGATCGAGATTTTTTGGCGTCTTAACAAGACGTGAGGCATCTACCAATGCTTCATAAGGATTTTCCGGTGCAACTTTTGCCATGGCCACAGCCCGTTGCGCCAAAACTTCAACGTCACCCGACATATTGGCTGAAATACTGGCAAGCTTTTTACCAATAAAAACACGCAAGGTAAAATCATCACTTTGTGCCGACTGGGTCGCTTCAATCTTGCCAAGACGCACAGAAACACTCGTTGACTGGCCGCGCACCACCACCGCATCTGCATCATCAGCACCCGCACGCTTTGCAGCTTCAACAAGTGCTGCAGCCTTATCAATCAGATTCTGCTCGCTCATCCATCATCCTTTTTACGTTTTCAGCTTTTTTGACAAACGTAATAAAACCTCTCCTGATCAAGCTATAAAGCCATTCCTAACGGCTGCAACCCGCTTTTGCCATTCATAAACTGTTTTTGGCTGCTTTAGTCGGTTTTCTCCATCATGGCTGCAATCTCTTTCTTGGCATCTTCCTTATAAAAGGCCGTTCTGACAAGAATATCCTTGGCCTTTAGAAAATCCAGTACATAAATACCATTTACCGGTGGACGCAAAAGCAAATCAATATGCTTGGCAATCAGGCGGGCACGGATCAAAGCCTGCTGCGAGACCAAACTAGCAGCCAACAGACTCTCAATGGTCGAAGGAAAGTGGTTATCAAATTTTTCACCTGAAAAACCGACAACATCCACACCGATAACCTTATCAACCGGAGACGGCATACAATCAAAAGGTACCGGATTACAGACACCACCATCAACCAGCAATTTTCCATCACGCAACACAGGCTTAAACAAACCAGGAATAGCAGCTGATGCAGCAATGGCCGAACGCAAGGCCCCACCCTTCATCTCCACCACTTCAGCCGCTGTCAAATCGGCAGCCACCGCACAAAAAGGACGTTTAAGTGCTGAAAAATCTTGTGGAATGATATCAGGTAGGAAGCCATCCAGAATAATTTCAAGATTGAACTGCGATAGTTTTACACCACGCTGCCATAGTTCTTTGATAGATGTCGGCTTTAATGACCAGAACCGCGACAAAACATCCATAGGTTTGGAAAAACGGGCTAAAAAATAATCTTCCAACTGACGGGAATCCATACCCGCCGCATAGCCTGCACCAATCAAGGCACCAATAGAAGAACCCGAAATAGCATTAATATCAAGACCAAGCTCTTCTATAGCTGCAATAACATGGATATGCGTCAGCCCCCGCGCACCACCGCCACCCAATGCCAGTCCGATTTTTGTCAAATCTGTACCTTCCAACAAACGCCATCTGTAAGAATGGATCTATCAATTTTTAGCTGGTCCCACGACCAACAGTGCCGGTTCACCACTCAATAGTTTTTTAGCCACGGCCTTGATATCTTTACGGCTCACAGCATTGATCTCATCAGCACGCTTATTGATATAATCAATCGGTAAATTCTGATCCTGCAATGCAACAAGCGTCGAGGCAATCTGGGTAGATGATCCCATATTCTGGACTGCATAAGCCCCAATAACATAACTTTTGGCGTCATCCAGCTCTTCTTGGGAAACACCATCACTCACCATTTTTTTCACTTCTTCACGAATGGTTTTCAACGAGTTTTCGGCTTTTTCTGCTTGTGTACCAGTATAAATAACAAAAGCGGCCGCGTGATCATATATAGATAAGTTGGAACCAACCGAATAGGCCAGACCACGTTTTTCACGTACCTCCTCAAAAAGCCGCGACGTAAGACCGGACCCGCCCAATATATGATTCATCAAATACGCGGCAAAAAAATCAGGATCGGAACGATAAAGACCGGGATAAACCAGTGTCATCTGGGTTTGCGGTAAATCATAAGGAACATTTGCCATGCCACCTAAATTAAGCTTGGCATCCTTGATCACCGTCAACTTGCCTTTTTCAGGCAACGGTCCAAAAACCTTGTCCAGAATTTCACCGGCTTCCTTTTCAGATATCGGTCCGACAATCCCGATGTGCAACCCTTCACGAACCATCATCGCTCTATGCGCTTTGACGAGATCATCGCGGGTAATCTTTTCCTGACTGTCAACTGTTCCATTTGCACGGCGTCCATAAGGATGCTTGCCATAAACCAAAGCATTCAAGCGGTCGCGGGCAATAGTGGAAGGGTCTTTTTCTTCCGCTTTCAAGCCAGTAATAATTTGCGATCGGATACGATCAATCGCATCCTGATCAAAACGGGGCTTCTGCACAGCAAGCGCCAAAAGATTGAAAGCCGCATCACGATTCTTGGCAAGAACGCGCATACTGCCCATTATACGGTCGCGGCTATCACGAAAACTCATTTCAGCGCCCAGATCATCAAGACGGGCCTGAAATGCCTCGGAACGGATATTGCCCGCGCCTTCATCAAAAAGACCGCTCATCAAAGCAGCCAATCCTTCCTTGCCGTTTGGATCTTGTGCATTACCACCGGCGAAAGAAAACTGGATCGCTACAATTGGCACGGATTCATCCTGAACCAACCATGCATGTATACCTTTAGACGATTTGACATCCTTGATGTCGATTGCATTGGCAAATCCCAATGGCATCACCAGAAGAAAAGTCACAAATGTCAGGGCGGCAACCTTGATAGAGGCTATAAAACGCATGACTATTTTCCTTTTTTCTCTGAAGGGCCAACGGCAGGTTTATCTTGAGACGGTGGCAAAAGAAAGCTTGTCACACCCGTATCGGCTTTAAGATATTTTCCGGCAACATGCTTGATATCAGCAGTCGTAACAGCGTTTAACCGATCCGCCCATTTTGTTACATCATCCACCGTCATGCCAACCGAAAGGGCCGCCCCATAAATACGCGCCAGACCTGAAGGATTATCGGCTGAAAAAATCATCGACTTAACAAAACGGTTGCGGGCCTGATCAAGCTCCTTCTCGCTTACGCCTTTATAGATAATATCATGAAGTTCAGCCAATACAGCTTGATGCAATTCATCCAGCGATGCCCCGCCACGCGGCATACCATAGAGGTAAAAAACACCATCATCGACCGCATCACCGCCATATCCAGCCTGTACCGATGCAGCGATACCCTTGTCGACAACCAATTTCTGGTAAAGACGGCTGCGATTGGAACCACCCAGAATTTCACCCAGAAGGTCAAGGGCTGCCGCTTCATGTGTATCACGATTACCATTATGATAGGATGGCACGACCCACATCTGTTGGAAACTCGGCTCACTCACACGTGGATCCCGCATCGTTACAAGACGTGATGTTCTCGACACAGGTTCTTGCGGACGCATCCGCTCGCCCGGATTGGCGCGCACTGCTATCGGACCATAAGTCGTCATGGCCAATTCACGTACCTGTTCTGCCGTCACGTCACCCGAAACAACCAAAATAGCATTATTAGGCGTATAAAATTTGGAATAGAAGGTGATCGCATCATCACGATTCAACTGCTCCATTTCCTGTTTCCAGCCAATAACCGGATTATGATAGGGATGATTGAGAAATAAAGTTGCGCGCGCCTCTTCATCCAGCATTGCATCAGGCGAATTATCTGTGCGCATACGTCGCTCTTCAATGATAACGTTACGTTCCGGCACAATCACCTTATCTGTCAAAACCAGATTGGTCATACGATCTGCCTCAAAAGCCATAATTTGTGGCAGATACTGGGTAGCAACACTTTGATAATAGGCCGTATAATCATAGGAAGTGAAAGCATTTTCCTCACCGCCTATCTTTGAAATGAACTTGGAAAATTCACCCTCAGGATGGATCTTGGTTCCTTTGAACATCAAATGCTCGAGAAAATGGGCAATGCCAGTGCGTCCTTTCGGTTCATCAGCAGAACCGGCCTTATACCAGACCATTTGCGTCACCACCGGTGCGCGATGATCTTCTATCACGACCACTTGCAAACCATTTTCCAGCGTAAACGTCTTGGCAGGACCGGACTGATGGATATCCGGCAGTTTTTGTTTCGTCGTTGTTTGGGTTGATGATACCCCCCCATCGGCAGCGAAGCCTTGGCAAGGCACCAAAGACAAAGCAACAACACCAAGCGCTACACCCATGGTCAGATTTCGCAATATTTTAGACACGGCAAACCTTTCGCGGTTTTCTTTTTTCATATCCGACACCTGATCAGTGCCTTCAGACCAAATCACTCAACCGATAAATACGTATAATTGTGCCACCATAATGGCGCTCATCTTCTAAAATAAAATTTTCAGGTAAATTTATCGTGGCATCATCTTTTTCTTCCAGAACAAGCGTCGCCTCCTTGTTGAGCCAACCACCTTGTAATGCCGAAAGAAAAGCTTTTTCACCCAAGCCCTTGCCATAAGGCGGATCAGCAAAGACAAGATCGAACGGCATCATTGTACCAATATCGCCAAGCATGGTTGCATCGCGGCGTAAAATACGCCCCATCCCCTGTAACCCGAAAGCCTCAATATTTTGATGGATCAGGCCACGTCCCTCAACAGACTGTTCGACAAATACCACAGCCTTAGCACCACGTGACGCGGCCTCAAGCCCCAGAGCACCGGTGCCGGAAAAAAGATCAAGCACACGCTTGTTTTCAAAAAAACCAGCCTCACGATGGGCCAGTATGTTAAACAGGCTTTCGCGGGTCCTATCGGTTGTCGGTCGAATGATATTGATAGAAGGCGTAGCAAGTGAACGCCCTGAGAATTTACCGCCGACGATCCGCACGTGGGGCTCCTTTGCCTGACGGACGACCCGAAGCAGGTTTGCCATCACTACTTTTAAAAGCAGGTTTGCCATCACGATTGAATGGTTTACGCTCGCGATTATCGCGTCCCTTCATAGAACCATCCTTACCGCCACCTTTATAACCATCACGCTGTGGACGACTATCCGTTGAATCACGCGCGCTCTTATCACGCGGTGTCCATTTGCGTTCACCTTGCGCGGATCGTTCATCACGGGATTTATAATCACCTCTTACGGAACGCTCACCTTTTGGCTTATAATCACTCCTCGGTGCGCGTTCTGCCTGCTCGCCATAATCACTGCGCCCACGTGTTTCACCACGTGCCGGACGTTCGCCTCTCGGCTTATAATCGCTCCTCGGTGCGCGTTCTGCCCGCTCGCCATAGTCACTGCGCCCACGCGCTTCACCACGTGCCGGACGTTCGCCTCTCGGCTTATAATCACTCCTCGGTGCGCGTTCTGCCCGCTCGCCATAATCACTACGCCCACGCGTTTCACCACGTGCCGGACGCTCGCCTCTCGGCTTATAATCACTCCTCGGCGCACGTTCTGCCCGCTCGCCATAATCACTGCGCCCACGCGCTTCACCACGTGCCGGACGTTCGCTCTTAGCTTTAAAATCATCGCGCGGTGAACGTTCATCGCGCCCGCGCGTCGTATTATCCTGAGCGTATTCTGTCCGTTTGCGCGGACCTGTATTTTCATCACGCACAAAACGTTTTTTGGATTTGGCACCTTGCGGACGAGCTCCCGGTGCCATCCATACATTAGTACTGCGGGAACGCTCGCTGCGACTGACAAGACGCTCCTGTTCCTGTGCCTCATCACCCGTCTTTGCTGCATCCCTGCCTCGCGGCTTACCACCGCCATCTCTCGCAAAAGGCTTGGCACCCGGACGATCCCGGCCCTTATCTCCGAATTCGCCTTTTTTACGTCTCGGTTCAACCGGTGCCGATGAAATCCAATCATTCTGTTCAACCGGACTATCTTCAAATGAAGCCTTGACCGGCGCATTGGAAAAAGGATTAAGAATCGGCGCATCAAAATCGGCATTAGCCTCTTCGATCAGACGTTCTCCCAACTGGTCACGCAAAACCCGCCCTTTTAATTCCTGAACCGCGCCTTCTTCCAGATCGGCAAGCTGGAAAGGACCGAAAGAAATACGGATCAATCGCGTCACACTCAGACCAAGAGCCCCTAGAATGTTTTTAACCTCGCGATTTTTACCTTCCCGCAAGGCGACAGACAGCCAAACATTGGACCCCTGTTCGCGTTCAATAGATGCATCAACCGCACCATAGAAAACACCGTCAACGGCAATACCATTTTTCAATCCATCCAGATCACTCTGCTTGACGCGGCCATGTGCACGCACACGATAACGACGTACCCAGCCTGTAGATGGCAGTTCCAGCACACGGGCCAGACCGCCATCATTGGTCAAAAGCAATAGACCTTCTGTATTAATATCCAGTCGCCCTACAGACAAGACCCGCGGCATTGTCACAGGCAGATTATCAAAAACAGTCGGACGCCCTTCCGGATCACGATTGGTTGTCACCAGACCGGCCGGTTTATGATAAAGCCATAAACGCGTCCGTTCTGCCTGCGGTAGCGGCTTACCATCTACAGTAATGACATCATCACGCATAACATTAATCGCAGGGGAATCCAGTTTCTTGCCATTAACAGCAACGCGACCTGCCGAAATCATCATTTCAGCATCACGACGAGACGCAATACCGGCACGGGCAAGGCGTTTGGCAATCCGCTCGCCCTTTTCTGCTTCATCCGTTTTTTCACTATGAACCCGCTCTTTTGGTCCCGAATGTTTTTCCGGCATCGGGCGCGAGCGTTTAACGTCCTTTTTCATATCACGTTTTTCCATGCTCGTTTTCCTCAAAATGCGGCCAAAATAGAATTCAACAATGCATCTAGACCATTTTTCCATATCAGGGAATCGTTTTCATGCATCAATGCCAATTAAATTCTATCAGACAACACTTGTCGTTGTTTTTCACGCACCCTATAAGGGCGTATGAATAGAAAAAACATAGCATCAACCCCGATGGATATGGCGCTCGATCAAGCCGCCAAGGCCGCCTTATCAGGCGAAGTCCCTGTCGGGGCAGTTATCATGCACGGCTCACAACTGATTGCAGCGGCAAGCAACCTGATCCGCGCCAGCTATGACCCAACAGGCCATGCTGAAATACGTGCCATCCGCATGGCATGTGAAAAATTAGGCTCTGAACGTCTTCCTGAATGTGATCTCTATGTTACATTGGAACCATGCGCCATGTGCGCCGGTGCCATATCATTCGCACGGATCCGCCGTCTCTATTATGGCGCCCAAGATCCCAAAGGTGGCGCCGTAGATCATGGCCCGAGATTTTTTAACCAAAACACCTGCCATCATGCTCCTGAAATCTACACAGGCCTTGGCGAACAACGCTCAAGCGCCCTCTTGAAATCGTTTTTTGCACAAAAACGCAAGGCAATAGCAACATGAAAACTATTACATTGCCCAATAACAAAATTGTTCCGGCACTGGGACAAGGCACATGGAAAATGGGCGAGGATGCAGCCTTGCGGCAACAGGAGATTGCCGCCCTCAAACAGGGAATCGATTTAGGACTGACACTCATTGACACGGCTGAAATGTATGGCAATGGCGGCGCTGAACGTATTGTAGCACAAGCCATACAGGGCCAAAGAGATAAAGTATTTATCGTTTCAAAAGTCCTGCCTTCCAACGCTTCCTATAATGGCACAATCAAAGCATGCGAACGTAGCCTTAGAGCGCTAGGGTGTGACCATATCGACCTTTATCTATTACATTGGCGGGGTGCTTATCCATTGGAAGAAACGGTGACAGCTTTCGAAACGCTGATTGATACCGGCAAAATTGGTGCTTGGGGCGTCAGTAATTTTGATACAATAGACATGGAAGAGCTTGCTCAATATGCCCGCCATTCATCTATTGCTACAAACCAGATTCTTTATAATTTGACCCGCCGCGGCCCTGAATTCGATCTTTTTCCATGGTGCCGCCAAAAGCAGATTCCGCTTATGGCCTATTCTCCGATAGAACAAGGTCGATTATTATCCAATCCGGTGCTTGCCGACATTGCAAGCATCCACCAGACGACAGCGGCAGCGATTGCACTCAACTGGGTTTTAACAAAACCCGATATAATTGCTATTCCCAAAGCGGCAACAGTCCAGCATGTCAGCGAGAACCACAAGGCACTAGACATCGTTTTAACGGCAGAAAATCTGGCAAAACTGGACACGGCCTTTGCGCCGCCAACGCGCAAAATGTCCTTAGAGATGATATAAAATTTCTATATCATACCACTGGCTGCATTTACACAAGCAATCCAAGCCCTACAGCTTAATCGCTGCATAATTTAAAACGGCCAATACCACTTTTTATCGGATTTACCTTTCATAGCCGCTTTTCTTTGGCGTTCTTTTACCGATTCATCCTCACCCTTTTCGCCGACCGGGGCTGTGGCAGCCGGTTCACGATAGGTCAAAGGCGGTTCGCTCAAATATTTACGGTTATTGGCTGTACCACCGGAGTTTTCCTGCTTGCGACGCATATATTCCGCACGCTGGGCCTTAGCAGCCTTTGTATTCATCTGGTCTTCCCCACGATGCATACCATCAAGCCCGATTACATCCGTATCCATATAATTGGCCGGACTTGGACGGGATTTAATCGACGGCACGTAATTGGGATTATCCTGATTGGCAGTTGCTTCATCACGCAAACGCTGACGACGCTGCTCAGGTGATTCCGGCCAATCCGGCGCACCGGTCTGCGCTACATTTTCTTGCGGCTGCGGCAGGCTCTTCATGGTTTCTCTGGATGGCGGAACCAAATCAGGGCGTGGCTTTGTATCAATTTTTCCGCTCTGATTGTCTGATTTCAAAGCCGTCATATTGGAGAGGTCACTCCACAATTGCTGGGTTGAGGTCTTATCGGTACCATAAGTAGGACCGGAAACACCACAACCGGAAAGGGTAAGCGCCGTTAATCCGGCTGATGCTGCTAGAATGACCGCTTTCGTTTTCTTCACTGCTTATCCGTCTTCCCGGCCAAAGCCGTTTTTCAAATACTAGAATCTACCATATAAACGTGCAGCCTGACATCAAAATCCGGCGACACCAAGGCAGCTCAATAACACGAAGCACCATTAACGGCAATGCACGAAATAACATCACTGTTAATATGCCTCATATGTTCAACAACCAAATTTATAACTTGCCCAAACTGTGCAGCTCATGAAGGGCCGCAGCGTCACGTGCCGATACATCAGGATAGGACGGATCACTGCCTACATCTTGTGTATATCGCCACGAACGGGCACACTTTTTGCCAGTTGCCCGTTCAGGCTTTACGGCTACGCCCTGTACATCATCCAGTCGGTATGCATCTTGCGGTGCCTGCCCATTCGTCACAATAATATCGCTGGTAATTGCAATTTCGGCCATATCAATGCCTTCAACCGCTGCCAACAAATCCTTATCCGCAATATAGACAATGGGTGCAGCCTCCAATGACGAGCCAATACGCTTGTCGGCTCTCTCCAACTCCAAAGCACCAGTAATCACTTTGCGAACCTGCTTGACTTTGCGCCAGCGCACAGCCAACGCCTCATTCTTCCACTCAGACGGCGTCGTACGAAACTGTTCAAAATGAACCGAACGGCTATCAGGATTACGCGCCTGCCATGCCTCTTCGGCGGTAAAGGGCAGCATTGGTGCCAGCCATGTCACCATCCGCTCAAAAATTTCACGCACCACCTGCAAAGCTGCCTTACGCTTCATGGATGAAGGCGCATCGCAATAAAGCGAATCCTTGCGAATATCAAAGTAGAAAGCAGAAAGCTCAACAATTGAAAAATCGATCAATGCACGGGTGATTTTTTTGAAATCGAAAGTATCATACGCATTATTGACCAATTCACCCAATTCATAAAGGCGATGCAGCATCAACTTTTCAAGATCTGGCAAATTGTCATAGGCAATGGTCTCACCCTCGTCATGGGCCAATGTGCCCAACATCCAGCGCATGACATTACGCAATTTACGATAACTGTCGACATTGGTCTGGATGATATTTTTGCCAAGGCGCTGATCCTCCCAATAATCGGTCGTCATCACCCAAAGACGCAAAATATCGGCACCTGATGTATCCATGACCTGTTGCGGTACGACAACATTGCCAAGTGACTTCGACATTTTTTTACCCTGCTCATCCAGCGTAAAGCCATGGGTAATTACAGTATCATAAGGCGCTCTCCCCCGTGTGCCGCAGCTTTCCAGCATAGAAGAATGGAACCAGCCGCGATGCTGATCAGAGCCTTCCAGATAGACATCGGCAGGCCATTTAAGATCAGGACGATCTTCCAAGGTAAAGGTATGGGTCGAGCCTGAATCAAACCAGACATCAAGAATATCCTTGACCTGATTCCAATCCTCACTGGCCCGTGCCCCCAGAAAGCGCTCCCGGGCACCATCAGCAAACCATGCATCCGCACCTTCTGCCTCGAAAGCCTCGATAATACGCCGGTTAACGGCCTCATCCTTTAATATTTCGCCTTCTTCATTGACAAAAATACAAATTGGCACACCCCAAGCACGCTGACGTGATAAAACCCAATCAGGGCGGTCTGCCATCATGGCATTCAAACGTGTTTGACCGGCAGCCGGAACAAAACGGGTATCTTCAACGGCTTTCAAAGCACGTTTCCGCAAGGTTGTACCATCACCCAGATCCTTGTCCATATAGACAAACCACTGCGGTGTATTACGAAAAATAACCGGTTTTTTCGAACGCCAGCTATGGGGATAGTCATGCTTCAACCGGCCACGGGCAAATAAATGATTATGGGCAATAAGTGCAGCAATCGCGCTCTTATTAGCATCCCCCATCTTACCATTGTCATCAATCACACGGGCCGCACCGCCTTCTCGGTCGGAGCCAAAGCCTGGCGCATCAGCGGTATAAAAACCGGCATCATCAACCGGAAAAGGAATAGACGGATCAATGCCACGCTCTGTCAACTGCTTGCCATTAGCCATCCAGACATCAAAGTCCTCACGACCATGGCTGGGGGCCGTATGGACAAACCCTGTGCCCGCTTCATCCGTAACATGATCCCCGTCAAGCAAAGGCACATGGAATAGATATCCCCCGCCGAATCCCTTTAATGGATGCTCCAACACCATATCAGCCAATTCGTCCGGCTTGATATCACGCAGGCGCTTCATTTCAAGCTTGGCTTTTTCACCACAAGCTTGTGCCAATGCATCGGCAAAAATCATCTTTTCTTGCGGTTGCGGGCCAAAATCATTTTCAGCAGCCACCACTTCATAAAGCCCATAGGCAATACGAGATGAATAAGAAACCGCACGATTGCCCGGAATGGTCCATGGTGTTGTTGTCCAGATCACCACAAAAGCATCTTGCAAATCATCGCTTTTGGTCTGCTGGACCGGGAACTTGACCCAGATCATGTCGGATTCGACATTATGATACTCAACTTCGGCCTCGGCCAGAGCCGTCCGCTCGACAACAGACCACATAACAGGTTTGGAGCCACGATATAGCTGACCGGACATGGCAAATTTGATCAACTCGCCACCAATACGCGCTTCGGCGTGAAAAGCCATAGTTGTATAAGGATTCTTGAAGTCTCCAACAATGCCGAGCCGTTTGAATTCTTCTGTCTGGACATTGATCCAATGCTTGGCAAATTCACGGCATTCCTGACGGAATTCATTAACCGGCACTTCATCCTTATTTTTACCGGCTGCGCGATATTTTTCTTCAATCTTCCATTCAATAGGCAAGCCATGGCAATCCCAACCCGGCACATAATTGGAATCAAAACCGCGCATCTGGAAAGAACGAGTGATTACATCTTTCAAAATCTTGTTCAGTGCATGACCGATATGGATATTGCCATTGGCATAGGGCGGACCGTCATGTAGCACATAAAGTGGGCGGCCTTTGGATTGTTTGCGCAATTGCGCATAAAGATCCATCTCTTCCCACCGTTTGACCAGTTCAGGCTCCTTTTGCGGCAAACCTGCACGCATTGGAAAATCGGTCTGGGGCAAATAAAGAGTTTTAGAATAATCAACTGTTGTAGATGTCTCGCTCATAAGGAAAGTCCTGTCGGCAATAGTTTTCGTTTGAATCGGCAGGTAACAAACCCGGTCCCTGCAGCGCTTGCATCATGCATCAAGCTGCGCGCAAGGCCGGGCAACTAATTCGTATAATAGCGATGAGACAATATAAATTCATGGTCATGCTTTTACAGAACCAAAAAGACAAAGGAAACTGTTTTTTAACAGACATAAATAAAAAAAGCCCCGCAATAATTGCGGGGCTTTCATTCCAATCAAAAAATCAGAATTTATAGGCAACGCCAAGACGCAGATCGTTGGTCTTGTAATCGATATTGTATTTTACGTCATCGCCTTTGAAATCCTTATCGCCATAATCACTAAAGCGATATTCTCCGCGAAGAATAACATTATCAGTCAATGCATAATCAAGACCGGCACCTAAGGTATAACCGACCATTGTCTTATCATCGCTTGTACCTGCAACCTTAACATTATTGCGATAGATGCCGGCATCGGAATCAACCTTTGCATAAGCCAAACCACCGGCAACATAAGGCATCCAGCGATCAGCAGCATAACCGGCACGGATACGTGTTGCACCGGCCCATTTTTCTTCCATACTGCCATGTACACTGCCATTGACGGCTCTCAAGCTGTCGCTGTCACCTTCATCAAGATCAGACCAGGTAAAATCCTGTTCCAGACCAAGAATAATATTGTTCTGCAGGTCATAGTTAAAGCCGGCATAAATACCACCCATAAAACCTGACGGATCAGGAGAGACCGATTTGCCAAGACCATCCTGATAATTACGTCCCTTGACATCGACGTCCGTAGAAGCCCAGCGATAACCGATTTGACCACCGGCATAAAAACCCTGCCATGAAAACATAGGAGCAGCCATACCAGGAGCCGGATCATAGGACTGGACAACGTCTGCAGCCTGTGCGCCTGAAACGCCAACAGCGCCCAATACAGAAGCAACGAGAAGTGATTTCAATTTCATT
Source organism: Bartonella sp. bp_1 (assembly GCF_055808085.1). NCBI lineage: Bacteria > Pseudomonadati > Pseudomonadota > Alphaproteobacteria > Hyphomicrobiales > Bartonellaceae > Bartonella > Bartonella sp. bp_1. The sequence goes on along the minus strand of NZ_CM147851.1, from coordinate 90,296 downwards.
TACTTAAACTCCATCAATGAAAATTGGATTGCCATCACCTTAAAAAGAGGAAAGTTAATGCAAGGTAACCTTTTCATCGCGCGACACATAAAAGTGCTGTTTCAAAACCTTTTTGAGGCTTTTCCATACAACACGGTAAAGAATTGGTTAACGAAAAACGATGCCGAAAATACAATTTGCCAAATAAAAATGGCGGGTCAAAGACCCGCCATTCCAATTAACCAATCTGGATCAGATTAGAACTTATAAGCAACGCCGACGCGAACGTCATTGGTCTTATAATCAACTTTATATTTGCCGTTATCGGTGCTGTAGCTTTCATCACCATAATCAGTAAAGCGATATTCACCACGCAGGATAACATTGTTAGTGATGGCATAATCAACACCGGCACCAAGTGTATAACCTACAAAAGTATCGCTACCGCTCTTCGACAACCTGTCAACCTTAACATTATTAAGCGTTGTACGAACACTTGAATCAAGATCGGCATAAGCAACACCGGCTGCAAAATAAGGCATCCAGCGATCAGCGGCATAACCGATACGGGCACGTGTTGCACCGGCCCAGTTTTCTTTAACCTTGCCGCGAACCTTCATACCGTTGCTGTAGGAAGTGCTGCTTGAGTCATCAATATCAGCCCAAGTGAAGTCCTGTTCGATACCAAGAATGATGTTGTTTTGCAGGTCAAAGTTGTAACCGGCATAAACACCACCCATGAAGCCTGATGGATCAGGAGAGAATGTTTTTCCAAAATTTTGAGTACGGGCTTTAACATCCGTATCAGACCAACGACCACCGATCTGGGCACCAATATAGGCACCCTGCCATGAGAATACAGGGGCAGCCATAACCGGAGCAGGCTCAGGTGACTGGATAATGTCGGCGGCTTGTGCGCCTGTGGTAGCAATCATAGCAACAGCAGATGCGGCAATAAGATATTTAATTTTCATTTTTCTACTCCATGCAAAGGAACTTGCGATTGAGATGAATATAATCCTTACCTAAGAAAATACTGTAGTAAAAATATCACAACGATGGGAATCCGTTTTTAGCAACCCTAGCAGAATATAAAAACCCATAAAAACGATACGTAACTATTTGTTTCTATTGGATTAACGATTCAATAACCATAAAGCATCACTCATGCGTGAGCAAAAATATCGGTCTCCGGCCAGCCTGAAATATCAAGCTGGGCACGCATGGGAAGAAAATCAAAACATGATTTTGCCATTTTTTGCCGACCTTCACGTTCCAATCTTTGTTCCAGTACATCTTTCAGACGATGCAGATAAAGAACATCACTGGCTGCATATTCAAGTTGTGCCCGGGAAAGCGTCTCGGCCGCCCAATCAGATGACTGCTGCTGTTTGGAAAGATTAACATCCAGCAATTCATTACATATGTCCTTCAGACCATGTCGATCGGTATAGGTGCGCGTCAGCTTGGATGCGATCTTGGTACAAAAAACGGGTGAGGCCATGATACCGAATGTATAAGCCAGCACAGCCAGATCAAAACGCCCGAAATGGAAAATCTTGGTAATGGAACGATCTTTCAGCAAAGCTTCCAGATTAGGTGCCTTTTTTTGTCCCTTAGCAATCTGGATGACATCCGCAGTACCATCACCAGATGAAATCTGCACCACACACAAACGGTCACGATGGACATTAAGCCCTAACGTTTCGGTATCAATAGCAACACTTTCAACCTGATAACGGGAAAGATCAGGCAAATCGCCCTGATGAACACGGATATCCGTCATAATTATTCTCCTTTTCCAGCAAGTTTTGCCAGAATACGCGCCCATGAGCGCTGCCCTTTATGAAATGAAGTCAGATTATATTTTTCATTGGGAGAATGGATAGCATCATCCCCCAGCGCAAAACCGACAAGCACCGAATCCATTCCCAATATCGACTTGAAATCGCCAACAATCGGGATCGAACCGCCAGAAGCCGTCAAAATACCTGCTTTTGGCCATTCATCACTCAATGCACTTTTTGCCGCCAATATATAAGGCGAATCATAATCGAGCTGAATAGCCGGTGAAGCCCCGTGATCTATAAATGTAACCGAACAATCCGAAGGAATTTGCGCTTTAACAAAAGAGCGGAATGTATCGCGGATTTTCAATGGTTCCTGCTTATGCACCAGCCGAAAAGAAATCTTGGCCGATGCCCGGGCCGCGATCACAGTCTTAAATCCATCCCCTTCATAACCGCCGGAGATACCGTTAACTTCCGCTGTCGGGCGCGCCCATGTCAATTCTAATATATCGCGTCCCTCTTCGCCGGCAGGGTGCGAAAGCCCAATGGGAGACAAAAAGCTTTGTGCTGATTCACCCAACTCTTTCCATGATTGCAAAACCTGTCGGGGTGTTTCCTCTACCCCGTCATAAAAACCAGGCAAAGTTACCCCTCCTTTATCATCATGCAAATTAGCAATGATCTTGGAAAGAATATGAACGGGATTAGCCGCCGCACCACCATAATAGCCCGAATGGAGGTCTCGATTGGCCGCCTTGACAATCACCTCTTCACCAACCAGACCTCGCAATCCAACTGTAATTGATGGCGTATCGCAATCCCACATATTGGTATCACAAACAAGCGCAATATCAGCCTTCAGCTCATCCGCATGCGCCTCCAAAAAAGGTTTGAGCGATGGCGAGCCGGATTCCTCCTCGCCCTCGAAAAGAATAGTCACCTTAACCGGCAGACAACCTGTCTCCTGCTTAAAGGCGCGACAAGCCTCGACAAAGGTCATCAGCTGTCCTTTATCATCCGATGCGCCCCGCGCGCTGATAATCTTTACACCATCGCGTTCTTTAACTTTGGGGTCAAAAGGATCATCCTGCCATAATTCTAAAGGGTCAACCGGCTGGACATCATAATGGCCATAAAAAAGGACATGCGGACAATTATCCGAAGGTCCTTCATGATGGGCAACAACCATCGGATGACCGGCTGTATCACGACGTGACGCCGTAAAACCGATCTGTACCAATTGCTCCACCAGCCAATCCGCGGTCTTACGACAGTCATCCTTATAAGCAGGATCTGTCGAAATGGAACGATGCCGCAATAATGCAAAAAGCCGCTCCAGACTTTCATCAAAATTATTATCGAGACGGGAAAGGACTTTTTCAATCATGATAAACCTCACTTATCCACGTGACTTTACGGATGGATACACAATTTGCAAGCCATGATGATTATTTTTGACATACGTCACAATAAAAGGTCGAGCGTCCAGATTGTACAATCCGTTTAATCGGGTTGCCACAACAAGGACAAGGTTCATTTTCACGGTCATAAACACTAAAATTATGCTGAAAATAGCCCAAACTGCCATCGGCATGGACATAATCCTTCAAAGATGAACCACCGGCATGGATCGCATCGGCAATGACGGAGCGGATATGGGTAGCCAGATTATCAGCTTTTGCATGCACGGTTTTCGAAGAACCCGCCAAAGTCTGCGCCGGGCGTTGCGGTGAAAGCCGTGCACGCCATAAAGCCTCGCAAACATAAATATTGCCGAGTCCTGCAATAATCGATTGATCTAAAAGTGCAGCTTTAAGCGGCGCTTTCTTATTCTTAAATGTCTGTTGCAGATAATTGCCATCCAACATATTGCCTGTTGGCTCTATCCCAAGCTTTGCAAGCATAGGATGATCCATTAATTGGCCGGTTGCCCATAAAAGCAAAAAACCGAACCGGCGCGGGTCATTATAAATGACATCAAGGATTTTACCCGCTTTTCCAACCTGCATGATAAAATGGTCGTGGACGGCAAGCTTGCCTTTAGGATGATAATCGATTGCCAAAGGCCTATCTTCTATACGCCATGAACCGCTCATACCAAGATGACTGATAAGTGTCTGGTCACAATCAAGATGGATCAGAAGGTATTTTGCCCGCCGTTCAATCGCTATGATTGTCTGCCCCTGCAATGTCTCTGCAAGACCATCAGGAAATGGAAAACGTAAATCAGCACGATTAAGCTTAACCTTCTCAATGATGGCACCTTCAAGTACGGGCTCTAATCCGCGCCGCACGGTTTCAACTTCAGGAAGCTCAGGCATTTATATATATACCACAGGGAATATTCATAATTTTTCAACCATTCTGCGTCAATAATACATTATCGCATACCAGCGCTGACCACGGATGTACTGGCAGCAATGGAAAACGGAAGGTCGGGACCCCCCGACCTTTTTGTTTTATATCCTGCAATTATCAAACACGACAAACCACCCGTTGAAATGATTGCATCAAATCTATAAATCAGGCCCATTCTCCTTTGCGGAAAACCGGTACTTTAGAGCCATCTGATTTAATACCGTCAATATCGATTTCACCCGAACCTATCATCCAGTCAATATGGATCAAGCTTTTATTGCCTCCACGCTTGGCAATCTCATCAGGAGACAGATTGGCGCCATTCAAAAAACATTTTGAATAACATTGCCCCAATGCAATATGACAGGCGGCATTCTCATCAAAAAGCGTATTATAAAATAAAAGGCCGCTTGCAGAAATCGGTGAAGAATGCGGGACTAAAGCCACTTCGCCTAGACGGCGGGCGCCTTCATCCGTGTCCAACACCTGATGAAGGACCTGCTCACCCTTGGCGGCGCGGGCCTCGACAATACGCCCACCCTCAAAACGCATTTCGATTTCGTCAATTAAAGTCCCCTGATGCGACAAAGGCTTGGTCGAATGGACATAACCGTCAACACGCATTGCATGTGGCGTCGTAAAGACCTCCTCCGTCGGGATATTGGGATTACAGACAATACCGTTCTTGGCTTTGGATGCCCCCCCATGCCATTCATGCTCATCGGCAAGACCAACTGTCAGATCGGTATCTGGACCGGTAAAATGCAGACTAGCAAAACGCTGGTCATTGAGCCAACCTGAACGTTTCTTCAGATTGGCATTATGCGCCGCCCAGGCAGCAACCGGATCATCATTATCGACACGGGATGCTGAAAAAATGGCATCAGCCAACATTTTCGTTGCTTCGATTTCAGAAAGATCGGGAAACATCACCTTGGCCCAACTTGGATTGGGATAGGAAACAATATTCCAATTAATATCAAAACCGGCAATTTTCTCCAAAGCCGGCTGATAAGCCTTAGAGGTTGCACGATTGACACGAGAAACCTTATTCGGATCTTGTTGTGATAAAAGTAATGGATTGTCTCCTGCAACCGCAAGGCGCGCCGCACCATTTTCAAACGCCTTGGCCATACCTTCATAAAGCCAGCCGGCTGCTTTGTCGAAACTTTCCTCAGAACCATTTTCAAAACGTGCCAGAGACAAAGCTTCGTCCCCAAAAAAAGGGGTAACCACTCCGGCTCCGGCTTTATAGGCATGATGGGCAATCCGGCGCACCAATGGCAGAGCGGCAATTGGTGCCGTTAAAACCAGATCCTGACCTTGCTGCAGCCCCAGACCAACCTTCACGGAAATTTCTGCCAAACGGTCGAGTTTTACCGAATCAATTATATCGTGCGTGCTCATTCTATTTCCCTTTAAAATTACAAATGCCGTACCTCTATCTATGTAATCATGCAGCTATTTGAAAGATGGAAATAAAAAAAGCCGGTCTCCTTATGGAAAACCGGCTTTGACAGTAGAGTCATAAAATAATCAGAACTGGCCTTGTTCCTGCGCCAACAACAAGGCGGCAATCTCATCCTTCTTGCCTGCCGATGATGATGCATAACCAACCATGATCGGCGTCGCATCCTGTGGCTTGGACATTGGCGTCGGGGTATAATCAGCCTGCGCCACCATAGTCGGTGCTGCCGCTTCAACCGATGGTCCCTGCATTACCAGTGACATTGATGGCAAACCCATCTTTTTATCCTGCGCATAGGCAAGGGCTACATTATACTGGCTATCATTGACCGGCTGCTGCAATTGGCCGTCACGACCACGCTTTTCATAGAATGTATTACCACCGGCAACTCGTACATAATGCATATTCTTGTAAGGGAAAGAATAGCCGACTGTATGGAAGAACATGGCACTCTTGACCTTCTTGTCACGCTCACCGCGCAACACCGCATCAGCCGCTTCTCTAACCCGGGCGACAGATGCTTTTTCTGTCATCGGCTTACTTAATACACCCGGTGCAAACTGATTTTTCTGGCCGACAACACCACAAATCGTGTCAGGATAGGCTGAAGAATTAACGCGGTTCATGACCACCGTACCGACAGCGATCATACCTTCACGACTTGAACGGTTGGATTCAAAATACATAACGCGCTCAAGACACTGACGCTCTGATAAAGGTACATTACGGCCATTGCCGATCAAGGATCTGCTTTTATTGGAAGCGCACCCCGTTACCAGAAGCGTTGCAGCAAGCACGATAAAAAGCCCGCTTATCTTGAAGTATCGAAAAAAATCCAGCGTTTTGACCATATCGCTCCATCTGCCGATAAAGCCGGCAGGCCCGTAACCCTTGTTTCATCATCGGCTGTCATTTTATAATTGCAGCCTTGTTTCTATCTCTTCTAAGGGTAAAAGTTTAAGAAGCTGTTAATCTATGATTCGAACTGATTATCCACCTTCACAAACCAAACATGACAAAAGTTTGCAAAGGCAATGACACATGAAAATCATCGCAACTTTAATCGTCTTTCTGGCTCTTTCGAATTCTGCATCCGCACAAGAACAGCAGAAGCCTAATTTTTTCCAGCATCCTGAAATCCGTTGGTGGATCTTTAATGCTTCAAGCTATACGCCTCTTTTTTACGACCGCAACACCTTCCAGCGCATCAACGATAGCCAGATTGAAATCAAAACATTTGGTATATCTTCAGACTATTTAGAATTAACCGGACCAGGCTGGCAGGATACATTTCAAATGAAATACAGAATCGACTGCAACATCCCGCATAAAATGACTATTCTCGAAGGGTTTGCAACCATGCATGAATATGAGAAAAATCCTGACGAGAGCAAGTATCATTTTTATCATCAATTCCATAACGCCGAGAATGTTGCAGTTCCTGAGACCGACAGCAGCCCCTATCGCAATTATGAAGATAAAGATGCGGATGAACATGGCGCAGCATTTTTATGTGGCGCAAAGACAGAAAACACCATGCTACCAATTGAACGTGATCCACTGGAATATGCCTATCTGCATGACATACTTACGCAAGACTCTTATGAAGTAGGGAGCCAAATTCCTGAAGACCCATATATTATTTTGCATCATGCCAAAAGCAAGAACGATAAAAAGATGATCGCTACCTATTTGCGCAAAACATTTAAAGACAATGAAGAATATATTACCAGCCTACAAACAGATGCCGATACCCTTCTTGATGCCAATTATCATCATGAGAACTTCGCCACAGTTTTTACCAATATAAAATGGGAGCCTACCACACCAAAATGGCAACAGATCACCAACGAGGATATTAATCGCCAAACAATGTTTGTCGACATGCATACACATAAAACAAACAGAGAAAATTTTATTCTGTTCTATCTCAAAACTGTCACACGAGAAGCAACGCCCGCCGAAGGCAAAGGAGGACTTCCGCCATCCACATTGATTGAACAAAGACAGATAGATTGCAATAAAAAGCTCATCAGCTATTGGCCACAATCAGCCCTTACACGAGACAAGAATGGCTACATTATCGAACAGGCCGTACACATCACAAATCTGGATGAAAACATGCTGGACGACGGCTATATTCTACCCGTGGATAAAATCGCGTCCCTTATATGTCCGCAACGCCCCTAACCGAAAGCATAACCGGTACCGCGTACAGTGCGAATTAAGTCCTGATCACCCTGATTGATGACGCTGCGCAAACGACGTATGTGGACATCAACCGTGCGCTCATCGACAAAATTGTCGTTGCCCCAGACACCATCCAAAAGCTGGGCACGCGAATAGACGCGCCCTGGCGCACGCATAAAAAATTCAAGCAGACGGAACTCTGTCGGCCCCAAATGCAATTCATCCCTGCCACGAAAAACCTTGTGGCTTAACCGGTCCAATACAAGACCATGGACTTCCAATCGATCAGCCAGCATATCGGGACAGCTGCGCCGCAGTAACGCTTTGATGCGCGCCAACAATTCGGCCATCGAAAAGGGCTTGACCATGAAATCGTCAGCGCCGACATTAAGACCGCGTATGCGTTCATCCTCCTCGCCACGGGCCGTCAACATCATGATAGGCAAGTTTCTGGTTTCCTTGCGATGACGCAACCGACGGCAAAGCTCAATGCCGGAAAGCCGCGGCAACATCCAGTCCAGTATCAACAGATCAGGAATATTATTGTAAAGCTCGAGTTCTGCGTCCTCTCCATCATCAATGGTCTGGACAACATATCCCTCTGCTTCCAGATTATAACGCAAAAGCGTGGCAACTGCCTCTTCGTCTTCCACGACGGTAATTACCGATTTACGCTGCATAATCTGTCATCCTGCCTATGCTGCCTTCAAGTCAGGCATCATCCGCTTTAATTTCATGGCTATGATCATCACGCGGACGCTCATTATCCAGATAATCGCCCGTGATTATATAGTGCAATGTCTCGGCAATATTTGTAGCATGATCACCGACGCGCTCGATATTCTTGGCGCAAAAAAGCAGATGCGTACAAGCGGTAATATTATGCGGGTCTTCCATCATATAGGTCAAAAGTTCACGAAATAGCGACGTATACATGGCATCGATTTCGTTATCGCGTTCACGCACACTATCAATTCTTTCCAGCGAGCGGCTTGCATAGGCATCGAGCACTTCCTTGAGCTGATTCAAGGCGAGGGTCGAAAAAGCTTCCAGCCCGCGGTAGAACGTTACAGGCTGCCGAACTTCAGAAATAGTCACCGTACGTTTGGCAATATTTTTACCCATATCCCCAATGCGTTCCAGATCGGCAGAAATACGGATGGCACCGATAATTTCACGCAAATCCACCGCCATAGGCTGACGTTTGGCGATAATGGCAATCGCTTTTTCATCAATTTCACGCTCGGCGATATCCAGTATTTTATCTTCTTCAATAACTTCGGTCGCAAGCGTCAAATCATCATTGATAATTGATGTGACCGAACGTTCGATCATCCGTTCCGCATGCCCGCCCATTTCGGCAATACGGGCTTCAAGGTCTTTTAATTCATCATCAAATGATCGTACAATATGATTGGTAGACATCTTAATCTCCTTATAGCAGCAGCTTAACCAAAGCGGCCGGTAATATAATCCTGTGTGCGCTGTTCTTTAGGTGCGGTGAAGATCATTTCAGTCTCCCCCATCTCGACCAGATTACCAAGATGGAACATGGCCGTATATTGTGATACACGTGCCGCCTGCTGCATCGAATGAGTGACAATCACAATTGTATAATTTTGTCGCAAATCATCAATCAGCTCTTCCACTCGCGCTGTTGCGATCGGATCAAGCGCCGAACAAGGTTCATCCATCAAGATCACTTCCGGTGAGACAGCAATGGCACGCGCAATACATAAACGCTGTTGCTGACCGCCTGATAAACCTGTACCGGTATCATTCAAGCGGTCCTTGACCTCTTCAAACAGACCGGCACGGGTCAGGCTCTGCTCGACAATAACATCAAGATCGGCTTTATTTTTAGCCAATCCATGAATACGTGGACCATAAGCGATGTTTTCATAGATCGACTTGGGAAAAGGATTGGCTTTCTGGAATACCATCCCCACACGTGCACGCAACTCCACCACATCAATTCTAGGATCATAAATATCCTCATCATCCAAAGTGATAAGACCGGTAACCTTGGCACCTTCAATCGTATCATTCATGCGATTCAAGCAACGCAAAAATGTTGATTTCCCACACCCTGACGGGCCAATCAGTGCCGTGACAGCATTCTCAACGACATCAAGATTAACCCCATGCAACGCTTCCTTCCCGCCGTAGAAAACCTTTACATCCTGTCCACGCATCTTGATATTCATTATATTATTCCTCAATTTCACACTGCATTATCTTATCCAAAAATCATAGACTTTCGGAAAATGCCTATTTACCAACGTCTTTCAAAATGGCGCCGCAAAAATACAGCTGCAATATTCATCACAGCCAGAAACAGCAACAACACAATAATGGCGGCAAAAGCCCGTTCGCCATAAGCCCGTTCAGCTTCCCCTGCCCACATATAGATTTGTACAGGCAAGGCTGTTGCCGGATCACCCGGCGTCACCGGCATATTGGCTACAAAAGCCACCATACCAATCAACAGCAAAGGAGCTGTTTCACCCAAAGCCTGTGCTAAGCCGATAATTGTACCGGTCAAAATACCCGGTATTGCCAAAGGCAAGACATGATGAAATATCGTCTGGGTTTTAGATGCACCAAGTCCAAGAGCCGCGGCACGAATAGAAGGCGGTACAGCACGCAAGGCGGAACGGGTCGCAATAATAATCGTTGGCAAAGTCATCAAGGTCAGCACCAAACCGCCAACAATCGATGCCGAGCGCGGCAAATGCATGAAATTGACAAAAACCGACAAGCCCAAAAGGCCAAAGACAATCGACGGCACTGCAGCCAGATTATTGATATTGACCTCAATCAGATCGGTGAAGCGATTTTTATGCGCATATTCCTCCAGATAGATCGCAGCTGCAACACCAATAGGAACAGAAAGCAGTAAAACGGTCAACATCATATAGCCAGAGCCGATCAGGGCAACGGCAAGACCGGACGTTTCGGGACGACTTGAAGCTGCATAGGTAAAAAGCCCTGTATTGAAAGCTTTATAAAGCACACCTTCATGGCTGAGTTTGTTCATCCATTGAACCTGTTGGTCGGAAACCTTACGCCTGCTTTCATCCACCGAGAGATCAATCTGTCCCTTATAAGCGGAATCAATATTGGCTGCCGCCAGCACCTTGATAGTCTGTGTTGTCCCAATCAATGTGGGATCACGCATAACCATATCAAGCAGTTTCTTGCGCACACCTGCCGAGAACATATGATTAACGGCACGCAATCCCTGACGGTCGTTCATCGAAACACCCAGTTTCTCGGCCAAAGCATTACGCACCAGCAAAGGATAATTGGCTGTAATGAGAACATTCGGCTTAGTAGCGCGCTCACCTTTAGGATCAATCACTTTTTCATCCAGATGCACCGAGAGTGTCATGGTTGTCTGGGTAAAACCCGAATAACCGGAAGAAACAACCGAACCAATCAATACAGCCAGAAAAAACAAACCGATACCAATGGCCGCAATACCATAAGCACGGAAACGACGTTCGGCACGATAGCGACGTTTGAGGCCGATATCGCGGCGCGGCTTTTTTTGAACCTCACTCATTCATATTGCTCCCGATACTTACGTACAATGTATAGTGCAAACATATTCATCAATAGGGTCAGCACAAAAAGTGTCATGCCCAATGCAAAAGCAACCAGTGTCTGCGGTGAATTGAACTCAAGATCACCGGTAATCTGGCTTACAATCTTGGCAGTAATCGTTGTCATATCCTCGAACGGATTAAAATTAATGCGGGCGGCGGCACCAGCTGCCATAACAACAATCATGGTCTCGCCGATGGCACGTGAGGCCGTCAACAGCAAGGCGCCGACAATACCGGGAAGAGCGGCAGGCATAACAACCTTTTTAATAGTTTCCGATTGTGTAGCCCCAAGCCCGTAAGAACCGTCACGCAACGCACGCGGCACGGCCGTAATAATATCATCCGAAAAAGATGAAACGAAAGGAATGAGCATAATCGCCATGACCAGACCGGCCGTCAAAACACTACGCTGCATGATAAACCCTTGCCCGCCGGCAAGCGCTATGGATATTTCCTGTAGGAACGGCCCGACAATCGCCATCGCAAACAAACCATAAACAATGGTCGGTATACCTGCCAAGACCTCCAATAGTGGTTTGACAATGGCTCTTAAACGACGGGAGGCATATTCGGACATATAAACGGCCGAAAACAAACCGATCGGCACGGCAAACAGCATGGCAACAAAAGCGATATACAACGTGCCAAGCAAAAGCGGAAACAGACCAAACTGACCGACTTCACCACCCGAGCCTGCCGCGGAAAATCGTGGATCCCAAACCGTACCGAAAAAGAAATTGGAAAGCGGCACCGCGTTGAAAAAATGAACCGTCTGAAACAGCATCGACAGCACAATGCCGATCGTTGTAAAAATAGCGATTACCGAAGCTGTCACCAGACCCCAGACCACCATACGCTCAACATTGTTACGCGCGCGTTTGCGGCTGCCAATCTGGATATAGCCAATTCCAAATCCGATCAGTGCAATCACACCGGCCATCAACGCGCCGATCCACTTCAGTTCATCAATCAGATAACCAAGGGAGTAAGCGACGAAAACCGAACCACTATAAGCACCTTGTGGAAGAAACACCCCATGCGCAATCAAATTGGTGCGAACATTCTCATACGTATCATAACGCTGGCTTTCCGGCAGGGTGGCGGCAAAAGGCGCCAGACGATGGATAGCATCCAGTGAAACATTCTTATTGACCGGTGACCCGTCGGCCTCAACCGCCGGAATTTGATGACTGGCCTCATATTCAACATAGATAGAAGAACCAATCGACCACAAACCCAGAAAAATAACCGATGGTACAACGCCCAGCAGAAAAGTCCACCAGCCATAATAATGTGGTCTGGAATGCATTCTACCCGAAGCTGCCTCAATACGGTGCGCTTTAAAACGCGACAAGCTAAAGCCGGCAAAACCTAGAACAACAATAAAAATAACAACAAACGACAAGAACATATTCACGACCAATAAAAAGACCGCCGTATATGACTATACGCCGGTTTATTTCGTATTATTTATTCAACTGCATCACAGTACCTTTTTCAAAAGCGGCACGCTGGGCGTCCCGCTCTTTATCGGGTGCAGCAACCAGACCATATTCAGCCAAAGGACCTTCCGGACCAATCATCTGGTCAGACAAGAAAAACTCGACATACTCTTTCAAACCCGGCACCGAACCCAAATGGGCTTTTTTAACATAGAAAAAAAGAGGCCGGGAAACCGAATATTCACCAGCCGCAATGGTTTCTGTAGAAGGCTTAATGCCGGCAATTGTTGCTGCTTTCAACTTGTCGGCATTATTTTCATAAAAAGCCAGACCGAACAAACCCACGCCGGTCTTATTGGCATCAATACGCGCCAATGTCTCGGCATAATCGCCATCGATATCAACAGCCTTGCCATCTTTTCGCACGGCAACACAAGCGGTTATAACAGCCTTGTCATCAAGGCCTGATGCTTGCAAAGCTTCAAAAGCACCGCTTTTCTTACAGCCGTCTATCATCAACTTTTCTTCAAATACTTCACGCGTGCCATGTTTTTCGCCAGGAATATAGACCGTAATGTCCCAATCAGGCAACGCACTGTTGACTTCATTCCACTTGGCAACCTTGTTGGGCTGTAATTTACCATCAATAACGACTTGGGCGGCCAAGGCCTTATAAAGATCAGCTGGCTCCAATTCCCAGTCCGGCCCATTGATATCGGTGGCCAAAACAATGCCGTCATAACCGATACGCACCTCTTCAATCTGCGTGACGCCAGCATCAAAGCATGACTTAAGTTCACTCTTTTTCATCGCACGTGATACATTGGCAATATCAGTCGTATTGTCACCGATACCACGACAGAACTCTTTAATACCAGCACCGGACCCGCCGGATTCAATCACCGGAATTTTAAAATTCGGATAGATTTCACCAAAAGTTTCCGCTACGATCTTGGCATAGGGAAAAACAGTGGAAGAACCGGATATCTGAATCTGGTCGCGGGCGACAGCAATATCGGTTGAAAAAGCTGCACTGAGTGTCAAAGCGGCAAGGCTTATGAGCAATCTGTTCATCCATCGAATTCCTTATCGTCACTGGATCAACTTGAAGATTCCGGAATATCCAGATATCACCTTCTATTTATGTCCGTTATGTTACCGCTCTATGACATCTATATTACAGTTTCATGACACACGACAATCTATGGGCTGTATTCTCCCCTGCATTAAATGAAATAGCTGTCTTCTTGTGGAAGCGTGAAAATATGTGCACAAATCAGGCTGCCTAACCAAGCCAAACCGGTCGCTATAAAAATAGTTCTTTCATAAGCCGGTAATGGTGTCGGAATGTCACGATCAGCAGCCATAGCAATACTGCCATCAAAGTAAAACCATGCCGTAAAACCCAAATTGACCATAACCGAAGGCACAAACATGATAAGAAACATCTTTATCATTGCTGCCGAGATTGAAATATGAAGTCTGTTATTTAACCGGCGCTGAGCCAGAATTTCTACAGCATGCACAATAGCAAAGACCAAAGCTGAAACAGCGAAGACAATGGCCACACAGAAAGACGATTCCAAATTCATAATGACTATCGGGAAAACCAACCCGCCAGCCAAACCCCATAAGCAAGTAAATAACAAGATAAGACCAGCACCCCCGCCCATCATCGTGATACGGCTTTGCGCGACACCATAACCGATACTCAACATTAGGCCGAGAAAAAATAAACCCAACAGGATTGAACCAATCATTGTTTCTTCTTTCGCCTTACCCGAAAAGTCTGCAACTTTTCGGGGCTCAAACGATGCGCTTCTTTTCCACACAGTCCCAGAAAAGGGCGGTGATATCGGTGCCGTCAAAGCGTTTGATTTCGCGCAAACCTGTGGGTGATGTCACATTGATCTCGGTCATATAGTCGCCGATCACATCGATGCCGACCAGAATAAAACCGCGCGCTTTCAAAGAAGGGCCAATACGGGCACAAATTTCTTTTTCACGTGTTGTCAATGCGGTCTTTTCCGCCCGTCCGCCGACATGCATATTGGAGCGTGAATCTGTTTCTGCCGGCACACGGTTGATCGCACCAGCCGGTTCTCCGTCAATTAGGATAATACGCTTGTCACCGCCACGCACTTCGCTCAGATAACGCTGGACAATAAAAGGTTCGCGATACATGGCTTCGAACATTTCCAACAAGGATGTCAAATTGCGGTCATCTTTTTTGAGATGGAAAACACCGGCACCTCCATTGCCGTAAAGCGGCTTGATAATAATCTCGCCATATCGAGCGCGGAAAGCATGGACCTCTTCGACATCCTTGGTAATCAGTGTTTCCGGCATCAAATCGGCAAATTCGGTGACAAAAATCTTTTCAGGTGAATTGCGCACCCACATCGGATCATTGACCACCAGTGTTTTGGGGTGAATACGCTCCAATATATGGGTTGTTGTTATATAGTTCATATCAAAAGGTGGATCCTGACGCAGCAATACGACATCCATTGTCGATAGATCCGTGCGCACCGGCGCGCCCAAAGTAAAATGATCACCCTCAACATCACGAACCTGCAATGCCTCCAGCCTTGCTGTAACCTTACCATCCCATAAGGACAGACGATCCGGCGTATAATGATAGAGTTCATGACCACGTGCCTGCGCTTCAAGCGCTAGCGCGAAGGTCGTATCTCCTTTGATATTGATAGTCGAGATATGATCCATCTGAATGGCGATTTTCATGCCTGTATATTCCTATCCAAGTTAGGGCTTTTCATCGTCTTGATGCCCATCTAAATATAAAGTGAATATGACAAGGGTTGAGACATGACGCAAGCCGATAAAAAATTGAATGAGCATGAAATAGAGCGTTATGCACGCCACATCATCCTGCCGGAGATAGGTGGGGCCGGACAACAGAAGCTTAAAGCAGCACGCATTCTGGTTATAGGTGCCGGTGGGCTGGGCAGCCCCATATTAGCTTATCTGGCGGCAGCCGGTGTCGGTACATTGGGTATTGTCGATGATGATATTGTCTCGCTCTCCAATCTTCAGCGCCAGATTATCCACGCCACCTCATCCATTAATCGGCCAAAAACCGAAAGTGCAGCAAAAAGTATAGAAGCGATCAATCCGCATGTGATTGTCATTCAACACCATTGCCGTCTTAATGAAAACAACATCCAGCCTATCATTGCCGATTATGATATTATTGTTGATGGCAGCGATAATTTCACCACCCGCTATCTACTGGCCGATCAATGTGCCAGCGCGAAAAAAACACTGGTAAGTGGAGCCATTGGCCGCTTTGATGGCTCGGTGACTGTTCTCAAACCTTTTGAAAACAACAATCCATCCTATCGTGATCTTTTCCCTGCTCCGCCGCCGCAAGGGCTCGTTCCGACCTGTGCCGAAGTCGGCGTTATCGGTGTTCTGCCCGGCGTTATCGGCTCCCTTCAGGCCATGGAAGTGATCAAACTCATATGTGGCATCGGTGAACCGCTGATCGGCCGCCTGCTTCTTTATGACGGCCTGAATACCCGCTTTGATATTATCCACTACAAACGCCAGACAAACTAACGCTACCACGTCATCGTGACACCACAAAATTTATGATGGCGTGACAGTCTTGATATCAAAAGCCGCTGCCAACAGAGCTTTGGTATAATCGGTCTTCGGCTTGGCAAATAATTTTGCAGCTGGGCCATATTCGACCATCTCGCCATTACGCATAACCAGTAGGTCGTTGGCCAATGCTTTGACCACTTTCAGATCATGACTGATAAAAAGATAAGCGAGATTGTGCTTTTCCTGTAAACGCCGCAACAAATCAACAACCTGCGCCTGAACACTCATATCAAGTGCCGAGGTCGGTTCATCCAGCATGACAAATTGCGGATTGAGTACCATAGCACGGGCAATGGCAATACGCTGACGCTGACCACCGGAAAATTCATGCGGATAACGGTGGCGTGTTTCCGGATCAAGCTCGACTTCTTCCAATGCCGCAATAACACGTTCGTCACGGGCCTCCCATGACAATTGCGGTTCATGAATCTGCAAACCTTCAGCAATGATTTCACCTACCGACATACGTGGAGACAAAGAACCAAAGGGATCCTGAAAGACAATCTGGATATGACGGCGCAACGGCCGCATTTGGCTGAAGCTGTATTGATCAATCGACTGGCCCTTGAACAATATACGCCCTTGCGACGAAATCATGCGCGTCAATGCCAGACCCAATGTTGTTTTACCCGATCCGGATTCACCCACGACACCCAAAGTCTGACCGGCACGAAGCGTGATATCGATATCGTTGACCGCCTTGATATGACCAACCGTCTTGCGTAGAAAGCCTTTCTTGATCGGGAACCACACCCGCATTTTCTGACCTTCAAGTATCACCTGCGCCTCTTCATCCACTTTTGGCGGATTGCCTTTAGGCTCGGCAGCCAAAAGCTTTCTTGTATAGGCATGACGCGGATTATTAAAAATTTCTTCCGTGCGACCATGCTCGACAATCTCGCCTTTGGTCATAACGCAGACACGATCGGCAATACGCCTTACAATGCCCAGATCATGCGTGATAAAAAGCATCGCCATATTGCGTTCTTTTTTCAAACGGTCGAGCAATTCAAGAATTTGCGCCTGCACAGTGACGTCAAGCGCCGTTGTCGGTTCATCTGCAATTAGCAATTTCGGATTGTTGGCCAAGGCCATAGCAATCATCACGCGCTGCCTCTGCCCGCCTGACAATTCATGAGGAAAAGATTTAAGACGCTTTGCGGCCTCGCGGATACCAACCTGTTCCAGCAATTCAAGGGTTCGTTTTTCAGCCGCCGCCTTTGAAAGCCCCTGATGGAGCCGTAAAATCTCGCCAATCTGCTTCTCAACCCTATGCAGTGGATTGAGCGAGGTCATCGGCTCCTGAAAAATCATGCTGATGTCGGAACCACGTACTTTGCGCAATTGATCTTCACGCGCATGTAAAAGGTCCATACCTTTAAAATCGATTTCGCCTGAAGGATGGGCGGCCATCGGATAGGATAACAATTTCAAGACAGAAAGTGCCGTCACCGATTTTCCCGAACCCGATTCACCTACCAAAGCCAGTGTTTCGCCGGGATGAATATCAAAAGAAACGCGGTTGACAGCCAAACTAGTTTTACCATCCTGCGTAAAAGTAACAGACAGATCCTTGACGGAAAGAAGCGTACTCATAGGAAAGTCTTTCTCGGATCAAAGGCATCACGGATTGCCTCGCCGATAAAGGCCAGCAATGAAAGCATGATGGCAATTGTCAAAAAGCCGGTAATCGCAATCCAGGGCGCGGTGATATTATTGGTTGCCTGTCGCATGACTTCACCCAATGACGCGGAGCCCGGCGGCAGACCGAAACCGAGATAATCAAGCGAAGTCAACGCCGAAATACCCATCGTCAGCAGAAAAGGCAGATAGGTCAACGCTGCCACCATGGCATTGGGCAGCATATGACGGATCATGATTGTACGGTTGGAAACACCCAATGCACGCGCCGCATTGACATATTCAAAATTGCGCGCGCGCAAAAATTCGGCACGTACAACCCCCACCAAGGCCACCCAGCTGAATAAGACCATTATCGTCAACAACACCCAGAATCCTTGCGTCAAAAGTGCCGCCATAATGATAATCAGATAAAGTGAGGGAACAGACGACCATATCTCGATAATGCGCTGCATGAAAAGATCGACCTTGCCACCGAAATAACCCTGTACTGCACCCGCAGCAACGCCAATAATGGCTGAAAAGAAGGTCAATATAACCGTAAAAATAATCGAAACACGAAACCCATAAAGAACACGGGCAAAAAGATCGCGTGTCTGGTCATCGGTGCCTAACAGATTCCAGTTGCCGAATGTGCAATCCGGATCATTTATGCCCTGTTTATAAAGTTCGCAGCGCTCAGCCTTGGTCTGCAACCAGAAAGGCGGCGTCAAAGCACGAGTATTCTCGCTTGGCGTATTATAAGAATAATGGATTGGCGGCCAGATCGCCCAGCCATCTGCTTTAATCTTATCGGCAATGAATGGATCACGAAAATAGGCAACCGCCAATTCACCACCAAATTTTTCGTCCGGATAATCGAATAGGACAGGGAACAGCAATTCTCCCTTATAGGAAGCGATAATCGGCCGGTCATTGGCAATAAATTCTGCACCAAACGAAAACAGACATAAAAAAATAAAAATCCACATCGACCACCAGCCGCGACGATTTTTTTTAAAATTGCGCCAGCGGCGTTGATTGAGCGGTGTCAAAAACGGCCGTTTTATCTTTTTAACCGGCGTTGAAAGAATTGCCTCGCTCATCACACATCCCTTTTTTCAAAGTCGATACGCGGATCTACCAATGTATAGGTGAGATCAGAAATAAGATTAACGACCAGACCGATCAGCGAGAAAATGAACAATGAACCGAAAACAACCGGATAATCGCGGCTGACAATAGCTTCAAAACCCAATACGCCAAGACCATTGAGTGAAAATGTTGTCTCGATCAAAAGCGCTCCGGCAAAGAAAGAAGAAATAAAGGCCGAAGGAAAACCGGCGATCACGACCAACATGGCATTACGGAAAACATGGCCGTAAAGAACCGACTTTTCGCTCAGTCCCTTGGCACGCGCCGTCACCACATATTGTTTGCGGATTTCTTCCAGAAAGCAGTTTTTGGTCAATAATGTCGTTGTCGCAAAAGACGAAATCACCATTGCTGTCAAAGGCAATACCAAATGCCAGAAATAGTCGAGTATCTTGCCTCCCCATGATAATTCTTCAAAATTGTCTGAAGTCAAATGCGACAAAGGAAACCAATCAAAAAATGACCCGCCAGCAAAAACGACCAGAAGCAGGATACCGAATAAGAAACCCGGAATGGCATAACCGACAATGATCAGACCACTTGTCCACACATCAAAGGCAGAGCCGTCTTTGACAGCCTTGCGGATACCGAGCGGAATGGAAATGGCATAAGCCAGCAACAATTGCCAAAGTCCCAATGATATAGATACCGGCAATGCATCCTTGATCAAAGCGAGAACCGAGCGTCCTTTAAAAAAGGATTGACCGAAATCAAAGCGCATAAAATCGCCAATCATCTTGAAATAACGTTCCAAAGGCGGCTTATCGAAACCGAACTGCTTTTCCAAAGCCGCAATAAAGCGTGGATCCATACCACGCGCGCCACGATATTGGCTGTCACCGGCACCAATAGCTTCAGCCGAAATCCCCATATCGCCGCCGCCGCCGGTAACATTCCCCAAAGCGCCGGTTCCTGTTCCTTGCAGTTGTGCCACAATAGTTTCAACCGGTCCGCCGGGCGTAAACTGGACAATGATGAAAGTCACGGTCAAAATACCGAGCATGGTTGGAATAATCAATAATAAACGGCGCAGAATATAGGCACCCATTATGCGTCTTCCTTATCCATCAGCGCAAATACATCCTTCATCCGAATCATCCATTCAATATGGCTCTTTTATAGTAAATAAAACCACAACAAACCTGTTATTTTTTAAGCAAAGCCGCGGCTTTTTGTGGATCAATCCACCATGAAAGAAAATCAAAACCACGATATTCGGGCTGCATAGGTGGCATGCCGAACTTATCCCAATAGGCAACATTCTGGGTTCCTATCGTCCATTGCGGCAAGGAATAATATCCCCACAACAAAACACGATCGATTGCGCGTGATGTCGCAACAACTTCTTCACGACTCTGGGCGTGGATAAGATGCGTGATCAGTTTATCGACCACCGGATTCTTAATGCCAGCATAATTGCGACTGCCCACTATATCGGCAGACTGGGAACCGAAATAATCGAATTGCTCGTTACCGGGCGAATTGCTCTGCAAAATCGCCTCTACAATTATATCGAAATCGAATGTATTACGACGGTTGAGATATTGCGAGGCATCAACTGTGCGCATCGTCGCACTAATTCCAAGCCGTTTGAGATTGAAAATGAAGAATGCCGCCGGTCGCTCAAGAGCAGGCGATGGCAACAATATTTCAATGTCAAAAGGATGTCCCTGCGCATCGACAAGCCTGCCCCCTTGCAATTGCCAACCCGCTTCTTTCAATAATGCCATAGCCTGATTGAGATTTTCACGATCCTTGATCTTATCGCTATAATCAGGTGCACTGAACGTTTGCTCAAAAACCTCTACTGGCAGGGTTTTGCGGTATTCATTCAAAATTTCGAGCTCGCGTCCTGTCGGCACGCCACGTGCTGAAATATCCTGATTCCCATAATAGCTCATGGTACGCTGATAACGGTCAAAATAAAGGGCACGATTGATATTATAAAAATCAAGCGCCAAAAAAAGAGCCTTTCTTGTGCGGATATCAGCAAATTTCTTCAATCGTGTATTCATGAAATAGGCTTGATAGGTGCCATTAATCGCCTTGAAAGATTTTTGCAGCACAGCGCCACGTTTGACCGCAGGAAATGTATAGTCCTGTACCCACCGCTGGATCTGGTTTTCAGCACGGAAATCGACAATACCGCCTTTTTTGAATGCTTCCCATTGCGAATTGGCATCAAGAAGATAACTATAACGTATCTCGTCAAAATTGTTACGTCCGACATTTTGCGGCAGATTTTTGCCCCAATAATCATCAACCCGTTTCCAGACTATTGTCTTGCCGGGATTAAAGCCTACAATTTTATAGGCACCCGAGCCGAGCGGTATTTCCAGTGTCGGCTTGGTAATATCACGCTTGTTCCCTTGTGGATCTGTCCCTTCCCACCAATGTTTTGGCAAGATTACCAGATCACCGACAATCTTGGGCAATTCGCGATTTCCTTTGGCCTTAAAGAAAAATGTTACCTCTCTATCACCGCTTACCTCGACCCGGTCGACGGCTTCATAATAGGGGCGATAATAAGGAGAAATCTTGCGTAATGTTTCAAATGACCAGATAACATCTTCAACGGTTATCGGCATCCCGTCATGCCAATGCGCTTTGGGGTTAAGACGATATTTAACCCACGACTGGTCATTGGCCGCCATCTCGGCTTCCGCCAGATTGGCATAGGCCACACTCCCCTGATCCATCGACTGATCCGTCAATGTATCATAAAGCAATCCGCCGCCAAAAGGCTGTAGGCCGGCAGGTGGATTACCGCCAATAATATAAGGATTGAATGAATCGAAACTGCCGGTTGCTGCAAGATTGAGACGCCCTCCCTTGGGAGCATCCGGATTGACATAATCGTAATGGCGAAAATTATCACCATATTTGGATGGTTCGGCTAATGTATTCCATGTCTGCCACTGCGGCTCCGGCACTTGTGTTGCATTCTGCGCCAGCGCCGAGCCGGTCAAGATGAAAACAAATAAAACAAATACCGATAATCTCAATCACCCATCCCAATCGTAACCGAATCACGAAAAAGCCTAAGGATCACTTCTTATCGGAAAGTGAACGAAGATACAAAATAAGATCGGCACGGTCACTATCCTTTTTGACTCCGGCAAAAGACATAATCGTACCGCGTACCTCAGTTTGAGGACTGCGAAGATAGGAATCCAATATCGCTTCATTCCAAATATGGCTGGCCGCAAAAGCATGCATGGCTTTGGAATAATTGAAACCGACAACCGCTGCAGGGGTGCGGTCTATAATACCCCAAAGATTGGGACCAACGCGGTTGATGCCTCCTTTATCCGCGGTATGACAAAGCGTACATTGTCCGAAAATTTTCTTGCCGCGCGTTATGTCGGCTTTTGCCAACCGTTCTTCAAGCGTATGGATCGTAACAGGCACAGCCGATGCACTCACAGCGCCCCCCGCAATATCATAAGCTGGCGTATCAGGCGGTGGATTATCATAAACGGCATCGCCCATATACCGCAACGCCAACACAATGACGAGAGCCGTGAGACACAATAAAATCAGCCGGTTGATCGTTGCAGGTTTCATGAAATACGCCGACAGAGAAGAATAATCCAATTACACCGAAACTTAGGGCTTTTGTTTATATGAAGCAATAATTATAACAGACACATATTGTCACGTTCGGATTTTCTCATGGCGCTTGAAACTGTCATTCTCATTCCTGCCCGCATGGCGTCTACCCGTCTGCCTGGCAAACCTTTAGCCGATATTGCAGGCAAGCCGATGATTGTGCAAGTTGCCACCCGTGCAGTCGAAGCCGGCCTTGGCCGTATTGTTGTGGCGACCGATGATGAAGCCATCCACACATGCGTTATCAATCACGGCTTTGAAGCAGTTATGACCGGGAAAGCCCATGAATCAGGCTCGGACCGTATTTTTGAAGCCCTACAGATGATTGACCCGCAAGAAAAAATTGAGGCCATTATCAATGTACAGGGTGATCTGCCCACCATTGATCCTCAAGCAATAAAAAAATCACTTACCCCCTTGATTGAGGGAGAAGCCGACATTGCAACGCTTGGTGCGCTGATTACACGTGAAGAAGAAAAAAACAATCCCAATGTGGTCAAGATTGTCGGTACGCCTCTGGGCGACAACCGTCTTCGTGCCCTCTATTTTACCCGCGCAACCGCACCTTATGGCGAAGGCCCGCTCTATCACCATATCGGCTTATACGCCTATCGCCGACAAGCTCTAGAACGTTTTGTCTCGCTTAAGCCTTCAATACTCGAACAACGTGAAAAACTTGAGCAGTTACGCGCATTGGAAAACAATATGCGTATTGATGTAGAAATTGTCGACACGGTTCCATTGGGTGTCGACACGGCTGAGGACCTTGAACGCGCACGTGAAATTTTGGCAGGAAAAACAAAATGAAAAAGACCAATAAAATTTCTTTTCAAGGAGACTTCGGCGCCAATTCCGATACAGCCTGTCGCAATATGTTTCCCGACATGGAGCCTTTACCCTGTGCGACATTCGAAGATGCCTTAAACGCAGTGGAATCCGGCGAGGCCGATCTCGGCATGATTCCGATTGAGAACACATTGGCTGGCCGTGTTGCCGACATCCATCATCTCCTGCCACAATCAAAGTTGCATATTATCGGCGAATATTTCCTGCCGATCCATTTTCAACTCATGGTACTGCCCGGTGTCAAACGTGAAGAAATCACCACCGTTATCAGCCATATCCATGCTTTGGGGCAGTGCCGCAAAATCATACGTGACAATAAATGGAAAGGCGTTATTGGCGGCGATACGGCCGGATCGGCCAAATATATCGCAGAAGAAAAAAACCGCACAATGGCGGCATTGGCGCCAGAACTGGCCGCCAAACTTTACGGCCTTGATATTATCGAACGCAATGTCGAAGATGCAGAAAACAACATAACACGCTTTATTGTTCTTTCACGAACCAAACAGCATGCGCCACCACCTAAAAATGGTGAAAAGATTATGACCAGTTTTCTCTTCCGCGTCCGCAATGTACCTGCCGCACTTTATAAAGCCATGGGCGGCTTTGCTACCAATGGCGTCAACATGACAAAACTGGAAAGCTATCAAATAGGCGGTTCATTCAATGCAACCCAGTTTTTTGCTGACATTGAAGGACATCCCGATGATCGTATGGTAAAATTGGCGTTGGAAGAACTGGCTTTCTTTTCTGCCGAAGTCAGAATTGTCGGTGTTTATCCGGCAAGCCCTGACCGCGCGATATAAAGCAAAAGACACCGCTTATCGAGCCCCTTAAATCAGCTTGTCGAGACGTGTAATCGACACCTATTTACGATAGCGTGTCATAACGAATATGCAAAAGCCATATTCATCATGAACACCGCATACGCCCATTCATGCAAACAGGGAACTTATGTCTAAATACCGGCACCCGAATGCAAATCCTCATCATCAGCTTGTTTGGAACGGGAAAATAGGCGCTGAATAAAAGGGCGTATGAAAAAATCGGCGGCAGCAATACCGACACCGGCCAACACCGCTCCTGTCGCTGCTATGGCACCCCCTATCAATACGGATGATAATAAGCGTGCCGCCACAATTGCAGAAACTGAAGCGCGATTTTGTATATCTTTGGCTAACCAATGTTCAAGCAGTCTGGATGTGAAAGATGTCTGTTCATTTTGACTATGCTGCTCATCCAAAAGAGGGGTGGCTGCATAATGACGCACCAATCCCAGTGCTATCGTCTCGTTTGTCACAGGATCTATCAATATGAAAGCGCCGAGATCCTTATTCTGCTCAAATGTGCGGGCAATGACAGGACGCTCAACATTGAGGACAACATTGCCGATCTCGTTCATTTCAAGCGTTTGCGATTCAATATGCGCATATGAATGGATATCGACTTTATAATTGAAACGAACAAGCTTGGTCGCCACCTCAGCACTTGCAAGCTTTATCAGCAACCGCTTATCCAGCACGGCCGGACGCTCGACCAGCCATAATATATCGGCACAAATTTGCCGTGAAGCCTCTGCTTGATCATTAGCCGCAACTAGAACATCGCCACGAGAGGCATCAATTTCATCTTCCAATGTCACCGTAACGGCATCGCCGTATTCTGCCTTATCGATAAGACCGTCAGGATTATAAATCGCTTTGATCCTGCTTTTTCTTCCACTTGGCAACGAGATGACATCCATTCCCGTATGAACTTCACCACTCGCAATAGTACCGCAAAATCCGCGAAAATCGAGATTGGGGCGATTAACCCATTGAACCGGCAAAGAAAAGGATTGATCGCTTTTATCGGCTGTCGGAATGGTAACCGTCTCGAGATAATCAAGCAGTGACGGCCCCTGATACCAAGGCATTTTAAGCGAAAGACTCGCCAGATTGTCACCCAGTTTTGCACTGCATGGAATGAATTTTACATCAATGAATGCCAGTGCCGGTAAAAGTTGGCGATAATCCTCGACAATTTTGTTAAAGGCATCCTCGCTATAGTCCACTAAGTCCATCTTGTTAACAGCAACGACAACAGAACGGATACCAACCAGCGAAGTGATAAAAGAATGCCGCCGCGTTTGTGGCAAAACACCTTTTCGTGCATCGATAAGAATAATGGCCAATTCGGCTTGAGAAGCGCCGGTTGCCATATTGCGTGTATATTGTTCGTGTCCTGGCGTATCCGCTATGATGAACGAGCGTCTGCTTGTTGAGAAATAGCGATAGGCAACATCAATCGTAATACCTTGCTCACGTTCAGCCGAAAGACCGTCAACCAATAGTGCGAAATCCAGATCACCGCCGGTTGTACCAAACCTTTTTGAATCCTGTTCGAAGCCATCCATCTGATCGGCATAAATCGAGCCTGTATCATGGAGAATACGACCGATCAGCGTAGATTTTCCATCGTCCACCGAGCCGCAAGTAATAAAACGCAGCAGTGTATTGGGCTTTGAATCTTCAACCGATCCATAAGCCTTATGATCATATGCCACAGCAGACATCAAAAATACCCTTCCTGCTTTTTTTGCTCCATGGATGCGCCGCCATCCTTATCAATGGCACGGCCTTCACGTTCCGATGTCCTAGACAGACGCATTTCTTCGCGAATAGAGGCGAGGTCACTGGCATCTGACTGGACGGCACCGGTCAAGGGATAACAACCAAGCGTGCGAAATCGGATATTGAGATATTCAATCTGTTCATTATCCTTCAATGTCATACGCTCATCATCGCGCATGATAATCATGCCATCACGGCGTACGACCGGTCTCTTGGCTGCAAAATATAAAGGAACAACGGGAATTTCTTCTTGCGCAATATATTCCCATATGTCGCTTTCGGTCCAATTGGAAAGCGGAAAAACGCGAAAACTCTCGCCTGCATTTTTACGTGTATTAAACAGCTTCCATGGTTCAGGACGTTGATTTTTAGGTTCCCAGCGATGTTCGGCACTGCGTAAAGAAAAAACACGTTCTTTCGCACGACTTTTTTCTTCATCCCGACGCGCCCCGCCAAAAGCTGCATCAAACTTATATTTATCCAATGCCTGCTTTAAAGCAGCTGTTTTCATGATATCTGTATGTAGGCGTGACCCGGAAACAAAAGGATTGATCCCTTGCTCAATGCCGTCCTGATTGACATGGACAATAAGATCAAGTCCAAGTCTGGCAACCTCACGATCGCGAAACTCTATCATTTCACGGAATTTCCATGTTGTATCGACATGCAACAAAGGAAAAGGCATTTTACCCGGCGCGAATGCTTTTACCGCAAGATGCAACATAACCGCAGAATCTTTGCCGATTGAATAAAGCATGACCGGATTTTGTGCCGTTGCAGCCACTTCTCGAATAATAAATATGGATTCGGCCTCAAGGCGCTGAAGGTGTGTACGGGCCGTCATGATTTATATTCCGTTTTGGTTGTAGTGTGTTCTGCTTTGCCGCGTAACGATGTTATAACGTTGCCTTCCACGTGAAGGCCGCATTCTTTGCCGTTTTCACTTTCCCACCACCATCGACCAGCGCGTTCGGGTTCACCCTGCTTGACAGCACGGGTACAAGGCGCGCATCCGATCGATAAAAATCCCTCATCATGCAGACGATTGACCGGCACATCATGATCATGCGTAAAACGCACAATCGCATCACGCTCAAAATCATATAGCGGATTGATTTTGAGCAGATCATAACCGGAATCATAAGTGACAAAAGCCCCGCCATGACGTGCGGCAGACTGATCCTGACGCAACCCCGTAATCCAGCCACTCGCATCCTTTAGCGCACGTCCAAGCGGCTCGACTTTACGAATATTGCAACATGCCTTACGCATATCGAATCCAAAATAGAAACCGTCAATTCCCTGATCCTCAACAAGGCTTTCAATCGCATCCGCTTGCGGATATTTGGCGCGGATACGCTTACCATAACGCTGTTCGGTCTCATGCCAAAGTTTATATGTCTCCGGAAAAAGGCGTCCTGTATCAAGGGTGACAATTTCAACATCAATCTGTGCTGTAAGCAGCACATGGGTTATCATCTGGTCTTCAAGACCGAAGCTCGTCGTAAAAACAACACGTCCGGGAATTTCAGTGACGGCAAGCGCCAGCCTTTGCAGTACAGAAAGATTTAAAAATTGGCTATTAAGCTTATCAGCCAATGCAGAAAAATCGACAGTCATAGAAAATCCCTTGCGACATAGAACAAAAAATATGTTCTGTCTCAAGATATAGAACAGAAAGCATCGCTTTTCGGCATTGCACTTTTTAAAGTATGCAACGGGAAAGAACTATTTTTTCAAGATAGGGCAGAATCACATAATGTTTCGACCATCATCATCATGGCGACCCCAAATTTTATCCCAATTCTGTATGATGCTGGAATACTGTCCCGTTATAAACAGGACCTATCTTCTATCGCAGACCAAAGCAGCCTACAACCCCTGCCACCCCTGGCAATAATTCTGCTTATGGGCGGCATCTAATATTTTAAGCAATTGGTCATATTCCCGATCAGCCTTTTTCTTTTGTTCATCCTGACATGCCGTGCAAATGAAAAGACCCGTACGATGATAATAATATTTATGGCGTTCTTCATAAGCATTTTGAGGGGCTTCATAATTCATATAATACGGCAATTCATACCGCGCCGTCTGTGTCTCGATTGTCAGGTAACGACCTTCAATACGGACTATCGTCTGCATTTTGCCGCCTTCACCATAGACGTCGAACCTGATTTCGCCGGCCATATCGTTGCTGCAAAACAAATTATTGCCATCGCTCGACTGAATGAAATCGATCGAGATACCTTCTGCCGAATTCTTGGCGTTTTCTGCTAAAACAGTTGATGGAAAAAAACAAAATATAAATAATAACAAAGTGACTTCGCGCATTGTCATTTATCCAACCAACTTTTGATCAGATAATGCGCAATAGCCCCTGACGGCGGGAGATGTAAACCACCGGGATGGTGATTTTGCATCATCAAACGCACTTCATAATTCGAAAACCAGCGGCCATCTTCCATTTCGTCATGATCAATTTTGATTTCATCCGATAAAGCCTGTGCATGCGCCCCCAACATAAGCGAATGTGGAAAAGGCCATGGCTGGGAAGCAAGATAGGTAACCGGCCCCACTTTAACACCCATTTCTTCCATACTCTCACGGCGCACCGCCGCTTCAAATGTCTCGCCCTGCTCAATAAAGCCAGCAAGACAGGAATAACGTCCCGCGGGAAAACTAGGCGTTCTGGCCAGCAAGCATTTATCTTGATAATGCACCAGCATGATTGCTACCGGATCGGTACGCGGAAAATACTCTGTCTGGCACTGGTCACAAACCCTTTTGATGCCACCGCCAGCCATCCGGCTTTTGTTTC
Organism: Bartonella sp. bp_1; assembly: GCF_055808085.1. Taxonomy (NCBI): domain Bacteria; kingdom Pseudomonadati; phylum Pseudomonadota; class Alphaproteobacteria; order Hyphomicrobiales; family Bartonellaceae; genus Bartonella; species Bartonella sp. bp_1. The sequence continues at coordinate 61,165 of NZ_CM147851.1, read as the reverse complement.
CGCAGCGCGAACAAAACCTATTGTTTTGATGCCATGACAACAAGGCTGCCGCCTGAGCCAAAGCACCTGTTTCATCAGGCGTAAAAAGATTATTGATATAAATATCACGGAAACCATTGCGGCTATAGCCATCAGGCAGCGCCTTTTCCAATGGTACAGGCACGGCTAGAACAGGCATTTGAGAATAATCGCCGAGCAAGACAGCCTGATCCAAATCCCCAGACAAAGCTTCTATGGATTCCCGATTTAAAAAAAGCGTACTGCCGATTGTTTTCCTTTGATAAGAAACCGTCTCGCCCTGACCGATGGCAATAAAAAATGCATATGGATTCTGCAAAGCCGTTTCGACACAGTCATCGCTGCGTTTTTCCGATTGCCGGTTGATCCTGTTGCCCGTAAAGGCAATTTTTTCAAATGTCATCAGATGTCGAACCTTTTTTTAAGGATTTCAATCCATTTTTTCTGCTGGTCTATCGCGTAAGGTAACGCCTTTTCAAATCCCCAAACCGGTGCTGGCCAATTCGGATCACCCTCATTGCGGGCAATAATGTGGATATGAAGCTGGCGTACCTGATTACCCAATGCAGCAATATTGATCTTGTAACAGCCCGTAATGGCTTCAAGCCCATGGGCGACATCGCCAATTTCCTTGAACACCTCGATCTGGTCATCGGTTTCCAAATGATGGATTTCTTCCGCTCCGGCAATTCGCGGAACAAGTACAAGCCAAGGCCACCGACTGTCATTCATCATACGTAGCTCACAAAGTGCAAGTGTTGCAACCGGCACAGTATCCTTTTGCAATCTTGGATCAAGCTTGAAAGACATGGATTTTTCTCCTTTTTACGTTTCTTTACTCTATGCCCTTGCTTTTTTATGCGCAATTGACGATATGGAGAGCGGGAGGTTGGTGGTGGACGCGCCACTCGCCAACCGGGTCAGGTCCGGAAGGAAGCAGCCCTAACGAGCTCGGCACGGGTCATTGTGCCAGCCTCCCACCTTTTTGCCACTCAAGTCTGATCTGAATGGCAATCTACATTGAGGTACATTCTATCTTGAAAAAAAATTCAAGCGCGCTTTTTGGGCATAAGCCCTGTCTGATCCATACAGATCATTGACGCCGCGCTTTAAGCCGTTCAATGTTGTACGATCTTGATTAAGACTGGATAATTTCTAATGGATACCATCCCGGCAGAGAAAGCCTATCGCGTTCTTGCCCGCAAATACCGCCCACAGAGTTTTGATGACCTGATCGGTCAGGAACCGATGGTGCGTACGCTTACCAATGCGTTTGAAGCGGGCCGAATCGCGCAAGCATGGATGCTGACAGGCGTACGCGGGGTCGGCAAAACCACAACAGCCCGCATTCTGGCGCGCGCTCTGAACTATAAAACACCGACAATCGACCGGCCGACAGTGGATCTTAAAGAACTCGGCGAACATTGTCAGGCCATTATGGAAGGCCGCCACGTGGATGTTGTCGAAATGGACGCCGCCTCGCACACCGGCATTGATGATATTCGCGAAATTATAGAGCAGGTCCGTTACAAACCGGTTTCGGCCCGTTATAAAGTTTATATTATCGATGAAGTGCACATGCTTTCAACACAGGCCTTTAACGGCCTGCTGAAAACATTGGAAGAGCCGCCGACACACGTCAAATTCATCTTTGCCACAACTGAAATCCGTAAAGTTCCAATTACTGTCCTGTCACGATGTCAACGTTTCGATCTGCGCCGGATTGAATCGCCCACCATGGCAAAGCATCTGCGATTTATCGTCGACAATGAAAAGGTCGAAGCCGACAATCAGGCGTTGGCAATGATTGCGCGTGCCGGTGAAGGCTCTGTGCGTGATGCACTCTCTATTCTTGATCAGGCTATCGCCCATGGTGATGGCCGCGTCGATGCCGAAGTTGTACGCTCGATGCTTGGTCTTGCTGATCGTGCACGCATTATCGATCTTTTCGAACTGGTTATGAAGGGCGACATCGCTGCTACCTTGCATGAATTCAAAAGCCAATATGATTGCGGTGCTGATCCGCTGATCGTGTTAAACGAGCTGGCACAATTCAACCATTTTATCACAAGGCTGCGCTTTACGCCTGAAATGGCCGATGATGTTTCTTTATCCGAAGAAGAAAGAAGCCGTGGCCTGACATTCTCCCAGAAGCTCTCTATCCGGGTTTTATCCCGCAATTGGCAAATGCTGCTTAAAGGCATCAAGGAAGTCGAAAGCGCCAATAACCCCATGCAGGCTGCCGAAATGCTGTTGATCCGGTTGGCCCACGCCGCCGATCTTCCAACCCTTGACGAGGCCTTGAAAAGTCTAAAGGACGGGGAACAGACCATTATGGCGCCCCAGACGCCCCCTACAACCTCACAGACATCCGGAGTAGGGACAAGCCACCATACGCCCTCGACAACACAAAATGACGGGGCGGCCTCCCATGCACCACATCATGACATAACACCATCAGCAACCTCCTCCCAGCAACCGGTTATGCAACTGGTCAGTCAAAGCCAGTTCCAACCTCAGGTTCAAACAGAACCGCATCTTGCCATCAACGAAACAGCCGAACCGGCCATGGATCCGACACCAATGGCACGTTTCGAAGACGTTCCACCACCTGAGCCGACTGATATGGCTGACAGCGTGATTGACAATGGTAACCTTGATGCAATCTCTCCTCAACAAACCGATACAGCCATAGCTGGAATACCGGTTGAGCCGTCTGCAAGGGTCCAAACAAGCACAGGCCCGGCCATCCATTCTATTATAGACATGGTGCAACTTGCCGATGAAAAACGTGAAATCCAATTCAAGATCATGTTAAAAGAATTTATTCGGCCGGTTTCTTTTGGTGCAGATCGCATTGAAATTGAAATAACCGAAGGGGCACCACGGGATATTGCGCAACAAATGGGCAAATATCTACGCGAATGGACCGGCGAGCGCTGGACCATTTCCGTTGTCAATGAAGGCGGCGGCAAAACGATTGCTGAACAGGAAATCGAAGCGCGCGATGCCTTGTTTGATGATGCGCGGGCCGATCCCGAGGTCCAAGCCATCATCAATGCCTTTCCCGGCGCCAAAGTTGTTGATGTTCGATTACGTGCCGATGAACAAGGCACTATAGTCGAAGAAAATTCTCATAACGACGCTCTTGTCATGGATGAGAGTGATGACGATAACGATAATGAATAGGAGAAATGCATGCGCGACATGATGGGTATGATGAAAAAGGCCAAGGAAATGCAAGCCAAGATGCAGGCTATGCAAGAAGAAATGGCCAATATGGAAATCACCGGTACAGCAGGCGGCGGCCTTGTCAGCGTAACCCTGAGCGGTCAGGGCACAATCAGTGCTATTAAAATTGATCCATCGCTAATCAAACCGGAAGAGACTGAAATTCTCGAAGACCTGATCATGGCTGCCCATAATGAAGCCAAAGCCAAAATTGAAACAACCATGGCACAGAAAACACAAGAAATGACTGCCGGTCTCCCCATCCCTCCCGGCTTCAAACTGCCTTTCTGATTTTGATAGACCGTTCTCGAGAGCGATAAACCCCATGTCCAAACATATTGCCGGTCCTGAAATAGAACGTCTGATCCAGCTTCTGGCCCGCCTGCCGGGTCTGGGGCCGCGCTCGGCACGACGAGCAGCGCTGCACCTTATCAAAAAACGTGAAACACTGCTTGCGCCGCTTGGTGATGCCATGAAACAGGCTGCCGAAAATGTTAAAATATGTTCGACATGCGGTAATGTCGATACCTCTGACCCCTGTTCGGTCTGTGTTGATCCACGTCGCGATAGCGGTACCATCATTGTCGTCGAGGATGTATCCGATTTATGGGCGCTTGAACGTGCCGCCACCATGCAGGTACGCTATCATGTACTGGGTGGCCGCCTATCCCCACTTGATGGCGTAGGGCCTGATGATCTTAACATCAAATCACTGGTCGACCGCGTTGCCACCGGTGGCATCAAAGAAATCATCCTTGCAGTCAACGCAACCATAGAGGGTCAAACGACGGCCCATTATATCACGGATCAATTATCGAATTTCGATGTCAAAGTGACCCGCCTTGCCCATGGTGTTCCAGTTGGTGGCGAGCTTGATTATCTTGATGACGGCACTCTGGCGGCAGCGCTACGCGCAAGGACAAGCCTCTAATGCGATTTCTCATCATTTGTCTTGCCTTTATATTCATGCTTTCCAACGCTTATAGTGGCGTTGATGAAGCCGCAATCAACCGCGATTTCCAGCACTGGCTGAAAAGCGAAATATGGCCAAAGGCCAAAGCACAAGGCATCTCGCAGCAAACCTTTGAGGCTGCCTTGGGAACGATAAGAGCGAATCTCAAATTTCCTGATCTAGTCATCCCCGGTGAAAAACCAAAGCCTGTCAAACAGCATCAAGCCGAATTTGGACGCCCCGCCGATTATTTCAAATCAATGCCGGCTTTTGCGCGCGAACTAGAAAAACAGAGGCAAGCCCAGCAAAAAACCATTTACGCCTTGTGGGAACACCATCACGACTCAGCAAGCTCTATGGCTGTGGCCATTTGGGGCAAGGAATCAGCCTTTGGACGCGCCAAAATCCCCTATAATGCTTTTGAGGTTCTCGCCACTAAGGCCTATCTATCAACGCGCAAGGACATGTTTGAAAAAGAATTGCTGGCCGCGCTTCAAATTGTTGAAGAGGGCCATACCAATGTTGATATGATGAAAAGCTCATGGGCTGGGGCCTTAGGCCAGCCGCAATTCATGCCGACAAGCTATCTAAAATTCGCTGTTGATTTTGACGGCGATGGCCGTGCCGACATCTGGCACTCAACGCCTGATACACTGGCATCGATTAGCAATTTTCTGCGCCAGAAAGGCTGGAACTCACAACGATGGGGCTTTGAGGTCATATTGCCACCAACTGTGAGTTGCACGCTTGAAGGCCCAGATCAGGGACAATCCTTGGAGCAATGGATGGCGCTGGGGACCAAGCCTGTTATTTTAAGCGATATCAAGGAAATCAATAAGGACAAGCTCTATCTCTTGATGCCAGCAGGCCGCTATGGCCCGGCCTTTCTTGTCAGCGACAATTTCTATGTCTTGAAAGAATATAATATGAGCGATCTTTACGCGCTTTATGTCGGTTATGCCAATACTCATGGCAAAACTCCCTTCAAGACGCCGTGGGCTGAGACAGATACGCTCTTGCGCTCGGATGTCGAAACGATGCAGAAACGGCTGCAAAAGCAGGGCTATGATATCGGTAAGGCCGATGGACTTGCCGGTTTCAAGACACGCCGTTCCATCGGTCTATGGCAAGAAAAAAATGGTGAAAAAGCCACCTGTTTTCCTTCTCGTAAATTGATAACGACCATCCGCTAATGGCATCCCATTCATCTTCCGGCAGTTCAAGAGTTGTCATCTATGCCGCCCTTCTGGGCAATCTCTTGATTGCCCTGACCAAATTTATAGCCGCTGCTTTTACCAGCTCATCAGCCATGTTGTCTGAAGGGGTCCACTCGCTAGTCGACACCGGCAATGAACTGCTTTTGCTTTATGGCCTCAAACGGGCAGAAAAACCCGCCGATGAAGGACATCCTTTCGGTCATGGCCGCGAACTCTACTTCTGGAGTTTTATTGTTGCCCTTCTGGTTTTTGCTCTCGGGGCCGGTGTTTCCTTTTATGAAGGCATCACCCATGTTTTTTATCCTGAAAAAATGCATAATGTTGCTGTCAACTATATTGTACTGGGAGTTTCTATTCTTTTTGAAGGCAGCTCATGGTTTGTTGCCTTAAAAACATTCCGTCGCTCCAAAGGCAAGCTTGGTTATATTGCGGCCGTACGCCGCTCCAAAGATCCAACCGTCTTCTCAGTTCTCTTTGAAGACAGCGCTGCGTTGCTAGGGCTGCTGATTGCCCTTTCCGGTATTTCCCTTTCTCTGATAACTGGTAATCCTATCTATGACGGACTGGCTTCAATCGGCATTGCCGCGGTTTTGACCATAACAGCCATCTTTCTGGCCCGTGAGTGTAAGGGGCTTCTGCTTGGTGAGGCTGCATTGCCGGAAGTCCAAAAAAGAATCATTGAAATTGTAAGTGCTGATCCGGATGTCCAGAAGGTCAATGGCATCATCACTGTCCAGCTTGGCCCTGAACAGATCGTTGCCAATCTCAGCCTTGAATTTGAAGATCATCTTAATGCGCCTCAAATTGAAGAATGCGTTATCCGGCTTGAAAACAAACTAAAATCCGTTGAACCCCATATTGCCGGTTTCTTTGTCAAACCACAAACAGCACGTCTATGGCAAGAACACCGCCAGCCTATCCTTGATAATACCGAAGCTGAATAACTTATTCGGCCAGTGGTTCGTGCAACATTTTGATAAATGTCTGAGTAGCGATATTCAAACGTCGCTTTTTATGGGTCAGCAACAAGAAATGGCGCGGTATTTTTTTTACTTTCAGTATGGTCAAATCACCAGCAGCAACATGATGCCGGGCAGCCCGCTGGCTGATCACGGCAATATGGGGACCGGAACTGACAGCCGATAAAATCGACTCATTGGAGGGCAATGTCAGCATGAAGGGAAAATCACTGATTTTATAGCCTTCATCCTGCAAGGCCTTTTCGAAAACAGCACGTGTTCCCGAACCCTTTTCACGTATAATCCATGATGCATGGGCAAGATCATCAAAACCAACCTGTTTTTTGATCGCAAGTGGATGGGATGGACGTGCAACCACCACCAGATAATCATCGGCAACCGTTTCACTCTCTACAGCCGCATCATCAACAAGCCCTTCAGCAAAACCCATATCGGCAAGACCTTCTGCAACGGCCGCCTTGGCCTGGCTTGTATTGGTCATCACCAAATCCAGATCAATCAATGGAAAACGTGCACGAAATTGCGCAAGATAAGGCGGAAGCCAATAACTCGATATGGTCTGACTGGCAAAAATACGTAAAACACCACGTCGCATATCCCCCAGCTCATAAAGTGTTGTTTCAGCCATACGCGCACGTGCCAGAACATCACGTGCCTCATCAAGAAAAATTTTCCCTGCATCACTCAAGACAATCTGACGGCCAACACGGTAGAAAAGCTGGATCTGATAACGCTCCTCAAGAACACGAATGGCACTGGAAACAGCCGATGGCGTCAAATTGAGTCCTTTTGAGGCCTCTGTCAGATGTTCACGCTCGGCAACAGCTACAAAAATCCGCAATTGTTCCAAAGTCATCATGGTGTTCAAAATTCATTATGCAATTTTATCGAACATAATATCATAATATTTAAAATTGATTACATAAAATATTCGATTAAATTCCGCCTGATCGGAGGACAAAAAATGCTCTCAAGAATCTATCTGTTTTTTGATCGCTTTGGGCCGGGTACTATTGCCTGTATCGGACTATCTCTTGTGGCAATTGCGCTGGAAAGAACAGAAGCCTATCTTTTCCAGCATGCATGGATTGAAAGTCTGGTCATTGCCATTCTGCTCGGCACACTTATCCGAACATTCCTCCCCATACCCGAACGTTTTCTGGAAGGCATCGGCTTTTCAGGTAAAACACTTTTGGAGGTTGCTGTTATGTTACTCGGCGCCACCATAAGTGCGCAGGCACTTATCCATGCCGGTTTTTTTCTCATTGCCGGTATTGCGGCAACCGTTTTTATTGTCATCGCTATCAGCTATAGCATTGGGCGGCTTTTAAAATTATCACATAAGATGAGTATTCTGGTTGCCTGTGGCAACTCAATTTGCGGTAATTCCGCCATTGCTGCTGCTGCTCCGGTAATCGGCGCCAAAGGCGAAGATATTGCCTCATCCATTGCTTTTACGGCTGTTCTTGGCGTCATCGTTATTCTGATTTTGCCTTTTTCTGTACCTTTATTCGGACTATCCGACAGTCATTATGGCATTCTTGCCGGCATGACAGTTTATGCCGTTCCGCAAGTATTGGCCGCAACCGCACCAATATCCCAAATCAGTGTCCAAATCGGTACATTAGTCAAACTCGTCCGTGTTTTGATGCTCGGCCCTGTTATTCTGATTTTGTCCTTGATGAATGGCAAAACATCACAAACGAAATTACCATTCCGCAAAATTGTACCATGGTTCATCATCGGATTTCTGGCTTTGATGGCCTGCCGCTCTCTCGGCCTGATTCCGGAAATGGCATTAAAACCTGTTGCGGCAACCGCTAATATACTCACCATCATCTCAATGGCCGCTCTTGGTCTTGGCGTCAATATCCGCTCTATTGCAAAAGCCGGCATCCGTGTCACACTGACTGCAACATTATCTATTATCTGTCTTGCCGCTATCAGCCTTAGCCTGATAGCCATTCTTCATCCTTGAAATAATATGGTCTCTGTTTCTATACACAACAGAGACCATATTTTATTAAGAAGCAAGACACTCGGTCTGCATGCGGCTTGCCAATGCATTCAGATGGCTTTTCAAATCATCCGATATCTCATTCAAGAGTCCTGCCGTGCGGCTATCCTGGTAAGAGGCTGCATCATTAGCTGCCTCTTCAAGTCGCTCGGCAACCATGGCAAATTTATCTGACAAAACGCTATAATGGCCACGCAGTGTTTTAATATCAATTGGATAGGAGGCTAGTGTGTTTTCCTTATCCTCAGACTGCTGGTCTGCATCAAAAACATCTGCCAACGCAACTTCACCCAAGTCAACAACCCGATCAGCCAATGACTGGATATGGCCTTCAAGCTTAGCCTTGACTTTATCCATTGCATCATCGGCACAGCTTAAAGCAGGTGCCTTGATATACCAATGGGCCTGCTTGGCAACAAGCGATAAATCAATAAGATCAATAAGCATCAAATTGACAAGCGAGACCGTTGGCCTCGGCGGGAACCGACGCTCACTCATAGCGATATAAGACATGATTTTTCTTCCACTATTTCAGATGCAAGTAAAACAACTGAACGAAGATATGGTTCCATAAGAAAACAAATTTTTTATTATTGCTCGAATTCAGGTGCCTAGGTCGATATTCCCAGCCCAATAAACAAGAATTCCTTCAAGCTATCGTCTTACATACGAATAAACAGACAAGCGAACTTGTGATGAATCATCTAGAACAACTTGAATAATGACAACGAATGGGATGATACATGTCCCAACTGTTTTCAGACATGAATAGAAAAAAGCGTGAAAAATATATCTTTATATACCTTCCCTCTTGGAGCCTCTAACCAAAGTGGTTAAATAAAACCTATGTTGATCCTTGCTCTTGATACTGCTGGTGAAAATAGTGCTGTTGCACTACTTCAAGATTCACATCTGCTTGCCCGTGACGTAATCGCTTTGGGACGCGGACACGCTGAAAAGCTTGTCGGACAGATCGAATCCTTGATGCAGTCGGCCGGACATGAATTGCAGGAGCTTGATCGCATTGCCATCAATATCGGACCGGGTTCTTTTACCGGTATCCGCGTTGGCGTATCGGCGGCACGCAGCCTATCGCTGGCCTTACAAAAACCGGCCATCGGTATTTCCACACTGGAAGCATTAGCCTATGAGGCCCGCGCTGTTCATCCCGACATGGCATCATGCGTCATCATGAATGCCTATCACGACCAATTCTATATCCAGTCTTTTGATCAAAAGAACATAACGCCACCCCATATTGATAACGTCGATAATATTATCCAGACAATAAAAGAAACAAGGATTCTGATCGGAAACGGCGCAAGCGATGTGGCACAAAAACTCAACTCCACAACAGCTATTCTTATGGACAATCAATGGCCAGACATTGCCTCTATCGGTCGTGTCGGAATGGAAAAGCCCGATAATGGGCCACCTTCACCGCTTTATCTGCGCCCCCCCGACGCCAAACCGCAAACCGGTTTTGCACTGGAACGAAAATAGGTCGATAGATGGCATTTCCTTTTGATAAAAATAATGTCAGCATAGCTCTTGCCGAAATTGACGACGCTCAATCCCTTGCCCTTTTACATGAGCGCTGTTTCCATCATGGCTGGGACAGCGAAAGTTTCGAGCAGTTCCTAAGCGATCCAACTGTATTCTGTTTTATTGTGCGCTTTGTTGGCAAACCCAAAGAGATACGTGGCTTCATATTGGCACGCCTGACAGTGGGAGAAGCCGAGGTTATCTCGCTTGCCGTCGATCCTAATTTTCGCAAACGTGGTTTCGGCCACATGCTGATGGATGCGCTTTTACGCCATCTTCATCATGAGCGTGCCGAACATGTCTTTCTTGAAGTGGATGAAAACAACAAGCCAGCTCTCACCCTTTACCGGAGCCTCAATTTTATAGAAACCGGCCGTCGCCCAGCTTATTACCAGCATGGCACCGGCCGTTCAGATGCCTTGATCATGAAACGTACATTCAAGCTGGATACACCATAAAAGCCAAAACATTGATCAGTCTCGCTTGAGCGATACTATAAAACAGTGTAGAAGCGCCCGCATGAGCCAGAACGATACATCCAAAACAAAGCCGCAAGCCAAAGTCTTTATCAAGACCTACGGCTGCCAAATGAATGTCTATGACAGCCAGCGCATGAGCGACAGTCTGGAAAAAGACGGCTATATTGAAACCAATACACCCGATGATGCCGATCTCATTCTGGTCAATACCTGCCATATCCGTGAAAAAGCGGCTGAAAAACTCTATTCCGATCTTGGCCGTCTGCGCGTCATGCGTCAACAGCGTGATCCGTCAAAACCTTTGACTATCGGTGTGACCGGATGTGTTGCCCAGGCCGAAGGCAATGAAATCCTACGCCGCGAAAAAGCCGTTGATCTGGTTGTCGGCCCGCAAACATATCATCGCCTGCCGGAACTATTGGCAAAAGTCAAACAAGGACAGAAAGTTGTCGAAACCGATTATGCCGTCGAAGACAAATTCGACCATTTGCCTGCACCATCCAACAAGACAACAGCCAAACGTGGCGTCAGTGCTTTTCTGACTGTTCAAGAAGGCTGCGATAAATTTTGTACATTCTGCGTTGTTCCCTATACACGCGGCGCCGAAATATCACGCCCGATCGACCGGATTATCGCCGAGGCACAAACACTGGTTTCTGCTGGCGTGCGTGAACTGAGCCTATTGGGACAGAATGTCAATGCATGGCACGGTGTTGATGAAAAAGGACGTGATTGCGGTCTGGGTGAATTATTATTCCGCCTTGCCGAAATCAAGGATTTGAAACGGCTGCGCTATATGACCAGCCATCCCCGCGATATGGATGACGCCCTTATCGAGGCCCACCGCAATCTACCACAGTTGATGCCCTATTTGCATCTTCCAGTCCAATCCGGTTCTGACACTATTCTCAAAACCATGAACCGGCAGCATACAGCACAGGATTATCTACGTCTGATTGATAAAATCCGTCATGCACGTCCCGACATTGCCTTTTCTGGTGATTTTATTGTCGGTTTTCCCGGCGAAAGCGATCAGGATTTTGAAGATACCATCCGTTTGATTGAAACCGTCGGCTATTCAACCGCCTATTCATTCAAATATTCACCCCGCCCGGGAACACCGGGGGCCGAAATGAAAAATCACATCGATGAAAAGATCAAAGACGAACGTCTGCAACGTTTGCAAAGCCTTATTCTTGATCAGCAACATGCCTTTCTGAATTCAAAGATCGGTGTAACAACCGATATATTGCTTGAAAAACCAGGCCGCCATGACGGCCAGATGATCGGCCGATCGCCTTGGCTTTTGCCGGTTGTCGTGGAAAGTGATCAAGCCGTCGGCAATATGATTGATGTCCGCATAACAGATGCTTCATCCAATTCTCTTTTAGCCGAAACACTGGACGTTCCCTCAAATCAATCTATATTGAAACATGAGGCACATGCATAATGGGGAGCACGCATTGAGCGCCATTCAGGGGAAGCCGTCTAAATCCAAGTCCCGTTCTCAAACCGATTCAGGCTGCACCATTGCAAAAACCGGTGCCTCCGACATCAACTATATTGTCCTATCTTTTAACAATAATCATGAAGCCAGTACAATTTTTGGCCCCTTTGATGAAAATCTGGCCCGTATCGAACAGAAACTCGGCGTCGACATCCGCGCTCAAGGAAACGAAGTTTCAATTCGTGGCGAAGCGCATCTGACAGAGCAGGCACGCCAAGTCCTTGATCTTCTTTATGAGTTGGTACGCAACGGTCATAGCCCTTCCCTGTCAGATACGGACGGCGCCATCAGTATGGCCAACACCCATGAAGGACAGATGGAATTACCGACCATGGAGCAACCATCCGCTAAAATATTAGCAGCGCGTATTTCCACCCGTAAGAAAACCATCTATGCCCGCACCCAGACACAGGATGCCTATATCCGTGCTTTTGAACGCGCCGAACTTGTTTTCGGTGTCGGCCCGGCAGGAACCGGCAAAACCTATCTAGCCGTTGCCTATGCTGCACAATTATTAGAACGTGGTCTGGTTGAACGGATCATTTTGTCGCGCCCGGCCGTTGAAGCCGGTGAAAGACTGGGGTTTCTGCCCGGTGACATGAAGGAAAAAGTCGATCCCTATCTACGTCCTCTGTACGATGCGCTTTATGACATGATGCCAGCCGAAAAGGTCGAACGCGGTCTCGCTGCCGGTGTTATCGAAATCGCTCCGCTTGCGTTCATGCGCGGCCGTACACTGGCCCATTCGGCCATCATTCTGGATGAGGCACAAAATACAACCTCCATGCAGATGAAAATGTTTCTAACCCGTCTGGGCGAAGGTGCACGGATGATCGTGACCGGAGACCCTAGCCAGATTGATCTGCCGGCAGGCCAAAAATCGGGGTTGGTAGAAGCCTTGCGTATTCTCGACAAGGTTGATCCGATCATTACCGTACGCTTTAGCGAAAAAGATGTTGTGCGCCATCCACTTGTCGCCGCCATTGTCGGCGCTTATGATAAAGACGCCGCCAAACGCAAAATCCATGAAGAAAACGATGATTGACATCGACATATTATATAACAGTGTATTGTGGGAACAGCCGGATCGGCTTGAACAGATTATCCATGACTCTGTCTATGCCACCCTCAAACACCTTGCCTTTGAGACTATCAATAGCGAATTGAGCATCGTACTCACCGATGACAATGAAATACGTACCCTGAATGGGCAATGGCGTAGCCAGCTGAAAGCAACCAATGTGTTATCATTTCCTGCCTTTGATATTGCAGCTGGTGACAAGCCCGGTCCCTTATTGGGTGACATTATTATTGCCTATGAAATCGTACGGCAGGAGGCTGAGGCAGAAAATAAGACTTTTGAAGCCCATTTGATACATCTTGTTGTTCATGGATTGCTCCACTTGCTCGGCTATGACCATATCGAAGAGGAAGAGGCCGAAATGATGGAAAGGCTCGAGCGTGATATTTTGCGCTCACTTGCCATACCCGACCCTTATGCTGTATCGCTATAAATTGAAAATTGAACAGATGAGCCATGGCTGAAAAACAAAATACACCTGTCGCCGAAGACAAAAACGATGCAGATGCACCGAGTAGTCATCGATCCCAATCTCATGAAAAGAAGTCACGTCTGACAAGCTTTTTCCCGTTTTTACGTTCGCGCAATAATTCCACATTGCGTGAGGATCTACATGAAGCCTTATCCGAAGAAGGAGACGACAACACCGTCTTCTCACCGGAAGAACGGACCATGCTCAACAATATTTTGCGCCTGCGCGAGGCACGTGTTGACGATGTCATGATTCCGCGTTCAGAAATTGAGGCTATTGAGCTCAATATGCCATTGGCACAAGTACTAGCCCTTTTTGAACAGTCCGGCCATTCACGGCTGCCGGTCTACGCCGAATCACTTGATGACCCTCGCGGCATGATCCACATTCGCGATGTGCTAAACTATATTACACGCACAGCCCGCGCTGCACGCGGACGTAAAAAACTTGATCTTACGCCGGTCGATCTCAACAAGACGATGGCAGAGCTCAATTTGATCCGCACCGTGCTCTTTGTTCCCGGTTCAATGCCTGCTGCCCAATTGCTGACCCGTATGCAAACCACCCGTACCCAAATGGCTTTGGTTATTGATGAATACGGTGGTACAGACGGGCTTGCCTCTATGGAAGATATTGTCGAGCTTGTTGTCGGCGATATTGAAGACGAACATGACAATGACGACATCATGATAGTCAAGGAACCCGACGAAAGCTGGCTGGTTGATGCCCGTGCCGAGCTTGACGATTTGGAAGAGGCTATTGGCGGCACTTTCACGGTGGATGAACACGGCGAGGATGTCGATACGGTCGGCGGATTGATTGTATCTGTCCTTGATCGAATCCCCGGACGCGGCGAAATTGTCGAGGCTGTTGCGGGCTATCGCTTCCGTATTCTTGAAGCCGACAAGCGCCGTATCAAACGGGTGCGTATCTCCAAGATCATTGAAGATCCCGATATAGCGGATGACAACACCGCTTCCCACGAGTAGAGCAAGCACGTGCTGCATACTGCCCCGCTCTCCCGTCCGGCCGATTTTCTGACTTCCCTTTGCGGATGGAAACGATATTTTTTCGCGTGGTTAAGCGGCAGTCTGACAGCACTCGGACTTGAACCGCTGAACCTGTGGTTCATACCTTTCCTGACCATTCCTGTTTTTATTCTACTCTTGGATGGCAGCTATCGCCAACAAGCTGTCAAAAGCCGGCTTCGTGTCAGCATAATGATCGGCTGGTTTTTCGGTTTTGGCTATTTTGTTGCCGGCCTCTGGTGGCTGGGCAATGCCATGCTGGTTGATCCTGATGCCTATGCATGGGCTATTCCTTTTGCCTCATTAGGATTACCGGCTTTTTTGGCACTTTATTGGGCGTTGGCCGCTTTTCTTTGTTCCTGCTTATGGCGCTCGGGACCCTACCGTTTTTTTATCTTTGCTGCATGTTTCGGCCTTTGTGAATGGCTACGCGGCCATCTATTTACCGGTTTTCCATGGAACACGCCGGCATATATGGCCATGCCGACCCCTCTTTCCATGCAGTCAGCGGCCCTTATAACCCTTTATGGCATGAATATTTTGGTACTCTTGTGCTACGCCTCCTTCTTGTTCTTTCTGATTGAAAGAACCGCCCGAACCGCCAGTATTTTTGCAACCCTGCTGATCACACTTCATCTCGGATTTGGATTATACCGCCTCAATGCCATCGCCCCGCACAATACTGTGCCCATTTTACGGGCGCGTATCATCCAACCATCCATTCCGCAAACAGATAAAATTGATATACAAACCCGTGTTAATACATTGGAAAAATTGATCGGGTTAAGCAGTCAGCCACCTCTTGACCCTTCTCTGCCACCAGACATTATTATCTGGCCCGAAACTTCTGTTCCCTATGTTCTAAGCTATGTTGAACAAGTACGTCACCGAATCGCCCGCATGCTAACGCCTGAACAGATTGCCATTATGGGTACTGTACGCCTTGAACAAAAAGACAATAAAGACCACTTTTATAATTCAATCGAACTTCTTGGCGCTGATGGCCAGATTATTGCCCATGCCGATAAAAGACATCTGGTGCCTTTCGGCGAATATCTCCCTTTTGGCGATCTTTTCCGCAAACTCGGCCTTACAGCTATTGCTGAAACCGATGGCGGCTATGAGGCCGGAAAAATGCGACACAGCGTTGCCCTTCCCCATAAATACCAATTCTTGCCGCTCATTTGCTATGAGGCCATTTTCCCCGATGAAATGGATTATACCGGAGAAAAAGCCGATTTTATCATCAATGTGACAAACGACGCATGGTTCGGCAACACACCCGGCCCCGCCCAGCATTTCCAGCAAGCAAGACTGCGTGCGGTTGAAACAGGATTGCCCCTTATCCGTGCAGCCAATAACGGAATTTCTGCCGTTGTCGATCCCTATGGGCAAATCATCGACTCCATGCCACTCGATCAAATAGGCATTATCGATGTCGATATTCCAAGCGCCACTGTACCGATATGGAACAATAAATATCTCAATCTGCCTCCTTTTATCCTTATTTCGATTTTCCTTATTGCCTCTATTCGAAATCGGCGGCGCACCCCTTTGTCTTGAATTGACAATATCCTGATGATGGGATGTTATACCCTCACCAATTTGCAACTATTGGAACCTGCTCGACCATTTTCAAATCTTTATCGGCAGATCCTGCCGAAACAATGAATGTGGCTTACCCTCGAAGAGAAGAAGAATGCCTGACCAGAACAAGAAAAAACCCGATCCGATTGATATCTATGTCGGTAGCCGAATCCGCTTACGCCGCAATATACTGCGCATAAGCCAGGAAAAACTTGGCGAACAACTGGGCATTACATTCCAGCAAATCCAAAAATATGAAAAAGGCACCAATCGTGTCGGCGCTGGACGCCTACAGGCCATTGCCGAAATTATGAATGTGCCGGTTACCTATTTCTTTGATGATGCTCCGGGCCCCAAAAACGGCGAGGGATTTTCAGAAATCGATACTAGTTTTATGGATTTTTGTACCAGTTCCGAAGGGATGCAGCTGATACGTGCCTTTACCAATATCCGTGACCCCAAAGTACGCCGTAAGATTATCGATCTGGCCAAAGCCTTATCGGACGAACAAAATAACACACCATAAATCGGCTTTTTTGCTCACATTTAAGTTTGACAATCAAACATAGATTGACCTTCTCGCTTAATCTTGGCAAATAGTTGCTTGGATTTTTTTATGCAATGCATATTTCTTCAAGAGGGGTTTCCCGTGTTACGTCAATCCTACCTTTTCACTAGTGAATCTGTATCCGAAGGCCATCCCGACAAAGTCTGCGACCGTATTTCCGATGAAATCGTCGATATGATCTATAGAGAAGCCCGTAAAACCGGCGTTGACCCATGGGGCGTGCGCATTGCCTGTGAGACACTCGCCACCACCAATCGCGTGGTCATTGCCGGTGAAGTACGCGTTCCCGATACACTGCTGAAAAAGGACAAAAACGGCAAATTGATCTATGATAAAAACGGCCATCCGCTGATCAATCCATCGCGGTTCCGTGCGGCAGCCCGCCGAGCCATCAAAGCCATCGGCTATGAACAGGACGGCTTTCACTGGAAAACAGCCAAAATCGATGTCCTGCTTCATTCCCAATCAGCGGATATAGCACAAGGTGTTGACAATGCGGCCGATCGACAAGGCGAAGAAGGAGCCGGCGATCAGGGTATCATGTTCGGCTATGCCTGCCGTGAAACCCCCGATCTGATGCCTGCTCCGATCTATTACGCACATAAAATTCTCGAACGTCTTGCCATCGCCCGCCACCTTGACGAAGGTGAAGCGGGAAAACTCGGCCCTGATGCCAAAAGTCAGGTCACTGTACGTTATGTCGACGGCAAACCTTATGAGGCCACCTCAATCGTACTTTCAACCCAGCATCTTGACCCGAGCTGGGATTCTAAAAAAGTCCGCTCTGTTGTCGAACCTTATATCCGCCAAGCACTGGGCGATCTCAAGATTGCTGATAAATGTAATTGGTATATCAACCCAACTGGCAAATTCGTCATTGGCGGGCCAGATGGTGACGCTGGCCTTACAGGCCGCAAAATCATTGTCGACACCTATGGCGGAGCAGCGCCACACGGTGGCGGTGCTTTTTCCGGCAAGGATACAACCAAAGTCGACCGTTCCGCCGCTTATGCAGCACGCTATCTGGCCAAGAATGTCGTGGCAGCCGAATTGGCCGACCGCTGTACGATCCAGATTTCCTATGCTATCGGCGTTGCCCAGCCACTTTCGATCTATGTCGATCTGCATGGTACCGGCAAGGTCAGCGAGGATGCTGTCGAGGCCGCTCTACGTCAGGTCATGGATCTATCTCCAAGTGGCATTCGCAAACATCTCGACCTTAATAAGCCAATCTATGCCAAGACTTCAGCCTATGGCCATTTTGGCCGCAAACCCGGTCGTGATGGTTCTTTCTCGTGGGAAAAGACCGACTTGGTCAAGCCGCTCAAGGCAGCCCTTAAAAGATGATGATTTAAGCGCCATGGAACCGCATAAAACGAGAGCGAGCGAAGCTTTCTTCGGCCGCCGTCACGGCAAACCGCTGCGTGAAGGGCAGGTTGAACGTGCACAATCCCTATTGCCACAGTTAAAAATCGATCTTTCCTGCACAGCCCCTACCGATCTTGCAATGCTTTTTCAGCAACCCGTCAAGACCGTACGGCTGGAAATCGGTTTTGGCGGCGGCGAACACCTCCTACATGAAGCCGCTCGTTTTCCTAATGTCGGCTTTATCGGTGTCGAGCCATTTATCAACGGCATGGCCAAAATGCTTGCCGGTCTGGAAAAATATCCTGCCCGCCAAGCTCATCTACGCCTTTATGATGATGATGCAACCCGCCTGCTCGATTGGTTGCCAGATGCATCTTTGGACGGCATCGATCTTTTCTACCCCGACCCATGGCCGAAAAAGAAACATTGGAAACGCCGCTTTGTATCGGATAAAAACCTTGATCGCTTCGCCCGTGTTTTAAAAAGCAAAGCACTTTTTCGTTTCGCCAGCGATATCGATACCTATATCAATTGGACATTGCTTCATTGTGACCGACACAAGGATTTTATCTGGCAAGCCGAAAGTGCCGCCGATTGGCACACCCCCTATGAGGCGTGGCCCGGCACCCGCTACGAAGCCAAAGCCAAACGGGAAGGCCGCACCCCTGCCTATCTGACCTTTATCAGACAATAAATGATCGCACTTGATCATACTGCATAATTGGTATATACAGGAAGAAATTCTTGATCTTATGATGAAGGGTGGGCCGCAAGGACCCGCTCTTTTTTATTACCAAAAGAGGCTTATGAGCGAAGAACTGAAGATTATTGATTTAGACGAACCGCGCCTGTTTGAAGAAACAGGGGTTGATGCGCGCGTTGCCCATCTCATCGCACCGGTTCTCAAGCCTCTGGGTTTCCGTCTAGTGCGGGTACGTCTGTCTGGCCTAAACGGTCTGACACTACAAATCATGGCAGAACGTGCCGATGGCACGATGACTATTGAAGATTGCGAGCTGGTCAGCAGAACGGTCTCTCCAATTTTGGATGTCGAAGATGTAATCGAAAAAAAATATCATCTTGAAATATCTTCCCCCGGCATTGACCGCCCTTTAACACGCAAATCGGACTTCTCTCATTGGCAAGATCATATTGCCAAGGTTGAAACACATATCCAGATTGATGGACGGCGCAAATTTCGTGGTACAATTGCCGATGTCGACAGTGAAGGTTTTACACTCAATACCGACAAGGCCGCTTACGGCGAAGCGCTTAGTGTGCGCATTCCTTTTTGTGAAATCAGCGATGCCCGACTTGTTTTAACCGATGAGCTTATTCGCGATGCCTTGAAAAAGGATAAAGCGCTGCGTCAGCAGCTTATTCCTGATGACAATCTAGATGCTGATAAAACAGCTGAACAGAGTGACAAACCGATAAAACAAAAGAAATAATTTGCCATAAGGTGTTTGAATAACACCCTTTTAAAGGAGATAATTCGATGGCTGTAAGTGCTAACAGGCTTGAACTTCTGCAAATTGCAGATGCCGTCGCACGTGAAAAGTCGATTGACCGTGAAATCGTGATTGCCGCCATGGCAGATGCGATCCAGAAAGCGGCCCGCTCGCGTTATGGACAAGAGACCAATATCCGCGCCGACATCAATTCGAAATCCGGCGAGATCAAATTGCAACGCCTGCTGGAAGTTGTCGACACAGTTGAAGACTTTGTTACACAAATCAGCCTTAAAGACGCACAGGCTAAAAAAAGCGATGCGGTTCTTGGCGAATTTTTAAGCGAGCCTCTACCGCCGATGGATTTTGGTCGTATCGCCGCACAGTCTGCCAAACAAGTTATCGTACAAAAGGTACGTGAAGCCGAACGCGATCATCAATTTGAGGAATTCAAAGACCGCGTTGGTGAAATCATTTCCGGCACCGTCAAGCGCGTTGAATATGGCAATGTCATCGTTGATCTTGGTCGTGGTGAAGCAATTGTACGCCGTGACGAACTGATCCCGCGCGAAGCTTTCCGTTACGGCGACCGTATCCGTGCTTATGTCTATGATGTACGTCGTGAACAACGCGGCCCGCAAATTTTCCTCTCACGTACCCATCCGCAATTCATGGCCAAGCTTTTCACCATGGAAGTACCGGAAATCTACGACGGTATCATTGAAATCAAATCGGTTGCTCGCGATCCGGGTTCTCGCGCCAAAATTGCCGTTGTTTCACGTGATGGCTCGATTGATCCGGTCGGTGCCTGCGTTGGTATGCGCGGCAGCCGTGTTCAAGCTGTTGTCGGTGAATTGCAGGGTGAAAAAATCGATATCATTCCGTGGTCACCCGATGCAGCAAGCTTTATTGTCAATGCATTACAACCAGCAGAAGTAGCCAAGGTTGTGCTTGATGAAGAAGCCGAACGTATCGAAGTCGTTGTTCCGGATGAACAGCTCTCGCTTGCTATCGGCCGTCGCGGCCAGAATGTACGCCTTGCCTCTCAGCTGACGGGTTGGGATATTGATATTCTAACAGAGCAGGAAGAATCGGAAAACCGTCAGAAAGAGTTTACCGAACGTACCAAACTGTTCATGCAAGCACTTGATGTCGATGAAATGGTTGGCCAAGTTCTGGCCTCCGAAGGTTTCGCATCGATTGAAGAAATCGCCTATGTTGAACTTAATGAAATCGCATCAATTGAAGGCTTTGATGAAGATACCGCGACCGAAATCCAAACCCGTGCGCGTGAATATCTCGAACGTATAGAAGGCGAGCTTGATGACAAACGTAAAAAACTCGGCGTTACCGATGAATTACGTGATCTCCCGGGCGTCACGACAGCCATGCTGGTTGCTGTTGGTGAAGATGGTGTCAAGACAATCGAAGATTTTGCAGGTTATGCAGTTGATGATCTTGTCGGTTGGCGTGAGCGCAAAGACGGCGAAACAAAAACCTTTGAGGGTGTCTTTTCATCTTTTGATGTTAGCCGCGCCGATGCTGAAAACATGGTTGTCGCCGCCCGCTTGAAAGCTGGCTGGATCACACAGGAAGACCTTGATCGTGAGGCAGCCGAAGCTGAAGCAACAACCGAGGTTGCCGCGCAGTAAGGTAATAGGCAATATGAATGATCGTACCTGTATTGTGACGCGTCTAAGCGGATCGAATGAAGATCTGATCCGTTTTGTAGCAGATCCACAAGGTACGCTCATTCCTGATATCCGGGGTAATCTACCCGGTCGCGGGGCATGGGTGAAAGTGTCGCGCAAAACTGTTGAAGAGGCTATCAAGCGAAAAGCTTTTGTGCGCAGTCTCAAAGCGGACGTGCAGGTTGACGCCGATTTGGCAGATCTAACAGACCAGCTTTTGGTCAAAGATGTTATGGGGAGTCTGTCCATGACACGCAAAGCCGGTCATGTTATTACCGGTGCATCGAAAGTCGATGCAGCGATACGCAGAGGTGAAGCAGCAATGGTGCTGCATGAAAAACAGGCTGCTGAAGATGGTATGCGCAAAATTGCACAAGCCATTCATGCAGCCAAACAGCAAGGATTGGATGACGTGCCGGTATACACACTTTTAACCGGCGATGAATTGAGTTTGGCTTTTGGTGAAAATCATGTGATACATGCAGCCGTATTAAAAGGTGCGGCATCGCAAAGTTTCATCACAAAAGCGCGCAGATTGCAGCGCTATCGCGATGAATGAACAAATCTGGTAGAATACCGGAAATAGATGGTAGAGCCTGATAAGGCTTGTGAAGGAAACGTAATGACTGACAACAACGAAAACGCGCCGGTAAAGAAAACGCTGACCTTGA
This sequence comes from Bartonella sp. bp_1, assembly GCF_055808085.1. Classification (NCBI taxonomy): domain Bacteria; kingdom Pseudomonadati; phylum Pseudomonadota; class Alphaproteobacteria; order Hyphomicrobiales; family Bartonellaceae; genus Bartonella; species Bartonella sp. bp_1. The sequence goes on along the minus strand of NZ_CM147851.1, from coordinate 39,302 downwards.
AACGTTCCGGCGTTGAAACCAGCACGATCAAGCAGAATTTCAGCCACGGTCGCACCAAGGCGGTTGTCGTTGAAACCAAGCGCCGCAAAATTACACGTCCAGATGAACGCACTGAGACACAGCCGGTCACAAAACCGCATGTGGCGCCCCATGCCAAACAGCATGTCGAAACACCGCCACCGGCAGATAATATAATCCATGCCAACCTGTCATCTGCTGAAATGGAAGCACGCGCACGCGCACTGGAAGAAGCCAAGGTGCGGGCCGAAGAAGAGCGTGTACAGGCCGAAATTGATGCCCAACGCCGAGCCGAAGAAGAAGTTTTGCGTGCCAAGGAACGTGAAGAAAAAGCCCTTCTGGCAGATAAAAAGGCAACAAGCCAGCCCAAAGCTAAAACCGAAGAAAACATCATCGTCTCACCAGCCGATATTCCGGTGGAAAAGCCGACGGCTGCCAAGCCACGTGTTGCAGTGCCGGCCGGCAAGCGTAAGGAAGATGAAGAGGATGACGATGAACGTCGTGGCGCCAAGCGCGGAAGTGCCGCACCTAAAGCAGAAGTACGCGCACCTAAAGTCGTCAAAGGGGCTGACGAACGCCGCCGCGGCAAGCTAACACTTTCCAGTGCGCTTGATGATGACGGCAATGCACGCGGACGTTCTATGGCAGCTATGCGCCGTCGTCAGGAAAAATTCAAACGCTCGCTCAATGCACAAGAACCACGCGAAAAAATCACGCGTGAAGTCGTACTGCCTGAAACCATTACGATTCAGGAACTGGCACAGCGTATGGCCGAACGTGCCGTCGATGTCATCAAGTACTTGATGAAACAAGGTAGCATGATGAAACCCGGCGATGTGATTGATGCCGATATGGCGCAACTGATTGCCGAAGAATTCGGCCATACCGTCAAGCGCGTAGCCGAATCGGATGTTGAAGAAGGCATCTTCAATATGGCCGACGATGAAAGTAAGATGGTATCGCGTCCGCCGGTTGTCACCATTATGGGTCACGTCGACCATGGTAAAACCTCTTTGCTTGATGCCATCCGCAAAGCCAATGTTGTATCCGGTGAAGCCGGTGGCATTACCCAGCATATCGGGGCCTATCAAGTTGAACAAAACGGCCAGAAAATTACCTTTATCGATACACCTGGCCACGCCGCTTTTACTGCAATGCGCGCACGCGGCGCACAAGCAACGGATATCGCCGTTCTGGTGGTTGCCGCCGACGACAGCGTCATGCCGCAAACAATTGAATCAATCAACCATGCCAAAGCGGCTGGTGTTCCAATCATTGTAGCCATCAACAAAATCGACAAGCCAGCAGCCGACGCACAAAAAGTACGCACCGAGCTTCTCCAGCATGAAGTTTTTGTCGAAAGCATGGGCGGCGATGTACTGGAAGTTGAAGTTTCGGCTAAAACCGGACAAAATCTGGACAAGTTGCTTGAAACCATTCTGTTACAAGCCGAAGTACTTGACCTTAAAGCCGATCCTGACCGTACTGCCGAAGGCGTCGTTATCGAAGCCCAGCTTGATCGTGGTCGCGGTTCGGTTGCAACTGTACTGGTACAAAAAGGCACCTTGCATCCTTCTGATATTATCGTGGCAGGGGATCAATGGGGGCGGGTACGCGCCTTAATTAATGACCACGGCGACCATCTAAAAGAAGCTGGCCCTTCCATGCCGGTTGAAATTCTCGGTATGCAAGGCACACCACAAGCCGGCGACCGTTTTGCCGTTGTTACAAATGAGGCACAGGCCCGCGAAATTGCCAGCTACCGTCAACGCCTGACCCGTGAAAAAGCTGTCGCCCGTCAGGCCGGTTCACGTGGCTCACTCGAGCAGATGATGAACCAGCTCCAGACAACCGGCGTCAAAGAGTTTCCGCTTGTCATCAAAGGGGACGTTCAAGGCTCGATCGAAGCCATTGTGGCCGCTCTCGACAAGCTTGGCACCGATGAAGTACGTGCCCGCATTGTCCATTCAGGTGCTGGCGGCATTACTGAAAGCGATGTCTCCTTGGCAGAGGCCTCAAACGCAGCCATTATTGGCTTTAACGTACGTGCTAATACACAGGCAAGACAGGCTGCCGAAGTTCAGGGCATTGAAATACGCTATTACAATATCATCTACGATCTGGTTGATGATGTAAAAGCAGCCATGTCTGGCATGTTGTCGCCAGAACGTCGTGAAACCTTCCTCGGTAACGCAGAAATCCTCGAAGTCTTCAATATCACCAAGGTCGGCAAGGTTGCCGGTTGCCGTGTGACCGAAGGCAAAATGGAACGCGGTGCCGGTGTACGCCTCATCCGCGATAATGTCGTTATCCACGAAGGCAAGCTCAAGACCCTCAAACGCTTCAAGGACGAAGTCAACGAAGTACAGGTCAGTCAGGAATGTGGCATGGCATTTGAAAATTACGAAGATATCCGCGCCGGTGATACGATCGAAGCCTTCCGCGTCGAGCATATCAGCCGCTCGCTGTAATCAAAAAGCGGAGATTGCTTCTCCGCTTTCCCGATATTTACACGAGGTTTATCGATGAAAAGCTCCGGCCCGTCCCAGAGACAATTACGTGTGGGTGAACAGGTACGCCACGCACTTGCCACTATGCTGACCCGTGGCAATCTGAATGACGAATTACTAAGCCGCACAGTCGTTTCAGTATCAGAAGTCCGCATGTCACCGGATCTGAAAATCGCTACCTGCTACATTGCACCTCTAGGGAATGTTGATGGTGAGGCTGTTGTTAAAGCTTTGGCCAATCATGCCCGTTTTATCCGTGGTGAAGTCAGCCATGAACTGCGGCAGATGAAATATATGCCTCAGTTTCGCTTCCGACTCGATACCAGTTTTGATAATTTTTCCAAAATCGATGCGCTTTTACGCTCACCGGAAGTTGCCCGTGATCTACACCATCACGATGAAGACGAAAACAAGGAATAGGCCATGGCTCGACAACGTAAAAGAAAAGGTCGGCCCGTTTCCGGCTGGGTCATTCTTGACAAACCCAAGGGTATGGGGTCAACCGATGCCGTCTCGAAGATAAAATGGCTGTTCAATGCCGAAAAGGCAGGACACGCCGGAACACTTGATCCGCTGGCTTCTGGCATGCTGCCCATTGCATTGGGTGAAGCCACGAAAACCGTACCCTATGTCATGGAAGGCACCAAAGTCTACCAGTTTACAGTTGCATGGGGTGAAGAACGTACTACCGACGATCTAGAAGGCGATGTTACCAAGCAATCCGATAAACGCCCTCAACGCACCGATATCGAAGCACTATTGCCGCAATTTACTGGTGTAATCATGCAGATTCCACCGCAATTTTCCGCCATCAAGATTGATGGAAACCGTGCTTATGATCTGGCACGCGATGGTGAAACCGTTGAAATCCCTGCCCGCGAAGTTGAGATCGACGTGCTGACTATCGTCGGCATGACAGAAGATGCCACCACTTTTGAGATTGAATGCGGCAAAGGCACTTATGTCCGCTCGCTGGCGCGCGATATGGGGCGTGAACTTGGCTGTTACGGACATATTGCCGATTTGCGCCGTATCGAAGTCGCCCCTTTCAGCCAGGATGATTTTATCACTTTGCAGGAACTGGAAGAAGCCGCGCCTCCAAAGGGTGAAGCAGATGAAAACGGTATCTGGCCCAAGCGTGATTTTTCGCACATTGACAGCTTGGTGATTGAAACCGGTGCAGCACTTGAATGTCTGCCGCAATACCCGCTGTCCGACGAGCAGGCCCACCGTGTGCGAATGGGCAATCCTGTACTCTTTCGCGGCAATAATGCCCCGATCGACGAAGACGAGGTCTGCGTTACATCAAAAGGTAAATTGCTAGCCCTCGGCTTTATTGAAAAAGGCCAATTCAAACCAAAACGCGTTTTCACGCAGTAACAGATATTCATAAAATTTAAAATGAACGTCACTCAGAATCACGAAGACGTTGCCGCATTACAAATCACGGCACAAAAATTGAGAAAAACACGCTCGATCCGCGATAGCCGGGTTGTGGTACCGATCATGATGCTGATGGGCGGGACCGCTCTTATTGCTTTGTGGTGGTTTATCATAAGCGATCATAACAAAAACCACGACATTATCGCCAACTATCAAAAACTGGCAACGTCAGAAGCTGTAACGGTGAGCGTGATCGCATTTCTCGGCCTGTTCTTATGGCTGCTCGCCATACCGCGCCTGCTGGGCTTGAAAAAACCGGTCATGACACTGACTCCACAAGGCTTAGCCGTATCGATACTGGACAAGCCAGTGCCTTACTCGGCCATTCACGAATATGAAATCCACATTGTCCGCTATATCAATGTTTTTATCACCTTCTATATCGACGAAAGCTACGAAGGTAAAAAAACAGGTTGGAAATATCGCAGCCATTACAATGCCAAATCCGGCAAACTGACGGTGAATTGTTTCGGCCTTAGCGGTTTGACCGCAAAGGGATTTATCAGGCTTGTCGACAGCTATATCGAAGCGGATGCTGCAGCCAATAAGCTGAAAGAACTTAAAACCATCTAACTTTGTTATCGGAAACTATCGGTTCAAAAGGGAAATTCCATGCACTTTAAGAACAAAAAAGTCCTGATTACCGGTAGTTCCAGTGGCATGGGTCTGGTCGGTGCTTATCGCATTATCCGTGAAGGTGGACAGGTTTTGCTGACTGGCCGGAATCAGGAGCGCATCGATAAACTTGCAAAAGAACTGCCGGAGAACAGCATCATTTTAAAAAATGACGCTGCCAATCCTGAAGATAGCGATATTCTGGCTCAATATGTGGCTTGATGGGGTAAGCTTGACGGCATCTGGTTTAATGCCGCAATCGCCGCACTTGATACAGTCGAGCAAATCGACCTTTCCGATTTTGACAAGATGATGTCGATCAATGTGCGTGGCCCGATGCTGCAACTGGCAAAACTGCTTGCCTATATCAATGATAGTGCATCTATCGTCGTTACCTCATCAAGTTCAGCCTATGAAGGGGCAGCAGCAACAAGCGGCTATGCCGCTACCAAAGGAGCAGTTATTGCCATGGTTCGAAGCTGGGCCAATGCATTGGCGGCGAAAAACATCCGTGCCAATACAATCGTACCGGGGCTGATCAAGACCAATTTCCGTTCTTTCCTGCCAGATGATGTGGCAAAAGACTTTGAAAAAAGTGTTATTGATCAGGTATCATTACGACGTATCGGCACTGCCGATGAAGCCGCGGCCGTCGCTTTTTTTTGCTTTCTGACGACTCTTCCTTTGTCACCGGTAGCCAATATGCGGTTGATGGCGGCTTGATCAGCTATTAATGTGCCCTATTTATCATATGATTTAAGCGGCATTTCATGTGCGTGAGGGATACCCTGACGCTCGATCATACGATGGACGCGTATACCTTCTTTTGATTTATCCAACTTGCGCAATTCCTCAAATAATGCGCTATCGCCCTTCATGCGACGATAATTATGCCTAAGATAATCCACCCATGTCGGCATATGATAGGCTTCGGTCCAAATCTCCGGTTTTTCCAAGTCTCGCATCAGGCTCCAATGACGTGCGCCATCGCGTATACGTGAGCGTCTTTTCTTAGTCATCAATTCAAGAAAAAGCGGCACATCCTGCTCATCAATCTCATAATCGATCATAATCATAATCGGCCCGCTACGTGCTTTCAAATCAAGGCGCAATTCCGGTGCACGAAACTGGTCGATCGGTTCTAGATTAAGGGTAGGAATTTCATGAATGGGAATTTTCAAACCGGCAAGTGCCCCAAACAACAAAAAGCCGCTACAGATAAAAAAGGCAATGCGCGGATCATAACTATCCGCCAACATGCCCCATATCCAGCTTCCAAAAGCCATACCTGCATAATTGGAAGTTTGATAAAGCGCCAAAGCACGCGCCACAACCCATCTCGGCGTCGAAAGCTGGACTGATACATTAAAGAGCGAAAAAGCTAAAACCCAACATATGCCTGCAGGCAACAACACAATATGAGTAAAAACAATTGAATTACTCCACGCCACCAGAATGCAAGATACGGCAAAACCAAAGAACGATCCGGCAATAATGGTCTCACTGCGAAAGCGTTTTCTCACCCGTGCATTAATGATGCCGCCTATAATCGCACCAATGCCGAAAATACCAAGCAAAGTACCATAAGCCAGAGCACCGCCGTTCAACATATCACGTGCCACAATAGGAAGCAGGGCCAAAACAACAACCGCGCCCATACCAAATAGAAACGCTCGTAACATAATGTTGATCAAATTGGGCGACATAAAAACATAGCGCAAGCCATCCGACATTGCGCCCACCAAACGCTCCCGTGGTAAAGGCGCCTTGCCTTTGTTCTCAACTGGTTTCCAGAAGGTCAAAGCCCCTAACAGGGGAATATAACTACATGCATTGACCAAAAAAGCCGCTGCCCCTCCCCATGCGGCAATAATAGCACCACCAGCGGCCGGCCCCACAGAACGCATCAAATTAAAGCCGACACTGTTCAATGTGACAGCCGCAGCAATATCATCACGCGGCACAATATCACCAACGGTTGCCTGCCACGGCGGATTATAAAGCGCTGATCCACAACCGATCAAAAAAGTAAAAAACAATAATAACCACGGCGTTATCATACCCATATAGGTCAACGCGGCCAGAATGATAGAAACAGCCATCATAGCAGCCTGTGCAGAAATCATGATACGACGACGATTAAAATTGTCGGCCAAAGCACCTGCCATCAATGAAAAAATGACAATCGGCATTGTTGTTGCACTTTGTACCAAACCAACCATAGAATGGGATGTGGTTAGTGAGGTCATTAACCAGCCAGCGCCAACAGCCTGGACAAGACCACCAAGATTGGAAACAAGAGTTGCAGACCAGAGATTGCGAAATGCCGTATGGCGGAAAGGCGCAAGCGTCGAACTTTTCTGCTGCATTTTTCCTCCTGATTAATCGCAGCTGTCCTATCAAACAACCTTAGCTAGCATTATTCAAAGCTGCAAGCGGTGCCACACTATTATGGCCGCTTATCACCTGCTCGGCGTCTTGACTTAGAATCTTGAAATATCAAAGCCGCAATTGAATGATAAAAGTAGAACCCTGTCGGCTCGCATCTTATAGCCATGATGATAAAAACACTGGTATTTCTATTCAAAATCCTATATATGCGGCATTAGCACTGTATGGCTTTGAGCCTTTACTGTGTCTTTCATGGCCCTCGCTGGACGACATCCCGGCCTTGGGCGTCTTCGTTTTCTCTTTCTTGAAAGGATTATACGATGTCGATTACTGCTGAACGCAAACAGGCGTTGATCAAGGAATATGCAACCAAAGCCGGTGACACAGGTTCTCCAGAAGTGCAGGTTGCCGTTCTTTCCGAACGTATTGCCAATCTGACCGAACATTTCAAAACCCACAAAAAGGACAATCATTCCCGCCGTGGCCTTTTGAAACTGGTTTCGCAGCGTCGTCGTCTTCTTGACTATGTCAAGGGCATTGACGAAAGTCGTTACCAGACATTGATCAGCAAATTGGGTCTGCGTCGTTAAAAAATTTATTGGCGGATGTTGCATAACATCCGCCAATTTGATTCCGGTCTTTCCCGGGATGTATGGAACTATCACGGGGCAGGATTGCCAGCCGCTTTTAAACCAAAGAAAAACGGCTTGTTGTCTTGCCCATGATACGAATGGAAAACACAGACACATGACGCGTTGTCACGTGTCTCTATAAGGACAAGATATGTTTAAAACCCATAAAGTCGAAATCGAATGGGCAGGACGCCCGCTTATATTAGAAACAGGTAAAATCGCCCGTCAGGCCGATGGCGCTGTGCTCGCCACCTATGGCGAAACCGTTGTCTTGGCAACTGTTGTTTCTGCCAAAGAACCAAAGCCGGGTCAGGACTTTTTTCCGTTAACTGTTAATTATCAGGAAAAAACCTACGCCGCCGGTAAAATTCCCGGTGGTTATTTCAAGCGCGAAGGCCGCCCCTCGGAAAATGAAACCCTTGTATCACGCCTGATCGACCGCCCAATCCGTCCACTTTTTGCCGATGGCTACAAAAACGACACACAGGTCATTATTACAGTGATGCAGCATGATCTGGAAAACAATCCCGACATTTTGTCAATGATTGCCTCATCAGCTGCCCTTACCCTTTCGGGTGTTCCTTTCATGGGCCCTATCGGCGGCGCGCGCGTTGGCTATATCAATGGCAAATATGTGCTGAACCCACATGTTGATGAAATGCCTGAATCCAAACTCGATCTTGTTGTTGCCGGTACCAATGATGCCGTTTTGATGGTGGAATCAGAAGCTCAAGAACTAAATGAAGACATCATGCTTGGCGCTGTCATGTTCGGCCATAAAGGCTTTCAACCTGTTATCGACGCCATCATCAAGCTGGCCGAGGTTGCCGCAAAAGAACCACGTAACTTTTCTGCCGAAGATCTTTCCGATCTTGAAGCCAAGATGCTCAAACTGGCCGAAAAAGACTTGCGCAAAGCCTATACAATCACCGACAAACAGAAACGCTATGAAGCTGTTGATGCCGTTAAGGCCAAAGTGAATGAGAAATTCCTGCCGGAAGGCAAGGATAGCGACTATACACCTGAACAGATCGCTACAGTCTTCAAACACTTACAAGCCAAGATTGTCCGTTGGAACATCTTGGATACTGGTAATCGTATTGATGGCCGTGATCTTAAAACCGTTCGTCCGATTGTTTCGGAAGTCGGCGTATTGCCACGCACCCATGGTTCGGCATTATTCACACGCGGTGAAACACAAGCAATCGTAGTTGCCACACTTGGCACCGGTGAAGATGAGCAATTCATCGATTCATTGACCGGCACGCAGAAAGAAACCTTTCTGTTACATTACAACTTCCCTCCTTTCTCGGTTGGTGAAACCGGCCGCATCGGCTCACCCGGCCGCCGCGAAATCGGTCATGGCAAGCTTGCATGGCGCGCCATTCATCCAATGTTGCCAAGCAAGGAAAGCTTTCCCTATACAATCCGTACAGTTTCGGAAATCACTGAATCAAATGGTTCATCCTCAATGGCAACCGTATGCGGCACTTCGCTGGCGCTGATGGATGCCGGTGTTCCGCTGGCCCGTCCTGTTGCCGGTATTGCCATGGGGCTGATCAAAGAAGATGAACGCTTTGCCGTTCTTTCCGATATTTTGGGCGATGAAGACCATTTAGGTGATATGGACTTCAAAGTCGCCGGCACAGAAAACGGTATCACATCGCTGCAAATGGACATCAAAATCGATGGCATCACCGAAGAGATCATGAAAATCGCTTTGGAACAGGCCAAAGGCGGCCGGGTCCATATTCTTGGCGAAATGGCCAAAGCCCTTACCGGCGCACGTGCCGAATTGGGTGAATTTGCACCACGCATCGAAATGATGAGCATTCCGGTTGAAAAAATCCGAGATGTTATCGGTTCAGGCGGCAAGATCATCCGTGAAATTGTTGAGCAGACCGGTGCCAAAATCAATATCGAAGATGATGGTACAGTTAAGATCGCCTCAAGTGACGTTAAAACCATTGATGCTGCCAAACGTTGGATCCACTCCATCGTTGATGAGCCTGAAGTTGGGGAAATCTATGAAGGAACAGTCGTCAAGACTGCCGATTTCGGTGCCTTTGTTAATTTCTTCGGTCCCCGCGACGGTCTCGTTCATATCTCGCAGCTGGCATCCGAACGCGTGGCCAAAACAACTGATGTTGTCAAGGAAGGCGACAAAGTATGGGTCAAGCTGATGGGCTTTGACGAACGCGGCAAAGTTCGCCTGTCGATGAAAGTCGTCAATCAGGAAACAGGTCAGGAAATTCCACGCGATGAGTCGGCCAAAGCAGAAAATGCCGATAATAGCGATAATGCTGATCAGGGTGAACGCCCTGAAAAGAAACAGCGTCGCCGTAAAAAGAAAGACGATTGATCTGATCATTCATCCATGAAACAAAGAAGGCCGCTCTTATGAGCGGCTTTTTATTCGGTGTTGCCATGTCTGTTTTTTTACCTTTCAAATATGATATTCTCCCTTTTCCAGAACATGAAAAGTGGCTGGCATCGGGCTTGAATGAAGTACCTGAGACAAGCTGGCAAAGCATACTCACCATAATCCAGCCATGGCGTTCTGATTTTTTAAAACTGCAAAAGGCCGGTTTCACATGCCAACCGGCCCCTCCCGACACAAAAGTGTTCTATGACGGCGCCCTGCTGGAACTTTGCAAACACAAGGGACAGAACCAGAACCGTTTTCTTGATCTGCTGCAACAGGTCAAATATGGTGGAAAAATCATCATTCAAGGAGACAAGACCTCTGGCGTCGCGTCCTTCTTGAAATGGGTACAAAACATAACACTGGTCGAAGACAAAATATCTAAAAACCATGGTATAAGCTTCTGGCTGAATGTTCCCGATAGACAGCCAGATATTGCTTCACTTTATATCAAAAGTGAAAAAGTTGACGGACACTACCAGACAGAACCGGGCATGTTCTCCTTCCAGAAGATCGATCAAGGTTCGGCCATGCTGCTTGCCCATCTCGACAAACAGATTTTTGGCCGTACCGCCGACTTTGGTACCGGTTGGGGCTATCTTGCCAATGAGCTTTTAAAGAAGAAAACCAAACTTGCAGTACTCGACCTCTATGAAGCCGACTTCCATGCACTTGATATGGCAAAGCGCAATGTCCAATCGGATTTGATACCTTTGACCTTCCACTGGCATGATCTAAAATACGAACCGGTTACGGAAATCTATGACACCATTATTTCAAATCCGCCTTTTCATGAAGGTCGTGCCCGCGATATATCCTTAGGACAACGTTTCATCGAGGTCGCCGCCAAAAGACTGAAACCGGGTGGCCATCTTGTTATGGTGGCCAATCGTCAACTTCCTTATGAGAGCATTTTACAAACCAACTTCCGTAAAATCAGAACACTGGAAGAAGCCAATGGCTTCAAAGTCATCGAGGCCGCGCGCTGATGCAGACTTGCGCTATTCATGTTTTTGGCAATCCATTACAGGTCCTGAAACATGAAACCGTCACACTGCCGGCACTCGCATCAGATCATTTACGTGCAAAAATGATCATAACACCCATTAACCCATCCGATCTGACCCGATAACCGGCGCTATCGCGCCCGTATCAGGCGCAAGCGAGATATAAAATGCCAATACCCAAGACAAGACAAAGCGGAGACCAATAGCGCGTGTCATAATAGGCAAATTCGCTATCCCTGATTTTTTTATAAAAACCGACCAATCGAAACTCGCCAATAGCCCGTCCTATAAAAATCATGGCAAGGAAAGTTCCACCGAAAGTCCAGAACCAGTCAGGAAAAAACAACGATCGACAAAATTGCTGTGCAAGAACAAAAACAGCCATACAAAAAAGTATGATGGCAACCAGCGCTGTTCCTGAACGTGAAGGTATAAAAGCTGGCTTTCCGTCAACAAACGGTATTACTTTCGGTAGAACCATATCTCCATCTTTTATAGCCCAGAAAAGATGAATGGCCGCAATCGCGGCCAAAACACAAAACAATAAGATTGCCAATGCAGCCATCTTATTCGCCGCGCGCTTCTTCACTCTGTTTCAATTCATCCAGTGTCGGCATCGACATGACATTATAACCTGAATCGACATAATGGATTTCACCAGTCACACCAGAAGAAAGATCGGATAAAAGATAAAGAGCGGATTTACCAATCTCATCAATATCGACAGTACGGCGCAAGGGCGCATTACGACGCTGATACGAGAAGATTGCCCGTGCCGCACCAATACCATTACCCGCCAGTGTACGGATAGGACCAGCCGATATGGCGTTAACGCGAATATTTTGCGGACCATAGTCAGCCGCCAGATATTTCACCATTGCCTCCAACGCCGCCTTGGCCACTCCCATAACATTGTAGTTGGGCACAACCTGCTGCGAGGCACCATAGGTCAATGTCAAGATAGAACCGCCATTGGGCATCAACTTTTCGGCACGCTGGGCAATTTCAGTAAAGGAATAGGCCGAAATAACCATCGTACGTGAAAAATTCTCACGCGTTGTTACATCTGCATAACGGCCCTTCAATTGCGACTTGTCAGAAAAACCAATGGCATGGACAACAAAATCAATCGTGCCCCATTCCTTTTTCAACCGGTCAAAAACAGCGTCAACCGATGCGATATCTTCCACATCACATTCCAACAAAAGCTTAGAACCAAGCTTTTCTGCCAATGGTTGCACACGTTTGCCAAAAGCTTCTCCCTGATAGGTAAAAGCGAGTTCCGCCCCAGCCTGTTTCAGCTGGCAAGCGATACCCCAGGCGATGGAGTGGTCGTTCGCGACACCCATAATCAGGCCGCGCTTGCCCTTCATCAAACCTTCCATATTTTTCTCCATTACATGGTGGTGCCGTTTTAAAACACCTGATTATTTATAGCGCTGGAAAACCAGCGTTGCATTGGTGCCACCAAAACCGAATGTATTGGAAAGCACTGTATTCAATTTCTGATTATCCATACGTTTGCGCACAATCGGCATATCAGCAAAAGCCGGATCAAGTTCTTCTATATGAGCACTTTCACAGATAAAATCATTATTCATCATCAACAAAGTATAGATCGCTTCCTGAACACCTGCTGCACCCAACGAATGTCCGGTCAACGATTTTGTTGCCGAAATTGGCGGACATTTGTCACCCGAACCAAAAATGCGACGGATAGCATCAAGCTCAGGCGGATCACCAACCGGTGTCGATGTCGCATGTGGATTGATATAATCAATCTTGTCTTTGACGCCAGCAAGAGCAATACGCATACAGCGCTCAGCGCCCTCGCCTGACGGCGCGACCATATCATGACCATCCGATGTGGCGCCATAACCGATAATCTCGCCATAAATTTTGGCACCACGTGCTTTGGCAACTTCCAACTCTTCCAGAACCAGTACACCAGCACCACCGGCAATAACAAAACCGTCACGATTAACATCATAGGCACGCGAGGCCTTGGCCGGTGTATCATTATATTTGGATGACATAGCGCCCATAGCATCAAACAAGGACGACAAGGTCCAGTCCAGATCTTCACAGCCACCTGCGAACATACGATCCTGCTTGCCATATTGAATCATCTCATAGGCATTGCCGATACAATGGTTGGATGTCGCACAGGCTGAAGAAATCGTATAATTGATACCCTTAATCTTGAAAAACGTGGCCAATGTAGCTGAAGCCGTCGAGCTCATTGCTTTCGGCACAGCAAAAGGCCCGATACGTTTGGGACCTTTTTCACGCGTAATATCGGCTGCTTCAACAATCGTACGGGTTGACGGACCGCCAGACCCCATAATGATGCCAGTACGCTCATTCGAGACATCAACCTCATCCAGTCCAGCATCAGCAATAGCCTGATCCATGGCAATATGGTTCCATGCCGTACCACGCCCGTGGAAACGCATGGCACGACGGTCGACCAACGCCTCAATATCGATATCAGGCATACCGAAAACCTGACAACGGAACCCCAAATCGGCATATTCTTGTGCATAAGTAATGCCCGACTTTGCCTCACGCAAACTGGCGAGAACCTCTTGCGCATTATTGCCGATCGAAGAAACAATCCCCATACCGGTAATGACGACACGACGCATCATATTCTCCTTACATGTCCATCAATCTCTATGCAAAAACCACAATGATCAGTTGTCTTGGAAAAGACCAACACGCAAATCACTGGCTTTATAGATGGTTTCACCATCGGCCTTGACCCAGCCATCTGCAATACCCAGAACCAACCGTCCGCGCATAACACGTTTAAAATCAATGCCATATTCAACCAGTTTGGTTTTCGGTGTTACCATGCCTGTAAACTTGACCTCACCGGTTGAAAGGGCGCGGCCCTTACCCGGCTCACCCAGCCAACCAAGATAAAAACCAGTCAACTGCCACATAGCATCTAGCCCCAAACAACCCGGCATAACCGGATCACCCAAGAAGTGACAGGCAAAAAACCATAAATCAGGGTTAATATCATACTCTGCGCGGATCATGCCCTTGCCATGTTCGCCCCCGGTTTCAGAAATCTCTGTAATCCGGTCGACCATCAACATTGGCGGGGCAGGTAATTGCGCATTACCGGGCCCGAACATTTCGCCACGCGCACAGGCCAACAATTCTTCGTAACTATAGCTTGACTTTTGTTGTGCCATCATCACTCCATCCACGGCATCGGCATTAATAAGTACCGGCAAACCCCACCGAACTCTTTCCTGCGCATAGTCTTAGCACAAACTATTTTGTCAAGTAAAACCATCATATATAGCAATCACCAAAGAAATTACTCTCTATCTCCCAAATGGCACAAAACTTTATAATTCTTGATCATAACGCGCATACAATGTATTGAATAAAATTATGCCATCGCATGTTACATATTCATAAATGCCTTGGATAAAACAGGAAACGTTGACGATCTTGCAGAAAATGGAAAAAATGCTGGAAACAAAGCTTCGTGAAGCGGGCCTAAGACCGACACGACAACGCTTGTCATTGGCTAATATGATCTTTTCACAAGGTGATCGGCATATTTCGGCTGAAGATTTGCATGAAGAAGCAGTCCATGCCCGTGTGCCGGTATCACTCGCCACTGTTTATAATACGCTTCACCAATTTACCGAAGCCGGTCTTTTGCGCATTATTGCACTTGAAGGTTCAAAAACCTGGTTTGATACCAACACATCCGATCACCACCATTTTTATCTGGAAGGAGAAAATCGCGTTATGGATATTCCCCACAGCAATGATGGGCATCCTATCATCGAGAACCTGCCACAACCGCCGGAAGGCATGGAGGTTTCCCATGTTGATCTGATCATACGTCTACGTCCGAAGTCGACACAGTAATACAATCAATAAAAACCGGCCTATTATTTGCCAATTTTCTCACCCGGATAGGCACCCCAAATTTGCTGCTGGCTGATCCAACCGCGCGTACGCCCGATATCAAGCTGACACCAGTTTCCATCACATTCACGGATAGAGGCCAATACACCAGGTTCCACCTCGGCAACCAGTGCCGCTTTATCATCCGGTGCATCTAAAAGACGTGCATGTTTGGCCCGATCTTTTTGCCATGGCGTGATGATCGCCGTTCGATCAGAAGACAAGAGGCCAGAATAGAGCCAGCCCTCGTCGCCATCACTATCACGGATTTTACGCCAATTATCATATTGCTGGGTAATCTCGACAGGGATACCACGTTTCTTATAAGTCCACGCTATAGAATAATTGCGCCCCGGCCCGACACGCATATTGGCAAGCGGCGCCTTGATCGAAACAAAACGCGGCAAGGGTAGGTTATCCTCAACCGCATTTTCCTGCGCGGCCGCATATGTTGCTGCAAAAAAAACACCCGCCAAGGCGACCATCAGCACTACGACTATTGGGAATTGGCGAATCAGATTTTTTTTCACCTTCACACTCATCCTATTTTTAGTAGACCACAGCCTTTGTGCGGTTTATGACTATCACATTGAATAACTGTTATGCTATGGCATAGAGGTAGTTAAAGAGCTATCAACGAAATGGCTTTTGTCGAATCTTTTTGCCATAGTTTTATATATGACATCGAATAGACGAGGAACGGAATGGCCGACAAGCGCAAACCTGTCGTGGTTTTAACCCGCAAGCTCCCCGAGCCTGTAGAGACCCGCATGAGCGAACTTTTCGATGCAAGATTAAACGCTAACGACCATACGATGTCACGTGAAGAACTTAAGGCCGCCGTCCGACAAGCCGATGTTCTTGTCCCTACAATTTCAGACCGTATTGATGATGACATTCTAGAAGCAGCAAGCGGACAACTGAAATTGATCGCCAATTTCGGCAATGGTGTCGACAATATCGATGTCAATGCCGCCACAAAGCGCAACATCCTCATTACCAATACACCCAATGTATTGACCGAAGATACCGCCGATATGACAATGGCCCTTATTCTTGCCGTTCCCCGCCGATTAGTAGAAGGCGCTAATATACTCAATGAAACCGGCGAATGGCCAGGCTGGTCCCCCAATTGGATGCTTGGACGCCGCATATGGGGCAAAAAACTAGGCATTGTCGGCATGGGGCGTATCGGAACCGCCGTAGCAAGGCGCGCACGCGCGTTCGGTCTTCATATCCATTATCACAACCGCAGCCGCGTCAGCCCACAAGTTGAAGAACAGCTTGGCGCAGTCTATTGGGAAGACCTTGACGAAATGCTGACTGAAATGGACATTGTATCAGTCAATTGCCCGTCAACAACTGCAACCTATCATATGATCTCGGCTGAACAGCTTGCCCTGATGCAGCCTACCGCCTATATCGTCAACACAGCACGCGGCGAAATTATCGATGAAAATGCTCTGGCTGAAGCCATTGAACGCGGCAAACTGGCCGGTGCCGGGCTTGACGTCTTTGAAAAAGAACCGGTTATCAATCCTGCCTTATCCAAACTAGCCGCCAAAGGGCGCGTTGTATTGTTGCCGCATATGGGATCGGCAACATTAGAGGGGCGCATTGATATGGGCGAAAAAGTCATCATTAATATCCGTGCCTTTTTCGACCACCACCGCCCACCGGACCGCATTATTCCTGATAAACCGCGCAGCTAAAAATATAAGCCGAAGATCACATCCGGCCTAAAAATCTAGCCAATAAAACGGCCAAGCCGGACTGCTGTTGTCCCCTTACGGGCATGGCGCAATGTCGGCTGAATCAAGACACACCGGTCATAAGGCGTTATAACTGCCTCATCTCCATCATAACCGATAATCGTACCCTTTTTCTCAATCACCTGCATACCGAGATAAGACTCGGTAAAACGGAAATCATCCGTTTTGATGGTGACAGCATCGGTAATATCCACCAGCTTCTGATCACCCATCTGGATACTTGTCGATAAATAAGGCGCCACTTCTTCACGCGTTGCAATACCGGCCATAATCAAAAACCGTGCTGTAGCATCCAGTGCCAATGGATAGGCATTTTTTTCAAAATGCTGTCCTGATTCCAGCAGTACGGCAGATTTATCGCTTTGTGGATCACCAAAACCGCCATAATCACGCAAACGCTTACCCGCAGCATGACCTTTATCCATCACAATAAATTCCGGTACACCGATAGAGCGTGCCAGCTTTTGGCCTTTTTCCAAAGTGCCTCCCATCATAATCGGCGGATCAGCTTCATGCATAGAATGAAGATCAAGCAATAAATCAACTTGATCAATGACTGGACGCAATTGGCGGGCACGGCATAACTCAATGCTGTTCCGGTTTCCATCAAGCGATTCTTCACTCCAGACACGGTTCATATCCTCTTCCAGAAAGCGAGTTGCATCCGGATTTTGAATAGAAAAAGCTTTAAAGGCTGCAACATTGGCAAAAGCCAAAGACAATGTACCTGAAGATGGGCGAAAATTATCTTTAAGCAAACGATCAACCGTTAAAGCGCCACTGATTTCATTCCCATGCACAAGCGCCATGACCATGGCATGTTTGCCCGGTTTTTCTGATTTAAAGGTATAAACATATTCAACACCGATATTGCCTTCCTGCCAACACGAAATATCCGGTACAGGCAACTCAATTGGATAGGGTTCGAATTTCTGAGGCATGATGAATCCTTCAAATTTTATGGCGCTGGCGATACGAAAGAACGGCAATCGACACAAGGCTGAGAATAACCGTCGACATCACATAATAGCTCGGTGCCATATTGGTTTTGGTTGCAGCAATAAGCCATGTCGCAATCAAAGGCGCAAAACCACCGAAAATAGTAACAGATACATTATAGCTTACAGCAAGACCGGTACTGCGGGTTGCTGTGGGGAAAATATCGGCAATCAATGCTGGCATGGCGGCAAGGCTTGCAGCCAACAAAAAGCCGACAAAGGCCTGCACAGCAAACAACAGCCAGGTAACCGGCATCGCATTGAGAATGTAGAAAAGCGGCCATGAGGTCAGACCAAGCGCCAGCAGCGCCAACGTTACAATCTTCTTGCGGCCAAATCGATCCGACATATGTCCGATCACCGGTGAGACAATCATCAACATAACACCGGTAATAACCGCACCGATGAAAGAAACTGTCTCGGGCATATGCAGCTGCCTGATAGCATAAGTCGGCATATAGATTTTGTGCACATAGTTATAGGCTGTTGCTGCCGCTACAATGCCAATGCACAGCAACATATTATGCCAGTTATGCACCAGCAGATCGCGGAATGGCGTGTGGTTTTCTTTTTGAGCATTTTCTTGCTGGAAATCATCTGTTTCCTTGACACTGCGACGAATATACAAACCAATAGGTCCAATCAACAAACCAAAACCGAAGGCAAGACGCCAACCCCAGGATTCAACTTGCAACGGTGTCAATATGGCAAAAAGAATAGCGCTAATTCCGGCTGCAAAAACTGTTGCCAATCCTTGTGTGGACATTTGCCAGCTGGCAAAAAAGCCACGCCGTTTTTCACCAGCATGCTCGACAAGAAAAGCAACGGATGCACCAAATTCACCGCCCGTCGAAAATCCCTGAATCATACGGGCAATAATAATAATGACCGGCGCCAACAAACCGATCGAATCATAGGTAGGACAAAAGGTAATCAGCGCAGTGCCCAATACCATCATGCTGATAGAAAGCGTCATGGAAGCTTTTCGACCGGCACGATCGGCATAGCTGCCGAGAACAATAGATCCCAATGGCCGCGTAACAAATGAAATGCCAAAAGTGCCTACCGCAATTAGAAGAGAAACGATTTCATTATCATTGGGAAAAAACAGTTTTCCAATTGTAATGGCAAAATAGCCATAAATGAGCACATCATAAAATTCGAGCGCATTACCGGCACTGGCGGCAACAAACTCACGCCAATTTTTACGCAGGATATGGCCAATTGTATCGCCCGATTGTTTGGCGTGTGAATGAATCATGTCCACTCCCTTTTTATTATCGTTTATCTATCAAGATCTGACATTGTCTTCGCCTCGATAACACCGCCATATAAAAGCGATCCATCTTCTGGATAACTGTCATGAAAAGCAGCATTCATCTGGCACAATCAATAGAACAACTGCAGCATATCCCGACATCACAGCTTTTTGCCAAAGGTTCCAATGCTCTGTCCTGCGCAAAGCATAATCAAATACAAAATAAAAAAACCGTGCTTATTCAGCACATATGCGTGCTGTTTTTTTAACATCACAACAGGGAAAACATCTATTTTGAAAAATCATAACAAGACCAGATACGGTCAACGATCGGATGGCGGAAAAATTTGCGCCGATATAGGGCAATATCAACGTCAATATCCCAATCTGCCTCATCAATCTTGACCAAACGGCCATTATCCAGTGCATCCCGCACCAGCATTTCCGGCAGCCATGCCATACCAAGGCCAGAAGAGGCCAATTCAAGAATAGAACTATAGGAGCCTGATTCATGTACAACATGCACATTGGGCGTCATATGACTTACCGCCATGTGACGCTTGTAAATCATCTGCAATGCTACATCCGGTGAAAACGCCAATAATGGCTCGGTCATCTTTTTACGCCCGTCAAAAAGTGGACGACCATCTTTATCCGGCGGTGACACGGGTATTAAACGCTCATGCGCAATCGTCAGCCATTCAAAGCGTGCAGGGCCAATCAATAAACGCGTATGATGACTGGAATAAGCCAGAAGCAAATCTGCTTCATGGGTAGCCAACGCCTGGATTGCTCGCTCATTCGAACAGGCAAATATATTCGCCCTGAAAAATTCAACCTTTTCACACATCTGCTTATACCACAGAGGAAAAAAAGTTGATGAAATTGTCACACCTGTTGCAATTCTGATCTCTATATCATTATCACCACTGCCCCTTAATAGACGATCCTGCAATACACGCAAAGACTCTACAATTTCCACAATTGTTTCAAGAAACACGACGCCATCAGCGGTCAACTCAACCGGCTTGGTGCGCTCAACAAGCGCAACACCCGCCCATTCTTCCAATGCCTTTATACGACGCCCAAAAGCCGGATGGGTGATATGGCGATTCTCTGCCGCACGTGTAAAACTGCGTGTACGCGCAAGCTCGATAAAATCATTAAACCAGCTGATCTGCATAAGCCATCTTTCCTGTTTTCATGGCCTACGATAGCAAACAGGGCGTTCATAAAAACGCGCTATCCTTTCAATCGCTTCATAAAGCGGCTCTATTGCAACATCCATTGATGCACCATTGGCATGGATAATGTTCTGGTCATCCAACATAATGGCCACATGCCCTTTCCAAAAGACCAGATCCCCCCGTTCGAGCTGGTCAGTAACGATTTCAGTACCAATTGACGCCTGCTGCATATCCGTATCACGCAAAACATCTTTTCCTGCCATCATCATGGAAAGCTGCACAAGCCCTGAACAATCAATACCGAATCCACTTTTCCCGCCCCATAAATATGGCGTTGCAACCAGTTTTTCCGCACAAGTGACATAATCAGACACTTTTGTTTCAATGGTTTCAAGATGCGCCATAACAACAGCCTGACCATTACGTGTCACGCCATAAAGCGTTCCCCGTGTCTCGGCAGTTTTTACAATCTCGATACGATTACCCATTGATAGAATATCGACAATAGGAAGGCGCAAATCAGGGCCGGGATAAAGAAAGGTACGCGGCACACAGACCCGATGGGTCGGCTCTATAATATCCAACAATGCCGTTTCACCGACATAACCGACATAACGGTCATCCAATGATTGTACCCAGGCATAGCCTTCCTCATAGTTGAAAACCTTGACGCGCTGCCCCATCAACAATTGTGTATCAACGCCACTATCCGGTCGGGGAGAACTTCTAAGATCAACAACCGGCACACCAATCTGGCGCACTTCACCTTTGACAAAGCGCAGAGCCTCGACGCGGCCACGCAAAACTTCGTCGGCAATATCCTCACGGTAGGCATTAAGGCGTTTATCAAGTTCTTCCATCATAAGCCTTCTTTCAACATATCATAAAGCGCTCGTATGGCTTGCGCCTCACCCCCTACCGGAAAACCGGGACGAGCCACCGGCGTCCAGCCATAAATATCAAAATGCGCCCATATCTTTGCTTTTTCGACAAAACGACTCAAAAATAAAGCGGCCGTAATTGAACCGGCAAAACCATCACTTGTCACATTGTTGATGTCGGCAATACGCGATGAAAGATTTTTCATATAGGCCTGCCACAATGGCAATGGCCACAAAGGATCATGGACTATTTTGGATGCCTTTTGTAACCGTAGGATAAAATCCTCATCTTTCGAATAAAAAGGCGGCAAATCAGGCCCCAATGCCACGCGGGCGGCACCAGTCAATGTCGCCATATCAATCATCATGTCGGGTTTTTCTTCATCACCATAACTTAAGGCATCTGCCAGAACCAGCCTTCCTTCTGCATCGGTGTTGCCAATTTCAACACTCAACCCCTGACGGCTTTTGATGACATCACCCGGACGGAAGGCATTGGCCGAAACAGCATTTTCCACTGCCGGAATAAGGACCCGCAACGCATAAGGAAGTTTCGCATCCATAATAAGGCGTGCC
This sequence comes from Bartonella sp. bp_1, assembly GCF_055808085.1. Lineage (NCBI taxonomy): Bacteria > Pseudomonadati > Pseudomonadota > Alphaproteobacteria > Hyphomicrobiales > Bartonellaceae > Bartonella > Bartonella sp. bp_1. The sequence goes on along the minus strand of NZ_CM147851.1, from coordinate 17,650 downwards.
AGTCCCAATACATTGGCGGCACCCCCCATATCCTTTTTCATTAACAGCATACCGCTTGGGGATTTGATATCCAGCCCGCCTGTATCAAAACATACACCTTTGCCAACCAATGTCAGCTTCGGATCATCCCTTTTGCCCCAGCGCATATCAATGAGACGTGGCGCAACACTGCCTGCACGTCCCACAGCATGGATCAGTGGGAAATTATGTGCCAACAGATCTTCCCCCACGATGACATCAATGGTCGCGTCAAAATCCTTTGCCAGAACACGCGCGGCATCTTCCAAATGCTGCGGCGTCATATCATTGGCAGGCATATTGATAAGATCACGGGTCATCGAGATAGCATCAACCAGGCGTATCAGCTCATCCCTATCAATGTTTTCAGGCAAGGTGAAAACCAATGACTTGTCTTCATCTTTTTTACCATAATGTGAAAAGCCATATCCACCCAAGGCCACGCCCAGCATGAAAAGCATAGGCTCTCTCAACGTACTTTCAATATGGTAGCACCCATCAGGCAGCAGTTTTGCCAATCTGGCCCCCACAAAGGGATCATCATCATTACCCACACCGAGTAAAACAGCGCGCAGCCCGCCTTTTTCATCTGGAACAATGAGAACCTCTCCATTTTTAGCGGTAAAATTTGCCGTTCGGGCCCAATTTCTGATGAAATCATCTTTCAGCCCCTTATCAGAGTCCGCCTCAGTCAGGGCCATGACAGGACAGCTTCCTATCCCTTTTCCATTTTCAAATGTTATCATCGTTCCATCCATTTTATATCTGTCCATTCTAACCGCTTAACGCATGATGAACAGCGCATTCAGCCCTAATAAAGAACGCCCTCATTAAAACTACAATCAATAAAAGTCACATGAAGGAGCAAAGCAAATGAAAAAAATGATACTAGGCATAATCCTTGGTGCTATGACCACCGGTGCCATCATATCGGCCAGTGCTGCAACACGTTACCCCTTTACATCTTTAGGATGGTCTTACGATACACCTGAAGCAGCCATAAAAGAACTAGCCAAACAGATGAAACAGGCCCAATGCGATATTAAATGGCTCAAAAATGAAATCGACAAACTTAAAAAATAACTAGAGTTTTCTCAACGCAACATAATCAACCATATGGTTGGGGCTCTTGTGAAGGATAAGATCGGCACGCGGCCGCGTAGGCAATATATTTTCTTCCAAGTTTTTGAGATTAATATTATGCCATAATCCATCGGCCACCGCCAAGGCGGCATCCTCGGTCAATTTCGCATAGCGATGGAAAAAAGATTGCGGATTAAGAAAGGCCGTTTCGCGCAACTGTTTGAAACGGTCAAGATACCACCGCCGGATATCATCGGTTGCCGCGTCAATATAGATAGAAAAATCAAAAAAATCCGAAACAAATGGAACAACTTTGCCGTCTTTAGGCAAATCGCGCACCTGCAAAACATTGATCCCCTCAACAATCAAAATATCAGGGCGGTCAATCGTCACCGTCTCGTTTTCAAGCACATCATAAGTAAGATGCGAATAAAGCGGCGCCTTGACATTGGTCATCCCCGCCTTGATGGCAGAAAGAAACCGCAACAATGTACCTACATCATAGGAATCAGGAAATCCCTTGCGATCCATACGGTTTTCATCACGTAATACCTTGTTGGGATATAAAAACCCGTCAGTGGTAACCAGATCAACCTTGGGACTTGAAGGCCAACGCTTGAGCAAAGCCTGCAATATACGGGCTGTTGTCGACTTACCAACTGCAACCGACCCGGCAATGCCGATAATAAACGGTGTCTTGACCGTATGGTCGGTCTTCAAAAACGTCTGCCGCTGATGAAACAGGTGCTGGATTGCCTCGACATGGGTCGACAAAAGCCGTGATAATGAGAGGTAAATGCGCTGCACTTCCTCCAAATTGATCGGATCATTCATCGAACGCAGATTACTGATTTCATCCTCAGTCAAGGTCATGGGGGTGCCATCGCGAAAACCCGCCCATTCCTCAGCAGTAAATAGACTATAGGGCGAATAACGACCAGTAATCAGGTCAGAAACCAGCATATCCTGATCGGCAATAACGCGCTCTTGATCTATCATTGGTTGCGTGAAGCCTTCTCTTGCAAACCGGTTTGCGCGGTACGCTTTTCAAGCACAGCCAAAACCTCGTCCAATGAAATATTGGCTACTTTCAGAACCACCAACAAATGATAGAGAAGATCGGCCGTTTCGCCGATAAGTTCATCACGCCCTTCCGATAAAGCGGCAATTACAACTTCAAAGGCCTCTTCACCGAGCTTCTTGGTAGCCTTAGTCATGCCTTTGGACACAAGGCTGGCCGTATAGGAACTACCATCCGTTACATTGGCACGTGCAGCAATAATTTTTTCAAGATCACTCAATGTAAACCGGCTCATTTTTCTTCTCCAAACGGATCCAGACGCATCGCAATACCGGCCTCCGCCATATAATGTTTGGCTTCCCCGATCGAATAGGTGCCAAAGTGGAAAATCGACGCAGCCAACACTGCTGTCGCACCACCATCGCGTATACCTTCAACCATATGATCCAGTGTCCCGACACCGCCGGATGCAATAACCGGCACATGCACGGCATCGGCAATAGCACGGGTAAGCGCGATATCATAACCGGCCTTGGTGCCATCCCTATCCATCGACGTCAGCAGAATTTCACCTGCTCCCTTATCAACCACCAGTCTGGCAAATTCAACCGCATCAATGCCGGTCGGTGTACGCCCGCCATGAATAAAAATTTCCCAATTCTCTTTCCCGCAAGGTTGCATGACTTTCTTGGCATCAATGGCAACAACAATACATTGATCACCAAATTTATCGGCAGCCTCAGCCACAAAATCAGGATTTTTTACAGCAGCCGTATTAATCGATACCTTGTCAGCACCGGCAAGCAAAAGCTTGCGGATATCACCAACCTCGCGAACACCGCCACCGACCGTCACCGGCATAAAACAATGTTCAGCCGTACGCGCTACCACATCGAAAATCGTCTCGCGATTGTCGGAACTGGCTGTAATATCAAGAAAACACAACTCGTCCGCGCCTGCGGCATCATAGGCCTTAGCCGCTTCCACCGGATCACCGGCATCAATCAGATCAACAAAGTTGACACCTTTGACAACACGGCCATCCTTAACATCAAGGCAGGGAATAACGCGGGCTTTAAGAGTCATCGGCCAGCTCCCATCCCGTCTTTGATCAATACCAGGGCCTGCGCCGCATCGATACGTCCGTCATAAAGCGCACGCCCACTGATCGCACCATTCAACACAGCTGCATCAGGTGCCATTAAGCGTTCAATATCCTTAATCGAAGCCAAGCCGCCCGATGCGATGACCGGAATAGAAACACTATTGGCCAGTTTCAGGGTCGATTCCCAATTGATGCCCGTCAGTACACCGTCACGATCAATATCTGTATAAATAATCGCACTGACACCGGCACCTTCAAACCGTTTTGCCAGTTCAATCACATCAAGCTGCGATTCTTCCGCCCAGCCTTCAACCGCAACCTTACCACCACGCGCATCAATACCAACAGCCACATGACCGCTAAAACGTTTGCACGCTTCCATAACCAAAGCCGGATCACGCACAGCAACCGTACCAAGAATAACACGGGACAAGCCTCGGGCGAGCCAGTTCTCGATATGGGCAAGCGTACGGATTCCACCCCCGAGCTGCACCGGATTTTTCGTTGCACCCAGAATAGCCTCTACCGCCGCGCCATTGACCGACTGACCTTCGAAAGCACCATTCAAATCAACCACATGCAGCCATTCAAACCCCTGATCCTCGAAGCTTTTGGCCTGTGCTGCCGGATCTTTATTATAGACAGTCGCCGCATTCATATCACCCAGCTTCAAGCGAACACATTCACCATCTTTCAGATCGATAGCAGGATAAAGAATCATGGTGCCCACCTCAAAAAATTGGCAATCAACTGCAAACCCAGTCTTTGACTTTTTTCCGGATGAAACTGGGTGCCAAAAAGATTATCACGAATGACAGCTGCCGTTACCGGCCCGCCATAATCGGTCGTAGCCATACATTCATTCTCTTTTTCACATTTTAAATGATAGGAATGGACAAAATAGGCATGTAGCCCGTTTTCACCGGTATTGATCCTGTCGAACAAGATATGAGACTCTTGTAATTCCAATGTATTCCAGCCGATTTGCGGAATCTTCAAAGCCGGATCCTGCGGCGTCATCTCGATGACATCTCCTTTGATCCAGCCCAACCCTCTTGTGGTTGTTTTTTCCAATCCACGCATGCCCATCAACTGCATACCGACACAAATACCAAAAAAAGGCTGTCCACCTTTGACACAAACTTCATCCAGCGCTTCAACCATACCATCAAGCGCATCAAGACCGGCACGACAATCAGCATATGCACCCACACCAGGCAATACAATACGATCAGCCGACAAGACCTTTTCAGCCTTGTCGGTCAATTCAATTGTCGCATCAATGTCATGATCACGTGCTGCACGCTCGAAAGACTTAAGCACCGAGCGTAAATTGCCCGATCCGTAATCAATAATTGCAACCTTCATACCGTCAGCCCTTTAACGAACCCTTGGTAGAAGGAATAGCATCCTTTTGCCGTGGATCTATTTCCAGCGCCACACGCAACACCCGTGCAACCGCTTTGAAACAAGTTTCGACAATATGGTGGCTGTTGGCCCCATAATGATTGGTCACATGCAATGTAATGCCGGCATGCTGTGAAAAGGCCTGAAAAAACTCACGCACCAATTCGGTATCGAAAGAACCGATCTTCGGACTGGTAAAGGCAACCTGCCATACCAAAAAAGGCCGCCCCGACACATCGATAGCCGCACGTGTACAAGTCTCATCCATAGCGAGATCCAGTGAAGCATAACGGGTAATACCGCGACGCTCTCCCAAGGCCTGCGCAATAGCCTGCCCTAAAGCAATGCCGCAATCTTCCACCGTGTGGTGGTCATCAATATGGATATCACCCTTGGCCCTGATTTTCATATCAATCAGCGAATGGCGCGAAAGCTGGTCCAGCATATGGTCAAAAAAACCAATACCGGTTGCAATATCTGCCTTACCTTTTCCATCAAGATCAATACTGACCGCAATTTCGGTCTCGTTGGTCTTGCGTTTGATGCTTGCTGATCGTTTCATAACGGTTTTCCATTTCAGGATATTTCAATGAAAATATTCGGGCCGCACTTCGGCCCGAACATCCTATTGTCTTCCTTCTAAAGCAAATAACTTACTTTTCCAAATGATTTGCACATCATTTCTTTGCGAAGGTAAATGAGCAGAATATCAAAACAATCTATTCCATTGTCTAAATGTTTCACCGATATGGGAAAAGTCGCAACCGGCAGAGACAAGAGCCCATAAAAGCAACCGTGCTTTACGTGGTGTAAGCCATCCAGCCATATAGGCACCCTTCTGCATCAGATCAATTTCTGATCCGATATAGCCATAGGTCCGATTGGTTGTTGAGCCCTCACCGGTACGCGAAGCGATAATCAAAGGAACCTGCTTGGCATATTCGCCAACAATATCGGCCACTTCAGATCCCACATGCCCCGCACCATAGCAGGAAAGCACAAATCCGCTATAACGCCCCGATTTTAGTGCATGACGCAAAAAGTCATAATCGCCACTCAAAACATTTTCGACCAGACAGACATGCTTTGAAAGATCCAAAGGACGGGATAAGGTAGGAGTCATTTGCTGCGGCGCAAAAAAAACAGCCTCCCCCTCAAGCATTGCACCTAAAGGCCCGCGTGAAAGCGATTGAAAAGCATCAACACGAAAAGCATGGATTTTGGCAACCCATCGCGCACTATGAATTTCATCATTCATGGCGACCATAACACCGCGGCCACGGGCATGTTTTGCTGCCGCTATCTGAACAGCGGCTAAAAGATTGGCCGCTCCTTCAGCACCAACCTGGGAAGGATTGCGCATAGCCCCTGTCATGACCAAAGGGGCATCACGATTCCAATATAAATCAAGCCAGAAAGACGATTCTTCCAACGTGTCTGTGCCTTGTGTAACCACAATCCCGTCTGCACCATTATCAACTTCTGCCTCGGCCCATTGAAGAACCGTCATAAGGTCCTTGAAGCTGAGTGCACCACTTGGCACTTGTAACAAGGTTGTTGCGGATATCTCAGCAACACTCGACAAAGCCGGAACACTTTGAACAAGAAGATCGGCCGTCAATGTCGGCACAGCCCCTTCACCCGCCTTGTTTTCCACCATGGTTATAGTACCGCCAAGACCGGCGACCGATATTTTTACCATTTCCATCTCCTATCTTTCAAAACCCGAATCCGGTCATAATGATCAAATCCACTTATAGCCTAAACGCGGCCATTATCTATAGATCGGTGCTTTATCGGAATATTTTAATGCTCTATCGTGCATCTTACAGGATAGTTTGAATATCAGACATTGAGTTTTGATATACGACTTCCTAAATAAAACTTCCAATAGCCTTTTTTGTTGCTTTCATAGGATTAAAAAGGCGTATCAAGGAGAAGCTTAAAGTGACAGAACACAAACCCGATACAATTTACGGCACGACGATTATCACCGTGCGCAAAGGCGGCAAAGTGGTTATCGCCGGAGATGGGCAGGTCTCATTAGGCCAAACCATTATGAAGGGCAATGCTCGAAAGGTACGCCGCATTGGTAAAGATGGAAAAGTTATTGCCGGCTTTGCCGGTGCAACAGCCGATGCTTTTACATTGCTTGAGCGCCTTGAAGCCAAACTGGAACAATATCCCAACCAATTAATGCGTGCCTGTGTCGAGCTTGCCAAAGACTGGCGTACCGACCGTTATCTGCGCCGTCTGGAAGCCATGATGTTGGTGGCCGATAAAAATGTAACATTGGCACTAACCGGTCTTGGCGATGTTCTGGAACCCGAAGATGGGGTCATGGCTATCGGCTCCGGCGGCAATTATGCATTGTCGGCCGCCCGTGCCTTGATCGATACAAAAATGGGTGCCGAAGAAATTGCACGCAAAGCCATGACGATTGCATCTGAAATCTGCGTTTACACCAATAGCAACTTCACTGTTGAAGTATTGGATGCCGAATAATGTCTCGAAGAGACAAACACCCTATATTTTTTTGAAAGCTTTAAACTGATGACTTCTGTATTTTCCCCCCGCGAGATTGTCTCGGAACTTGACCGTTTCATCATTGGTCAGAATGATGCCAAGCGCGCTGTCGCTATTGCACTTCGTAACCGCTGGCGGCGCCAGCAGCTTGAAGGGCAGATGCGTGAAGAAGTAATGCCCAAGAATATTTTGATGATTGGACCGACAGGTGTTGGCAAAACTGAAATATCACGACGCCTTGCCAAACTCGCAGGCGCGCCTTTTGTCAAAGTGGAAGCAACCAAATTCACCGAAGTCGGCTATGTCGGACGCGATGTCGAGCAGATTATTCGTGATCTTGTCGAAGTTGCCATTAATCTGGTGCGTGAAAAGGCCCGTAAAAATGTGCAAGCCAAAGCCCATATCAATGCCGAAGAACGTGTGTTGGATGCACTTGTCGGCACAACAGCCAGTCCCGCAACCCGGGATAGTTTCCGCAAACGTCTGCGCGAAGGCGAACTTGATGACAAGGAAATCGAAATTGAAGTTGCCGATAATTCCAATGCCGGTGCGCCGACATTTGATATTCCCGGCATGCCAGGTGCCCAGATGGGCATTATGAATCTCTCTGATGTTTTCGGCAAAATGGGGGGGCGGACCAAGACACGTAAAATTTTGGTCAAAGATGCTTTCAAACCATTGATTGACGATGAATCCGACAAGCTACTTGATCAGGATCAGATCGTGCAGGAAGCTTTGCGTGTAACAGAAAATGAAGGCATCGTCTTCATTGACGAGATTGATAAGATTGCAGCCCGCGATGGCGGCGTCGGTGCCGGCGTCTCGCGTGAAGGTGTGCAGCGCGATCTCTTGCCATTAATCGAAGGCACAACCGTTGCTACCAAGCACGGCCAGATCAAGACTGACCATATTCTGTTCATTGCATCTGGCGCCTTCCATGTGGCAAAACCATCTGACCTATTGCCCGAGTTGCAAGGCCGCTTGCCTATCCGTGTCGAGTTGAATGCACTGACACGTGAAGATTTCCGCCGTATCCTGACAGAAACAGAAGTGAGTCTTATCAAACAATATATTGCCCTGATGGCAACGGAAGAAGTTACACTCGAGATTACCGACGATGCAATTGATGCACTTGCCGATATTGCCGTTGATCTCAATTCCACTGTTGAAAACATTGGTGCAAGACGGCTGCAAACCGTTATGGAACGGGTTCTTGATGATATTTCCTTTACCGCACCAGATAAAAGCGGGACGACATTCAAGGTCGATGCCGCCTATGTGAAAGAAGCGGTCGGTACACTGGCGGCCAATACCGATCTATCGCGTTTTATCCTTTAAAAAACAAGGGCAATGGTCTCTACCTAACCTACTCATTATTTATTATTTGCGCATATAAAAAAACCCGCAGTCAAACTGCGGGTTTTCTTTTCATTATAATCTGCTCTTGGATTATTGAGCAGGCGCTGTTTCTGTTGCCGGTGATGCCGGGCCACCAATCATGGCAGGCTCTTCAATACGACCGGCAGAACCGCTCATATTGTTGTAGTTAAGGTGCTGCATTGCCCACCATGTACCACCAATGATCACAACCACAAAAACAACAGTGAACCAGATCGTTAGCTTGTTCCAAAAAGCATTCGGTCCTTCATTAAGATGCAGAAAGAAAACAATCTGCACAAAAATCTGGATAACAGCCATTCCAAGAAGGTAGATCACCTTGGATGAACCGCCCCACTGATCCAGCATGTTTGTCATGACAGGATAGAAGGAAAGCAGTGTCAGAATAACAGCCAGAACAAAGCCGACCAGATATTTACCATTGCTGGCATGTACTTCTTCATGTGCACTCATCAGATTGCTCCCATAAGATAAACGGTGGTGAACACTCCAACCCAGACAATATCTAGGAAGTGCCAGAACAAGGACAGGCAAGACAAACGTGTCTTGTTATCTTCGCTCAAACCTGCACGGCCCAAGTGAAGGAACATGACAACCATCCAGATCAAACCGGTGGTAACGTGAAGTCCGTGTGTACCAACCAGCATGAAGAAAGATGACCAGTGGGCTGAAAGAACCCATGCACCTGTCGGCTGACCAACACCTGCAAAAGCAAGCGGATCCCAATACATAACACCTGCATAGGCATCACCATTGGTTGCGGTCAGCAGATGATGGAATTCATAAATTTCCATCCCGATGAAGCCCGCGCCCAGCAAGAAGGTGATGCCAAGCCACGTCTTGACACCGCCAATATTGTTCTTGGCCACCTGCACCATAGCAAAGCCATAGGTGATGGAGGAGAACAACAGCAGGGCTGTTTCAATCAACACGAAATTCAATTCAATGAATTCCTTGGCTTTCGGTCCGTAAGAGAAGGACGAACCGAAAACTGCGAAGGTTGCAAACAATGTCGAGAAGAGGATCAAGTCTGACATAATGTAGACGAGGAACCCGAACTTCATCGTCGACCCACTGTCGTGATGATGATCTTCCGCGTGAGCGGTTGTTACTGCTGCAGCGCTCATGCTTTTACTCCTTGTTCTTTAAGAACGGCGACGAATTCCTGCTCTGTCTTCTGAACTTCTTCAGCCGGGATATAGTAACCATGGTGGTTACCGGCCAGAGAATGTCCAAGTACAGAGAAAACAAATCCGAGGAAGCCGATAATAGCAAGCCACCAGATATGCCATACAAGGGCGAAGCCGAGGACGATCATGCAAAGACCGGCAACAAAACCTGCACCTGTATTTGATGGCATGTGGATCTTATCAAAACCACTGGTTTTATGCTTAAAGCCTTTTTTCTTCATATCCCAGAAAGCATCTTCTGATTCAACAACCGGGACAGTTGCGTAGTTGTAAGCAGGAGGAGGCGAAGAAATCGACCATTCCAGCGTACGTGCATCACCCCAAGGATCATTTTCACAGATCGGAAGCTTGCCTTTATGCTTGATACCATACCAGATGGCGATCAAAACCTGCAGCACGAAGCAGACGATACCAAGCGCAATGATGAAAGCACCGATAGCACCAGCTATATAGTAAGGCTGCCAATCTGGATTTGCATAATGCTGGATACGGCGGGTAGCGCCCATCAAACCGACTGCATAAATCGGGAAGAAGGCAACATAGAAGCCGATGAACCAGAACCAGAAAGAAGCGATACCCAAAGCGCGGTTCGGCTTGATACCGAAAGCTTTCGGGAACCAATAGGCAAGACCACCAAGGTATGAGAACACAACACCACCGATAATGGTATGGTGAAAGTGCGCTACCAAGAAGGCTGAGTTATGGAACTGCCAGTCTGCAGGCACAATAGCCAAAAGAACACCAGTCAAACCACCACCAACAAAGGTAAACATCATACCCATGCACCACAACATTGGTGGCTCAAAGCGGATACGTCCCTTATACATAGTGAAGAGCCAGTTAAAGACCTTCACACCGGTCGGAATCGCAATGATCATCGTTGCAACACCAAAGAATGTGTTGACCGCAACACCGCCACCCATTGTGAAGAAGTGGTGAGCCCAAACCAGCAATGACAGAATGAGAATAACAAGCGAAGCCCAGACCATCGAGGTATAACCGAAAAGACGTTTTGACGAGAAAGTCGGAACGATTTCAGAAATAATACCGAATGCAGGTACGACCAGAACATAAACTTCCGGATGGCCGAAAATCCAGACATAGTTGATCCAGACCATCGGATTACCGCCACCATAATTGGTGAAAAAGGTCATATCAAGATAACGATCCCCAGCCAACAGAGCATAAGCAACTGTCAAAGGCGGATAGATCACAAGGATCAGAACGTTAGAAACAAGTGCAGTCCAGCAGAAAACCGGCATTTTCATCATGGTCATGCCAGGCGCACGCATTTTAATGATGGTAGCGACAAAGTTAACAGCACCCATCGTGGTTGCAATACCCGAAAGCTGTAGAGACCATAAATAATAATCAACACCTGTATCAGGACTATTCGCAAGCTCCGAGAACGGCGGATACATCAACCAACCACCGCGGCCGAAGTTACCGACGCCAAGCGATATATTGATCAGGATAGCACCAGCAAAGGTAATCCAGAAACCAAGATTATTGGCAAATGGAAACGCCACATCGCGTGCACCGAGTTGCAACGGCAAAACATAGTTGAAAATACCGAAAAGCAACGGCGTCGCCATGAAAAAGATCATGATCGTGCCATGTGCCGAAAAAATCTGATCATAGTGCTGCGGCGTCAGATAACCAGCGGTATCTCCACCAAGCGCCAGCGCCTGATGTGTACGCATCATGATCGCATCAGCAAAACCACGCACAAGCATGACAATGGCAAGAACGATATACATTATACCGATACGTTTGTGGTCAACAGTAGTAATCCAGTTGCGCCACAGAATACCCCACCAACCAAGCAACGTAATGCCTGCAAGAACCACGACACCCAATACGGCAACAACAATCACCGTATAGAGCACGATCGGCTCATGCGTAATGGCATGAAACGCTTCAGCTGAAGGGTCTGTAAGTCTTCCTAAAAATGACATTTTTCTAACCCACGTTAAGAATTTCGTTCAGGCTAGACGGAAACACTCCCGTCTCACCATAAAATAAATCAGTTTTTTGCAACGTAGCTTGCGTCAAAAACCGAACAAAGCTGACCCCAAAGGGAATCAGCGGCATTTCTGGCCATCAGCTCTTCATTGCAGACCACGCCGTTGATTATACCTTCAGAAACACAACGATTCACGACGCGATAGTAAAGGCTACGCCCGTTAATCTCCTCAACAGGTGAATAATAACGGACTTCAGCATCTTTCTGCTTGGCTTCAACGTCACCCATTTTAGGCGGCACAGCAAGAGCAAGATATTCTTTTTGACCGAGCGGTGTACCAGCGCTGCGCGCTTTAGCTACCCAAGCATCAAATTTTTCCTGACTGACTGAATTCCAATAAAAATACATATCAGAAAAACCGTCACCGCTATAATTGCCTGAAGAACCATGGAACCGGCCCTCTTTATTAGCAACAAGATGCAACTTGGCGTTCATCTGTGGCATAGCATAAAGCAAAGAACCCAATTTTGGCACCCAAAATGCGTTGATTGACTGTTCCGAGGTCAATTGAATCAGAACCTGCTTATTAACAGGGGCATAAATTTCGTTAACCGAAGCAATACCATACTGCGGATAAATAAAGAGCCATTTCCAATCCATAGCCACAGCATCAATCTGCAATTCTGCTTTTTCACCACCAATTGCCTTTGAAGGCTCGAGCTTCCAAGTGTAATAGGCTGTCATTGAGCCGAGAACAATAATAATGCAAATCGGAATACCCCACATAAAGGCTTCGAGTTTATTCGAATGGCCCCAATCCGGCAAATATTCTGCACTTGTATTGGTTGAACGGTATTTAAGAGCGAAGTAAACAACTGCAATCATTACCGGGATAACAACGCAGAGCATTACAGCGACGCAGATAAAGATCAGCACGCGTTGCTCGCTCGCCACATAACCAGCCGGGCTGATGATATCATATTTATCACAACCGGACAAAAACAAAGCTGAAGCAATAATGCCAAACAGCCCCATAATTTTACTTAAGTTTTTCATTCCTACCTGCCTCTTTATATGCATCGCATATTATTGCGCGAGGGTAACTGATTTCGGTTAAAGAGAAGAAACAGCTACCTGCTCCCTCCCAATTGATCTGCCTCTATCCTGTTTCACATCAAAACCTGACACAGACAAAACGCTGCCACAGATACAATTGTGGCATCATCTAGGCACGTCATACCGCATCAATAGATTTTAGCAAGGAGAATCACGCAACCTGCGTCAATATTGCGCGGTTTATTTTATAAATTTGCCCACTTTTCATGAACCGCCTAATTTTTTGGCAATAAAATCCACAGCAAGCACATATCCATTTATTCCTGCACCGGCGATAACCGAATCAGCCCGCGCCGAAACATAGGAATGGTGACGGAACCGTTCACGCTGATGAATATTGGAAATATGAACCTCAACCACAAGCCCGTCAAAAGCTTTCAATGCATCCAGAATGGCAACCGATGTGTGGCTATAAGCTGCCGGATTGATAATAATGGCATCAGCCTTTTCGCGCGCCTCCTGAATCCAGTCGACCAAAACACCCTCATGGTTGGATTGACGAAAAACAACAGACAATCCTACGCCATCAGCCTTCTTTACACAAAGCGTCTCGACATCCTGAAGTGTTTCACGCCCATAAATGTCCGGTTCACGCAATCCGAGCAAATTAAGATTGGGACCATTGAGAATATAGATTGTTTTCGCCATGACATGAATCCAGATATCAAAAAATTTATTTTTATCGTATTTTTTGTCCGTATACCACTCTCCGGCCAAAACAGCGTTAATGCAATAACGCTGTTTTTCCCATCATTATAAATAGAGTTCAACTCTAGGACTGCAAATCAACGCAAGCGTCATTAACATTGAAAAACTGAGCCCGTTCTTCCAAAGCACTGAACAATGAGCGGTCCGTACCGGTCATAAATGTCTGCACACCTAAAAATTCAAGAATATTGAAAAGTGCTGCCCTGACCGAACTATCAAGATGGGCAACCATCTCATCCATCAATAATAATGGAGTCATATTGCTAATTTCACCGGTCAGTCGTGCATGCGATAAAATTATACCCGTCAGAAGCGCTTTTTGCTCTCCTGTCGAACAAAGCGCAGCAGGCATCTTTTTTAAACGGTGAAACACCAAAAAATCAGTACGATGCGGCCCTTCGCCCGTACGTCCTGCCACACGGTCCACCGGGCGCTGCACAGCCAATCGCGCAGTAAAGGCCTCTTCCACATCTGTTGCAGCCGCTTGTGTTATCTGTGCTTCCAGCTCCCCATCAAGCGCAAGATCAGCCTTAGGAAAAGGGCTGCCATCCTCAAAACGTTCAATCATGGAGCCGAGCAGACGTACCAGTTCGACACGTGCAGCTGCAATAGCGACACCAAGCGACGCAAGTTGCACCTCAAGAGCCGTAAACAGTGCATCATTACGATTGCCTTCAATAAGCAGACGATTGCGCGAACGCATAGCTTTTTCATAATCACTCACCCGCCGCGCATGAGCTGGATCAATGGCCAATACCATTCGATCAAGAAACCGTCGCCGATCACCTGCCGAACCTGTAAATAATCCATCCTGTGAAGGCACCATCCAAATGACACGAACATAGTCGGTCAAATGGTCAATATTCGTTGCCGTACCATCAATACGCACCTTGCGACTATTATCATCGCACATCACACCTGTACCGATTTCAACTTCATCATAAAGCGGCGATATGAAGCTGCCATGCACGACAAACCCTTCTTGAGGAGCTGCCTTATTAATCATGTCGGCATAATTGGCCCGTCTCAGTCCACGTCCAGGAGAAAAAAGTGATACCGCTTCAAGAAGATTAGTCTTACCGACACCATTAAATCCGGTCAGAACAATATGACGCGCCGACTTTTGCGAAAAATCAATATCGAAATAACGGTAATTACGAAAAGCTGTGAGCTTAAGGCGCCTTAAAACAACAGGCTGCGCAGCAGATTGCTCTACTGACGCGGCACCGTGATGTGCCTCATCACTCACAGATTTCTCCACACCTAGACACGCATCGGCATCAGCACATAAAGCGCATCATTCTTTTCACCGTCTCGGATCAAGGTTGGCGCCCCAGCATCGGCAAAAGCAAAAGTTGCCTCATCGCTTGATAGTTGCGCAGCAATATCAAGCAAATAACGTGAATTAAAACCAATTTCTAAAGGATCGGAAGAATAGGAAGCGGACAACTCATCCTCGGCCGATCCGGATTCAGGATTATTCACACTCAAGGCCAGTTGGTCCTGCGTGATAGCCAATTTGACAGCGCGGCCTCGATCACTAGAAATCGTCGAAACACGATCAACAGCGGCTGCAAAACTTTGACGATTGATCACTAACTTCTTTTCATTCGCCAGTGGAATAACACGCTGATATTCAGGGAATGTGCCATCAATGAGCTTAGACGTCATAATAACAGAGCCAACCTGAAAACGGATTTTTGAATCCGACAGCTCAACACTCACACTCGCGTCTGGTTCTTCCGACAAAAGCTTCTGGATTTCACCAACGGTTTTACGCGGAATAATAACGCCGGGCATCCCCTCAAGGCCAGCAGGCGCTGTTGTTTCAGCTTGCGCTAGACGGTGACCATCTGTTGCAACCGCACGCAATTTAGCACCATCGCTGTCAATAACATGGAAATAGATGCCGTTAAGATAATAGCGGGTCTCCTCGGTTGAAATTGCAAATTGCGTACAATCGACAAGACGCTTCAAGACCGAACAGGGCACTTCCAACTTATGAGAAAACTCACCCGCACTCAATTCTGGAAAATCTTCTTTCGGTAAGCTCTGCACCTTGAAGTTGGCACGGCCCGATACAACCGAAACAAAATTGCCATCAGGTGATAACGACAACATGATCTCGCCGCCATCGGGAAATTTGCGAACGATATCATAAAGCAAATGGGCCGGAACCGTTGTCGCACCGGACTGGTCGACATTGGCACCGGTTGTTTCACTAATTTCAAGCTCCAGATCTGTTGCTTTCAACGATAATCGGCCGTTTTCTGCGCTGATCAAAACATTGGAAAGAATGGGAATCGTATTACGACGCTCAACCACCCGATGCACCCGACCGAGAGACTTAAGAAGATTGCTGCGATCTACTGTAATGCGCATGACGACACCATCCAACTATAACAAAAGACCCCTTTTGAGGCCAACACCGGTTATGTCTATGACAAAGAAGCATATATACCAACATGCCCGATCAAGAGACAAAGGCTAAAATGACAGATAAACACCACTAAAAGCAAGCACGCGGCTCATACAGAACCATCTTCTTTGTTGATAAAGCCAAAAGCAGAAATAAAAAACTAGGCCGCTTGCTCGCTGATCAATCTTTTAAGCATTTCAAGCTCATTAGCCAGTGTCTGATCGCCACCGACAAGATCCTCGATCTTGCGCACGGCATGCAACACCGTTGTATGATCTCGCCCACCAAAGCGGCGACCAATTTCAGGCAATGAACGCGGTGTCATCATCTTAGCAAGATACATTGCTACCTGACGCGGCTTGACGATTGTACGGGTACGGCGGTTAGACAGCAAATCCTGTTTTGACACATTATAATGACGTGCCACAACACGCTGAATTTCTTCGATACGAATACGCTTGGCATCTCCCGAACGGGTCAAATGACCTAATAATTCATCAATACGGTTGAATGAAAGATCAGGCTCGAAAGACTGACGAAAAATAAGCTGATTAAATGCACCATCAAGATCACGACCCGAACCAGAAACCGTCTGGGCAATATGAGCAAGAACACTTTCGTCAATCATCACAGACGGATCTTCCTGTCGAACAACCTTCAAACGTTGGCGCAACATTTCAAGACGCATATCATAATCTGGCGCACCGATTTCCAACGCAACACCGCCCTGCAAACGCGAACGCACACGCACATCAAGCGATTCAAGCTCATCAGGCGTACGGTCAGCAGCAACGACAACCTGTTTGGCACTATCTAACAATGTATTCAACAAATGACAGAATTCATTCTGAATGGCCTTACCCTGCAAGAACTGCATGTCATCGATAATCAACAGATCAATATCACGCAGCTGTTCCTTGAAAGAAAGCGCATCATTATCACGAATGGCCGTTGCAAAACGCCACATAAAATATTCAGCTGTCAGATAGACAACACGCTGCGGAGTCGGGCGCTTCAATGCCGCGGCGGCAATAGCCTGCAACATATGGGTTTTACCCAAACCGACAGATGCATGAATAAAAAGCGGATTGAATCTTAGCGAAGCAGCCTTATCAACCTCGGCGATAGTACGTGCAGCAGCCAAAGCCATACGGTTGGATGCACCTTCAACAAAAGTATCAAATGTATAACGTGGATCAAGAGGAGAGCCCAATACAAAAGCACCGGATTCACCGATCAGACGATCATTGCGTGGACGCACCGTACTAAACGGGCCATTTTCCTTAACGGATATAGTTGTTACATCGACAACAGGCGCCGGTGTAGGCTTGGCTACACGACTAACACCGCGCACAATCACATCGACACGCAAAACAGAAGCGCTCTCCTGCTGCCAGAGATCTGTTAAAAGCTTGAGATAATGATTATTAATCCATGAGCGTAAAAAAGCAGTCGGCACAGAAAGACGGACAACCGACTTACTATATTCGGAAAGTTTCAAACGCCCGAACCAGCTCGAATAAGCTTCAGATCCGACCTGCACCTTAACCTTAGCCATCACACGGGCAAAAGCTAGTTCACTATGTTCAGTTTCATTACTCAGCGATGCGGATTCTTTTTTCTGGTCTGTCATTTCATCAGTCTGTTTATTCGCAACCAAACCATAATCATTAAAGCATTCACCGCTTTTCAT